>CANGIY010000004.1 GCA_947454235.1 Chitinophagaceae bacterium
AAAAAATCCTTAACTACTTCGACAATAAAAATACGAATGCCTCCGCTGAAGCCTTCAATGCCAAAATAAAATACTTCAGAACTCAATACAGAGGAGTCACAAACGTCAACTTCTTTTTGTTTAGGCTAGCTAATCTTTATGCCTAATTTGTTCTTTCCCCACAACTTTTGAGCATGATCCAAACAAAGTTACAAAATTCAAGAAATAATATCCCCACCCACGCCGCCCGCTCATTTTCACCCAAATAAAAAAGCGCAGATTTTTGAAAAACCTGCGCTTTTTAGTAGCACGTACGGGAGTCGAACCCGTCATTCCTCCGTGAAAGGGAGGCGTCTTAGCCGATTGACCAACGCGCCATTCCGTTTTGGGAGTGCAAAGATACGTAACGTTTTGTAACTAACAAATTTTTTCTCCCAAAACTTGAATATTTTTTTGGCTTATGCCTCTGACATTGCTTTGATGATACCTAAAAACTCGGTTGATTTCAATGCTGCGCCACCAATCAAACCACCATCAACATCTTTGCAAGCAAATAGTTCAGCAGCATTTGAAGGCTTACAGCTACCACCGTAAAGGATAGAAACGTTATCAGCAACAGCAGCACCAAATTTACCCGCCAATACCGACCTGATGTGTGCGTGCATATCTTGTGCTTCTTCTGAAGTAGCAGTGAGGCCCGTGCCTATCGCCCAAATTGGCTCATAAGCTACTGTGATATCAGCCATTTGTTCAGCAGTGTAACCAAACAATGCTTCTTCAATTTGTGTTTGAACGTAAGCGTTTTGAGTTCCTGCTTTTCTGATTTCCAAAGGCTCGCCACAGCAGAAAATAACTTTCATACCATTTGCCATTACCTGGTTCATTTTCTTCACCAGCAAGGCACTGTTTTCACCAAAGTACTCCCTTCTTTCAGAGTGACCGAGAATAACATAGTTAACACCCGCGCTGTTCAACATGCTTGCTGAAACCTCGCCTGTGTAAGCACCCGATGCTTCCTGATGGCAGTTTTGAGCACCTGTGTACACATGTGCTACGCCATTAAGTTGAGCCGCAGTTTGAGTAATGTGGACGAACGGAGATGAGATTACCACCAATTTATTTTCGTTCAAAGCGGGTAATTGCGCTTTGATTTCTTCCACCAATGTTTTTCCTTCTGCCAATGAAAGGTTCATTTTCCAGTTAGCAGCAACAATTTTTTTACGCATTTATTTAAGTGTTTTACTGTGTTAATTAAGCGTTTTTCATCATTTCAGCGATATCTGCCATTATACGTTTTGCTACGTTATTAGCAGTCGTTTCGTTGGCACTTTCAGCATAAATCCTGATGATTGGTTCAGTGTTTGAAGTACGTAGGTGCACCCAGTCGTTTTCAAAATCAATCCTCAAACCGTCTTCGTTGTTGATAGGGTACTTTTTATATTTGTCGCGAATCTCTTCGAATATCTTAGAGACATTTACGTCTTCAGAAAGCTCAATTTTATTTTTAGAGATGAAGTAGCTAGGGTAGCCGCTCCTGAGTCCTTTAACTGTTTTGCCCGATTTTGCAAGGTGTGTCAGGAACAATGCGATACCAATCAAAGCATCACGACCATAATGCAGTTCCGGTACGATGACACCGCCATTACCTTCACCACCAATTACGGCTTCTACTTCCTTCATTTTCTTCACCACATTCACTTCACCCACCGCACTCGGGAAATACTTTCCACCGTGTTTTTCAGTCACGTCTTTCAACGCTCTTGTGCTTGAAAGGTTAGATACTGTGTTGCCTTTTTTCTTGCTCAGAATATAATCAGCGATTGCCACCAATGTATATTCTTCACCAAACAGGCTGCCATCTTCGCACACAAAGCAAAGGCGGTCAACATCCGGGTCTACAGCTATACCCAAAGTTGCATTTTTCTTTGCAACAGTAGCGCAAAGTTCAGCAAGATTTTCAGGTAGTGGTTCAGGGTTGTGTGCAAAATGACCAGTTACTTCTTCATTCATCACGGTGATGTTGTTTACACCGAGTGCCTTTAAAAGTGGTGGAACAGATAGTGCACCTGTTGAATTTACTGCATCAACAATCACCGAATAGTTCATTTTCTTAATGGCAGCAACATCAACAAGTGGGTGCTTCAATATCACCTCAATATGTTTATCAATGTAGGTATCATTATCGGTTGCCGAGCCAAGTTTGGTTACTTCAGCGTAAACAGGTTCATTTTTTTCAGCATGGTCAAGAATCCACTGACCTTCGGCAGCATTCAAAAACTCTCCGTCGTTGTTCAGCAGTTTTAAGGCATTCCATTCTTTGGGGTTGTGGCTGGCAGTGATAATAATACCACCAGAAGCATTCTCCATTTTAACAGCCATCTCAACTGTTGGGGTAGTGCTCAATCCCAGATCAACAACATCAAATCCCATACCTATCAAGGTAGAAACAACCAAATCTCGCACCATTGGTCCGGAAATACGACCATCACGACCCACTATAATTTTTTTGCCCAGCTCTTTATTTAAAATCCATGCGCCATACGAGGTAGTGAATTTAACTACATCGATGGGTGTAAGACTTTTGCCCGGCTTTCCGCCAATTGTTCCCCTGATTCCGGAAATTGATTTGATTAATGCCATAGTTTTTTTATTTCGGGTATTTTGTCGTAATAGTGTCAGGTTGCAAAAATAGGTATTTCGTACGCAAAAAAAACCCGCTATTTGCGGGTTGTGAAATGTGTGGGTAATGCAGCAATTTTATTTCAATAAATTGTTGCAAAATCCAATCAGTGACTTTGTAAGCTATTTCTTGTTTTGTTTGTCTTCAGCTACAAGTTTAACTGCAAGGTCTCTATATTCTTTATGCGGAACATATCCGTTGCCGCCAATCTTTTTCGCCATATCATAATTTTCAATGGCTTTTTTACCATTGTTTAATTTCAGGTAGGCAAATCCGGCATTGTTATAAGGAATAGGATTGTCTTTATCTAAAGAAATAGATTTAAGAAAGTCGGCAAGTGCATCTTTATATTTTTTCAATTCCAGCTTTGAAATGCCCCTGTTGTTGTATGCTTTTGAATTATTAGGGTCTAATTTTAAAGCTGTATTATAATCGGCTATTGCTTCATTAAATTTTTTAAGATCGTCTTTGGCTCGACCGCGATTATTGAATGCTTTTGCACTTTGCGGATTGATTGAAATAGCTATATCGTAATCTTTGATTGCCTCTTCGTGGTGCTTTTGTTCATTTTTTAGTGCGCCGCGGTTATTATAGGCCGATGCGTTTTTAGGGTTCAGTTTAATAGCCATGTCAAAGTCTGCCATTGCCCCTTCAAACTGCTTGAGGTTCATTTTAGTAGTGCCGCGATTATCGTAAAACATGCTGTTTTTTGGCTCAAGTTTAAGAGCCATATTGTAGTCATTCAGCGCTTCTGTAAACCTGTTGATGTAGTCGTATGCACTGCCTCTGAAATGGTATGCTTCTGCTGATTTCGGATTTATTTCCAGTGCCTTAGAGTAATCAACGAGTGCTTCAGCATACTTTTTCAGTTCTACTTTCAGGTTACCTCGGTTAATAAGAATAAGTTCATTTTTAGGGTCATACTTATAGGCCAACGCATAGTCTTCCAAAGCTTCATCATATTTTTTTAACTGGTTTTCAGCGTTCGCTCTGTAGAAATATAGATTAGCATCATAGGCGTTTATTTTAAGACCCTGCGACAAAACTACAATGGCTGAATCGTATTTACCTTTGTTATAGAGTGCTTTTCCTAATTCACCCATTTTGTTGACTTGCGCAAATGCTGTAGTTGTTGACAAAACAGCCAACCCTAACAAAAATTTGTTGAACCTCATATCCATACAATTTCTCTTTACTTCCAATTAATTAAGTGCCTTTTTTAAGGGACCTGAAAATAGGGGCAAAATCACTGCCAAGTTAGGTAATATTTCTGAATAAAAAAGAATAAGCCACCCGAAGGTGGCTTATATATTTTATAAAATCGTTAAATCTAATCTCTTAGAAATGTATCGTGCCGCTAATTTGTGAATTATGCTGCGTTTTTGAATAATCTTCAATTGAAGGTGAGCATTGAGCTTGACCGCTGATGTTCGAGTGCCAGTTCATTGTGCCTGAAGAAGCATTGAATGAATAAATGTAGTTATCGAAACTAGCGATATAAACATTGCCATTGTAAACCAACGGGCTAGATTTTACCATTCCGTTTGTAGGTTGTTTCCAAACCAATGAACCATTCAGGATGTTAAGCGCATATAAGTTGTAATCGGTACTACCTATATACACTCTTGAATTGTACACTGTAGGCGAACTGAAAATTGCAGCATTTGTTTCGAAAGACCATTCTTTAAGACCAGATACGATATCAAGGCAATAAACGTTATTGTCAGTACTACCTACAATAACTTTACCATTACCTGCTGCAGGCGATGAGAAAATGTTTCCTTTTGTTTTGTAAGACCATTTTATTGCATCGGTAGCTGTTGGTGTACCGCTGTAAGGAATTGGCGACGTTCTGATGCAATAAACGCTACTATCGCTATAGCTACCAATATAAATGTACGAATCGCAAAGTGCAGGAGACGAATTAAAAACAACCGGTGAGCCTGAAGCAGAAACAACAGTGTGACTCCAGTTTAAAGTGCCATTCCTTTTATTGATAGAATAGATAGTGCCATTTGTGCTGGCGATAATCAATGTGTCTTTGTAAATAAGCGGAGAGCTCACAAAAGGAGCATCACCTACAAAAGACCAGTTAGCAGCACCGGTACCTGTATCCAAAGAATAAAGGTTATTATTCATTGTAGCTACATATAAACTTGCACTATCTGCAATCGGAGTTGCTTTGAAACTACATGGTGCAGTTAATACAAACGATTTTACCAATTTGCCGGTTGCCGAATTGATTTTGAAAATAGTGTCGCATGTACCTAACGGTGCCAGGTAATTTATTGTTCCTACATAAACACAACCACCATAAACGTACGGAGATGCAAATATTGCATTCGAAAATGTATATGACCAGTTTTGTTTACCTGTGGTATAATCTAGCGCGCTCAAAACGCCATTATCATTACCTATGAATACTGAAGGAGGATAAACAGGCTCTAAAGGGTTATCGTTACTGAACTTTTTGTTGCACGACGATTGAAACATAGCCAATGCGCAAATTCCCAATAACATTAGATTTCTAAAACGGAACATAAGTGGTTTTAAAATTTTAGATTGCAAGGTAAAACTTTTTCTCAAATTTATAAGAGTAGAAGCCTGATAGTTTATTAAGGTAAAGTGCTAATGGAAAACTTAATTGTAATCTAAAGCTAATTTTTGCTTTTTAGTTAATGCGAACCGGTAGCCAATGTATAATTGGGTATTCACAAATCTCCAAGGAGCACCCCCATGAACATTCTCTTGTGTGATTTCTGTTATTCCAACTAACTCCCTTCCTCCTATGGTGAAATTCCTGTTTCTTGTTTCAAGTCCCAGCAAAGCGAAAAGATTATTCGTAGACAAAATATTCTCGAGCCAACTTAAGTAATAATATGTTTTTTTTTCTGTAAGCAAACAGCTATATTGCGCACCTGCCATAATCCAAAATTTTGGCTGGAATTTTCTTGAATAGAAGTTGTACTGAAGCATTAATGGCACATCCAAGTACACCATTTTGAGTTTTATATCTGAAAGGCTTATCACACCCTGATTGAAGAGCAAAGTTGCTGTCCTGGCCAAAAGTTCTGCCTGAATTCCAAATTTGTTTTTATTGAAACCGAATGTTCCTCCTAATAATGCGTTAGGAAAGTAATTCGATGGCCAGTATCGACTTGTGACATTTACAAAATTCGCACCAAATTTGGTTCCAACTTCGATTTGAACGTTGGTACGTTTTGCTTTAGTTGAATCTGTCAGCGCTTAGGTGCAAAGTGAATTCAATACTAGTAAAAGTAAGGTAATAGTTAATGTTCTTTTCATGGGTACAATGTTGGATAAAGGTAATTTTATTTCCTTTTTGTAATAGTAGCTTTTGCCTTTCGGAATCAGAAGAACGCAAAATGCCATAAAAAAAAGCCGCACGAAGTGCAGCTTTTCAGTATTCTTAAAGTTCTTTTCAGTTAAAGAAATCTGTAACCCAAGTACACCTGTGAATAAGTCGATTTCCAAGCTTCGCTTGCAGCTTGTGCATTCATTTCTGAAATACCGGCAATATACCTACCCCCAAGTGTGAATTTCAAATATCTCATTTCAAGCCCCAATACGGCAAGCATGTTGCTGGATGTGAAAGTGCTTTTTACATCACCTGCAAATTCGTTGGTCGATTTGATAGAAAGTAAATTGCTAAATTGTACTCCGCCCATCAACCAGAACTTCGGAAGCATTTTACCGCCTAGTACTCGATATTCCAGCATTACCGGGATATCGAAATAAGTAGAACGAAACTCGCCTTTGTGTATTGAATCCATCAAGCTAGCTGTCGAATAGTGAGCTGTACTCAAAAGAAATTCAACTTGAAGTCCCACCTTGTGTTTTCTAAGCCCAATTGTTGCACCACCAACTACACCGGGTTGATATCCTTGTTCCCAACCTGTTCCGGTGATTTTAGCGAAGTTAGCTCCAAGCTTAATGCCTAAATCAACATGTGGAAGTTTATTGGCAACCGGAACTGATTGTGCATGACCTGTGTTACTAGTCGAAAACAACAAGGCAAACAGAGCAATTATAAGTGACGTTTTTTTCATTGAGTTTTTATTTCAACAAAGATACTTGACCCTACTTGGTTAGAAATGTTTTGGATAGATTTTTTTCAAACGAACGATTAAACTCAAGTTGCCGTTTGTCATTAACCATTTGTCTTTAAACTGAACAAATTTATTGTTGTTCACATCTAAAAGCCCCATACCCATATTGCCTGCAAGCCTTACACCTTGAAGGATATCAAACTCAAAACCAACAACCCCAAAAACATTCAATGGTTTGATAACATTCGCATCACCATAGTATTTTGTCAATGCGCCATTGTTATCATCAGCCATCAGGTTGTAATTAGCAGAGATACCAAATTGAAAACCGAAGTGTTTTTGCGGCCTGAGCTCAAACAAAATAGGCACAGAAACTGTTGTTATTTTAAAGTCACCTTTTTTTGCGGTATCTCTAGTGTCGGCTGTACCAAATTGGTGAGAAGCACTGTATTCAGTTGTGTAGTTTGCCTGATAAGCATTTAAGCCAATAATCCATGCCTTAGAGTCTTTTCTTCTTTTATAGTAGATCCCCGCTGATGGCGACATCGAATAATCAGAAACAATGGGGTATGAGTTCAATTGTTCCCAATGTCCACCTATTGTAAATCCTACTTCGTTCCATGTGTTACATGAGTTGAAAAGAGCCTTGTTGTGAATTTTGCTTGCTTCAGATGTTGTAAAAGAAAGAGATGCAATACAGGCTAGTGCAGTTTTAAAAAATCTGTTCATTTTATTGCGTTCGGATTGTTTTTATTACGGTAATTAATAATGTATTTTGTTGTATGTGTGAATGGTGTAAAGGTAAATAAGTTTGTTTGAAATTAAAACAAACTATTTGCAGGTTATTAACAAAAATGTGTTATTAAACGGTAAAATACCCCTCGCGATACCATCAATAAACGTATTTCCGAATTCGCTGTAATACTCAGTAAAGTTTTCGTAACGTTCTTGTAGCGAACCTTTTGGGAAAATATGGCTTTGAACCGTTGTAACAGCCTCTAGTCTATCAGCATGTTTTTTCTTTTCGTGGCGGGTAATTTTCTTTTCCATGTTGGCAATCAGGTGCTTCATTTTTTGCTCCATTACGTTAGTAGAAATCTCTAACTGTGGATTGATTTTCCCTATTTTCTGTTTCAACATGTCCACTGCATCACGCAAAGCGTTCATTTCGGGGGTGGTATCTGCGTTTTCTTCTTTTATTGCATTCACTATCTTGGTTTCCAGCGTGTGTTTCGATAAAAACAAATCTTCAAAATCAACTTCGATTTTTGCGAGTTGTGAGGAAGTTTTTGGTGTACAAAAAGTCACTGATTGCCTAAGGAAAATAACCGGATAAAATGTTTTATGATGCTCAAATAGGGTTTTCAGTTCAAGCCAGTATGCCACTTCGGCACCGCCACCAATGAAAACAATATTTGGTAGCACAGTTTCTTGAAACACCCCTCTTAGTATCACATTAGGGCTGAAACGTTCTGGGTGTTGTTCCACGAGCTGCATCAGTGTTGTCTTGTCCCAAAAAAGGTTGGTGTTAACTACCTGCCATTCATCGTTGCCCAAATATTCAATTCTGTCTCTGCGGTCTTCAAATAGGTAAAATAAATTAAGGGGGCGGGGTGGGGCCTGTATGTGGTACACTTTTTCTAACTCTGCTGCGTGTTTACTCACAATATCAAAAGAACTTCTGTTCAGCAATTCATCTTTGATAGCCGGAATAAATTGTCTTTTCAACGCTGCGTGGTCGGGGTCTACAATCACCAGTCCATACTTTCCAAATAATTCATTCACCAGTTGGATGGTCGCTCTGCCTATGGTTTTTTGTTTTTGGTAGGCGTTCACCAGCATTTCTATTAATTCATCGCATTGTTTGCCGGGAGGACCCATTATTTTGAACAGTTTACTAAGCAGTTTCTCAATGCCTTGAGTACTCATTCTGCCTACTGCACCTGTTTGCCCTGCACCATCCCAGGTAAATGTTTCTCCCCTGAAATTGAATGTTCCAAGTTCATCCAGGTCGGCATCTTCACTCCCCATATAATAGATAGGGACAAAATTGAGGGTGGTGTGTATTTTCTTCAATTCTTCCGCCATCCTTATTGCGTGTAGAATTTTGTAAATAAAATACAAGTATCCTGTTGCAAGGTTGGGTTGGTGTGCCGTACAAATTGAAAAAGTATTTTCTGATTTGAGTAGCTCAATGTTTGTCTTTACTTCAGTTTCAAGTGCAATGCCTGAATACTGTTGATGGAGCACCTCAACGAGGGTAACCCTATCAACCGGGTATTTTTTGCGGGCTTCAATCGCCTTCGCAATTCCTTCCTTGTTTGCACTAAAACTGATGAATGGGTTTAATGCCGCTACTTCGTTAACGTAATCTGTTGCCAGACGGGAGAATTTCCCGGTCTTTTCGTAAGGGATATACCTGTACTCGAATTGCACGTTTCAATTTTTTGCGAAAATAACCCCAATACAATTAATGTCCGCACTTTAGCTATAGCATCAAACAATACTTTAACCTCTACATAGGTGATTAACCCCAATGCCAATTTCGCCTTAGCCCGAATAATTGACTACTTTTGCGCAAAATTTAAATTCAATGCCTAATCGCGTTTACGACAACATACTTCAAACTATAGGAAATACTCCGCTTGTACGCCTTAATAGGGTAGTATCTGACTTACCCTGCAAGGTGTATGCAAAAGTTGAATCATTCAATCCGGGTAATAGCATTAAAGACCGTATGGCACTGAAGATGCTTGAAGTAGCAGAAAGAGAGGGTAAGATAAAACCGGGTGGTACTATAATAGAAGGTACGAGTGGTAACACCGGTATGGGTTTGGCTTTGGCGGCTATTATCAAAGGATATAAATGCATTTTCGCAACCACTGATAAACAAAGTAAAGAAAAAGCGGACATCCTTAAAGCCCACGGTGCCGAAGTGATTGTTTGTCCTACCGATGTTGATCCTGAAGACCCGAGAAGTTATTATCAGGTTGCAAGAAGGCTGCAAACTGAAATTCCAAATTCGTGGTATGTAAACCAATACGATAATCTGGCCAACCGTTTGGCGCATTATGAGCAAACCGGTCCTGAAATTTGGGACCAAACAGAAGGTAAAGTAACGCACCTTGTTGTAGCATCGGGTACTGGTGGCACCATAGTAGGCACAGGTAGATTTTTGAAAGAAAAGAACCCTAATATAAAAGTTTGGGCTATTGATAGCTACGGAAGCTTATTGAAAAAGTGGCACGAGACCGGCGAACTTGACATGAACGAAGTACATCCTTACATTTCTGAAGGATTCGGTGAAGACTTTTTGCCTGAAAACTACGATCGTGCAGCCATCGACCATTTTGAAAAAGTAACTGATAGAGATGGGGCTGTTATGGCACGTAGAATTACGAAAGAGGAAGGTATATTCGTTGGTTATTCTGCGGGTTCGGTAATAGCAGGCCTAAGGCAATTGAAAGATCAACTGAAGCCTGATGATTTGGTGGTTGTAATATTCCACGACCATGGTAGCCGTTATGTAGGTAAGGTGTACAACGACGAGTGGATGTTGGACAGGGGATTTCTGGAAGTGAAAACAGTGGGTGATTTGCAAAGTGGTCTAGGTCGTCGCAGATTGGTTACTATTGATATGAACAGCAAGGTAACTGACGCAATGAACCTGATGAAGAAATATGACATTGAGCAGGTGCCCGTGATGTTAAATAACGACATTGTTGGTACAGTTACACAAGCAGGGTTGTTCAAGAAACTTATTGAAGTACCTGAGGTGAAAGATGAGCTTGTTGGTGATATAATGGAAAAATCGCTGCCATTGGTTGATCGATCAATGCCAATTGATAGACTGACTCATTTCATTAACAAAGAAAACGGTGCTGTGTTGACTCGCGACGACAGCGGACAATACTATATACTCACCAAGTACGATATATTGAACGCTTTTTCAAAGGGTGTTTAGTGCCGGAACGGTTTTTGATGTACAATAGCCAGAGACAACCAAACAATTGAACTATGAAAACGATCATGCTTGCAGCACTTATGTTGTTCGGGTTTGCAAATGCAAATGCCCAGAAAATGAAGGCTGTTGATATTGATTATGTATTGGCTTACCCCCATAGTGAAGATACCGTTTATTTGGTGAATTACTGGGCTACGTTTTGTGCACCATGTATGGGTGAGATTTCAGAGTTGAATGCACTGGTTGAACGCTATGCAAATAAGCCGTTTAAGTTATTGATGGTTTGCCTGGACCCGGTAGAAAACTACCCGATGAAGCTTGACTATTTTCTGGAAAGAAAAAAAGTGAGTGGTGAACTTGTTTGGTTGAAAGAACAGAACGCCAAACTATTTGTTCCGAAAGTAGATGAGAACTGGGAAGGTTCAATTCCCGCTTGCTTTTTAACGCGCCCCGGGAGGTATTCTAAGTTCATTGAAGGCGTTATTTCAGCAGGCAAGGTGGCTAAAGTAGTCGACGAGCTTTTCGCGGACTAGTACCAATTTGTTGAACTTTTTCTAGGGAGCTAGTTTATAATTGTGAATATTTTAACAATATTTAACAGACCGAACGGTCTGTTTTTTATTTTATATGCTGAATATTTCTTGATTGTATTGGGTGTTTTCTTAATTGATATTTTAATAAAACTTCAAGTGTATGTTATTGACAGATAATTTGTTGTTTTTTCAAGTAGTTTTAGACTTTCATGGTCAGGGAATATTTTATAAACACATTAAATATTCTATGTTATTTTAATAATTGATTGAGTGTGTAGCTTGCATGACATCATTTTTTATGGTGATTTTTGTCAGCCTATCTTTTTAAGAGGATGTTACGTTTGTGTAGAATTTGCACAATAAAATGTTTCAATGATTACAAACGAAGGAATAAGGCTGTTAGTAGATGGCATACCGATACCTAGTATTGTTGTTTACGAAGAAGGGGGGAGGTATCTGATTGCGGGCTTTAATTCTTATATGAATGAATTGTTGAATGTGCCTGTCGCTGAACTAGATGGTGTTGATGTTTTTTCGGTGTTAAATGCAACTACAAATCCCTCTGAGCGAATAGAAATACAAAACCGAATTTTAAGTGCTTTTCATGACTGTACATCAACCGGGAAAACCACTATTTTAAGCTGTGTACCAGTAGCTTTTGGCCTGACCTTCGAATTGTTTGATTTATTCGAGGTCCACCATACGCTCGTTAAGGGCGACCGTAACTATATTTTACAGTGCTTCAAAAAACTTGAGGTCGATAAATACCCCGAACAATACCATTCATTACTTGGCGATAATATTAGGTTCAGACTAGAGCTTGAAGATTATAAACGCGCTCTGGATTCTTCGGCAATAGTTGTTTTTACAAACAATGAAGGGCAAATAACCTATGCCAATGATTTGTTCTACGAGACTTCGGGTTATGAGCCGGCAGAAGTGCTTGGGCAAACACACAAAATTGTCAATTCCGGCTACCATTCAGCCGATTTTTTCGCCGCCATGTGGGAAACAATCACAGCGGGAAAAGTGTGGCATGGCGAGGTGAAAAATAGATCAAAAAAAGGCACTCATTCATGGATGGAAACTGTAATTGTTCCATTCAACGATCAGCATGGAAAGCCGATTAAATACCTTTGTATCAGACGCGATATCACCCGTAGGAAGGCAATGGAAGATTTGTTGAAAGAATCGGGAGAAAAGTATAAGATTTTGTTTGAGTACAGTCCGGTCCCTATGTGGATCCTGGACATTGAAGCCCACCAGTTCCTCGACGTAAACTTGTCGGCACTTAAATTATATGGGTATACAAGAGAAGAATTTGTTGAACTGATACCCGATTCTTTATTTTCAAATGATGATGACGAAAGGAGAAAAGCCCTGTTTGCAAGCTTTAAGTTTTTAGAAGGTCATTCTTCCTCTGATGAGTTAAAACATGTGACGAAACAAGGTAATCGCATTAAAGTGAGAATTGAAAGGTCGGTAATCTATTTGAAAGGTCGGAAGTGCCTTATATCTCACGCAATTGATATTACCCAAAACCTAGAAAAGCAAAAGGAATTAGAACAAGCATACCAGCGCCTTGCAACGGCGCAAAATATCGCCAATCTTGGTTTTTGGAGCAGGGATATTGCTACAGGTATTTCAAAATGGACGGATGAAACGTATAATATTTACGAATTGGATACGTCTGTTATTCCTGATATGGAATTGGTAACTTCATTGTTTCACCCGGATGATCGGTACTTACTGGAAGGAGATGTTGCTAAGGACTTTGAAGCCAACAAAACTTACGAGGTTGAACATCGAATAATAACCGCGAAAGGGAATATCAAATGGGTGACACAGAAGTTGCGCATTGAGAATGACGAGTTTGGAGCACCTTCAGTTATGGAAGGGGTTATATTAGACATTACTGCCCGAAAAGAAATTGAACTAGCCGACAAACGGAAATCGATTTACCTCAGCATTTTGAATGGGTTCACAACTCGTTTGCTTTTTAATGGCGATTGGAAGTGCGCGCTATCAGGTGTTCTAACCGACATTGGTGCATCAATGCCTATTGACAGGGTGTTTTATTTTGAAATACTAGGCGAAGAAAAAGACAAGTATGCATCGTTAAAACTTGTTTGGTCGAAAAATGACAGTTGCCCTCCATTGGAAGGCACTGAGCTCGAACACATCAGATGGAGCTCAATGGCAACTATTTTAGATCCGTTGAACAAGGGTAGGGTGCTTGAATCACGTACATCGGAGGTGCATGATTTGCAGTTCAGGGAGAGGTTGGAACGTCAGGGTATTAAGTCATTGCTTATAGCTCCGGTAATTGTCAACAAATCACTCTACGGCTTCCTCGGATTTCAGGACTGTAAGTTTGAGCGTCATTGGAATAATGATGAGAAATCGTTTGTGAAATCACTGACTTCAAATGTTTCATCATATATAGAGAAAACGCACAGCGAAATCGAAGTAAAAATTAATAAAGAGAAGTTCAACAATGTAATTAATAATTTACCGGGTCTAGCGTTCAGATTACTTCCGAATGAAAACTTTGCTACCGACTTTATTAACGATGAAGTAGTTAGGGTTACTGGCTATACGCTTGATAATTTTATTGGCACTCAGGCATTCAGTATCCTAAAATTGATACACCCCGATGATTTAGATGTTACTTTAGATATATTCCGTAAGCTAATTGATAACCAAGTAAATTTAATTGAATTCAGGATTGTTTGTAAAGACGATACTGAAGTTTGGTTGCGGGGCAAATGCAGGGCAATTTTCAATGAAATAAATGAATTTGTGGCTATTGATGCCGTAATGATTGACATAACTGAGGCCCGTAAAACAGAGCAATTGCTCGTAGAAAGCAACGAACGTTTCAAGCTCGTTACACAAGCAACGCTGGAGGCAATATTTGATCTGGATTGTACAAATGGTAAAACAATGTGGGGCGATGGATTTCATGATTTGTTTGGTTACAGTACATCAGACTCAGAAAATTCGTTGTGGATTCCTAAAATTCACCCCGATGACAAGGAGCGAGTGCTGAATGAGATTTACAATGCGCGGCACTTTTCAAGTAAAAACCAACATTATTCTGAATATCGCTTTCTGACGGCAGACAAAAAGGTACGGTACGTACAACATAAAAGCATATTTATTCGTGATAAGAGAGGTGTGACGCAACGCATAATTGGTGCCATAATAGATGTAACTGAATCGCTGGAGCGCACACGGAAAATTGCTGAACAAAACGAGACTTTGCGCGAGATAGCATGGACTCAATCGCATGTAGTTCGTTCGCCATTAAGCAACCTCATGGGGCTGATAGGGCTATTGAAAGAACGAGATTCGATGGAATTGGATTTGGATGATATGCTCGATAAGCTCTCTTATGAAGCCAATAGGCTCGATTCCATCATTCAGCAAATTATTAGAAAGACGAATAATATCGAGTTGAGTAAGGCTTTTTTGTAGTGCCCTTTTAGCTTTTTACTTTTCTAAGAAACTAAAATAGTCAGCTCAAAAAAGAAGCGCATTTTTCGATGAAAAATGCGCTTTAAAATATTGGTTGTAAATTGTTTGAATAATGTATATTCAACTAGTATTTGAAGTTAATTCCTGTATAGTTTTGAGGGGTTATTCCTAAAAGCTCGTTTTTTACAGCATCCGTAACATTTAGGGTTTTGATAAACTCTTGTATGTCATTTTTGCCAATGTGGTTTTTACCCCTGGTCAATTCTTTGAGTGCCTCATATGGTTGAGGGTATTTTTCGCGCCTTAAAACCGTTTGGATAGCTTCAGCGACAACTGCCCAATTGTTTTCCAGGTCTTCGTTCAGCTTAGGTGCATTGAGCAATAGTTTCCCAAGACCTTTATCTAAAGACTTTAATGCCAGTAATGCATGTGCCAATGGTACACCTATGTTGCGCAAAACTGTACTATCGGTAAGGTCGCGCTGTAACCTGCTGATAGGTAGCTTCGCTGAAAGATGCTCGTATAAAGCATTTGCAATACCCAGGTTGCCTTCAGCGTTTTCGAAATCAATAGGGTTTACTTTATGCGGCATAGCACTACTGCCTACCTCACCTTGTTTTACTTTTTGCTTGAAATATTCCATTGAGATGTATTGCCACACGTCGCGGGCGAAGTCAATCAAAATGGTATTGATTCTTTTCAACGTATCGAATTGAGCGCCTATGTTATCGTAGTGTTCAATTTGGGTTGTGAATGTTCTTCTGTCGAGTTGCAGGACTTTCAGGAAGTCGTTGCCAAACTGTTCCCAGTCGGTGTGTGGGAAAGCCACGTGGTGCGCATTAAAATTGCCGGTTGCTCCGCCAAACTTGCCTGAGTATGGAATTTGATCAAAAAGCCTGATTTGCCCCTCCAGGCGCTCAACAAACACCATCCATTCTTTACCCAGTTGGGTAGGGGATGCCGGTTGCCCGTGGGTTTTTGCCAGCATTGGTATGCCTGAAAAGTCTTTGGCCATGGCTTTTAATTTCTCTACAACAGAATGCAGGTATGGCATGTATACTTCTTCAAGTGCATCTTTCCACGAAAGCGGCACGGCTGTGTTGTTGATATCCTGAGACGTGAGACCGAAATGAATCCATTCAACAATTGAAGCACCTCCCATCACTGAGATTTTGTCTTTCAAAAAGTACTCAACAGCCTTAACGTCGTGGTTCGTTGTTTTTTCGATTGTTTTTATTTGCAGCGCGTCAGCTTCTGTGAAATGGATATAAATATCCCTCAATATTTGTTCGTTGATGGTTTCAGGGAGCATGATTACCTCTCTTTTAGCCAGAAATATCAGGTATTCGACCTCAACTTTTACCCGGTACTTTATAAGTCCAAATTCTGAAAAGTATGAAGCCAATGCTGAAAGTTGACCCCTGTAACGTCCATCAATGGGACTAATCGCGGTGAGTGAATTCAATTCCATGGCGCAAAGATATATCCAAATTATGAAGCAGACTGTCAAACGTCAGTAGTTGTGAATTCTTGTTTTCGTTAATTTGTGGTGTGGAAACTGAATATCTGATTATCGGGCAGGGGCTATGCGGTACCTTGATGAGTTGGGAGCTGACGAAGCTCAATAGGGAGCATATTGTCATAGATTCAGGCTTGTCAATTACTTCAAGTAAAATAGCAAGTGGATTGATTAATCCTATTACTGGTCAACGTTTTGCAAAATCATGGATGTATGAAGATTTGGTGCCTGTGGCTATTGAAACTTACCGGGAATTAGAGCTGGCTCTTAAGAAGAAGTTCTTTTCAGAGATTGTATTTTACGACATGTTTCCGGATGCCGGCAATGCGAGTGCATTTCAGAAGAAGCAATCACAATACCCTGATTTACTTTCATTTGCAAAAGAAGATGAAGCACTTGATAGGTATTTTAACTTTGAATTGGGGATAGGGAAGATAGCACCTTGCTACCTCGTCGATTTACCAAAGCTTTTGAGTGGTTACGCAACAAAGCTGAAAACTGACAACAAGTTGGTCACATCTGCAATCGACACTACGCAGTTGAAGTTTGCATCGGGGAAATGGCATTTGGGTGAAATAAGTGCTGACCGGGTAATTTTTTGTGATGGTGCAGCGGCGGTTGATAGTCCTTTTTTCAAGGTATTGCCTTTCAATCTCAACAAGGGTGAGGTTGTGTTTGTTGAACTGGAAGCACCAATGCCGGGTGGCATTTTTAAAAACACCCTCAAACTTGCGCCATGGCACGGTTTGACGTACTGGGTTGGAACTAATTTTTTGTGGAAGTTTGATGACATCGAACCGTCTGAACAATTCAGGTGCCATGTAGAGGTGGAGCTGCAAAAGTGGCTGAAAGTGCCGTTTCATATTCGTGATCATGTAGCAGCAATAAGACCGGCAACCATCAACAGGTATCCATTTGTTGGGGAACACCCGCAGCATAAAGGTCTTTTTATACTCAATGGCATGGGGGCGAAAGCATGTTCTCAAGCTCCTTATTTCTCAAAGCAATTGGTTAATTTCATCGAAAATAGTTCAACAATTACTAGAGAAGTTGATGTGCAACTATCTAAAAATCTGCTTGTTAATTAAAAAAGTCATATTTTAAAATAAGCTTAACATTCAAGGTGCATCTCGTTCCAATTATATCTGTACCTTTGCACTCGCTATACTTAACTAACTATGCAATTATTAAAAAGGGTTTTAAGGTTTAAATCGGTACTGCTGGTGTTGCTGGCGGTAATGATTACCGCGAATGCCCAAAACGCAAAGTATGTTGACAAGCACAAGGAGCTGGTTAGCAACCTTTCTCAGAAATACGGCATTCCGGAAAAAGTAATTATGGCTGTTGCAATCGTAGAGTCTTCATCGGGGCTCGGGCAGGCAGCAAAACTTTTCAACAACCATTTCGGTATGATGGGGGCTAAGAAAACTGTGGTTAAAGGTCACAAATCAAGCCTCAAGAAATACGACAATGACGAAGCTTCTTTCGTTGATTTCTGTTTGTACGTTACTCGTAGAAAATTCTATGGCGACCTGAAAGACACACAAGATCCTGAGGCATGGGTTAAAGAACTTTCTAAAGCTGGTTATTCTTCAAAACCACAGGTTTGGCAAAAAAGAATTTTGACTACCATTAATCAAAGTAAGCTCTAACCGCTTATTTTTGCCGGAAATTTTCCTACTGATTTATGAATGAAAACAAAAAGGTGCTCGTATTCACTACGGTGTTTACAGTGATTCTTTTTGTCTATTCGATGCTTGATGCAATGTTCCCATCGTTGCCTGAGCAGTTGAAAAACATCAGTATCATATCTGATGTTGTTACAAAAAAGGCAGTTGATTCAAGTGCCTTAGTTACCAGCCAAATAGTTGAATTAAAACCTCCGGTAGCAGCCGATACTGGTCTCAATACCAGTTCATTAGTATATGAGAGGTCGTTTGGATTAGACCCTGCCAGAAGGTCTATTACTGATTTTTCGAATGATACATCTCATTCAGCCTTACCGCGGTTTGCGAAAAAGGTGCACCAATTCAAAAAGACGAAGAAAGGTAAGGTGCGTATTGCCTGGCTGGGTGATAGTATGATTGAGGGTGACCTACTGACTCAAACAGTGCGTAAGAAATTGCAGCAATGGTTGGGTTGTACTGGAGGGGTAGGTTTTGTGCCTGCCACATCTGTAAGTGCACCATTCAGGGCAACAGTCAACCATACATGGACAGGCACCTGGACTGATGAGAATTTTAAAACGCCTGCGCTCGCACACGCTATTTTTCTTTCAGGTCATGCGTTTACAAGCACCGATGGCGTTATCAAACTGAAAGACCAGACAACAAAGGATTCGTCATACATACTGGAAAAGAGTTTGTTGTGTGGTCCAACAGCGCAACCGATTAGTATTACAGTAAACGGCGTTGCGCGTACCATTGCACCCAAAAAGTTATTCAACAGAATAGTACTGGAAACATCTCCATCTCATTCCGTTAATGTTGGTATAAACAATGCCGCTTTACCTGTGTATGGCGTGTCAATTGAAGAGGAAAATGGCGTGTCAATTGATAATTTTTCGTTTCGCGGCATAACAGGCATTGAGCTACAAAAACTTGATACGCAGTTTCTAAAAAACATTGAGCAGGAAGCTCCTTACGATTTGGTGGTGTTGGAATATGGCACTAACCTGTTATTTCGCCCAGAGGACACCGACTATAGCTGGTTTCAAAAGCACATTTTACCAGTATTCAAACGTCTGCGTGAGTCAATGCCGAATACGGATTTCCTGTTAATCAGTACATCTGACAGGGGCTTTAAGTATGGCGAAACATGGCAAACTGCAAAAGGATTACCGAATTTGTTGAAGTCGCAGGCGTATGTTGCGTTTACTGATAACATGGCGTTTTATGATTTGTTTCATGCAATGGGCGGTAATGGCACCATTGTAAAATGGGCTGAAACCATGAATCCGCCACTGGCAAATAAAGACTACATACACCCTAACCATAAAGGTGCTGAAATACTGGGCAGTATTGTATTTGATGCGTTGGTAGCTGATGTAAACAAAAACGAAGCCTACGATCAGGAGCGCGAGAACTACAACATTACCGCAACCAACACCATTGTAGATATCAAAAACAACCTTGAGTGGGTTATTGGCGACGATAAAACCTACAATTGGGGCGATGCTACCAACTGGTTAAAGTCGTTGGGCGAAAAGTCGGGATGGGCATTACCTACAACTGAACAATTGCTTACGCTATTTAATAACAAGCTGGAAGCAGGACAGGGTTACGATTCTTCGGGGCAGCGCAGGAAGGCAAGAATGAACAGTGTGTTCAATAAAATTGGTCATTCTGCATTCGTTTGGTCGGCGAAAGAGATAGGCTCATTGAAGTCTACGGCAGTCAATTTTGCCTTCGGGTCAACGGAAGTACTTTCAAAAGAAACGCCAATAGTGCCTGTGCGCGTAATGGCAGTAAGGAAAATTAATTCATCACAACAACCTTAGAACGTTCAATTGGATTCAATTTTAAAACTTTTGCCCGGGTTCAATTTGAATGCATTTTTGCAACAGTTCTTGTATGACCCTAAAAATCCGTTGTTATTCAACAATGGCTTCTTCGTTTATTTTTTCTTTTTCTTCATAGTTCTCTATTACATTTTCAGGAACAATGGCATTGCCCGCAGCCTGATTGTAAGCGTGTTTTCGTTGTACTTCTTTTACAAGGCTAGTGGCTTATTCGTGGGTTTGGTGCTTGTATCGGCAGTGGTCGATTATGTGCTGTCGAACCTTATTTATAGGCAAAAGTCGGTAGGGGGGAAGAAGGCATTGCTGGCGCTGAGTGTGGTGGCGAACCTGGGTATGCTGTTTTATTTCAAGTACACCAATTTCTTCATTGACTTATGCAATCAGTTTTGGGATGCGAAAATAAACCCGCTCAACATCATGCTGCCGGTGGGTATTTCGTTTTATACGTTCGAAAACCTGAGTTATACCATTGATGTGTACAAAGGCGAGTTTGAGCCCGAGAAAAAGTTCATTCACTACCTCCTGTTCCTGTCGTTTTTCCCTAAACTGATGATGGGACCTATTGTACGTGCCAAGGACTTTATACCACAGTTGCACAAACCCTACGTAGTTACCGATGACGATTTTGCGAAAGGATTTTACCTCATTGTTTCAGGGTTGTTTAAAAAGTTGGTGATATCCGATTACCTCACACTCAACCTGGTGAACTACGTTTTTGATAATCCGGGTTTGCACACGGGTTTAGAATGCCTTGTTGCATTGCTGGCATATAGTGTTGTAATCTACTGTGATTTCAGTGGGTACAGCGATGTAGCTATAGGTGTTGCGCGTTGGTTGGGCATCAGGATACCTGCCAATTTCATGTCGCCATACCAAAGTAAGTCTATCACAGAGTTTTGGCGCAGGTGGCATATTTCGCTTTCCAGTTGGTTGAAAGACTACCTTTATATCTTTTGGCTGGGAGGTAACAGAAAGGGTAAAGTAAGGACCTATATCAACCTGAGTATCACAATGTTACTTGGTGGTTTCTGGCATGGTGCCAACTGGACTTTTATTGTATGGGGGGGTATGCACGGTGGCGCACTGGCTTTACATAAAATGTGGATGGAGCTCACCGGAAAAGCATTTTCAAAGTTCAATAACTCCATTGTTTACAACCTTATTTCGGGAGTGTTTACTTATGCCTTCGTTATCTTCTGCTGGATATTCTTCAAAGCCACCAATTTTAAAATAGCTACCGATTTCATTCACCAGATTGCCTACAATTTCTCGTTCAGTGTATGGCCTGAGTTTTTCGGGAATTACAAAAACGTAATTTACCTCATGCTGCTCGGATTTGTAATGCACTTCATGCCCGATAGCTGGGCCGACAAAATGGTGCCGAGGTTCAAGCGAGTACCGCTATTGGGGTACATAGTAGTGTTCATGGGTTTTATTGCGGTGTATTCGTTCTTTAAATCGAGCACACCTGTTATGCCAATCTACCTGCAGTTTTAGGCTTTCTTCTTGGGTTTCACCTCAATCTTACGTGCGTTTTCATGCCCAATTGCAGCGAACTTTTTCCAGTGTTCAGCGTGGGTGTAGGGGATTTCAATCCAACCCTTCATTTCCCTGTTATCAGCAGGGGTAAATGTTCTGGTGCCAGAAAGTTTTAGAGCTTCCTGTTCATCAGCTCCATTCAGTTTACACACCAGCAAGCCTGTCTTCGAATACATCACTCCGGCTTTCCCATTGGGTGCTTTAATGCACAATGCCCCAAACATTTTCCCCTCGGTAGCTTCTTCCAGCACACCCGCAATTTCATGATACAAAGCTTCTGATGGTTCCATACTTGATGTTTTTTGTAAAAGTAGGGGATTGGGGTGGTAAATTTCCACGTTGAGGGTCGAATCATTTATGCACTGGCGCGGGGAGTTAGCGTGGCGCTCCAAAATGAATCGTTTTCCGTTGAATCTTCTACGGAAGGGTGGCGACATGACTCTGTCATGTGTTTTTTATATTAGTAGGAAAGAAACCGGGTTCAATTAGAGCGAGAGCGTAGAAGATTCTACGCTCTCGCTCTAATTAAGAGATTAAATGTTTAATCATTTTGGACGTTAGTTTTTAGCCTAAGCAGTTCTTTATTTAATATTTGGCTAAAATCTAATGAGAAGCCTTTTAATTTTTTATCATCAAAGTACTTTAATACTCTTGTAGCGTTTACAAAAAGTTGACATAAGTTTGCATAATTTCTGCCTGACGCAACATCATTTTTCGATTTAATTTCTGAAAGTTCTGAAAAGGAGTTTTCGCATAACATTTTAATTGATTCTATTACCGTTTTCTCTGTCACCGAAATATCTTCTTTAGTTACCGCACAAAATGTAAACCGACCGTTGAATTGGGTGTTTTCTGATTCAAGCTCTACTGCTTTATTTGTGTTTAGCAAGCATTTTAATTGTCTGTTATTTAAAATTAAATAACCAAATTCATGCGCTTTTTCACCTTTGGGTAATTGTTTGTCTTCAATTACCAGTAAGTACCCGTTCGGTTTTAGCAGTCTTTTAATTTCCATCATTACAACTTCCCATTGATCGGGATGGATTTCATGAAGGACATTACACAGTAATATAATATCAAATGCATCATTTCCAAATTCTGTAGACGAATTAACTACTTTTCTCACGCCATCTATATTACTTAGAATTTTATTAAAATCTTTGTTCGGTTCGAATGCAAAATATGATATTTTGTTTTTTGTTAACTTGTCTTCATTAATAGTTTTCCCTACTCGCCCTCTGCCAGCTCCAAAATCTAATAATTTTATATTTTTTGTATCACTCAAAAACTTTTTAAATAATTGATATTGTGGGTCTTTTGTATCTGCATTTGCAATAACGTCCGGTTCCTTGAAGCATTGAATGATGAAATTAGCATAAGCCCATTCGGAAACAGAAGTAATAAATGCTTGAAGTTGTTCAATATTTTCGCGAATTCCCATCAATTCAACTAGAGAATCTCCTGGAGTAGTTCTACTGGGTGGAGTTATTTTGCCATTCTGAACAAGGAAAATCTCATCATAATTTAGCTGAGACAAAATAGTAACTGAATGTGTCGCAATGAAAAGTTGTCCTTTTTTTGAAACTAAATTTCTTAGAGCATTAATTAATTGAATTTGTGCAGTAGGGTGTAAATGTAACTCAGGTTCGTCTATAAGAATTATGCAATCTTCTATATTTTTTTGGTGTTCAATTTCAATAGATGAGAATAGAAGGGCATATGATAATAGTGTTTTTTGACCCGGTGATAAATCCTTAATATTCAATCTTGTTTCACCCAACAAAAGAAAACAATCTAGCTCATCAGATTGATCATATTCAATTTCTGCATTGAGGAATATTTTGACGTATTTTTTTAATGAAATAAATCTTCGGTAGGCAGTTAGTCTTAGCATTCGATCTTCTATTTTTTCTACCTCCTTTCTATGCATTCTATAGCTTCTAGATTCTTCGTTTATAATTTTTTTTATTTCTAAGTTTGTTACATTTAAATTATCCAATGATAAAATATCGTATATATTATCGGTGTAGTTTGGGGTTTTGGAGACAGAATCTTTTGGTAGAATCTGCGATTTATTTTGAATGCCATTGATTTTTGCACCATCGACAAATTTTATATACTTTTTTAGATTATCTGAAAAAGTATCAAACGAAGCTAGATATTGTCTAAAAGCATATCTACCTTGCTCCGAGAGTTCTTCTTCAATTTTTTTGTTCAGTCTAATTGATTCGTCCGATATTCGCTGTAAGTGTGTTTTGGGGCTATACTTCGAGGGAGGATTTTTCGTTGTTTCGTGATCGAACAAAAAATCTAACATTAACTCAAACATTCCCATTTTCAATTGTGTAGTAGTTTCTAAATTATTTTTTAGTTCCTCGGGGAGAAATGAAAAGTAATAAAATAGTGATTCAGGATTAATTTTGAAATTATTCAATAAGTCTAAAATCCTAGTTTTTCCTGCTCCATTCTGTCCTACGAATGCAACCACTGCACCGAACGGTTTTGAGGATGGTTCAAATTGTTTTAGTCCTTTTGATTGAGTTTTACCTTCGTTAATTTGTAAATAGTTAATTCTCATATTTAAAGTCTAATTTAGATTAGTCGTTTTACAAAATTACACAGTTTATTTGCTTCACTGATAAACTAAAATATTTGACTGTAGCCAAATTGTGTTAAAAGCTAATACGGGAATTGAGAATTCGCCCCAAACGCAGTTGGGGCGAAGGAAGTGTGGGCTGCAACTGCGTTGGAAAGTTTCATTGGTTTGCAACCGATTCTTCCCACCAACAACATAGATGCCACCTGCATCTATGCTCCCATCTCCGCTGGCGGAGAAGGGTTGGGGTTGAGGTGGTCTTGTTCAAGAAATCTTAAAACTTTTGATAATACCCTTGCTCATTTATGAATCTATGATTCAATGGTGGCTAATCATTAATTTTGCCGTCGTTTTTAAAACCACAGCATGGGCATACTATTGACTCCGTTGGTCTACCTTCTTTCGATACTTCCGTTTTGGATGCTGTATGGTTTTTCCAATTTCGTGTGTTTCCTCATGTACAGGGTATTTGGCTACAGGAAAGAAATTGTGCTCACCAACTTGCGCAATTCATTCCCTGAAAAGTCGGAGGCAGAGATACAGAAAATATGCAAAGGCTATTTTCAGTTCATGTGCGACCTTTTCCTGGAGAGTTTTAAAACGCTCACCATATCGGTGGAGACTATGCAAAAGAGAATGGTGCTTTCGCCGCAGGCAAAGGAAATATTCGACCATTACAATGATAAGGGTGAAAGCGTGATGATGGTGCTGGGGCATTATGGAAACTGGGAATGGGGCGGCAATTGCTTTTCGCTCAACTGCAAGCAACAATTGTATGTTATCTATCACCCATTGGGCAACCAGTTTTTCGACGACCTTATGTTCAAGATGCGTTCCCGTTTTGGTACGAAGCTCATTACCATGAAAAATACATTTAAGGAAATGTTAGGTGGAGAAATGGGTTTGAATGTGGCAGCCTTTATTGCTGACCAAACACCTAGCAACGACAATGCCTACTGGACTACGTTCTTGAATCAGGAAACACCCATCTTCTGGGGCACTGAAATTCTTTCAAGAAAATTGAAACGCCCTATTGTGTTTGTAAACATTGACAGGATTAAACGAGGCTATTATCAAATAAACGCTGAGGTGCTGGTTGCCAACCCGGGCGAGACAAAAGAGGGCGAGATTTCAGAACTGCACACTCGCAGGCTTGAGCAAGATATCATCAGGAAACCCGAGCTTTGGTTATGGTCGCACAGACGCTGGAAACGCAAACGTCCGGCGCCAACACCCGAGGAGGTGACCGCATAACTGAGGTGTATTAGAAATTTTAAACCTCAGATTGACAGAAATTTGTGTTAAATAAGCACTATTCAGAAATAACTTTGCAATATTTGTGGAGCAATACACGTTGCCAAAATAATAGAATACTATGCAGGAAAAAATAAGGAGCATCATTCAGGAGTCCATCAATGTCAAAATTCATATCCTCAACAACAACGACTTGTTAGATAGAGTTGAGAAAGTGACTGAGGTAATTGTATCGGCGTTTCAGGCGGGCAATAAAGTGTTGTTTTGCGGTAATGGAGGAAGTGCGGCTGATGCCCAACATTTAGCGGCTGAGTTCAGTGGTCGTTTCTATACCGATCGTGACCCGTTGCCTTCTGAGGCTCTGCATTGCAATTCGTCTTATATGACTGCCGTTGCTAACGATTACAGCTACGATGTTGTTTATAGCAGAATCATTAAAGGCATGGGCAAGCCCGGCGATGTGATAGTTGGTTTGAGCACATCAGGCAACTCTAAAAACATTATCAAAGCTTTTGAACAAGCGAAACAGCTTGGCATGATTTGTGTGGGATTTACAGGAGAGACCGGTGGATTGATGAAAGACCACAGCGATTACCTGATCAATGTGCCTAGCACTGATACTCCGAGAATTCAAGAATCTCACATTATGGTCGGACACATTGTGTGCGAACTGGTAGAAAAGAAATTGTTTGGAGCATAAAAGATTATTTTATGGAAGCATTCACTCATAAACCCGAAATTGACAATAGCTGGACTCTTTTCTTAGACAGAGACGGCGTTATAAACGTAGAGTCGGTAGGCTCGTACGTCACCAACTGGGATGAATTCGAATTTTTGGAAGGCGCCCAGGAAGCATTGAGCAATTTAAACCACATGTTTGGTAACATTGTTGTAGTAACCAATCAGCGTGGGGTAGGCAAGGGCATCATGACAAAAGAAACACTCAAGTCTATTCATAGAAACATGATGGATTCGGTACAGGAGCAAGGTGGCCGCATTGATAAAGTTTATTCTTGCACAGCACTTAGCGACGAAGACCATAACCGAAAGCCCAACGTAGGCATGGGCTATCAGGCTAAAGAAGATTTTCCTGAAATAGACTTTAAGAAAAGCATTATGATTGGTAACAGTATGAGCGACATGGAGTTTGGTAAACGCCTTTCTATGCATACCGTATTTATTACCACCAAGCACGAGTTTGAATTACCGCACGATATGATCGATGAACAATATCAATCGCTTTTGTCGTGGTCAAAGACATTGGCTTCAGCAGTAATTCTATAATAAATCATTCTAAGCGTATGGTTTGGGTATTTCCGGAAAGGGCGATATTCAAACCATATTTTTTTTGCAGTATATTTGACACGCAAAAAACACCCACCTTCGTTTGGGTTTAAAAACCTTAGCCGAAGGGTAAATTTTGGATCGTAAAATGGCAATGAAAAATTTAATTTCAGGAAGTTTGGTACTCGCCGCGCTCATTTCGGCTTCGCAATCACAAGCGCAGAATCAAAGTGCGAATTCGAACAATATTGTGTACACCCAACAATACAAAGAAGGTATGTACACAAGTGCGAGTTATGACAATCAGGAATTTACCTTAAACGACTTCTACGAAAACCTTGCACCCTACGGTCAATGGTTGTTTGATGTAAAGTACGGTTATGTGTGGAGTCCGAATGTCGATGAAAACTTTAAGCCATATTACACCAACGGTAATTGGGCATTGACCGATTACGGCAATGTTTGGGTATCGAATTACCAATGGGGCTGGGCTTGTTTCCATTATGGTCGTTGGAAATTTGACAGCTACTACGGCTGGTTATGGTTTCCGGGTTCCAACTGGGGGCCGGCATGGGTGGCATGGAAAGAAAGTCTTGGTCACATAGGCTGGGCACCGTTATCTCCCGATTACGAATACAATCCAAAAAATATTGCGGGTTACACTTGCCCTAAAGACTGGTGGATATTCATTGATGCAAAATACCTGTATAGCGATAATTATTTCAGGTATTACACGGGGCCATTCGGTAACAGTAAGTTCCTAAAGTCAGCCGAGTCGGTAAGCAATGAAAGTACATCAGAAGGTATCACGACATTTTCAGGACCTACCCAAATGCAAATGGCTAAGTATGTGGGCAAATCGGTTAGAAAACTCAAATTGCTGAATTCTGCTTCGCCGCACGCATCGTTCCAGCACAACGATCTGGTGAAAATGTTCAAGCCAATGTACATTAAGCCTACCTATGAGAATGGTGATAAAATTGTACCGCCTGATTATGTAACACTCACTAAGCCTATTAAAACTGTTGATGATGAAGTGAACGCAAATTCAGGAACGCCTCCGGGTTTCAGGAACGATTTGCCATCATTGGTGCATACTACTGTTCACCCAACAGAATTGGTGAATAAGCAGGAAGTGAAAAACGAATGGTACGACCAACACCGTGCCGATAAAGCAGAATATAAGACAGTCATTAAAACGAATAACCCTGACAAAAAAGGGAGCTACCAATGGAGAAGGAAAACCCTTGCTACATTACCAACGCAAGGCAACCAAATTCCTGAACCGGTTCCGGTATCAAAGCGCAAGGTTGATGAACCAATTAAAAAGGAACAACATGCCGACCCTGTGCCTGATATCCCAACACCAAATGCAACTGAGCGTCCGCAGCCTAAACAGAAGCCCGAGCCTTTGCCTGCCGGTCGTTAGTTTTTAGCGTGAACATTTCACCATTTCTTGCGTTTTCACAAATCTCGTTTTGTGGGTTAAAAAGGTATGTTCTGTAACGATTTAGGTGTATTTATTAACACTTTTTATCAACCTTTTTAAGTTGCTTGAGTTATCTTTGTCAGGAACTAGGGAAAGGATTTGCTGAAACGTGTCCAGAAAATTTTTGTTCGAACAGTACTTACCATTGTAGGGCTGTTACTCTTAACGTTGGTATTGCTCAATACACCACCGGTACAGCATTTTTTGGCTCAGAAAGTCGTACAAACACTTTCGAAAAAGTTGAAAACTGAAGTTGCCCTTAAAACCGTTCATGTAGATTTACTTTATCGGCTTAAGTTGGAAGGACTTCTGATTAAAGACCTGCAAAAAGATACTCTATTGTACGCAGGGGAAGCTGGTGTCCGCCTCACCGATTGGTTCTTTTTTCATGACAAACCGGTTATCAAGTATCTGGGGCTGGAAAAAACGCGTATCAATTTACATTGTCTTGGTAAAACCAGCGAATGGAACTACGACTTCATCAGTCGCGCATTTGCAAGTTCCGACACTTCTACGAAAAGCTCAGGAGGCATGGAGTTTGACTTGCAGAAAGTGGTACTGGATGATGTAGGGTTCTTTTATGGCGATTCGTGGTACGGAATGAACTTTGATGTCAAAGTAGGGCACTTTGTACTCGATGCTAAAGGAATTGATTACAAGCGAAAAATAATCAATATGGACGACGTTGATGGGAAGAATACCCTTATCTCGTTGTTGATGTATGAACAGAACAAACCCAAAAGAGATCCAAATCTGCCTGTTGAAATAGATACTACTCCGTTTAACTCAACGGGGTGGCAGGTTAAGGTCAGCAGTCTGAAACTAGATAATTGTGGCTTCAACCTTACTATGAATGATAAGGTGCCCATTCCTGATTTGTTCGATGAAAATCACCTGATTATTTCGAAAATAAAAACACAGATTAAGGATATCTCAGTTGTTGGTGATACCATTACCGGCGATGCGCTTTCGTTGTATGCGCATGAGCGTTGCGGTATTACTATAAAGCAAATGAAGGCACATGTCACGGTATCGCCTGTTGCAAGTGTCTGTTCTAACCTTTACTTAGAGTTGAACCACAGCAAAATTGGCAATTACTACGCCATGCATTATAAAAGGTTCCCGAACTTTCTGGAGTACATGGATAGCGTTGTGATGGTAGGCAGGCTTGACAATGCCTATATTGACACCCGCGATATTGCTTTTTTTGCACCTGAGATGAAGTCTATTCCGGGAGCAGTGCATATTACTGGTCATGGCAAGGGCACAGTCGCCAATCTTGAGGGGCATGTGTCGCATTGTACCGACGGCTTTTCTACCGTTAAAGGCGATATGACCATGAAGGGTTTGCCAGATGTTTACAAGACTTATACCGTATTTAAAAACATTGACCTTGTTACCAACGGAAATGGTATTTATGAACAGTTTCCTTCTTTAAGAGGAAACAAGGATGTAACCTTTGAAAAGTTGACAAATGCACATTTTCAGGGAAGTTATGAAGGGCATTTTGATTCGTTTCATGTAGCGGGTTATTTGCAAAGTAATCTTGGTAATGTAAAGCCGGACGTCACAATGTGGATACCACATTTCAGTACCGATAAGTCGCGCTACTCAGGAAAAATAGTGACAGAAAAGGCAGACATCTCGGCGATATTGCCTGGCACGCCGCTGAAAAATCTGACACTCGATGAGCAATTTACAGGATCGTCTTTTAATGCTGATAGTGCCAGTGTAACCATTAACGGTGCTGTAGCAGAGCTTGAGGTAAACGGGTATAACTATAGAAATATCAGTACTGATGGAAAGTTAAGTAAGAAGCAGTTTTTGGGAAAGGTATTGGTAGATGACCCGAATCTGGCGTTGGAGTTTGACGGGCGTATAGATTTCAATAACCCCAAAGAAGTGGTGTTGAACAGCAATGCCCACCTTTTGTATGCCGACTTGAAAGCACTGAAGCTTACCAATGATTCTATGACTACTTCTGCCGACTTTGACCTGAACTTCAGAGGGGGCAATGTAGATAATTTCCTGGGGTATGCGAGGTTATACAATATAGACCTGAAGCGTAAGGGGCATAGACTGAATGTTGATTCGGTGAACTTTAATGTTGGGTTTGGCACCAATGGAACGAAGAAAATGACTGTTGAAAGCAATGACATTATTGCCTACATCAATGGTAATTATGCTATAACGTCTTTGCCGGCAACGTTCCAGTATTACTTGCACAATTACATTCCAAACTACATCAATTTACCTTTACACAAACCGGAAAATCAGGATATTGATTTTACAGTCAGAACAAGAAATATTGATAGTTTACTGGCCGTTGTTTGGGATGGTATAAGTGGTTTTGATAATTCAGTTATTAAGGGTTCGTTGAATACCGACAATCAAAAACTAGTTTTTGATTTGAAGGTGCCGCAGGGTAGTGTAGGTGTTTTCAACATGGAAGATATCTCCATGACTGCGTTGGGAAATTCGGATGCCATTGCTTTATCAACCAATATTGAACATTTTAAAATTGGAGATGGGCTTGTGAATAGTTCGTTGAGTCTAACAACTACCGTTGCAAACGATTCACTCAATTTTACTCTAGGCACTGTTTCCCCAGACACAACGAATACACTTGTATTAAAAGGGTATGTGGTGGCTCATGCTGATTCGCTATTTCTGTCTGTACTTCCTTCTGATTTTTATATGAACAAAGTTCATTGGGATATTGGTGGAGGTAGCAAAGTAACGTATTCAAAGGACTACTTGTTTTTTGAAAAAATCAATCTTTCATCAGGGCTTCAAAAGATTTCGGCCGGGTCAACAATGGTGTCAAACGATGCAGTGTTGAAGGTGTTTACCGAAAACCTTGATTTGTCACAAATTGGGGCTTTAGCAGGTTTCAGAGACTATCAACCCGATGGTAGAATCAATGGCACTGTGCAAATGGAGCAGTTTTTCCATAACTTTAAGACAACGGTAAATTTAAGGGCATCTCATGTCACTTTAGGAACTGATACTGTTGGAGATATTAAAGCCATTGGTAGTTATACTTCAGGAGGAAAATTACTGTCGTTTGACCCTGAAACTGGTGTATACCGCGACAATTCTTCTATCAATTTTGCAGGTTTAATGTCATTCGATCAGGCAACAAATCAGAAAATGGATGGTTTGGTGAGCTTTAAAAATACACCTGTTTCGTGGGCTGATCCATTTCTTACAGGCATATTGAGCAAACTTCAAGGTACTGTCAATGGTCAGGTGGCCTTCAGGGGAACTTCCAATCATCCCGACATAACCGGTCTACTGGCACTCAATAAAGGTGGCTGCAAGCTCGATTACATGGGTACAACTTATACCGTGCCCTTTGCATCAATTGGTTTGAATAATTCGAAGATATACTGGAAAGACGTGCAGGTTTACGATGTGTTCAATAATAGGGGTACTATCAATGGCTATTTTTCTCATGAGAATTTCAGGAACTGGCAAATGTACATTAGCGCGCGCTCTGAAAAGATTGAAGCGATGCGCCTTACCCCGGCTGAGAATAGCATCGTATATGGAAATGTGATTGCATCAATGGATTCGTTTACTGTGACCGGTCCGTTGAACTTCATACATCTTCATGCATACAATGTTGCTCCGGCTGCTAAGTCACACATCTATATGCCTGTGCTTACTGGTGGAGATGTAAATACCTACAGCTATGTTTCTTTCAAAAACTACGGTCGCCCTCAGGATAAGCCAAAGCATATTTCTCCGTTTAAACTTGACCTGAACATTGACGCAAATTTGAACAATTTGGCGCAGATGACCATAGTGTTAGACCCGCTTTCAGGAGATGCAATCACTGCACGCGGAGATGGCAACATTCAACTTTCGGTACCGGCAAATAATGATGTGCGCATTAATGGGATTTACACCATCAACGATGGTAACTACACTTTCTCATTCAAGAACCTCATTTACAGGGAATTTGCATTGAACCAAGGTAGTATTATCAATTTCGTGGGGTCGTTCTATCAAACCGTGCTGGATGTAAATGCAAGTTATGTGAAAAAAATAAGGCTGAATGAGCTGCTGAATGCCGATGAATTACGTTCGCTTGACCCTACCGAGGTTGCAGATGCAAAAACCCAGCAGCCTGTAAATGTACTGATGCACATGAAGGGTACACTCAGCAACCCAATATTGTCATTCAATATGGAACTGCCTGAAAAACACTCGGTGGGTACATATGCATATAACAAACTGATGCGCATTGATGGCGATGAACAGAGAAAGCTGGAGCAGGTAGGATCACTGTTATTAATTGGTACTTTAATTCCCTCTGACGGTTTAGGCGGTAACTCGGCTCTTTCAGGTACAATTAATAATGCGAGTCAGGTGATTTCAAATCTTTCTTCGGTAGGCTTGACAAGCCTTGCAACTAAACTTACAGGCGACGATAAGTTGAATGTGGACGTTAAGTACAATAACTACAACTACAGCGATCTTTCGTTGGGAACTGGTGGTGCAATCAATCGTAATTTGGTGAAAGTTGGGGTGAGTCATCCGTTTTTGAACGATAAACTCACTGTGGAGTTAGGTAGCTCGTCAGATTGGGGGCGTTCTTCATCGAGCACCAACAATACATTTAATATCACAGGCGACTTTAAAATACAATATGCGCTTACCGACGTAGGTAATTTGCGTCTGAATGCATTCAGAACAAGTGACTATGATGTTACGCTTGATAAAGACATCACTCGTGGAGGTGTGGGCATAAGCTGGCGCAAAGCATTTGATAATTTCGACGAACTGATGCGCAGCAAGCGTTATGCCTTAAAACAAAAAGAGCAATTCCTGCACAGAAACACTACATCTGATACTGGTAAAGGGCACTAAGGAACGATGAATAAATAAAGTATACCATCTTACTTGTGCTTTCCCATTTTTGCTTTGTTGAAAAAGTCTTTATTCCGAATACTTTCGGAAGGCAGATTTTTCGCCTTGCAAAAAAGAAAAATAACTGCGCAATTTGATACACTTTATTGATTCAACGTTTCTAAATCATTTTCTCACTATTTTTAATCAATTACCTTTGCGCCCATGGCATCACCCTTTCTAACGCTGGTTAAAAAAGATGTGTTGATTGAATGGCGGCAAAAGCACACGCTTTTTGGTGTATTGTTGTATGTGGGTGGAACAGTGTTCGTTGTGTACATGATGAACGGGCAGCCCGAAGCAAAGATTTGGAATGCCTTATTTTGGCTCACTCAGTTGTTTGTTGCGGTTAACTCTGTTGCTAAGTCATTTCTTCAGGAGCCGCCCCACCGATTCCGATATTACTATTCCATTGTTGGTCCGGTACATTTCATGCTGGCGAAAATGGTGTATTCTATCATATTGATGTTGGTAATGAATCTGGTGTCATTGCTTCTGTTTTCAATATTGCTGGGTTGGCCACTCACCAATGGCTTGTTGTTCATTCTTATATCATCGGTAGGTAGTTTAAGCCTGAGTGCGGTTTATACTTTCCTTTCTGCAATTGCAGCACGTGCCCAACAAAACTCGGCTTTAATGGCGATTCTTGGATTCCCACTGGTAACACCTTTATTGCTAATTTTGAGTAAGTTGGCGGTGGTTGCTTTAAGCCCGGTTTATACAACAGGCTGGGGGAGTCTGGCAATGGTGTTGGTTGGGCTTGATGTGCTGATTATTGCACTTGGGGTTATTTTGTTTCCTTTCCTGTGGCAGGAATAAATCAGGGGTAGTTTACCTGATCGAAAGTATGAGTCACTTTAGGTATCACTAATTCATTCTTCTTATTCCCTTCGTGGTATTGTAAAAGCGCGACGCCTTTGTAGTTTTTTATAGGGGCCTTGCTTGCGCTTTCGTTGCCTACATTTGGGTATTGTACTTCGTCATAAGATACCTGCAGGCGCATAGCCGCCATAGTGAGTTTTCCCTTTTTAGTAACCACAACGTTTGATGATGGCGACTGCGGCATAAAAATCTGAAACTTCCTTTGTCCTACCCAAATGGTATCGAGTATAATATCTTTCTTTTTTGTGGGATAGCTGAACGTGATATTATAATGCGTGCCTCGTTTTCCTGCAACGCCACCAGCCCAATCTTGTTTTGTACACTCCACCACTTTTACCGATTGGGCAAAAAGATGAATACCCGGAAGCAGGAGCATTCCGGGTATTATAAATAGCTTTATGGCAGAGGCTAATTGTTTCATTTTGCCCTCTAAGTATATTTAATTAAACGTTGAAACGGAAGTGCATTACATCGCCATCTTGTACAATGTACTCTTTTCCTTCAATGCGCAACTTACCATTTTCGCGGCATGCTGCTTCGTTTTTGTAATGAATAAAGTCGTTGTAAGCAATAACTTCGGCTTTGATGAAACCCTTTTCAAAATCGGTGTGAATTACACTAGCCGCTTGTGGTGCTTTCCAGTTACGCTGAATAGTCCATGCTCTTACTTCCTGTACACCTGCGGTGAAGTAAGTAATCAGGTTCAACAATTTGTAAGCAGAACGAATCAAGCGATTCAAGCCCGGTTCAGTCAAACCATATTCTGAAAGGAACATGAGTTTATCCTCGTCAGTCTCCATTTCTGAAATTTGGGCTTCAATAGAGTTGTTCATCACAATCACTTCAGCACCTTCTTCATGCGCTACTTTCTTAAGTGCTTCTGAATATTTATTACCGGTAAGCAATGCAGCTTCATCAACGTTAGCTACATAAAGCACAGGTTTTTCTGTCAATAAAAACAGGTCAGCAATCGCTTCTCTGTCTTCGCCTTCGAGTTGTAACGAACGAATATTTTTGCCTTCACCAAGTGTATTTTTGCAGTCCACAAGCACATCAAGTGCACGTTTAGCTTTCGCATCACCCGATTTAGCTTGTTTTTCTATGCGGCCAATTTTCCTTTCTACACTGTCGAGGTCTTTCAACTGAAGCTCAGTGTCAATGATTTCTTTATCACTTACCGGGTTGATTTCGCCCTCTTCGCGCAAGATGTTTTCATCTTCAAAACACCTGATAACGTGTACAATTGCATCAACTTCCCTGATATTGGCAAGGAATTTATTGCCAAGTCCTTCGCCCTTGCTCGCACCTTTCACGAGGCCGGCAATGTCCACAAATTCTATTGTTGTTGGTACAGTGCGTTGAGGTTGAACGAGTTCAGCCAATTTCGCCATACGCTCATCCGGAACGTCTACTTGTCCTACATTGGGTTCAATTGTGCAAAATCTGTAATTGGAAGCCTGAGCTTTAGCGCTGTTACTAACAGCATTAAAAAGCGTTGATTTTCCTACGTTGGGCAATCCTACGATGCCTACCTGTAAAGCCATGTTAGAGTTGAAAAATTTTTCGCAAAGGTAATCATATCCCTTTGTATTTGAGTGCTTGAAAAATACTCGTGGCTCATGTTGTTGAAACTGCATCAATATCAATGACTCAGCATCGTTTTCAACACGCCGAAAACCTAAATTTCCAGGTGCCCGCGCAAGGCAAAGACATGCACTAGTGGACCTCTGTCCTGATTGTAGCCAGGATTGAGTACAGCCTGATAATCGCCTGAAATCCAGAAACCTGCACGGAATAAGTAATTGACGTAAAGCTCTCCTATGCATTCGTAGCCATAATTGAGTTTGCCATCGCCCAACATAAACCCATAGCCGCCTGACTGTAGGTATTTTTTGTGGTCGTCAGAAAGTCCGTTTACCACGACAGCGACTCCTGCACTTGATTGTTTCAATTTTAGTATTGCGCCATCAACGTGTAGACCAGTGTGAAAAGATTGGTCGATTTCGGTGAAAGCCCAGGTTTCATTCTTACCATCGTTCCAACTCAGTCGCCCGAACCAACCAACATATTTACCAAGTTCTTGTTCTGCATTTACTACAAAACCGCCCTTGCTGTGTGCATACGATCGTGTGCTTACAATATCAAATGAGTAAATTCGGTTTTTTATGGCATCGGCATAATTGCCCATATTGCCTTGTGTGTAAAACCCGATTAGCCTTACTACACCTTTCTTGTTGTTGATATTTACGTTTTTATCGAACTCAAGAGTTTCAGAATGTGCATTGCCAATGTTCATATCCATGTAAGGGCCATTAGCGGTTTCAGGTGTCATTGTTACTGCGCCTTTGATGCTCCAGTTTTTCTTAATCAATTCGGCCGTCAATCCATAGGTATAGCCGCGCGTGTTGGCAGGGTAGTCCCAGGCGCCACCGCTCATCAACGACCAGTTCATGAATTGTGTTCGAGGGTCGTGGCTGTAACTGTTAATGTCGAAAATATCGGTGACAGAGTATTTACCGAAAGTAATTGTTACTCGCTCAGTAGGTAGTTTGCCCGCCAGTTGGTTTTGTCCGTCTTCTACTACGTCGGTGCTGGCACCAATCGGTATGTGTTGTCTGATGAATATTCTTGAAAGGCTAACGACAGGTTGTGCTTCTCCGATCCTGAATGTCTCTCCATTGGTAAACCCGGCTATGCCGCGTGTCTGGCTAAGTCCCTGACCGCCACTCAGTTCTGGGTTAAAATAAATTTCAGCATTCTTCCACAGTCTGCAACCCATGTACAATGTACTGGTTACCGACAGCCTTTGTTTTTCAGAAGTTTGCAGACTATTGGTGCTGCTGTAAGGTGCGCTAAAATCGAGGTGCCGTTGACTGATTACGGTTGTCTGAAAGTGATACCCTAGTTTTTCAACTTTACATATTGGTTTGGCAGTTGTATCTGTATCTGCAGATTCACCCGCACTAAGACTCGTATTATTTTGACCAAAACCGGAAATTGACAGGGTTAGAGATGCACCAAGGATTATTAACTTCCTGGTAGAGAAGTAATTATTGAACAGCATTAAAATTAATTATGCTGCAAAATAACCACTTTTTTAGATGGTTGCCAGTCAAGTTTTTGTTACAAATCCGAATCAGTCTAATTTGTAGCGTTCTCAATCCAAACACCGTTTTCTTTCAGCAGGTCAATGAGTTCATCGACAGCACCTTCAGCTGGGATGTTTTTACGTACTACTTCCTTGCTTTTATAAAGTGTGATTTTACCCGGTCCGCTGCCTACATAGCCAAAATCGGCATCCGCCATTTCGCCCGGTCCATTCACTATGCAGCCCATAATGGCAATTTTTACACCTTTGAGGTGGTGGGTTGCTTTTCTGATTTTTGCCGTAGTTTCCTGTAGTTCAAACAATGTTCTGCCGCAACTTGGGCAAGAGATATATTCTGTTTTACTTATGCGCGTTCTGGTGGCTTGCAGAATCGAAAAGCAAGTATTGTTCAGGAATTGTTCGTTGTTGTGTACTTCGAGGTAAGTACGTCCATTCATCTTGTGGTTGTCTATTTTGGCATGGCAGTTATTGAGCCAGATTCCATCTCCAATACCATCGAGGAACAAACCACCGGTTGTGGTTGCAAACTGAATGAGCTCTTCATCAATTGAGGGCTTCGCACTTTCAGAATAGAGCACCAATGGGTTTTTGATACCTGCTTCAATCAAAGAATGAATGAACAAGCGTGTGCTATTCAGGTCGCTATCAGATGCAGGCTTAATTACAGCCACACAACCCGAGTTTTGCTTCAGGTAAGCAATGGTTTCACCTTTGATATCGTCAGTAGTAATTTCTACAAAAGCGACTACCTTTTCACTCAATCTGTTTGGGGCGAGGTCGTTATGTTTTAAATAAGGCACAAGTTGCGAATTGTTTGCTGTAGCATTGAACACATCGGCATCAACAATGTTTTGTAACGTGCCCGGCAGTCCAAAATCAATTATTTTACCGCCTGTATAAACAAAATCAGCGGCTCCATCTGCAATAGCATATTTGTCGGCAACTGCATCGTATTTATAGCCAATTGCAGTGAGGTCAGAAGGAGTAATATTTTCGTATTTCGACAAGTCGGCCACTACAACCGGCACATTGCCAGTACCTATATTACTTGCCGGCACCGATTCGCGCCTTTTGTGCTCAAAACGCGAATAAGGGTATTTATGATTGAACAGTTCTTTGGCAGGAAGGTACAATGCTGAACCCCGGTTAGTAAATCGTTGAACAATGTCTTTACACACCGGTATTTCAAACTCAGGGTCTTCTGTTAGTGAAACCCTGATGGTATCGCCAATGCCTTCTTCCAGCAATGTGCCAATACCTATTGCGCTTTTAATTCTGCCGTCTTCGCCATCTCCCGCTTCGGTTACCCCGAGGTGCAGCGGATAGCACATACCAAACTCATGCTCCATTTGTTCTACCAGCAACCTGTAGGCTTGCACCATTACTTGTGGGTTACTGCTCTTCATGCTCAGGATGATTTGATTATACGCCTCATCTCGGGCAATGCGCAAAAACTCCATCGCACTTTCAACCATACCCATCGGTGTATCACCGTAACGGCTCATGATTCGGTCAGAAAGACTGCCGTGGTTGGTGCCAATGCGCATAGCTGTACCATGTTCCTTACAAATTTTCACAAGTGGCAGGAAGCGTTCGCGGATATTGTCAATTTCCTCAGCGTATTCCGCATCGGTGTATTCTATAAAATTGAATTTCTTTTTATCGATGTAGTTACCGGGATTAATGCGCACTTTTTCAATAATACGGGCAGCAATCTCAGCAGCATTGGGGGTGTAGTGAATATCGGCAATGATTGGTGTATTGAAGCCCGCAGCCCTAATTTCTTTTTTAATGGCAGCAAGGTTTTCGGCTTCCTTTTTACTGGGTGCAGTAATACGAATCAATTCAGCACCTGCTTCTATACACCTGATACTTTGGGCAACAGTTGCCTTGGTATCGAGGGTATCGGTGGTGGTCATGGTCTGGATTCTGATGGGGTTATTGGCACCAATAGTAATTCCGCCCACCTGAACGGGAATAGTGATAAGACGCTTATAATGAGCCGATGTAAGTTGCATAATACAAAGGTAAAATAAAGCACCCCGTTCGTTCAATTTTCTGAATTGGTTTAACCAATTTTAATATTTACGTCTACTGTATCGTGGTTGTTTTTTCGTTTACCGACAGAAATTGGGTGTTTACCGACACTCATTGTCGTGTCGCCTAATATGAATTCCCTTAGGGATGCATGTGAAGTACTTTTGTATCAGAACTTCTAAAACAAACTACTATGGGCTGGAGAGAATTCAAAAACATGGACATGAATAACCCTGAGATGGTGGAGAAAGTGAATGCATGGGAACAGGAACGCCAAAAAAACAGAAGGTTGTTTGGTATAGGTATCGCCTTATTGGGTATTGGATGGATTGTGTGTACTATTCTTAATATAACGATTGACTGGTCGACACAATGGCCGTTGATACTTATTATTATTGGTATGCTGAATGGTATGAGGCACGGTTTTAAAAACAATGCGTGGTGGATATTGATTCTCATTGGTTCGGTGTCATTCCTTGATAATTATACCGCTATTTCACGCAACTACCTATGGGGTGCAGGCCTTGTGATTGTAGGCGTGATGATGGCCATTAAGCCGCGTCGCCGCAGTAATATGTTCAAACCGAAAATTAACTTTGATAACCATGTATCAACTGATGCAGACCTGAATATTGAAGTAGTATTTGGGGCGCGTAAAGAACTGGTGACTTCAAAAGAATTCAAAAAAGGCAATGTGTCTGTGACCTTTGGTGGCTGCGAGCTGAATATGATGCAGGCTGATTTCGCTGATACTGCGATTTTAAATGTCGAAGTGTCTTTTAGCGGTCTTGAATTAATTGTTCCTTCAAACTGGACGATTAAGAACGAAGTAAATCCTACCTTCGGTAACGTAGAAGACGAACGCCACATTATGCCACTTAGTAATGGTGAAATCAGGAAAATGCTGATTATTCGCGGTACATGTGCCTTCGGAAATATTGAGATTAAATCTTACTAGAATGCTTGTTTTCCCCCTCTAGAAACAATGAACACATTCACAGCAAATATCATTTACAGAATAGAACTAGAAGGCCAGTCCACCGACCAGTATGAGGAACAGGTGCGACTGGTTTTTGCAGATACCATTGAAAATGCGCTTGCAGAAGCTCGCTCGATAGGGCAAGTCGAAGAGGCAATATTTGTAGACAGGCATGGGCGTTCGGTGTGTTGGCGGATGCTGGCAGTCAAAGATATTCAGCCGGTAGAACTCAAAAATGGCGGACTTCTTTTTTCAAAAGTACATGAACCCGAAATAGTGGCAGCCCCTGTTTGGGTGGCGTAGTCAAACGTATTAAAGCTAATCGTGCTCAATTTCAACAAACATATACACTGGATTTTTGTTCTGCTGATTCCGGCGGGGGCAATCAAGTATGCCTTCCTGCTGAATGGCGTGCAGGGCTTTAGTTGGGATTTATGCGTTGTTGATACATTGGCTAATCTGGCATTGGCTGCGCTTTCTATTTGGGTGATTATTATTTTAATCAAGGCATACCCTACTAAGGTAACGGCATACACCTATAGTGTAATGCTCTCCATTGGTATGGCGGCGGTGACGGTGATTTTGCTGAAACTGGGTTTGAAGTTGTACTACAACCAGCCGTTTTACGAAGAGTACCACCGATGGTTTACAGGTAGCTTGTTTGTGCGGGTTATATTTTATTGCCTGCTCTATAGTTGGATAGCCACCAATACAGCCCTTCGAAAAACCATCGCGGCACTTGATAGCCGTTTCCAACAACAAACAGATACCCAAAATCTGTTGCGCGAGGCTGAGTTATTCAAGCTCAGACAGCAATTACAACCACACTTTTTGTACAACAGCCTGAACTCGATAAGTGCCTTAATACTCACTGAGCCCGATAAAGCACAGGAGATGATAGGGAAGCTTTCAGACTTCTTGCGTGGCTCTGTGAAGCGTGATGCCGAAGATCACATTTCGCTCAAAGAAGAGATGAACTACCTGGAGTCGTATCTGGCAATTGAGTCGGTGCGGTTTGGTGACAGGCTAAAGGTAGAGTATGAATTACACGTCGGTAAGGAAAAAACGGTTCCGCCGTTTTTGTTGCAGCCATTACTTGAAAATGCAATTAAGTTTGGGTTGTACGGACAAACGGGACAGGTGCTTATAACCTTTAATATTCACGAGCAGGATGGTATGGTATTTATCACTATCACCAACCCATTCGATGCTACATCAACTCCGCCTAAGGGAACAGGGTTCGGGCTGGAAGGAGTAGCGCGCAGGTTATTCCTGATGTACGCCCGTACCGATTTGCTGGAGACGCACAAACAAGACAATATTTTTACGACAATACTTAAAATTCCACAGCATGTATAAGGCTTTGATTATTGACGATGAACCGCTGGCACGCGAACTCATAAAAACATTATTGAAACCTCATACTCAAATTCAGGTGGCTGGCGAATGTGCCGATGGATTTGAGGGCTTCAAAACAATTCAGGAACAGAAGCCTGATCTAATATTTCTGGACATACAAATGCCCAAGGTAACAGGTTTTGAAATGCTGGAGCTGTTAGATACTCCACCTGCAGTCATCTTTACTACTGCTTTCGATGAGTATGCCATAAAGGCGTTTGAGACTCAGGCTATTGACTACATATTAAAACCCATCACCCGCGAACGTTTTGATAAAGCAGTAAATAAGTGGTTGGCTAAAGCGGCCAGCGACCAAAAGGCAGCTATTACTATGCCCGAACATTCACCCATCGAAGGCTATCAACACCGGATTGTGGTTAAAGATAATTCTACGATTAAAATAGTACCTGCCGGCGATATACATTATATCGAGGCAAACGACGACTACGTGAAAATCTTTACTAAAGACGGTTGGTTCTTGAAAAAAAGCACGTTGACACACATTGAAGCCACGCTTGACCCTAAACAGTTTGTTAGAGTTCACCGTTCTTACCTTGTGCCGGTTTCGCAGCTTTCAAAGATAGAGCCGTACGAAAAAGAAAGCCACATCGCATTGCTGCATTGTGGCTCTAAAGTATTGGTGAGTAAAAGCGGTTTAGCTAAGCTCAAGACCCTGTTGGGCTGGTAACTATTTAGTTACTTTTACGGCTGTTTTCAAATTTCCTGATTCGTCAAGTACCCTTACGATATACAAACCTGCTGTGAGATTTTCGGTCGAGATGCTTGTAGTACCTGCAACAGCAATTGTAGTTGTTGATACAATACTGCCCGACATCGCAATGATTTCAACTTTATCATTAGCGGCAACGCCGTTTAAGAACAATTCGTTTTTAACTGGGTTAGGGAAAATTTCGATACCCGATTTGCTTGCAGAGATTACTGAAGCAGGGTAGCCCCAGTAGATTTTCCTCACGCGTTGGTTGTTGGCATCAGCAACAAAAACGTTACCGTTTTTGTCAGCAGCAACACCGTAAGGGTGGAACAGGTTAGCACCGATAGCAGGACCAAGGTCGCCACCATAGCCAGCCCAACCGTTACCGCCAACCGTTGTGATTTTACCGCTCACATCAACCATTCTAATTACGTTGTTATACGCATCAGCGATGAAGATATTTAAGTCGGTGTCAACAGCCACTGAAGTAGGGTAGAATAAGGTAGCAGATATAGCTTGAGTGCTATCGCCGGAATAACCGTGTGTGTTAGGTGTACCTGCGATAGTATAAATAGTATGAGTATTGTCTACAAAGCGAATGATGTGGTTATTGCGATCGGCAATGTAAATATTATTAAGGCGGTCAACAGCAACACCATAAGGTGAGTCGAGTTTAGCAGCCAATGCAGAACCAAGGTCGCCTCCATAACCGGCTACGCCGCTACCTGCAACGGTAGAGATAGTACCGAAAGTATCTACTTTTCTAATGCAATGAGCTCCCGCGTCTGCAATAAATACGTTGCTTTTCTCGTCGACAGCGAGACCCATTGGGTGCGATAGTTTAGCGTTAACTGCTGCACGACCGTCACCATCGTTACCGTAAGTGCCTGTACCTGCAAAAGCAGAGATAATACCTAAAGTATTTACCTTTCTTACTACCGAATTGTTAGCCTCAGAGATGTACACGTTGCCACGTGCGTCAACAGCTACACCCCAAGGCTCCATATTAGCACTGGCAGCATAACTGCCATTGCCTGAAAAACCTGTGCTACCTGTACCTGCCAAAGTAGCGATAGTGCCATCAGTTTTTACTTTACGAACCCTATTATTATAGTAGTCAACAACATAAACGTTTCCTGTTTTGTCGAATGCTACGTTGAAAGGACCTTTCAAATCGGCAGCAACGGCCGAGTGACCATCACCGCTATAACCTGAAGTGCCGCTACCGGCAATCGTATTGATGTTCCTGATCTGAGCTTCAGACTGGAATGCAAAACAAGAAAGGGTTGTTAGTATAACGGGTAGAATACGCCTCATAATAAAACTTTGGTCCAAATATAAGGCAGTAAGGGTATATTTCAAAAAAACGATGCCCCAAAACTTACTCGCATTTGTTTATAACCCTATGGCATGCCTTAAAATACTCCCACACCCTATGAAATACTTATTGGAGGGGTGTTATAGATACGTTAATGTGAAAGGCTATTTTGAAAGAAAAGTGCGTTTGAGCAAAAATAGTTTTGGTGGGTAACTTTATACCCCTTACTTTTGCACCCACATCGCGAGATAGAGCAGCGGTAGCTCGTCGGGCTCATAACCCGAAGGTCACAGGTTCGATCCCTGTTCTCGCTACAAAAAGCACCAGAAATGGTGCTTTTTTCGTTCTTTTGTGTTTTACAAAGGTGGGTGCGTGGTGGTGCGTTGGGTTCGGAACGCAATGTCTCCCGAAAGCATTCGAGTGATTTTATTTTAAAAGAGGAATATAAAAAATGAAAAAGATCATCGGGTACAGAAAACTGTTGGGTGTGAATGAACAGACAGGATTGCAAGAGCTGAAAACAACTTACAGGAACCTGATGAAGGAATGGCATCCTGATAAGTTTCCGGATAACCCGGAACTGGCGGAAGCCAAAAGCCGCCACATCATAGAGGCGTACCACTTCCTGGTGAGCATAGCCCCGGAAACGAAGGCGGCAACATTAGCTGCGTTCACAGCAACCACGACAACAGCAGGTATAACTGATTTTGAATACAAGAACGAAACTTTGCAGATGAACTTTGCAGATGGCAACAACTACGAGTGGTTTGGCGTGCCCAAAGCCCTGTATATAAAAATGGTGAATGCCCCTGCCATTGGCAGATTTGCCCGCAGGCACATTTATAGCTCCTTTCCCTACAGAAGTTTTAGTAAAGCCGAAGCGACGGCAAATTAATCTTTACTGCTCCAGATACTAAAAAAGGCAATCGTGAAAATGGTTGCCTTTTTGCTTTGTGTGGTAGCGGTGGCACTGGGCTCATAAGCCGAGGGTCTGCTGAATGTTTTCGGGTTCGATACCTGTTCTCACTACCAGACATTAAAGGAACCCATGGGTTCCTTTTTTTGTGCACGAAAATAACTCGTACTAGGTCGGGCGCATAACACTAAAGTTTACCGAAAACCTTTGGGATCAAGCTGAATTTTTTAGAGATAGTTTATAGGCGGCAATAGGCTATTCTTACATTTCTGCTCAAATCATTCTGAAAGAATTGATCAATTTAAGTTACGGTATGCATTAGGTGATACCCCAACTTTTTGTTTGAACAAGCGTGTAAAGTGCTGCGGATACTTAAATCCCAGCTCATAAGCTATTTCACTTATTGCCTTACTGGTATCAAAAACGCGCTCTTTTGCCAGATCTATAATGGAGGTCTGGATATACTCCTGTGCCGATTTACCCGTTTCTTTTTTAATGAGATCGCCGAAGTAATTGGTAGATAGATGTAACTCCCGGGCACACCAGGAAACCGAAGGCAACCCATCGGTTTGTGGCTTGTCTGACGCAAAATATTGAATAAGCAAGGATTCAAAACGTTCCAGTACTCCTTTGTGTGTATTATCCCGTGTGATAAACTGCCGATCATAAAAGCGCAAGCAGTAGTTGAGGAACAGCTCGATATTAGAAGCAATAAGCGTTTTGCTATGCTTATCGATAGATTGCTGCAATTCATACTCAATTTTAGCAAAGCAGTCGAGCACGATTTTACGTTCACGCTCTGATATATGTAACGCCTCATTGGATTGGTAGCCAAAGAATGTGTAGTCCTGTATATGGCGTCCGAGTGGTGTATTATGTATCAGGTCGGGATGAAAAATGAGCGCATATCCTTTCGGCTGATAGACTTCTGTAATATTCTCTACCATCACTACTTGCCCCGGCGCCATAAATACAAGCGTACCTTCCTGATAATCATAAGTATGCTTTCCGTAGCGCAGATCGCCACATTTCACCTCTTTGAGAAAGATCGTATAGAATCCAAAATACATGCCCGCTACACTCCTCGGCGCGGCTTTTGATAAATCTACCACACTTACAAGAGGATGCAACGTTTCGTTGTTATTGAAGCTATTGTATTGGCTAATCGTCTCAAACCTCTGTATCTCTGCCATGGCTATGTTTTTGTGCACTCAAAATTACGCATTCCTGAAAGGCTGTTGCGCCCGTTGGGTCAGAATCAGTAATAATGGTAGGTAAATCAGTGATCGGTATAACAATAAGCGTTCAGAATGATAGGACCTTTGTGTAACAAAAAAAGCATTATGCAAACAGTAAAATTGAATAACGGCATTGAAATGCCAATCCTTGGTTTTGGTGTTTTTCAGGTAAACGACCTCGCAGAATGTGAAAGAAGCGTGGTTGATGCCATAGACGCAGGGTATCGCCTGATCGACACCGCTCAATCTTATGGAAACGAAGAAGCAGTTGGAAAAGCAATTAAAAAAAGTGGTGTACCAAGGGGTGACCTTTTTGTCACCACTAAATTATGGATACAATCACGTGGTTATGAGGGTGCAAAAAAAGCTTTTGAAGCCTCTTTAAAAAAATTACAACTGGATTATCTTGACCTGTATCTCATCCATCAGCCTTATGGGGATGTATACGGGGAATGGAGGGCTATGGAGGAATTATATAAAGAGGGCAAGATAAGGGCAATAGGTGTCAGCAACTTTCAGCCGGATCGCTTGATGGACCTTATCATCCATAACGAAGTGAAGCCCGCAATAAATCAAATTGAAATAAATCCTTTCAACCAGCAAATTGATACGCAAAAGTTCTTATTGGAAAATAATGTTCAGACGGAGGCATGGGCACCATTTGCAGAAGGCAAAAATAACATTTTTCAAAACGAGACACTTATTGCCATAGGGCAGAAATATAATAAAGGCGTAGCGCAAGTTGTTCTCCGGTGGCTTACCCAAAGAGGCATAGTAGCGTTATCCAAAACAGTTCACAGAGAAAGAATGTTGCAAAATTTCAATGTGCTGGACTTTGAATTAGGTGATAACGAAATGAATACTATAAGTACCTTAGATACGAAAACGAGCAGCTTCTTTGACCACCGCGACCCGTCCATGGTTAAGTGGTTGGGTGAAAGAAAAATAGAAGCGCAGGGTAAATAGTTCATACAAAAAACAATGACATTATAAAATATATACATGAAAGCAAAAAATGAAGTTATCGTATTAACAGGAGCTGGTCAAATCGGAATGGCTATCGTTAGACGTATGGCCTACGGCAGCAAAATTTTCGTCTCTGATTGGAAAATGGAAAACGCACAAGCAATTACCAAAACTCTTGTTGAGGTAGGGTTTGATGCTACTCCTCTCAAAGCTGACATTTCTTCAAGACAATCCATATTAGAACTAATTAAAGCAGCTAAAAGTGAAGGTGATATCTCCATGTTAATAAACGCGGCAGGGGTTTCTCCAAGTCAATCGACTAAAGAACATATTTTGGCCGTTGACCTTTATGGAACAGCGATATTGTTGGAGGAATTTGGGAAAGTGATCAAGCAGGGCGGAGCCGCTGTTACTATTTCAAGCCAGTCGGGTCACAGAATGCCTGCATTATCTGCCGATGAGGATAGGCTTCTGGCAATGACACCAACCGAGGAACTATTGAGCCTCGACATTTTGAAGCCAGAGCTTATCAAAGATACACTCCACGCATACCAAATGGCCAAGCGCTGCAATGTGAAACGAGTAATGGCTGAGGCAGTAAAGTGGGGCGAAAGAGGTGCGAGGATCAATTCTATTTCGCCAGGGATCATTATTACCCCATTGGCGCTTGACGAAATAAATGGAATACGCGGCGACTTTTATAAAAACATGTTCGCTAAATCTCCGGCAGGTCGTCCAGGCATGGCCGATGAAGTAGCAAATGTTGCAGAATTACTCCTCTCTGATAGAGGCTCGTTTATTACAGGAAGCGACTTCCTCATAGATGGTGGCGCCACCGCCTCATACTTTTATGGCCCTCTCCAACCTGGGGGAAACAATTAAAAAATTAAAGAATGAGAAACGTACTTATTATTGGTGCTACAGGAAGTCTTGCAACTGTGGTCATTGACCAGCTCGAAAAGCAAGACGATGTTCGGCTTACGCTGTTTGCCAGAAACAAACAGAAATTGACCAACAGAGGAAAGTGTAATGTCATTCAGGGCGATGCAATGAATTACGACGATGTCAAAAATGCTGTTAAAGGACAGGGTATAGTTTACGTAAACCTTGCTGGTAATCTGGAAGCAATGACGAAAAATGTCGTTCGGGCTATGCAAGATTTGGGGGTGAAAAGAATAATTGCCATCAGTTCGATTGGGATATACAATGTACCACTGAAGCCGGTGCTAATTCCTTACAGAAAGTTGGCAGACATTATCGAGGCATCTGGTTTAGATTATACCATACTTAGGCCCGACTGGTTTACTAATGATGATGAAATAAATTATGTACTGACTCACAAAGGTGAACCAGAAACAGGAACAGCCATTTCCCGTAGAAGTATAGCTGCATTTGTCACCTCGCTGATTGAACAATCAGAATTGCATTTACAGGAGAATCTGGGGATCAGCAAGCCTATAACTAAATAAACAAATTCAAGAAATGGAAGCAGAAGAATTGAAACAGAAGGGATTTAATCCGGCGCCAACTGGTTACTTCAGTGGTGAGGCATTTGTAAAACAATTGGTTCTAACCGATGAAATTACCAACTGCAATGTAAGTGATGTATATTTTGAAGCAGTGTGCCGCAACAATTGGCATACCCACCCTTCTAATCAGATACTCATTGTGAAGGAAGGAACATGCTGGTACCAGGAGGAAGGAAAGCCGGTGCAGAAGGTCTCCTCTGGCGGCGTAATCAATGTACTGCCGGGCATAAAACATTGGCACGGAGCATCGCCTGAAAGTGCGATGGTGCACATCGCCATCAATATCAATACTGATAAAGGGGTAGTGAACTGGTTAGAGCCTGTTACTGATACACAGTACTATCTCTGATATGCTTATTAAACAATTTCGAAACAATTTTATCAATACCAAGTTAACTTATATGCAAACAAAAGAAGTAAAAGCATACGGAGCCACTGAAGTGGACATGCCGTTAAAAGAAATGACTATTAGCCGCAGAACTATTCAGTCGCATGATGTTGAAATGGAGATACTGTTTTGCGGTATCTGCCACTCGGACCTGCATCAGGTGAAAGGGGATTTTGGCGGCTTTCCATCTCCTATAGTTCCGGGACATGAAATCATAGGAAGGATTACAGCGGTAGGTACTCATGTAAAAAATTACAAACCGGGTGATCTCGCAGGTATCGGTTGTATTGTCGATAGCTGCGACCGATGTGAGTATTGCAAAGAAGGCATAGAGCAATTCTGCGATGAAGGGACGACTTATTCCTTTAATAGCCCTGACAAAATATCTGGGGGACATACTTTCGGCGGCTTCTCTAAATCTTACGTGTGTAATGAGCGCTACGTACTAAAGGTGCCTTCATTTGATAATCTTGCAGCAGCAGCGCCGCTGCTATGTGCCGGCATTACTGTTTATTCACCATTGAAACACTGGGGTGCAGGCCCTGGCAAAAAAGTAGGCATATTGGGTATTGGTGGATTGGGACATATGGCTATTAAAATTGCTAAGGCAATGGGTGCGGAAGTAATTGTGTTCACAACTTCACCTGAGAAAGTAGCCGATGCAAAAAGACTCGGAGCTGATGAAGCAGCGCTATCTACTAATTTGGAGGAGATGGCTAAATATAATCGCAAGCTGCATTTTATCATAGATACAGTATCGGCAAAACATGATGTTAATACATACCTGAATTTATTACGCCATGACGGATCGGTTGTTTTGGTGGGTTTGCCACCGGAACCACTAGAAATTGGAGCGTTCAACGTAGTAATGGGAAGGAGAAGTTTTGCGGGTTCTAACATAGGTGGAATTGCAGAAACACAGGAAATGCTTGACTTCTGCTTTAAGCACAATATCACCGCGGATAGCGAAATCATCGCTATTCAGGATATAAACACCGCCTTTGAGCGATTGGAGAAAGGTGATGTAAAATATCGCTTCGTGATTGATATGAATTCTTTGAAAAGTTAGGATCGGTTTTAAATTCACCTATTGGCATTTACAAACTTCGGCGCTGCTCTACCCAATAGAGACAGCAGCCTAACTGCGATGTGTTACGTTTGACGCAGCTTTATGCACCATTATTTCCTATTGCAAAATTCTCATACATCAGTTTGATTTTTTGTTTCAAAAGGTTCGATAAAAGTTCCGATTTCTGTAAAAAAACAAATAGCCAATCAAATAAATGCTTGGCTATTTGTTTCGGTTAAGTACCAATGTAATACTTTAATACTCGGTTGTTTCCTGTATTTTAATTAAAACTCTACGTCCTTGATTAAGGGGAAGATTTCTATCGATTTTTTTAATTGATACAGCGGTAAAGTGGTCATCAATTGTTCAACCTTATCAGTGTCTATATCTTTAAAAATCAGGACAGCGCCATTTTTAGTTTGCCTTAAAAATAACTGATCTAAGAATCCCGCCGCCTTCCATTCACCTACAACTTTGCGTTCCTGTTGTATAATCTCTTGAAAATTTTGAGGCAGGTTTTCTGTATCAATGGTCAAGATTACCAGTACTCTGTTCATTGTGTCAATGATTTTATTGGTTTAAGAACGGATAATCAATATATCCTTTATCATTTCCGCCATACATGGTGGCTCTGTCGGGTTCACTTAGTCCAGCATTTAATTCAAACCTTTTTGGCAAATCAGGATTAGATAAAAATAAAGTACCGTACGAAATAAGTTTAGCCGGACCATTTTCTAATGCTGCTTCACCTGTTTCTCTGTTGTATCCGCAATTCGCTATTACAGCATGTTGCGACATAGCTCCGAAAGTCTCGACAGGGTTTAATGGATATTGTGGGAACCTATCGGCAGGGAAAGGAATTTTCATTATATGGATATATGCCAACGGCAATTTGTTGAGTTGCTCAATGAGTAAAGTGAATTGCTCAACCGGGTGTTGATGCTCAATATTATTGTATGTGCTCGTAGGCGATAATCTGATAGCCGCGCGGTTTGGACCTACAGCTTTTACAATGGCCTGCATCACTTCCAGCACAAAACGATTGCGGTTTTCATGGCTTCCTCCGTACTGGTCGGTTCGTTGATTTGCGCTTTCCGCCAGAAACTGGTTGGGCAAATATCCAAATGCTGAATGTAATTCAATACCGTCAAAACCCGCTTCAATAGCGTTAGCAGCAGCCTTTTGGTAATCCATGATAATTTCAGAAATTTCATCGGTGGTTAAGGCGACTGGAGTTTCATAATCTTTCATTCCCTCCATGGTGAAATGTTGTTGGCCTTTAATAGCTATTGCTGAAGGGGCAACCGGGATAACTCCATTTTTTACCAACGAGTGACCAACCCTGCCGGTATGCCAAAGCTGCGCGAAAATAACTCCACCTTTTTCATGAACGGCGTCAGTTACTTTTTTCCATGCATTTATTTGATCTTGATTATAGATGCCCGGTGTTAATGGGCTTCCGATTGCTTGATTTGATATATTAATTGCCTCGGTAATGATAAGCCCTGCACTTGCCCGCTGTGTATAATAAAGCACAGTTGACTCGCCTACAATGCCCTCTAAATTTGCGCGGCTTCTGGTCATGGGAGCCATAGCCATACTATTTTTTAGCAGCTTTCCTCCAATTTCTACTGGTTGTAACAGTTTCATATTTTTGTGTCAGATTAATTTTTAGCGAAATTATTACCTTTGCCTACTCAAAGCACCTATACACTAAATATGTGTATAGGCTAAAATTTTAGACTAATGGACACTAAGGTTGTCAGAAAAAACAAAAACTTTGTGCCTGGTAACTGTCCGGTGGGATTTACTATGAATATTATTGGTGGCAAGTGGAAACCCAGTATTATTCATATGATTAGGACAGGAAGAAACAGATACAGCCTGCTTTTGAAAAATATTCCTGAAATAAGTAAGCAAACACTTACCAACCAGCTACGGGAATTAGAAACTGATGGAATACTGGAACGCATCATTTATCCGGAAATACCACCAAGGGTTGAATATAAGATAACGCCCTACGGTAGTGGCTTGTTACCAATAATAGATAGCATGTACGAATGGGCTAAAGTAAATATGCCCAATTTATCTGTCGGAAACGATGAATATTGTAATCCAGACAAAAAGACGGCAGAGGCTGAGTGAGACTAAATTAGTTGGTTATTTTGAGATATTGGAGCGGTGGCGTCGGGCTCATAATCCAAAGGTCTCCCGAAAGATTGTTTTACAGCGGTTTAATGGATGAATTTGATGATGCAAAAAGTAAAAACGATATTTTTAAAGGTAGACAAATTTATATGCGTTAAAATTTGACGAACAGTCGATTGAGCTAATTATTGCCAGCGAATTTAAGGATTGATTGCATTTAATTATTTTTAGGAAAAAATTCAAACGCCCTCTCAAGCGAAGCGCTGCTCTGATTTTCCCAAATACTCCAATAAAACATCCAAATAATAGTTTTTTGAAGGGCATTTTACTTTTGCGCCATGAATGCGCAATTAGAACGTTTGAAGATGGAAATAGCCCCATTGAGGGAACAACTGATTCATCACACACTGTATGCAAATATTAACTCCATAAAGCGACTACAGGTGTTTATGGAAAACCATGTGTTTGCGGTGTGGGATTTTATGTCGTTGCTAAAAACGCTTCAAGTCAACCTTACGTGTACCGATATTCCCTGGGTGCCGGTGGGCAGCGCATCAACCCGTTACCTCATCAATGAAATTGTTACCGGAGAAGAATCGGATGTAGACGAAAATGGTGTTCGAGCAAGCCATTTTGAAATGTACCTCGCTGCCATGTGTCAGGCCGAGGCATCGACAAAATGTATTGAAGATTTTGTTACCCGTATTAAGCGTGGCGCGCCAGTTAGCCAAGCCCTCACTGTCACCCAACTTAATAGCGGTGTAGTTGAATTCGTTACCAATACGTTTAATACTATCAATTGCGGCAAGGTGCATGTGCAGGCAGCGGTATTCACATTTGGTAGGGAAGATTTGATACCGGGCATGTTCCTGACCTTTGTAAACAGCCTCAAAAACAGTACGGGTACTTCGTTGAGCAAGTTCAAATACTACCTCGAGCGACACATAGAAGTTGATGGCGACCACCATTCGCACCTTGGTTTTGAAATGACAAGCGAACTGTGCGGCTCCGACCCTGAAAAATGGAATGAAGCTACACTAGCTGTCAAAGATGCCCTCCAGTCGCGGCTACAATTGTGGGATTCTATCAACACCCTTATTGCCGGGGTAGATTAATGCCTTACGAAATTTGTGGCTCACCGATTCTTCATTTATGGCTCATTTTTTGGTTGTTTTGAGCTGTATCGAAGTATTATCTGAGCTTGAAAATCCCATAAATCATTCACAGGCATTAAAAACGCCTAACTGTAACATCCTCAAAGCATTCAAGGATGAGGGGAGGCAACTATTTTGAATAAAAGAATGGACTTACGAATTGCATGAAATATGTAAAAGCAAGCACCAGTGTGGCAATTAACAAAAACAGACGGGTTTTACGAGTTTTTAGATGGTAGATTGCAAAAAACAAGACAACAATTTCGGCAACAACCAAGGCGCTTGAAAAAAGGGATACAAATATTTGGAAAAATCGTTCATTAGCGTCGGTTGGGTTTTCTCTGCCTTCGTTCGCTAAATATCGAAAATAAAAATAAGTTGTAGTTCTGAGCACATGGAGTCCAACAAACGTCACTAATAGTTTGGTTTCCTTTGCAATTGTGTCTTTGATTCTCGTTGGAATCAACTTTAAATCTTCCCCGCAATTTTGACAAAAGTTAGCGGTTTCCGCATTGGTTGTATTACATTTTGGGCAGTTCATTGTCAAATTTAATGAAAATGTGCAAATTTTGAAGGAAGATAGTGAACCATTAGAATACACCCTCGAAGCATTCAAGGACGAGGGCTCAATTAGACTTTTGCGCTATTTAGTTACCAATTTTTGGTAACTTCGGGTTGTAATTTCAAATTATGGGTAAGAACACATCTGTTTCTTTGGGCACTCATTTTGAACATTTTGTTGAAGAGAGTGTTACAAATGGTAGGTATCAAAATGCGAGTGAGGTAATAAGGGCTGGGTTAAGGCTTCTTGAAGACCAGGAAAATCGAAATAAGTTGCTGAAAAGCGCAATAAAAGATGGTATAGAAAGTGGTATTGCCGTCGATTTTGACCCGGAAGTTCATTTGAGGTCTCTGAAGAATAAAAGGAGTTAATGGCGTTGTATCGGTTGACAAATAAAGCCGTAAATGATTTGTCAGATATATGGACTTATACTTGCGAAACCTGGTCGGAGCAACAAGCGGACAAATATTATCGGGCACTGATTGAGCAAATTGAAAAGTTGGCTAAAAACCCACAAATTGGAAAGTGGTACCATGAAATATTTCCGGAATTGATAGGATATCGAATCAATCACCACATTATTTTCTACAAAACAGTCAGTTCCAAAGAAATTGAAGTCATTAGAATACTTCACAAGAAAATGGATTACAAGCATCGAATGCTTGATTAAAAGGTGGCTTTTTGTTTTCATTCATTCACAGGCGTTAAAAACGCCTAACCGTAACACCCTCGAAACCATTCATGGATGAGATAAGTATCCCACAAAAAAAATCTCCCGCCAGTAGCGGGAGACAATTCAATATCGTTTCTAAAATTTTAGAAAGTCATTTCTTTGACGTCGTCGGCGATTGTGAGGCGACCGGCAGTTTTGGCTTTAATTTCTTCAACTGTAACACCTGGTGCCAGTTCTAAACACCTGAAGCCATCAGGGGTAATATCAAAAACACCAAGATCGCTTACTACTTTTTTCACACAGCCTACGCCTGTTAGTGGCAGAGAGCATTTAGGTAGTAGCTTGCTTTCACCTTTCGGGTTGGTGTGCTGCATAGCAACAATAATGTTTTTCGCTGCCGCAACAAGATCCATTGCGCCACCCATGCCTTTCACCATTTTACCCGGTATTTTCCAGTTGGCTATGTCGCCATTGTCAGAAACTTCCATAGCACCTAGTACTGTAAGGTCTACCTTACCGGCGCGAATCATACCAAAGCTCATAGCGCTATCGAAAAATGCAGAGCCGGGCAGGGTAGTGATGGTTTGTTTGCCGGCATTAATCAAATCAGGGTCTTCGTCGCCTTCAAAAGGGAACGGTCCCATACCCAACAATCCGTTTTCGCTTTGCAGCACTACGTTCACACCTTGGGGAATATAGTTAGCAACCAGCGTTGGTATCCCAATACCGAGGTTCACATAGTAACCGTTTTTTAGTTCGCGGGCTATACGTGCCGCTATTTGTTCTTTGGTCAGTGCCATTGTTAGTTTTTTTTCAGGTTAACGATCAGTGGTATTAGTTGGTTTTACGCACTGTTCTTTGCTCAATCCTTTTTTCGTAGTTCGTACCCTGGAAGATACGGTGTACATATATACCTGGCACGTGAATGTGGTTAGGGTCGAGCGTACCCGGCTCTACCAGTTCTTCTACTTCGGCAATGGTAATTTTACCCGCCATTGCCATCATTGGGTTGAAGTTACGTGCAGTGTCTTTGAACACGAGGTTGCCCATTGTATCTCCCTTCCAGGCTTTCACAATAGCATAGTCTGAATCGAAAGCGTATTCAAGCAAGTAGTTTTTACCGTTGAAGTTCCTTACTTCCTTGCCTTCTCCCACCTCGGTGCCATAACCAGCAAGCAGGTACACAGCAGGCATTCCATAGCCGGCAGCCATACAGCGTGTAGCAAGCGTGCCTTGCGGAATCAGTTCAACTTCGAGTTCTCCACTCAGCAACTGGCGTTCAAATTCGGCATTTTCGCCTACGTAAGAAGAAATCATCTTCTTCACTTGCTTTTGTTGCAGCATCAGCCCAATTCCGAAATCATCAACCCCGGCATTGTTAGAAATGCAGGTGAGGTTTTTGATTCCTTTTTTTACAATGGCTGAAATGCAGTTTTCAGGAATGCCGCAAAGGCCAAAGCCCCCAAGCATCAGCGTCATGCCCGATTCTATATCTTTGATTGCCTCATCGGCATTGGCAACAACTTTATTCATCGTCGTTTATTTTGTGGCTAAATTAATGGAAACCCCTGAATTAGGAAGTGTCGGTTGTCATTAAAATTTCCCTAACCTGCGATAATCATTTTTAAGAATTTGTGTTGCACCAATATCTTACTTTTGTTCTATGAGGAACAATGGTTTTGGCTCCATGCCTTCTGCAAGTTATGTAGTGAAAAACATAATAGGCGTTTGTGTGATTATGGTGGCAGCCCAACAGATTTTATTTCTATCAGGGGTCAACATACAAAAATACCTGGCACTGCATTTTATCACATCTCCCGATTTTAAGTGGTGGCAGTTTCTTACTTATATGTTCATGCACGGTGCACCCGGCGATATGCGGCTTACTATTTCGCACATATTCTTCAATATGTTCGGGTTGTACATGTTTGGGTCGATACTCGAAAACGCATGGGGTTACAAACGGTTTCTGATTTTTTTCCTGATATGTGGTTTTGGTGCGGCTTTGTGCCAGATGGGGGTTGTGTTGTGGGAGTTCTCACATTCTCCCGGTGAAATTGGGGCGATGATTTCGCAATACTGGGCGTGTGTTGGTGCCAGCGGTGCGGTGATGGGCATATTGTTCGCATTTGCTTATTTGTACCCCAATACAGAGTTGTACCTTATGTTTATACCCGTACCTGTGAAAGCCAAGTGGGCAGTAACTGGATATGTGGTTTTAGAATTGGTTTCGGGTATCGGTAATTTTTCGGGCGATAATGTTGCGCACTTTGCGCATTTGGGTGGCATGTTGTTTGCTTTTATTATACTTCAGGTCTGGAAAAGAGACAGAAAGAATTTTTATTAATCAGTATCTAAGTTGACGAAATGAACAACAGGAAGTCTTTATATATTCCGGGGCTGAAAGGCAATACCGTATTACAACTCATCTTTTTTGTGACTGTGATGTACCTCATGCTGGCTGTGTCATGGGCTATTATAAAGCTCGTGTACATTGGCGATGAGTCCACGTTTTTTGACTATTTCATGCCCGCTATTTCATTGGGTAATTTGCAGACTATCAAGGGTCATTGGTGGACATTGATTACTTATTTCTGGTTCCAGTCGCCACAAACGTTTATGTTGCTCATTTCTAACATGATGTGGTTTTACGTGTTTGGTTCGGTGGTGCAGGAATTGATTGGTCCCCGCAATATATTTCCATTGTTTATTTATGGCGGTGTTTTTGGAGCTTTGGCATATATTGTTGTCTTAATGATGCCACAGTACGCCAATATTGGTAATGTACAGTTGCTGGGTTCAATGGGTAGCGTGGCGGCTTTTGCAACTGCAGCTATAACTTTAAGTCCATACTACAGATATTTTATTGGTGAAAGCTTTTCAGTGCCTATGCTATTGGTAGCGGGCATCTATTTGGTATTGGCGGTACTGTTCAGCAATTTCTCGTTGTTATTTGTATCGTTTTATGCAGGTGGTGCAGTAGCAGGTTTCGCATATGCTAAACTGATGGTTTCAGGCTATCGCCCCGGTGCCTGGATGTATGCTATTGTTGATGGATTGGAGAATTCAGTGACACCAAAGGCGGAGCAAAGGGCAAGGCAAATACCTTTAAAACCTTCAAAAGCCAAGCCAGTGCAACATTTTCCGGGTTCGGGAGTTGATAAACAAAAGGAGATTGACCGTGTTTTAGATAAAATAAATTCAACGGGATACGAGTCGCTTACCTCGGGCGAAAAAAAGATACTGGAAGATATGAGTAAGGGCTAGTTTTCGCTAGCCCTTACAGTACTAAATGTCATTTTGTGCAGTTAGTTTGTGTTAGTGAACTAAATTATAGCGCAAGATTTCCCACACATGGTTGCCTGTAGAATCGGCATCGCGAATACTAAATTTAAGCACTCCGTAGTAAGCTTGATAGAATGCCAATTGTCCGTCAGTTGGTCTAATGGTCAGGGCGTTGCTAGCTCCTCTAAAAATTGGTGTTTTACTCGTAATGCCATAAATCTGGTGGTTTATGGTGTCTCCCATAACTATATCGGTGTAGCCGTAGTTGATGAGCGTGTAGTAGTTTACGGTATCAGAATTGTAGCTGTTGAATGAAAACAAATTGCTGACGCCCGCTGTAATTTGGTACATACCGAACACTTTTTCACCGTTGTAATTGTGTTTCAGGCTAACCGTCATTCTTTCTGTTTCTCCTGTTTCAGGTATTGTAACTACATCAGTATTAATCGATGTAACCCAAACGCTGTCAGTCGCGCCAGTTGCAGAATCAACATACACCCAATAAGTGCCTTCTCTAAATCCGAAATCAGCTTTAATGTCACCACCGAGGTAGGTGTGTTTTTTTACAGGGTTGCATGACGCGAACAGTATTCCTGCCGTAGCAAACGCAAAGAGTGTTTTCATTTTGAAAAGGCGATTCATAAAAGTTTGTTTTTTTATTTGTAAAACGGTTGTCAGGAGTTAAAGTTACGCGACAAATGCTAAAATATTCCTAATCTGCCTCTTTGTATTTCATTTTCAGGCTAAATAACTTGTGTTATCGGTTTTTATTATAGGTGAGTCCAATATCAACCCGTCATTATTTCCTACTTTTGGCGCACTAATTTTAAAAGCAATGAATTACTGGCTGGTAAAATCAGAACCATTTAAATACAGTTGGGATCAGTTCGTGAATGATGGGCAAACTTTTTGGGACGGCGTGCGTAATTACGCCGCCAGGAATAACCTGCGCGACATGAAAAAAGGCGATCAGGTTCTCTATTATCATTCTAATGAAGGGCTGGCAATCGTAGGTATAGCAGAGGTGGTAACTGAAGCTTACCAAGACCCTACAACCGATGATACAAACTGGGTGGTTGTAGATTTGAAGCCGGTAAAAGCAGTGCCGAACCCGGTTACACTGGCACAAATCAAAGCCGACCCGGCATTTGCCACTATGGATTTAATAAGATTAGGACGTCTTTCGGTTGGCAGAGTGACACCGGAAGAATGGAAAAAAATCATGCAACTAGGCGGCGTTAAATAGTTAGAAATACAACAATAAGGCATTTTGAAAAGCGGAAAACTGAAAAAAGACAAGGTGAACATCATCACCCTCGGCTGTTCGAAAAATATGGTGGACAGCGAAGTGTTCAGTGGTCAGTTGAAGGCCAACGGCATTGATGTGATTCATGAAAATGGCAAACTCGACCACAACATTGTGGTGGTAAATACCTGTGGTTTTATCGATAAAGCGAAGGAGGAGAGTGTAAACACCATTCTCGAGCAAATTGAATTGAAACGTTCGGGGAAGTTAGATAAGGTATATGTTACAGGTTGCCTGAGTGAGCGTTACCGCCAAGATCTTTCCAAAGAAATTCCGGAAGTTGACGACTGGTTTGGTACGCTTGAACTGCCGTTGATGTTGCAACGATTCAATGCCGACTATAAATCAGAATTAGTAGGGGAGCGCCTATTGAGCACACCTGAGCACTATGCTTACCTGAAAATTTCGGAAGGGTGTAACAGAACCTGTTCGTTTTGTGCCATCCCGTTAATGCGTGGACAGCATGTTTCAAAGCCCATTGAAGAATTGGTGGCGGAAGCTGAAAAGTTGGTTTCTCGTGGCGTGAAGGAGGTGATGCTCATTGCACAAGAGCTTACTTATTACGGTCTTGACTTGTACAAAAAGCGTTCTTTGGCCGATTTGTTGCGCAAGTTGAGCGACGTAAAAGGTTTGGAGTGGATCAGGTTGCACTATGCTTATCCGCATAAGTTCCCGATGGATGTGCTGGACGTAATGGCTGAACGTGATAATATTTGTAAGTACATTGATATGCCGCTGCAGCACATCTCTGATAAGATGCTGACTGCCATGAAACGCCAGATTACCCGTGCTGAAATTGTACAATTGATTGCCGATATCAGGGCGAAAGTGCCGGGTATTTGTATTCGTACCACCCTTATTGCTGGTTTCCCCGGTGAGACGAAAAAGGACGTAGAAGATTTGAAACAATTCCTGGAAGAGGTGAGGTTAGATAGGGTAGGTATTTTTACTTATTCGCACGAAGAAAACACCAGTGCCTACGAACTGAAAGACAATGTTTCGGCGAAGGTGAAAGAAGAGCGTGCGAGAGAGATTATGGAAGTGCAGCAAGAAATCTCCCTGGAGAAAAACATGGAGAAAGTAGGCAAAGTGTTCAAAGTAATCGTTGATAAAAAAGAAGCAGGTCGTTATTTGGGAAGAACTGAGTTTGATAGTGTTGAGGTAGATAATGAAGTAATCATACATTCTAAGAAAGCACTTAAGCCCGGTACATTCGTAAATGTGCGGATCACCAAGGCTTATGATTTTGATTTGGAAGGTGAAATTGTAGATTAATTCGGCTGTTAAGGATAGTAACCTTTGAGAGAAAGCATTATTTTCGCACTTGCAAAAAACGCAAAAAAACAATGGATGCAAATCAGATTTTAAATGAGTTCAATGTGATTTTCAGGGATGTGCTTGATAATGACGATATCACATTAACACGCGATACAGTGGCAAAAGACGTTGAGGAATGGGATTCGCTGAGTCACGTTCAATTGGTTGTAGCCATCGAAAAGAAATTCAAAATTCGCTTTACCAGTGCCGAAATCACAAGCTGGAAAAATGTGGGTGAAGTGGTTGACGCAGTAGCGAAGAAACTAAACTAGTCAAATTCCATACAGATATTTAAATTATTGGGGCTGCCTTTATGAAAGGGTAGCCCTATTTGTTTAAATCCCAAGGTAGCCAATTTTTAGTGACCTTGGGTGGTTTTTGTGGGGGGTGGGTGGAAAAAGTATAATGATAAAGCAAATAATTGATTCAAAATTTATTTTGTGTTAATTTTAATTTAGAGTTAAATGTCATAAAAATTTTAACCGATTATGCGTAAAATTTTATTTTAAATAATACTTTAAATAATGTGAATCAGGGTATTGAGTTAGAATTACTTTGCGAGTGTGATCCCATTTGTTGCTAACTATGCATTAATCTCAGGTAAAGCAACACCAATTCTAAAAAATCCAACATATTCGGCTAAAGCATCTTCTTTTAAGCTATTGAGAACGCTTAAATCTTTATGCCCGTTTAACTGTTTAGAGTAAATGATTAAGCAATCAGGCACCTCCTTGCCTCGGTTCTCCTGTTCTATCCCAAGTTTATCGGTAATTTTAGTGTCTCTAGCGTAGCCGCTAACCTGCCTGATATCCTCAACAATATTTCTTTTTTCCCACCTCGGTTTATATTTTGCGTCAACTACCATTTTTTCGCCTTTCTTCAGAATTAAATAGTCAAGAACACCAGAAGGGACTGTAACCTGGAACTCAACTTCGTTTTTGTATCGCTTCTTTAATTGAGCTAGCACAAATAATTCAAATAGCTTTGTCATGTCAATCCAGAAGGGTGGGACTTTAACCTCTTCTTCCTTTTTTACATTGTTGATGTTATAGCCGTATCGTTTTAGAATGAGGCGAGCTAATTCTAGTCCATCTTTGTATTCCTTAAAGAACGGGTTAAACTTACAATGCTTCACCTCGTCAAGTTCAACTTCTGGCGAAACAGCCTGAAAAGCAGGGGTAATGTAATTGAAGGTATTGGAAAGAAATACTTGAAATGAGTTGTCTTTTTTCTCTTTCCCAATCAATGTATCAAGGTAACGCTGTGTGAATATCAATGCCTTTTTTAGCAGCCTGTTCTCAACCCCATTTATTCCAAATTCACTATAGTGACATTGTGTATGGAGTTGCTTATTTTTAACCAGATTGTGTTTAATTGTTTGCGCAACTAACACCTTGCCTTTTACTTTGCAGTGTAGGTTTTCGTTTACTGAATAATAACTTTTTTTGAGACCTTTCCTCACTATTGTTTTAACAACATTCAGGAAGTGAAGCATCAATAATGGTGTGATGAAATCCTGATTATGCGGCAGTGTGATAAATGGCTTATCAGGTTTTACTTCAAACATATCATGTAAATACATCGAAGTATCTGGGTTAGACATGCTTTCAACAAGCATTTGCAGAATGTCGACCTGAGAGTCTTCAACATTGAGCTTCGGTTCTACATAAACTGCCACCTCATTTTCTTTTAGCCAATCTGTGCCTACATAATACTCCGATGACAATTTCCTCTCGGTATCTTCAGAGCCGGTGCATACAATACAAAACGGGGGTTCCGTGTTTGTTTTGAAATGGATTCTCGGGCACACTTTTCCTAAGTATGCACTTACGTCTTGCTCCCTGTAGTGCTCGGAAAGACGTATTAATTTGTGAGTGTTAGACACCTAGTTTTTCGATTAAAGGTTCCGCATCAGTAGTCAATATTCCGTCTTTTAAATACTCCTTAAGAATAGGCTGGATTTCATATTTTAGCTTTTGCTTCATTCCTGCTTCATTTTTTGCTAAAAAATAACTGTGCCCTATCATAACGTCTTCGGGCTTGAAATCTGACGCAAGAAAATTGCTACGCTCCATTTTGGCACCGGGTGTTTCAATAAATTCCTTCCAAAATAATTTAGCTACATCTTTAAATAAGTTCATAATTTTCGCATCCCCAATTTTTTGAATGGGCGCAAAATCTACGCCAATATCAACAAAAGCAAATCTCCTGCGTATCGCGTAGTCAATATGCCCTACACTACGATCAGCAGTATTCATAGTCCCAATGATATACAAATTTGGAGGCATTATGAGATCATTAGTACCTCCATCAAGTGTGTACAGTGATTTCACTTTTTCTCCTCGATATTCCAGAGCATATATTAATTCACCGAGAACTGAGGGCAGATTGGCGCGGTTGATTTCGTCAATGATTAATACGTAATTATATTTTATTGCGCCCGATTCGTAATTTCGCCAAGCAACGTCAGCTAGGTCACCAAGCAGCCTATTCACTGTCGAATAAGTAACATCCCCATCATTACTTTTAGCACTTATGCCCCTTACGAAATCCTCATAACCGTAAGATGGATGGAACTGAACCAGTTTAATATACGGCTCAGAAACCTTTTCGAGAAGGTACTTTGTGATTCCTACCACGTAGCTTCCCTGACCACCTTCAGTAAACTCAGACACTAGTCGATCGTCATTCCAATTTAAACAACAGTTTTTAATGTGTGTGTAGTTTACTGTTCGTTCACTTTCGGCTCCTTTTGGAAGTATTCGAATAGCTGGATTGATATTAGAGATGATGGCAAAAGTGTTTGAGTTTTCCGGAGAGTTAATAGTGAGGCCTTTAACAATATGTGAGGCGATAAACTGATCATCTACCAGAGCCCTTACCTCCTTTGATAAAATATCCTTTGCGAGTATTTTTGCAAACCTTGTTTTTCCTGTTCCTGGAGGACCCTGAAGGACTATTTGTTTTTTTTGAAGCAGTAAATCAACGATTTCCTTTTTCATAATTTCTGGTTGAATATTTTTAATATTTTCTTCTAATTTGGTTACTAACGACCTGCTGCACCAATAAACTTTATTCGAAAGGGTCGACCGTTCTCTTTTTGTATTTTTATTGCCATCCCATTTAAATACAAGCCTTGAAAAATATCGCTTGTCTATCTCCGCTCCATTTGAATTTATGTAAGCTTTTATAAGATTGACTAGATCATGCCAATGATTGTTATTTTCTAAATTGTGGTAATACTGTGCTGATCTTCCCTCAGCGGTAATTTGTTGAATTTTACCTTTTTGATGATTGTTTGCCAATGTTAGTAGAAATTCCCTGAATTTGTTATCGCCATTAACAATTATTTCCGGGATTACAATTGATTCAAGATTGCTATCTCCACTACCTTGCGGCCAGTCATGTACTTCATTGTCCAACCAAAAAACTGGGGCGTCAAAGTATTTGATTATTTCTCGCTTTCTTTTTACATTACTTAAATTTGAAATATCTTTGTAATATAACTTGTCGGTGGTGAATGATTGTCCGTTATAGTTGTATGTCACTACCAGGACCAATTGACCATTTACGCGTTCTTCGTTGGTAGTTACATCATTTTCTTCAATGCTAAGAGCATTGAAGAAATCAATAAATTCTATCAGTGTCGCATTTTCCATTATTTAAAATTGTTCAGCCAGGCAATTTTATTCCAAGTTGTGTGCAAATATCTCTTTTCAACTTGCCGATGGCATGATGGTTTATTTCATTTTTATGCATTGGAACATCTTGATTCTCAAGAATATCATCGATACTTGTGTCAGGGAGCACAAATATGAATGGGAATTGCCGCTTAACCCCCAATGAATATCTTGGACTGTGGTTGTTTATTTTGTTTACAAGCTTATACAGTGCCCTTTTGTGTGACTGTTCATAACGCTGTATAATTTCAAAATCTTTTAACGCTTGGTCCGTTGAATTTGAAGCAAATTTTTCTTTGTAGGTGATTTTAATTTCGCCTAAATTTTTGGGCTTGATATTACTAATTTCAAAATTGTAAAAGTCATCAAATCTTTTGTGAAAAGGATTAAAATGGTGGTCAATATTGAAGTCTTTTTCTCCTTTTAAATATGCGTTACATGGGGAACAACCTGGTATCAAATTGAAAAAAGATAACCCAAGATAAGGATGCCGACTTCGAGGATAGAAATGATCGATTTGAAGTAGTGCCATATCTGCCTGTTTACCCGTCAAACCACTTGTCCGAACGATTACTGGAATAAGGTTCTCATTGCAGTACGGACAATAGACTAGGTTGAGATCTCTACAGTTCGCCTCACATTCTGGGTGATCTCTATACAGTGCCTTGTAGGCAAACACATGCTTAACAATTTTACCGAAATCATTCAATGACGCTTGTTCATAGTTGACGCTATTGCACAAAAAGTTAATTCCAAAACCAGAGCTAATTTCATTAATTATTTGTTTCAAAACCCCGGGTCTGCCGGTTATGACGCGCTTAAGATTTTTATAATTATTGCCGAGAAAATAGTCCCAAAATCTAACTCTATCGTTAAAGGCAGCTGTATTATCTATATTTCGCCTCGTTTTTATTCTTCCAATTAACGACGAGGTAGCATGATAGTTAACTCCATCAGCATTAATTGGTGCTATCAAATTATCATAGTGCCTTGCTGCTACTAAATCAACATCGACGATAGCATTATCTTGAACTTTGATCATCTACCAAACGTTTAATTTGCAACTTAATGATATCCTCCCCTATACTATTCAATAATGTAAAATCAGCTTCTTTGAACGGAATTTTTGAAACTGCTTTAGTTGCTAATATGTTGATTTTTTTAGCAGCAAAACGGCTTATCAAATTGCCGTCTAAAAAGAAAGCATCAAGATATAATTCACCTATATTTCCACCGAATGTTTCGCCCTCAATTTTCTCATTGGGTATTACATTACAAAGACCATTTTGGTCTTTTTTCAAAAAAATTAGGTTATTCTTAGTCAAGTCTGATATCAAAAATGGAGAATGTGTAGTTAGAATTAGCTGAATCTCCTTCCCGTTAAAAATTTTCGGTAACGCTTCGAGTAGCTTATATAGATATTCAGTCTGCCACTTAGGATGAAAATATAAATCCCCTTCATCTAATGTAATTAATATGCTTCCGGACTTGATGTCGTTTTTAATGGAGTGGAACCTACTGAAAAGATTTAAAAATGCTTTATGTCCGGAACTTATACCATTCCATTCAATTGCGTAATCTAAATTACTGCCGGTTGAGGCTCTTAAATATCTATAAATGAATGATTCTATCTCAGGGTTGTATTCAGAACGAAATTGTATTTTTCTATTTGAGTGGGTTCCTTCATGTTGTTTTTCAACGCCATAATATTCAAATCTACCTAAGTCAGACAAAAACATTGCTTTCTCTATAGCGTATGGATATTCTGCATCGATATAACGTGAAATGTCATTAGTGATTACCCCGTGAATTTCATTTATTCTGGCATCCTTTAATTGCTCTAAACATATCTTATCAAGTTCCTTTCTCAGTCCATTCTTTCCGTCATTTTGTTTTGAGAATTCTTCGAATTTTAGAATCCTCAGTTCTTGATCCTTATTAGTTTCTTCGGTCCTAAAGTCTCTCCCAACCTGTGGCGCAAATTCATTTATAATAAAGTCAATATAGAGAAGAAAAGCGGTCAAATAGTATATAGATTTCGAGGATTGATTGTCTGTTATCTTTTTTCGAAAACTGACACAAAATCTTGTTAGCTCAGAATAATCTTCATCCAATATGGTAGCCATTTTTCGGTCAAACGCCTTTGAACGGGTATAGATGTAACTCCAATTTGGGGAAGTCAGATTAACGTGTGTGGGTCTTAAATTAAATGGCAATCGATCCGTCACAAGACCCTCTTCTTTTTGAAGGAAGTCAAATTCCGAACTTTTCATGAAAAGAATTTGATTTTGAATTTCCTTTTTAAACTTAGTCATTATGCCTTCACGATATTGATTTTGAATTTGTGTATTAGTTGAAATGTCGTAAACCTTCTTGCCAAAATCGTGTCGTCGGCCATCAAAAATATTGGAGCAGTAAATCGCTTCTACGTAAGTTTCATAATCGTAATTTATATACGTAAGATTATCATTTAAATTGCTCTTAATGGTTTGGACAAGGTATGTGACAAGGGTAAATCTATCATTTCCACAAAACACCATGAAAAATGGCTCGGCAATCTTCGTATTGCCTTCGCACAAAGCATAATTTATTAGTTCCAGAACATTCGTTTTTCCAGACGCATTCTGACCAACTATTGCTGTAACATTTGTTATCGCTGGGTTTTCAAAGAAATTATCTATCCATTTTTCATTGGGTCGAATTTCTAAAAATGACCGTTCTTTATCGTAGTTGAAAATATATTTAGAGGAGATGTTGAAACCTTGTTCCACAATATTCCTAAATTTTTCAACCCATATGTATGCTAACTCCATAGGATAATTCTTAGTGGTTTGATATTATACTCCTTGAAAATCGTTTATTTTTATTAATATATATGTAAGGTGTGTTAAGGTTAAATATTTTTAATAGATTGTTTTAATCTCAAAAATACGAAAATTTTTAGACTAAGGCTTTTAAATTAAAGTTTTTTAAGCGTATGCCCCCCAACCCCCATTTTCAATCACCACTTACTCCCAACCAAAAGCTTGCCCCCACAATATCTTAACACCCACAACATCCTCCTTCAAATTCCACCACGCCTCACCCCACATCAACCCCAATTTTTTACAGTCCATGAATTATTGTACTTTTGACCAAACCAAAATCAATGCCGCATTATTATTCGTTAGGCGAAATTCCGTCTAAACGCCATGTGCAGTTTCGCAGGCCCGATGGTGGCTTGTATTCTGAACAATTGTTCAGTACTGAGGGCTTTTCTTCTGATTATACATTACTATACCACGTTCACCCGCCAACAAAAATCTTACGTACTGCCGAGCCGGTAAATGTTGCTCCGGTTGCTGCTACCGATAATATTTTGAAGCACAGAAGCTTCATGGGCTTTAAGGTGAAACCTGAAGCCGACTATTTGAAAAGCAGGAAGGTGGTATTGTTCAATAACGATTGCCATATTTCTCTGGCGGCACCTACGAAGGGGCTTACGGGCACCGAGTTTTTCAAAAATGCCGATTGTGATGAAGTGATTTTCATACACGAAGGCACCGGTGTTTTAAAGACGCAATACGGTCAAATCAAGTTTGGCTATGGCGACTACTTGGTAATACCGCGCGGCAGTATTTACCAAATACATTTCAACGACGAAAACAATCGTTTGTTCATTGTTGAATCGCCAACACCTATCGTATTCCCTAAACGTTATCAAAGTAAAAACGGACAACTGCTGGAGCATTCACCATTTTGTGAGCGCGACATCAGGAAGCCATCTAATCTTGAAACAATCGATGAAAAAGGTGAATTCCTGATCAGCGTGAAAAAGAAAGGATTGATGTATCCGTTCTGGTACGAAAGTCACCCGTTTGATGTTGTGGGTTGGGATGGTTGCTTGTATCCGTATGCATTCAGCATTCACGACTTTGAACCAATTACAGGTAGGGTACACCAGCCACCGCCAGTGCACCAAACATTTGATTCGCACAATTTTGTGATATGTTCGTTTGTGCCAAGGTTATATGATTATCACCCGAATGCGATTCCTGCGCCATACAACCACAGCAATATCGATAGCGATGAGGTATTGTACTACGTTGACGGAGATTTCATGAGCCGTAAACACGTTGAGCGAGGTATGATAACGCTGCACCCAGCGGGTATTCCACACGGTCCACACCCCGGTGCGGTTGAAAAAAGCATAGGCGCAAAAGAAACGAAGGAGTTAGCCGTAATGGTAGATACCTTCCATGCGCTAAAAATGGCAGTTGATGCAGTTGAATTAGAAGACGAAACATACATTTCAAGCTGGTTATAAACAGCGAAAAAACATACATAAAACCAAAACTCAGTAAAATGGATACAATGACCGTGAGCCAGAAAATGCAACAGGCTCAGGATTTCTTACCAATCAATGGTACCGATTACATTGAAATGTATGTCGGTAATGCAAAGCAATCGGCACATTTTTACAAAACTGCTTTCGGTTTCCAGTCGCTCGCGTATGCGGGTCCTGAAACGGGTGTGCGCGATAGAGCTTCTTACGTACTTCAGCAAGGTAAAATTCGCCTGGTACTTACAACTCCGTTGAATTCAGAGAACCCAATTACACAACACATTGCTAAACATGGTGATGGTGTTAAGATATTGGCATTGTGGGTTGATGATGCTTACAAAGCATACGAAGAGACCATGAAGCGTGGCGCAAAATCGTACCAGGAGCCAATTACATTGAAAGATGAAGATGGCGAAGTGCGCATGAGCGGCATTTATACATACGGCGAAACAGTACACATGTTTGTTGAGCGCAGTAACTATAAAGGCACTTTTATGCCGGGTTACAAGCCTTGGAAAAGCTCGTACAACCCAACTGATACAGGTTTGCTGTATGTTGACCACTGCGTAGGTAATGTGGGTTGGAACAGAATGAACCCTACAATTAAATGGTATGAAGATGTAATGGGCTTTGTGAACATTCTTTCTTTCGACGATAAACAAATCAATACCGAATATTCAGCGCTCATGAGTAAAGTAATGAGCAATGGCAACGGTTTTGTGAAATTCCCGATCAACGAGCCGGCTGAGGGCAAGAAAAAATCTCAAATTGAGGAATACCTTGACTTCTACGAAGGCGAAGGTGTGCAGCACATTGCAGTAGCTACCAACGATATTGTTGCGACTGTAAAAGCGTTGATGGCGCGCGGCGTTGAATTCCTTGATGCTCCACCAGCAGCATATTACGAAGAGCTACCTACAAGGGTAGGTAAAATTGACGAGGACATGGCGCCTTTGCAGGAACTCGGTATTTTGGTTGACTGTGATGAAGAAGGTTATTTGTTGCAATTGTTCACTAAACCGGTTGAAGACCGCCCTACACTTTTCTTTGAAATCATTCAACGTAAGGGTGCTAAAAGCTTTGGCGCGGGTAATTTCAAGGCTTTGTTCGAATCAATTGAAAAAGAACAAGCGAAAAGAGGAAATCTGTAATTCAATCATAATTACTTCCATATTCACCCCCGGCAATGCGTCGGGGGTGTTTTGGTTTAATGGGAGTGATGAAATTTTTTGAAAGCTTTTGTAGGCTTTTGCCTCGCCTTTTGTTATTTTTGAAATTCACCCAATTCGCGACGTTATGCAAAACCAACCTTTGCTCAACTATACTATTTCTGACGAAGAAGAAAAGAAGACCATACTTCGGGAATACCGTGCACTGTTGCGCGCCTTGAAAACCCGTATTAAAAAAGGTGACAAAGTAAGGTTGCGTACTGCTTTTGAAATGGCGGTAGAGGCGCATAAACACATGCGTCGTAAGTCGGGTGAGCCGTACATCTTGCATCCGTTGGCAGTAGCCAGAATTACGGTTGAAGAGATAGGCCTGGGGGTAACAAGTTCTATTTGTGCGCTTTTGCACGATACTGTTGAAGATACTGAAATCACTTTTGAGGACATTCAGCGCGAGTTTGGTGAGAAAATTGCACGTATCATAGATGGGCTTACTAAAATCAGCAATGTGGTTGATATCAAGGGCGATACCACAATACAGGCTGAAAACTTCAGGAAAATACTTTTGACGCTAATTGAAGACCCTCGGGTTATTCTCATTAAGCTGGCTGACAGGTTGCACAATATGCGCACACTTGAAAGCATGAATAAGGAGAAACAACTGAAAATAGCGTCAGAGACTACTTACATATATGCACCGCTGGCACACAGGCTGGGTTTGTACGAGATAAAGTCGGAAATGGAAGACCTCGCTATGAAGTACACATTGCCCGAGAAGTATGTGGAGATAGCCAGATCGCTCAATGAAACCAAGCGCGACAGAACCCGTTACATCAATGAGTTCATTAAGCCTTTGAAAGAATCGTTGCAGAATGTTGGGTTGGAGTTTGATATTTACGGCAGACCTAAGTCGATTCATTCTATTTACAATAAGATGCAAACCAAGCATGTTGCTTTCGATGAAGTTTATGACTTGTTTGCTATACGCATCATATTAAATTCACCATTCGAGCGGGAGAAAGAAGATTGTTGGAAGGCCTACTCTGTGGTTACCGACCAATATCACCCAAGTACCGAGCGATTGCGCGACTGGATAAGTGTACCCAAGGGCAATGGTTACGAGGCATTGCACACAACCGTAATGGGTCCCGGTGGTAAGTGGGTAGAAATCCAAATCCGTTCGGCACGTATGAATGAGATTGCGGAAAAAGGGCTTGCAGCACACTGGAAGTATAAAGAGGGAACGGCGCCTGAAAGTAAATTGGATGATTTCATTGAGCACCTGCGCGAGATACTCAGTAACTCTGATACCGATACGCTGGACTTTATTCAGGATTTTAAGCTTGACCTGTTTACTGAAGAGATTTATTTATATACCCCTAAGGGCGATATGAGGGTATTGCCTAAAAATGCAACCGCGCTCGATTTTGCTTTCGATATACATACCCAACTGGGCATGAAGGCAATTGGTGCTAAGGTGAACTACAAGTTGGTGCCGCTTTCGCACAACTTGCACAGTGGAGATCAGGTAGAAATTATTACGTCATCGAAGCAAAAACCCACTGAAGAGTGGTTGAAGTTTTTGACAACTGCCAAAGCAAAATCGAAACTCAAACAGTATTTTAAAGAACATAAGCGCAAGCAAATTGAAGAGGGTAAAGAAAAATTGCGGTTAAGGCTTGAAAAAATCAATGCCCACATGTCGCATTACAACCTGAACGAGATATGCGCACACTATAAAAAGAGCAACCCGAACGAGCTTTACTTTGCAATAGTCACTGAAGGGCTCGATTTAAATGAACTGCATCAGTTTGGTATAGCCGGGGGTAAATTAACGCATCCGGGTAAGGAGCCTAAGCAAGAAACTCAGCCTGCAAGCAACGAAGCAGCGGCAGCCAAGCCAATGCCGCCTAAGGGTGAAGCCGTGATTTTGGGTGGAAATTCTGATAAGTTTGTATTTAAGTTTGCCTCGTGCTGTCAGCCAATTAATGGCGACAATGTGTTTGGCTTCCTGACTGAAAAAGGCGACCTCGTAGTACACCGTACCGATTGTAACAATGCACAGCGTTTATTGGCTAACTACGGACACAGAATAGTAAAAACCAAGTGGGCGAAAAACAAGGAAATTTCATTCCTTTCAGGCATCAGGATTGTGGGGCTTGATGATGTGGGTGTTATTCAAAAAATCACCAACGTTATTTCCGGCGACCTGAAAATGAACATGCGCAGCCTGAGCATCGATTCGAATGACGGTATTTTTGAAGGAACCATCATGGTGTATGTACACGATAAGGAGGAACTGGACAAACTCGTAAACGGCATTATGACGCTAGAGGGTATTCATAAAATTGAAAGGCTACAGAACACCAATTAAGGTTCAAATCAATTACTTGAGTGTTAACGGGCTGGAAGTGGGTTGCCACTCATAGTACGATTCATCTCCGTACGTGCCAATGAGGCGAGGCTTGAAGCGTTGCACAAACGCTGCTGTAGCATTGTACCAAACCATTGATTCCTGCCTGCCGCCTGTGCGCAGCCCTGCTTCGTTGGGTGATGCCAATAGTTTGTTGTTAACGACAACCAGTACCGGGCGGGCGTTTAGTCTTTGCGTAATCGAAGTGTCAGCAATTCCTTTCCCGAGCCAATTCAGCATTTTTATCGAAAAATCGGGAGGGGTGCGGGAGAGCTTAACCGACATCAACGGAAGATGACTTAGCGTTGCTAACTGCATGTTTTGTCTGCTCCAGTCGTTATTTTCATCAATGGTATGGTCGTAGTCTTCACTGCCAACTATGTAATAAGGAATAGGGAGTATTGCCTGGTAGTGGGAATAATCGATAGGTGCTGTTATATCGCGACGGGTGTTTTTAGCGCTCAGTACATTTTCAAAATAGCCGTATTTACTCATGTAATTAGTTAGGTCAACCACTTCCCACAAACCGACAATTGAAATTGCAACAAAGCCAATTGTATAGGTGCGCAGACTGTACACTTTTTTCAATTCGTTGAGCACAAAGAACAGCCAGATGTAGTAAGTCCAAAAGAACGGCCAAGAGAAACGGGATAAATTCCTGAATTGCTCCACCATTGGTGTAACGAAATGCAGGTAGAGAAAAGGGTTCAGGATATTAGGGAACTCGGCTGCGTATCGCCCAATGAAGAGAAACACCATTAGCCCAATCACCAAAATTTGAGCCAATTTTCTTTTAGTGCGCGTTTTATAATCGGCAATGGTTTTTTGAATGAATCTTTTGAATGAAGGGGAGAACATAAAAGCCCCGACTAGCAACATCGCTAATGCTGATACAACCATCAGCACCTGTTTTTCGGGTGCCAGTGCATTAAAACTTTTAAAAGGGCTGAAAAATACAAGCGGGTCTCTATTGGTACCATATTGTTCACCGAAAGACACCATCAGGCAAATGAAGCTTCCCCAAAATACCGGAGCGAGTACGGCGTGCCGAAAAAATGATTTCTGAATGCTAAAAAAGTGACTACGAAATTGTCTGTTCAAAACCGCTCCAAGCCATAGTACACTGAAACAAAGCAATCCTATATTACCCAGGTAGATTTTTGTTTCAATATTTGACTCCATAGTGCTGGCAAGCGGAAAGCCCAAAGTATGGAAGTCGTAATGGGTAAAAAACATGAAGAAATTGGACTTCATATTGGCATGGTCATAGTCCATGGCGCCTGCTTTTCTCAACTTATAATAGCCATCGGTGAGGCGTACAATAGAGTAGGGAACACCTACACCCAGCGCAGGTATCGCTAACGTATAAAGAAAGGAGTTGAATGATTTTTTGGTAACAGCTTCCACAACAGCCTTGTACATCAACGTACTGCCGATAAAAACCGCCAGAATTGCGACATAGTACCCATGAATGAAAAACGAAATGGCGATTAATAAAATAAGACCTAACGTAGCAACATTTCGCCTTAGCGCGTTAGACCATTTTTCAAGCAGTTCGTACAACAGCAAAATCGCGAGTACCACTATAAACGAAAGAGACAGATTGAAATGTCCTGCCAATATGCGGGAAGTTTGAATGTTCGTCCATGGTAGCACTATGGCAAGTAATAGTACAACCCTATTGTCGGCAATTATTTTTGAAAATAGCTTAAAGGTGAGTAATGAGCAGACAAGGATGTTGAGCAATACCATGGCATTAAACGCCGGAATAGCCAATGATTTGTTGCAGCCTAATTGTTTGTACAAAAAGGCAAAAAGCGGAGTATTATCAGTGAAATAGATATAGTCGCCGAAGGGGTATGCCATTGAATGGTAGGCGAGTGCGCTACCCGCAGTGGGTTCTTTTACATAGCTATCGAGCGTGAAGTAGTTTTTCATTCCATCGAACGAAATACAAAACATGCCGTCAAAGCCATTTTTTATAAACAGCGGAAATGCAATGAACAGGAACGCTGATTGAATAATTATCAGAATAAGATAGGCGTTAAGTTTCCCCTGCTTCATTTTTGATAATTACAGTTAAGGTATAAGCTTATAAATGGTGCCATTATCGCCCACAACTATTATATTGTCGTTTGCAACGCTTATTGATGTGAGCAATTGTGATGTGAACGTGGTGTATTGCGACCAGTTATGCCCTCCGTCCTGTGTATAAATAACCACACCTTTTTCGCCAACAGCCCATCCGTGAAGGGCATCAGAAAACTTGATGTCGTACAAGTGATAAGATACTTTGGTGATGTCGTTACCGTTTCTCAGTACTTCCCAGCTATTGCCTTTGTCGTTTGAATGGTAGACGCTGCCTACGCTGCCGCACATATAAATATCGTCACCCACCAAGTCCATCGACATGAAATTATCGCCTTTCACATTGAGCAGTGTCCATGTTTTGCCGCCGTCATCGGTTCGGTAGGCATTGCCAAAGCCGCATATATAGCCGGTCAGGCTGTCTTTCATGCGAATACAATTAAACTGCCACGGGTAGGCATCGCGGCTCCAAACGTGGTATGATGAATCAACCCTTGTCATGATGCCCTCACTGAAACTGATACCCCCAACCACAAAATACGTATTGTCGTTCATGACTGCGATATCGCGAAAGAAGTTATGTTCGATTTGCTCAAATTTCCAGCTTTTACCAGTGTCGTTAGAATACCACAGTTTGCCCTCAAAGCCAACACAATAGTAACTGCCACCCGGCCCGGTAGTAGCACCGAACAACATTTGCTGTTCGTTACTATTCGCATTTCTTTGCCATGTTGTGCCGCCGTCGTGGGTAACAAGAATCAACGATTCTTTGTACCAGCTACCGCCACATATAATACCATTTTGGGCATCGAGAAATAGGACTTTATTCAGTCGGTCGGTGTCGGAGGCACTTTCAATTTTTATAACTTTATTGAAGTGGAGCATGTCTTTTTTGCACCCCACGGCACAAAGCCACAGTGCAGCAAATAACCAAACTTGTTTCCTGAAAATTACCATTTTAAACAAAGGCAAAATAACGCAATTCAGCCGATATAGTTGCAAAATAACTCCTCATCCCCGGCCCTTCTCCATGAATGGAGAAGGGTGATTGATGCCGGTGGCATCAATATCTTTGATATTAATTGTTAAGTCTTCTATGGATAAGTAGGCGCAGGAATCTGAATTTTTAAGGGGCTTGCGAACAATCCAAGCTGTGAAGTGTTCGTTGGTTTTGACAGCAAATCAATTCTGCAAGATTTTGTAACCTCAATTTACAATATTTGCAGGATATATAACACACTTTATTCTCAAAATCCTATCCAGACAATAACGACTTATTTAGACTTGTACTTTCCCCTTATTTTGGTTTCAATCTTTTTTATTTTTCTTGAATCATCTTTTGCCGTCCCAGCCTTTCCTTCCATCTTAATTCCGTCAATGTAGTAATAAATCAGATTTGTAGTGTCACCACCTTTCTTGTGATTAATCATCTGTCCAGCATCATTTTTTTTGGACAAACTACATGACACTAATGTACTAATTAGCATAAAAATAATCGATCTTTCCTTCATGGTATTTATTCTTTAGGGGGTAGAACGATTTGATTCCGTCCACCTGGGGTTAATTTTACATTTCCTCCTTCATCTTTTTGGGTATTATCAATATTCGCCTTAAAAGCTACGCCTTTTATTTTGCCATTCTTGTATGCGCGATACCAAGTAGCAAGCGATAAATTACCATATGCCGGCGCTAAGGGCGAAAACTGATATTTTTTGCCAAACTCTGAATTTTTAAAATATTTCTCGGACTTCCCGTTGTCTTTGTATGATTTATACTGAGATAAATCAGCTCCCAACTCTAGCCCTGAGTTTTCTTTAATTAGACCCTCTGCAATTTCCAATTCCCCATTTTTTGTTTCTATTTCATCTTGCATGTCATACCCAAGTGTTGTCTGTGTCCCATCATTATTTAATTTAAAACCAAACTTCCCTTCATCATATTGACTAGCTCCAATCAGTTCATCGCCTATAGTTGTTACTTTGCTATTAAATTCGGTAAGTTTGCTTGATACCTCGACCATTACTCTATTATTTTTAAAATCAAAAGCGGTTTCCCCAATTAGGTTTGGGTCTGTACTCCCTGATGTCATTACAGTCGTATTTGCATTGACATAATACTCAACTTTACTTGAAACAAGATTATCTAACTTAGCTCTATAATCCTTGCCTGCTAAACTATATACCTTATTATATGCTTCTTCCGATACTTTATCCGCAAAAATTACAATTCTACCATCAGGGTCATAAGCTCTAATAGGAGTATTAAGTGCATATACATAAGGGCTTGCGAAAGGGTATACTGCACTTAATGGGTCAACACTTATCCAACGTGCACCCCTACTATCATACCCCCTCGCACCATAATCCAAATGATTTCCCTTACCAGCCCATTCGTCATCTTTCAATTTTCCATTATACCCATATGCATAAACTCCTTCATCGCACACCTTTGTTATCACCAGCTCGGGGGTGAAGGAAATACTGTCTTTTACAATACTGTCTATAACTATTGTAGTTGTCGCAAATACGGAAGGTGCTGTGATAGACAGATGTATCTCATTAAAGTAGGAGGGAGTAAAATAAAAGTGTTTAGTTTTTGGTGCAAAAATAGACACGACATGTGTTTGCCCTGGCAACGGCATACCAGTTGGGTAATAATAGAAATTAGGCATAGTCGATGTATTTTCAACTGGTTGGGGCATTAACTGTCAGTTCCTGTTCCATAAAAGTAACGAAAACCATTCAAAACTGGCGCAGGGGTTAAAAATGCCAGTCCTTTCGATTCTCGTTTCAAACGAGTACCAGTGAGCTTGTAAAAAATCCAAGCTTTGAAGTGTTCGTTGGTTTTGCCAGCATATCAATTCTGCAAGATTTTGTACACCTCAATTTACAAATCTTGCAGAATAATCAACCTATCCTTTTTACAAAACCCTTTACGGACGCACGTTTGAGCCTTTTTTGAGGCCCGACTAATTAATCGCATTTTATTTTGAACTCACACACACTGTCTCCTTTTGTTACTCTTACTAATTCTGAGTGAGCAGACTTAAATATAGAATCGCCAACCTCCCAATATCTCAACTCAGGAAACCCCTTACTAAAAGTCACTTTACACAAATCGAGAGAATAGATATTATTACTATCGTTTATAGCAACGGAAACGTTTTCTGACTTTCGACTAACAACCCTTACAATAACTCCTATTAACTTCGCCTCGCAGGTTCGAGTTCGAAATTTTCCATAATCTCGAGTATTTAAGTATACTCGAAAGTTTCCGATTACAGCAAAAGTAAGAAAGAACGCCAATAATAATTTTTTTAATTTACTATTCATTTTATTTTTTAATTATCATCTTTTGGATCAATTGGATTCAAAATATTCCATCCTGAAACATCTACATTTTTTTTAGGCAAGTAATCACTCCCATTTCCGTAAATCATCCAATAGTAGGTCTGATTTACAGACATGCCCTTCGTTTTATTTTTTAGCAAATCCAAAACTTCCCCAACTTTCTTGGTAGCACCAGCCTTACTACCAAAAGACGGATTCCAAGCAATCTCAAATCCTCTCCAATAGTTTCCTTCAAAGTGTTCTTCTAAAGGATCTCTTGCCGTAAATGCAGCAATATTACCACCTATTGAACCTACTCCTGCACTAAACGACAAACCCCAGAAATAACCAGTCCAATTAAAACCATTTCCAACGTATTCATCACTACTCCTTTGATCTTTTTCATTTACCGCCCATGCACAAAATATACCAACAGTACCACTCGCACTATAGTCTTTTGATAATCCAAGGAATCCCCCTAAATAAGTATGCAACTCAGGATATTTATAATCTCCTTTTTTTTCACCTCTGGTATGCCATACTAGATTTATACCAGTTTGAACTCAGACTAAAGGGTCGTCTAGGGCTTGCGAAAAATCCCTGTTGAGATGTATTTGTTGTATCTACAAGTATGCCAAATTTGTAAGATTTTTGAACCTAAATCAAAAATACTTGTTTGACATTACACACTCCTAAGTCTCAATAACTTTTTAGACAATACTTTCGGTCAATTTAAACTGCGACTATTTAATCGCATTTTATTTTGAACTCACACACACTGTCTCCTTTTGTTACTCTTACTAATTCTGAGTGAGCAGACTTAAATATAGAATCGCCAACTTGCCAATGTCGCGATCTAATGAATCCTTTCAAGTAGGTTATCTTGTACATATCTAGTGAGTATATATTGTTGCTATCGTTTATAGCCACCGTAATGTATTCTGTTCTATTGTTCACTACCCTTATTATCACTCCTTTTAGCCCCGTTTCACAAGTCCGGTTTCTAAACTTTCCGTAATCCCTATTTATTAAAAAAACATAAAAGTTACCGAGAATTAAAAAAGTGACGAAGAATGCCAGCAGTATTTGTTTTATTTTTCTATTCATTTTCATTTTAATCGTCTTTTGGATCAATTGGATTCAAAATATTCCATCCTGAAACATCTACATTTTTTTCTGGCAAGTAATCACTCCCATTTCCATAAAAGTAATGAAAACCATTCATAACTGGCACAGGGGCCAAAGGCGTTGCAAACGCCAGTCCTCCCAATACTTCCCGAATAGAAAAGTTTCGGGACAGGCTGTTTCAAACGAGTACCATTGAGATACCAGTGAGACAAAGATGCCATCGGCATCTTTGCTCCCACCTCCGCTGGCGGAGATGGGCCGGGGTAGAGGTAGACAAAAAAGCACTTATTCCAACTCGGGAAAAAATCTTCCTCAAAAAGTGATGTAAATCACATTTTGGATGTTATCTTTGTCATGAGAGTGTAAACTCGAAAGAGAAGCAGCCCGACTATAAAACCAAAATCAGCACATTTTTACACCTGTAGCCCTTATTAATCAGCACAAAAAAAGGGGCCGCTTAGAAAAGCAGCCCGACTATAAAACCAAAATCAGCGCATTTTTTATTGAAGTTTAGCCCTAATAGCTTTCACTTCGTCAGCAGTCACAGGGCCTCCGCTATTGCCAAAATTGCTGTATACATAAGTAAGAACAGCGGCAATCTCTTCATCTTTCAGATTCTGAGGAGGCATTGTGTTGTTGTATTTTACTCCGTTCACAACAAGTTCGCCGGTTTTACCTTTGATAACCTGTGTGACAGTTTTTTCCTTGTCAGCAATAAAGTCAGACTTTGCAAGTGGTGGGAAGGTGTTAGGTACACCCGCGCCGTTTGCCTGATGGCATGCAATACAAGTTTTCTTATAAATTTCTTCTCCGTTTGCAGCACCACCCGTTGCAGCAGCAGGAGCCGCAGCTTCAGTTTTTGCAGGAGCTGCAGCAGTTTCAGCAGGTTTAGAAGCTTCATTTGAGCCACCACCACATGATGCCAGGATGAAAAGGCTCATCGCTGATAAAGAAGCAAAAAACAGTTTTTTCATTTTTCTTTTCTCGGTTTTTTATGTTGTTAATTAAAAAGTTATTTAGTTCGTTTTTTCAGCCAGATCAGCATTCCGCTCATGCCACCAATAGGTATCAATGCAAGGAAAGCAGTGACTGATTTATAAGCATGTACCACTTTTTTGCTTCCACCACCACCTTGGCACATAGGGCACGCGTCGGCCCAGTAGGGCAGAGTGATGAGCATTAATGTAGCTGCAATTTTAATTGTCTTTTTCATTTTAAAGCATTTTTTCAATCACCAATATGATTAAAACAATCGGTAAGTAGGCGATAGAACTCAACATGAGCCTGAGTGCAGTTTTGTTGGTTTGGTTGCGGTAGTGAACATATGAAAAAGCAGTGAGTATGGCGCCTGCAATAGCGACTGTCCAATAAACATGAACTCCGCAACTTTCATACATAGCCAGCAAGAAAGCAGCCGGAATCATAAGAAAGGTAGAGACCATCATCAACGCCGCAGTACCTTTACATTTGCCGCCGGCAGGCAACATCCTGATGCCTGACTTCGCATATTCTTCTTCCTGCAACCATGCAATTGACCACGTGTGCGGAAACTGCCATACAAACTGAATCAGGAATAATATAATTGCTTCGTGAGTGATGGTTCCTTTTGCTGCTACAACACCAATAACCACCGGCAACGACCCCGAGATTGCTCCCGGAACCACTGTAAGCCATGTTTTTTTCTTCAGTGGAGTGTAAATGAAGCCGTACATTATTAATGCCACAGCACCCAACATTCCACACAGAAGACTTATTTTGTTGAGTAAAATTACTCCCGCAAAGCCAGTACTTAAGGCAAGAATTAATGCCTCGTTCGATGCCATTCTGCCATCAGGCAAAGGACGTAGCATTGTGCGCTTCATCAATTTATCTGACGATCTCTCAAGTATTTGGTTGATGATATTAGCCGAGCCTGTAATCAGAAATCCACCTATAGAAAGTAGAAAAATGGTAGCAGGTTGAACATTGCGGTGTGTTGCCCACAAATACGCCATCGACGCAGAAAACACCACCATGAATGAAAGGCGTACTTTCATCAATTGGGCATAATCGCGGATTTTCGTTTTAATATTCATGGAATCAATTCTTTTTTGAAGGTTAACTCAAATAAACCAGATAATACAAACAAGGCCATATTGCCACTACAAATATCCAATAGATAGCAGTACTGTCAATCAGACTTTTTGGGCTAGGGTGGGTACCTGTTGTAATTTTACGCATCATGTAAAAAAGAGTAAATACACCTGCCAACACGTGTATGCCGTGTGCTCCAATAATGGTATAGAAAAACGCACCATACATACTCGATTTAGTGGTCAGTCCGAAGTGCAGCATTTTTGCCCATTCGCTGCCTTGAATTGCCAAAAAGGTCGCACCCAACAAAACCGTGAGCATCATCAGGTTTTTACCAATCACTTTATTGTCAGAAAGGGTATTTCTTTTGTTTTTCGCTGCAAACATCCACATTGTGACGCCGCTTGCCAGTAAAACAACGGTATTTACACCCGTGACAGCAATAGGCAAACGAGGTTGTCCCGGAGGAGGCCAGGCCATAGCACCTGCTTTATTTACTATGTATGCACTTATCAGGCCGGCGAAGAACATCATTTCTGTTGCGAGCAGAAAAATCATTCCAACCACCCCGTCAGAGGCTACTTTTTTTTCATGAACGCGCGCTGAGAATTCGAGTTCCATAGAATTGATTTTTGGTTTTAGAAAGAATTAATATTTCGGTACAACTTCACGGTGCACCATTGGCACATCGGGGAATACACCCAGAAAGAACACGAGTAGTATAAATACTGCTGCAAAAACGGCCACCCATATTAGTATGTGCTCGTAACGCAGGTGCATGAAGTTTCTAACAACTAGCCCAATTTTCCAGAAGGCAACTACAAATACTATTGTGATGGCAATGTTTACAGGTAAATGGAATTCGAACACTGCAAGGCTGATACCAAGCATTGCGAGCAAGTATATAAGTACCCTAAAATAGTTGGGGTGCCCGTGGTAGTCCGTCTTTACATCAGGGTCAACAACACTACCGTTGTCGTGAAATTTATGTTCCATAATATGAAGTTTTTAATGGTTATTTAGCGATGTACAATAATGGGAATAAGAAGATCCATACAAGGTCAACCATGTGCCAGTACATACCTGCAAGTTCAACACGGTGAATATTTTTGCCCTTACCAATTTGCATCATAATGATGAAAATGGTAGTCATACCTGCAATTACGTGTAGTGCGTGCAAACCCGTCATAATGTAATAAAACGACCAGAAGAGCGATTTCACACCTTCGCCTTTTGCCACCATTGCCGGGCTGGTGAAAGTTAGTCCTTCACTTATTTCCCTGGAGTATTCTATTGATTTAATACAGAGGAATGCCAACCCACCAACAATGGTGAGGAACATATAAAGCTGTGCACGTTTTATGTTGTTTTTATTTGCCTCGTTGTGTGCCAGTACAATTGTAAAGGAACTCAAAAGAAGCACACATGTGTTGATGGCACCAAACATGGTAGATGTGTGTACTGCTTCTGCTCCCCATTCTGGGTAACGGATGCGGTTTAATAGGTAAACCGCGATAAGACCACCGAAGATGATTAATTCACCCGCTATCAGGGTCCACATAGCCAAACGGCCCTGTGGCACTTGCCTGATGTCTAATGCTTTTGTGTTGTTACTCATAACTATAATTGAATAGGTTAATGATGATTGTTTTTATTAGTTAGCAACATTTTGAGGTATGAAGTCATCTTTTGCATCAGGCACGCTGTATTCGTACGGTCCACGATAAACTTCAGGGAAAGTTTCGAAGTTGCCATGTATTGGCGGCGTATCAGTAACCCATTCAAGCGTTGCTGCATTCCATGGGTTTTTGGCTGCTTTTTTACCTGATGAAAGTGTTTTGAATAAGTTGAGTACAAACACTAACTGAGACAAGATGAGGCAGATAGCACTGATGGTAGCCACTTTTTCGAACGTGCTGTATGGTTCCATAGCTACGTTACCAAAGAAAGAGTAGTCGTTGATTCTTCTGTGTTGACCATGAAGACCGTTGAAGAACAAAAGGAAGAACGTACTGTTAAAGAAAATTGTTGTTAACCAGAAGTGTATTTTTCCCAAAGTAACATTCAGTTCTTTTCCTAAATATTTAGGGAACCAGAAGTAGAACGCAGCGAAAAAACCAAAGAAGATATCAGGGAATAATGTGTAGTGGAAGTGTGCAACTACGAAGTAAGAATCATGCGCATAAATATCAAACGCATTTGAACCAAGGAACAAACCTGTAAGTCCACCTACAAGGAACAATGCAACAAAGCCAAGAGCAAACATCATTGGTACAGTGAATTTGATAGAACCGCCCCAAAGTGTTGCCATAAAGGCCAGGAAGATGCCTGCAAAAGGAATAGAAATGATGATGGTGCCTACAGAGAAGAAAGTAGCCATGCGTGGATCGATACCAGAAACGAACTGGTGGTGTGCCCAAACTACTACTGATAAAACTGCTGATGCAAGTGCGAGATAGATAATGGTTTTGTATGCAAAAAGTGGTTTTCTCGAGAATACAGGGATGATTTCGCCAAGTACCCCAAGAGCAGGCAACAAAAGTACATATACTTCAGGGTGACCAAAGAACCAGAACAAGTGTTGCCACAAAATAGGGTCGCCACCTCTTGAAGCATCGAAGAAACCTGTACCAACAATGTTATCAAGCAACAACATAAATGCACCGGCAACAAGCGGACCGCAAGAGAACATGAAGATTACTGAGGCAATATCAAGGAACCAAACTATCAAAGGAATTCTCCAAGGTGTCATGCCTTTTGCTCTTTTATTAATTGTAGTAACAAGGAAGTTGATACCCCCCATCAGCATTGCAACGAATTCAAGAGCTACAGCTAGAATCATTAAGCTGGTGCCAGAGAATAGAGCAGTAAGCAAATCGGGACTGGTATTCATGTAGCCACCTGCTGAAAGGGGAGGGTACATTGTCCAGCCACCGCCAAATGCACCACCCGGTACAAAGAACGCAGCAATAAGTACAATCGCACTTAAAGTGAATATCCAGAACGAAAGCATGTTAAGGAATGGGAACGCCATATCGTCGGTGCCAACCATTGTTGGAATCAAAAGGTTACCCAGACCTGAAAGGAGAATTGGCATACCAACCCAAAACACCATAATCATGCCGTGGTTGGTAATGAAAGTATTGTACTGTTGTGGCAATAACTGACCAAACAACGGAATGTCTTTTCCGGGAAAGGCAAGGTTGTACCTGAATACATAAGCTAAAAATCCGCCAATTACCGCCATCAATAGACCAACAGTTATATACTGTATGCCAATCACTTTGTGGTCGGTGGAAAAGAGGTACTTGCTTGCAAAGCTTTGTTTATGACCGTGTTCCATAAAATATGTTATAAAACTTTGATTAGTTAGTGAATAATGTGTTTGTTATTTTTTGTCAGCAGCTTTAGTTGAATCTGCCTTTGCGGTTGTGTCGATAGCAGGAGCCGCCGGCTTAGGTGCGTTTGCCGAATCTTGTTTAGCATAAAGCGCAGCCATGTATTTATCGTAGTCTTCTTTTGTATCAACAACAATGTAGTTTCTCATTTTTGAGTGAAGCACACCGCATATTTGAGAACATACTACTTCGTACTTACCTACTTTGGTAAAATTCGCCCATTTTACGTGGGTACGACCCGGAATAACATCATACTTGGTTCTGGCGTTTGGCAAAAACACATCATGCACAACGTCGCGGGCGCGCAATTCCATAATGATGTTGGTATTGATAGGAACGTGTAATTCGCTGTTGGCTTCATTGATAACAATATCATCAGCGGTCATCACTTTTCCGTCTTTACCGGCATAGTTAAACACCCAGTTCCATTGAATACCAGTGATACCTACACGAATGCCATCGGTAGGAACATCTTCTTCGATTTTTTCCCAGGTACCATGTTCTGCATACATGATTATAAAATCACTCATGGCAAGCATAATCAGTGCATACATTACCCATTTGAAATGGCTTTTCTTTTCGCCCGTTATGTATTGGGCTTTAGGGTTTCTTTTTTCGCTGTAACGAAACATGGGGTAAAACAGCACGACAACGCTGATGACAAATGCAATTGCAACGAAGGTTAAGATGAGGTAGAACAAATTGTCTATCTCCTGACCATACGTGGTTGCGTTTTCCGGAAAAATGTTCATAAATCTATCGTTTTACAATAATTGTGAATGAATCAGTTTTGTTTTTCTAAGACTTCCAATTCGATTGAGAAAACAGAAGGTGCTTTGAAAAATTCTCTGCAAGTATATTCACCGATAAAAATTATAAATGTGATGTGAGTCACAAACCGCTGAAAATCATACTGGTATTGGGTTTTAAGGCTAAAAAAAATTTAAATTAGGGATATAAAATGCATAAAATCGGCATGATCAAAATCAGTTTTTTGCCTTTTGTTTCTACAATTCAGTGACAAATCGACGACTTAAATCAGTTGTTATTAAAGCTTGGTTTGTGTCGCGAATTTTAAGCTAGTCTCAAAAACAAAAGAGTAGATGTTCCTAATTTACTTTTGCCGTCAACTACATTATTTGTTTTGTCAATTTACGCTAAACTAGAGCCAATAGAAAGGGTGACTTTAATCATGTTTAGGTTTAATTGCAGCAGCAATTGGTAACTTTGTTTAAATTTTTCTTCCATGCCAGAAAATAAACCAGCAGCGCTTCCGGCTATTTTGCATAACAAATGTCCAAATTGCAGAAAAGGTTCAATGTTTACTCAAAAAAGAATATTCCCGCTTTCTCACATGCTTGAAATGCCAGACCATTGTCCTGAGTGCGGTCAGAAGATGGAGATTCAGCCCGGCTTTTACTACGGTACAGGATATGTGAGCTATGCGCTTTCTGTAGCTTTATTTATGTTCAATTTGGTGTGGTACTGGATGTTTTTCGGGCTTTCTTATAAAGACAATTCTATCTTTCACTACCTCATTACCAGCATTGCAATAGTGTTGTTGGTGCAGCCCTACATGATGCGCATTTCACGCGTGCTTTATTTGTGGATGTTTGTACGTTACGATTCTTACCGAAGAGATGAAGCTACACATTAATCTTAGAAGTGCAGGTGTTTGTGTAACACTTCAAAGGCTGCAATCGAAATTACAATGGCCGTAACTCTTTTTACGGCTGTATGACTTAACCACTTTAGACCCATTACAGAGCCAAGTTGCCCACCCGCAAATACACTTAAGGCAAGTATAAAAATCAATTGCCAATCGCAAGCTGTGTCGTTCATAGTTGCAGCTTGCCCGGCAATGCCAGCTACTGAATTAACTAAAATGAACATGCTGGATGTTGCAGCTATTTTTTTCGCGGCATCCCATTTCAATATGTTTAGAATGGGAGAAAGGAAAATGCCACCGCCAATACTCACCATGCCCGATAGAATGCCTATTACACCACCCAGTCCTGCACTAAATAAAGGGCTGGTTATGAATTTTTTTGGTGCGGTAACTTCTTGTTTTTCTTTAATGAGTAATGCGCCGGCAGCAAACAACAGTGTTATGCCCAGCAGCACAAAAAAAGTATCGTCTTTTAATTTGAATTGTGCACCCAGATAGGTAAGAGGAATGCTGGCAACAACAAGCAGAACGAGTTTCTTCCAGGGCATCTGGTCTTTTGCAACAAAATGAAAAGTGCCACCAGTAACTACAACAATGTTACAAATAAGTGCAGTAAGTTTGATTTGAGGGATATTTTTAATAAACAAAGATAGAATTGCCAGATAGCTGGACCCACCGCCAAAGCCAACTGAAGCATAAACGAAAGAAATTGCAAAAAATGCCGCAATGAGTTCCCAATGCATGGTAGGGTTAATATTTATGGTTTAAGAAGCTCATCAATCGAAGGGTGTCGCTAGTAATTCATTTAAAATGATTTCATGAAAGTACGTTAAACGCACAATAATAAATAATTTTACACGCGCCGGGGCTGTATCCGGTTGTAATTCGTTCCAATGTCAGAGACAAATTCACTCAATCCGATAGTTAAGTTTTTTGCCAATTTTGTTTCGTGGGTGTGCCACCCGGTATTCATGCCTATCATCATGGCGGTGGCACTCATGTATCTGAGTCCCAACAGCTTTGCCGGCTTAAGCGACAAAAACCTAAACCTGTGGAAGATTATGATTACAGCTAACGCCGTTTTCTATCCATTGTTCAGCATTTTTATGTTGAAGCCATTAGGGTTTATCAAGAGTTACTATATGCCCGATTCAAAAGAGCGGATTATACCGCTTTTGCTCACTATGATTTTCTATTTCTGGACAAGCCATGTATTCAATAATATTTCCGATTCATTGGTACCATTGGTGCTGAGGGTTTTGTTATTGGGTAATTTTTGGGGTGTAATAGTACTTTTTATCATCAATATTTTCACGAAAATAAGCATGCATACTGCCGCCGCCGGGGGGATGGTTGGTATTATAATAGTGCTGATGATTATGAGTCCGGTGAATATGGTGTATCCATTTTTTGCTTCGCTTATTATTGCCGGCATAGTTGGTACAGCCCGCATGTTATTAGGCGCTCATCAACGCGGCGATATCTGGCTGGGTTACATAGTTGGTGTTATTGTACAGGTTGCGGCGTATTACTATATGCGTAAGTAATTTAAAGGCGCTGATTTTAAATTTTAAGATTTCGTTGTTGCAATATAGTTGGTGTTATGCCGTTGTTTCATTCACACACAGCGTTGAAAACTTTATGCATGATGTGGGAGCACTAAAAGGGCTGAACATTCAATAATTGCTATCTTTACTTTCGAATATTAGACTATGTACTGGTTTACAGGATTGTTATTACAGGCAGGTGATTCTGCAATGAAGGCTATGGCGGCAGGTGCAACTCAACCGGCACCGGAAAAGATTTCACTCATCAAATTGTTGATGGAGGGTGGGGTGCTAATGATACCGCTTCTGTTGTGTTCTTTGGTATTGGTGTACTTTTTCGTTGAGCGGTTCATTGTTATCAAGAAAGCAAATACTGCCGATGCTAAGTTTTTGTTTCAGGTGCGCGACCAACTATCGAAAGACAATATCGATGGTGCAAAACAAGCATGCAAAAACAGCAACACTCCGGCATCGCGCATGGTAGAAAGGGGCTTGAACAACATTGGTAAACACATAAGTGTGGTAGAAAAGTCAATGGAGAACACAGGAAAGCTGGAGGTATACAAACTGGAACGTAATCTTTCTATCATCTCTACAATCTCCGGTATCGCACCAATGTTTGGCTTCCTGGGTACCATTGCCGGTATGATTATTTTGTTCTTCAATGTACAGCATCAGGGCTTTTCGCTTGATGGTATTGCAGCAGGTATTTATACTAAAATGGTGACTTCGGCTAGCGGTCTTATCATTGGTTTGCTTGCGTATGTGGGACATTCGTTCCTCAATGCCCAAATCAATAAAGCAGTGAATACGATGGAAGAAGCGGCAGTTGAATTTCAGGATATATTATTGGAACTTAATAACTAGTACACGATGAATTTACGAGGGCGATTACGGGAAGAACCTCATGTGCATTCATCGGCGTTGAATGACATTTTGTTCATATTACTTTTGTTTTTTCTGATTATCTCAACATTGGCGAACCCTAATGTAGTGAAACTCAGCAATCCGAAAGCCAACAGTGATACCAAAACCAAACAAACGGTGGTTGTATCTATCAACGCGCAACAACAATTTTTTGTAGGTACAACTCCGGTTCCTTACGATTCGTTGAAGAATTACATAGCTGCAGTGGCGGTTAAGGCACAAGATGCCGAGCCTACAGTAGTTATCAATGCCGACAAGCAAGCAACTGCCGATAACATTGTTGCAGTGATGCGAGCAGCACACGACTTGAAGATGCGCACCGTATTGGCAGTAGAAAATAACAACAGATAATTATTGGTGTTTATAGCGGAAATGGCTACATTTGCGCTCCCTGAACAACGGATCAAGTAAGCCCAGGTGGCGAAATTGGTAGACGCACTGTGTTCAGGTCGCAGCGTCCTTACGGATGTGCTGGTTCGAATCCAGTCCTGGGCACAAAAAAGAGAAAGGGAGCGGTGAGCGAGAGCGAACCCTCCTTTCTCTTTTTTCCCTCGCTCCCGCTCAGTTTCTCGCTCTAAAAAGAGAAAGGGAGCGGTGAGCGAGAGCGAACCCTCCTTTCTCTTTTTTCCCTCGCTCCCGCTCAGTTTCTCGCTCTAAAGTCTTAATTTCGTTTTCCGCATAAAACCCACAACTTCATTTTATGTTCCCATACGAAAATCTTGAAGTATATAAGATAGCTTACGCTACCAATAAGATTATATACAACTTGATAAAAGGGAACAAGACGATTCCGGGATACGCAAAAGACCAATTAGGTAGAGCCAGCCTGAGTATAATGCTCAATATAGCAGAAGGAAGTGCAAAATTCAGTAATAAAGACAGGCGGAATTTCTTTGTCACTGCGCGTGGATCAACCTTTGAATGTGCTGCATTAGTCTCTTTTTTACATGAAGAGATTGAAATTCCTGCAAATGTTTTTGACGAGGTTAACAAAGCATATGATTCACTTTCCAGAATGCTGTTTACGATGATTAAAAACCTTGATTAGCACTAAATTAGTAAGTGATTCATTCTCGATTATTTTAGTCAGTTTTTGGAGTCGTGAGTTTGAGAGCGAACACCTCACTCTGAACTTTTCTTCTTTCCTTACTCCACACAATACACATCAAAATCAATTTCTAAATTGAGTTGATGCAGGCGTTTGAGAGTGGTAGCGGAGATGGTGTGGCGATGGGGTACTCCGAGCTGTTTGAAAAATGTTGTGGTGACTCTTATCGTGCATTCAGATGCATGAGTAAGTGCAACAATACCTTCGCTATCGGTTTCAAGTATGTTTAATAGACTTTCCAGTTGAGCGTTATAGTTCATTATTTCCGCATCAGGTTCAACGAAAAAAGCACTAAAACGTTGCAATACGGTTCTGTTGGGAATCGGGTCCCCTTTTGTCCATCCATCATTGGGAGAGATTTTAGTATACGCTGAAAGTTCGCTAAAGTTTAAATCTTCACTCATCGCTCTAAACCAAGTACTATACCTAGGCTCCACCCACGATGAAATGACGTTATGCGGTGTGGCATCTCCAATTTGTATCGCGAGGTAAAAGTCTTTGTATTCGTGTTTGAAGAAAAAAACAGTCGAGCCCGGAAACAGTTCGTTGTTCGTATTGAACAGTTTGAGGACATCGTTTTCGATTTTGAGTTTGTAACGATTCAAAAATTGCTGTGTGAAATCCAGCGTCGGAGATGAAATTTCATAGAGGGCAATTTGTAATAAGTGGTTATTAGTCATCACGAATTTTAAAAGTAAGGTTTTTGAATTGGGTGTTTTTACGGTTGGCTAGAAATGTTTAATCAAAAAGTTTGATTGGGATACCACTATTTTTTTCGATAAAGCTGATGCTCACGTTTAATTCAGTCAATTTTGCAATTGTTTCATTATCAAGCAGGTAGCCTCCAAGGTGACCATTGCCGATATAGAAATCTGACTCAACTTCTAAACACCCATTTGCTCTACCAACCAATCTATTAATGCCCGAGGCGTCTCCTAATAGATAGTCGAGAAAGCGTTTTAACTGTTGCTTGAAATTCCCTGGCCAAGGAGTCGATTCAATCACCAATTTCGTGCTTTCTTCTGTTTGAGCGTGAGTATTGATTGTTATTGTTTCATTACCTGAAAGTGAAATGATTGCTTGCAATTCATCGGCTGAGAGCTGATTTGAGCTGGCAATAAACCTGATTTTGTGCCGAGGTTCATTCCACGTAAATGTAACTTTAGGCTCAATTTTGATATTGACCCTAACAGCAAAATAGAAGCTATAATCTTTTACTTGAAAATAGACAACGGCATTATCAGGAAATTGCTCGTAGTCAATGCAGAGTATCCTTGGCACTCCATTTTCAAATTCAATTTCATGAACATCTAAATACTGTTGCGTGACTCCAAAATTTTTTTGAATAATTTCATCGCTGGCAATGGCTATGATATCAGCTTCAGAGTGGGGGTGTAAACTCATAATTATTGAATGAAGGTAATAAATGTTTGTGTTAAAAGGTATGGTAATATTGGCAATTAACCACCCTTCGTTCAGAAATCATGAAGCGGTTGCGCAATAGGTAAGCTCAATGAAAATTTGCAGTAAGAATCTTTGAAATCATAAGGGTTCAAATGCATTTATTCGTCATCTGCCTCCAATGTAAAAATGGCATTCACAGTGGTATCGAAGTAATGTGACATTTTAAGCGCCAGGGTGGTAGAAGGGATGTATCTGCCAGATTCAATTGAGTTAATTGTTTGTCGTGACACACCCAGTTTATCGGCCAACTCTTGTTGCGTGATGTTCTTCTTAGCTCGTTCTACTTTAATTGTGTTTTTCACGCCATTGTAAGTTTCCTGAACCCAAAAGTAAAGTGGTAGGTCAGCAGCATATAAATGATTTGTTGTTGTCCGTACGAGTCGCCAAGTGCACCGCCGAATGCGATATCGAAAATGGGGTGTAGGATAGAAGAGAGAATACCTGTGAAAAAGCTCATGGCAATAGCCACCAGCCTGATGTGCTCCAGCATTTCATCTTCTTTTTCATCCTTCGTCCAAGCAATCAGGAACAACCCCAATATAAATAAGTCCACCACCAGTACCTTCATTTGTGTCTTTTGCATTCCCCACCAGGAAATGTCGGTTAGCTTAATGGTAAACCCCACAACCGCAGTCAATACAATCATCAGTAACCCTACAAATTTGAACTTGTAAGGCAACAGCAACAGCTTGTTTTTGTTCAGTTTACTCGTGTTCATGTAAAGCATAGTTTTCTTAATGACAAATATACTTTACATTTTGGAAAAGAGATAGTCGATTGGTAGATTTTTTGGTTTTCACTACCTACTCAACAACGCCACACACTCCGTAAGCAGTTTTTGTTTGTTGATGGAGACAACGCCTACCTCTTCGCATACAAGTCCGCCGGCGAGGTTGGAGATTTCAGCCATCAGGTGGCTGTTTTTGGTGATGGAATAGACCAACGAAGCCGTCGCAATTACAGTATCACCTGCACCTGAAACATCGGCGATGTTGCGTATGTGGCACGGTATAACTGCGGTTTTTTCCGGGGACGCATAAAACACACCTTTCTCAGATAGTGTAATGAACGTCACTTTGTGGTTCAGTTTGTCAGCGAGGTGTTGGTGCGCTTCGCTGAGTTCGTTGGCGTTGACTTGTTCTATTGCAATGTTTAAACCCTCTCTTACTTCTTTCAGGTTGGGTTTAAATATGTCCACGTTTTTGAAAGAGAGGAAGTTTTTCTTCTTGGGGTCAACTGCCGTTACAATGCCCAAATGTTTACAGTGTTCTGTAATGCGGTGAATCACATTTTCTTTCAGCACACCCTTGTTGTAGTCTTCAAAAATCAGAACATCAGGTTTTTGTATCTGTAGAAAACGGAGTACAGTATCAATGAACGGGTGCTCTTCTTCGGTGTTCAGGTCGTTGGTGCTTTCGTCGTCAATACGCAGCATGTGCTGGTTGCGCGCAATGATGCGCACTTTGGTTGTAGTAGGGCGGTGTTCGCTTTTCATGATACACGATGTATCAATGCCCGCCTTTTGAGCAAGGTCTATAAGCAGGTCTCCATCCTGGTCGGCACCCACTACGCTCGCCAGGCTCACTTTTGCGCCGAGTGCAATACAGTTCAGTGCGACATTCGCGGCTCCACCAAGTCTGCTTTCTTTTTTGTTGAGTGCGACCACAGGTACAGGTGCTTCAGGAGAAATCCTGTCAACATTTCCCCACCAATAATTGTCCAACATCACATCACCCACTACCGCAACATGGAGTGAGCTCATTTTATCAAAAAGTTGGTGAAAATCCTGAACCGTCATTTTTTATTCTGTGTTATGTAATATACAGGTATGCCCAATAGCACTATGAGCAGTCCCATACCCGAATTCATTGGCTCGGCTATCATTAATGCGCAACAAATGAATGTCGCTATAAAAATGTAGAAAATTGGAACAATGGGGTAGCCAAAAGCTTTGTAAGGTCTTGGGGCATCTGGGCGTGTTTTACGCAATTTGAAGATACCTGCAATGGTGAGTATGTAAAACAGCAATACTGTAAACACAACAAAACCCAATAAAACATTGTACTGTCCGCTCAGGCATAAAATACAAGCCCAAAGGCATTGCATCCACAATGCTTTTTGAGGTACACCTTTATCATTCAGCGACGCTGCCTGTTTCAGAAACAGCCCATCCTGTGCCATGGTGTAGTACACGCGAGCTCCTGAAAGTATCAAACCATTGTTACAGCCGAAGGTCGAAATCATAATAAGCACTGCAATTATTTTAGCGCCATCGGTACCAAATATTTTGAGAGCAGCAGAGATAGCCACTCTGTTATCCTGACTTTGTGCAATTTCCGAAACACTGAGTACATGTAAGTACATCAGATTCATAGTAACATAAAGTACAGTTACAGTCAGCGTACCCAGGAAAAGCGAAAGACCGATATTGCGCTCAGGGCGTTTGAGCTCACCGGCAATAAAGGTTACATTGTTCCAGGCATCACTACTGAATATCGCACCCACCATCGCACTACTCAATGCTAAGATTAACACATTGCCTGTAAGACTTGAATGGCTGATAGCACCGCTTGTAATTTCAATCTTCATAGCCTGGAAAGCATTGGTCATATTAAAATGCCAGATGCTGCCATCTTTCGCAAGTGCAAACCCAAAAATAATAAGTCCTGCTATAGCTACCAGCTTAGCTGAAGTGAATACAAACTGTATGATCTTGCCACTCTTAACCCCACGGGTATTGATGTACGTAAGCAAAATAATAGTAGCCAGCCCTACGATTTGTGCGGCTGAAATATGAAACCCTTCTTGTGTACCTAATAATATATGTCCATCACCAAGGTCTTTATTTAGGTAGCCGGCAAACTTGCCAAAGGCAACGCCTACAGCCGCAATGGTACCCGTTTGTATTACTGCAAAAAATGCCCACCCATACAGGAAGCCCCAAAGTTTGCCGAATGCCTCACGCAAGTACACGTACTGACCGCCGGCGTTGGGGAACATAGCACTTAATTCGCCATAACTGAGGGCGGCAGTAAGAGTAATGAATCCCGAAATAGCCCATACAGCCAACAGCCAACCGGCACTGCCCACTGTTTTCGCGATGTCGCAGCTAACAATAAAAATACCCGAGCCAATCATTGACCCAATTACTATTAGTGTGCCGTCGAGCAGCGATAGCGACCGCTTAAAGTGTTGTTCCTGTTCCAATGGGGTAGCGATTATTTTTTGTTTTTCTTATAGTCGGCGTTAATCGCTTCTATAAACTCTTTAGTAATGTCGTATTGTTTTTTGCCATACAACATACCGTTTTTCTGCATTTCAGAGTACGTGAAAATAAAATCGTAGTTTTTCTCTTTGTTGTATTTGGCAATGAAACTATCAAGTTTGGTATTGATTTCAATCAATGCGCTGTCTTTGATTTTCATCAATTGCTCAGAATAGTTTTGTTGCAGTCCTTCAAAACTCGACTGTAGCATTGCAAGTTGGTTTTGCGCCTCACCCAATTCGCGTTGGTTCATACCTTGCGCTTTTGACTGAATACCCACTGCCTGGCGCTCCAGGTCTTCTTTATTTCTTTTGAGTTTATTGGCAAATTCTTCCTTAGCTTTCTTAATCATCTCGTCTTTTTCCGAAACCAAATCGAAATGAGCATTGAAAGAGTCGATGTTGATGTAGGCAATTTTTACACCACTTTCGCCAGACTTATTGGCGTCTGCCGCATTGCCTGCTTTTGAATTGTTGTTTTGACAACTGAATAGAAAGGTTGCTCCCAAAAATGCAATCAGGGAAAGGAATTTAGCTTTTGAAGTCATTTGCGCAAATTAATGGTTCAAATTTAGTGCTTTAACTGAAATGACATTTATAGCAATACTTAAGCATTTGTGAAGGTTAGTAAATAGTGGCAAAGTGTGGATAGAGTGGCGGTGTTATGAGAGGTGAAAAATAAGTAGCTCAAACGCTTGCCGCACCATTTTCACCTATTTTTATCTTTTACACCCATCGACACATCTACTATAAGTTTATCTTTGCTGCACTGAATGGAATTCAAACTCATTGGTAGCGACAGCAACTCAAAAGCCAGGGCAGGGGAGATAACCACTGCTCATGGTACTATCCAAACACCCATTTTCATGCCGGTAGGCACTGTGGGTACGGTTAAGGCGGTAACTCATGCGCAATTAAAGGAAGAGGTAAAGGCTCAAATTATTTTGGGCAATACTTACCATTTATACTTGCGCCCCGGTACCGATACATTGCAACAAGCAGGTGGACTGCACCGTTTTTCTGGTTGGGATCGTCCTATACTTACCGATTCGGGTGGGTATCAGGTGTTCTCGTTGGCAGCAAACCGTAAGATAAAAGAAGAAGGTGTGGTGTTTCAGTCGCACATTGATGGTTCAAGACATCTTTTTACGCCTGAAAACGTGATGGATACCCAACGTGCAATTGGTGCCGATATCATTATGGCATTTGATGAATGTCCGCCTTACCCATCAGAGTATGGTTATGCTCGCAAGTCAATGGACTTAACACATCGTTGGTTAAAGCGTTGTGTAACTCATTTGGGTGCTACCGAACCATTGTATGGTTATGAGCAAACATTGTTCCCCATTGTGCAGGGCAGTACTTACTCCGACCTAAGAAAAGCGTCTTGCGATTACATCGCTTCTATGGAGTGTGATGGTAATGCTATTGGTGGTTTATCAGTTGGTGAACCGGAAGAGATGATGTACGAGCTATGTGGGTTGTGTTGCGAAAACCTACCTGAAAACAAACCAAGGTATTTGATGGGAGTTGGTACTCCCTGGAATATTCTGGAGAATATTTCCTTAGGTGTTGATATGTTCGATTGCGTGATGCCTACAAGAAACGGCAGAAACGGAATGTTGTTCACTTCTAAAGGTGTCATCAATATCAGGAATAAGAAGTGGGCAAACGATTTCAGTCCTGTTGATGCTGACCTCGATTGTTTTACCAGCAACCATTATTCAAAGGCATATCTTCGTCACTTGTTTGTATCGGCCGAAATACTTGCATTGCAAATTGCCAGCATTCACAACCTTAGTTTTTACCTGTGGTTGGTAGGTGAGGCTCGTAAACAGATCATTGCTGGTACATTCAATTCATGGAAGAACGAAATGATCCCGGTACTTAAAACCAGACTGTAACCTCACGAATGAACTTTGCCTCACCCATAAAAAAGCTCGATTGGTACATCATCAGGAAATTCCTGGTGACTTTCGTTTTTGCGATTATGGTGTTGGCTGTTATCAGCTGCGTTATTGACTATTCCGAAAAGGTTGATAATATAGTATCCAAAAAAGCACCGGGGGCGGTAGTAGCAAGTTACTACATCAATTTTATACCGCATATTACGGCGTTGTTGTTCCCGTTGTTCATATTCATTGCTACTATCTTCTTTACTTCTAAGCTTGCCTACAAGTCTGAAATTATTGCAATGATATCTTCGGGTATCTCGTTCAATCGTTTTTTAAGACCTTATTTTATTGGGGGGGGATTTTTGTGCCTAGGTTCATTATATGCCAATCACTGGTTGATACCCAATGCCAATAAGGTGATTGTAGCTTTTGAGAATAAGTATATCAATGATGGTAATTTTGGTCCTTCAACTGAAAATATCCATTTGGGTATAGGCAAGGGGCACATGATTTATTTCCAGAGTTTCAGTTTCATTTCTAATTCGGGTGTCCATTTTTCTTCTGATAAAGTAGAGGGGCTATTGCTCAAGGAAAAAGTAACTGCCGATTTTGTGACGTATGATTCGGTACACAAAACATGGCACTTACAAAATGTGGTCATTCGCCGGAATCACAGTGAACTAAAGGAAACTGTTGTTTCGCTAAAGACACTTGATGTTCCGTATCATTACACTCCGGCCGACCTGAATCGAAGAGAGGAAATGAAAGATGCCCTAACAACGCCTGAGCTATTGAGCTTTATTGCTACTGAAAAAATGCGCGCGCGTGAAAGCCTGAGTCCTTTTTATCTTGAATTGCACCGTAGGTCGGCGCAGCCATTTGCAGGTATTGTGCTTACTATTATAGGCGCATGTATTGCATCAAAGAAAATAAGGGGTGGTAGTGGTTTGCACTTGGCTATTGGAATTGCTTTGAGTGCCATCTACATACTATTTGGTCAGTTGTTTTCGGTGTTTTCAACCAAGGCATCGCTCGATCCATTCATAGCCACATGGATTCCCAATCTCATTTTTACAGGAGTCGCAGTTTACTTGTACCGGAAGCAGATAATATAGGGGGTTACTTGATGTAACCCAGAATCTTCAACATGCTTTGTGGAGTTTGCTCTTTTGCATAAAGCCAGTCAATCAAATTGCCATCTTTGTCGTACTCCACTACAATGTGCTTAGGTGAAGGTATCATACAGTGCTTAATACCACCATACCCCGATAGCTGATCTTGATAAGCGCCAGTATGGAAGAAGCCAATGTACAATGGTTCGTTAGAGGTTTTATCCTTAGTTACTTTAGGTAAAAACACTGCATTGATGTGTTCCTCGGAAGTGTAGAAATCATGACTGTCACAGGTGAGTCCGCCAAGGTGCACTTCATGGTATTCTCTATCCCACTTATTTATAGGTAACATCAGAAACTTTTCGCCAATACCCCAAGTGTCGGGCAGGGTGGTAATGAACGAGCTGTCAATCATGTACCAAATCTCCCTGTCATTTTGCATTTTCTCATCTAAAACGCTGTACACTACGGCACCAGATTCACCTACTGTAAAAGAACCAAATTCAGTGTAGATGTCGGGAGTATCAACTTTATGTTTTTTACAAACTCGTTTAATGGTTGCAACAATCTCATTAATCATGTATTTGTAATCGTAGTCGAATCCAAGAGAGTGCTTAATAGGTAAACCGCCTCCAATATCTAAACCGTCCAGTTCAGGACAAATCTTTTTCAGTTGGCAGTACAAGTTCAAAACCTTGTTCAGTTCACTCCAGTAATACACATCATCTTTAATGCCTTTGTTCATGAAGAAGTGCAACATTTTGAGCTGAAATTTCTCATTGCCTTTAATTTTATCAATGTAAAATTCCAGAACGTCGCGGCTTCTGATGCCTAAACGAGATGTATAAAAGTCGAATGATGGTTCTTCTTCTGTGGCAATACGTATGCCTATGTTTACGGGCGTTTTAGAGCGAATTGATTTTTTGTAGTCCTCAAATTCGTTCATGTTGTCGAGAATAGGAACAACATTTTTAAAACCGTCGTTTATTAACTGTGCAATGCTTTTTGTGTAGGCTCTTGTTTTGAAACCATTACAAAGGATATGGATATCCTTTGTGATTTTTTTTCGGTTGTACAACTGCCTGATGATATCAATGTCATAATCGAATGAAGTTTCGATATGTACGTCATGGCGCAGCGTTTCTTCTACAATAAAGGAGAAGTAAGAGCTCTTCGTGCAGTAGCAATAATAGTAGTTGCCTTCGTACTTGTGCTTTTTGAGTGCATCAGCAAACATTTTCTTTGCCCTGTTAATCTGCATCCCAATCTTTGGTAAGAACGTCAACTTGAATGGAGTACCATACTTGGCAATCAAAGCCATAACGTCAACATTGTTGAACAGTAAGGTATCGTTGTCGTTTACATCAAAACCATCTTGTGGGAAGTGGAATGTCTGCTTAACAAGGTCGTAATAAGTATTGCTCATTGCTATCGAAGAGGTCGCCGAATTAACTGTTTAAAATACAGTCCAAAATTATAAAGTTTGAACTATAAATCACCCCTTTTGGAAAATTATTAGACATGATTTTTTACATGTCCTCGGTCATGTTCTATCGCTCAGAAATAATAGTTGATGCTACAAAAAAACTATAGAGATTTCGAATCAATCCGAGCGCGGTGTGGTGCTACCTGATATACGTCAGTTCGCCTTCATCATTCATTCGTGCTATGCGGGAGGGGCTGGTGGGGGTATTGTCGTTTTGGCGATGTTGAACCACATAGTCAACGTTTTGTTTAATGGCATCGGCAACTTCATGAAAGTGAGAAGGTGAAGGTGTGCCTGAAATATTTGCAGAAGTAGAAATAACAGGTCGTTGTATTCTCTTTATTAATGCCCTGCAAAATGGGTCGGTTGTAACTCTTATCCCCACACTGCCGTCTACAGCTAACACATTCAAAGGGAATTCCAATGCCCCGTCATATATTATAGTAGTCGGTTCGTTCAGAGCTTCTACTATCGCAATGATGTCAGGGTGAGGGGCGGCTACATATTGTATAATATCGCGTGCATCAGCAAGCAATACTATCAGGCTTTTGTTGGCGGGGCGTTGTTTTATTTCAAATACTTTTTCAACTGCTGCTTCATTCAATGCATCGCAACCAATACCCCAAATAGTGTCGGTAGGGTAAAGGAAAGCACCGCCCGCTTTTATTGTTGCCACGCAATTCTTTATATCGTTTTCGAAGTCCACCATAATAATTGTTGGTTTGTGATGTTTTCTGCACACTTGAAGTGTCCCTTAGGGCACGCCTTGTGACCGTGTACACCACAAGGGCGGCAATCTAATGTTTTACCGGTATCAACAATTCTACCATTTGGGCGAACTGGTCCAAAGCCGAAGCGGTTATCGGTAGAGCAAAATACTGAAGTAACAGGAGCGTTCATTGCTGATGCAAAATGTAGGGGAGCTGAATCGTTGGTATAGTTCATTGCAGCATCTCGCATTAGTGCTGCCGATTGCAGGAAGTTACATTTGCCACATAAGTTTGTTACTTGTCTGCTTTTTACCCCGTTTACAATTGAGTCCCCTAGTGCTGTATCGCCCGGACCGCCTGTAATATAGACTGAATATGTTTGCGGCAATGCCTCAATCAGTTCTACCCACTTATGAGCCGGAAACTGTTTTGTATACCAAACTGATGCCGGAGCAATCACTACAAATGGTTTCGATTTATACCCCTGAACATGTTTAAAATCATTTTCGGTAGGGTAGAGGGCAGGGAACGCCGGTGTGTTGTTGGTAAGGCTATTAATCAGTAGTTGGTTGCGCTCAATTTCTGTAATTGGGCTGTCGGGCGAATCAGAAAAAACATGCTTTATTGTATTAGTGTACACCCATGCCATCGGGTTTTTATCGAACCCCGCTTTGAATGAAGCACCGGAAAGCATTACAATAAACCCTGATGAAGCGAACCTGTGTGGGTTTACGACATGGGTGTATTTATTGCTTCGCACTCTAAAAGCCATTGAAACCAGGTTCTTTATTTTACCTTTCTTTTTATCCCATACCAGTACTTCTTTAATGTACGGGTGGCCGGTTAAAAGCCCTTCATTCCCTTTGCGAACCAAAAAGTCAATTTGGGCATCGGGGTAATGTTGGTGCAGCTTCTCAATGAGTGCTGTTGCCAGTACAACATCTCCTGTAAATGCAGTTTGTATAACCAAAAATTTATACATCGGCACAAAACTAATTCAGAAACTGCTTTCGAAAGGATTTAACAAAAAAAATCTCTGTTATTCGCTATTTGGCACTAAATTTGTTTCACATAATTTTAGAAACAAAAAAACACTATATAAAATGAAAAAGCTAATTCTCCTTTTGAGCGTGTTTGTAATCACAGCAACCGTGTCAGATGCTAAAGACAAAAAGAAGAAAAAAGAAGACAAGGGTGCTACGCTTCAATTAAACGATAACACAAACTTAAATGCTTCGACGCCGGGTACCGGTGCAGCTACGCCTGCATCTAATCTTAAGCCAGAAGACATGGATTTCAATGAAATGAACCATGATTTTGGTGAAGTATTGGAAGGTCCTGATGCTCTTTGCAAATTCGTAATTACAAATAAGGGTAAAGAACCATTGGTGATTCAGAAAGCGCAAGCTTCATGTGGTTGTACAGTACCAACTTACTCTAAAGAGCCAATTGCACCAGGTGGAACAGGTACTATCGATGTGGCATTCCATACTCAAGGTAAACCTGCTGGTCAGTTTAATAAATCAATTACTATTACATCTAACGCTGGTGTAAAGGTGTTGAATATCAGAGGTAGTGTAGAAAAAGCGCCTACAACTTCCGCGCCTGAGAACCTGTCAATGATGAAAATCAACTAATGTATTGGGCTAAAGCCCTTTAGAATTTATATTTTTACAAAAAAACAGAAATGAAAAAAGTAATAGTAACGGTATTCTGTCTTTCAATTGCTTCTTTTGCGACACATGCTCAAGAAAAAAAGGCACCGGAAGTAAAAGCTGCACAAACGGAAGAAGTAGACCCGAAGGCTGCAAAATTTCAATTTAAGGATCAGGATAATACGCACAATTTCGGCGAAGTGCCTGAAGGTCCTTCTGCTGAATATGACTTCGAATTTAAAAATGTAGGTAAAAAACCAATCGTTATCACCGAAGCTCATGGTTCATGCGGCTGCACGGTACCTACATGGCCGAAAGAACCAATTCTTCCTAAGAAAAAGGGCACCATCCACGTTACTTATAATACAAATGGAAGAGTAGGTCCTATTACTAAAGACGTTACAATTACATACAACGATGGTAAAACGGCTAAATTGTTCATCAGAGGTACTGTAAAGGCTAAACCTGCTGAGTCAAAACCAACGCCACCACCACCACCGGCACCAAATCATTAATATTAAACTTTTTATAGGGCCGTCCGGTAATACGGACGGTTTTTTTAATTCAATAAGTGATGAAAAAATTATTGTTTTTGCTTTTTGCAGCTTGTTCTATAGCTCCGGCTTTTACTCATGCTCAAGCACCTGCCCAGCAAGAGACTAAAGTTGATGCACCTCGTTTCAAATTTGTTGAAGGTGATGTATTTGACTTTGGTAAAGTTGAACAAGGACCAGATGTATTTCATGAGTTTGAATTTGTAAACACTGGAACGCAGCCGCTTGTAATAGTTGATGCAAAGCCTTCTTGCAGTTGCACAACACCTGAATGGCCCAAAGAACCAATTCCACCTGGTGGAAAAGGTAAAATAAAAGTGGGCTTCCATGCCACCAAGGCAGGACTTTTCAACAAAGAAGTATACATTCAAAGCAATGCCTACATACCGACGGGCGAAAAAAGATACACTATCTACATCAAAGGTGAAGTAAAAAACAAGGACTAGTTTAAAATAATTTTATGAAAGGTGTACGCAAGTACACCTTTCTAATTTTTAATGCATTTAGTACTTTTCGGGCATGAAAAAACAGTGGCTTGTTTTATTGGGTTTTGCAGTGGCATTATGTGCCTGTAACGGAAGCATACAGTCCGGTGAATCGGTAAAAAAGGTAGGTGGAGATGTTGTAGAACAACCTAAATCGGTACCGCATGCAGGAAACAAAAAGCTGCTGTTTGTATATTCAATAAGCGGCGCCGGATTGATGGGGTATTTTAATGATAGTTCTATTAGTGTATGCCCCGGCTGTGACCCCTGTACTCAAAATTTTGAGACCCTTTACACAATTGAGTCTATGGGTAAGTACTCCATGGGTAATGATTGCCTGATTACGCACATTGGCGATAGGGTAGATACGGTTGCTTATAAACGCAATGGAAAGGTGATTCCTGATTGGATAATGGTAGATGGCAATTGGCTTATACCACCACAAAACTGTAAATAAAAGCCTAGAATTCGGCAGAAATACCGAAGGTTACACTGCTGTTTAACTTGCCATTCATGTTTTCAGTAATTTGGGTGAAATAACCGCAATTCAAAGTAAGATACAAAACATTGAAATAGTTGAGCTTGACTAAATTATTGAGTATTATGCCGCCTTCCTGGTAGGTTTTGAATGGCGTAGAGAATACTACTCCATTTTGAGATTCAGGGTTGGTTAGTGTACCACTTAACCACCCATATTGTAAACCAATGCTTGGAGCCGAGCTGAATTTATGGCTTACCAACTCAACATTGTATAATTTCCAGTCGAATTGATGATTGAAAGTCCCACCAATAAAGGCATCGGAATAGAAATCATAAGGTCGCATGGTCATGAGTCCGCCAAAAAGGTACAAATTGGAACTTGTTTCCCCAACTGATTTTTGACTACCGTTATAACCTGTTCCGGCAAATAACTTAGACAGAGGTAATGTTTCTTTTTCACTCCAAATTTTGCCCGCTTTTATGAGTATTTTCTCTTTTCCCAATCGGTTGAAGTGCTTTTCAGCGAATATGCCCGCCAGTGCTTTAATATAATTGCTTGACCACCCCGATGAGGAAATGTTTCCATAGGTTACATCGCCGAAGATGATTGGATATTTTGAACCATTAGAGTAGTAGCGACCAAAGTATGGGTAGGTGCGTTCAGCGTAGGCATACCTAAGTTTCAGCCCGTAGGAGACATCCGTAAAGTTTGTATGAGAACCTGATCCCTGCATGAAGTTGTAAGTGTACCTTGGTTCTATTGTATTATTTTTGTAGTTGATTTCCAGCGATAAATAGCCTAGTTTCTTTTTTAATTTAACTGTGTAACCCGTTACTTCATCGACCCTGCTTAGTAGTAAATAGTTTAGGTAGTCGGCATCAATTTCCTTGTTTATTTTTACCCTCCCCGGGTCTTCATAATCTTTTGAATATTCGAATCCCAAGGAAAATTCATGGTTTTTGTCGAAAAATAGTTCTCCAAAACCACCATATTTCATTTTGTGATCCTGAGTGCCATAACCAAACCAGCATCCTACAGAAAGCCATTTAATTAAATTTTCGCTTGTTTGAATACCAAGACCTAAGCGGGTATTTTCAAATTTATTGAATGCTAACAGCCGCATGAGATCAAAATCAAGGAATTTATAGTGTAGTAGTCCTTCCGGCAACCGATTCATGAACGACACGATTTGATCGAATTTGAACTTATTGCCGATACTGTCCATAAACTGGTAGGTATTTATTTCTCTATGGTCGAGAGAAATGGGGCGCATTTTTTGCCAATTGGAGTCGGTAAGAGCATCAGCTTCTACTGCAAATTTTACAGTATGCGCGCGATCAAATTTAAAATCAACCCTTTGTTTAAAGCTTACTGAGTCAATGAGCGATGACCCTTTAAGATCGTAAATGATTGTTTTTGACTTACCTGCGGGTAATTCCCACGAAATGTAATAATTCAGGTGTAAAGGGAACCATTTTGAAATGCCGTTGTCATCAACTAAGCTGTATTCTTGTTCAATGCCAACATCACGCTTAAGTGAGGTGTCGAACACTTTAGCAATCAGGTGCGAAATAGCATATCCTTTCGAGTTAATAAAAACGACGCCATCCATTTCATCAGCTGTCTTGTTTTTCGGATGGAATTCGATTTGCCAAACTGTATCCGTGCCAATAAAAAGCTGATCGATTAGCTTGAATTTGTAATGCGTTTTGTATCCCGTTGAAACAGGGTTGTGGTAATCTTTGTTGTTGAGCGTAATATATTCGTTGTAAGAGTGGAATGGTAAAATGTCGGTAACCAGCCCCAAATACATTGCTTTTTTAAGCCCCGAAAATCTTGTGCCTTTTACTTCTTCCTGCAAGTGTTGGGGCGATTTCCATGTGCGTTTGCTATAGGTTTCTGTCATCAAAAGGTGCTGGTTTTCATACATTTCTTGTATCTCCCGCATTTCCCTTGACGTATCGATTGCTGAAGGTTTTGCATCAATCAACATTTTATAATAGACGTTGCAACTATACCACTCATATTTGTCAGGGTTATTGATTTTTTTCTGTTCAATTGCTTTATTTAGTACATCATAAATAATCTCCCTGTCGGGCCTAACCACTACTTGTTCAAGGTTTTTGCCATCAATTGTCAGGAAAATAGTATCGAGGTTATAGGGAAGGTTTATTTGCTCATCACGAAATCCTAAACATTTAATTTCCAATGTTTTATAAAGTCCTGTAGTAATGCTGAATTTGCCATCGAGGTTGGCAATTGTGCCGTTCTGTCCATGGTCAAAGCGGATAGTAGCAAACGGAACGGTGCTTTGAGTTGACTTAGAGAAAAGAATAAAATTGCGAGTTTCCTGCGCCTGACTTAATACGATTGAGAAGATGAAAAAGGGAGTAAGAAAAAAGATTTTTCTTATTGCAGTATCAGCAAAATTGAATTGAAAACAAGTGTCTACCACCTTCTACCAATACCAACTTTAAAGAATAGTGTATAGAAAATGTCTTGCGCATCCTGGTTTGCCATAAGTTTCACCTGTTGCGAATAATAGTCGATTCCTCCGCCCACTTCCAGTCCCAAAACTGATCTTTTGTCTGTGGCAAAATCAAATCGGAATGAAGTTTTCAACGAGCCGCCCGGAATAAAAACCATTTCATTAAAGCCTTTACTGAAACCTGCGCCACCTGCAATAGAGCCTGCAGTTTTAGGTAAAAACTCGTTTTGGTTGTCGTCAGAGTATTTTATCGGGTCAGTGTAGTTTGTTAGGTATATGTAATAAGGTTTCAATAAACCCAATGAAAAATCAAGTGTATTTACCCAGTGAATTGAAACGGAACCCTGATCCGGTTTTCCGGCAATTAATTTTTGGTAGCCTGTTCCAATATTAAGTGTATAGAAATTGTTGATTTTACCATACTTGAAAGATCGGGTTCCACCGGTGGCAGATGGTACAGCACTAGTAATTTTGTGTTCCTTAGGGTGGTACTTTTCAGTGATTTCAAATTCCCAAAAAAGCTGATTATGAAACATATCAACCCGTTTCATGTCGTTTGTTTTAGCTTTCCCGTAGTTGAAATAAACGCCCCAGCCGTCAGAAATGCCCCTCATACCCATACTGAATTCAGTTACAATAGGTTTCGGAGGTTTTACTTTTTCGGGTACATTCGCAATTACAACAGGAACAACTTTTTTAGATGTATCAGATGATAATATAGTCTCATTTTGTGCCTGTAATTTGTTTACAGTACAACAAAACATAAACAGTATGCATCCTATTTTGTTCATATAATGCGAAGGGTTTCTGAAGCTATAACAACGCATAAAGTGAGTTATTATTGGCTTCGATGCCTTTTTATTTGTTGAAATCAATGTAAATTTAGCGAAAATTAGACAATAATGACAGCAAAAGTTGAATATAATGGCGAATTGCGCACGACATGCACGCATTTGAAATCAGGAAGCACTTTTGAAACAGATGCACCTACCGATAATTTTGGTAAAGGAGAGCGTTTTTCTCCTACTGATTTGGTAGCTACTGCGCTTGCGTCATGCATACTAACCACACTCGGTTTACATAAACTCACAAAACATATAGATATTGTTGGTGCTACATGTATGGTTGAAAAAGTGATGGTTGCACAACCACGCCGTCGTATTGGTGAAGTCAACATCACAATGAGTTTCCCGAAGGGTAGCATCTATTCGGCAGAGGACAGAGCTGCCATTATTGAAGTGGCAAACACTTGTCCGGTAATTGAATCGTTGCACCCAGATTGTAAAAAAGGGCTGGTGATAGATTGGAATGAATAGTTGTTACTCTTTCACTACACGTTCGGTTTTTATCGTGTTACCATCAGTATCGCGAATAGTTAGAATATATATTCCGCCTACAAGGTTTTCCAGATTGATAGAATCGCCTAAATGATTGGGAACAAGTATACGACCGTCGGCGGCTCTAAGCTCAATGTATATTGTTTTTGAAACAGTTACGTTAATTATTGAATGAGTCGGATTGGGGGATATTGAAATATCTTGTGGTTGTAATGAAGATGCCTCCATTTGCGGCATGTTGCCTGTTCGAATGGTATATATCGGGCTTATCGTTTGGCAACCATTGCTATCAACCACTCTTACAGTATAGTCGGCGTTCATTGTGGTGTGATAAAACCTGTTCGTTGCTCCGGAAATCGGTGCCATGTCTCTAAACCATTGGTAAGTTAAGAATCGGGTTGAAGTACTCAGATTGGCTCCGTCATAGAGTATTACCGGGTTGGGCACTGCAAATTGCGTTACCCATTGATCGGTAGAAGGTGATGTGCATACAGAACCAATAGAAACATTGCATGAATATCTTCCTGATGTATTTGCATTATAAGTTGCATTTGTTGCGCCTATTATGGTTGCGCCGTTTTTTAACCACTGGAAGTTTAATCCACTAGTCGATGTAATATCGAGTCCTAAAACAGCGTAGCCACCCCAACAGAATGAAGTTGCCGTTAAGGGTGTAACATGTGGCGCATTGAGTATTGAAACATTTATTGACGTTCCAGACGTTGAGCTGCATCCCAAAAACGAAGTAACCCTCAACGAATAGTTGCCTGAAATTGTTGCGGTATAGCTTAAATTGGTGGCGCCTGAAATTGTTATTGATCCACGCAACCATTGGTATGTAGTTCCGGTACCACCTGTTATACCATTCAGGTTAACTGTTGAACCAGAACACACAGTTGTTGCGCCAACCGCTGTGATGTTAGCATTTGGTGATGATAGTTCAGTTACTGGAATTGCTGTTGATGTAGTCGTACAGCCGTAGCCATTTGTTACTGAAACTGTGTAATAGCCTGTTGTGTCTGCGATAATGCTATTACTTGTAGCACCTGTTATTGCTGTCGATCCATAAAACCACTGGTGTCTAGCGCCTGTTGTACAAGTATCCGTTAATGTAACACTTCTGCCGGGGCAGAAAGTAGTACTTCCACTGGTAGTGATAAAAGTGATTGGGGCAGGTAAGAAATGAGTTGAAACAGATGGGGAAGTTGCATAACATCCTGCTCTGTTTGATACGATTACACTATAGTTTCCTGTATCTGTGACATTGAAAAACGAACTATAGGCACCGGATATTGCGATGCCATTTTTTAGCCATTGGTATCTCAAGCCTATACCTGTTGTAGCGTCAAGCTCTACGGAAGTGCCGGGGCAAATGGTAGTTGCTCCCATTGGAGTTAAAGTAGCCGATGCGGGACTAACACTTATAACCGTCGTTGCCGATGCACCTGTGCAACCGAAGGTATTGCTTATTCGTACATTGTACATACCTGAGGTGGATGCTACGTAGTAATTGTTGGTTTCACCTGAAATAGCAGCCGCACCATTGTACCATTGATATGTATAACCGATGCCGGTTGAAGCTGTGAGTAGAGAGTAGTCGCCTGGACAAAGGTCTGTGTCTCCAAGAGCTGTTATCAGGCTAGCTGGAGTGGGGTTAATTGTAATGTTTTTAGTGGTAGGACAGCCAACAACCGCATAAGATAACGTCACTGTTCCGGTTGTTACACCTGTCAAGATGCCTGCACTCGATACTGTTGCGATACTTGTATTACTACTTATCCAAGTTCCCCCGGTTATACTGTCGGAATAGGCTGATGTTATACCCTGGCAGATGTTAATTGCACCTACGATTGCCGGTGGGGTGGGGTTTACTGCTACATTTTCAACTGCGCTTGTTGCCATACATCCATTAGCATCTGTTACTTTTACATTGTAGCTGCCTGTTGTGTTTGCCGTGTAAGAATTGCTTGTAGCACCTGATATTGCAGTACCTCCGTTCGACCATTGGTAGGTGTTACCTAGGAGGTAAGGTAGTGTAAAAGTGACTAACCCGCCATTACAAAATGTATCACTTCCTGATTTTGATACTAGTACGCCAGGTAAAGAGAGTATGTTAATCCTGAATGCGTTATTGGCTGTTGTATCGCTGCAACCTGCTGAATTAAAGACCACTAATCTTATGTTGTATGAGCCGCTTCCTCTTAAAATATAGCTTGAGTTGGTTGCACCGGAAATGGCGGTTGTGCCATTGTACCATTGATAAGATAAACCAGCAGGGCCATAAAATACGCCGCTGTCACTTGCGCAGAATGTTGTTGTGCCTGAGTATGTAATACTTGCTACTGGGCGAGGGTCAACTGTAACTGGTGCGGATGTAGATGTATCAACACAGCCGTTTCCGTTGGTAATTACAACGAAATAGCTACCTGTAGTTGATGCACGGTAGGTTGAATTTGTAGCCGCTGAAATTACTCCCGAAGCATTGTACCATTGGTAAGTGTAGCCTGCACCTGTTGAAGCTGATATTGTAATAGTACCCGGAGCACAAATTCTTGATGCACCGGATATTGATGCTGTTGCGGTAGGAGCTGCGAGTATATTGACTGCAACAGATGCAGTACCAGTGCAGCCATATATATTAGTTGCTACAACTGAGTAAGTTGTTGATGATGAAGGTATTTCACTAAAAAGACTATTAGTTGCTCCGCTGATGGCTGTTGCTCCCCGATACCATTGCCAGCGTGTTCCATACCCTGAAATTTCTGATAAAGATATTGCGGTTCTTGGGCATACATTAATAGGCCCCGTCGGGCTGATTGAGGCACTGAATGGTGCCGCTATTCTAACCGAAACAGTATCGGTTGTTGCGCAAATACCGGAGTCAACTACAGAAACGGTGTATGTAGTTGCGCTGGTTGGGCTAGTTAATACGGTGCTCCCCGTTGTTGTCGTTAGTCCGGAACCAGGCGACCAGGTATATACTGAAGTGCTTCTTGCTCCGCTGCTAGATAAGCGACTTGAGCCGCCCCTACATATTGTCGAGGGAGTTGCAGTAGTAGTTAAAGTGGGTGTTGTACAAGTAGCAATAAGGTAAAAATCTTGCGCTTCGCCATACCTGCCCGAACAAGGGGCTGTGTAGGAATACGCAGGTTCTGTGTGGAATACACGGAGGTGTAAACGTGTGTTTGTAACTATGCCTGAAAGTGGAATAGTGAAAGAATAAATGGCTGAATCGCCACCCGATGTGGCTAGGGTAGTCATAGAACCCACCAACTCGCTGGAAACGTATGAGTTATCATTATTCCAGTCTACAAATATGTAGAGGTTTGAAGAATAAGAAGTTGAGCATTTGTGAATATTAAAATTCACTGTTGAACCTGTGGGTGCTGACACTCCTTGAGTGCTGAAATAATTGAAATACGTGGAACCGCTGCCACTACAGGATGACCTACCGGTACTCACCGTAGAAGTTACACCTGAACCGTAGGCTGTAACACTTGTGAAATATGCATAGGAGCAATATGAAATCGAAGTTGCCGAAGTTGCAGAGCATTGCGCATTGGTTTTAAAATTTTGAAGAATAATCAGTATCAATGCCAGTATAATGTTGCGAATGCTTAGTTTCATTGTGTGCGAGCTTGTCAAGTTTTTGGGCGCAAAATTCCAATGGATTGTTCATATAAAGGATGGTTGATAGGTGAACAAATGATTAAGAAATTATGAAGTAAAAACTTAGGGAGGTGGAGTTTAGGTTTTTCAGTACCCCCTCCGATAACTTTTAGTTTTTGACAACATTTTTTTTAGAAATTTTTGGTTAAACGCCCCAAAAGCTGGTTTGTTTAGGTTAAAAAAAAAGTTAAAAAGGTAAAAAAAATGTTAATGAGGGAGACCTAACGCTTGTTTGGTTGAGGTATTAAAGAAAAACGGAATTTATGATTGTGATGTGCATCACACTTTGAAGATGCTTTGAATTCCGGAGAAATAAAATTGTTTGTGTTGACAAAATATGTTTGCTAGAAAATAAAAATAATATAAAAAGAAAATGTAAAAAGAAGTTAACATGAAAATCGGTGTTTGTACATGAGACCTATCTAAAAGTTTGAAAATAAACGTAAAACAAAGATGGAAAAAAACAAAGTAAATAGTAAACGCTTTTGAATTTAAGTTAGGAGCCTAGTTTTTTTTACTTTTGGTTGATGTGTTGTTGTTTTGTCAAACACTATTAGGTATTAGTGAAATGTAATATTTAATATAAACAAATAAGAAAAAATTATCTCTGATGGTGCGGCTTTGAGTTGATTTCTAGGGATATGAAGTATAATTATGTTTAAAATTAAGGATATAATAAAATCAACGAGAGTAAAGCTTAGTAAAACATATAGTTAAAATTGCAGAAAAAAGTAAATGCGTAAATCTTGCGTTGACATTTTAATAACAATCAATTCACAATGATAGTTTGCATTGTTGGAATGAGTAAAAATTGTTCGTAAATTTGGAAGTTGAACTAAAACTTAACTTTGAAGTAATACTGCGTTGTTGAAAAATTAACGTGATGGAAGGGTAGGGCGGTTCAACAAAACTTGTCACCAAAAGAGATAAAACTTAACTAAACAATGATAAGAGAGGGAAAACAATCAATCACAATTAAATTAAACATTATGAGGAGAGTCATTACATTACTTCTGCTCTGCTGCCTGGGAGGGGTGGCACGAGCACAAACGACGGCGAATGGGTACACGTGGAGTCAGAGTAATTCCACGTATACTGCTATTTCCGGTGCTACCTCGGCGATTGCGTCCGGGTGGAACGACAACGTGGTCTCAGGCATTGATGTTGGGTTCACATTCAACTACATGGGGTCCAATTACACCACCGTGTCGGTTAGTTCGAATGGTTGGATTGCATTTGGTTCGGTTACGCTGACAACTACCACTTACACTGGTATATCTACCCTTGGTGGAGGTACCAACGGTGTTGTTTGTGCGGCTTCTATGAACTTGCAGGATGCTGCTTCCGGCGGATCGGCGATTACATATACTACCACTGGTAGTTCGCCAAACAGGGTGTTCACGATTCAATGGACCAATTGCCGATTCTCGGCTGGTGCTGAAAGCTTGAACTTCCAAATTAAATTATATGAGACTTCTAACATCATATCTGTAGTTTATGGTACATGGGCTACTTCAGGTTCTACCCGCACAATGCAGGTGGGTATCCGTGGTACTGCCGTTACTGATTATAGTACCCGTACTACCACTACTAACTGGTCTGCTACTACACAAGGTGCACAAACCAGTACAATGACACGTACCACAGCCATTAACCCGGCAAGTGGTCTTACCTATAGCTGGTGCCCTTCTGGTGCGCTTCCTTCAGTTTCTGTATCACCTACTTCAGGTTGTTCTTCTTATTCTGCTACTGCTTCAGGTGCTTCAACTTATTCATGGTCACCTGCTACTGCTCTTTCTGCTACAACTGGTTCATCTGTTTCCGTTTCTGGTTCTGCAGGTTCAATTTATTCAGTGGCGGGTCTAAGTTCAAATGGTTGTTCTAGTTCGGCTTATACGACTGCTCAGACATTTACTCCAATTGCAACTGCGAATAGAACTACTGTCTGCGCAGGCGATACAACTATGTTGAATGCTTACATTGATAGTACATATGCGGTATTAGCTGGAACTTATTCTTTGACACCTACTACGGGTTTTGCAACTGCAACTTCGGGTGACGATGCATCGGCTTCTATTTCTATTCCATTTACTTTTAATTTCTTTGGAACTAACTATACTTCTGTTAATGCTTGTACAAATGGGCATATCAATTTCGGTGCTGGTACTAATACAGGATATCCTGGTGCAGCATTGCCTAATACTACGCAACCAACTAGTGTAATCTCTTTGTTTTGTCATGACATGAACACTGGTACGGTGCTTTATGGTACAATTGGTTCTGCTCCTAACAGAATTTTTGTAATTGACTGGACTTCTTACGGCGACTTTTCTGGTACCGGTGTAAATACTGGTCAAATCAAATTGTATGAGACTACGAATGTTATCGAATGCCACGTATCTAGAACGACCGGTACTAGTGCATATTTAAAAGTGTGCGGAATTCAAAATGCACGAAGAACAATCGGTTACAATGCTCCAGGTCGTAATGGTGTTGTTTATCATTTCAATACTTCCGGCGAAGCTTGGCGTTTTGTACCTTACCAAGGTCAAAGTGTTAGTTATTCTTGGGCACCATCTGCGGGTCTTAGTAGTGCTACTTCATCTTCTCCAATTGCTACTGTTTCTGCAACTACGACTTACACTTTAACTGCTACAATTGGTAGCTGTACTTACACTACAACAAAAACAATTACTGCTAATCCGTTGCCATCGCTTTCAATCAGCCCTTCTGCAGGTTGTTATGGTGTGGCAATGACTGCAACTGGTGCTTCAACTTATTCATGGGCTCCGGCAACTGGTTTGTCTTCAACAAACACCGCTGCAACTACACCAACTCCTGGGTCAGCGACAACTTACACGCTTACAGGTACAAGTGCTGCCGGTTGTGTTAGTACTACTACAAAAACGGTCAACTTATTACCTACAGTTAGTGTTTCACCAACTTCAGGTTCTTATTGTGTTGGTGGTACTGCAGTTTCTTTAACAGCATCAGGTACAGATTCATATGCTTGGAGTCCAAGTGGAACTTTAAGCGCAGCAACTGGTGCTTCAGTGAATGCAACGCCTTCATCAAATACAACCTATACAGTCACAGGTACTGATGCTACGACAGGTTGTTCTAACAGAGCGACTACCGCGATAGCTTCAAACGCAGCGCTCGGTGGTATTATGCCTTATGTTGCTTCAGATACTGTTATTTGCTACCCAGGTTACTCACTAATGTTAGAATTAGGCGGTACAGGCGGTACATGGTCAACTTCTGATGCTGGTATTGCAACTATGGATGCCTCAGGTAGCGTTTACCCTGTAAGCCCTGGTGGAGTAACTTTATACTATACTAATGCATGCGGAAGCGATTCTTTGCGCGTTAGGGTTGCTTCTGGCGGTTTTACATTGAGTGTTACGCCTTCAACAGCGACATATTGTTCTTCTGGAAGTCCTGTGACTATGACAGTTTCCAGCTCTGATGCTGGTACTGATACTTGGTTGTGGACTGATATTAGTGGAGGTGCACCGATAGGTCTTTCTACTGCTTCATCAGCAACTGTTACTGCTACACCTTCAGTTACAGCTACGTATGCTATTTTTGGTACTAACAGCAGTTCTGGTTGTCACTCATCTACAACAGCTACTATTACAAACAACACTCCGGCTGCAATTGCAGGTGGTACTACTTCAATTTGTTATCCTTCAGGTACAACAACCTGGACTGATGCAACTTCAGGTGGTACATGGAGTTCTTCAAACACGAGTGTTGCTACAGTTGATGCGACAACCGGTGTTATTACTGCAACTGGTGTTGGTTCAGCAACTATAGCCTATACTGTAAGTGCTACAGGTTGTTATGTTACCAGGAACATTACAGTGAATGGATTGCCTTCAATTTCAGCAACGCCATCTACGGCTGTTGCCTGCGGTGGTACTGCTGTATCAATTACGGCAAGTGGTGCTACAACATATTCATGGGCTCCTTCTACTGGTCTTTCTGCTACAACAGGTGCAACTGTAACAGCTAACCCTGCTTCGACAACTACTTATACAATAAGTGGTACTTCGTCAGGTTGTACGGCTACACTTAATAAAACTGTAAGCGTTGTTGCTACAGGATTTACTGCTACAGTTACAGCGACTCCATCTTCTATTTGTCCGGGTAGCTCAACTACGTTGACTTCTGCTACCTCAGCAAATAACTACAATGTAGCGAGTGTTTCTTATGCATTGGAATCGTTTACTTCGTCTGGTTCAGTAACAGGTGACGACGTTTATAGCGGTGTAATCACAATTCCATTTACGTTTAACTATTTCGGTACAAACTATACTGGTATCAATATCAGTACTGATGGATGGGTAAGTTTCACTCATACCGGTACAACATTACCTGCTGGTTACACTAACTACGGATGTCCAACTGCTTCACTTCAAGGTGAAATTGGTGCTGGTATCGCATTTGGTGTACATGACTTACTTGCGTCAGGTTCAATGATTACTTATGGTACGAATGGTACAGCGCCTAACAGGAAATTTATTGTTTATTTCAATGCACTCGCTGACTATTCAGGTGGTGGTTCTGAAACAGGTCAAATCATCCTGTATGAAACTTCGAACATTATTGATATCATGATTGGTTCAATAACTCACCCTTCATATGCGTCAACGGTTGGTCTTCAAAGCAACACTGGTACAGTGGGTATTGCACCTCCGGGTAGAAGCGCAATGGCTGCAGGTACGACGGTTTCTACTTCTGAAGGATGGAGATTTACAATGCCTCCAACATCGCCTACTTATTCATGGGCTCCGTCAGCTACTGTTGCTACAAGCACAGCTTCTAGCACTTCAGCTACGCCTTCTTCAACAACAACTTACACTCTTACTATTACTGATACTTCATCAGGTTGTATTGCTACTGCATCTACTCCTGTAACTGTTTATACCGCACCTACTTTGGCTATTTCGCCTTCAGTCGTTTGTGCTGGTAGTAGTATGACTGCTGGTGGTGCAGTTACTTATTCTTGGTCACCGGCTACCGACCTTAGTGCGACTACAGGTGCTACTGTTGTTCCTACACCATCAAGTGCTGCAACATATACAGTTACTGGTATAGATAGTCATGGTTGTATAGGTACAGCATCAACAACTGTAAATATACCTCCAACAGTTTCTGTAACTCCAACAACGGGTTGTTCACCTCAAACGCTAACAGCGTCAGGTGCAACTACTTATTCTTGGACTCCATCTGGTTCACTTTCTGCTGCTACAGGTTCTTCAGTAACAGCTAGTCCTTCTGGTTCTGCTGTAACTTACACAGTTACAGGTACAGATGGTGTTGGTTGTACTGCAACTGCGACGGCTAATGTTGGTCCTGCACCTTCAGGTATTTCAGGTACAACAACAGTGTGCGTTACTTTAACTACTGCATTGAGTTCTGATGTAGCGGGCGGTTCTTGGACATCAAGTAACACTTCAATTGCAACGGTTGATGCAACAACAGGTGTTGTAACTGGTGTAGGTGCTGGTACTTGTGATATCACTTACACAGTTGGTACTTGTTCACCAATCTATACTTCAGTTACGGTACTTACAAGTCCAGCTTTAAGTGTAACAGCAACTGGTTGTGCTCCATCAGCTACGTTGGTTGCATCTGGTGCAAGCACGTATTCTTGGTCTCCATCTGCAACTTTAGATGTTTCTACTGGTTCAACTGTTTCTGCTAGTCCTTCTGTTGTTACAGTTTACACTGTAACAGGTAGTAATGGTAGTTGTGCTGTAACAGCAACTTCAACAGTTTATCCTACTCCGGCTTCAATTACTGGTACAACAACAGTTTGTCAAGGCAGCAATACTACACTTGCTGACGCAACGGCTGGTGGTGCATGGAGTTCTTCAAATACTTCAATTGCCACAGTTGACGCGACTACTGGTGTTGTTCGTGGTGTTTCTGGTGGTACAGTTACAATTAGCTATGGCTATAGTGCATGTGCATCTTCTTCAGCTACAACTACAGTAACTGTAAATAGTCTGCCATCAACTACATACACTGGTACTTCTAACTGTACATCTTCTGGTGTTAGTTTGACACTTTCTTATGCTGGTGGTGGCGGAACCTATTCATGGGCGCCATCTACATACCTCAGTGCAACTACTGGTTCTTCTGTAACTTGTACGCCAACTACTAGTACTACATACACAATTACTGCAACTGGTACTGGTGGTTGTACTTCAACAACTACATTACCAATTTCGGTAGTTGCTTCAACACCTGAAACTCCAACTGCTACGCCTTCGAGCACATGTAGTGGTGGTACTTCTACTTTGGCTGCAACAGTGCCTTATTCAGGTTATTCACTTTCTACAATTTCGTACTCGTTTGTTTCGCAGACAAGTCCTTCTGCCGGTCCTTCTGGTGATGACGTTTCTTCTACTGCTACTATTCCATTTACATTTAACTACTATGGTACTAACTATACTACCATTAGTATGTGTACAAATGGTTTCTGTCAGTTTGGTGGAACTGCTACGAGCTATCCTGCTGCAACTTTCCCTTCAACTACAATTCCAGGTGCAATTGCATTGTTCTGGGCTGATGACTGGATGGGTTCTCCGGGTGCAATCACTTACTCAACTGAAGGTACTGCTCCTAACCGTAAGTTTGTAATTCGCTATGCAGGTTGTTCACCTTGTTGTTCATACACTGGTGGTCTTGATGGTGAAATCATTCTTTACGAAACAACAAACGTGATAGATATCCTCGTTTCTAGCCAAACAAGTACTGCAAATCACACTTGTGGTATTAACAATCTTACAGGTACTGCTGCTGTGTGTCCATCAGGTCGCAATAACGCATCTTATACCATTTCAACACCTGAGGCTTATCGTTTCACACCTGTATCATTCACTTATGCATGGTCTCCTGCAACTAGTTTGAGTGCAACTACTGGTACAAGCGTTACATTAACTTCGGCACCGGGTGCTGGTACGTATACTGTTACTGCTACTGATGCTGGTTCTGGTTGCTTCTTTACAGGTTCAACTACAGTTTCTGTTGGTGCTATTTCAGTTGCTGTTACAAATCCGGTTTCTGTTTGTTCTGGTGCTACTGGTACCTGGACATTTGTTGGACCTGCAAGTGGTACTGTTTATTACAACATCGGTGGTGGTTCTACTACAAGCGTTGCTCTAAACAGTTCTGGTATTGGTACAGTTACTGCAACAATATCTGCTTCAACTACACTTAATTTAGTTAGTGTAACATCAGGTTCATGTTCTAACTCATTGACAGGTTCTTACACAATTATTCCTTATTGCGTATGTACACCTCAATACTACTATTATACTATACTTGGTTCAGGATATCCTGCGTCAACTTATGCTATGAATGCGGTTTCTATTCCTTCAGGTTATGGCAGTACAAGTCTTAGCGATGCGTTCACTCCAACGGCTGCAGGTTATGTAGATCGTACTAGTGTAACTCCAATTCAAATGATGCAGAGTCTTACTTATTCTGGTACAGTAACATATTCAGCTTCTAGTATGTATTATGAGAATCAGATTTGGATTGACTTTGATGATGATGGAACTTTCGCTAGTTCTGAAGCAGTAACAAGTGTATTTGGTTTAGGTGGTTGTACAACTGCTAGGACTAATGATGCGTTCTCGTTAACTATTCCTTTGACCGCTACTACTGGTAGCCACAGGATGAGGGTTCGTAATGCAATGACGTATGCATGTACTAATGATGCATCGATGAGTCCTTGCGCGTATAACACTACTAACTACTATTATTATGGCTCTTGTGCAGACTATCAAGTAACAATTGTTGCGTTGCCGGCTTGTTCTGGTACTCCAACTCCTGGTACAGCAGCTGCATCTGTTTCAAGTGGTTGTTCTGGTTACTCTTCTACAATGTCAGTTACTGGTGCTACAGCAGCATCTTCTATGAACTATCAATGGCAATATTCTACTGACGGTTCATCTTATAGTGATATCTCTGGCGCAACAAGCACTACTTATGCTGCTACTGTAAGCAATCCGAATGAATACTATAGGCGCGTAATGACTTGTACTGTTAGTAGTTTGTCTGCTACGTCAAGTGCAATTTTGGTTCATGCTACTCCTGCTATTACTGGTTCAGTTAACGTTTGTCAGACTGGAACTACTACACTTTCTGACGGTCTTGCTGGTGGTACTTGGTCTTCAAGTGCAACAGGTACAGCTACAGTAAACAGCTCAACAGGTGTTGTTACAGGTGTTGCTGCTGGTGCAGTAACTATCAGCTATGCTACTACGGGTTGTACTCAAACTTATGGCATGAACGTACTTGGAGTTCCGGCTTCAATTACTGGTGCAACTTCAGTTTGTCGTACATTCACAACAACGCTTGCTAACACAGTTTCAGGTGGTGCTTGGTCGTCAAGTGATACTACTAAGGCTACTGTAGGTAGTTCTACAGGTGTTGTTACGGGTGTTACAACAGGCGCAGTGACTATCACTTATTCAACTGGTTGTGGTACTGCTGCTACATATAGTTTTACCGTAAATACGCAGCCTTCTGCTATTACTGGTGTTGCTTCAATTTGTACATTGTCAACTACAACACTTGCTGATACATTCAGTGGTGGTACTTGGACAATTTCATCTACTACAATTGGTACAATTGGTTCATCTTCAGGTTTGTTCAGTTCGTCTTCAACAACGGGTACTGCAACAGTTACCTACACTATTGGTTCATGTTATGCAACTCGTCTTCAGTCAGTTGGTACAACATCTCCTGCTTCAATTACTGGTACTACCAGCGCTTGTATAGGCGCTACTTCGACACTTGCTGATGCAATTGCAGGTGGTTTGTGGTCTAGCTCAAACACTGCTATTGCGAGTGTTGATGCAACGACCGGTGTGGTTACAGCAGTAAGTAATGGTTCTGCGACAATTACATATGATAATGGTTGTGGGTCAGTGACTACTTCCTGGACTTCGAATGGTACTGCGGTAACACTAGGCTATAGCAGTGGCTCACTTTCTAGTCCTGCTGCTGTTTGTAGCGGTGGTACTTTGAACTTGACATCAGGAACTACATCTGGAGGTACATATTCATGGACTGGTCCTAATAGTTTCTCTTCAACTTCTCAGAACCCTACAATCAGTTCTGTAACTCCTTTGGCATCTGGTGCTTATACATTCAGTGCAACAGTGGGAGGTTGTTCTACAGGTAACCAAACTATGTTTGTGGCTGTTGATGCTGTTCCTACTGTTACTGCAACAGCTTCTTCTAGCACGTTGTGTTCTGGTGGTTCTACGTCACTTTCTTCTAGTGTAAGTTCTCCGGCAACTGGCTCTTACGTATTGAACGCTATTCCTTATAGCTTCACTACTTTGACTTCGCCAACAACTGGTCCTACAACAGATGATGCGACTTCTACAATCACGTTGCCATTTACATTTAACTTCTATGGAGTTAACTACAGTACTTTGTATTTGTGTTCTAATGCATGGATGAGCTTTGTAACTTCATCAACAAACCTTACAAACTATGCATTGCCAAGTACTTCAGCTCCATTGGCTTCAATCAATGTGGGTATGAAGGACATGAACCCTGCTTCAGGTGGTAGCATCACATACCAAACATTTGGTACTACTCCTAACCGTCGTTTTGTAGTTAGCTATAACGGTGAGGCTGCATTCAGTGGTTCTGGTTCTGTTACTTGTCAGGTTATTCTTTATGAGACTACCAACATTGTTGACATGATGATTTCTCAATCAAATGCGATTTCTTCAGGTGGTAATGCTAGTAGAACATTCGGTATACAAAATGCTGCTGGTACAAGTGCATTGACTTTAGTTGGTCAAAATGCACAGGATAATCAAATTGCTGTGGCACAAGGTTGGAGATTTGAACAACCGGTTTATTCTTATACTTGGACTCCTTCTACGTTCTTGTCAGCAACAACTGGTACTCCGGTAGCGGCTACTTCAATGACTACAACAACTACATATTCTGTAACTGCAGTTGATGCTTACAGCGGATGTACTTCAGGTGGTGTTGGTACAAGGACAATTACAGTTAACCCTAACCCGACTGCTTATGCAGTAACTGGTGGTGGTGCTTATTGTTCTGTTCCAGGTACAGGTGTTAACGTAGGCCTTGGTGGTTCTGAAACAGGTGTTAACTACACTTGGACAAACGGTTCTGGTTCTACCGGTACAATTTCAGGTACAGGTTCTAGCCTTGACTTCGGTTCAATTACTCCAGTAGGTACTTACACAGTTTCTGCTGCTAACGCAACAACAGGTTGTACTTCTTCAATGACTGGTTCGGCTTCTGTAACTATGAATACTAGCCCAACGGCTTACAACGTAACTGGCGGTACTGGCTGTAGTTCAACTGGTGTTACAATGGGTGTTGATAACTCACAATCAGGTGTTTCTTACCAATTGTATAATGGTGGTTCTACTTCAGGTTCAGCAGTTGCTGGTACAGGTTCAGCTATTTCATTCGGTTCAATCTCTGCTGTTGGTACTTACACTGTAATGGCAACAGGTACGGGTGGTTGTACAACAGCAATGACAGGTTCTGATACTGTTAACGCTAGCCCTACTGCTTATGCGGTAACTGGTGGTACAGCATGTTCTGATATTGGTGTTGATGTTGGTGTGTTTGGTTCTGAATCAGGCGTGTCTTATCAATTGAAACTTGATGGTTCTCCAGTTGGTTCTCCGCTTTCAGGTACAGGTTCTGCACTTGATTTCGGTGTTCAAACAACTCCTGGTACTTACACTGTTGAGGCTTCTGCTTCTGGTTGTAACACTACAATGACAGGTAGCGCAGTAGTAAATACTACTCCTTCTGTTTCATTGGGTGCTAATCCAAGTGTGTGTCTTCCAGCTTCTGGCGGTACTACTGCTTCAATTTCTTACTCAATAACTGGTGGTTCTCCTACTACTTATAGCATTTCATGGTCTTCAGCAGCTATCACTGATGGTTTCTCTAACGTATCTGGTAGTTCATTAAGTGGTGGATTTATTGGTATGTCAGTTCCTTCAACTGCTTTGGGATCTTATTCAGGTTCAATTACTGTGAGCAATGGTTCTTGCACAAGTGCTGTTTATACATTCTCAGTTACTGTTTATGCTTACCCTACGGCTGCTATTACTAGCGTAACTGTTCCTTGTGTAGGTGATGCAACTTCAATCACAATTACAGGTACAAGTGGTGCAACTATTAGCTACAATGTTGATGGTGGTACAGTATCTACAGCAACTTTAACTGGTGGTACATATGTAATCAACTACTCACCTACAGATACTACTCATATTTGGGGTTTGATTTCTGTGGCAAATGCAGTTTGTACAACTTATGTTGACAGTGCTGATACGATTGTTCCAACTCCAATGCAATGGATTGGTGGTACAGTTGGTATGGAATCTGATTGGAATACTGCTACTAACTGGTCTTGCGGATATGTTCCAACAGCATCTAATGATGTGACTGTTCCTTCAGGAACTACTTATTCTCCTGCTATTGCTGCTTCTGCTTCTGGTTATTCTAAATCATTGACTATTGCTTCTGGTGCTTCTGTATCGTTAGGTTCAGGTTCAGCTTTAAGTGTTGTTGGTAATTTGTCTAACAATGGTACAGTAAGTGGTTCAGGTACATTGACTATGAATGGTTCTACTGCGCAAACTGTATCTGGAGTTGGTTCTATCAGAAACTTCGATGTAAACAATACATCAGGTGTTACTGTAACTGCTGCTTCTCAAGTGACTATTAAAGCTACATTGTCTGTAACATCTGGTTCACTTGCAACTGGCGATAGCGTAATTCTTGATGCTGATTCAACTACAACGGCTCGCGTTGCTACATTGCCTTCTGGTTCTACGATTTCTGGTCAGGTTCGCGTATTTGCTTACTTCGGTTCAGGTCGTCGTGCTTATAGGTTCTGGGCTCATCCATTCAACGGTGATTTGCCTTTGAGTCAAGTTCAAAACTACATTGATGTTACCGGTCCTGGTGGTTCAACTAACGGTTTCACAACTACTGGTGCAAATGCTGCTTCTGCCTTCAGATACTACACTTATGGTGGTAACTCTGGCTTAGCATCTGATCCGGGTTGGAGACAATTTGCAAGTGCTCTTGGTACTCCTGACAGTAACTTGTTGAAGCGTTACATGGGTATTCGTATATTCTATCGTGGTGCTAAAGGTGAAGGTTTAGGTTATCCTCCATACACTGTAATTTCAGCAACTAAAGTTGCACAGTGGGGTACTTTGAACCAAGGCGATCAAAATATTACAATGGCGAAAGGTTCAGCTAACCCTAACCAAATGTATAACATGATTGGTAACCCTTATGCTTCTCCGGTAGATATCGGTACAGTAGTTTACAATGCAAAAGTTGCAGGTAACGTTAATGGTACAGCGTTCTACGTATGGAATCCATACTTGGGTACAGCAGGTCAGTTCGTTCCAATTACAATTGGTACTGGTGCTGCATCTCCTTACTACCTCCAAGCTTCAATGTGCTTCCAGGTTAAAGCTCAAGTTGATGCTTCTCAGTTGAATTTCCACGAGACAAATAAATCTGCTACAGCTTCTACTAACTTGTTGAAAGCGTTGCCTGATAACATTTCATTGTTCGTATATGATGCAAACAATCACCCTTACGATATGACTTATGTAAGGTTTGATGATAGAGCAACTACAGGTACTGATAATGATTATGACGCGACTAAAGCAATTGGTGGCGCAAACGACGTTTACTTCTATAGCTTATCTAGCGATAACGAAAAAATGTCAATTGATGCTCGTCCGTTCAAAGAAAATAGTGTTGTTCCATTGGGCTTCCATAGCGACTATGCACAAGACTATATCATCAAAGTTGAAGGTTCTGCTGTTCCTGAAGGTTCTTCAGTTTACTTGCACGACCGTTTGTTAGACCAATACACACAAGTGAAAACTGGTGCTGAATACAGGTTCTCTGTAACAAACGATACTAAAACTCAAGGTGAAAACAGGTTCGAACTTACAATGACTGCAGGATCTGCTAAAGGTCTTCAAGTTAACGTAACTCCTAACCCTGCTAGCGACGACGTTAAGATTACATTTAACGCTGCTAAGAAAAACAACGTTAGCATCAGAGTAACTGACCTTACAGGTGTGAGCATCTTCTCGAAAGATTTGGGTGCTACTCAAACAGGTACAGTAGTTGTTCCTATGAGCAACTTTGCTTCAGGTGTTTACATTGTTGAATTGACTTCAGGTAAAGAGAAAGTTTCTCAGAAACTGATTAAAGAGTAATTTTAGTAAATTATTCATAGTAAAACTGCCCGGCCTTAAATGGTTGGGCAGTTTTCTTTTATATGGGGCAGTCCAAATTGAGCACAAAAAATGGGCTGCTCATTTGTAGAACAGCCCATCGTTATTTTGTGAAGTTTTTTAATGTTAGCCTAGGCTAGAAAGGAATGCCATAGTGTCTACACCGTCAGCATAGCTATTGAGTTGCGGTGATTGTGATTTTCCAAAAGGTATAAAGTCGCTTCCAACAATTGCTTGAATATTTTCGTCGGTTTTCAATCGCTCAATTTCCTTTTCCAGGTTTTCGTAATACTTGTAATGTAACACACTAACAGCCGAGAAAGGCATGTCATTTTCTACCAATAGAAGACTGTCATTGCTCATATAAGGTACCCTGTTAAGTAAGTACAATGCAAGATGGTAGTCGTAATTATTTTTGTATTTGTTCAGATCGGCATAATGGTTATGGCGTTTACAAGCATTGACCAACGGTTCAAAATTATATTTTTTAGGAACCAATACTTGAGTTACGTTTCTACATCCGAGTCCATAGAACATGTAAATATCATCTGCGAGTGCTTCCAGATCATTTTCTGATTCATTGCCTGTGAGCAATGCCACCGATGTTCTGTTTTTTCGAATGATATTTGGAACATTCCCAAAATATTGTTCAAAGTACCTGGAAGTATTATTGCTTCCGGTTGCAATATATGCATCACAACCTGCGATTCTCTCGTCAAATACTACTTGATCTTTTGCGGCAGGATAGAGGTCGCACATGTAGTTGAATATTCCTTTCATCAATTCTTCGTCTTTCGATGATAGTTTAATTCTTGCTTTGTGCCCTGAAAGAAATAAACATAAAAAGTCATGAAACCCCACCAATGGAATATTGCCTGCCATTACAATACCAATTGTTTTTGGAGAGGTGGTAGTAGAATAGTTTTTAACCCAATTGGTTAGCTTTTCTTTTTCGAGGAATTCATTACAAATGCTTTTCACTGCATAGTCGATATGTTCTTCGGTGAACCATGCATTTTTGCCAATAGCTTTAAATTTGATGCGCTGCCATTCTTCATCATGCGCATTTAACCAACTACCTACCTGATGTAAAAGTTCAATTTTTTTTCTTGTTTCAGGATTCATGTTTATAAATTAAGTTGCAAAAGTACCGGATTCTATTCACAGAAACTTTTAAACTTGCCTCATAAATTTAGCGGATTAATTCACCTTTAACGCAGTGTTGAATTAGAAAAGTACCTAGGCGAAGGTCCTTCCTTGCATCAGAGTAAGCTTCAGCATGTGAATTATAAACTCCATAAACATCTTTGCCTTGTATTACCAAATACTTGCCATTGTATTGCGCAAGGAATTTGTCCTCATTTTTGAGGTAATACTTAATTTCTGTATCTAACATGCTTACTGTGGTTGTGTTGTTAAAAATACAATCAGATTTTTTTCCATCGCTAAGAATAGCTACAATTAACAAAATGTTAAGGTGGATTTTAAAATTGACAATATACAATGAAAGGAAAACAAAAAGTTGATTAAAAAGAGATGTAAAAAGAGTTGTTTTACATTGAGTTATGTAGTTAGTATTGTCGTTGAAAAATCGCTCCCTAGTTTGGGCCTACTTTACTATATTTGTACATAGCAAAATTGGTTAAATGCAGTTGTCCCTCGTTCATCGAAATATTAGAATTGAGTATGTAGCAGATGAGCAAAGTTTATTGGATGCTATTAAGGAAATTAATCAGTGCAAGGAAATTGGATTTGATTTAGAGTTCGATAGAGATAGGTTTCAATATGGCTTTAATTTGTGTCTTATTCAGGTTGCATTACCTAAAAAGTGTTTTGTAATAGATCCGCTAAAAGGCTTTGATTTAAAACCACTTTTTGCAGTTTTTGAAAATCCGGACATTTGTAAGGTTGCAAGTGCGTGCGACCAGGATTTAAGATTGTTGCACACACTTAATTGTAAACCTAAAAACGTATTCGATACCGATATTGCTGCAAAATTACTAGACTACGAGTTTTCTAGTATTTTGAAACTTGTTGCCGCGAAGTTTGATGTTGAAATGAACAAACAATTGCAAACCAGCAATTGGGGTCTAAGACCGTTATCTATAGCTCAAATAACCTATTCAGTTGAGGATGTGATATTTCTTATTAGGCTAAAGCATATTCTCGAACAAGAGGCAAAGGATAGGGGAGTGCATGAATGGTTAGAAGACGAGTGGTATTGTCTCGATCAGATAGCCTACGAGGTGGCTGATGAAAATAACTTGCTCGGCAAGGATGAAAAAAAACTGAGTCCTTACCACCAGTTTGTAATCAATGAACTTTTGAAGTACAGGGAAAAAATTGCTCAGAAATTTAAACGCCCACCCAATCATATTTTTCCGAAAGCCCTTATATTATCAATAGCGTTTGAAGAAATCGACCCTAGGAACTGGACTTCCCAGGTAGGTATATACCCTTCGTTGAAAAACGAATCTTTTGCTGAGAGTATTACACAGTTGTATCATGGTGCTGTTGCAAAAGCAAATGAACAAAAGCTCAATAGAAAGACTGATTACCAGATGATGACTGATGAAGACAGAAAACGTGCATCAATTGCAAAGTTTGAAAATGAAAGGATAAAACAAGAAGTATTCCAGCCCATACAACAATTGATTGCCGATAGGTATGGCAAGTTTACCAGCAGATATATTTTAAGCAATGCAAAGGTTACCGATATACTGCAAACCGATGCCAGAATTGGTGATTTTAAAGCCAATTATAAAAAACAGCTAATTTTACGCTGTGCAGATGAATTGGGGATTGATGTCAATCCGTTTTTCTAGCATTTCAAAACTTAAGAATTCATGATTAGAATTGGTAGACTTGTGGCGACCCATGGCCTCAACGGGGCTATTGTGTTGACACACGTAATGGGTGATGGTAAGTGGCTTAAAAAGGAATTACCTTTGATGGTTGAAATCAACAAGGGCAGTTTCATACCTTATTTTTTGCGCGATTTTAAATTGCACGGTGACGAAGAGGCTGTTATTTTTTTTGAAGAGGTAGATACTGTAGACGCTGCTAAAAGACTGGTGCAAAAAAATATCTACCTCGATCAGGAAGAGTTGAAGGAATATGTGAAGAAGTCGCCGCTTTTATGGATTGGGTTTAATGTAGTGGATGCTAAATTGGGTTCATTGGGTCCTATGGTCGATGTATTGGAATCGGCCGGACATTGGCTGGGTAAAATTATGTACAATGGAAACGAGGCTCTGATTCCGCTTGTGAACCCGGTACTTATAGAGGTAAACGCCCGCAATAAATGGATCAGGGTAGACCTTCCTGATGGACTTTTGGAGATATATTCATAAAAAATAGATTTTTGCTCGATGAGAATTGATATAATTTCGGTGGTGCCTGATTTGCTGACTAGTCCATTTGCACACAGTATAATGAAGCGTGCACGTGAAAAAGGGCTATTGGAAGTAAACGTGCACAACTTACGCGACTATACGCCATATAGGCAGGCGCAGGTCGATGACTACCAGTTTGGTGGTGGTGCCGGTATGGTGATGATGCCTGAGCCGCTGGCTATTTTACTGGACAAATTGAAGAGCGAACGCAACTACGATGATGTAATATATATGACACCCGACGGCACTATGTTCGAACAAAAAGTGGCGAACAGGCTTTCGATGAAAGAAAACCTGATTATTATTTGCGGACACTACAAGGGCATTGACGACCGTATTAGGCAGATGTATGTAACCATGGAGATTTCTATTGGTGACTATGTGCTAAGTGGTGGTGAATTGGCTGCCGCGGTGGTTGTTGACGCAATAGGCAGGTTAATTCCGGGAGTGTTGAACGATGAGACTTCTGCATTGTTCGATTCGTTTCAGGATGGGCTACTGGCACCCCCTGTGTACACACGCCCCGCCGATTTCAGAGGTGTCAAAGTACCTGATATTCTACTTTGCGGCGACCCAAAGAAAATCGACGAATGGCGACACGAACAGTCGCTGCAGCGCACCAGGGAGCGTCGTCCCGGGCTTTTGGAAGATTAGCACATAGTTATTCACCTGTTGGGTTTATTGCTACCAAATAAACAGTTACTTTTGGCAATAAAAGTCAATAAAGTAATGGTTAAAATAGCGCCTTCAATCCTTTCTGCAAATTTTTTGAATCTGGAAGCAGATATTGAAATGATTAACTCAAGCGAAGCTGATTGGTTTCATATTGATGTTATGGATGGTCGGTTTGTGCCTAATATTTCTTTCGGTTTTCCGGTAATAACGGCAATGAAGAAGAAGGCAAAGAAGTTTTTTGATGTGCACCTGATGATAGTTGAGCCGGAGAAATACATCACTGAGTTTGCGAAGGCCGGTGCTGATTTGCTCACTGTTCATTATGAAGCCTGCACGCACCTGCACAGAACCATACAAATGATTAAAGATGCCGGTATGAAGGCCGGTGTTGCACTTAATCCGCATACACCTGTGTCGGTTTTGGTTGATGTGATTGAACAACTTGACCTCGTGCTAATAATGAGTGTTAACCCGGGCTTTGGGGGGCAGAAGTTTATTGAGCGCACTGTAGCAAAAGTAAAAGCGACTGAAGCTATGATTAAAGAGCACGGCGGCACAGCTTTGATTGAAGTCGATGGTGGTGTAACCTTAGACAATGCCCATGTACTGGTTAAAAATGGCGCGGACGTTTTGGTGGCGGGCAACACTGTTTTTTCAAGTTCCGATCCAAAGGCTACTATCAGCCAGTTGAAAAGTGTGAAATAAATAATTGAGATAAGCGTTCAATACAACAATGAAACCTGTTTGGCTTAAATACTTCCTTTTGGTTTGCTTCGCAGCAAGTGGTAATCACCTTTTTGCGCAAATGGCAACTATCGATGGACTTATAAAATCGGAAACAGGAGCTGTGCTGGAAGACGCTCAGATAGTAGATGCTGAGACACAAACCGGCACGTACACCAATAAGAAAGGGTATTACATGTTGCAAATACCCGCTAATAAAGACATTCACCTCATTTTTTTCAAAACTGGTTTTGCCCCTGTTCGTAAAACGGTTCAGCTTTCTCCAGGCGATGTACACAACATTAGTGTAAAGCTGAAAGAGAACATCCAGAAAGAAGTCATCATTAAGGATAAAGCAGAGCGCAATACTGCCGGCAGTGTGCACATTGACATGAGCAAGGTGAAACTGATTCCGGGTGTATCGGGTGGGGTGGAAGAGGTATTGAAGGTGTTGGTAGGTAACCACAATGAAACATCATCTCAGTATGCAGTGAGAGGGGGTAATTTCGATGAGAACCTCGTATATGTAAACGATTTTGAGATTTACCGACCGTTCCTTGTGAGGGCAGGGCAGCAGGAGGGATTGAGCTTTGTAAATACCGACCTGGTGAGTAATGTCAATTTTTCGGTGGGAGGATTTCAGGCACGTTATGGCGATAAAATGAGCAGTGTGCTGGATGTCAACTACAAAAAGCCATTGCATTTTGAAGGGTCGGTAACTGCTAGCTTGCTGGGAGCTTCTATGCACCTTGCGGGAATCTCGAAAAACAAAAAGCTCACCTACCTTTTTGGTGCACGCCAAAAGTCGAACCAGTATTTGTTGCAGTCGCAGCCAACCAAGGGTGTGTACAATCCGTCGTTCACTGATATACAAGCTGAGGTGAATTACAAATTGGGTAGTAGCTGGGAACTTGAATTTTTGGGTAACTACGCTAGAAACAGGTTCACATTTTTTCCTGAAAGAATGGTGAGCTCGTTTGGTGTACTCAATCAGGCATACCAGCTCGATATTTTTTATGATGGTGGTGAATACGACCAGTTCGATTCTCGTTTTGGCGGACTTTCGGCAACGTATCACAAAGACTCATCGAAACTTAGGCTTAAATTTTTGGCTTCCGGTTTTCAAACGAATGAATACCAGACCTACGACATAGGTGGCGAATACCTGTTTGGTTTGTTACAGACAGATCAGTCAAAAGACAATTTCGGGCAAATTAAGACCTATCTGGGTACCGGTTACATTCACAACTTTTCGCGCAACTACCTCACTGCCAACGTTGCTGATTTTGGTATGCGTGGGTCTTATGACTACAACAAAAACAACTTTTTCCAGTTTGGTGTGAATACGATGGTTGCTAATATAAGCGACTACATTCACGAATGGGAGCGCAGAGATTCTGCGGCATTCAACCAGCCTTACGACCCCACTCAACTCATAATGTACCGTTCGTTCAATTCAAACACTGATTTGAACTACTACCGCCTCACTGCGTTTTTGCAAGATAACTTTAAGGTTGACAGTGCAGGAGTTCTTTCGGGTTCTTTGGGGGTAAGGGCTAGCTACAGTCAGCTGAACGGCGAATTGCTGGTGAGCCCAAGGTTGCAGGTGACGTTGAAGCCTAAAACAAAGCGTGATATTATTTACAAATTCTCGACAGGTATGTACCAGCAACCTCCGTTTTACAGGGAGATGCGCACCATCGATGGCACGATTAATAAAGACCTGAAAGCACAAAAATCGTTTCAGGCAGTTGCCGGACTCGATTACAGCACGAAAATTCAAAACCGTCCTGCACGCCTGACTTTTGAGACTTACTACAAGAACCTGTGGGATATGGACCCTTACTATTACGACAACGTGAGTATCAGGTACACGGGTAAGAACGATGCTATAGGTTATGTGTATGGTGGCGAATTGCGCTTGTACGGTGATCTTGTGAAAGATGCGACATCGTGGGTGAGTATAGGTATAATGAAGGGTGCGCAAAAAATAACTGACAGCGCCTCAGTGCCCGGGTTCAATAATTACTTTCCTATACCTAACGACCAGAGGTTTATGTTGGGTATGTATTTCGAAGATTATCTGCGCAGCAATAAAAACTTTAAAGTGCACATCAATACCATGTATGCAACAGGTTTGCCAACGGGAGCTCCTTCAAGGCACTTGTACGAAAACAACCTGCGCCTGCCCGACTACAAAAGGGTAGACATTGGCTTTTCATGTTTATTGCTTGATGCCGAGCGCCACTCGTACCCGACACACAGCTATTTCAATACTATAAGAACTATGTGGGTGAGCCTTGAGGTGTTTAACTTATTGGGCATTCAAAATACCTTAAACTATACCTGGATTCAGGACAACAGCTCGAATATGATTTATGCTGTTCCTAACCGATTGACATCGAGGTTGCTGAATGTAAAAATGGTTGTGAATTTCTAGTTTAGGCTTTAAAAGAGATATTTATAGGAGTTGGGTACACTTTGAGGAAAGAAAAATGCGAAAAATTTCGCGAAAATATTTTGCAGAATTCATTTCTTGCGTATCTTTGCACTCCGATTCGGAAACGAGGTAAGTAAAAAGCGAAAGCAGCCTACAAAAATCGTCCCGAATTAGTTCTTAACGCGTTGATTCCGTAGCTCAGTTGGTAGAGCAATACACTTTTAATGTATGGGTCTTGGGTTCGAGTCCCAACGGGATCACTTAACAGAGCGAGAGCGGAGTGCGAAGAGCGCTCCGCTTTTTTTATGTGGGGTATGTATATATTCTCTATTCGGTTAAGCTCAATAAGTACTATGTTGGTGCCTGTACTAACATAGAAAGACGATTGTACGAACATAATATTGGACACTCCACATTTACTTCAACAGGAGTTCCTTGGGAGCTGAAGTATCAAGAGCAGTTTCCCAGCTTGCAAGAAGCGAAGAAACGGGAACTGGAAATTAAGAAAAAGAAATCAAGAGTATATATAGAAAGATTGATAGCTCAGGGTTAGAGCATCCCGCTTTTCGCGGGAGGGTCTTGGGTTCGAGTCCCAACGGGATCACTTAACAGAGCGAGAGCGGAGTGCGAAGAGCGCTCCGCTTTTTTTATATTTTCCCTCGCTCCCGCTCTCAGACTCGCTCTGAAATTGCCGCCCGTTTTCATTTTCCCTCGCTCTCGCTCTCTGACTCGCTCTGATAATATTCCCCCAAACCACACTACATTTACAATCTTATTGACCTGCAAAAAAATATGAATGTTAACCTGAACAAGAGTGCGGATGTGTTGGTGAAAGTGGTCATCGCGTTTACGCTGTTGATTGGGGCGGTGATGGTGGTAATTCCGGTGCGTCCGTTTTGGGTTGATGAGTGGTTCATTATTTATAATCTCAAAACCAAGGATGCGCACGCGTTGTGGGGGCCTCTTGCATTAATGCAACAGTTCCCGAGGGCGTATATTCAGTTGGTTAAATTGGTTACTTCTGCCTTTAACTACAGCTATCAGGCACTCAGGCTGCCTTCATTGGTAACCGGGAGTTTGGTCATTTTGCTTGGGTACAAGACTATGAACAGGCTTTATGACAAAAGCAGGGTAGAGCGGTATATTTTCTTACTTGTATTAATTGCTTCAGCCACCTTTACAGAATACTTTGTACAAGTGAAGCAATATACCATGGATATGCTGATGAGTGTGGTGGCGATCTGGCAGCTTTATGAGTTATTGCAATTGAGGCAAAGGTGGGGTGTTTATGTTGTTTTGTGCCTGAGTTGCTTCATCTGTCCCTTTTTTAGTTATACCTACCTTATTGTTGCACTGCCGGTGTTTGGTACAGTAATGCTGCGGCAATTGCTAATGGATAAAGTAGCGTTACCATTGCGTGAAAAAGCACGCCAGTGGTTACCTATGGTGTTTGCTTTGGCAGGTGGAGTGGTATTCTATTTCATTGACGGCAAACAGTTGATGGCAGACTCTCCCATGCACGGTTTCTGGAGTTTTTTGATGGTTGATACTGCCCACCCTTTGCGGTCGCTGATGGTAAATGGGTATGCTGTTTTTGCTCAGGTGGGCGCAGGTGATTTGTTTGGGAATTTATTCGGAGTGCTGGGTGTTGTTGCTTTTGTGGCTGCATGTTTTCAGGTTGTTCGCCGCATGAAAAGCATCGTTGCAACGCTTGAGGGGAGTATGGTGGTGTATTCTTGTGGCGTTTTGTTCGGGGCCTTCGTGCTTTTTTTGGCTGGTAAACTGCCATTGGGTACACCACGATTGAATGCATTCACGTTGCCTTCAATCGCTATTTTATTGATTTGGCTTTTGCAGCAAATGGAGGGATTTAAAAAGTGGGTGAAACCGAAAATAGTGCTCACTTCAATCTTGTTTTTATGGCTTTTTGGTAATGTGTTTGTGCAATACTTCAGCTATTTTTTGCGCCCTGAATACAAGCTGCAAATGGCGATTTACACTGCCACCAACAAAGTGCTTAATGATGCAAAAGAGCAGCACCTACCGGTCATGATTACCCGACATGTATGCTACCCATACGAGGTGCCCGCTAACCCCGATGGTGCCCCCGAGCCCGGTGTATGGATGGTAAAGGCCTTTCCAGGGTACGATATACACAATACTATTCAACTGTACCCCATATCTGATACCTCAACCGCCAACCTCCCAAATGGCGTTCAAAAAGCTTTTGTGGGTGATGGGTTGGTGTTTCGGATGGTTGGGATGTGATGGGGGGAATTGAAACAAAAAATTATTAATTGCTCCAACAAAAAACCAGCCGCTCATTGAGCGGCCGGGTAGGGAAAAGTTGCTGAAGAGTAATTCACCTTTTGTAAGTGAATGGTTGAGAACAATTCACTTATTGTGTCAAATCATTGATATTGCTGCAATGCAAAACAATATTCTGTAGATCGATGAGTGGTAGTTTATTTTCGGTTAATGACGAGAAGGCTGACAAATCAAACTGTATCCAAGCGCCATTGCTTACCGGTTTGTATTGTTGATACCACATTTTTATTGCATTCGACAATCTGCAAACAAGCGGGTCAGATTCAGTATAATTGGTACTACAGCCTGCTTGCGGAATCACATAGTCAAATGGAATCTGGAATTGGAACGGCGGAGCCAAAAGTATTGGCAGTTGAATTGCTGACAGATTTATCAATGTACCGCCAGGTACCAAAGGATAATTCCAAGTTGCTGTTAGCTTCATTTCAACTGTACCACTCTGAAGATTGCTTAACGTCAGGAATGTTTGGAAGAAGTTTGACAACTGTTGTGCGAGTGGCAACGTTTGGCCCGATTCGTTTTTGATTTTGGCAATGTCTATCAAATCTTCATTGCTCAGTAATGGTATGAGTTTATTCGTAAAACGAACCAAAGGAGTTCTGTAAATGAATTTCTTCGACGTTGGATTCCAATCAATAAGCCCTTCGTTACGTATTACTGCAACACCGCCCCACGCATACTGGAATTCGAGTACATTCAATGAATCGAGATTGATAGAACGATCAGGAATTGACAATGCTTCGTCTAGTGTTAGGTATTTTACAGGATTACTATCAGGAACTTCAAACCAATAGCTGTTTGGTATTGTTTTATTGTTGGCATCTAATGCAGGTACTGTATTGTACGTATTGATGGTAACATAAGGACTATTTTCCAAGGTAACCAGTTCGCTTGGCTGCACCCCAAAGTAGTCCAGATCAGTCTGCGACAGACTCGTGTTTACCGAGAGCAATAAGCGATTGTCACTAGTAGATTCTGCCTCTTGTTTAATCGAGAAATAGCTAAGGTTTCTGTTTCCATTTCCTGCGCTGCCTCCGTTACCATTGGTGCCATAGTTGAACTGATACTGTTTCCAAGCTAATGAGAGGTTAGTTGTAATCGTTACAAACGCTTGTAATGCTTGATATGCAATCGGTAAGTCGGTTGTATCATTCGCGGCGGTATTGATAGTGATTTTAGTAAGGTGATTATTGAAATCTTGTAAAATAGCCGGCCATACTGCAACAAACTGAGCAAGGTCGGTAAATAAATCCCTTCCTGAAGCCTTTAATAAACTGGCTGAAGACGATGCCGGAATAAAGAATTCAACTTCAGAGAAAATGGTATCCTGCGCTGCGCTGTTACGGGAGAAAGAATACACATAGTCCCATTCTGATGCTTTCTCTAATACTTCACTTGTTATGTTATTGTTTGCCTGTACAGGGTTGCATACTTGCGTTGTAAGTGCGGGTGCAGTTGGGTAGTTCCTCAGCACAATTGGAATATCAACAGTGCCCAACTGTTGTGTCAACACCTGGTTGGTTGGGCTTGCACCAGTTTGATTTAAAGTAGTTACATCGGCAGGTACTATAAAGGTCAGCCAATTAGAGCCTTGGTAGCCTTCAATGTTCGATACGTTTGTAATTTCAAACTCAACGTGGGTCACAACATAAGACATATCAAGTTGAATACTTGCTGCCTTATCAGGGTTCTTGGTTGTAAAGCCAAATGTCAGGAATGAATCATCATCTGTGGCTGCAGCTTCATTGAGTTGAATTTTTGCCGTTGAAATGCTGTATTCTTTCGATGCGGTAGTTGGAGTAACATCAGCAATGCCCGGTATATTAGATACAATTACCGGAACGCCGTAAAGTCGCGGCGGCGTAAAATTATTTCCTGATGGTTTGAAATCGGAAGTGGCAGTTGTTTTAAACTGTACCAGTGCATTGAGTGTATAGGCATTGCTGAGTTGGTTGAGCAATTGTTGCCTGAATTTTTCTTTAGCATTAGGTAGGCTTAAGCTATCAATTGGTATTGCCGGTGCCGATAAAATAGGTTCTAGTTCGCCGGAAATAGCATCAGCAAGTGTTTTTTTGGCATCAGTGATTGCTTCCATGAAAGAATCTGCAGTGATACCCTGATTTGAAAGCCATGTCTCCTCATCGTTTGATTTAAGTTGGTCAACTATAAATGCAGGCACTGAATAGTCGGAACTCAAAAATACATCGATTGCATTAAGTGCCTGTGCTCCCCAGTTGTCCAAATCAATACCAGTGAAGTTTTTAAGTTCAGGGTTATTGCTAAGTCCGTTGGCTGTAGTGTATACTGATATAGGTATATTTGATTTCGATATCAGACTGGTTGCAAGTGGTCTTGGTGCGTAAAAAATAGGATTGAGTAAACTATAACTATAAATTGTTGTAGCATAAGTCGCAAAGTCAGACTGCCCCAAGGTAGTAAGCAATTGAATATCGAACGAAGACTTGTTATTGAAAACTGTACCCGTTATGCTGTTTAGTTTCGTAATTACTTCTGTCGGTACATTCGCGGTTGTTAATCCGTCAATTGTATGTTGAGTAATTTCAAAACTTCCTGCATCTACTATATTCCAATATATACCTTGCTTTGGAACCATTCCCATTCTTACAATATAGACTGCCTGATTGCTATTATTGTTACTTCCGGCCAGCGACGAATTTGTGCCAATTGCCACTTTTAGTAAGTAGTTGCCTACATTGTAGAATGCTGCTTCAAATCTGTTAGCAAATTCTTTTAGGCTAGCTTGAGCAGCATCAACTGAATTTCCAGTAGGTTGTTGAGCGTTATTAACAACTTTAGTGTTTGTAAAAGATGTTTGAGGTTTGATGCTGCTAATTGATTGTGTAACAGCTGTGCTGTCCTTAAAATCTGGGTGTACAAAGGCTATATCACGAGAGAATGCTAATGCAACATTGAGTTGTAAAATAGATGAAACATCAATGTCTGCAATATTTACATCAGTTGTAATTGGTGGCATTACAGGTGAAGGAATAGATGGTACGCTTGCTTCGTCAGTGGAAGATATTATTTGGGTCAGGTAAGTGTAAATGCCTTTGACAAGCGCGAACAAATCGCCAGTTGGGTTTATAGATGTTGCTACTCCCGGAGTCAAACTATTAGTGAGCGAAATTGAAACTGTATTGTTTCCATTGAAAGGATTTAACTGAGAAAGCTGGTAGTAAATAGCAGTGTAAAGAGCTAAGTCATTTTGTGCATTTTCTCTCCAGTTTTGTTGCTGACTGGCATCGACATTAGGAATAGGTACATACCTTTTGTTACTGAATGTTACACCTAATATAAGTGCAGGTTTAGTAGTTTCGCTATCTATATCGAAGTAGTATGAGGTTTCAATACTCGGCCATTTCGCAATTCCTATCAATTCGTCGGTATACCCAATAGCAATTGGAGGATTATTGAGCGGCGAATTTTGGAATGCTGTCGGATTGCTGAATGGTGTTACTGTATTATTACCATAATAGTCTACCCAGTCGAAATGTACTTGTGCAAAGTGTCCAATTCCTCTATACGGGTTGCCATCTTTTTGAGGGAAACCTACAGGGTATTGCATAAAAGTATTGTCGACTGCAAATTTTGCAACAGGAACTATTTGCGTATAGTTCCAAATATCACTGCCATTATTGGTGGTTTTGCCCAACATATCGTCCTGACTTTGTTGTGTTGCAGGACCTACAGGAAGACCAACCTTGCTTGCATTGAACGCTGCATTTCCCACAACATTGTATGACAATAGGTTGAACAGATTATTTAGGTAGTTTTCAGCATATCCGTTATCGCTTGGTGTCAGTTGGTTTTGAGCTGACTGATTAGCACTTGCGCGCTGCAGTTCAAACCCAGCAGTACCTTGCTGAACATTTGATACTTTATGTAAAATCTGATCGTTTACGTTTAATTGACTCGATACCGTAAACAAGTTATTGACGTCTTTTGCAGCCCATGCCAAAGTTGACATGTCTATAAAGTAGTATGCTGCAATTTGTGCCAGTGTATTTCCTGGTCCTCCTTGCGTTGTAGAAACAGTGTAGTTTACAGTTGGTATGCTCACCAATTGCCACAACTGTAGGTTGTTCCAATTAGTGATAGTAGGATTCGCCGTTTGAATGTCGCTTTGTGATACATTATAGTACGTTGCAATAGAACCTATGTTTGGTTGAATATTACCTCTTCCTACTTCATGAACCAATCCGTTTAATTGTATTACCGGAAGTGGTACTATAGTTGTATTCAAAACAATATTTGAATTGAGCGTTGCAAGTTCACTGATTAGAATGTTGTACTTAGAAGTAATGGAAGCTAAAGTATCTGTTGCATCTTCTACATTCGCAATCAAGCCAGTTTGAACAGCGCTTTCAGCATATACTACACACGAAGAAAGGTCGATTTTGTCGGCAGTTACGGCGCAGTTCATGTAATTTGTAGGAATGCTATTAAAGGCAGCATTGTATCCAATCATAATTCTTACTGTCGCTGTATCACCTTTCGCAAATATTGAATCTGGGAACCCTTTGTCGGCTTCAGTTTCATTGTACAGTAAATAATAGCCACCTGAACGGGTAATACTACACTCCCATAGCAAGCGAATGAAATCATATGTGCTGTTCAGGATTCCTTTTGGTTCTTCAGTTTCTTCTAAAGACATCATCATCGCCATCATCATTGGCGGATTAGATGGGTTAGTTTCTGTTGATTGGTTCGCCTGAACAATGAACGATTTCATGTTTGCCATTCCAACAGATAATACACCATCGCTGCCATCATACAACCATTGAATATCGGTGACAATATTTGCATTATTTGTAGGAGAATGTGGATCAAGACTTGTTAATAGTTCCTGAAGCAGCAATGCTCCCGCTTCTTTAGCCCCTAAAAGTTCATAAGTATATCCGTTTGTAACTGAAGTAGTATCAGCAGCTAGTTTCTTTATCTCAATTTCAACCATGGTGTTGAAACCGTAGTTTGCCGATGGGGTGTAATTCATTACACCGGTAGCTGCATCAAGTTTCCCTATTTGAACATTGAATTTTGATCCTGCTACTTTATGCAATGCCAATTGCTTAAGCATACCTGAAGGGAATGCCCAAATAAGTGGACTAGGAGCACTTTGGTTGTTGAGATTTCCATATGGCAGCGCCAGTGAACCTGATGTTTGCCATTTTGTAACCGATTGGAAGGTATAATGTACCGGCAACAAATTAAAAGGTGCCATTGCATTTAACTGAACATCCTTCGGCTGTAGGCCAGTTGTTTGCGCATAAGATAGAACGGTTGATATTTGTTTGTAGTCGGTGTCCTGAAGTTGTATTTGTAGCGTTTGTGCATTTGGGCCTTTAAATTTCAACCAGCTAAGTGCGGATGAATTGTTCACCAATTCAATTTGAAGGTTTGCTGGTATAGATGCCGGTAGCGCGAATTCCTGCCCAGTCATTGCATAAAGCGCACACGTTTCCTGGTTGATACAAGGGCTTCCAGTTGCAAGTGTAAGTCCTGGTTGGTTGCTTACCGGCAATCTCATACCATGCAATTGGTAGTTAGAAACCATACCTGAAAGGTGACTATAAGAATTGTTGGTTGACAAGTATTGCAATATTGCACCAACGTTAAGACAACTTAAGCCCGGAACGTTTGCATTCGCATAGCCATTATCGGTATATAATAGGTTCGATATTTGTTGGATCGCATAATTTAAGGCAATTTCTGCTGCTGTAACATTGTATTTTGATGCAATTTTATTCAGTGTGTCAGCATCTGATACTTTTGTAAAAGTAGCGGTTGTGTAATTGAATGATGGTATCAGAACCTGACCATTAGGTTGAATGTTTAACGATTGAACGTTTACACAATCGGCTACATTTTGTGCAGTAATTTGAGTTTTTGTTTGTGCTGAAAGTGCGGTTGCAATTGAGCTGACGGTATCTCCAGGTACAATTGTATACTTAGTGTTTGCGTCGTAATTGAAAGATTTACCAGTAATGAAAAGTCCTGGAGTTGCTTGGTTTTGCATTAATACCGCCGATGCTGTTACGCCATTATAAGAACTTATAATTGAAGCGAAAGTATCGTCAGTATTGGCAGAATAAACAGTTGCTGCGATAGCCAAATACATTCCTGTACCCAATATTGCTGTTGTCTGGAATTTGTTGTCGGCTGCCAATTGAGCTGTAGTTGCGTTCAATTTTGAAGCTACTACATCAATTGTATCTCCTAAAGCCACATTATAGCTGGCACCATTGAAGGTGATTGACTGTTCGGCCAGAATATTAGGAATGCTGCTGTTTTGCAATACAACCATAACTGGTGTAATTGCATATTGCTTGGCAATTGATGTAAATGAATCCGGGGTTGTGGTGCCCGGTTTTACAAAATGCATTAATCCAGTAATATTCAGAGCAATTCCAGGTGCAAGTGGGTGATCCTGATTTGCAGTTGCGATATCTTGTACACTTACTAAATTACTTGAACCTCCCGCATTAATTCCATTAGCCCAAGTAACAATGGCATTCAGGCTATTTCCGTTCGGGTTATCTATTAAAGGATAAGTGTAATTATCCATTGCATCTGAAGCATAGCCTGCAAGTTGCTTACTTAATAGCACGAAGTAATCTTCAAATACAAAAGTGGCAAGGCTGTAGTCCTGGCTGGCATTTACTAACTTGGCTGCGGCGATTGAATCTGGCTGCTTTTGCATTGAAACAGCGAGTTCGGCAAAGTACTCTTTTACCGCCTGAAGATATTCAGTAGTTGCCATGTTATACTGGCTAAAATCAATGCTGATAGATAGTTGTGGTACGTTCAATAGCAAATCATAGAACATAGGGAAGATAGCACCTGATGAAATACTATTTTCCATAGCAGAAATATTCACAGCACTAAATGTATTTTGTAAGAACCCAAGTATCTTATCTGTCGGAATTGGGAATGGGTTTGTTTTGTCAGATAGATACTCAACCAAACTGGTTAATTGATCTTTTGAAATTCCCTGAGCATCAGCCTCCGCTCTCGTAAAATTTGTTGCTGTAGGGCTAAAAGCATTTACAATCAACCACCTGAAGAGATCTGTACATAGATTTTCAAATGAACTTGTAGGACCAGCTGAGCCACTAGGATTTGGAGCGTCAATAAACAACATGGCAACATATTGTGCTTGTTGTTGACCTAACGAACCAATTTCAGGGCCAGAAATTGTAAGATGGGGGACAAAATATATGTTCAGTGACGGCGACGTAGTCGATGGATTGGCGGTTATGCCAACATTAAATGACAACGGCGGTAGAATCAATGCCAATTGCTTAAATTGAGCAAACGACATAGCCATCATAGAGCGCGAACTACTGTTGTTAATATTCCATGGAGCATTTTTCCTGTTGTCGGTACCTATTGTAAGGTCTTGCCGGATGTTTGCAGTGAAGCTGAAATGGATTGTAATTGAGAATAATCCCAAATTCAAACTTGCTGAAACTTTCACATCAACCGAAGCTACTATTGACAATGGTATTTTGTTGTATGCTTCAAACGTTGCCTGTGCATATATCTGAATGGTAATATTTACACTTGCTGAAATGATGCCAAAGTCAATTGAACCGTACAATTTACCTATGATACCAATGGTGCCTTGCAGGTAATAGTAATACGATGTTTCTACTGACTGAGGATTTTGTTCCAGGTCGGTTGAAGGTTTTACGTATGGGTGATATGTCGCAATTAAACCTTCGATTATGCCAAATAAAGTAAGGCTGAAACCGGCACTCAAAACACCGTAGTTTACACTATATCCTACGCCTACTTGTAGCCCGATACCAAATACAATTACCGGGTTGAAATTACCATATTGGGTCGCCGGTACTTTGTTGGTTGTAGCACTACTGAGTTTTCCGAAGTAAAATCCTCCTGAACCCATTGCTGGTATGCCCGGAGGCACAATAGCCTGAAGTGTAAATGAGCGAGAGAAATCCATATTGTGTGGGAACCCAACATCAATCAGGAAGTCGCCATTGGTGTATATTTCTAAACTAATTGCAGGTAATGTAATATTTACAGCACCAAATTGTAGGTTGCGAAGCGCGTCAGGTAGAGTTAGGTCTATCTGATAGACACCTATTGAATCTGATATCTTTTTGTACATGATATCAAACTCAAGTCCAGCAAATATTTTTGCTTTTGCACCACTTAACGCAATCCGAAGACCGTACAGAGCAGGGTCATTAAAGACGATTTGCATGTCAACCGTCCAAACTGGTTTTTCTTTAGTTCCTACGTTTAAAATGCCGAAATCGGTTGCTATCAGCCAATTGCTATTCTCATTGAAATTAATTAGTTGGTTATTTGCATCAGGGCCTACTGGAAGAGCAGGATTGTTTGGGTCAGGCTCATCAAATGCTTTCTCCATTTGTTCAACAACATCTTTGATAGATGTAAACTGGCTTGCATTTGCTAACTCAATGTGTTGACCCATGGCCAGCAGGCGCAATTCGAAATATTCTGAACCCTGTCCAGGTACAGCAGGCATATCTTTTACATCATTTCCTCCATCTGGTCCCGGATTGAATAAACTACTTTGACTAATTGCCTCTATTGGTGAGCTACCTCCAAATGATATGAATGTACCCTTACTGTTCTTAGTTAAGTTGATGCTGTCAATTTTTATGAAAACAAGGTCGAGTGTTTTTGGCAGCGGGTAGTTTACTGTGATGTCAGAATTATCAAGATTGTAGGTTACAACCAAACCATCGAGGCTAATATCATTTAGGAAGTCCCAAGGAGAGTCTATTTCAAAGTTTGGATCACCGAGCATTTTCATAAACGAAGTAAGTAGGCTACCTACAGACCAGTTTACAATGCTGAATGTGATAGTTTTAGATTGAGCGGCGATATCATATTCTGCCTGAAAGCCTTCCCAAATAATCTTCAATTTTTGATCATTATTCGAGAAATCGTATGCAATATCAATTTCAGCATTAAATGCCTTCAGCAATATTGTAGCAAGAACACCTCCATTATATGTTGCATTGCCCCCATTTGTGCCTGATTGATATTCTAATAGAAGCTTTGCTTTAACTTCAATTGGTTCATTGATGATTGGGAATGTAAAATTCCAATCAAGCGCTGTTTTTACCGTGTACTTGCTTGCACTTGTTGCCTGATTCGGGATATTGGCAACAAGCGAGAATTCGGTAATCAAAAGGCTACTTGGTAAGAAACCAGAAGGAAGGCTTGCACTTGTAATGGTTTTAAACAAGCTGTCAATCAGTTCTCCCAAATTCAAAGTAGAATCGGCCGGCATCGAGATATTCATATCCCACCCACCTTCGTCAGTTGACGAGTTGTATTTTACATCGGTATTGAGTTGTAAACTGCCTATTGCAAATAGTCCAGATACTTCAGCCGTATAAACGCTTTTACCACTGTTTGCAGAAGACGTTGAAGAAGTAAGCTCTACTTTTCCATTCGTTAGTGAGATATTAGTAATGTAAGGAATGCTTACACCAATATTTACATCAGCATAGAATGAATAGAACTTGTTCTTAATATCCATTACTATTCCAAATCCGGTAAACTCGATCGCAGCAATACCAGTTGGAATTTGAATAAATCCACCTGTTATGTCTGAAACAAGCTGATTGAACGAAACACTGCCCGAGAAGTTGGCTGAAAGGTTCAGATCAGAAGTTATTTCAACATGAAAACCTCCCTGAAACAAATTCGGAAAGAAATCGACGTCGGCAGTCAGGTAAATATTTTGTTTATTGGTTCCGCCGCTACCCGGGTTTAAAACTACCCATTGAACATCGAAGTTATTTACTACGAAGTTGCTGAATAATTCCCATTTACCGTTTGAACCAATATTTGTAGTTACATTATTAATCGTGAACGAGCTAGATTCGGTATTGTAGTCGATAGAAGCTGCAAAGCCTTTAAATGTAATTACATTCAAAAACTGGAGCAGTGTGGGTGGTAAAACCTGATACCAGTTATTGCCGGCCATCAATGTGAAAAGGTTGGCAGGAGTAACATTGTCTGAAGTTGGCGTAACCGCAAGGTAGAATGAGCCAGAGCTTGGAGTAATGGAAGTAGTGAAATCAAAACTGAGAGGTGTTGCACTGTCAGGAGCTAAGGCTAGCTGCAACTCGAAGTACAGAGAAACTAATTGTAAAATCGAATTGTCTGTTGGTTCTGATGTAGAAGAATCGGCACTACCTGTTGTTGCAACAGCGGTTGAATCGGCACTGGTACTTCCGTCAGAATCATCTTCTGATGTAATTTTAAAACCGATTGCAGGGGAGCTGATATTCAAAAATCCTAGTGGATTAACGCTTGCGTCAAAAGATACTTTCAGATCTAAATCGGGATATAAAACGGTGTCATTGTCAACTTTTGAAGGGTCTAACATCCCCGCTAACGCAAGGTTTGTATTTCCATTCCAGCTTGTGAGAAAAAATGTTACCTGTTGTAGAATTCCGGTTAAGGTTATGGTACATGCAAAATTTTGCCCGGCGACTAATGAAATATTGTTTTGTTGCCACGAATAGGAGTCAACAGCAGAAGACGAAAATATGAACGCCGGATTTGCATAAGGAAGGCTACTATAAACGCCACCTGTCATATGTGGCCAGCTGGTCTCAAATTTCCAATTGCTCAGGCTAACAAGAATTGTAAAAGAAACATCTTGTCCTGTGCCTGTGCCTGTTATCGTAAAAGTAACACCGGTATTATCCAGTTCTACACCTAATACGCTTAATTTACCTTTGATAACCAGTGAGTTATCCGGAGGGTCATTGTTTTTTTTAACTGGAATTTCAGAAGCATTAATGAGTAGATTTACACCACTTGCTAGTGCGAAGCCTTTTTGCAATAGATCGTCAATTCCGGCTGGTACAGTTACACCGCCGGCAGTAAACGATGCTTCATTTATTGTTATATTACCTTGGTTTTGTGCAGCTTGATCTACGAATACCGAGGCTAATTTGCTTAAGTCCATAAAAATAAAATAAAAAAATGTTAAATATCAACAACTAAAGCCATGTGGTCACTTACGCTGTAAACTTTTCCTAGGTTATCCCATTCCCGGAATTTTGGTCCTGCCCCGGCTGTGCGAGGTACAAATCCACCATTACCACCGGGACCAGCCGGCGGAAGCGGAAGTGCAGGTATTTCCATTCCCGCTGCAACTTTAGCAGTGGTTTTAGCCATAGCGCTCGAGAAGTTCTTCGAGCCAACTGGACCAGTATATGGAGGAGTTGTTACAGCAGTATAAGGTGCCCCTGTTACCAGATTTACGATTGTTGCATTATTGACACCGAAATTGGGGTTTGTCAAACTTTTGCCGTATCGAATAAAAAAATTATCATAGCTATTTGTTGAAAGATACCCGTATGCAGGATAGCCGTTAACGTTATCAGGAGAAGGCTGCGTTTTTGTGTTCCAGCTAGTAAATGTGGTACATACATAGCCTCTATCGGGGTAAGTAGCTGCTGTTGGATTGATTTGCCGTTGGTAATTTGCTTTTGAGATTAAGTTAGTATACGCCTTTGGTGCATTGTCAGTGTCAAATAGACTAACATTGAAATCACCTGTGATGACACCTACTGAATTGTCTTCGAGTTTGGCGTTCATTTCCTGAATCGAAACTATGTTATTAATGCCATTGGCTGCTTGTACATGGTCGGGTGGTGCATGGTATGCCAAAAGCTTTATGTTTCGTCCACTTGCTATATCCCAAAAGGTAGTGAGAAATGGGGCTCTGTCACCAGAACCTGGAAACTCAATTTTTTTCGGCACTTTTTTGCCGTCATTGAAATACCATTGACCTGCAAGTTGATTTTGTGGAATGCCGGGGTTTATGACACCACTACTTGTTGGAGTAGGGGTTGGAGGTAGGCAGCCAGCCCAGTCGCCATCATAAGTTACAGGTGTAACAGTTCCTGGTTTTGTTGCTACCCCTGCTGAACCCTGAAAATAGAAAGGACCCGTAAAAGCCAAAGTCTTACTATTATAATATACGCTAACTCCCTCTGAAAGTGTTCCGGTTCCTAGTATTACCGGAGGTACTAGCATCCAGTTGGGTCCTAGTTTTGTTCTTATTTTTTGCAACAATGTCAGTGACCCAGAAGCACCAGCGCCATTAATCAGGCTTCCTTCAGTTCCGCCACCTGTGGCTGTTTCAACAACCACGAAAATATCAGGTACCGGGGTTGCTTCAGAAAGGGCATTTATAATAACATTACATCTATCTTGCGATGCTGCAGCTCCGGTTTTTTCTTCCCCCCTTTTACGTTTTGGGTCAGGATTATCAATTTTGTTTTTTGCAAACTGCTTTATATTCCAGTAGAGTATCCGTATCATGTTAAATGGTGGTTTAAGAAGTTTAGTTCTTTGACTTGTTATAAGATGCGTACCACCCTAAACTTTTTGATGTTGCATCCGGGTTAGGGTTGCCGAACAATAGAAAATTGGTGTTTCCTCCGGGAGGCAATTTGAGTAAGCCCAAAAATTTCAGCGCAATCTTTGAAAGTGTAAGCAAGTATGAGCCTGGTAGTGTTGAATCGCTTGAATTTGGAATGTATTGTAATGTTAGCTTATCAATAGACAATTTTAGCAGCCCTTGAAGGCTAATTAGCTTAGCATTGCTCGACGTGCCGGGTAGTTTAATTCCAACGAAAGCAGTATAGCTAGGCGTTACTGAACCGTTTGTCGGACTCCATGCAATTAATAGAGTAGAATTGAACCCAAGGTTGCCTGCTAATTCGCCGGGTGTACCCATATTTAATGTCATTTGCAGTCCAAACCAGTCGCCAGTAAGGCTGCTCGTACTTATGTTGGGTAGTGAAAGAGGCAGATATCCCATACTTGAAGGCGGTGTATCGCTATTCCCACTTACAAGATTGTTGATTTGCAAAGCAAAATTAGGATAGAGGCTTGTAGCACGAGTGTTACTCAATGAAGAGTTGAATGCTATTTGAGCAGCATCGAAGCCATACGTAACTACAGTAGGGTTACTCAAGTCAAACGACATGTTTACATACAGGTTGCTGTAATAGAGTCCTTTACTAACTACATTATTATTGTCAGGATTGCCAAATGAGAAAGCATCAAGTGTATAGTTTTCACCAGACATTTGACCAAAGTTTAAGTAGCCCCACATCAGGAATCTTGATTGAATGAGTGTAGCATCGGGGTCGGTTGTCAGGGTATTAAATTGTATTTCAGTTATTTCAACGTTCTCAAGTAGGTTGTTATTGAAGAAGAAGATGTTGTCGTCGTTGTTTGCAAAAACATATACCGGCGTACCATTATGGTCTTGGTAAGTGCCATCCAATACAATTGAATTTAAATCGCCTGCTCCATATTTATTGTTGGTGTTGATGACTGTATCAGAGAATAAGTTATTCATGGTCAGTTGCACCTTGCTTGAAAAATCACTTATAGCAGTATTCTTAAATAGAATTTGAAGTGATAAAACCTTGAAATCATAGGTCGATCCGGCTGTAGGCAGTATTGGGGTATTTACGTTCATTCCCGATGCTATTTGTGCAGCATATGAAGGATCGACATAATTAATTAACCCAAACATCGAACTTACGTTCTCCATTGTAACGATATCGGTCGCATCAATTCTATTGACTTCAATTCCTATGTGATGCGCAAAGAAGTTATTCAGGTTAATACCGCAAATCATTCCTTTAAGTTGTTGCGGGAATTCTTGTAAGTCGATATTTGCCTTCAGTACCAATATCCCATTCCATGTGGGACTATTGATAATGGTGTGGAATTTCTCGTAATAGTTCGTTCCGCCTGCATTTGTTTTTAACTCTCTTTCATAAGATTTTTCGGCCGCATCCAGATATGACTGTAGCCAAAATGAAGTGGCAACCAGTTGAGTGTGATTGTCAGGACCGGTTCCGTTGGGATCTGCAACACTAAACTGATCTGCCTGCGTCCAGGTGTTGGGGTTTTTTACCCTGTCAATAAGTGTGCCCTGGCAAAATTTGAATATAATTACGTTATTATAGTCTGCAAATGTTTGATTCTCACCTACATTTATGTCAAAAGGCCAACCTTCAATTGACATTTTATTATTGAATACCGGATTTGATGTAGAAGATCCGCCGGTAAGGCCCGATTTCGAATATAATTGCCCCAAGAACTGATTGTTTGTAACTACCAGGAATTGTTGATTGGTCAAAAAGGCACTTTTTAATTGGTCTTGTATGTTTACAAAACTCAATTGATACTTGGTGGGGTCACTAGGTGGTGTAATATTGGCTGGGTAAACATATTCAGGAAGTTGAGTAGGAGTAGGATTGCCCGGAGTTGCTATATTTTGCGACAGATAAAGCCCACTCCACGTGCCACTATCATTGGTTACATTGGCAATAAGTCCCTGAGGAGTTGCCGATGCCGTATAATTAGGTGCTGTAAGTGACGTAGTAACAGCTTGAAATCTTAAAGCCCTACTCTTACTTACAAATGATGTTGTAGGTGTATTTGCAATCTGTGCTTTTCTCTCTTTGCTGATAATCTGTGATTCAAAATCATTCAGATTCGTAATTGGTTGTTGGAGTACAGGTAAGCCAAGGTAGGGTACCATTGGAAAACAGAATCCATCACTTTGAGGCATAGAAATTGACGGTTCAAAGTGACCCAGAAACCCTGTTATATTGCTCCCTGGTGCTGCAAGACCGTGACCTTTGGCAAATAGTGAAGCGCCTTTAGGCTGTGAGCCATATTGAGCACTGTTTTGATTTGTTGAAATTACATTTGCCCAAGCTGTTAAATAGGTACTATCCAGCGTTAAAGTTGGTGTACCCGGGTCGGCAAGGCTAACGGGTTGAGTTGGGTATTTTGTAGCGAAAGCGTTTTGCCTGCTTATATACCTTATTTTATCGGCTGTTGCTCCAGCAGAAAATGGTGTGAATGTTGAGATTTCTGTACCTGAAAGTCCCAATAGTAAATCGTATTGCCCGTCAGCATTAGCTGGCTTGCTGCCTGGGTCAATGAAGAAGTCTCCTTCAGGAACCATATAAAATTTTAAAGTCTCAGCACTGTCTTGTGGACAAACAACGAATCGAGCACTATTTGGGCCAGGAAATATGTTGTTGATTTGATCTTGCGAATTTGTAAGCAAGGAAGTGTCTGGCCATAATGTTACTTGAAAGCCAGTCGAAATTGCTAAATAGCTAGGAAAACTAGTATTTCTTGTTGCATTTGTTTGATTGTTGAATATTGTGTTTGTAATTGCAAAATATGTGTTCAGCCCCCTTGCGTTTCCAGTGTCTAAAAAGTCAATTTCAGCCTGAGTTACAACAAACTCATTAGGGTTACCTCCGTTCACAAAGAGATTATAGTTGAGTGTTTGTAGCTGATTATTATTGTTGTTGAAATAGTATCGGTTTTGTAAACCATAACCTGTAAAATCAAGGCTTAGGTTTAAATTTAATCCAAACCTCATGCTCCCTGTTCCGGGGCCACTAAGTGGAATTGAGATATTGCTTGTTACAATCGAATTCGTGCCTGCTGTTGTGCCTACGTTTGCAAATTTGAGGTTTAACGGCGCAGCAGTTAGAACAAGTTGAAAACAACTTTGATTTTCTGAAATGACTGGTATTACTTGTGTGTTGCTTGTAATTTGAAAACTTCCGAATTGGTTGCCGGATACTATTTGGAAGGTTTGTGATGTAAAAAAGTTCGTACCGGTTTGAAAGATGTTCAATACGTAAGTATTGTCTGGGTTTGGAGGTGGATTGGTTGTAATAGGTGTATTGGAAACTGCTGTGATGTCTTTAGGACAGTTGAGCCAAGCAATAGTAACATTGCCATCAAAGCTAGAATTACGAAACGCAGCGAGATACGGACGATATTTTGTAATAAATGCTTGCGCATTACCAGTGCCTGGTCCCGTTTGGGCAAACAGAAAGTAGACTTGATTCTGCATAGCTGTATTTAAGTCTATGGTGCTATCATTGTATGTAGAACCTTCAGGCAAAAGAACCGCAGCCCACTCACTGCCGGGTGATGTAGCAATGTACAATTCATTGCTGCCAGATGTTGCGTTACTAAAAGTAACTCCGCTTGTAGTCTGACTCAAAATGTATTTGATTTAAAATCGTAATAGAATTATTGACTTGGGCAGTATAGCATAGTAACCAATGGAGCATATAAACTAGAAAGATTTAAGGTGGAAAACTCTTTTCCTTGAAAATCGCCTACTGCTATTAATTGATGACCTGGCCAAATAACATGTATGCCGTTGAAAAGAGAATCGTCATTATATCTCATTGAATCAGGTGCTCCGGTAGTAACAACTTGAACGACGTTTGAGGTGCTTTCGTTTCTCAGAGAGTATACACAAAACGTTCCATTGGTTGTTTTTTGCAGAAGGCTTTGAAAGGGCAAAAGAACAATAGTATCCAAATTTTTTTTAACCTGACACCAAGCATTAATCGGCGTCAGGTTAAAAAAAATTAGGATTATCAGCCTCAACGTGAGTTGAGACAATTTTGTATTATTTGTTGTAGTCAAAGTCAGACTTGGGCTACTAAGCAGTAACTACAGTCAAAAAAAGATTAGCAGGTACAGCTGATGATGTAAGATTTTGTATTGTAATTACAGAACCTAACATGTTACCAAACTCAATTACAGTGAATGAAGGTGAGTTTGCAGGGATAGTGAAAATGCCATTTGAAGTTGCTGACTGAACATTATTTACAAATGTAGAAATTCCAGGTCCAGCAGGAATGCCTGAAATTGCAAGCATCACGTTGTTCGAGTTAGAAGGATTTGAAATAGTAATTGTCGAAGTTGCACCGTTTGATGTTGTAATTGTGCAGTTTTGACCAGGAGTTACTGTCGCAGAACCAGATTGGTTGATTGTTGGATTTGCCATTTTTTTCAATTTTTTTTTAAAGTTTTAAAAAGTTAATAAATACTAATGACCAAATGTAAAACAGTATAACAATAAAACCAAGTAATCTGATGAAAAATTTATCAAAAGATAGGTTAATGTAAATAATGAATAGAAAGAAATAAAAAGCGTATAAAAAAATAGTGCGTAAATATGACAAATTTGATCTATCCAAAATTCAGTGTAACAATTTTGTACGTAGCTATTTTATGCGCATTTGTAAACTAAATTATTGTCAATATGTAGTGGTCGTGCTCTGTTCTCTCGAGCGCAATCTTTATATATTATTTGGTATAAAAAATGGCTAGTTTTTGAAATTTCAGACAAGTCTTTTTTGAAAGAAGCCAATTTCAATAATCCCCAAGAGTAAGATGTATTTGAGTAATTTTTCATTTCATCTTCAGGTGATGCAAGCAAAAGAGCAAAATTATTTCGTCAAAATTTCGCACCCTAAAATATTGGTATGCACAATTCAACATCGCTTTTGCCGTCTTCGGCAGTTCTGAAGTCGTTGAATAATTGCTCGAAGGGGAGGCTCTGGGCTTTTTTATAACCGTTTTCATTCATCCAAATAAAAAACTGTTCCCACGATTTGCCAAAGTCGGGTGGCGCAATTCTAAGGCGTGCTGTCAGGTATTTCCCCGCCGGAATCGTCGTGCTATTAATTGCTCCTTTGGTCTTTATTTCATTTGCAACGGGAACTCCAATGGACATTCTAATAACATCAGGTTTTGTGATTCTGAAGCTGTCGTGAAAAAGGCGGATGAATCTAAAATCGGGTAGGGTAGTTAGTTGCGCCTTTCTAGCCCATTGGTACATTGTATTAAATGAATCGTCTATGGATTCTACGCCGATGCAGGTGACGTAGGCAATATCTGTTCTAGCCAGCCGCCGAACTTCAATTTTTGCTTCAGCGCTTATTTCCTTCAGGCATTGGTCAATATCACCGAAGTATTTTTCAAATGCTGCGCCATCGTCCTGAATTTTACATCCCGGTTTGCAGATTTTACTATATTCTCCGGGCACAAGGCTTCTGAATCGAGTAGGGCTAACGCCGTAGAATTTTGAAAAAGCACGTGACAGAGTCGCATTGCTTGAAAAGCCGGTTTCGGTGGCAAGTTCGGCAACTGGTATGTCTTTGCGGAACATCAATAAAAATGCAACCCGTTCCAGTCTTTTGCGCACAATATAGTTGTTGAGGGTTTCACCCGTGACATCTTTGAAAATGCGGTGTAAATGAAAAGGCGAGTACAAAGCCTTAGCAGCAACCTTATCTAACGAAAGGGATTCATACAGATGTTCGTCTATATACTTGAGCACCCAAATAATGCGTTCTATGGCATGTGCTTGCGCCACTATTTTGTTTTTATAAGTTGTCGCATATCAGCCATAACCACCAAAGCCCTGGCATCAAGCGAGTTTTCTTTACATGTTCTTTCATGTCCGGCATTCTTTATTGCCTCACGTTTTTCAGGGTGGGCGAGATAAAAGCTTACTTTCTCTACTAGTTCTTTTTCACCGTCAAAGAAGCCGCATTCAACATCTTCAACAAAATATTGCACCGACTCTTCGTTGCGCTCGTGCAACATGAAACCATTAGCACCCGGAATGTGGAAAGTGCGGGAAGTAATTTTATCACCTGATGATGCGCCCTGTACCACTTCTGAAAGTATTCCTAGGTTCACTGTAGAACATTGAATGGCGAGAGAGTATAAGTCACCTTCAATGATACGCCCCATGATGCTGTCTTTAAGGTTTGCCGAGTTTGATCTATGCCACATTCCTCCCCAAATACGCAGATGGACATTAGGCAATTGTGCTTTTAAATAACTCAGCCATTGTTCCTTTTTAAGAGACCATGCACCAATAAAAGATACCTCGCAACCATAAATACTCCTGTCTTCTTCCGTAACATTGAGTTTTCTGTGAATGTCGGGGTCATATCCATGCGGAATAAAACGTGCGGTTTTTACATTGAACATGGTTTCCAGGTCAGTAATACCAAATGTTTTAGTGGTAAAAATTCGCTCGTATTTAGGTAAACATGCAGGTATGTTAGTGCCGTGATTGGTAAGGCTCACATCGGGGAAGAAAAGAACCGGAACAGCGTTGTGCTGCACACCAAAATCTATGGTCTGGGGTTGCACAAATGCACCCTTATATATAAATAGCACGTCGGGTTTGAAAACTTCAATTTTTGCTTTTATTGCTTTGTTGAACTCGTCAATTTGCAATGGCCTGATAAAGCGTTCAAGAATCTTGTTTTTCTTCGTTTGTGTTTTCAGACTAATGTAGTAAAACTCATCGACCACATCAATGTAGCACCCCTGGCGGTTCATAGCCCTGAACAATCCACCGGCATTGCTGCCTCTCCACATTGGTCCTACACAGAGTACTTTCATTGCACCAAACGATTTTAAGTATTTTGTTATGCGGAGTCAAACTCCTGTTTGCAACAAAAATAACTGATTAATCAGAACAAAAGGGGAATTTTAATACACGGAAAAAATGAGGAACTAACCCAAAATAGATGAAATAAGATCAGAATGCAGACTTACTTTCATGAAAGCTGCCAGACCAAGTATTATGCCAATGCTGCTTGCGCCAATTGAAAAGTAGTAGAGCCATTTTTTGCGTGTAAGCGACGTAATGCCAAACAAAGCGATAGAAATTGATAAAAGTGCATCAGTCATATCAAACTGATCGTCAAAAACATTGATAGCGTCGTAGTCTTTTTGGTATCCTTCTGCTTGTTTTTTGATATCTGCTTTTTCTTTTTCGTAACGTTCAACCTGTTCTTCCTGCTTTGCAACCAAAGCTTCGTAGCCTGCAGGTTTCATTACCTTAAGCATTTCAATATTGTTTTGTACAATTGATTCTTTGGTGCTTTTTGCCTGATAGAACGACCATGCGTCAATGCCTTTCGCCTGCGATTGTTGCATAGCTTGCACTATGTTGCCGTCTTTTACATTACACAACGCCATGAAGGTTGCAGTAATTGCTACCCAAATAGCTATCCATGCATTGAGTTTGGTTTCATGGCTGTGGCTTGCCGATTCTTGTATTGTATCAGCTAAATCGCTCATAGAATTTATGTTTTCATAAAAATAAAATTGTTACTCAAAGCCGGATATTTTAAATAGCGTGCTGTACTAATTTTTTAAAAAAAATAACAAACCCCGAACGTTTTATGCCCGGGGTTTGGTCAGTTATATTTTGAGTGAAATGTTATTGCTTCACCACTTTTTCTGTTTTAACAAGTACCCCGGTTTCGCTGTATATTCTGAACAAATAAATGCCGGAAGCGTAATTGCTTAAATCAACTTCAGAAACGTTGTTTTCTGTTTTAATGATACGACCGTCAGCGCTCGCAATTTCAACTCGAACAGGTTCGTCACTTACAATATGAATGACATCATTTGTTGGGTTAGGGTACAATGTTACTATCGATGTTTCTAGATTGCTTGTACCCAAAACAGAACCATTATGTTCCAACGCCCTCAATGTGAAAATTGGAGAAATTGTCTGACATCCGTTAGAGTCTACTACACGAACAGTATAGTCACCTGTGGTTGTTGGAATATATCTTGGCGTTGTAGCTACCGGTATCATATTCCTGAACCACTGGTAAGAGGTAAAACGTGTTGTAGTAGAAAGGTACCTGCCGTCATACACAACTATCGGATTAGGAACAGGGTACACAATAATAGTTACAGGTAGTGTTGTTATGGTGCAACCTCCACCAACTGATATTACGCATGAGTAAGAACCACCGATGTATGTAACATAAGTACTACTTGTTGCTCCCGGAATATTTACACCTGCTGATTGCCATTGGTAGCTTACGCTTGAAGAAGTGGTAATATTCACACCTAATGAAGCTCTACCGCCCCAGCAAATCGAAGTTCCTGTAAAGGTTGTTATGTAAGGTCTGTCAACTACTTCTATATAAAGTGCAGGAGTTGTAACTGCCGAGCATCCTGAAACGTTTGTTACTTTAACTGTGTAATATCCTGTTGAGCCCGCTGCATATATGTCGTTGGTTGCCCCAGCAATAGCTATGCCATTTTTATACCATTGGTAGTGCGAAGTTGCTACCCTTACTGCCTGTAGTAAAACAGTGCTGCCTGCGCATATAGTCGTAGCACCCACAGATGTTATGGTTGCATTCGGCAAAGCAATCGTTGATACTGTAAGCGTTGTAGATGTTGATGTGCAACCATAACTGTTTGTAGCAGTGTATTGGTAAGTGCCAGCCGCTCCTACGCGAAGATTCATGGCTATTGCACCCGAAATTGGCGAGCCGCCAACCATCCATGTAAAACTTGTAATTGTACTTGAAGTGTCGCCCATGAGTGTAACACTATCGCCCAAGCAGAATGAGAGTGCACCGCTTGCAGCAATTGAAGCAGGTGGTGCAGGCATTGCAGTTAGCGTAATTGCAGTTGATGTCATGTAACATCCTGCGGTATTTCCTACAAGCACCTGATAGTCGCCTGAACGGGTAGCATTAAAAGTAGCATTTGTTGCGCCTGGTATCCCTACACCTGAATTAGTCCATTGGTAAGAATATCCCGCACCAGTAGTGCCACATGTTAGAGCGGTGCTAGCACCCGTGCAGAATGATGTTGAGCTGGCTGAAATACTAGCAGATCCTGTAAAATAAGTTGCTGACATTGCCGGCGAAGTGGAAACGCAGTTATAAGAGTTAGTTACTACAACTCTGTAAGAACCATCCGTTGAAACTACATAATAGTCATCGGTTTCGCCTGAGATAACTGACGCGCCACTGTACCATTGGTATGTATACCCGGTGCCTGTATTAGCAGTGAAGGTTACATAGTCGCCGGGACACAAACTTGTATCACCTAGTGGGGTGATGATAGCTCCCGGTAACGGGTTGATAGTTACTGTCGCAGTTCTGAAACAGCTACCAATGGTGTATGAAATAACCACTGAGCCTGCCGAAGTTGTAACACTTGTTACAACACCACTCGTTGCATTTACAGTAGCAACTGAAGGTGATCCACTTGACCACACACCACCACTTGTGCCGTCAGTTAATGCAGTCGAGCTGCCACCTGCACAAACATTCATTGTGCCTGTTATAGGTATTGGCCTTGGATTTACGGTTATAGAAGTTGTTGTAAAACATCCGGTTGACAATGTATATGTAATCGTGGTTGTTCCCGGAGCCATACCCGAAACGCTACCTGAACCAGAAATGCTGGCAATTGTAGTGTCAGCACTTGACCATGAGCCGCCGCTAGAAGCATCTGACAAATTTGTTGTTCCTGCATCGCATACTGTTGCACTTCCTGTTATTGCATTTGGTAACGGATTTACAGTTACCGACCTTGTTGCAATACAGCCATTCGCATCAGTAAATGTGAGTGTTGCAGTACCTGAAGCTACGCCCGTGGCAGCACCAGTTGTAGAAACAATAGTAGCAACGCCTGTGTTTGAACTAGCCCATGTACCACTGCCGTCGGTGTAAGTTGTTGTTGAAGCCACACAGAATGATGGCGGACCTACAATAGCACCCGGTAATGCATTTACAGTAATTGAATGTGTGATTAAACAGCCTGTACCCGACAATGTGTAGGTAATTAAAGTACTACCCACAGAAGCACCTCCAATACGACCTGTACCCGAAACTGTTGCTACTGTAATATCTCCACTGCTCCATGTGCCGCCTGCAGTAGTTTCTGAAAGGTTAGCCGTCGCACCAAGGCAAACATCAGTTGCTCCTGTAATTGCCGCAGGCAACGGGTTTACAGTAACGTTGGTTGTTTTCAAACAACCGGTAGTCAGTTGGTATGTAATTGTTGCAGTGCCAGCCGTAACGCCGGTTACGGTACCTGTTGAATTGATAGTAGCTGTAGTTGTGCTGCCGCTGCTCCATGTGCCACCAGTAGTAGTGTCAGAAAGAGTAGTTGTCAGACCCTCACAAACTGTAGTTGTACCTGTAATATTAGCCGGCAATGGATTAACCGTAATGTCACGAGTTATGTAGCAACTTGTAGGTAAAGTGTAAGTAATTGTTGTTGTACCTGCACTTATGCCCGTTAAAGTGCCTGAAGAAGCGATGGTTGCAACACTTGTATTAGAGCTAGCCCAAGAGCCGCTGCCACCGTCAGTAAGCGTTATTGTCAAGCTTTCACATACAGCACCAGGGCCAGAAATGGCAGCAGGTAATGGATTTACCGTTACTGTTGCTCCTACGGCACAGCCTGTTGCAGTAAGTGTGTAAGAAATAGAGGTTGTGCCCGCCGCAACGCCACCTATAGTACCACTACTGCCATCAATAGTTGCTATTGAGGCATCTGCAGTGCTCCATACGCCGCCCGATGTTGCGTCGCTGGCAGTTGTTGTTCCTTGCGTTTCACACACCGTCAATGTACCACTAATTGATGCTGGCAAAGGATTTACTGTGATTGATTTCGTGATAGAACAGCCACTGCCCAGATTGTACGTGATTAATACAGTTCCTGCTGATACTCCGGTAACAACGCCACTTGTTGAAACAACTGTTGCAATAGACGTATTGCCAGAAATCCAATTACCACCCGGTACCGAATCGGTAAGTGTTATTGTAGAGCCAACGCAAACTGCTGAAAGTCCGTTGATTACTTTAGGTAATGGATTGACTGTTACAATTGCGGTGTCATAACAGCCTGTTGAAGAAAGCGTATAAGAAATCATCGTTGAACCGGCTACAATGCCGGTCACAACGCCACTAGTACTACCAACTGTTGCGACACTGGTTGTGCTGCTGCTCCATATGCCACCTGTTGTAGTTGAACTCAACGAAGTGGTTCCGCCAGAAGCGCATACAGCAAAAAAGCCTGTAATAGCCGACGGGAGTGGATTCACGGTTACACTGGCTGTTCTGTAGCAACCAGTACCTAAAGTATAAGAGATTGTTGGCGAACCTGCAGCAACGCCAGTCACAACGCCACCTGTTCCTGTAACAGTTGCCAATGTAGCCGAGCTGGAAGACCAAGTTCCACCCGTGGTTGTAGAAGAAAGAGTAATTGAATAGCCCGCGCAAACAGCCGAAGGACCAGTAATTGCAGCTGGCAATGGATTAACTGTAACAGTGTCAGTAATACGGCATCCTGCTGCCGAAGTATACGTAATAACAGCCCTACCGCTTGTAACACCTGTTACTACACCAGTCGAAGAGCCTACGGTTGCAATTGAAGTAGAGCCTGAACTCCATGTGCCTGTACCGGTATCAGACAGCGTAATTGTAGAACCAATGCAAACCGATGAAGGTCCGCTGATTGCAGTTGGGATAGGGTACACTGTGTAAGGTAATACAGTGTAACAACCTGTTGCCAATGAATAAGTAATTGTTGTTGAACCAACCGAAACGCCACCTACAGTTGCTGTAGACCCTGTACCCGAAATGGTTGCAATAGAAGAACTGGCAACAGTCCAAATGCCGCCAGATATTGAGTCGGAAAGGGAGGCTGTAGATCCTAGACATACACCTCTCGGACCCGTTATCACTGAAGGATTGGGGTCAACAGTAATAACAGCAGAGTCAATTGCTATGCCGGTACAACCTCCGTTGGTTATTGAATCAAGTATGTAGCTTATATAACGTGATGTGCCGGAGGCAGTCAATACACCCGTACTCACAGTAAGGTTTCCCGAACCGTCAAGAGTTCCCGTTACTTCGCTACCGCCAGCCATGTGGTAGTGTACTGTTGCCCCCGCTGTGCCGTAAAACGAAATATTAGCGGAAGAACCACTACAAATGTTGGTTGAACCATAAATTGTTGAAGTGGGTGTACTGTCTACTGTTACATCGACTGTTGCCGAATCAGAACAACCACCTGAAGTAGTAGCTGTAAATGTGTAAGTACCTGATGCACCAGTAGTTGCAGCAGTAATAGTGGGGCTCATGTCGGTTGAAGTGTAACCGCCCGGGCCAGACCAGTAATAAGTTGAAGCAGTGCCTGTTGTAACAGTGCCTGTGAAGCTCAAAGACGATCCACTACAAACAGGAGTTGTAGCTGTAGGTGCTAGACCGAGGCAATTAGGCGACCATCGATATACCTGGTCTGATGCAGGTGCACCTGAAAGGCTTCTGTAAGACGTGGTCATGCTGGGTGTTGGAGAAGAACCGGTATTGTTCACCATCCACGCGGGTTGAGTGCCTGATACAGCATAGCTACCATCGCCACCAGAAATGCCTATCGAACATAAGCCGAGTGAATAAGAACCTGAAGAAACGTGATTATAACAGAAATCAATGATGTTAGAAGTTTCGTACAATTTGATTTGTACACATTCTCTCGCTGTAGTGCTGGAATAAAATCCTACGTTATTCCATTCAATTGTAAAAACCCTGTTTGGGGCAGAGCCCGATGTTTCATACCTCACACACCGTCCTGAAGTAATGATGTCTGTCCATAAAGCCGCCAATATTGGTCGTGGCAGGTTAGCTGAAACTGCAGTGTTTTTTAAATCGGGGGTGTATGTGTTGAGCAAACCTGACCCAGTTGGGATATTGTGTCCAAGAACAATCCAACAGTTTTGAGAGGCAGCTAGCGAAGTGTAGGTTGTGCCACAATAAACAAAGTTGAATCCTATTGAAATGCTGTTATAAAATGGGTCATCAAATGACGTTGTTCCCCAGCTTGCACCACCTGAAGAGCTGATATAACTGGTAGTAAGAGCTGTATAAGAACTTGAGAAGGCACTGAAAGTATAATCGCTTAATGCCTGAGACCAACCGGAAACAGTACATAACAAAGTGATAACTATAGTATATAATTTCTTCATAATCAATAGTATTATGGTAAATGGAGGTACTAACTTGTAAATATATTGTTTTTTTAGCAGCCAGCCAATTATTTTGGCTCAATATGTGCATAAAAAAACCACCGGAAGCAAGTGCAGCCGGTGGTCGAGTATTTTGGTTCAAATTACTTACCGAATAAGCCTTTCAGCCCCTTCTTGGCTTTTTCGGCAGCGTCGTCGATAGCCTTTTTAGCCCCATTATTGTTGCCTTTTGAAGTGTCACCGAAAATTTGCTTTTTAATTTCATCTTTGGCAGCATTCACCGCCTGATTTTTTATGGCTTTGACAGTGTCTTTGACAACATTTTTCACGCTGTCAACCTTTTTCTGAACTTCAGCCTTAATTTCATTTTTGATGTTATCAACGGCATTGCCTGCAATGTTTTTCAGGTTTGTCTCAATTTTTGGAGCAGTTACAGTTCCACCAACATTGATCGCGAGATTCACTTTATCACCCATTTTTAAATTGAGTCCTTTAGCATTCGCCTGATTCAATAAATTGTTCACCATCGCAGTTCCCTGGCTGCCCATGAGCGATGTTGGAATGGCAGTATTTATGCCATATTTGATGGTTTGGTCAAATCCAGTACTGCCGGCAATTTCAGCTTCAATCTGGTCTATTTTCAACTTGTAAGGTTCAACAACTATTCGCCCGTTGGCAATTGTATAGAATAGTTTTAAGTCTTTGATTGGTAAAGATTTATATTGGTTCAAGTTGAGTTTTGACGTAATTTGCTCAACCATTGGAAAACCTGATAAAAGCCCACTCAACATTTGAAGGTCGCCCTTACCTGAAATAGAATTCATAATTGGTTTCATGTCTCCGCCTAACTTGGCCGACATATTGAGGTGTGAACTGATTTTTCCGGTGAGGTACTTAGCCGATGGCATCATTTTCTGCACCATCTCCACCGATTCGTAGGTTTTCTTCACATCAACGCCTTCAACTGAATAATTGAAATCAATGTCAGGGTTCTTTTTGTCGGTTTTGGTGCCATAGAACCCGGTCATTTTAATAGTTCCGTCTAAACCATGGCAGAAGACATCTTGCAATGCTACTACCTGATTGCGGATCGCTAAGCCTCCGCGTAAGTCCGTCAAATTGAGTTTGTCGTATTTAAGTTTACCTACTTCAACCTTCATGCCCAAATCAAGATTATCAGGCACTAAGAATACCGACACGTGAGTTGTATCAGGATTTGCTGTAGTGGTGCTGGTACCCATGAATTTGTTCAAGTCAACCTGGTCAGCAGTAAAATGCATTGTGCCTTTCAGCGCCTCGTTGTGGAAGTAATACCCCAAAATGTTATCAACCGAACCATCTCCTGAATAGTTGGTTCCCAAGTAATTACCTTTAAAGTTGGCAACACTTACGTTTTTAGGATTGAATGTTAGCAACAGACTAGCTACAGAAACACCATCAGGGTAGTCTTTAGCTACATAATTCATGTAATTTACATTGATAGTACCCGAAGCGTTCAAGTCGTCATACTTTTGTTTTTGCGCTGCGGCAACAGACCCTTTGAAAGAAACATCGGCAGTTACAATACCACTCATTTTCGTGCCGTCTTCAAGTTTTACAAAATTCTTGATGTTATTCAAGTCAACTTTTCCCTTCAAAGATGCGTCGATCCACTGGTTGCTGATTGGTGTTTTTAGCAACAATCTAAAGTCAAATGGTTCTGCACCCAGCTCAATGTGACCTTTTTCTAAGTTAATGAGCGTGTGGTCAGGTACTCCATCGGGGTTATTTACAGCCAGTTTTACCTGAATGTTATTTACTTTTTGAGGGAGGGCAGGGTATTGGAATGAACCGTCTTTAATTTCAAGATTTACATTGAACGCAGGCATTTCTGTTTTTGTCATTTTACCCTTAACAGCACCATTTAGTGCCAATGACCCAGTGGTTTTTACGTCCTTAAAATTTGCTGTGTAAATGCCCGGAACTAAAGAAAGAATGTCTTTGAAATCGTTAGATGGCGTTTTGAAATTAATGTCCATCACCATAGTTGTGGTATCAGGCATTTGAACAAAACCATTCGTTGAAAGTTTCAAACCATTCAATTGAATTTTGTCGGTATTGAAGCTGTACTTGCTGTTTTTAGAATCAACCTGCAAATCGAGGTCAACAGTTGTTTTTACTTTATTGAGGTATGGTATATTACCCATGATGTAGGTGAATGCCTCAATTTTAGTTTTCGTTTCCAGTGTAAATGCGTCGCTGCCAAAGTCGCCGCCACCTGTATGGTCTATGCGGTCGATGATAGCGTGCATTTTTCCCAGCATGTCGTTGTACTCAATAAAGCCGTTCCTGACTTCATATTTGCGCAATTTCATCGCAAACGGTTTTGATGCCTCCTCTGTTTTTTTAGCTGCAGTATCGGGTTTTGTGATATTCCAGTTTGCCGCACCATTTTCGTGAACGATTGCATGTATGCGCGGGTCTATCAAACCTATATACAAAATGTCGTAAGAGCCGCCAATTGCTTTCATAAGGTCTAGAGCCACATCAATGCTTTTTGCTGCAATTAAAGTGTCGCCTTTGAAATCATCTTTACCAACAATTTTTAATTCGTTGATACCAACGCTCAGGCGAGGGAAGTTCCTGAACAACGAAATGTCAACATCTTTAAAGTCGGTTGTTGCGTTTAAGTTGTCGTTCATTTCTTTTTTGACAATCGCTAAAATTTTGTCTTTGAACAAAACGGGAATCAGGACTGCCGCCAGTAAAAACAAGCCTATTACAACCCCAAGGGTAATGAATATTCTTTTAACTGCCTTTTTCATTGCTAGTTGGTATGTTGTTGATAATGAATTATTTATTTTCTTTTTCTTCTGTTTTTTCGAGCATAGCCGGTGCTTCTTTCACCCACTCGCCATTCAGTTCGTTGATGTAGCCCAATATTTCTTTTTTGCCAAGATACTTTACTGCACTGGTCATGAATGAACGCGGAATAAACTCCCATTCTTGTTTCATTGCTTCAATAAAGCTTTTGGCATTTTTATGGGCTTCGCGCTGGGTGCTTTTATCGGCTTTTGTAAATACTACATTGAAAGGCACTCCCCAGTCGCCCAGCTTCCTGAGAAATGCGAGGTCAATTTTTTGAGGCTCCAGACGGCTGTCTATTAACACGAATACTGTAACAAGATTCACACGCTCTTTGAGGTATGCGGCAATCATCTTTTCCCACTTTTCGCGTTGTGTCTGGCTGATTTTTGCATACCCATAGCCTGGCAAATCGACGATGTAGAAATTGTTATTAACTATAAAGTGATTGATTAATTGTGTTTTGCCGGGTGTTCCCGATGTCTTAGCTAACTTGGAATTTCCAGTCAGCATATTGATCAAAGACGACTTTCCAACGTTAGAACGCCCGATGAATGCATATTCGGGCTTGTCGCCCGGAGGGCATACTTTAACATCGGTATTACTAACAAGGTACTTGGCTGACGTGATTTCCATTTATTTTGGTTGTACTTTTGCAGAAATGCAATCTCATAAAGACTCCAATCCGGCTGCAAAGATAATGCCAGATGCTACATCTGGACTGAATAAGAAAGAGCAGGTCGCCCAAATGTTCAATAATATTGCAGAAAATTATGATTTTTTAAACCATTTTCTGTCTTTAGGTATCGATAAAGGGTGGCGCAAGAAGGCAATTAAAGAAGCTAGCTCGGTAAACCCGACTAAAATTCTTGATGTTGCTACGGGAACCGGGGACCTTGCAATTGCTGCCAGCGAGCTGCGCCCCGAAAAAATTGAGGGTATAGATATTGCCGACCAAATGCTGGAAATTGGCAGAAAGAAAATCGCAGAACGTGATTTAGCGAAAATGATTGAATTGCAAACTGCCGATAGCATTTCTATTCCTTTCTCCAACAATACTTTTGACGTGGTGATGTGCGCTTATGGTGTGCGCAACTTTGAATTTCTGGAAGATGGGTTGAAAGAAATGTCGCGTGTTATGAGGTCGGGTGGTAAACTGGTAATTCTTGAGTTTTCCAAACCTACAACATTTCCGGTAAAACAAATGTTTGGGTTGTATTTTAAATTCGTACTTCCATTGCTTGGTAAAGTGTTCAGTAAGCACAACAGGGCTTATGCTTACTTGCCTGAATCGGTAAAAGCGTTTCCTCAAGGTGCTGAATTTTGCGGCATTCTTGAGCGTTGTGGTTTTGTAAAGGCGCATGCACGTCCTTTGACGTTTGGAATCACTTCCCTTTATACTGCCTACAAGCCATAAGTTACATTCTTAATTGAGTGTTTTGATGAAGTGAATGGAGATATGGCGCATAAAATATAAATTTGAATTCTGACATACCTTTAGCTGTCCATGCCTGTTTATTTCGATGCCGCGGGTAAACGAATTGACCTTGGTTCTGAATTAGGACGGGGAGGAGAGGGTATTGTCTACAACCTATATTACTCCGATAACGTAGCTAAAATATTTAATACCCAGCCCGATGCCAGCCGTGTAGCAAAACTGAAGCAGATGGTGGCAATGTACAATGAAACAATTGCAACCTATGCAGCATGGCCTAAGTCACTGATTTTTGATGAAAATGGCGAGATGTGCGGATTTGAGATGAAACGCCTGGTAGGGTACGTACCGCTGCACATGTTGTTTTCACCTATGGACCGGAAACGACTTTTCCCCGAGCGCGGTTATAACTACCTTGTTCATGTAGCCCGAAATCTGGCAATTGCGTTTCATAAATTACACGAAAATGGATTGGTCGTGGGAGATGTCAATGAAGGCAATATTCTCATTAACAATAACGGTTTTGTAGCATTTATCGACTGCGATTCTTTTCAGATAAAAGATGATGTAAGTGTATATTATTGCGAGGTAGGGGTGCCACGTTATACCCCGCCCGAATTACTATTGTTGGGGTCGTTCGAAAATGTATTGCGTACCCCCAATACCGATAACTTTTCGATGGCTATTCTTATTTTTCAATTGTTGTTTTTGGGTAGGCACCCATTTGCCGGGCGCAACAAAACCCGCCGTGACATTGATGAAGAGACTGCCATCAGAGAAAAGGAATTTGCATATTCAACCACCAATCTCAAGAAAAAGCTTTCACCACCTAACGACAGTGTCAATATTGAATGGCTGAATAAGGAAATAGTGGATTGTTTTCACAGGGCGTTTGAAGGCGATGACCGACCTTCCGCTTCTGACTGGGCAAAAGCACTGGAAGGGCAAATAGCCAACTTGATAACGTGCGAAGCATCAAAGAGCCACACATACCCAGAAAGTGCAGGCACTTGCCCATGGTGTCAGTTCAGGAGGTCCAAAGGCATTCGCTTTTTTCTGGATGATGACCTGATAGATGTCAAAGCGCACTTTGGAGATATCGACGCCTTTGTAAATGGATTCAATCCTGATTCGATAGCGCTTGAAAAATGGGATGCACAAATTGACGTCAGCAGCGTTGTACCAACTATTTCACGCTCATCTTTACGAGCAGAACTCAGTTCAATGCGCAACAAATATTTGTTGCGTTTTGCTGCTACATGTATTTTTAGTTTGTATTGGTTTTTGAATAAAAATGCCGATCACACAATAGGGTTCCTGCTTTGTGGGGTGTTTTCAGTGGTCACTCTTTACTTCTATAAAGTGACGTTCAGTCAATGGAAAGCCGGAGGGAAATATTATGTGAAGTACTCGCTTGAAAAAGATAAGTTTGATCTATTAATTGACGAATATAATCACCCTAAAGATTCCCGTTTATTTGGTGAAACAGCCAAAGAGCTGAAATCGAAAATTGAGCAATATAAAGCACTGCCATCTCGAATTCAGGAACTAAAAATACTTGCAGAACAGCAACTTTATCAGGAGCAATTGAATATTTACCTTGCATTATTCCTTATTGATACACACAATATCAACTCGATAGGTGAAACGCGCAAGGCTGCAATGGCGCAGGCTGGAATCTTAACCGCGGCAGATGTGACTCAGTTAAAAACTGTAAAAGTACCGGGTATGGGGCCAAAGAATATACAAACCATGTTTGAATGGCAGCGGCAACTGGGAGAGGGATATGTTTATATTCCCGATTCGGTACACCATGACAAAGTGATGGAACGAATGGACGAGATTATTAAAAAAGAGCAACAAGCAATAGAGCAGGAGATTCGCAAAACCTACCAAAAACTCAATTTCATTAAATCCAATATTGCCGGAAAACGCCTGATACACGAGCGCGAAATAAGAGCATGCGCCATGAACGTTGCTCAGGCAAAAGCCAATCTCGACTTCATCAATAACATGAAGTTTTAACTGTTGCTATTCAGAAAGGTTTGAGCTATTATTAAATCTTCAGGGGTAGTTATTTTAATATTTTTCTTTTCGCCCTCTACTAAGTGTACAGTCCCTCCAAAAGCTTCAAGTACTGTAGCCTCATCAGTAAATTGTTCAGAAAAAGGTTGTTGAAACGCAGGTTTGATGATTTCAGTCTTGAAGGTTTGTGGTGTTTGAATTACCCTAATTGTGCTGCGGTCGACAGGGCGCGACTGCTCGCCATCAACTGCTCTTAAGCTTTCTGCTACGGGTATTGCAGGTATTGCACATCCTTGTTCAATGGTGGTTTGTAAACATCTGAAAATCATCGCTTTCGAAATTATTGGGCGCGCAGCATCATGGACAAATACAATGCCATCTTCAGTAATTGCATTCAATCCATTTTGTACCGAATGAAACCTTGTTGCACCACCGGTTGTAGCAATTATATTGGTGTTTTCGGGTAAATGTTGTTTGAGTCGTTCCAGCCATTGCTGCATTCCCTCTGGTAGTACAACAATAATTTGAGCATCGGGCATGGCTTGTACAAATGCATTTACAGTATGGTAAAGAACTGGTTTGCCGTTAATATCCAGGAACTGTTTTGGAGTTTCGGTGCCCATTCTAGTGCCTTTTCCTCCGGCTACTATCACTGCAAATTTCTTTATGTCCCCCATACGTTCTAATTTTATGTCGCTGAATACAACTGCAAAAAAACAACGTAATGACTATAAGTAAAAAGATATTTTCTGCTTTGCTGCCTGTAATGTGTTTGGGCGCGTTTAAATCGGGCGCTCAAGTGGTTTTCTTGACTGAAAAGAAAAAAGAAGCACAGGTAAAAATATTTCAGACGCAATACAAACTGGAAGCTGATGTGGTAGTGTTTAAGACTCCTTTTATTGATAATGCAGTTGAAAATAAGGGCATTTGGTTTTTTACAAAACACGAGGGTGAGTGCAATAAAATTATCACTTACACCAAAGAAAAACAACTTGCCGACCTGAAAGTTTATTTCACTAGCGACAAAAACGAAGCGGGCTGGATCAACAAAAAGAAAAAGTACATTATGAACTAACGGCTTCGTTGGTTCCTGATTTTTCTGTGATGATTCTTTTGTTCATAAATGGCTTTTCTACAGTTAGGTAGAAGGCAACTGAAACGATTAAGATTGCCAATAGCAATGCTGCTGCGAAAACAGTATAACCTCCTATGCCATGTAATACAGTGCAATGCTTCATTATTAGGTTGCCTACAAAAGAAATAATAGTGAAGTGCAGCAAGTAAATGCTGTAACATATGCCTCCGATGGTGGCTGTGACTTTATTGCCAATTGCTTTTTTGATGCTCGGGTTGCAAATGCATGTCAATAAAAATACCCCGACAAGTGGCGCGTAAGTAAGTTGAGTTAACCAGTTGAAGTGGATGGGTGTATAACACAGATAACCAAACAATAGTGCACTGGCGGCAATCCACAATGGGTGGTGTAATTTCTCTATGGCTTTGTAATTGGCAAATAAATCAGCAGCAATCATCCCCGCAATAAAAAACTGCCCATAACCATATATGTTTCGAAATACAGGAGATATATAGTTGGGTAACAATGCGCATACGGCAATCAGTAAACTCCAAACTAGATAACGTACAGCTACATTTTGCCGGAACAATTTAAACAGTAAGGGCCCCAATAGATAAAATTGTATTTCAACCTCCAACGACCAAGCAACAGCGGTGATAATAGGCATGTGATGGTAAATTAGCCCATGAGCATAAAAGATGGACGCAGCGTAATGTTTCAGTTGTTCGGTGAGTCCCAGCCCATAAGGGTTAAGATTAAAAGCCAATTGCCCGAAGAAAATCAACGTTAGGGCGATGATGTAGGGCGGTTCAATTCTTGTAAGCCGTCGCAAATAATAGCTTCTGGCAGAGGGCGTCTTACCATCTTTGTTTCTTGCAAATGGAAGTGAAACTATAAACCCACTCAATACAAAAAAGAACAACACCCCCTTGTTTCCATTCATCAACCATACAGAAATAAACCCACCGGGTAATGCCAGCGCAGGTAATTTGGCAGTGATGTAACCATTTATGTGAAACAGTACAACGTACATAATGGCTATGAACCTAAACCCGTCAATTTCGGAGTAGTAGGTACCCGACGATGTTATTCGTCGAAGTTTGTTCCAAAATGTTGATTGTGCCATAGGGTGTAAAGTTAATAGTTGCCCCCTGTATTTAGATTTTGGCGAATGTGCAATACTTTTTTAATGAATTGCCCGTTTAACTTTTTGTATGAAAAATAGTCTTAAATTTGTTTCAAATCACCAACAAGTAATGAAGCGTTTTGTCTTACCATTTTTTACAGGCATTTTGGCAACATTTGGTGCCCATGCGCAACATGTTACTACAGTTGCCGGCAATGGTTTCAATGCGCAGGATTTGATGGGACTTGATGCGGTTCAAAAATCGTTCAATAGCCCGTGCGATATTGCATTCGACAAGAAAGGTACAATGTATATCGCTGATTGGTACAATGCTGTTATTAAGAAAATGGAACCGGGCAAACCTGTAACAATTTTTGCCGGTACCGGTGTTCCGGGATATTCTGGTGATGAGGGTCCCGCAACGTCAGCTCAAATAAATTATCCAGCTTCAATAGCAGTTGACACAAATGGCAATGTCTATGTCGCAGATGTTTACAATAACAGGGTGCGCAAAATAGATACTTTTGGTATCATGCACACTTTTGCGGGTAATGGCACTGTGCATTACGAGGGCGATGGTGAAATTGCTTTTATGGCCTCACTACACTACCCATGCGGTTTGGCTACTGACAAAAAAGGCAATGTATATATTGCCGATAAATACAATCATGCTATAAGAAAGGTAACTGCTGATGGTAATATGTACACCGTAATTGGTGAAGCTGTTCCCGTGGCGATGGAAAAGCAAATCCTGCTCAAAGAAGAAATTAAATATGAGCCGGTTAGGTTGGCAGTGAATGACTCAGGTGAGGTGTTTTTCTCAACTGAAGATAATAAAATTCAAAAAGTTACGTCAAAAGGCAATGTTGTTACGATTGCAGGTACCGGAAAGGCGGGCTACTATGGCAATGGTGGTGCTGCAACTACGGCTCAATTGAATCACCCAACAGCTATTTGCCTTGATGGTGGTAACAACTTGTATTTTTCTGATTTAGGTAATAACTGCATTAGGATGGTGACAAAAGATGGCACCATAAGAACAATTGCCGGAAACACACACGATGGTTTTTACGGTGATGGTGGTCCTGCTACCGATGCGGAATTGAATAACCCGAATGGAGTTGCGATAGGCAACGGCGGTAGTTTGTATTTTGTTGATGGCGGAAATCAACGAGTGAGAAAACTTTATACACCAGCCAAACCAACCCCTAAAAAACAACCTGAAGTTGTTGCGAGTACTAAGATCGGTCGTTTTACTATAAATTTAGAGACTAATCCTGATGCTCACTATACCGCACCTGCATTCAATAATTTGGGTGGCGCAAATACAGTACCCGCGGCACCGGCTTCAACCTACCACATAGGCGGTTCAAGTGGAGGAGGGGTGTCAGCGCCAAAACCTACAGTGAACAAGGGCAAAGCCAATTAATTCTTCTATTTTTGATTGTTGATAAAAAAATTTAAAGTCCTGCTATAAAGCAGGACTTTGGTTATTTTTGTAACAGGTATAAAATTTGTAAAGGCGCATGTCAGGTGAAAAAAATGGAAAAATCTGGGTTATAGACGATGATACCGACCTGTGTTTATTACTGAATAAATTTTTGGTGCGCAATGGGCATGAAGCAGAAGTGTTCTATTCGGGTAAGAAAGCGCTCGATCAATTACAGCACGCAGCACCCGATTTGGTGATTTGTGATTTTCGCCTTAATGATATTACAGGAGCTGAATTTCTGAAATCGGCGTTGGAATTACACCCAGGGCTGCCTGTGATGATTTTAACCGGGTACAGCGATGTGAAAAACGCCGTACAAATAATGAAGGCGGGTGCTTTTGATTATATCACCAAACCTGTTGTGCCTGAAGAACTGTTGTTGCTCATTCAAAAAGCGCTTGATTCCAGTAAAACAGAAGTGCATCTAGTTGCCCACACAACGAAACAGAAGCACGAGCAAGAAACAGTAGATTGGTATCTCGCCGGTGCAAGTGAAAGGTATCGTAAAATCATGCGCCAGATTGACCTTGTGGCACCCACCAATTTGAGTGTGATTATATACGGTGAAAGCGGCAGCGGTAAAGAAGCTATTGCCCGAAAAATCCATGAACAAAGTCAGCGCTCAAAAAAGCCATTTGTAGCAATAGACTGTGGTGCACTTACTAAAGAAATTTCAGGCAGTGAGCTGTTTGGGCATGAAAAAGGTGCTTTTACAGGTGCAACTGTACAAAAAATGGGTAGCCTTGAAACTGCCGACGGCGGAACTGTTTTTCTGGATGAAATTGGGAATTTGCCTTATGAAATTCAGGTATCGCTGTTACGCGTTGTTCAAGAGCGGAAAATAAGAAGGGTAGGCGGTGTTAAAGATATTCACCTGGATATAAGAATTATTGTGGCGAGCAACGAGCCACTCAAACAGCTTACAGGGCAAGGTAAATTCAGGGAAGATTTGTACCATCGGTTCAATGAGTTTAGTATCGATGTGCCACCGCTGCGCGATAGGGGTGAAGATATCGCAATTTTTGCCCTCGCTTTTCTGAAGCAAGCAAACGCTGAGTTAGGTAAACATGTGCAGGGCTTTGATATTGAAGTACTCAGGATTTTTGAACAATACAAGTGGCCGGGTAACTTACGTGAACTTAAAAATACTATAAGAAGGGCTGCACTGCTTTGCGATAGACCGCAAATAGGTGTTGAGCATCTTCAGAATGAATTATTGAGTGTAGATAGCTTAAAATCAACAGGTATAAATCAATTTTCGGCACCTGCAATTGGTAAACAGGCTCTTAAAAATGCCAACATCGATGCCGAGTATCAGGTTATTTTAGATGCACTTGCCAAGGTGAATTATAATAAAAGTGAAGCAGCCAAGCTGTTGGGTGTTGACAGAAAAACGATTTATAACAAACTACGCCAATTTGAAAATATTAAGAAGTAAACATGAAAAACCAACCCTTGTTACATAGTGAAGGTAAAACCGATAAGTCTCAACAAATAGAATTGCTGTCGATACACGACTTGCCGGTGATGGCGGTATTGATTGATGAACTGTACAATATACAGTACGCTAACAATCAGTTTCGTCATGTGTTTTGTAAACACTCTGAAAATGAAGGATGGGAGAACTGTAATTTTTTAAACAAAATAGACCCTTGGCAATTAGACAGGTTTAAGCATCATTTGCTTTCAAGTAACATCAGTGGCGCATCGTATTCTGGTTATGCGATGTACAAGCTCAGGGAAGTGTCCGGAAATGTGAGACAATATAACATCATTATAAGTCCGTCAGTTCAGTCAGAGTTTAAAGGATATTCAATAGCTATGTATCCTGACAATTCAATGTGGGAGCAACCTTTTGCATCACTCGATGCACGTGAAATGTTTTTAGAGCAATTTCAAAATGAAAATTTTGGCACTTTTGAAAAAATTATTGGGGTTGACAAGTCATTTTGGTCTGACGGTTTATATAAAATATTTGAGATAGACCCTTTGAAGACAGAAGTGTCTATGAATTTCTTTTTGTCAACCGTACATCCATTTGATGTTGAACGTGTTGAGAGAATGACACACGAGGCAATTAAAACCGATAAAATTCTAGATTTTGAGTACCGGATTATTACTCCTGCATTGAAAATAAAGATACTCCATGCGTTTTGCAGAACCATACAAATAACGAATCCTCACGGCAAAAAGTTTATAGGAAGTATTAGAGATGTAACCGCCCAACGTGCTATTGAGCAAGATTTGAACAAGAAGATGGAAGAGTTGTACCAGTCGAACCGAGAACTGGAAGATTTTGCGTTTGTGGCGAGCCACGACCTTCAGGAGCCTTTAAGAAAAATCGCCACTTTTGGCGGGATGCTCCAGGAAAAAGCTAAAGCAAATTTGGGTGAAAACGGTCAATTTTATCTATCCCGGCTATTGGCTTCCGCTGAAAATATGAAGGTGTTAATTGACGATTTGTTAGAATTCTCTCGCGTTTCTAAAGTCAAAGACCAATTTGAGAGAACCGACCTGAACCTCATGTTGAAGATTGTAAAAACAGATTTGGAACTGAATATATACGAATCTAAAGCGCAGCTCACAATAGGAATATTGCCTACGATTGAGGCGATTCCTTCTCAAATGAAGCAGCTATTCACTAATATTATTGGGAATGCCCTCAAGTTCAGTACAACCAGGCAAGAACCAATTGTGAAAGTAGAAAGTGAATTGCTGTCAACGAGTGAAAAGCTTTTGTTGGGCTTGGTGAGTGCCGACAACTATTACAGTATTACTATTACTGATAATGGCATAGGGTTTGACAACAAGTTTGCAGAACGGATTTTTAAAGCCTTTCATCGATTGCATGGGAAGGCTGAATATCAAGGTACAGGTTTGGGTTTGGCCATTTGCAAAAAGATTGTGGACCACCATCATGGTGTGATATCAGCACAGGGAAAGGTAGGTAACGGAGCTGTGTTTACAATTGTACTACCTGAAATTCAAAGAATCACACAACATGACTTCTAAGCCGAAACAGTATAAAATTGTTATTGTTGACGATGATGAAGAAGATTTCTTCATCACTTCAGCCTACATCAGTTTGTTTTCTGCCGGGCGATTTGACCTTGTTTGGAGCTCTACCTTTGCCGAAGGCGTTGAAAAGTTCAAGTCGGGAGAGTATGATTTGTTCTTTGTCGATTATTTGCTGGGGCAATATTCGGGTGTGGACTTTTTAAAAGCAGTGAACGCCAACCAATCTGATATTCCGGTGATTTTGCTTACGGGCAAGGGTAATAAACAGGTAGATATGCAGGCAATGGAACTTGGTGCTGTAGACTATCTATCGAAAGGAGAACTGAACGAAGAAAAACTGGAGCGCACAATAAGATATGCAATTGAGCGCGCAGCCACATTGAGGGCACTGCGTGAAAGTGAGCGTAAGTTCAGAAGTGTATTTGAAACGAGTAAGGATATCATTTTTATCACTGACGCCGATTTGAACATAAAGGAAGTGAATGATGCAGTAACTCAACTTTCAGGATTTACAAAAGATGAGGCCAGAACAAGTAATTTAAGCAGGTATATTCCTGCTCTGTTGCTTGAGCAATGGAAAATGAATGACCCGGCGGCACCTGATTTTTATGAAGCTGATATAACATTTAAAGATAAAGCAGGGGCTGACCGAGCGTTTATTTTAACTATTATCAGGCAAACCGACCAAGTGCAGGGTATTTCTTATTTAGGGGTGGCGCATGATATTACCGATTTGAGGAATATTGAAAAAGCGAGACTGATGTCAGAAAAACTTGGAGCTTCAGCTAGGTTGGCAAAAACAATTGCACACGAAATTCGAAATCCGCTCAATAACATTCAACTGTCTATTGAACAACTGACCGCTACGCCGGTCGATGAAGATGCCCAACTCTATTTGGGTATAATTGATAGGAATGCACAGAGAATCAATGTCTTAATAAAGGATTTACTTGAAAATGCTGTGCCGGTAGAACAGACTTTGGTAGCAGGCGATTTGGTTGAATTGCTTTTAGAAATTCTCGACGAATCGGACGATAAACTTAAACTCAACCAAATAAACCTGAAATTGAAATTGCCTGCCGAAAGGGTAGTGATACCCATGGAACGCAGTAAGTTGAAGCTGGCATTGCTGAATATTTTCAACAATGCAATTGAGGCGATGTCAGAGACTGGAAAAAAAATATTGACAGTTGGTTTAAAGGCGGGCAAAAGTGCACCGGTTTTGGAAATTGTGGATACGGGATGTGGAATTAGTGAGGAAAATATTCTACAAATTTTTGAGCCCCATTACACGCGCAAGAAAAACGGCATTGGGCTGGGGCTCACGTTTGCATTGAACATTATTCATAGCCATAAAGCCCAAATGAATGTCTCTTCTAAAATAGGTGAGGGTACTACTTTTCTTATTAGGTTTTAGGGTTTTATGCCAATTGGATATTGTCAATTTTAGTTTCTAGGTCTTTCAATTTCAATGGTTTCTCTAAGACCCCGAAATGAGTGTGGGCAGGCATTTTAGGGCATATAGCCGCATAAGCACTTATCAGCAAAAAGTGCAAAAAAGGAAAGCGCGCTGCCAGTTCAGGGGCGGCATTCCAGCCTTGCCCGTCGGGTAAGTTATTGTCCATCACTACCAAATCGGGCTGTTCAGTTTTAATGATTTCGGCACCCGCTGCTAGGGTGTTGGTGATAAGCACTTTGTAGTTTTTCTTACTGAAAAAAGATTGCAGCAATAACCCAAAGTCTTGTTCGTCGTCTATTATTAATACTTTCTTGAGTGGCATATTGTATTCAATAAATCCTATAAGGCAAATTCTGTGCCGGACTATCGGGGAATCGATGCTATTTTAATCCAATAGGTGCGTAAGACTTTAATTGTTTCAAGCAGTGTTGCATAATCGCCCGGTTTTGAAATATAAGAATTGGCTCCCAAGGCATAACATTTTTTCATTTCCTGTTCGTTGTGGGTAGTACTGAAAACGATGACGGGGATGTGCTTAAAAACGGGGTGTTTTTTTAGTTCTTCAAGCGTTTCTCTCCCATCTTTCATGGGCATGTTTAAGTCGAGCAATATAAAGCGCGGGTAAATTGCTTCAATTCCTTTTTCCAACTCGCGTTCAAGGTAATGTTCTAATTCAATGCCGTTGCGCACAAATTCGAGCCGGTCTTTAAACCCATTTTCATCAAAAGCCGTTTTCAGAATGAACCTGTCATCCTCATCATCCTCAGCTATTAAAATGAAAACTTCTTCTGCCATTTGGGTGTTGTAAAGGTAGAGAAAAGCAAGACTATTGTTTCAATCTAAGTTCACATTCCATAACCAATCAGTAGCTAATCAACTACATCAATGGTCGCAACCATTTTTCAGCATCTTTAGTTTCCCAGTTTTTTCTGGAAGTATAGTCTGCTGCCTGGTCGGGGAGTATTTTATTGATGCCAAAGTATGTGCTTTCAGGGTGCCCGAAATACCATCCGCAAACCGAAGATGCCGGGTACATGGCTAGCGATTCAGTAAGTTGAATGCCGGTATGTTCGGTGACATGCAGCATCTCAAACAGCTTTATTTTTTCGGTATGGTCGGGGCAGGCAGGGTAGCCCGGTGCCGGTCTAATGCCTTGGTATTGTTCTTTTATTAACTCGTCGTTGGTGAGGGTTTCATTGCTCGCATATCCCCAAAGGTCGGTTCTTACTTTCTTGTGGAGTAATTCAGCAAATGCCTCGGCAAGCCTGTCGGCCAATGCCTGCAACATGATTTTGTGGTAGTCGTCGTGGTCATTTACAAAGCGTTTAATATGAGGATCTAAGCCACCTATCGAAACTGCAAAAGCACCCATATAGTCGTTTGTGCCTACAAAATCAGCCAACGACATGTTGGCTATGCCTTTTGCTTTCTTGCTTTGCTGGCGTAAAAACTCAAGGTGTTGTAATGGGCTTCCATCGGTGTTAAGTACTGTAATTGAGTCGGGGGCAGTTTTATTGGCTTGCCACAAACCCACAACGCCATTGGCTTGCAACCAGTTTTCATTGATTATCTGTCTGAGCATTTTTTGTGCATCGTCAAAAAGCGTTTGCGCTTGTTTTCCCAAATTGGTATCCTGCAAAATGGCAGGGTACTTACCCTTCATTTCCCATGTAATGAAGAAAGGAGTCCAGTCTATGAACTGAGCTATTTCCTGAATAGAGTAGTTGGTAAATACTGTTTCCCCTAATTTGTTGGGTTTTACGGGTGTGTGTGCCGTGCCAGGTACAAAACAGTTTTCACGAGCGGCTGCCAAGCTTATATATTGCTTATCGGCATTTTTATTTTCGAAATCGGTTCTTAGCTGTTGGTATTCTTTGCTTATGTTTTCCAGAAATCCGCTCTTTGCTTCTTTATTCAAAAGACTTCCGGCTACGGTCACACTTCTGCCTGCATCAAGTACGTGTACAACGCCATGCGGGTATTGAGGCGCTATTTTTACTGCAGTATGCATGCGGCTGGTAGTTGCGCCACCTATCAAAAGGGGTTGCGTCATGTTGCGGAGTTTCATCTCTGCTGCAACATTCACCATTTCATCAAGCGAAGGAGTTATCAATCCACTCAAACCAATGATATCAGCGTTTTCTTTGATGGCAGTTTCCAGAATTTTATCGGCAGGCACCATCACGCCCAGGTCTATTATTTCGTAGCCGTTGCATGCAAGCACTACACCCACAATGTTTTTACCAATGTCGTGGACATCGCCTTTTACAGTAGCAAGCAATATCTTAGGCGTGTTGTTTCCGGCAACAATGCCGTTTTTAGCAAGGTTCTGTTTCTCCGCTTCTATGTAAGGTAGCAACCATGCCACACTTTTCTTCATCACCCTGGCGCTTTTCACCACTTGCGGTAAGAACATTTTACCCGAACCAAACAGGTCTCCCACCACATTCATGCCGTCCATCAAAGGACCTTCAATCACTTTCAGGGGGGCAATATATTTTATACGCGCTTCTTCGGTGTCAGCGTCTATATGGTCGGTAATGCCGTGTACCAGTGCGTGTTTCAGCCTTTCTTCAACACTTCCGAGTCGCCATGTTTCGTCTTTCTTTTCCTCTTTTCCTTTTGCTTTTACCGTTTCAGCAAACTTGATGAGTTTTTCGGTTGACTCAGGATTTCGGTTGAGAATGACATCTTCGCATAACTCGCGCAACTGAAGTTCAATATCGTCATAAACAGGTAGTGCCCCTGCATTCACAATGCCCATATCCATACCGGCTTTAATAGCATGATACAAGAAAACACTGTGCATTGCTTCGCGTACAGGTTCATTGCCGCGGAATGAAAAAGAAACATTACTCACGCCGCCGCTTACCTTGGTTGTTGGCATTGCGGATTTTATTTGGCGGGTTGCTTCAATAAAATCAACTCCATAGTTGTTATGTTCTTCAATGCCGGTAGCAACAGCAAATATATTAGGGTCAAAGATGATGTCTTCAGGAGGGAAATTGAGTTTTTCGGTGAGTATATTAAAGGCGCGTTTCGAGATGTTTACTTTCTTATCGAGTGTATCTGCTTGTCCGTTTTCATCAAATGCCATTACAATAACGGCAGCTCCAAAGTTTCGGCATATTTCAGCTTGTTCAAGAAACTTTGCTTCGCCTTCTTTCAGAGAAATAGAGTTAACAATGCACTTGCCCTGTATGCATTTTAAACCGGCCTGGATAATGCTGAACTTGGAAGAGTCGAGCATAATAGGGATTTTGGCAATATCGGGTTCAGCCTGCAACAAATTGATAAAGGTGGTCATTGCCTTTTCTCCATCAAGTAGGGCATCGTCCATATTTACATCGAGTATTTGTGCACCACTTTCTACTTGTTGGCGGGCAACAGAAAGTGCTTCTTCGTAATTGTTCTCACGAATCAGGCGGGCGAACTTTTTAGAACCAGTTACATTGGTTCTTTCTCCAACATTGATGAAATTTGATTCCGGGCGAATGGTCAGCGGTTCAAGGCCGCTTAACTGCATATATTGAGTCAATTCAGGTAATGGTTAATTTGCATCAAAGTTAACTAGTGAATGCGAAACTGCCTTCAAATGAATTGAAAACAGTAAATTGAAGCCACGTTGAAGTGGTTTTATTTGAAGTTGAAAAATATACGTGCGTTTTTGCACCCTTGTATCGTAATAATTCTTACTTTCACCCAACCAATTTGACCACAAGCGTGTCTTGTGTATAATGGGCTATGTATTAAAGACAATCCCTGAATTTAATGTCTTTAAATCAATTACTACAATGAGGAAACTTATATTAGGTTGTAGCTTGTCGTTAATGAGTCTTGTGGCTTCGGCGCAGGATATACATTTTACGCAATACTTCTCAGCGCCGCTTACGCTTAACCCGGCTTTGGCTGGTCTTATTCAACAAGATATAAGGCTATCAGCGAACTACAGGTCGCAATGGGCGTCAGTGTCTGCCAATCCGTATACTACAATGACAGCTTCAGTTGATGCAGCCATTTTGAAAGGTAAGTTGGCTGATGGCGATGCGTTGGGCGTAGGTGCACTTATGATTTATGATAAGTCGGGTTCTGGTGCGCTTACCAACACTACTGCCGCATTCAATATCGCATACCACAAGGGTTTTGGTCGTGATAAACTGCAACACATCTCATTGGGTGTACAAGCAGGAATGGTGTCTAAAGCTATTGATTATAGTAATTTAATTTTCGCTGACGGAATTAATACATCTACAGGTACTATTATCACAGGTGCTACTCCGGGCGTAGGTAACATCAATCAGTCGCTTTCTTACATGGATATCAATGTAGGTGCAATGTGGTCGGGTAAAGTGAATGAGCATACAATGTTGTATGCCGGTACTTCTTACAACCACGTTACAAGCCCTACTGAAAATTTCATCGAAAACGGTTCTCACAATATTCACCCAAAAACAAATGTTTATCTGGGTGGTAACTTCAACTTAACTGATAGAACTACATTATATACTACAGGTTTGTATCAAACACAGGCAAAAGCTACCGAGGTAATGGTGGGTGCTGCCTTTGGTTACATTATGAACTCTGACAGGGATATGGAATATGCGCGTAACACCATATTCTATATGGGAGGTTTTTATCGTCACTCTGATGCTATCAGCCCTTATGTAGCAATTGAGTGGGCAAAAGCAAAAATAGGTTTGAACTACGATATTAATGGATCACGATTCTCAACTGCTACTAATGGCATGGGAGCATTGGAGGTATCATTCATTTATTTTGGTAACATTAACCGTTACGAAAAAGCACCTGAATACAATTGGTCTTGTCCTAAAGTTTGGTAATCAAATTTACGATAGACTCAAAAAATAACCTGACTTAAAAGAACAACTAACATGAAGAAATTAATTCCTGGCTTAGCATTAGTTTTGGGTTTGTCTGTACAGGCACATGCTCAGGACATGCACTTCTCTCAATATTTTACTTCACCGCTTACCCTTAACCCCGCTATGACTGGTTTAGTGCCTGATGACATAAGGGTTGCTGCTAACTACAGAAACCAATGGTCATCGGTATCATCTACTCCTTTCGTAACAGGGACTATTTCTTACGACATGGCAATGTTGAAAGGAAAACTGCCTGAAGGCGATGCTATGGGTATTGGCGGTATGCTCATTTACGATAAATCAGGTACAGGCGCATTAACCAATACAACTGCCGGTTTGTCTTTGGCATACCACAAAGGTTTTGGTGCTGAAAAAAAGCAACACATTTCGTTGGCAGCTCAGGGTTACTTCGTTCAGAAAAGCCTTGATTTCGCAAAACTTAGATTCGAAGATCAGTTTGACCCTGCTACAGGAGGAACACCATACACAACTAACGAAAGGTTTGCTGCTGGCGATGTTACTTATGCCGACTTCAACGTTGGTGGTATGTATTCAGGAGCATTCGGTGAACATGCTAAAATGTATGTTGGTGGCTCTTATTATCACCTCACTCAGCCTGTAGAATCATTTATGGGCGGCACACACCAAATCCATTCCCGTTATACCGGTTATGCAGGTGGTGCGTTCGACTTGAATGAATTCACGGTATTGTATGCAAGTGCATTGTATCAGCAACAAGCTTCAGCACAAGAATTTTTGGTGGGTGGTGCAGTAGGTTTCATTTTGAACCCTGGTCACGACATGGAATTCCAAAAGAATACAGTACTTTATTTAGGTTCATGGTACCGCAACGGCGATGCATTGGCTCCTTATATTGGTATTGAATGGGCTAAGGCTCGTATCGGTTTCAGCTACGACGTGAACATTTCTGGTTTCACTCCGGCAACGAATGGCTTTGGTGCTTACGAAATTTCATTGCTTTACTTCGGTAAAATCAACAAGCGCGATAAAGGACCTGAATACAATTGGTCTTGTCCGAAGTTGTATTAATAGACAACATTTTTCAAAAGGTAAGCCGGCTAGTTTTAGTCGGCTTATTTTTTTTGCCCTGTTATTCCCAACCTAGACGAAGCGTCCTCGCTTCGTCCAGGTCGAGATATCCTTCGCTCTCGCTCTCAGATTCGCTCCCAAAAACTCCACCCTGGTCGATGAGTCTCGCTTCGTCCTGATACAGAGCAAGCGTCTCGCTTGCAAAACCAACACCCTTAAGCCAACCAAACCAACTCAATCAAGCCCTGAATGCAACCTCTAGTCGAAGCGTCTCGCTTCGTCCTAACACTGAGCAAGCGTCTCGCTTGCAAACCCACAATCCTAATCACCTATTTCCCAGCCATAGCAGGTTTTGGAGCGTCGTTTTTACGTTCTCCAATCTGTTGCCTCCACATGGCGTAGTAAAGACCTTTTTCATCAACCAGCGATTGGTGGTTGCCTGTTTCTACAATGTGGCCTTTTTCTAGTACGTAAATTTTATCGGCGTGCATGATGGTAGAAAGCCTGTGCGCAATCATAATTGTAATGTGCTCTCTACCAGAAGTAACTTCTCTAATGGTTTTCGAGATTTCTTCTTCGGTGAGCGAGTCGAGCGCGGAAGTCGCTTCATCGAAAATCAACAAACGCGGGTGCCTGAGCAATGCGCGTGCAATAGAAATACGCTGGCGTTCACCACCCGAAAGTTTTAAACCGCCCTCACCAATTACAGTGTCCAATCCTTTTTCGGCGCGCGCCAGTAGGTTTTGGCACGATGCTTTTTTAAGCGCATCATTGATTTCCTCTTCGGTAGCGCCAGGGTTCACGAACAATAAATTCTCACGAATGGTGCCCGAGAACAATTGAGGGTCCTGCGTTACAAGCCCCATTTGCATGCGCAGTTCTTCGAAGTTTATTTTACTGCCTTCGTGACCATTGTAAAAGATATTGCCTTCAATAGGGTGGTACAATCCCACCAAAAGTTTCACCATGGTTGTTTTACCACTGCCTGATGGACCAACAAAAGCAATTGTTTCACCAGTATTTACATTGAAACTAATGTTCTCAATCGCAAGCCTGTTTGCAGTTTGGTGCTTGAATGAAACGCCTGAAAATTCAAGTTTTTTAATCTCATTAATAGCCTCAGGCTGCTCAGGGGTGTATTCTACTTTTTTCTCAAGCAGGGTATGAATGTTATTCAAAGAAGCTTCTGCTTCACGGTATGACATTATTACACTGCCAATTTCCTGCATTGGTCCGAAGATGAAGAAAGAATAGAACACCAGCGTAAGGTATTGCCCCGGTGATATGCTGCCCTTAAAAATAAACACTAACAAACTGAGGATAATCAACTGCCTGAGGAGGTTTACAAATGTGCCCTGAATGAAAGAAATCGTACGGATGCTGCGTACTTTTTTAAGTTCGAGTTGCAGAATTTTAATGGTAGTCGCGTTCAGCCTTCTAATTTCTTGTTGCGTGAGTCCAAGGCTTTTCACCAACTCAATATTACGTAATGATTCAGTAGTTGAACCAGCTAACGCGTTTGTTTCTTTTACAATCGTTTTTTGAACCGTTTTGATTCGTTTTGATAGCTGCCCAATCAGCAAGCCAAGTACCAGCGCACCACCTATATACACAAATGGCAGCATTACATTGATGCTCAAAGTGTAAGATATAACAATAGTGAGGCCCACAAGTGATGGCAGCAACACATTGAAAAACGCATTGATGAACTTCTCATTATCTGTACGAACCTTTTGGAGTACTGAAAGTGTCTGTCCGCTGCTTTGGTCTTCGAAATCTTGGTAAGGGAGGCGAAGCGCATGTTTCAAACCGTCGGTGTACAACTTAGCCCCAAATTTCTGGATCACTACATTTACAGTATAGTCCTGGAAGTTTTTAGCAATCCGGGAAACCATTGCCACACCAACAAGAATACCTATAATTTTAAGTGCCCCTGAAAGATACAACGATATGTCGCGAGTAATATGCCCTTCTTTATCAACTGATAACGGGTGGTTTACAAAGTTATCGAGTAATTGTCCTGCGAAATACGGGTCTAACATCGAAAAACCCTGATTGATACCTGCGAGTACTATTGCGAGAATAATGAGCCACTTATGTGGTTTCAGGTACGATAAAAGCAATTTCATATTGTGCAAAGGTAAGGGAGCAAGCACACCAACAAAATAACCTTTATGAATTTAACTATAAGCAAATTGAAAAGACGAAACTGTTGCGCTAGTGTATTGCTTTCAGCCAACTGCAAGTACAGTTTAGAAGGTAGTAAATAGCGAAAATGAAGGTTTATTTATACCCGGAATTTTGTGTCAGTTCTCCTCATCCCCAACCTCAAAGGGTGATTTTTGAAATCAGTTATTAAAAAACTTCGTATAGCCACCGTTATTTCTAATTTTGCAATCGCTAATTGTTAATCAATGAAATTACTTAATCGTATCAGCTTAACTGTCGGTTTAATACTGGCGGCACAGGCAGCTTCTTTTGGTCAATACGAATGGAAAGAGGCATCGTCAGAAGGGTTTAGTTACAGGTATGTAACCAACGACCCTATGCAAACGCGCTTCTACACATTGAAAAATGGGTTGACCGTAATTCTAAGTCCTACTACCAAGGAACCACGTATGCACGTGTTTATTGCTACTAAAGCAGGTAGTAAAACAGATCCTTCCGATCATACTGGGCTTGCGCACTACCTCGAGCACATGATGTTCAAAGGCACGAGCAATTACGGTTCGCTTGACTGGAGTAAGGAGAAGCCATACCTAGATATGATTGATGCATTGTACGAGCAATACAACCATACTACCGACGATGCAAAACGTGCGGGTATTTATCATCAAATCGACTCAGTTTCGGGGCTTGCTGCTAAGTGGGCTATTGCCAACGAGTATGATAAAATGATGAGCAACATGGGTGCTACAGGTACCAATGCCTTCACTTCGTTTGAACAAACTGTGTACACTGAAGATATTCCTTCAAATGCAGTAGATAAATTCCTTGCTGTACAATTTGAGCGTTTCAGAAATCCGGTATTCAGGATTTTCCATACCGAACTGGAAGCGGTTTATGAAGAGAAAAACCGTACGCTCGATAACGACAACAGAAAAGTGTCGGAATTAATGCTTTCTGAAATTTTCAAGAACCACAACTACGGTAAACAAACTACCATAGGTACTGTTGAGCACTTGAAAAATCCTTCTTTGCTCGAAATTAAAAAGTACTTCCAGACGTACTATGTACCTAACAACATGGGCGTAATCATCTCTGGTGATTTCAACCCTGATGAACTGATTCAGAAAGTAGCAGCTTTGTTTGGTCAACTGGAGAAAAAAGATGTACCTAAGTACACATTCTCGCCTGAAGCACCAATCACGGCTCCTATCGAAAAAGAAGTGTTTGGACCTGATGCAGAATTTGTGTCAATCGGTTACAGAATGCCGGGTATTCACTCTAAAGAAGCAATTCTTGCAGATATTACCGGTCAGGTATTAACCAACGGCAAGGCCGGTTTGATGGACTTGAACCTTGTTAAAAAGCAAAAGCTACTCCGAGCATCTGCATCTGCTGATGTATTGATTGACTACGGTTACATGGAATTGCGTGGTAACCCTTCTTTGAACCAATCGCTTGATGAGGTTAAGAAATTGATGTTGGGTGAAATCGAAAACCTGAAAGCCGGTAAGTTTGATGACGATTTGTTGGTGTCTATCATCAATAACCAGAAAAAGGGTATGATGAAGCAATCAGAAAAGTACAGCAGTCGTGCATATACTTTGATGAATGCATTTACCAGCGAAGAAGATTGGTTAGAAGATGTTGCTTACATTGACAGGTTGAGCAAAATCACTAAGAAAGACATAGTTGAGTTTGCTAAAAAATACCTCGCTAACAACTATGTTGTTGTTTACAAACGTAAAGGTGAAGCGAAGGGCACAGCCAAAGTGGCTAAACCACCAATCACTCCGGTTGAAACAAACGCAGGTAAACAATCTGATTTCGTGAAGAATGTAAATGAGATGCCTGTTAAAGACATTCAGCCTGTATTCCTCGATTTCAAAAAAGACTTCCAACACAGCACCTTGGGTGGGGCAGAAGTGATGTATGTGAAAAACGAAGAAAATGGTTTGTTCCGTTTGGCTTACCGCTTCAATATGGGTAACTGGAACGATAAACGTCTTTCAATTGCTGGTCAATATCTTCAGTTCCTTGGTACTGATAAAATGACTTCTGAAGCCATTTCGAAAGAGTTTTACAAATTGGCGTGCAGCTTCAATATTTCTGTATCTAACGAAAACACGACTGTAAACATTGAAGGTTTACAAGAGAATTTCGACAAAGCAGTAGCATTGTTCGAAGACTTGTTGACTCATTGTAAAGCCGACGATAAAGCACTTGAATCGTTGAAAGCACGTATGTTGAAAACGCGTACTGATGCTAAAAACAACAAGGCGCAAATCATGTCAGGTCTTACCAACTTCGCTAAATACGGCCCAGAAAATCCGTTTAACTATGTAATGAGCAACGATGATTTGAAGAACCTGAAAGGCAGTGACCTTGTTGATATTCTTCATTCACTTTCATCATACAACCACAGGGTGATTTATTATGGCCCACAAGCGTTGACTGGTTTTGTAGGTACTATGAAAAAGCTTCATGCTGTACCTTCTAAATTCAAACCTGAACCAACTCAAAAAACATTCTCTTTCACCACTCAAAAAGCGAACGAAGTATTGTTTGCTGACTACGATATGGTTCAAAGCGAAATTCGTTGGGTAAGAAACGTACCGGGTTACAGTGCTGATAAACAAGTGACTATTGATTTGTTCAACAACTACTTCGGTGCAGGTATGGGTGCATTGGTATTCCAGACTATTCGTGAAAGTAAAGCGTTGGCTTATTCAACTTACGCATCGTATGTAACTCCTGAAAAGAAAGAGGATCCTTACACTATGTTGGCTTATGTAGGTTGTCAGGCTGATAAATTCAACGAGTCTATTAAAGCAATGAACGAATTGCTGACTGATTTGCCGGAAGTATCTAACAACATTGCTTCAGCTAAATCGGCATTGAAGAAAGACATTGAAACTGAACGTATCACACAGGATGGTATCATTTATACCTACATTGTTGCTGAGCGTAAAGGTCTTAAAGACGACATCAGGCGCAATGAGTACGACAATGTAGATAAAGTAAACTATGGAACTCTTAAACAATTCCATAGCGATAATATCTCTAAAAAGCCTTACACATATTGCATCGTTGCTTCTGAAAAGAAAGTGTCAATGGACGATATGAAGAAAGTAGGTAATGTTACCAAGCTTACTATGGAACAAATCTTCGGTTACTAATCGTTGGTTTATTTTCAATATTTCGACACCCTGCCGCACCGCGGCGGGGTGTTTTGCTTTGAATGCGATTGCAAATTTTGAATTGTTCAAAATCATCTACCAATCACCTAAAATCGATTAATTTTGCAGCCATGTCGAAAAAAGCTCTTTTGTTGATTATGGACGGTTGGGGTCATGGTAGGGTGCCCGCCGCTGATGCCATCGCAAATGCAAATGTGCCATTTGTGAAGTCGTTATATGCACAATATCCAAATAATGAATTGATTACTTGCGGTGAAGCCGTGGGTTTGCCTGACGGGCAAATGGGTAATTCGGAGGTAGGTCACCTCAATATTGGTGCCGGGCGTATTGTGTACCAAGAGCTTGAACGTATCAACGTAGCGATTAGAAGCGGTGAAATGGAGAAAAACGAAACTCTTCAGAATGCTTTCAAAGCAGCGGCAGATGGTAAACGTACGCTTCACTTTATGGGGCTTGTAAGCGATGGGGGAGTGCACTCGCACATCAGCCATATCAAGGCTTTGGCTACATTGGCAAAAAAATACAATGTGCCAGACGTTGCTGTTCATGCTTTCACCGATGGTCGTGATACCGACCCTAAGAGCGGTTTAGAGTTCGTAAAAGATTTGTATCAGCATTTGAATCAGGAAAACTGCAAACTCGCATCTATCACAGGTCGTTTCTATGCTATGGACCGCGATAAGCGCTGGGAGCGTGTGAAATTTGCGTTCGATGGACTTACTCAAGCGATAGGCACTAAGGCGCAAGACCCAATAGCTGCTATTCAGGCGTCTTATGATGCTGACGTAACAGACGAGTTCATTAAGCCTATTATTATGTGCGATAGCAATAACCAGCCACTTGCTACTATTAAAGAAGGTGATGTTGTTATTTGCTTCAACTTCCGTACTGATAGGTGTCGCGAAATCACTGTTGCCCTTACGCAACAAGATTTCCCTGACCAAAACATGAAAACCATTCCTTTGCACTATGTAACAATGACAGAATATGACAAGAGTTACAAAGGTGTCAATGTAATATTCACCAATTCTGACTTGAAAAATACCTTAGGCGAGGTGTTGGAGACAGCAGGTAAAACCCAGATCAGGATTGCAGAAACGGAGAAGTACCCACACGTAACATTCTTTTTCTCGGGTGGTCGTGAACTACCTTTTAATGGTGAAAAGCGCATCATGGCACAATCGCCACGCGACGTGACTACTTACGACCAAAAGCCTGAAATGAGTGCGTACGAAATCACAGATAAAATACTCCCTGAAATCAACAGCCAGTCGGTTGACTTTATTTGCCTCAACTTTGCTAATCCTGATATGGTGGGGCACACAGGTGTTTGGAGTGCAGTAACCAAGGCGGTAGAAACGGTTGATAGTTGTGTGTCTAAAATTGTACCTGCTGCTTTGGCCAACGGTTATGCTGTTTTCCTTACTGCCGACCACGGTAATGCCGATTTCTTAATTAATGAAGACGGTACACCGAATACGGCACACAGCTTGAATCCGGTTCCATTGTTTCTAATATCTAACGACTACAAGGGCAAATTAAAAACAGGTAAGTTGGGCGACCTCGCACCAACCATTCTCACATACATGGGCGTGCCTGTGCCTGCTGAAATGACGGGAGATATACTGATTGAAGCATAGGGTGCTGCCCCCAACGCCAGTCCAAAAAAAAAGTGTAACAAAGATTATTAATGTATAAGATTGAGATTGAACAGTAGTGGGCTTATGCCTACTACTGTTTTTTGTTTGTGTGATGTACTTAAACTAAAATTGTCTCTTTTCATTTGATAGATTATTTAAAATAATTAGTATAAATGACGATTTTTTTAAAAAATGCATTAGATTTGTTGTGATAAAAAATTTAAAATTATTTTAAAACTGTTAAAAATGGCAAATCAACCAGTTCTCTCAAGCGCGGGTATTAAAGCTTATTCCGTTGCGAACTTGACTCAGTCTCAAATTAATCAACTCGGACCATTAGCGAATTTGATTGGAGTGTGGGAAAATGCACCCGCTCCGGAAGGTAAAACATCTACGGGATGGAACGTTATCATGGTTCCTGGTCCGCAAAATGGCTTTAAACTTGAAGTGATGCCCTACTCCGAGGTATTAGAGTTTAAGCCCGTTGTTATTGCCGCCGCAAACAAAGGGCCATTTAGTGGTAATAATGAGGAGGTGCAACATATTGTTGGTCTGATGTACAATCAAAAGATCACAAGTTTGTGTCATGACCAATGTACTGACCCTGATTTGAAAGCACCTAATGTGATACACATGGAAACAGGCTTGTTTTTGAACGTAAAGGATTTTAATACGCAAGCAGGTCTTGAAAATTCGAATGGTTTGGTTTTAGACTTTGCACGTCTGGCGACAATTCCGCACGGAAATTCCGTTCTTGCAATAGGGCAAACAAGGCAACCAAAAGGGTTCTCATCTGGTTCAATCAAAAGTATCAGCGGGTTACCAGAGCCAATTAACGATTTCGACTCATTTAGAATAGGCTACCTTACTGGATTAGAAAACCCTTCGCCTTCAGCGAGACCATTTCCAGAATTCCCTGATATGGACCCTAACCATTTCTTGAACGATACAATTAAAGGTCAAACTTTTTCAAACGTTTGGGAAATAACAATGGATACAGGAAATGCGACAGGAGGAATATTAAACATTCCGTTTATTCAAAATAACGTAACAACTTCACAAGTTTCTTCTTCGTTTTGGATCGAACAGTTAACAAACGGTACATGGCAACTACAATATAGCCAGTTCATCTATCTGCTTTTCCCTGGTCCAGGAAGTAACGGTAAGCCAATTCAAGTAAAATGGCCACACACAACAATTAATACACTCCGTAAATCAAACTTAACAACGATGACTTATTAATTTCTGTGAGGTTATTAAATATTAATCAAAGCAGGGTTTCGCAAAATGAAACCCTGCTTTTTATTAGTATAATCAGTCCTGCTGCAAAATAAAATAGGCTGCCCCTTTTGAGACAGCCTATTTTAATGATATCAAGTCAGCTTAGAAAATTTCTCTTTTGTAGAAACCAGGACACCTTGTTTTAGTATATTCCCTGTTGTTGCCAAATGCTTTGAAGTAAATGTTCAAACCAATGTTTACGAAGTAATACCAGTCGTTTGCATTACTTTGGCCGCGTTGGAAGCCGTAGTATGGGTTGTTGTGATCCCAATCTTTCAATGCGTTTCCACGGTATGACATTTGTTTTGCAAGTACGCCTTTGTATGCTTTTAATGTATCGAGGTCAACGTATGATTTACTAACGTCGTCAATGTAGTCGGTATTAGTATAACGGAAACCGACTTCGGTAGTAAGCATAAATGTTTTACCAATAAAGAACTTAAAACCACCACCAAACGGGAACGCCATATTGATGTTGCTATAAGGTTTGCGGTCAGGATACATTGGTAATCCTTCACCTTCAGTACTCAAAGGTTTCAAAAATACTTTGTCGCCATTTGGGTCTTTAGAAAAAGGGTTGAAATAGAAAGCTGAAATACCGCCGAATACGTAAGGTGTAGCTTTAAAATAATAAGCTTCAATAGGAATGAAGTTGAATTCCAAACCACCGTGCATTTCAAACAAGTGAGTGCCAAAGTCTAGATTCCTAGCTTTATAAACTGAGATTTCGCTCATGCTATCAGCTCCGCTGAGAGAGGTATATGATGCACCGAAACGCAAACTAACCCAAGGATTCATTGAATACTTGTAAATAATGCCACCCATAGGAGCCCATCCGTACTTAGGAAACATCTTTTGAGTGAGGTCTCCATAGTAGTTTGATAAACCGGCAGTAATGCCAATTTCATGGTGTTCTTGTGCCTCAGCCTGAGTCACTCCTAATAGAATCAGAGCAAGTAAAATTCGTTTCAAGATTGTAAATTTTAATTTGGCTACCGCAAGGTAACTACAAAATTCGGAATTAAAAACATATTAAGCAAGCGTTTCGGGAATTATGTTGTTTTTTATTTCTTCTTTTCGGGGTTAATTCACATCTCGGAGTTAATGGCTGAATTATTAGTTTATTTTTGCGCTCTCGAAATTAAAATAAATGACAAATCTAGTAGCGGAATTACGTGAAAGAGGGCTGATACAGGAAATAATGCCCGGCACTGAAGAACAACTGATGAAAGAAATGACATCGGGATATATAGGCTTTGACCCAACCGCAGATAGCCTGCATGTTGGTAGTATGTTGCAAATAACGCTTTTGATGCGTTTGCAGCGTGCGGGGCATAAACCTTATGCGCTCGTTGGCGGTGCTACTGGTATGGTGGGCGACCCTTCGGGTAAGTCGGCTGAAAGAAACCTGTTGGATATTGAAACCATTCAGAAAAACATTGATGGAATACGCGCTCAACTAGGCAAATTCCTTGATTTTAATTCTGATGCACCTAATGCCGCAATGTTGGTGAATAACATAGATTGGTTCAGGAACTTTTCATTCCTCGATTTTATTCGCGATGTGGGCAAGCACATCACTGTAAACTACATGATGGCGAAAGACTCAGTTACCAAACGTATGGAAACCGGTATGTCATTCACTGAGTTTACTTATCAGTTAATTCAAGGTTACGATTACTACCATTTACATACTACTTACGGGTTAAAGCTTCAAATGGGAGGCTCAGACCAATGGGGTAATGTTGTAACTGGTACCGAACTCATTAGAAGAAAGGGTGGAGGTGATGCCTTTGCGCTTGTGAGCCCTTTGATTACGAAGAGCGATGGTTCTAAGTTTGGTAAATCAGAGTCGGGTAACATTTGGCTTGACCCTGAAAAAACATCGCCATACCAATTCTATCAATTCTGGCTCAAATTGCCTGATAATGATGTTGAAAAGATGTTGTATATCTTCTCATTTAAAACGCTTGATGAAATTAAAACGATTATCGAAGAGCACTGTACAGCACCGCATTTGAGGAAGGCTCAAAAGGCACTCGCTGAAGAGTTGACTACCTTGGTGCACAGTGCTGAAGATCTTGCATTTGCACAGCAGGCATCTGATATTTTGTTCGGAAACTCTGCTGTAGATGCATTGATGCAACTTACTGAAAAACAGTTGCTTGAAGTAATGGATGGTGTTCCACAAGTAACCTTTTCAAAAGAAGGTTTGGCTGATGGAATTGATATGACGTCTTTTCTTGCTGACTCGAAAATTTTGCCTTCAAAAGGCGAGGCAAGAAAACTGTTACAGAACAATGGTGTTGCAGTAAACAAAACCAAAGTGCCTGCTGATTTCAAGCTTACTAACAAAAATTTGCTGAACGGAAAATATGTACTCGTTCAACGCGGTAAGTCAAATTATACCTTGTGTGTATTTGAATAGTGCAACACAATATTTATCCACTTCCCCCGGTATGGTAACACCTTGCCGGGGGATTTTTTTGTGGATATTGTTTCGTTATTTTTTGAAAAATCGTATCTTCACCAAGAGATGTATAAAAAATATTCTATGAGAAAGTTCTATTTTCTTTTATCTGTTTTATTGTCGTTCAAATGCGGCTTTGCGCAAATGCAGCATAGTACAGTGCCTGCACCTTGGGAAAAGCCGGGTGTGCTACGCTCTTTTGATATTGAGAAAATCAATCAGTTGAAAAAGAATGATAAAGGGGCTCCCCATGTTGCTCACAGAACTACCGCAGGAACAAGGTATGGCTCCTGGTTCGACTATTGGAACCTGAACCAAACAACATCTTCTTTACTTTATTCGTGGGTCATGTCTCCCGACAGTAACATCGTAGACTCAACAGGGTTATCTTCGGGCAGGGCTGCTTATAATGTCTTCACTCATGGTTTAGGTATGTCTTTCGATCCTACTGATAGTCATTATTATACTGAAGCAACAGGTGCCGGTGGGGGGCTTACAATTCCACCTGTAACTGATACGCAGTCTTATTCAATTGATTCATTTCGATTCCCATATTGGTACACCCGAAACTATACAAGCGGCAGTGGAACAGACAGTATGATTGTTGAACTTTTTGCTACCACCAATAGTATAGATTCAGGTGTGTTTGCGCTTATTTACGGTGCATCATCGACTTATGCAGCAATTACCCCTGATAGTACACCAAGGTTTGCTACATCTATTTACAACCCAACAGAATGTGCTTTGGGACGCAGTGAATCATGGGATTCTATATCTGCAAGCCAGAAACAGCGTTATGCAGTTCCGTTGTATTATTCAACATTTTCCACTTGCTACCTCGGGCTTTCAACGCCGTTGCGAGTTCAATCAGGTCAGAAGGTAGTAGCTTATGTACACTTTAAACCTGCTGATAGTTTTTCATTGGGTACGTACCTCACTTCAGCTAACTATTTGACTTTATTCTGCGGTTCAACAGCAGGTTCTACTGCAACATCCTGGCCTCAACAAACACCGCATAATGCAGCAACGGGTTACAGAGGTAGTTACCAAACTGGTTTGATTGCTGAAAATGAATCGCGCTATGGAGTGCCAAGGCCTTACACATTTATGGGGCATAACGTATTGATTCCTGGTGTCGCATTCGCTCAACCTTACCTTTCTGTACCTCAAATGGCGTTTAAAGTAACCTACGAATACTTCTTACGAATAGTAGGAAGCCTTTCTGTTTGCGCTGGAAGCACAACCGCGCTCACTACTTACACAATTGGAGGGTCATGGTCTAGCAGTACAACATCTGTAGCTACAGTCGATGCATCAACGGGTGTCGTTTATGGTGTCACTCCGGGAACTTCTACAATAACATACACACTTGGTTCACAAACTGTAACAGCAACAGTTACAGTTCTTTCAACACCTACAACACCTGTTATTTCAGGCGATACAGCAATGTGCATTGGTAGGGTAATTTCACTGACACCTGACGTAACAGGTGGTACTTGGTCAAGCTCACGCCTTTCAGTAGCTACTGTTTGGGGTGCGGGTTCTGTTCGTGGTTTAACTTCCGGTACAGCGACTTTAACTTATACAATCAGAAATATTTGCGGTACAGCTACCGCAACGTCGCACATGACAGTTGTGCCTGTGCCTAACAGGGGCGTAATTTCAGGCAGAGATTCAGCTTGCATTGGCGTTTCTCGTACGCTTTCTGAAACGGTAACAAGTGGTGTTTGGTCTAGTTCAGCACCAACGGTGGCTACAGTGTCGTCTACAGGTGTGGTTACAGCACTAGCTTCAGGAGCATCTGTCATCAAATACACTGTTGCAAATGTTGGTTGTACAGATACAGCCCGATTTAATTTCTACAGTTATTGCCCTACTGCAGTAATAGATATTGATGGTAAGCCAACCGAAGGCCTCAAAATTTATCCGAACCCAACAACAGGTAATTTTCACCTGATTTTTAAAGGATTAGATAATACTACAGTAAGTTGTACTATAAGTGATGTAACAGGTAAAGTGATTAGGAAGTTTACGACATCGGCCAACACCGATAATACGATGGAATTCAATTACCCTGCCGGAGTTTATATGGTTGAAGCAGAGGTGGAAGGCATCAAAACGACGCAGAAATTAGAAATATTGAAATAGGAATTTCAGAGTCAAAGCAAAGCCTCTTGTTCACCGAACAAGGGGCTTTTTTTATAGTTCCCCTTCGTCAGCGAAACTGTAGTAACCTGAGCCTGCGATAATGATATGGTCGAGCAATTTAATATCCATAATGTTGCAAGCCTCCTTCATGTTTTGTGTGAGTGTCATATCGGCCTTACTTGGTTTCAAACTGCCTGAAGGGTGGTTATGTGCAATAAGTAAGTTGCTGGAATTGTTCAACAATGCATTTTTCAAAATAATCCGAATATCAGCGATAGTGCTTGTCAGCCCACCTTGCGATATGATTTCAGTTTTCATGACATCGCATTTTGCATTCATGTAAACAACCAAGAATGCTTCGTGATTGAGGTCTTGCAACAATGGTTTTATCAATTCAGCTGCTGATTCGGAGCCCGTAATACGCGGCTTTTCAAGAAAATCTGAAGTTTGCCTTCTGCGCCCTAATTCCAGTGCTGCCGCTACGGTAATAGCCCGGGCTTCACCCACACCCTTTACATTTTGAAAGTCTTTTAATGTAAGTCTGCCTAATTCACGAAGGTTACCGTTAGCCAGTTGTATAATTTCGCGGGCGATATCTAGTGCCGATTTTTCTCTGGTGCCGCTGTTCAATAAAATCGCTATCAGTTCAGCATCGGTGAGCGCATGAGTGCCTTTTTGCAGCATTTTTTCACGTGGTCTTTCGTCTTCCGCCCAGTTTTTTATGCTTTTGTGGTCACTCATTTAGCCTTTAAATTTCAAGCAAATTAAATAGATTATTGGGAGAAGTAGTAATGTTCATAGGCTTCGCAGCTTGAACGTAGTTTTTTATTCTCCTTTAAATTTGGATGCATTCATTTTTGATTTTTCAGATTCACGAAACAACAATCCATTTTGCAACGATTTGGTAATCCAAATTATCGCTATATTGCATTAAGATATGGAGCCAATTTTTTTTCAGGATCTAGGAATTGTTGCTTACAATGTAGCGTGGGACTATCAGGAATCTTTGCTAAAGGCGAACCTTGAACAAAAGTCCAAGAAGTTTGTGAACGGCATAGAATCGGCTGATTTTGTGCCAGATACTATTCATCACTTGTTGTTTTGCGAGCATCCGCATGTGTACACATTGGGTAAGAGCGGGCATATCGAAAACCTTTTGGTGAACAATGAACGCCTGAAGGAAATGAATGTTACCTTTTACAAAACCAACCGCGGAGGAGATATAACCTACCACGGTCCGGGGCAAATTGTAGGCTATCCTATTCTTGACCTTGAACGTTTCACCACCGACTTAGGCAAGTACATGCGCAATCTGGAAGAAGTGATTATTAGAACAATCGCCGAATATGGCATAATAGCAGATCGATTGCCAGGTTCCACGGGAGTATGGCTTGACCCTGATAATCCAGCACGTGCACGTAAGATTTGCGCAATGGGTGTGCGCAGCTCAAGGTGGGTTACCATGCATGGCTTTGCATTAAACGTCAATACCGATTTATCATATTTCAATTACATCGTTCCTTGCGGTATCACCGATAAAGCAGTGACATCCATGGAGAAAGAACTCGGAAGAATAGTTGATGAGCAGGAAGTGAAGGACAAGCTGCTCGTTCATTTTGCTCAGGTATTCGATGCAGAGATAATCACCAATAATAACGGTAACTAGGAACACCCAAAATATACTCTTATGGCTAGAATCCAGATTAACCGACTAGTTGGAAAGACAGAAATTCTGATTAAAAATGCAACATCGCCCATTGTTAAGGTCGCACTGATAACAGGATGTTTAATGATGTTTTTTTTCGCGATTGAAAATAGTAGTTCGGTTTTTGATTCTGATCGTATTTTTTACACCCAAAATCTGGATTTATTGCCCTTGACAGGTTTTATTCTGCTCTTAGTGATTTTGGTAGGGATGTTTTATGCTGCATTTAAATTGCTTTCCAGAGTTTTCAAATCAGAAATTATTACTGTTACAGACGATAAATTGATATTGATTACAAAACGTTTGCTGATACCCATAAAACGCACATTCAAAATTGACCAATTGGGAGGTTTTCATTTTCAGTGGCCGATTAAAAAGACAGACCATCCTTTAAAGGGAAAATATATTGATGCAATGGGCTATGACTCTATGGAATATGTTCATGCAGTGGTTAACAGTTCAGGCAATTTGTACTTCGATGGCACAGGTGAAAAAATCTATTTTGGAATTGTTGTTTCCTCCTGGGATGCTGTGGTTATTATGAATGCCTTGAAATCGGCAATGGGAGAAAAATTATTGGTGGGTGAAGACTGGGATGAATTGACCAGAGACGACATTGATTACATGCAGGGTGTTGAGGAAGAGTCGGTGAGCCAATAACGTGTTACAATTGAGGAAAACCACCTGAAAATCGGGTTTATCTTTTTATCTTGCAAGCCGAAAACAGGCATATATGTCAATAAGAACGCTCAAAAATTACGCTGAGGGAAAATGGGTAACTCCATTGTCGGCGAATGAAACTTTATACAATGCAGTTACTGGTGATGCGATTTTTAGTGCCGGTTCTGAAGGGTTAGATTTTGGTGCAATGATGCACTATGCCCGCAAAACAGGTGGCAGAAACTTACGCAAACTTACATTCCAGGAAAGGGGCAGAATGCTTAAGGCATTAGCGCTTTATTTGCAGGAAAGGAAGGAAGAATTTTATAAAATAAGTGCCTTTACCGGTGCTACGCGCGCTGACTCGTGGGTTGATATTGAAGGTGGTATTGGTAACCTGTTCAGCTATGCGAGCCTCAGGCGTCAATTCCCCGATGAGCGTTATTATGTTGATGGCGACATTGCTAAATTGTCTAAAAACAACACGTTTATTGGTCACCACATCATGGTGCCAAAAGAGGGTTTAGCTGTTCATATCAATGCCTATAACTTCCCGGTATGGGGTATGTTGGAAAAAATTGCGGTGAATCTTTTTGCCGGTGTGCCTGCAATTGTGAAGCCAGCATCCATCACTTCCTACCTCACTGAGGCTGTTTTTGAAGCAATTATTCAGTCTAATATTTTACCGGAAGGCTCATTGCAATTGGTGTGTGGTTCGGCGAGGGGTATACTCGATACCATCCAAACTGAAGACATTGTAACCTTCACGGGTTCAGCATCAACAGGTAAAATGTTGAAGTCGCATCCACGAATCATTTCTGAAGCGGTGCCTTTTAACATGGAAGCTGATTCGCTCAACTGCTGTATTCTGGGTAGCGATGTGACTCCTAACATGCCGGAGTTCGACATTTTCATCAAAGAAGTTGTGAGGGAAATAACTACTAAGGCAGGGCAAAAGTGTACTGCTGTTCGTAGAATTATTGTTCCGGAAAATAGAGTAGAAGATGTTCAAATAGCATTGGGTAAGCGATTATCAACCAATACAATAGGCGACCCGTCGATTAAAGAAGTCAGGATGGGTCCTTTGGCGGGTGTTAGTCAACGCAAGGAAGTGCGTGAGAAGGTAGAAATGCTGGCAAAATCACAAAACATTGTAATTGGCAGTCTTGATCAGTTTGATGTTATGGGTGCCGATAAAGAAAAAGGTGCGTTCATGGCGCCTATTATCTTCTTCAACGATAATCCCTTCGAAAAGACAGATTGCCACGATATCGAAGCTTTCGGCCCGGTTTCAACCATTATGCCTTACAAAGACATCGACGAAGCGATCGACCTTTCCCGAATGGGCAAGGGTTCATTGGTGAGTTCGGTGATTACTGCTGATGACGATTTGGCGAAAGAAATTGTTTTGGGCACTGCCAGCATGCACGGTCGTATCTTGATACTTAATAGTGATTGTGCGAAAGAAAGCACAGGTCATGGTAGTCCAATGCCAATGTTGGTGCACGGTGGTCCGGGTCGCGCAGGTGGCGGCGAAGAAATGGGTGGAAAGCGTGGTGTTATGCATTATTTACAGCGCACAGCTATTCAAGGCTCTCCAACAACCATTACGCGCATCACGAACGTGTACCAGCAGTACGGAAAGCAACACGAGTACGATAAGCATCCATTCAAAAAATACTTTGAAGAATTAGAAGTGGGTGAGACATTGGTGACGGCTAAACATACAGTTACTGAAACCGACATCACTAATTTTGCCAATGTAAGCGGCGATAATTTCTATGCACACATGGATGCAACTTCACTCGAAGGCACCATATTTGAAGGCAGGGTAGCACATGGCTACTTCATTCTTTCAAAAGCAGCAGGTTTGTTTGTAGATGCTAAAAAAGGCCCTGTTTTGTTGAATTACGGTATCGATGAATGCCGTTTCACGAAACCTGTTTACCCTGGTACTACTATTGGTGTGAAACTGACTGTGAAAGAAAAAGTAGCACAGGAAAAAAGAACGCCGGAAGATATTAAGAAGGGTATCGTAAAATGGTTGGTTGATGTTTATGACCAAACCGGCGAAACTGTCGCAATTGCAACCATTCTTACGATGGTAAAAATGCAAAATCAGGACTAATAAATAAGTTTAAAATAGCTGAGCCTCCGGTTTGTAAAAGCCGGGGGCTTTTTTATTGTTTTTTGTGGAATTTACTTCGAGTTATAGTCAGTATAATTCCAGTATTTTTGCGAACTTTTAAGCATTTGCCGGCATTGGTTTTCATGGGTATCAAATTTGAACGTTATATAAAAATTGCCTGTTGGTCTGTTGTAATACTACTGGTATTGCTCGGGCTAACTGAGGCATTATTTCAAATTCGCCCCTTCTGGAACGATGAGTGGAGGTTGACTTATAACGTGAAATTTAAATCAATTCCGCAATTGTGGGGAGTACTTGATTTAATACAGGAGTGCCCAAGAACATTGTTGAGTGCATTGAAAGTGATTGCTCAATTTTTCGACTACAGTTATTATTCATTTAGGTTGCCTGCGCTGGTTTTTACAGTTGCCAATTTGGGCATGGTGTTTTACCTGCGCAAGCGCCTGTTCGGCAACAACAGTATTTGGAGTTACCTTTTTGTAATGGTGATTATTGGCAGTGATACATTTGTCAATTACATTGTTCAATTCAAGCATTACGAAGTCGATTATTTCTTATGCCTGGTTGGTATATGGCAGTACCTTACGTTACTGGATATTTTAAAACGTAAATACGTTTCAGCAGGCAAATGGTTGTTGTTGTGTTCCAGCTTTGCGGTTGCGCCATTCTTTAGTTATGTATATCCCATCGTTGTTACCCCGGTGTTTTTCCTTGTTTTACAGGTTTGGCTGTTAGAAAGGAAAAGTTATCGGTACACGCGATCTGACTATGCAAAAGCTATTGCTCCACTTGTATTTTGTACCATAGGCATTGTTCTTTTTTATTGGGTTGATGTAAGGCACATGTTGGGGGATACCGATATGTATCAGTCGTATCAGGTAATGCTCGGTTTAGAAAAATCTGAAAACCCTTTACTGCATAATTTCTGGTCGTTTTTCTCTTTGTTGGGTTCGGGGCTGGTATTTGAAATTATTTGGGGGGTGACGGGTATGCTTTCGTTTTTTTATAATCTTGGCATTGTAAGAAAGGTGAGAAGCGTTTTTAAAAGTGAATTTGATGCCGTTCGCTTGTATGGTATTTACCTGATTGTGCTAACTCTGGTGTTGGTGTTTTCGGGTAAACTGATGGGTGGGGTAGGTCGTTTAGTTGCATTTACTGTGCCTTCATTGGCGTTACTTATCAGCTATGCGTTGCAGCAAATGGCAGATAATATGCGATTGAGAAAAGTAGCTGCAGGTGTTTATGTGGTGCTTTTTTTAGGTTTATGCGGCAGTGTGGTAACATGCGGCATCAATACTTTTACGTACAAAGAGTATGCTAACCGGATTCACACTTTTCATTCATTAGGCGATGCATTGAAAGAAGCACGGCAAAGAAAAGTGCCATTGTTGTACACGCAAGGTGTTTATGGAAATCCATTACCCGATACGTCCGCGCTGGGGCAAATCTCAGACAATAACATTGTAAAATCGCACGCAAAAGGCTGGGACGGAATGTGTGCTGAGGTGCTGGTTAAAGTAAACCCTGAATACAAAATGTGGGACAGTATCGCCATTTACTTCATAGGTGGTATGAAGGATAAACTTGCATACGTAAATCAACTGCCTTCCAACTATGTTGGTGCTGTTGTTACCAATGGGCAGCGTTATGAATATGTTGCGCGTACCAAATAAGTAGCTATCATACAGTGCAGGTTTGGGTTCGGTATTTCGGTCAATTTGCGAAATACTTTTAGTATCTTTTGTGGATAATTCCTTTTCTGTTGCGAGCTGAATCTTAGTTATTTTTGTTGTTCGTCTTTTTTACCAATTCCAATCAAAATTCTGAGTCGTGAAGTTCTCGCATTTGCACAACCATACGCAATTTTCCCTGCTTGATGGGGCTTCTAATATTTCAAAATTATATGAGAAAGCCCGCAAAAACGATATGCCTGCGATGGCTATCACCGACCATGGAAACATGTTCGGGGCTTTCGAATTTGTGGCTGAGGCATGGAAAAACAAAAAGGTTGTTGGTAAAACCGAAGACGGCAAAGACATCAACGAACCGGTGGTTAAACCAATTGTGGGCTGTGAGTTTTATTTGGTAGAAAACAGGCATAAACGACAATTCTCAAAAGACGACAAAGACCACCGCTACCATCAGTTAATGTTGGCAAAAAACGAGGTCGGTTATCAGAATCTGGTGAAGCTGTGTTCGTTGGGTTACATTGAGGGTTTGTATGGTAAGTACCCAAGAATAGATAAAGAACTGATTGTTCAATACCACGAAGGGCTTATTGCAACTACTTGTTGTCTTGCGGCAGAAGTGCCCAGAACAATATTAAAAAAAGGAGAGGAAGAAGGCGAGAAAGTATTCAAGTGGTGGTTAGACCTTTTTGGAGATGACTACTATGTTGAATTGCAACGCCATGAAATAGGCGATCAGGATAAAGTGAACAAGGTGTTGCTGAAGTTCGCCGAAAAATACAATGTGCCGGTTATTGCCAGTAATGATAGTCACTACGTAGACCAATCGGATGCGAACGCCCACGATATTTTATTATGTATCAATACCGGTTCAAAGCAGGCAGACCCCAAATGGAAAGACCTCGGCGATGACGATGAAGTGCAACCAAAGGGTGGCCGTTTTGCCTTCCCTAGCGATAGGTTTTACTTCAAGACAACTGAGGAGATGCAAAAAATCTTCCACGATGTTCCACAGGCAATTGAAAACACGCAATTGATTGTTGACAAAGTAAAGCCGCTAAAACTGGAGCGTGACATTTTGTTGCCACACTACGTAGTACCACCCGAGTTCAATAACGACCAGATGGGCTACCTAGAGCATCTGACGTGGAAGGGCGCCTACGAACGTTACAAAGAAATTACCCCCGAGGTGGAAGAGCGTCTTAAATTCGAGCTGTTCACCATTCGTACGATGGGTTTTGCTGGTTACTTTCTAATTGTAGCCGACTTCATTAACTGGGGTAAAGACAATGGTGTATTCATTGGCCCTGGTCGTGGTTCTGCGGCGGGTTCTGCAGTTGCTTATTGTATCAAAATCACTAATATCGACCCTATTCACTATAAACTGCTTTTCGAAAGGTTCCTCAACCCCGATCGTAAGAGCATGCCCGATATCGATACCGACTTTGACGATATCGGTAGGCAGAAGGTAATTGATTATGTAGTTGATAAATACGGCAAAAATCAGGTAGCGCAAATTGTAACCTATGGTACAATGGCGGCAAAGAGCTCTATTAAAGACGTCGCCCGTGTTATGGATTTGCCGTTGCCCGAAAGTAATGCCCTTGCGAAGCTCGTGCCTGAAAAGCCGGGTATTTCTTTGAAACGCCTCATTAACGCAGAAATCAAGGGTGATGGCGGGTTGGAAGACAAAGAGGGACTTGGGGCAGAAGAAATTGAATTTGTTACCAAGCTACGGGAAATATATAAGGAGAACAGCCTGCACGGTGAAGTACTTCAATCGGCGGTGAAGCTGGAAGGCTCAGTGCGGAATACGGGTATACACGCTGCAGGTATCATCATTGCGCCAAGTGACCTGAGTAATCTGCTTCCGGTATTCATGACCAAGGACGTTGACTCCCTCATAACGCAATTTGAAGGTAACGTAATTGAAAATGCAGGTGTAATCAAGATGGACTTTTTGGGTTTGAAGACCCTTACCATCATCAAAGATGCACTTGACCTCATTAAAAGAAACTACGGACTCGACATTGTAATTGACGATTTACCGTTAGACGATGAAACGACCTACCAGCTTTACCAGCGTGGCGAAACCAACGGTACTTTCCAGTTTGAAAGTCCGGGTATGCAGAAACACCTCATTAACTTGAAGCCCGATAAATTTGGCGACCTCATTGCGATGAACGCCCTGTATCGTCCTGGTCCAATAGAGTATATCCCAAACTTCATTAAACGTAAGCACGGTCTTGAAGCCATCACTTACGATATTGAAGATATGAAGGAATATCTTGAAGAGACCTATGGTATTACGGTATATCAGGAACAGGTGATGTTGCTTTCTCAAAGTCTGGCGGGCTTTAGTAAGGGTGATGCAGACGTGCTTCGTAAGGCGATGGGTAAGAAGCAGAAAGCAGTACTTGATAAAATGAAAGGGCAGTTCATTGAGGGGGCTCAGAAAAAAGGTCACCCTGCTGATAAGCTCGAAAAAATTTGGACTGACTGGGAAGCATTCGCGCAATACGCGTTCAATAAATCGCACTCAACCTGCTATGCACTGGTGGCATATCAAACCGCCTACTTGAAAGCCCATTACCCGGCTGAATACATGGCGGCGGTGCTCAACAACCAAAACAACATCGAAAAAATCAAGTTCTACATGGAAGAGTGCCAGCGCATGGGGCTCAAAGTGCTAGGACCTGATGTAAACGAATCGTTGAAAGGTTTCAACGTGGCGCAGAAAGAAGTCATTCGTTTCGGGCTAAATGCGATTAAAGGGGTAGGTGAGGCAGCGGTAGAAGATATTATTGCCGAGCGTGAAAAAAGCGGAGCTTATGAAACTATTTTCGATTTCATAAAAAGGGTAAACCAGAGAACGGTCAATAAAAAGACGCTCGAAAACCTCGTGCTGGCAGGGGCACTTGACTGTTTCCCTCAGTTGCACAGGGCGCAATATTTCCATGTGCCTAATGGTGATACACTTAATGGTTTAGAACGCCTTACACGTTTTGGGAACCAGTTTCAGGCAAGTACGTCGGTAGTTACAAACAGTCTTTTTGGCGGAGAAACGATGCCGGAGATCAAACCACCTGCAATACCTGAATGCGAAAAATGGGGTTTACCGGAACTGTTGGACAAAGAAATAGAAGTAGTTGGTATCTACCTGAGTGCGCACCCCCTTGATGGATTTAAGTTCGAGATGGAAAATTACAATTTCATTCCACTTTCCGATATTGAAGATTTTAAAGGGCGTACTATAAGAATTGCAGGGTTCATTACAGATGTGGGGCACCTGACCAGTAAAAAGGGTACGAAATTTGGTAAATTTACCATTAACGACTATTCCGGCAACTTTGAAATCATGCTTTGGGAAAAGAGCTATGTACAGTTTGCTAACTACCTCATCAACGGGCAGAAGCTCATGTTGCAAGGTGTGTACGACGACCATAAATTCAGACCGGGTGTAACTGAATTCACCATCCAGAGCATTACATTGCTTGATGAAGTGAGAAAGCTTTTTACCAGGAGAGTGAGTATAGGAATACCTACGTGGAGGCTTGACTCTGCTTTCGTTGATTTTATGGGTAATTATATTAAAATGAACCCGGGTACAACTGAAGTACATATTCAGGTGTCAGATGAAGAGACGCAGCAGTCGGTAAGAATGAAATCACAAGGTTTGAAACTGCAGTTAAATGACGAATTGATAGAGTTTTTACAGAATGCCGAAGGGATTCAATATAAGTTTGAAATGGCATTGAGCTAAGTGAAGATGACAAAATAAATACCACCATTTCAACCATTCTGTTCCATTTCTGCGTCGTTGCAAAAGTCCTTAAATAGTTCACTATTCTCGGATTTTGCGCCTTGCATAAAAGAAATATAATAATTAAATTAGATGGAATTTATTTTGTCAACTTCACTAAACCGCATTAAAAAGCCGTCCCGAAATTTTCTTTCGGGACGGCTTCATCTATTTTGGTTTAAATCAGGTTATTTTTTGTATTCTATCAAAGCTGCTTCGAGGCAATCCATTGCTGCATTGATATCATTGGTATTCAACACATAAGCCAAACGCACTTCATTTTTTCCTTTACCCGGTGTTGCATAGAAACCCGCTGCAGGTGCCATCATTACTGTTGCTCCATTGTGAGAGAAGCTTTCAAGTAACCACTGGCAGAATTTTTCAGTATCATCAACAGGCAATTGCGCCATGGCATAGAATGCACCACCCGGATTAGGGCATTTTACACCAGGAATTTTATTCAGGCGTGCCACTAAAGTATCGCGGCGTGCGTTGTATTCAGCATGTATTTCATTGAAATAGTCGGCAGGTAAGTCAACAGCAGCTTCGCCTAAAATTTGAGCAAATGATGGAGGACTTAATCTCGCTTGCGCAAATTTCATAGCTGCGTCAAGCACTTGTTGGTTTTTTGTGACGAATGCCCCTATACGACCACCACAAGCACTGTACCTTTTAGAAATAGTATCCAGCAAAATTGCGTGTTCTTCCAAACCGTCAATTGCCAATGCCGACAAATGTGTTTGTCCGTCATAACAGAATTCACGATATGCTTCATCACTGAACAGGAACAAGTCGTGTTTCAGGCATATTTCTTTAAGTGTGTTCAGTTCTTCGCGTGTGTATAAGTAACCGGTCGGATTGTTAGGGTTACAGATCATTATCGCCTTGGTATTTGTTGTCACCGCTTTTTCGAACGCTTCAATTGGTGGCAATGCAAAACCCGTTTCAATAGAAGAAGGAATTGGAACAACTTTTACGCCTGAACTGGTTGAAAAGCCATTGTAGTTAGCATAAAAAGGTTCAGGGATAATAATTTCATCACCCGGGTCAAGGCAAGCCTGAATCGCAAACATTATCGCTTCCGAACCACCTGTAGTAACGATGATTTGATTAGGGGTTAAATCGATGTTGTACCTTTTATAGTATTCAACCAGTTTCTTTCTGTACGACTCAAAGCCAGGGCTTGGGCTGTATTCCAACACTTTCATATCGCTATTGCGTACAGCATCAAGAATAGCTTGAGGGGTTTCGATATCTGGTTGACCAATGTTTAAATGATATACTTTGGTTCCTTTTTTCTTAGCAGCATCAGCAAATGGAACTAATTTTCTGATCGGAGAAGGAGGCATCATGGCCCCACGATGTGAAATTACCGGCATGTGGCAAAGATAATGTGAAACCCTCTAACTAGGGTGTTTTTTGAATAGGTAGAATTAAATTGAGTGTGTTGTTTTAGGTCGGTTGCCAACATCAACAATTAGCCCAATACCAACCTTGCCACAGTATATTACTGTGGTTTAATTCGTTACTTTGAATAGCATGACGTTAGATAACCTGCTTACGACTTCTTAATAAAGTACATAACTACCGGGAAGTGGTCGCTGTAACCATTCAACCAATGAGTGCCGGCAAATGACCGCAAAGGGTAGCCACGATAGCGACCACTTTTTGTTATAAGAAACTCTTTGTTGAAAATGTCTTCTTTGTAATATTTCCAGCCATTGTTGGGATTTGATATCCAGTTGCCTGAAATCATAATTTGGTCAATGATATTCCATTCGTCGTTGTAACGTTCAGTGCCTTGTCCTGCTTCATATCTTTTAATCCACGGATTAAAAATGTCAGTTGGTTTAGTTCCTTTTAAAGACTCTTGCGCCTTAATTATCTTCAGTATACCGTTACAGGTAGGGTTGTCATTCAAGTCGCCCATTATAAGAATTTTTGCATTCGGGTTAATATTCATTAACGAGTCTACAATTCTTTTGTTTACACCTGCTGCAACATTTCTTCCAGGTTCCGATTGTGCTTCGCCACCTGACTTTGAAGGCCAGTGATTCACTAAAATATGCACAGTGTCACCGGCAAATATGCCAGTTACGTAAAGTATGTCGCGTGTTGGGCGTTTCATTCCCACCGATTCAAGTGGTACATGTAAAGGTTGACTGCCAATTACCTTAAAATACTTCGGGTTATAAATCATTGCTGTACTAATGCCCCTTTCATCGGGTGTATAAAACCAGCAATATTTGTAATTCCTTTTCGCAAGTTCTGGCTGTGCGAGTAAATCTTTGATAACAACATCGTTTTCCACTTCCGCCATCCCCATTATTGCGAGGCCGTCAGGAGTTACATCAGTACCAACCTGACTAATAACATTAGCTATGTTGTGTAGTTTTTGGCTGTAGATTTCAGCACCATAATGGTATGGACCGGCAGGTGTAAACTCCTCATCTTGTTTTTTTGGATCGTCGAGGGTGTCAAACAAATTCTCAACATTATAGAAACCAATTGCTGCTACTTTAGCTTGCGACTGCGCATGGTTGGTGTGAGAAATACACAATGCCAACGCTGCTACCAAAAAAAACTTCTTCATATCAAAGTGCAAAACAACAGAAATCATGCCGAATTTTTGCCTTTTATTGCAATACGTCACAGTTTTTTCAACCTCCGTTAATAATTTATTAACCTAAAACAAAATTCATCAGGTGTTAAAGACCTACCTTTGCACCCGATTTTAAAATCAATAACGTTAATATGAGGAAGAGGTTAGTGGTTCAATTGGGTGCTTTTACATTGTTATGTAATATATCATGGGCTCAGGCAACCAATAGCGCTACCATTAAAGGCAAGGTAGTAAACAACAAAACACATAATCCTGTTACCGATATCAGAGTTTCAATTGCCGACCAGGGTGTTTATACCCGAACAGACGGCGAGGGTAAATTTGAGTTAAATGAAATTCACTACGGTAAATACCAGATGATAATTTCGGGTCAGGGAATTATTCCCGACACAGTAAATGTAAATGCTGAAGATCAGTTGGTTGATCTCAAGGTAATTGAGGTGTCACCCAACGAACAAAATCCTTCAACTGCTGATGCTGAAATACCAACAATTACATTGGCTGATAATGCAAATATCGATAACAGTGCAGAACCTTCACAGGCTGGTAGCGACTTGCTCGTTGCATCACGCGACCCGTTTGTAAATACAGTGGTGCATACTTTCGGACCCTTATTTTTCAGACCCCGAGGTGCACGTAATCCGAATGAAATAGACATTGAAGGTATAAAACTTAATAACGTTTCTAACGGCATCCTTTCATGGAGTACACAACTGGGTGACCAGAATGATGTATTCAGAGGTAGGGAAGTTAGATATGGCCTCGAACCATCGCCTTATACTTTTGGTTCTGGTAATGGCTCTACTTATATAAATGCTGGTGCCGATGAGCAATACAAAGGCACATCTGTAACTTATGTATCAACAAACCGCCTTTATCGTAACAAGATAATGGTAACCCATAATACCGGAATTCTTAAAAACGGATGGGCATTTTCTTTTTCTGCCAACAGACGGTGGGCTGAACAAGGCTACATTAAAGGTACTGACTTTGACGGGTATGCTTATTATGCGGCAGCCAGCAAAACAAAAGGCAATAACAAATTTGACATCCTCACGTTTGGTGTGCCTATTCGTTATTCAAGGGCACAAAATGTAGCTACGCAGGAAGCGTTTGATTTGGCTGGTACGCATTTTTACAACTCAGGTTGGGGGTATCAGACATCGGGTGGTGAACAAAAGGTTAGGGCGTCATCTCATAACAATAGTTTCCAGCCAACTACCATTTTTAAATTTGAAACAACCCCATCAGAAAAAATGAGGTTGACTACTTCGGCAGGTTTTCAGTTTGGTAAAGAGAAGATTGAAGGGATAGATTATTATAATGCTTCAAGCCCTTATGGAAACTATTACAAAAACATGCCATCGTTCTACTACAATTATTTACCTCCCGATTCAGCAACAGGCGATGGCGTTAAGGCAGCAATATTAGCTAATCCCGATTTGTTGCAGTTAGATTGGGATCGCATGTACAATGCTAACTACTCAAACTACCAAACGATTCAGAATGTTGGTGGGGTAGCTGGTGCTACTTATTCCGGCAATCAGTCATCTTATGTATTATCTAATAGGGTAAGTGATTTGCTGAAAGGTACTTTGAATCTTAACTATGAATATGCTCATAGTAAGAGAGGAATTTTCAGTGCGGGTTTATACGGTGTGTTCCAAAAGACCCAGATGTACAAACAATTGTCTGACCTTTTGGGCGGCGATTATTTTGTGAATTTTAACCAGTTTGCGGCTCAGCAATATGTAGGAAATCCAAACTACAATCAAAATAACCTGAACGACCCAAATGCTGTAATAAAGGTTGGTGATATCTACGGCTATAATTACTACATGAGCTACAATAACGAGCGCATCTGGATGCAGGAGGTTTATTCGTTGGGTAAAATCAATGTGTTTGCTTCTGGATATCTCGATAATACCCAATTTAGGCGCGAAGGTTTGATGAGAAATGGTCTGTTCGCCAATAATTCTTACGGACAAAGTGATTTGCAAAGCTTCATGACTTACGGTGTAAAAGGCGGAGCAAGCTACCGCATCAACCGTAAAATGTTCGTTTTTGCGAATGCCGCTTACATGACATCTGCCCCAACACCTGAGAATACCTTCGTAGCTCCTACAATGAACAATGTGGTGCTGGGTAATATTAAAACGCAGAAGAATCTGATTGCTGAAGGTGGTTTGATAGTTAGGTCTACTAAAGTTTCAGCGCGTATGGTTGGCTATATCAACGACGCAAAAGACGTAAGCCAAATCAAACGTTTTTACAATGACGACCCCGATTATTTTACATTCGTAGACTATGCGATGCAAAATATTGAATCTCGTTCCCTTGGTTTGGAAATGATGTTGAGTTATAAATTGTTGACCGACCTTGAAGTTATTGGCGTTGCAACTGTTGGTCAATCGTTCTATACCAACAATCCTTCAATTAATGTGTACGTTGAAAATGACACAACAATGCACTCTAAGCCAACCGCTACCTACATTAAAAACTATTATTTAGCCAATGGCCCGCAATCGGCATATACGCTTGGGTTCAACTATCGTCCAAGAAACTACTGGCATGCTTCTGTCAATTTTAATTACGTAGATAGAAATTATGTAGATATTAACCCAAACAGAAGAAGTGTAGATGCAGTTGATTTGATTGCTAAAAATTCTACAACTTGGAATGGTATTCTCACTCAGGAGAAAATGCCTTCGGCTTTTACTGCTGATATACATGTGGGTAAATCGTTCCAACTTTCACGTATGAACAAAACCGTGAAAAAGACATTGGGTAACAGAGCTATTCTTGCTGTTAATTTGGGTGTATCTAACATCTTCAACAACCTCAATGTAAAGGTGCGTGGTATGGAACAGTTACGTTATGATTTTGCAAACATCAACCCTAATAAATTTGCTAATGTTTATCAGTATGGATTTGGAACTACTTATTCATTAAACGTTCGCCTTAGTTTTTAATTCTTGAAAAAAATAAAATTTAGTTATATGAAAGTGAATGTGAGAAGTATTATTGCTCTGCTGGTAGCAGGATTAGTATTCGCTGGTTGCGTCAAAAAAGACTATGATAGCCCGCCTGATTCATCGACCTACGACCCAAACGTACCTGTAAATCTTTCGTTGTCTGATTTAAACAAAATGGCTGTTGCCATGTCATCAGGTCAATATAGAACTATCGGAGACAGTGTTGTTTGGGGTGTTGTTGTTGCTGACGATCGCAGCGGCAATTTCTACAAGCAATTGGTTATTGAAGATTCAACAGGCGGTATGACAGTATTAATCAATCAAACTGATATGTATACCGATTACCCTATTGGAAGGAAAATATACCTGAAGCTAAAAGGTTTGATTTTAGTGAATTACAATGGTTTACCTCAGGTTGCTTATAGTGCAACTGTTTCAGCCGGCAGAACTTCATACAATGGTATTCCTGCCATGCAAATCAAAGATTTTATTGTAAAGGCGACATATCCTGCTACAATGGCTCCTATTGCTGCTTCATTGTTTGAATTGACGCAACACGAAACTAAATACCTCAACAGGTTAGTTGCAATTAGCGATATGCAGTTTGATACCGCTTCTGCTAACAAACAATATGCTGCTCCTAGCTATATCAATTATGGCACTGCCAGGTATCTGAAGCCTTGCCCTAACCCATATAATTTGTCTTTGCAAATGTACAACAGTGGTTTTTCTACTTTCCAGCCGGCAATTACGCCAAACGGAAGAGGCACGCTCGTAGGCATTTTTTCAAAGTACAATTCAACTCAGTTCCTGATTCGTGATACTTCTGATGTTCAGTTTGCTGGTTCAAGAGGTGAATGCTTCTAGTTGTTGATTAACGTAAAAATAACCTTTTGTAAAGCGTACATATTGTTTTAATTCTGAACTTTGCACGCCGAAATTTGACTTTTTAAAACACAAATATGATGAAAAAATTTATTTTATTTCTTGCGCTTGGCGCATCTGCGCTTACAACTCGCGCTCAGTATTACTATCCTGCAGGTACAGGTCCTTACGTTCAAGGATTTGATGGTATTTCATCTTCTTTGCCTACTGGTTGGACAGTTTGGAAAGGTGCTGCGCCTAACAGCCTCGGTGTTTTGAGCAGTTTGCTTTCAGGTGGTACAGAGTACTTCCCTTCATATTTATCAACCGATACTACACGTACTTGCGTTACTAACGTAACTACTGGTGGTTTCAAAAACTACCCATCTGCTTTTGTTTGTAACCAAGGCGATGACTGGTGTGCTGCAACGCCGCCATCGTACACAAACAGGGCTTTAGGTGTTAGACAAATTGGTTCTGCAACGTCAATGCTTGACTCAGGTGCATCTTTTGTGTTCACAATCGGTAACACTTTAGGTATGAGCAATGTAGGTCTTTCTTTCTACCTTCAGTCTTTAGATACTTCATCTCCTAGGGTTACTACCTGGAAAGTTCAATATGGTTTTGGTGCTAGTCCAACTTCTTTCAGCAATCCTACTACTATTACCGGTACATTAACTACAGGTGGTCACACATTCTCTAATAACCTCGTAAGTGCATCATTTGGTTCAGCTCTTGACAATCAGGCGCAACCTGTAACTTTCAGAATTGTTACTTTGTTGTATTCTAGCGGTTCAGGTAACAGGGCAAGTACTGCAATCGATAGCTTTAAATTGAACTGGACAGGTAATGCTACAACTGCGATTTCAAACGTTAACGCAGCTTCAGAATTTGGTTTAACAGTAATTGGTGACGCTACTCCTGAAAACGTGACTTTCGGATACAATGTTGCTAACGCGGGTGCAGTTGATTTCGCTATCTACGACATGTCAGGCAGAATGGTTTATGCAGAGAAATTGAATACAGTTACCGGTGGCGATAGGTTTACGGTGAATAACCTTAATTTATTATCAGGTATGTACATTGCTAAGATGACTGACGGTGTTTCAAGCGCAGTAGCAAGAATTTCTGTACGCTAATTTTATTTTATATTTTTGTTGAAAATCCCCAACTTAGGTTGGGGATTTTCGATTTATAGAGAGTGTAAACTACATTATAAACACTATGGTTAAAATGTTTAAGAGTATTAGAATGGCGGCAATGGCTGCATCATTGACGCTAGTAAGTGTTTCTTCGTTCGGGCAGGTGAAAATACTCTTTGATGCTACCAAAGCTGAAATGGCGGGTAATGCTGACTGGATTATAGATGCTGACCTTACTAATCTTAAAATCAATAGTTCAGGGTTACCTTATGTAACAGGTACTGGTACCAAGAGCAATCCTCAACGAGTTCCAACGCCTGCACAGTCGGGCATTACGGCAAGTACTTCTGAGACATATTGGTCAGGTGGGCTTTCAAGTTGGGCGGTTGATTGCGCCAAAAGAGGTTATACCGTTGAGTCTTTGCCTTATGATGGGCAAATTACTTATGGTAATACAGCCAATGTTCAGGATCTTTCGAACTACAATATTTTTGTTGTTGACGAGCCAAATATCCTGTTCACTGCAACTGAAAAAACAGCCATTGTTCAATTTGTGAGAAATGGCGGAAGGCTGTTTATAATTGCCGATCACACTAGTTCCGACAGGAACAACGATGGGCAGGATTCCCCGGAGATTTGGAATGACCTGTTCACCAATAATTCAGTCCAGTCGAACCCTTTCGGTATGTCGTTTGATTTGGTGGACATATCACAAACTTCATCAGCGATTTATGGCAGTTCAACCGATACTCTAATTCATGGCCCAATGGGTGATGTTACCCAAGTGATGTGGTCTGGCGGAACGACAATGACGTTGAGCACATCAGCTAATTCCACAGTGAAAGGTGTTGCTTTCAAAACCGGAACCGGATCGGGTTCATCTAATAATGTAATGGTTGCTTATTCACGCTATGGTAGTGGCAAAGTAGTTGCAATGGGCGATAGCTCACCTGCCGACGACGGAACAGGAAACGCTTCTTGTACTCTTTATGATGGTTACTGGACCGATGCTTCCGGCAATCACAGGAAATTGATTATGAATGCCACTATTTGGCTTGCTTCAGGAATAACAACCGGTATCGATGAATTGAATAACGATATCAATATCTCTGTTTATCCAAATCCTTCAAATGGTGTGGCAAATATTACATCAGGCATGGCACTTACAAATGTTGAAGTTTCAATAATAGACATGCAGGGTAAATTAGTGACGCGTCGCGCTTTTGATAATTTACAGGCAGGGTCAAATAATGAGTTCCAATTAAATGCAGGTATGTATTTCGTACAAATACATGCCAACGAAGGTAGCTATACCACTAAGTTGATTGTTGAATAAATTCAAGTTTATTTAAAAATAAAAGCGGCCGAAATCGATGTGATTTCGGCCGCTTCATTTATTGCTAATTCAGCAATATTATTGTTTCACCAGTGTTGCAACCGACACGTGTGGCCAACTGAGGGTGTTGAAGTTCAGAAGTACTGTTTGCGTATACTGGAGTAAGAAAGTCACTTTTCCATTTGGTTCGTGTACTTCTTCAATCCAAAATATTGCATCAACCTGCGCTGAACGTGCATTTGGGTTGTTGTTTTGACCTTCAAGAAATGAAATGTTTGAATTACCGCCACCTGTAGGAATAGGGGTAGTTGGTTGAGTTGAAATGGTATAAACAGTTGTTTTGACAATATTCTTGCCTGCAATTGCATTTGTCAAAACAGAATTGGGATTATCAACCATTGCCTGAGTTACATGCGGAATATCTTTTGCAGCAGTTCTGAATTTTGTCTGGTTGGTAAGTATTGATTCAGGGAAGTGTATTTTCTTATCAGGTTGACCAATCTCAAATGGTGTGATATCAACCGGTTTTATTGAGGGACCGCCCTGTCCATCTTTCCGAATACCTTGAGTAACAATTGAAACTCCATGTGGGATGGTTGCCATTCGGGCTACTGTAGGCACATTAATGATAGGGTTTGAGTGTGTAGCCGGAATGCTTAGCCAAATGCCAGGTTCGAAGTGGATACCTACGTTTTGACCATTGTCTTTCACATTGGCATCCTGAATATTTTGCTCATAACTAATGCCAAGCAAATTGATGTCTGTTTGTTGCAGCAAACCTCTGTTTGGAATAACTCCTTCAATTCGTTTAAAAGTCAACGTTTCCAAAGTTTCATTCAACTCCAGAAAACGATCCTGATTTGGGTCGGGGTTGCCACCGCTGGTTTTGATATTTGCAGGTCGCCAAATTTGATTGAAACCTGTTCCTTTCCATGTGCCAACCAATGGGTCTAACAAGTTAATATCTGCCGAGGCGTCAGCTGTCATTTGTATGGCACCAGATACAGCACCGAGTTTGAAATTCTTCATTGCCTATGATTTTGCTTTATAAAATAGATAAAAAACAAAACTAATAAAAAGTAAACAAGGAACAAGTTGTATAAAATAATATATCAAATATAATAATTTTCATTTGTCTTCGAAGGCGCGATTCTAAATGCAAACAAGTCATAAAATTGCTAACTTCGGCTTTGGTATGAGAAACTTACTGTTGGTAGTATTATTAATGTCGAATTGGGTTGCAATGGGGCAAAAGAAGACTATGTTACCCAATGGATGGTCGATTACTCCTGCCGGGCAAACTATAGATTTAAAAAGCGATTTCCCGTTAAATCTGGCTGTTTCCCCCAATAGGCAATATGCAGCAGTTACCAATAACGGGGTTTCTCAACAGAGTATTCAACTCATTGATTTGCAAAAGCAAGTGGTGCTATGTACAGCACCCGTGAGCCACGCATGGTTCGGTCTAAAATTCAGTGACGACGGAAAAAATTTGTACGCCTCTGGGGGTAATAAAAACCAGATTTACAAATACTGGATTACCCATGATACGCTGGTGCTCACTGATACCATTTTGCTAGGCGCCCGATGGCCTGAAAAAATATCGCCTGCAGGCATAGAACTCGCCGATAGACAAAATTTATTATTTGCTGTATCAAAAGAAAGCAACGCATTATATGTGGTTGATTTAGTGACAAAGTCCATACAAAAAACAATTCCGCTGGGAGAAAAAGGGTATAACTGTCTGAAGTCGCCCGATAGTAAGAAATTGTATATAAGTGTTTGGGGAGGCGATAAAATTCTCGTGTACGACATAGCCAAGGGTATTTTGTCTGATTCTGTAAGGGTAGGGCGCAACCCCAATGATTTGGCGATTACAAAAAATGGCAGGTACTTGTTTGTGGCAAATGCGACCGACAATACGGTTTCGGTGGTGGATACTAAAAACCTGCTGGAGATTGAAGTTTTAAACACCGCTTTGTTTCCCGATGCACCTCAGGGTTCTACGCCCAATGCACTTGCATTATCACAAGATGAGACTACTTTATACATTGCCAACGCCGACAATAATGATATTTCGGTATTTGATGTGTCTAAACCAGGGGCATGTTTTTCAAAAGGTTTTATACCCACGGGTTGGTACCCTACAGGGGTTAAAGTGGTAGGCAATAAGTTAGTTGTCATCAACGGCAAGGGAAATAGTTCATTTCCAAATCCTCAAGGACCACAACCTAGAAAACAGGGTGAGACCGATAATTACAAAAAAGCGAACAGCAAAAGCAACCAATACATTGGCTCTTTAATGAAGGGGACATTAGAGACAATTCCTGTGCCTGATGCCAAAGAAATGAAAGAGTATTCAAGGTTGGTGTATGCTAATACCCCTTACACAAAGACTAAGGAAACAGAAGCAGATGGAGAAAAGAACAATCCTATTCCCACCAAAGCTGATGGTGTTTCGCCGATAAAACATGTGTTTTATGTATTGAAGGAAAATCGAACTTACGACCAAGTGCTGAGTGATATACGGGGTGGAAATGGCGATACTTCAATATTGCTATTTGGTCAAAAAATAACACCCAACCAGCACAAGCTGGCAACCGACTTTGTATTGCTTGATAACTTTTACGTTGATGCAGAAGTAAGTGCCGACGGACATAACTGGAGCCTTGCTGCTTATGCCACCGATTATATAGAAAAAACCTGGCCAACGAGTTATGGAGGTAGGGGAGGCACTTATGATTATGCAGGCAATTTCTCAGCCTCGCAACCCAAGATTGGCTATTTGTGGGATTTCGCGATTAAGAAAGGCCTTACATTCCGTGACTATGGTGAGTTTACCGATGATGACGGTAATTCATTTTCCGCGTCGCTGAAAAACAATATGTGTAAAGACTACCCCGGCTGGAATCTGAAAATCAAGGACATTGACCGAGAGAAGGTTTGGGAACGCGATTTTGATTCTTTGGTGAAAATGAATGCAGTGCCGCAATTAAATATACTTTATCTCCCCAACGACCATACAGCAGGACTAAATAAGAAAAACCGCACTCCTGACGCCTATGTAGCAGACAACGACCAGGCAGTAGGGTTATTTATGGAGCACCTAAGTCACTCGCCTGTGTGGAATGATTGTGCGGTGTTTATTTTGGAAGACGATGCGCAAAATGGTCCCGACCATGTAGATGCACACAGGAGTACTGCTTATGTGGCAGGGCCTTTTGTAAAACGCAATTTTATCGACCACTCAATGTATTCCACTTCATCAATGCTGAGAACGATTGAATTGATCCTTGGGTTGCCGCCAATGAGCCAATATGATGCAGGTGCAAAACCGATGTTTAAATGTTTCACCAACAAGAAAGATACGGCCGCTTTTGACCACATAACGCCTTACATTGATTTAGATGCTATGAACGAAGCCTACAATGGCTGGCCCGACAATATCAACTTTAAATCGCCCGATAGAGTGCCCGATACTGAAATGACAGAATTAGTGTGGCATTACTTTCACCCTAACACCGCAGCACCCAAACCCGTTAGGGCTGCATTCGTTGCTGTTCAGCCATCTGATGACGACGATGATTAATCAAGTACTTTTGGGCTTGAACAGACCGATTTATTGTTTATTTTTGTGGTCTATGCAAAAGAGGATTTTTCAAATTGTTGCTTTATTGCTGGTAGTAGCTTTTGCTTCTTGTTCAGGAGCGCGTGAAAAACAAAGCAAATTCAGGAAACAACGATATAAATATTCGTACCGTGGTGCGGGTAGGCATTGGTAATAGCAAGCAATGATTTCAACCAACATTCTTGAAACTCCGTTCGGAGAAATGATAGCCGGAGTTCGGGATGACGTTGTTTGTCTGTTTGATTTCTACCACCGCAAGAGCATTGACTCTATCAAACAGCGCGTGGCGCTGCACATGAAGGATTACTACCTTCAGGAAGAAAATCCTATTTTCAAAGAGTTAAGTGCCCAAATCAACGCATTTGCACAAGGGCGTTTAAAAGAGTTTTCCATTCCAACCGTTTTTTGCGGCACTGATTTTCAAAAGTCAGTTTGGCAGCATATTTCTGAAATACCCTACGGCGAAACACTCACTTACCAAAAACTGGCGCTCAAAGTAGGTGATGAAAATATGGTACGTGCAGTAGCAGGGGCAACCGGAGATAACTGTTTGGCAATAATAGTTCCTTGCCACCGAATAATAGGTGCCAATGGCAGTCTCACCGGGTATAGCGGCGGTGTAGATGTGAAAAAGCGACTTTTACAACTTGAAATGGCGAACACGTTGCCAAAGTCGGGCACCCTTTTTTAGAAGTTGGTTACTTCAGATCATTCCATCCTGAAAAATCTTTGATGCAATTTTCTTTCTATTTGATTGCAAATTCGTAATTTTGTTCAAAATTATTTTCTATGAAAAAACATTCAGTAAAAATTGCGTTTTTCGCTGCCCTATTAGCAGTCTCTACTGTGTACCTCAATTCATGTACAAAACTTGCTGATTTAGTTCAGTATGATTTGAACATGCAAACTGCCGACCTAGACTTTGTTATTCCGCCTTTCCCAGATACAACAATGACGTTAACAGGTACTCAAACCATTAACTACAATGTAGATTCTTTCATTAAGGCTAATACGAAGAATTTGCTCAGCTTCAACAACATTACATCTGCAAAAGTTACATCTTGCAATATCGTGTTGGAAAATGCAAGTGCGACAAACAACTTTGCAAACTTCAGGTCTTGCAGTGCTTCGTTCACTTCAAATGCAAATTCAACAGCTTACAATATTGGTGCGGCTAACCCTGCCGATGCTTTCAGCAGTTCTTTGAACCTTTCAGTTGATACAACACAAGATTTGAAAGCATATTTCATCAATGCTAATTCTTTCAATTATTCTTTAAGTGGTTCATTGCGTCGTCCGTTGACAGATTCGTTGCATGCGCATGTTACTATGACTTACCGTTTACACGTTAAGGGATAGTTTAAGTTCCGATAAAAATAGTTATGTTTAAACCCCGAATCAGTTCGGGGTTTATTTTTTATGAGTATACTGATAGTCAATATTAAGAGTTTACTAGGGGTAGAAGCAGCGCATGAAGCAAAAAGGGTTGTGGCTGGTGCTGACATGAAATTGTTGCCCGAAATCAACAATGCATGGGTGCATATTGATAATGGAATTGTCAAGGCATTTGGCAGCATGGAAAACGTTCCTGAAATAAACGCCGATGAAACGATTGATGCAACAGGCAAAATAGTAATGCCTGCTTTTTGTGACAGTCATACGCACCTTGTTTTTGCCAAATCGCGCCACGGTGAGTTTGTCGATAGAATAAATGGTTTATCGTACGAAGAGATAGCGCGAAGGGGTGGTGGCATTCTCAATTCAGCACGCATGTTGAATGAAACTGACGAGGCAGAATTATTCGACAACAGCCTGCAACGTCTTGAGCAAGTGGTGAGTCAGGGAACAGGAGCAATTGAAATAAAAAGCGGTTACGGACTTTGCCTTGAAGGGGAAATGAAAATGTTGCGCGTAGCTAGGAAACTTAAAGAGCAAACTAAGGTGGCTATTAAAACAAGTTTGTTGGCAGCACACGCATATCCACTTGAATATAAAGAGAATAAGCAGGGTTACATAAACTTAATTATTAATGAGATTTTACCGAAAGTAGCAGGTGAGGGTCTTGCCGACTACATGGATGTTTTTTGTGAGCAGGGCTTTTTTAGTGTAGATGATACTGAACGCCTTTTAGAGGCAGGTTGGAAGTATGGGCTGAAACCTAAAATACACGCCAACCAATTGCATTACTCAGGTGGTGTACAAGTAGGTGTTAAAATGAATGCACTGAGTGTTGACCACCTTGAGTGTGTAGGTGATGCAGAAATTGAAGCACTAAAAGGAAGCAATACCATGCCAACTTTACTGCCCGGTGCTGCTTTCTTTTTAGGTATCCAATACCAGCCTGCGCGAAAAATAATTGATGCAGGCCTGCCTGTTTGTTTGGCATCAGACTATAACCCGGGTTCATGCCCATCGGGTAATATGCAGTTGTTAATGTCACTGGCATGTACTCAATTGAAAATGAACCCGGAAGAAGCCATCAACGCAATGACTATCAACGGTGCTGCTGCGATGGAATTGGACAAAGAAATGGGTACCATTAAATTGGGTAAAAAGGCGAAACTCATCATCACAAAACCAATGCCGCATATTGCATTTATGCCTTATGACTATGGCAATAATTCGGTAGAGCGAGTGATACTGTAATAAAAAACGAGTGGGAAAGATTAGAAAATGGGACTACTGGATAAACTAAAAAACAAGCACTTTTTATCGCTGGCCGGAAATGGGTTTCTGGCGGTTTTTGGTTTATTAACCATGAAAACCATTTATCACTTCATGACATTGAGTGATGCGGGGCTATACATGTATTTTCTGCTGATTTTGTCACTTTCTGACAGCCTACGAAATGGCATGTTGAGCACTGCGACAGTGAAGTTTTACGCAGGACTTGACCCTGAAAAAGAAGAAGGAAAGGGTGTGTTGGGGGCTGTTTGGTTTCTTGCTATCGCCATAACCTTGCTTTATCTGGTTGCTGACGGCATATTAATACTTGCATTTGCGGGAAGCGCCAAAACTGAATTGCATTATTATCTCAATTGGCTAGGTATTACTTTTTTGAGCTCTCTGCCATTTAGTGTAATTTACTGGAAGCTGCAGGCTGAAGAAAATTACTCGTCGCTATTGTGGTTACGCCTTGTAAATAGCCTAAGTACAATATCTGCGTTTCTGGTATTGGCTTATTTCAAAAACTTCAATCTTGAGACTGCATTCTTGTACAACTTCCTCACCAATTGCCTGACAAGTGCTGTAGGGCTGCTATTGGGTATGAGTAAAATAAAGACTGTATTTAGTTACTCAAAAGCCAAGGCAAAAGAGATATTTCACTTTGGTAAGTTCAGTTTGAGCTCGTCATTTCTTTCAACTATGGTCGGAAGTGTTGATGGATTTATCATTAAAGGACTCCTTGGAAATGAGGCGTTTGCGATTTTTCAGTTGCCGGTTAAAATAATGACCATATTTGATATTCCGCTCAGGAGTTTTGTAGCAACGGGATTGTCATCGATGGCGGCAGCATTAAATCTTGGCACCATTGCCGACGTTAAAAAGATAATGCTCAAATACGCTGGTATGCTCACGATGGCTTTTGTGCCTGTTGTTGCCATCGGAATATTGGGTAATAAGCTGGCAATCATTATGCTGGGTGGTTACAAGATGCTTGATACATCGGCCAGTTTCATTCTTATTTTCATGTTGTGCTATTCTTTGATTGCTCCAATCGACAGGTTCAATGGTGTTACCCTTGACGTAATACACAAGCCGAAGTACAATTTCTATAAAGTGATTGTCATGCTTACAGCCAATACCATTGGCGATTTTGTGGCGCTTTATTTGTTCAACGATGTTCGGGCAATTGTAATAGGGTTATTTGCATCATACCTTTCTGCGATTTTATACGGCTATTGGGTATTGAACAGATTTATGAGTTATACTTTTGTAGAAATATTGAGGGTTGGGTATGCCGATACAAAAGAATTGGTTGCTGGGTTCCTGAACAAGAAGGGAAATTAAATTTACGTCAAATTTCGCTGTACGTTAAACGCTTAGACATTTTTTAATGTCGAAATAATAAATTCAAATTATGAGCAACGGGAAATTTTTATTGGCACTGATTGGTTTAGTGATGTTATTTCAAGCATCGTTGAATGCACAACACATGCCAAAGCGTTCACCTGAAGAACGTGCACAAAATCAGGTGAGGTGGATGGATAAGAACCTCAACCTTTCAGAAGAGCAGCACCGCAAGATGTACGACATTGTTTTGAAGTATACACGTGAAAACGAACAAGTTGCAGGTGAGCCAAAAGGGAGAGGTAAGAAAATGGATAAGATGGCGGTGATGCAAGACAGAGACAAGGAAATTAGGAGCGTTCTTACTGTTGACCAATATGATAAATACATGGCGCACATGGAGCAGCAAAAAGAAAAGCGCATGGCGCGCAAGCGGTTTTAAACGTCATTTTATACAAGGTTGCCATCGGGCAACCTTTTTTTTCTTAAGATTGTGATGAAATCGCACAAATGAAAATAAAGGTTCAATCATTTTTAGCATTGTTGGTTTGTTGTTTAGTTGCTTGCTCGCCATTTCAGGCAGGTGCACAAGAGCGCAAATTTCAATTGGCTGACCTGGAGACGATGTATGCTAATGGTTTGGAAAGACAAAATGCCAAAGATTTTGCCGCGGCAGGAACCATATTCAAGCAATTGCTAAAGCTGGAGCCAAATAACTACTGGACAAAGGCCGGGCTTGCGTACAATTACCTTTCGCTGGGGCAAAATGATGCCTCTGCATCGATGTATGAAGAAATCAAAGGTTCAACGCTGGCGGGAGACTATGTGTTCCAGTTGATGGCTGAAGCCTATTTACAACTGGGGCAGTTTAAAAAAGCGCTACATGCGGTTGAAGAGGGTTTAGGGCGTTTTCCAAACTCAGGAAATCTCTTTTTTGAGCAGGGTAAAGTTTTGGAAGCGAAAGAAGAACTGGCTCCGGCATTGCAATCCTATTTCAAAGGTATCAACGTTTGCCCCGGCAACGATATTAATTTTAAAGCTGCTTTTAGCCTATTGTACACCAATAACAGTGGAAACATCTGGTGTCCATTATTGGGTGAAATGTACCTGGCTACAGTACATGAACCATTGGTTGAAGAAGACAGCATTAAGGGGTTGGTTTACAAAGCATGGGGTGGATATTTTATAAGCTTGGGAGATGATAAAATAAACCTCGGTAACAACCTTGAGGGTAGGCTCAATAAATTGTTTATTACTCTTACGCCAATTGTGAGCGACGGTATGAGCGCCGAGAATTTATTGATGGCACACATGCGCCTTATTACATCAGGGGCTACAATAGCCGATAAAGGAGCCATCACCAAGTGGTTCGACTGGCAGGAAAAAATAGTGCGCGACGGGTATTTTGATATTTACCAACAATGGATGTTCGGAAGTGCAGAGAGTAGGAATCAGTTCAATGCATGGTCAGAGTTTCATAAGGGAGCCATTGAAAAGTGGTTGGTGTATTTCAAAGACCATCATTTTACGCCCGATACTGAATTTGGTAAACTGTTTCTAGAAAATATTGATTGTAAGGCACTGTTACCTACAAAGAAAAAACGTTAAAAAACGAACGGAGCATGAATATAGATGGTAAATACTATATTTTTGCGATTGGCAGTTTTCTGCTTTAATAAAACATGAAATTGAGTTCCACCCCAAAGGTTTTAAGATATATATCGTTCATTGCTATTACAGTTTTAGCTTCGATTCAAGTCGGTTTTGCTCAGGATACTGGTACGCCCGGTAATTCTGATGTTTTAGATAAGATTATTACCGTTGTAGGCAGGGGTAGGATAGTGCTTAAATCGGAGTTTGAAAAAACAATTGAGGAGATTCGCCGTTCTGATCCCAACTTTACCGATAATACTAAATGCATGGTGTTGCAGCAGATGATTATGCAAAACATTATGCTTGAACAGGCAGAACGCGATAGTGTTGCCGTGGGTGAAGAAGAAGTTGAAGCTCAAATCGACAACAAAATCCGTTACTTCATCAATGTTTACGGCTCTAAAGAAAAGCTGGAACAATCGGTAGGTAAAACCATTTACCAGATCAAAGATGAATTTAAGGAGAAGGTAAGAGACCAGATGATTGCTGAAAAAATGCAAAATCAACTGCTCGAAAACACTAAAATTACTCCTGCGGAAGTTTCGGAATTCTATAAAAAAATACCACAAGACAGTTTGCCTTTTTACCCTGCGTCGGTTGAAGTAGGTCAAATTGTGATTAACCCGCCTATCTCTCCGGAAGTAGACGAATACGCACACAAAACACTTGAAGATGTGCGTAAAGACATCATCGACGGTAAAATCTCTTTTGAATATGCTGCCGGCAGGTATTCTGAAGACCCGGGCAGTCGTGACAATGGCGGCAGATACGATAACATAGGCAGGAATGGCCCAATGGTTCCTGAGTTCAACGCTGCTGCTTTCAAATTGCAGAACGGTGAGATTTCACCTATTTTCAAATCAAAATTCGGTTACCACATTGTGCAAATGATTACCAGGAAAGGTGATCAGGCTGATGTTAGGCACATTTTGATTAAACCTGCTATTACATCTGCTGATATCAAAGTGGCAATAGCGCAATTAGATAGCATCAGGAAACTGTTGGTTGATAAGAAGTTAACTTTCGAAGAGGGGGTTGGAAAATTCTCGGTTGATGAGATGGCTAAAAGAACCGGTGGTATGATTATGGATCCTCAAAACGGCTCTACCAATCTGGACATCTCTAAGCTTGACCCTGCAATGGTGTTAATGATTGATTCGCTGCAGGTGGGTGATTTTTCAGTACCACACGTTTTCTACAACGACATGAGAGAACAATCGTGCCGTATTGTGTTTTTACGCAACAGAACTTCACCCCACAAGGCAAATCTGAAAGAAGACTATTCCCGCATTATGGAAGTTGCTTTAGGTCAGAAAAAGCAAATGAAACTCATGAACTGGGTGAAAAGCAAGCTTTCAACGTTCTACATCAAAATCGATGAAGATTATCTGGCTTGTCCGGGTTTGAGGGAGTTGAAGAACGACGAAACCAAAAATAACTAGCCTCAATCAATTCGGGGATATGCATATTTCTCTTCAGGCAGTTAGCAAACGATTTCTAAAAAACTGGATTTTTAAAAATGTGAGCAGCGAATTCTCGTCAGGGAATGCTTATGCGTTGCTCGGGCAGAACGGTTCAGGTAAATCTACATTGTTGCGCATCATCGCCGGAATGCAGTCGGCAACGGCGGGTAAGGTAGTATGCACCCTTGATAATGGCCAAGTTTTAGAGCCTAATCAAATTTTCAAGCACCTTTCTTTTTCCGCACCGGGACAAGAAATTATCGATGAACTTACCTTATCAGAATTCCTTGATTTTCACTTCTCTTTTAAGCCTTACTTACCAGGACTTAACAAGCAGAAAGTTATAGAACTAACCGGTCTCAGCCACTCAACAAACAAGTCTATTGGTGATTTTTCATCGGGAATGAAACAGCGCGTAAAGCTGGCACAGGCATTTTTTTCCGATACACCACTTCTATTCCTCGACGAGCCCTGCACCAACCTCGACCAGGCCGGCGTAGACCAATACCAATCGTGGATAGAACAATACACCGCCAACCGCCTCGTCATCGTCGCCTCCAACGACATCCGCGAATACTTCTTCTGCAAAGAGCAGTTGAAGGTGGAAGATTATAGGTAGGGGTGGGGGCAAGTTGAAATGCCCAATGACGTTTGATGTCTTTAAGAAAACCTACAATTTGCTTTTTATAGACAACATGATTTCTTCGAAACTCTCAATACCCGCTTTCAGGTTCTCAATAATTTCATTTGCTAAAACATCCGGGTCAGGTAGATTATCAAGGTCGGTAAGGCTCTTGTCCTTGATCCATGAAATATCTAAACTTGTCTTGTCCCGCTCTACTATCTCA
>CANGIY010000005.1 GCA_947454235.1 Chitinophagaceae bacterium
AAAAAAGTGGCTTAAGACCGCTTTTTTTAGTCATTTTTAAAAAAATGGCTACCTCACGCTATATAGTCTACTATACAAATACCATTTAAAAGTTGGCACTGGCACAAAAATAAAACCGTCCCGAAATTTTCTTTCGAGACGGCCTCTTTTTTTATTAATAGGGGGTAAAACGAAAAGTACAAAAGAAAGAATAGGCTGAAAGCCACACCTGATAAAGAAAAAAGCCGATTTTCCCGGTTAAAATTGATGGATGTTATCTACTATTATCTACCGTTTTACTACCATTTTTACCGCTAAAATTTACCGTAATACTGATTTTATGTACTGGTGTACGCTCCGTAGTAGGTATATGGGGCTAGAATTGCCTGTATTTTGATTTCTGTCACTTTTTTGCACTTTTGGTGCTGATTTTAGATGTGACATAAGATGTGACTGTTTTTTTGTCACGGATTAGTGTACTTTTCGTTTTGCGGCTTTAATTTTTGATTGTTCTGTTTTTGTCACGCTTTTTTGTATTTTTCGTTTTGCGTGAAGCTGCTTTAAAGTGTTTTTAAAACAGCTTCACGATGTTGGATTACTGGTCTGTTTTTGGCGGTTCCGGAGCTTTCTTTTTAGCTGTTGGTTTTGGTGCTGTTGCTTTCTTTTTTGGCTTTGGAGGTGGAGCGCAAACGCCGCAGGTGCCGCCTGAATTACAGTGTTTACAGTATCGGCAATTCTTGCACGCTGTGCAATACCTGTCGCCGGAACAACGACCTCCTTAAACGGAAATGGTAGCCGTTGCAAGGAAGGCTACCATTAATAATACTTTTCTCATGTTGTTTTTTTTGCAAACCTCGTGGCTTTGTGCGCCTGAGAGTAGCGTTATTTCACGTGTTGTTGTTCCATAACTCTGCTCTGAGGTATGTTTCTGCGTATTTTTTGGCTACTTCGCCCCTATTTTTATCGTATGTTTTGATGAATAGGTAGGCTTTCAGTCTGTTTGCGTCCGACATTTTATTCCAAATAGCTTCTGTTTTTTTCTTGGAGCTATTGGTTTTTTCGTTGTAACGGTTCCAAAACATATCGAAAGTGATTTCTATTTTCTTTTCGATGATGGTAGTTGCTTTCGCTTTTGACTTGAAGTCGTTTAGGTGTCCTATACTGAAGGGGAAATTTGAAAATAACCATAGGTATTGCTTGTCAATCAATACTGCTTCAATTTGAAGAGTATCTATAAATCCCTCGTCGTTGTAGGTTAATTTTATTTCGCCCGTCATTAACTCGGATGTCATTATAAATTGTCTCATTGTGCGGCTTGTTTTAGTTTATTGGATACTGAATTGATGTGCGATAATTTGACGCGTTGCGCGGCTGTTACTATTGAGCTTAGTTCTTTGATAGAATAGTCGTTGAAAGGCTTTTTGCCTTGTTTTTCTGCCCATTGTTTGGCGTCGTTGACTGTTCTACCTATTGACCTAAAACAGGCTATTATTTTCTTGCGCATTCGGTCTTTTACCTGTGCTTCATGGTCAAATGCTTTTGAGCTATTGCTTATTGCTTGACGATTTGCGCTACTGGTAGAGTTGCAAATGCTTTTCATTGAGTTTATTAAGGCAATGCCTTCAATGGGTGTTAAATCTCGCAGGGATGTAGTTCGTCCGTTTGTTTGTTCTGACACGAGGTCTTCCTTTGTTCTGTTGGTACCTCCGGCATTCATTTGATTGAGGAGGGCGAAGAATTGCTTTGTGTTCATGATTGTGTTTTTAGTTGGTTGTGTTGAATAATACACCTAAAGACATATTCGGCACATGCGATTTGGACCGCGTTTCCAAGTGCTTTAATACCATCGCAAAATTTGTGAACCCCATCATTGAAGCGTATAACTTCAATGTCTGCATCCGGTTGAGCCCTGCGCCTTGACACAAGTAAATAGTCCTCAGTTGGTGTCCAGCTCGTAGATATTTGCACAGAGCCAATGGGTTGGAAAATGATACTTTGTAGTCGCTTGCTAAAGGGGTAGGCAACAATGTAAACTCGTTTTCTTTTGTGCGGGAAACCAAAGTCGGATGCTTGTAAACATTGCCATTCAAGGCAATACCCGATTGAGGTAAAGGCGTGTATAACAGTCCACATTCCCCACTGTAGTAGCTCTGGGCTGTTTTCCATGATAACATAATCAGGTAAAGACTCGCGTACTATTCGAACAACTTCAAAGAAGAGGCTACTTCTATAGCCAAAAATGCCATCTCTTTTGAAATTTCCTGCGATAGATATGTCTTGACAAGGAAAGCCCGCCGATAAAATGTTTGTTCTTTCTGCATTTCTAATGTATCCATATCGCCTAAGTTTTTAGTGTTGAATCTTTGTTTTAAGTACTGACATGGAAACTTTTCAATTTCGGAATGGAATCTATTTTCAAGTCCACATATTTCCGCCGCTTCATCAAATCCGCCTATCCCGGTAAATAGTGAGCCATGTGTAAGTGTCATGCGAAAAGTGTTTGTTGTGGTTGAATCGTTGTTACTGGCGTGTGTTTGCCTTTTCGGTCGAATTTATGCGGCTGCTGTTGTGGACTATCTTCTGTGAGGAATCTTGACTTAGCGTACACTGTGTAGTTTTTGATTGTAACTACGATGTCCACTCTCTTGGCGATGCGCTTTGCGTGTGCTGATAGTGGTTCGTCTTTTGTATCAGACCAGGAGATTATAATGAATGACTTGTTTGGGAATTTGTGTATCAGTTTTTTGTACTGGTCTTCGGTGAGCTTCATGTAATCGGCACTGTCTAATACAACGAAGCGCGGCGAGCCGGATGCTTCTAGGCGTTGCTCAAGGTCTTCTACTGATTCTTTGTGTAGTATCATCACTTTTCCCGCTACTTCCAACATATTGCAAGCTTGCATCGCGTTCTGTAGTGTTTTGGATATGCCCTCTTCATGGCTGTTGTAGTACACTTTACCGAATTGAGATAGGTATTTGGTGAAGAATAGCGTCCATGTTGTTTTCCCGTTCTTTTCACGCCCTTTAATAAGCATTCGGAAGTTTTTCTCCGGCTCACCGAACATTTGGAGCCAATGTTCGGTAAATTCGAATGTTGGGAATTTCTTTTCTAGGAATTCAGCGATTCCTTTTGGCTTTTTTAATTTTTTAGGTTCCATTTTTGAGATTTTTATGTGTTAATGATTTTTGTCACTGTACCTAGGTGGAAAACGAGTACTCTTTTGTCAGTAGGCGCACCCCATTCTGGTTTTCCAAACTCGTACGTCATCATAATAACTCCAGTTATTATTTTCGGTGCATTCTTGGAATAACCGTTTCTTAGCATCAACCCATTGTATTTTATTTTACAGTTATGTCGAAGTGCTGCACTTTTAACGTACATATCTAACCCTTTTTGAAGGTCTTCCCCGATTGAGTTTAATATATCTTCTCTTCTTTTTGCCGGAAAGTTTGAAGTATCTATGAGTCGCCTCAAGTAGTACATGTTTAGTTCGCGGTACTCTTCTGTTTTTTCTCCTGAAGCAATGAGGTCGAACCATTTCTTTTTGATTGTGAGTGTTACCGTTTCCATTTTCTTTGAGATTTTTATTTGATGTGAGAATAAGAACCGTCGCCGTTAGACTTCCACTTTCTTGCCTTATTTTTTTGAAGTTTTAAATACATAGCTCGGGATATGTCGAAGTGGTTGAATCCAAGTCTTGTAGCTGCATCAACCATGCAACCAAATACGTCTGCGAGTTCTTCCAGTTGATGTTCTTTGAATTCATCTGGATTATTAGATTGTGATGCGCGTTTTATTTCGAGCCTTAGTTCTTCGATTTCTTTTGATGCGTGGATTAATGCGCCGTCTGCTGTTGCGAGCGGAAATGTTTCTTTTGACCACTCGATGTGGCTTTCAATTACGTGAGTGAAGATTTTTTCGTTCATTTTTTAAGTGGTTAATTGTGATTGATTTGTGCTTCTGAGATAGATGCATAAGGTTTTTGGGAGTAGTGCTACCGGGTATTTGTCGTGTTCGTGTGTTTTATACCAGATATTGTCGATGCGGTGTTTGGTTTTGCGCGGCGGGTGTTCGATAATTTGATGCACCGTTTTTGTTTTGTCTTTGGCGATGTAAAAACGGTCGCCGACTGCCAGTTCACTTGCAGATACTGTCTGGTTCTTGTTCAGCGGCATTGGTCAGTTGTTTTAGGATGTTAGTTATTTTTTTGAGGTCTGTTTTTTCGCCGTCTAATAGCCCGAATTTTTGTTGTTTGATAACCATGTCCTGTTGCCATGACAATAAGCCGTAGAGGGCATATTCAGGGTAAATTTGGACTACATCGTAGATGTTCTTGATGGTTTGTGTTTTTTGGAATTCTAGCCATGATTTTAACTTGTAAAAGCGTTCGGCGAGGTTGGGCGTTGTTATTAGGTAAGATGTGCTGGCAAGGTTTGATAGCGAGTGAATTATTGTTGAGTGGTCCACTCCAATGTACTTGCCTATATCGGTTTTTGATACGCCGCAATATTCTGCAAGGGCGTAGGATATGCAGTGCCGGAGCTGTACTAGTTTAGGCTCTCTTGAGCGTTTGAATATATCTTCTTCAGTACAACTGAATAGTTGAAGGCAATAGTTTACTGCATCGGCATGATTTATTGCGCTTAATGAATGGAGGTCTTTGAGATTTTTTGTTTTTTTCATTGTTGTGAGATTGAAGTAAGGGCAACCCCAGAGAGTGTCCTCGGGACAAGCCCAAGGGATTGCCCTTACTGTGATTAATTGGTTTCGGTTGTTTCTTCTTCAATTTTGAAGTCGAATGGTGCAGCTGAGATGTCTAGTGCAATGTCTTCGCGTTTATCGTTGATGATGTGACTGCATGAAACGAATGCTACGCTTTTTGTTGGTCGGTAAGCATCTTGAATAATTTTCACGGCATCAATGAATTTCTCGTCACCAGTATCGTCGGCAAGTTTTTTTAGTTGAAGTACTCTTGACGCTTTCAGGTTTCCTTTTGCATCTCTGCTTAGAAGTTTTTGGATTGTGGCAATGAGCATTTTGGTTTTATCGTCGGTGATAAGCGATTCGAGATAAGTACGTACTTTTTCAAGTCCGGCTGTAACGGTATCGTCCCATCCGTCGTTGAACCTATGTCCAAGTGTAATGGTTACGCCATCTTCAGTAGTAAAGCTGTGCGTCTGAAGGTTAGGCTCTTTATCATAGCACTGTGCTTTTAACTCAATAAGTGTTCTGGTTTCATTGAACACAAGTGTTTTGACTTCAGATAGTTTAGCTGATGCTTCTAGGATTAAAGTGTACAAATCGGGGATGGTTTGATTTACCAAATCTTTGTACGCTTTTCTTTCTGCTTTCTGCTTTTCTGCTTTCTGCTTTTCTTCGGCTAATACTTGGTCTCTTACTGCTTGTTGTTGCTCTGGTGAGAGCTGATTGAAGTTGAATTCCATTTTATGAAAATTTGATTGTTAGATTATTCGAAAATTTTAAGGTCTTTTGGAGCTGATTTGATTAATTTAACTACGATGTCAGTGAAGGTTATTCGAGTGAATTCGTCGTGTCCTGTTTCAGGGATAGCTGATACGATTGAAATGAGTGTAATTGCCTGCGCCCGGCTAAATGATATGGTATATCGTTCCTGAGCTATTGAGGCTTTTTTTTGAGCTTGGATGAACATTTCCAAAAGCACTTCTGAAACGAGCGATTGAGCATTATTGCTAATGTTGCAATTGATGGTTGCGAGTTGCTTAGTAATAAGCCCTTTGTAGCAAGCAAAACGGTCGGCGGATAGTTGAATTTTCATTTTTAAAAGCTGTTTAAAAAGTCGTTAATGATGATTTTGTCGGTGAGCATTGTTTGTTTGGCTTGCTCGTAGCTAGGTGGTGGTGTGATGTCACCGGTAGCGGTAACGTGGAATGCATTTAGAGTGTTCATTCGAATGAGCGCGTTATCGTCGAAGCTCCATCGGTATCGCCACCATTGCCAGAACTGGTCTTTGGCAGACATTTGGCGAACCCATGACGTTGTTAGCAGGAATTTATTTGCTACGTGTTCTAGTAGCTGAATGCCTGTGTTGTAGCATAGGAGTGACCATGTTTCGTAATCAATTCCTGTTTGGCGGAATAGCTCATGTTGAGAGCTGAGTAATGCGGTTGAGGTGGCTGTTGTCATTGTTTATGCTGCTGATTGAAGTGATGTGAGTAATAGGTATTTTTGAATGAGGCGTTTGATTCTTCGACCGTCGAGTACTACGTCGATGGTTTTGTTTTCTATAGTGTGATTTATTGGTTTTAGTTCATCCCATATTTCGGCAACCACATCTTTATTTGCGATGCCGTTGGCATGTGCGATTGAGGTAACATCGGCGAACGTGTAGAAATTGAGCGATACGTATGTGCGGGCAAATCTTGAGTCTAATTCGTCGTATCCTTTTTTGGCGTATTTAACACCGCGTTCAAAGTCTTTTTTGAGGTTTTCGGTGCCAAATAAAGCCACACTAATGTGGTCTTCGAGTTCATTAAAAAGGTGAATGAGATTGTTGAGGCATGCAGGTTTTAAGGAATTAGCCTGGTCAATTATCAATAGTGGTTTTCCGGACTTGCGTTTAAAGTGGTCGATAATGACCTGCAATAGGTCGTCTGTTGATTTGTAGCCATTTCCTGCGCTTGCGCCGATGTTTTTGACGATATGCTCTAGGAATTCTTTTGCGCCCCAAGAACGGCAAATGACGCGGTAAACGTTGGTTTTTTGTTTGCTCATGTACCAGTTGACACCAGTGGATTTGCCTGCGCCTGCTTTTTCAGATACGCGGATGAACATAGACTGTTGCTGTGCGGATTGTAACAACCGATAAATGGAGCGATTGGTTGAGGTTTCTGCTATGTTCCAACCATCGGGACGCCAACCTAGCGTGCGACCAATGCTCAGCCACATGTCGTCTTTTTTTGTCTCGTACTTATTCTGAAGTATGAGTGTGATTGTGGCGTTAGATACACCGCATTTGTTGGCTACGGCTGTTAGATTTCCGAGCTGACCTTCGGCTATACGAATCAGGTCAATGATTTCGTTTTTTTGTTGTTCTGTAAGCATTTTTGAGATTTTATAATTGAGTTAAAAGATTGAAATCGTCGAAGTGGTCTGAACCACTGATTAAAACAGATTTGTTTGATTTCACCGATTCTGTTTCTGTGAGTGCCTGAGATTCTGTGTTGTTGTGAAGTGCTTTGTTGTACTGCGCCGGGACTACGAGGTTGGTAATGTTGTAGGTTCCAGTCTTGAGGTTTTCGAGTTCCTGTTTGCGTTGGTTATCAATTGCGGTTAGGTCGTATTTCAGTTTCTTGATTCGGTCGAGTTGCGCATCAGGACCAAATCTTTGTATGCGTTCAAAGTAGTTAGCGGTTCCTAGGTATTTGCGGAATAGTGCTTCCGGTGTGTCTATTGCGTAGAGGTCAACCTGACTAAGGTCTTCGTAGTTGTAAACGATTTCTACTTTTCTGTGGTTGCTAAATACATCTGCATTTGTGCAACGGTATAGGTATTCAACGTTGTTGATTTCTGTTATTATTAGTCCGGCACCATCGATGCTTACGGTTTTACGTAAACCGAATAGGAAGTTGATTTCATCTGCTGATAGCTCGCGTACGTTTGGTTTTTCGCTTATTTCATGCAATTGCGAAGGAGAATGCTCCACTTTGCGATGTTTGTGGCTGTATTTGCTGTAAGCTGTTGCTCTGTAAGCTTCAATGATGTGTTGGGCTTCTTGTGAAGCGTCGTGATAGTCGAATTTTTCTTTGTCGGCAGCGGCAATTATTTTTTTCAAGAAGGCTTCTGAGCGATGGTTGTACATGCGGCGTGAGCGTATGCCTTCGCCATAATAGTATAGCGAGTTTTGCATGAACACGGTTTGCAGTGTGCTGAACCAACGTTCTAGGTTAGATTTGGTATTTGCCTGCGTGCTGATTGTTACTTTAACACCTAGTGTTTCAAATTGCTTGAACAGCAGTTTTGTTTCAGGAGCATCGTGACCGGGGAATTTGTCAAATACCATTTCGAATGGCAGGTATCCAGTCTTCTGCACTGCCATGTGTAAGGCGTTGATGTTAGACCAGCGGTTTTCGTTGATACAGAAATCGTAACCTAAAATGTCGCCGGAGTGAACGTCACGTACAACTGTGACGTCAAGGAACATTTTTACGGTTTCGCCTTTTTTATTTACGCCTTTATGAGCAATGAAGTTGACGCGAGTGCCGTCTATCATCCAACAATCACCCGCAAATAGTGCGTTCTTGAATGGCATGTAAGAACTAATCACTTTGGCGGCTCTGTGGCTGGTACCAAAACGTTCCTGAGCTGTAAGGAAGTTAACCTTTTGCACCTCAAGCATTTTGCCGATGTAGCGTTTTGATGGCATTTCTAACCCTACCAAGTTGCACATTTGTTCAATCTTGCGAATGATGAACATATTGGTGTTATTGGCACCCATAGAGCGTAGTTGGAATACCCAACTTTGCAGCTCTTCGATGTCAAAACCTTTTGACGCGTTTGTGTTGTTTACTCGAGGTGGTTGTATTGTGTCAGCAATTGAAGTTTTGCCGTTGAGGATAGGTTGTATTTTGCGTTGAAGCACTCGCGGATTATCGGGTATGTATTTAAGGTTTAAAGGAGCTAAAGCGGCTGAAATAGCTGTCCATGTTGCTGATTTACTTGTGTTAAGGTTGTTTTCGCGGATGTAAAGGATTGCTGATTCTAATGCCGCACATGCTTTAGCAAGGTGCTGTTGTAATGCAGGGTACTGTGTGTACTTTGGTAAATACTGGGTAGCGTTTGAAAGGTCAGGAGTAAATATGTCCAGAGCGGGAGTGAGAGCGAGTGTGTGTACAGGCTCTATTGCGCCCTGAATGTGTAACGGTAGATTTTCCATAGCGTAGTAGTAGTTTCCGTTTATTTTGCCCCAACGCCACTGTGCTTTGGTGTCTGGAAGTATGTCGCGTGTTTTTAGTGACGGGGGTACTGTTTTACCGTATCGAGAGCGGTTTTGTCGCAATGTAACATCGGTGATGCCGCAGGAATTGATTATCAATTCTTGTGGAACCCATGTTGTGTTATTGCGAGTTATTAGCATGGTTAGGCTGCTTTTTCGGTTTCTGATTTAGAATTTACTCTAGATAGTTTGGCTATTTTTTTAGCTGCTTTAGCCGCTTCTGCTTGGTATATACCGTAAGCATCAGTTATTGCTTTGTTGTGGCGTTTGCCTGCAAGTACTTTACCGACATAGTTTTCGGTGACGTTGAATGTTTGTGCGAGTTGCTTTTTGATGTTCATTTTTTGGATTTTTGAGGTTTAGTTAATGTTTGTTATGCGTCAATTATGTTCTGTAGCTCATCCCTTGCATTGTCTATGTCTGATTCTGCACCTTCAATAAAAGAGATATTGTTTTCCATTTCTTCCCCTTTTGGTGACCCTTTTAAAGAGTCGGGTAAGTTTTCAAAGGCTTGTTCTTCTTCTTGTCTTAACTCTTCGAGTTTGAGTAGCATGTCACTTAGTTGGTCGATAAGTTGCTCGATTCTTTTTTTGCGTTGCTTGTTCATTTTTTTAAAAAGGTTTTTTAACGTGTTTGTGATTTGCGTATTTCGTTTAGTTTTGTCCCGAATACGGTACAAATATATAGAGTTAACTCTACACAATCCAAATTTTTTGAGTAAAATCTAAAAATAATTATGAGTATAGTCGAAAGATTGTTGCAATTCATTGAAAGTAAAGGGCTTAGCAAGAACGAATTTTGCAAGAAAACCTCTCTTTCGAATGGATATTTAGATAAAGTAACGGTCGTCGGCTCGGATAAAATTGAGAGTATAGTCAAAGCGTACCCTGAGTTAAATCTAAATTGGTTGATTCTAGGCTTAGGGGAAATGATAAAAGTGCAGCGCGATATGGTTAATGAGTCGGTTACTGAATATAGAACTGGCAGGGTTAATGAGCCTAAAAAATTGGTGCAGGGAATTCCTTATTACAATGTGATGGCGACAGCCGGAGTGATAGAGTTATTGGGCAATAAACATCATGCAATACCTGTGGATACTATCATGATTCCCAATTTACCTAAGTGTGATGGAGCTGTGCCGATTACCGGAGATAGCATGTATCCGTTATTGAAAAGTGGCGATATAGTTTTATACAGGATTGTACAAAACAAGCATAATATTATTTGGGGTGAAATGTATTTGGTTGCTATTGTGCAAGATGGCGATGAATTTATTTTTGTCAAGTATCTTCAAAAAGCTGAGCGACCTGACTATGTAAAGTGTGTTAGCATGAATACGAATCATCAGCCTGTTGAGTTCCCTTTCAATAGCATTTTAGCTCTTGGTTTGGTTAAGGCTAGTATCAGAATCAATAATGGTTTTTAGGGTTATTTAACGGTATTGCTGTTTTGGCGGCAATGCTACTTTTGCATTCAATAATTGATTTGCTATGAATAAAATTGCCTGTGCTTTTGTCGCACTTGTGCTTTTTAGCGGTTGTGAAAATAGTGTTCCTTCAAAAAGGACGACGGAGCAAATATTTGATTCTGTTGATAAAGCGGTTGCCGCTTCTAAAAATGACACGGTTGGGAAGATTGAGTATGAGTTGTATAAGTCCTACCGATTGGGTAAAAACTGGTATTCTGTTGTTGCAAATAAGATACAACCTTCGATTGGTGACTTTAAAAACAATTGTAAATACATAATTCGCTCGGTTCATCGTGAAATTAATTCAGATAGCATTGTTGTTGATGTTTATGACGACGATAAAGCTCGGGTACTTTATACTGAAACGTCGCATGAACGACCATTAACTAAAAAGGAATTGGTGTACGTCAATAGTCATCTTATGGCAATATGGAGCGGCAAGTTATTAGCTTCTACGCCTGACGATGAATTTGAAATGGAGTATTTGCCAAGTTCTTATGATACCCCTCTATTTCAATATCATTCACGCGAAAGGTATAAACCTTGGTAGTAATTCAGATTTCTAATTTTAAAAATCAATATACAGTTATGAAAAGAGTTCTATTTGCATTGATGGCATTCATTGTTTGCCAATCGGGTTACGGTCAAATTACATTGGAGCACTCGTATGCGCCAAATATTTCGGTGTCTGTTGTCAATATTGAAGGTGATGGATATAAATATCAGGCAATTGACCCTAACTCCAAAAAGTTATTGCTGTTTAATACAGATCATTCACTTTGGAAAACAATAACATTTGACACAACTGGAGCTAGTTTTTTATCGGCTTCTTATATTAGTAAGCACCTATTTAATTCAGACGATGCACTAGAAGTTTATTTGGAAACTAATTATCGAAATGGAAGCTATGTTGGTAGAATAGTAAATGAAACAGGTTCTATTCTTAATACTTTTGATAGTGCCTATTACTCATCAGTGTACAATTTGTCTGGAAGTTGGAAGTTAAATGTCGTGAAGATGGATAGAAGTACTCGTCCAGCGAAAATATATTCAGATATTTACTCGCTTCCCGGGTCAATGCCCGGAACTGCAATACCCGGGGTAAATAGCGGTGGTGGAAGTAGCTCCTTCCCTAATCCGACAAATTCGGCTATGACTGTTCAATATGACTTAAACGGTTCAAGTACTGCAATGATGGTTATTACAGATGCCTCCGGTAAGATTGTAAAACAAATGATGTTGTCAAGCTTGTTTTCTGATGTGTTAATTAATACTGGTGAACTAGCTCGAGGAAATTATTTTTATTCAATTTCGACAGAAAAAGGTTTGATTGACAGTAAACAATTTATTGTCGAGTAGAATTAAAATTCCTTTTTGTAAAATGCTCCGGATATTTTCGGAGCATTTTTATTTTCTGAGAACTAGTTGTTTTTAACTTTGCTAGCAAAGTTTTAAAATATTTGTTAGAGACGACATTTATTTGTTCGATTGGAGAGGTGAGTTTAAAATTAAGTCGAAGTATTTTCAATAATAACCCGGCTGTTTTTGCTGATTTATGGCAGTATCAGAAAATAAATAATGCAGAAATTACAGTTTTTAGTGCCGGAGTATTTCTATTTTTTAATGGTAATAAATATCAAATAATTAGGAGGCTGAAGAATGATTATTCTAATGAATTGTGGTTAGAATTGGAGGTAATGATTTCTTCGATTATTTTATTGAATGAGTAGATATTTATTTCCTTCCTGAATTACCGTGAATATTTTTATTCGCTCAAAATTTGGCTTACGAAAAATTTTGGAATTTTATTTCAATTAGCACTCTTTTTGGGGTGGAAATAGGCGAATAAATGGGAGAAATAGTAGTTTTATCTAGGTTTTATTTCATTTTGGTGTAAAATTTGTTTCAATTTTGCAAAAAAAGTACCACTATTTGATGTTGTTTGGTCAAAATTGTTCATTTTTGTGCAATGAAATTGTCTCAAATAGAGGACAATGATAAGCAACCTGTTTCAAACTATTCTTTTATGTCATTCTTAATTTATCGCTTTAAAACTGCATGCAGTATGATGCATGAAATCGGATTGATGTTCAGCGGTCAATATGGATATACTGAGGAAGTTGCTAAAATGCGGGAGGAAATATTAGAAGGTCCTATACCGGGGATTGGTGCAGATAAACAGAATTTAAGAAGTGATGCGACTGCAATTAAAGGCGATATTAGTAAAGCTTTTAGTGAATATAAAAAGAAGTTCTAGGCGTCATGTCGAAAATCGAACGTACAGTTTCCCGACAACATATACAAGCTGGGAATACGGCTGGTCAGCATATTGAACATAGGGAGATAGTAAACGATGATTTATTGCCAAGTGCAGAAGAAATTGCCAAATTGCATGCAGTCGACCCTGAAATAATGCATTGGCTAAAGGCGAGAGCTGAAAAAGAACAAGATTTTAGACACACAGCTTACAAAACTAGAAATGATATAATTGGTAAAAACGAGTCTGCAAAACGTAGAATAAATGTTTTAGGACTCATTTTAGGTTTCTTGGTTTTGATAACGGGTATGGTTTTCAGTTATTTTCTTTTGATAAATGGACATTCAATTACAAGTACAATCTTTGGAGGTGGTACTCTTGTGTTTGGAGTATCTCTTTTCGTAAATAGAGATAAGGGTAAAGAAGAGGATAAAGCTCCCAAAAAATAAATTTAACTCCAAGTAAATCCGGGGTATTGGCGTTTGAAGTTGGTGAGGGTTGCGGGGTTGTTGCGGATGGCGGTGCAGTGCTGCTCTTGTGACTGGATGATGTCTGATATTGTTCTTCCGGAGATGAAGAACTCTTTTTCTAAAGCAATAAGGATGTTTTGCGTTGTTAGTTTGGTTTTGTTGCTGTTTTGCGCATACCATACAAACCTAGCACACAGGAGGCTTACTTTTTGGTCGTATAATGACGCAGCTTCTTCCGTTGTTTCCTTTTGTTGAGGTTCAGGGAACAACGACTTAGATACACCAGAAAGTTTTCGAACGCCGCGCATGTGTAGTACAAATTTACTCAAATTAAAAACACGTCTCTTTGTTCGTGAATTACTCGTGTAATAGGGCAAATTCGGGTGCGAGTGTCTACGGTTGTGCCTATTCGAACGATTCATTGATTGCTGCGGTTGCTTGGATTAGTGTTGGGAGTTTGATTGCGCTGTAGTCGTCTATTGTCGTTTGAAAGTGTATGCCGCGAACACGGATAAAGTCTTCCGGACGGCGTTCTGTCCATGAACGGATGCGCATCAGGCTGCCGACAATATCTTGCAGTGGCTCGTAGCCTGTAACATCGCCCGGACACCAGCCTTGGAGTGCTTTAAAGAGGATTTCTTCGTAATCGTAATATGCGACTGCTTTGGCTCTGTAATCTGCCGGAGTGAGGTTGTCGGAATTGCTGAATGGTGTAAATCCGAGGCGGAATACTATGTTTAGCACTCCTTTTTGAGCTTCTGCGCCTTGGGTTTGCCATTCGGCGGTGTCTAGGTCGAAAAGGCAGCACGGGAATGATACTGGTGGCTTGGGTGCTATTTCTAGCTGTCCAAGGTCTTGATTTACGGTACGGAAATAGGCGTTTCCGTTAGTGTCTTTGAGGTTTGATATGTATTCTATCAGTGAAAGGTAGATAAGCGTGTTTATTGACATGCCTTAAGCTTTTTTCAAAATTTGAATTAAATCTTTTTCGGTTTGTGATGCGATGTCGTTTAGTAGCGACGGTGCATCATCAGGAGTAATTGGCATAAATTGCCTTTTAGTGATATTCATCTGACGATAGTATTCTTTTACGTCCGTTGTTCGGTCGAGGACGTGTACTTTTTTCGTTCTTTCTTTTCCTGACTTAGTATATCTCCCGGTGCCAATTTGCTCTTCGCGATAGTGACTTCTTGAGTGTGCTTTTACTTTTACCCGACCAACAAAGCCCTCGTTGTGTGCTTTTGCATAGGCAACGTTATTGTACATGTATGCCTCGTATGGCAATGCATCGCCGTGGTTGCCGCGCCTTAAATCGCCTGATTTTACAAGTATGGTGGTATTGGTGCTGTTTTTTTTCCAAGGTTGGAATGATGCGCCGTTGTAGCCTTGAGTGCGGAAATTGTTATCTATAAATCTTAGTGATTCATCGCGGGCAGTCCTAGGCCATTGGTCTCTAACGTATAGGTTGAGCGTATTGGCTAGGCTTGTTAAAAATTGCGTTAATTGTTCCGGCGTCATTTGATTTTGTATATTTGTGTCGGCGATTCTGTCATTGAGACAAAAAATCTCAAGTAGTCAGTTTCGCCATTTTTATTTTCTGTGCATTAGTATTCCTCTTCTTTTAGCGTCCAGCTTTTTCAAGTCAACCGGATAGGCAGTTGTGGCTCTGTCGTAATTGGCGATAATCATGTAAGGCTCGTCTTTGTAGTATTTGATGTATGCAGTGTTTTCGGCTTGCTCTGATACAATTCTACCTTTAAAGAACCAGACCTCATCGGGGTTTTTAAGTATTTCTTCAAACGCAGGTATCATTTTCCAACGCCCTTCAGTTCGTTTTTTTAACAGTTTGTCGTAAAACTCCTGGTCGAAATGGATAGATGTTCCGTTGAGGTCTTTTATGTCGAATTCACCTGCGTCCTTTGCCATGTTATGCCAGTCGATGTATGCTTGTTCCGGTGATGACGGCTCAGGAGCGGGTTTAAATTCATTGGTGGAGTAAATGTGTTCAGCGGTAGGCATGTTGTACGTTCTATCGAATGATAAATCTGACTTTTGCAGGTTATTCATCATTGGGTAGTTATTGTCGAAGATTACCTCTGTTACGCCTGCGTTGTTTTGGCAATAAGGCGGTATCTTATTGTCTTTTATGGATTTATGAGCAGGCATTAAAGCTTCATTTGTTTCTTTAGCTGGAATAATGCGACATCGACAATGAAAGTGTACCGGAGGAGATATTTTTTTCCAGAAACCGTTGTTTTTAGGATAAGCTACACCGTCAAGTGGTCCGCATATAGGGCATGTTTTTTCATCCTCGATGGTTGACCATTGAAGGATTTCACTTTCGTTGTATTGTTGCCATTCTACGGCAGTTTGGGCTGAAGCGAGGGCAAATTCGCGTTCGGTTTTTAAATGACCGATGTTAAACACAAGACCTGCTTTGGTGCAGTCGTCGCGGTATTGCTTGAATGGTTTTACCTTACCGTCATTATCAAGTAATAGTTGGTTGTATTTTTTCATTTCCTCGAGCGACTTTGCCGCAGCGAAAGAATATATGTTTGCTCTCAGTTTTGCAGCGAGGCGGTTTTCGGGGTCTGTGTAGCCAAATTTTAGAGGCGGGATAGCCTCATTGAGTGCGCTGTTTAGGTGATTTCCAATTCGAAGTGAGAGTTCGGCAGGTATTTGGTGTGGTCCGATTTTGCCGCTGTATATTTCTTTTGCGAGGTCGTTGATAAGGGTTTCAAATGGGTTCGCATCCGCCAAATTTGGAATAACAATTTGTTCCCCGACGCTAGTGGTCGGGGTTACTGAAAAAAAGCAAAAAGGTCTTTTAAAATGCTTTTAAAGGTTTTGGGGGGTTTACGATAAGGGTTGTAAGGCATGTCCTCGAATTGTAAATCTGTGATGTCGGATAGGTTCCGAGACTGTCGCTCGGAATCTCCGCTTTCGCTCCGACTTTTGGGTTTCGGTTCTGCCCCTACATTGCGTTTGTTGGGTTCTTGTTTTTCCGAAACTTCGCTCCGAAACTTCGCTTCGATTTGAGATTTTAATTCGTCGTAGTTGTCGGGTTTGGGAATGCCGGCTGTGTCGTAGAAGTATTGGTCGTCGATAGGAACGCCTGCTTCTTTTAGGCTCAAAGCTATCGCAATTAGCGTTTTAACTTTTTCTACGTCGATGTTTTTGGCGATTTGAAAACGTCCGCCTTCTTCGATTGGTAGTCCATAAGAGCGTAGGATTGCGGCAAACTCTTTACTGTTAAGATATGCCTCAAGATAGAAGATGTCTGCAAGCTGTATTTCGTTTTGTTGCTCCTGGTGTGTCTGGCTCTTGGCGTTGCTGCCGTGTTTGCCTGCACTGGTGGTGTCGGTATTTCCTAGAATGCAGATTGACATTTCTGCATTCATGGCGTCTTTCATTTTTTCCTGAAGCTCGCCATTTGCATTTGATGTTTTACCGTCTATGGGTTTAAAGTTGGCTTGCTTTGGGATAAGGATAGCGGTTGCGCTGCCGCTTTCCTCGAGTATTTGCTTTAACTCCGCTTTGATTTGTTCGTCGTTAGCGTCGTATTCTATGACGCGCATTGGGATGCCGAATATTTCGATGAAGTTACTCCAGTCAGCATAATTGTCGCGTTTGTATATTGCGTATGGTGCTGCCTTGAGTAGTAGACCAAGTTCGCGCGGTTGACCGATTACCCAAATATTTGGATAGTCATCGTAAGGGATGCCTGTTTCCGCGTTCATGTCTGATGATATTACTCTCCAGTGCGGTTTAACGTGTCTCCGGTCGATTAATTCAAAGTCGAAGTCTTCGCCCGGGATGAATTCAAATGCGGTGATACCCCAATTTATTGTGTTGAGTATTTCCTTACACATTTCTCGGAATGGAATGGATTTTATAAGTGATTCCATTCCTTCTATCTTCTTTCCGGACTTACCTACGTAGGAAATGACTTTGTTTAGGACTGAGTCCTGCCTTTTCTGGATTATGCCAGTTAGATGCCCATCTAGCAATATGTCATCATACAATTCATAGAGCCTAGCCCTATTAGGAATTGTTCGCGAGTCAGCGCGCCAATGGTGCTGTCGCCACTGTTCAATAGATTTCTTTGTCCTGTTTACTGTCAGGACTCTTATTTGATGCGTAGTTAGGTTTACGGGTTGTTTTTTATTGTTGACTATAGGGTCGTGTCCGTTGTTTTGGGCTGTAGCTGTAGATACCCCTGCGTTTGCATTTTTTTGGCTCATTTTTTGGCTCTGTTTTTTAGTCGGGTTATTTGACCTGAGTGTTTCTTTTGGCGTTTTTAAAAGGGTTTAAAAACTGTTGCGCCGCTTTTCGTTCGTTTTAAGGAATACGGTTGTTCCTTGTGGCGGTTTTGCGAGGTTTGTTGTGTCGAGATATGGCCAGTCAGGGGGTTGGCTCTTCTGGTCTCGAATGTCTTTTAGTTTTTGTAATGCGGACTGGTAATCGAACTTGCAGGTTTCGTAATTGATACTTGGGTTGCCAAGTTTGACGAGCTGCCATACGGCTAAGTCTATAATGATAGCATTCAGGTATTCACTTCGGAATGTAGCTTCTATTGGCGGGTTTGATGTATCGTCACCGAAAAGTTGGAGTAGGTCGAACCTATGCAAGTACATTTTTGCTTCTTCGATAGCCATAGCGATAGCGCGCTGCGCAATTGCTTCGTCTCCGCGGGTTATTTCGGTTTGTATTTCGCCGTAGATGCGTTGGTTTAGGTCGGAAGGTTGAAGTATCATGGATTTTAATTTGCTTTTTTGAATGTGTATATGTCTCCTGTTGGTGATTGGGTGATGGTGTAGTTTATGCCGAAGGTGTTGCACCATAGTTCAAGGTCGGCTACAGAAGCAAACCCATAAACAGGTTGGTCGTAATCAATGAACAGCTCCTGAGCCGTCTTTGTTACGGTGTTGCCAAGTAAAATGTGGTACGGGTCGAGCATTGATTAAAAGCGTTTTGAGTTTTGTTTTTTAAATATGGTCGTTGCTCCGGGTTTGAGGCGAAGTGAAAGTTCGTTGAGCATCCAAATGCCGCCTTCGCATGCATCGGGACCATCGTCGTGTGCTTTAGAGCCGGGTGCAAAACAGATGAATTGTTCATCGAGTCGTTTCATTCCGGGATTATCCCTTTCTTTTTCGTTGAGGAATAGCTTGTAATTTCGAACCAACGGTTCTAGTAAGGCGTCTATACGAATGAACTTGTCGTCTTTTTTTCGGGTGTCTCCGGAGATTGGGATTATAGGAGTATTTTTTGCTTTCGCATAGTTGTAGAACTCCTGAATGATGGTTCCCTGAAGGAAAACTTCCTCCATTCGGTAATAGCAGGATTTATTCCCGACTATGGCTTTGATTTCATAGTGCCATTCAATCATGCGAGCAATAGAGCATTGTTCTACAAATGCTTTGATAACGTGGAATTCGTCACCGATTTTCCCAATAAGCACGGTTGCTTTGTAGTCGGATTTCTTTGACTCTCTGTATGAGGGGTCGGTATAGCATACTAAATGGGAGTACTTTTCGATTGGGAGCGCGGGTTTGTAATTCATTTCTTTAAATACCGTGCCTTCGACAATAGGGTTATTGAAGTATTCTTTTTGAACTGACAGGTAGGATTTTTGCGCCAAAGCGCGGTTGATTTGCTCTATTGAGTTTTTCTCTGGCCATGTAGGATGTCCTTTGCCGTCGAGGATATTAACAATATCGGTGTGGTCTGCAAATGTAGATGCGCGAACTACACAGCAGTCTTTTGCGATGCGGTTGCCGCAAAATATAATGAGTGTTGGTGCAGATATAGAACGTGTTCCGATTGTGGCGTTTTCAATCCATTCCCAAGTCTTTTTGACCATGTCGGGATTTCGCACGTCCTGGTCAGTATCGCAGTCGTCAAATAGAAGCACATCGGGGCGTTCGTTCTTTGCTGTTTTGGCTCCTCGTGGTGGTTCGCCTATGCCTACAGCGCGGAAAGCTGCGCCGTTTTTAATGATGAATTCGGATGAGGTCCATTGCCCTAGCGTTTCCTGTTTTCCATAGTCGTGTATGATTCTAGCGTTGGACTCTAGGTTTACTTTGTAGGGCATGAGTAACCTTGCGGCGTTTTCATGCGTAGAGCTGACCAACAGGACGTGGCGTTTGCGTTCGGTAAGCACCAGATAAAGGGTTTCGAACATGGTGCGGGTTGACTTGGCGCATTCGCGAGACCACATTCGTACTTCGTACCATTCCGGGTTTTGGATTATTCGCTTGGTAGCTTCTTTGTGGAATTTGGCGGGTTTGGCTTTTTCGGTAGGGAAATAGTATGCGAACCACTGTTCGGGGTTTGCCTCGAGCTTTTTTATTCTGACTTCTTGTTGTGCGGCTGTTTCTTCAGTATCGACAGTTATTTCTGCTGTTTTTGCCTGAAGAAATTTATACCAATCTTTGAGTTGTTCTTTTATTGAAATCATTGTTTGGTAGCGTTGTCTTTAATGAAGGAATCGGAAAGCTTGAGGTATCGGTCGCGGAATTCGCGCTCGGATGCCGGGAGCCAGTTGGCAAAGTCTTTGGTGACCTGTATGATTTGACCAAGGTTGGTTTTGGTCGTTAGGTCGTTGATTGAAGCTGTTAGTTTTTTAATGGTATCAGCTTGTTTTGAATCGGGGAACCCGGTCGTTTCCTCGATGTGGTCGTTGAGCTTTTTTAGTTGTCGGGTAAATACACGGATTTGTTCATCGAGCGTAGTGCTGATGTTTTCTTTTAAGGTTGACCAGTGACCTTCTTCAATCCAGTTTGAGAGGGTTTTAGGGGTAACGCCTACTTTTTCTGCCAATGCCTCAATTGATATGTTGTTTTGGGTATATAGCGTTTTAGCTAACTCTTTGAGTCGAGCGGACTCCTCAGATGTTAGTTTGGTACGCTTTTTTTGTCCCGAGACTTTTGCTCTGGATTTCACTTCTTTTGCCATGTTTTTGAGTTTAGGGCAACCACGAGGGATTGCCCCTACGTGTTCCGCAATACTGCGGAATCTCCGCTGTCGCTCTGACAAATTTCGGATATAGATGTATGGTTTACCTAATTGTGCTGCGGAGAATGTCATTAAAGTTGTAATGATTGCACGAAAACGTGCAGGGATTGCCACTTTTTGCGGAACGGCTTCCAAGTAATTTGGAATAGGCTTTTTGTTGGCTGAATTTTGGGGCATAAAGTGTTCTAAACGCATGGCGGCAGAAAAAAAGATAGACCAACGATTTTTGTTATCAGATGATAGCGTAAATGTTTATGGCTTCAGGTGTTTGAGCGCGGGTTGTGTGCTTTCTGAGTTTATTAAGAACCCGATTGGCTACTTTATGCATGAACGCGATAAGGGCGTTGTGTTGAGGTGGGATGATGTGAAACTGGAAGGCGATAAGATTACCGGAGTTCCGGTTATCAATTTGGCTAATACAAGGGGTGACCAAACGGCTCAGGAGATTGAAGCGGGTTTTTTGAATGCTGCAAGCATTGGGCATATCGTTGTGTTAGAGCATAGTGATGCGCCTGAGTTGAAGTTGCCGGGACAGATAGGACCAACTTTAACTAAGTGGTACATGCGAGAAACTTCATTGGTGGATATTCCCGGCAATACGAATTCGTTCAAGTTGAGTGATGCGAGCGGTAACGAACTTAATTTATCTGATTTTTCAACGAACTTAAAACTTCCCAACGATATGAACGGGCTTACTATTTCGATAGCCAATTTGATGGCTGTTGACCCAGCAACTGCTAACCTCAAAGATGAGGCTAGTGTGATAGCATACATTACGAATTTGAAGGCTGATGCGGCTAAGGTGCCGGGGCTTGAAAAGCAACTGAGCGATTTGAAGGCTGATAGTGCTAAAAAGGACGTGGAAGCGATTTTAGCGAAAGGGTTGGCGGATAAGAAGCTGACAAAGGAGCTTTCAGACAAGCTTTCGGTGGACTATGCTACTAACCCAACCGGATTGAAAACATTGGTTGATACAATGCTTGTGTACCAAAGCATTGCTCAAAACTTGAAATCGGAAACTGGCAATATTGGTGAACCAAATTGGAAGTGGGACGACTTTGAGAAAAATGACCCATCCGGCAAGAAGCTGATGACTCTACGCGCTGAGAACCCGGCAAAATACCAAGAGCTGTACGACGCGAGGTTTAAAAACAAATAATGCGTTGCAAACGCGATACCGTTTGGCACTCGTTGCAAACGAGTACCAGTATAGTAAATAAAACATTCATTTTAAAATTTTAGCCAAATGGCAATACAAAGGGAACTGTGGGAAGAGACGATCGTCGGAAACGTCTTCCGAAAAAATGACTTCTGGATGGATGCGTTTAACGCGGACCAGTATGTACTTCAAGGTAGGGTGGTGCATATACCTCAAGCGGGTGGGTTGATAGGCGTAAGTAAAAACCGAAATTCGCTTCCGGCAGCGGTGGTTCGCAGGACGGATACTGACGCTACTTACTCGCTTGACGAATATACTACTGACCCTGTGCATATACCTTATGCCGACCAAGTGGAGCTTTCGTATGACAAGCGTCTATCGGTGACATCGGAAATGGTATCGGCATTGCGACAGTTGGTTGCTGATAATGCGTTGTATTCATGGTCGCCTGACGTTGCGAACTATTCGTTTACAAAGGTGAACGCTACGGGTAATGACTTAGCTGCATACACAACATCGGCTGCGGGTACAAGGCGCGGAACCAAGGTTGCGGACTTCCTGACTATGGCGTCATTGTTTGACAACGAAGACATTCCAGAAGAGGACCGTTACAGCATTCTTGATGCTAATCAGTACTATTCGCTGCTTGCCGATTTGTCTGCTACTCAATTCAGGGATTTTTCTCAAGTTATTGACCCAAGAACGGGTAAAGTAGATGAATTGTATGGTTTCAAAATCAGGAAGCGTTCAAAGGTATTGGTTGCGGATTCAAATGGTATTGTGAAGGCTCCGGACGCTGTGGCTGCGGCTGACGATTGCCCGGTGTCGCTGTTCTGGCAAAAGAACTCTGTAGAACGTGCGCTTGGTGAGGTTAAGTTTTTTGAAAGGCTTGATGACCCTACCTATTATGGCGACATCTATTCAACTTTGTTAAGGTTCGGCGGCAGGGTTCGCCGTGCAGACCAAAAAGGTGTTGGCGTTTTGTTCAATGGTATTGGTGGTCAAGGCGCTTAATTGATATACTGAAGATACTCTTATATGTGGCGTTTGGAAGCTGGTACTCCATATAAACCAGCAGATAATCTTAGAGGGCATGGTTCTGTAGACCTGTAAGACCTACCCACTGACGGCACTAGCCGTATTCCTAGACACAGGAACCAACAGTCCCGCTTCCCGTAATACTACGGGAGCGGGATTAGGAGGTGAAGAAAATTCGTATTTTTTATGAGAAAATTTGTTCAGGTTTTGATTTTTGCGCTGACGTGCGCATGTGGCTGCGGGACTGTGAGTTTCGGACAGCAAAACGTTTTTAAGGCAACTGCGCCAAAAGTATTTATGCGCGGTAGCTTTCAGGGCGGTACTTATGACACTACCGGAAGGTGGTGGGGTTTAAAGCAAGAAACTGGTGTGTTGCCTAATGCCAATTACCCATTGTTTAGTGCCAGGAGGGATACTGTTACGCATACTGCGGCATTTAATGACAGTGTGTGGTGTTCATTCCCTCAGTATGCCAACTGTTTGAGCATTGAGATTCAGGCGAAGCAAGTGGGAGCTGTGAGGGCTGACTCTACGGTGTTTTATGTGTGGGGTAGTAAAAGTGGAGCTGACCCTTACTCTGGGACGTATAAGCTGCTTACCTCATTCACGATGGCGAATACTACCAATCAACAGGTGTTTCAGTATGACTTTAACTCGGGGGGTGTATGGGATTTTACCGGGTTTAGGATAACGGCAGTCAACGGTAATTTAAGTACTTATAGCTCTGTTGACTGGACGCCGAAGTTAATTTTTAGATAGTTCATTTCTGAGGTTTCTCGGTCTGAGCGACTTCGATAAGCTTCAATATTCTTCGTGTTTGTGATTTGAGCCTTCGGTTTTTTGAGATTTTCCGGAGGTGGTTGGGCTCCCGAGACGATGCTCGGGACTGCCCCTACTGACCCGCTTCCCGTACTACTACGGGAGCGGGTTTAGGAGGTGCAAGATGTTTTGTAATGGCAATGGATGCTGATACTTTAAAGTGGGCTTTTGGCGGGGCGGTGGCTGTATTAGGCGCGATTACCGGATTTTTCGGTAAAGCTGTGATTGCGAAGTTGTCAGCGATTCTTGAGGAACTTAAGAATTTGAATGTCAGCTCAGCGCGCCATGATGAACGTATCAATTTTCATGGTGAAAAGCTGAAGGAACATGAAGAGAGGATTAAGGACTTGGAGGGGAAATGATTTTCAGAGCGGGAAAGGGAAAATGCGCGACAAAAAGAACGATTAAATATTTTTTATGAGAGATACATTAGTAAAGTATGGTATTGGCATAGTGATGTTTTGCATCACGATAATTGCGTGTTTAGCAGGGATTGCTCTTTTTTCGGGGAAATCGCTTGAGCCTTTTAATGGTATTATTCAAGGGCTGTTTGGCGTTGTGATGCTTATTGTCGGATACTACTTCGGTAGTTCTTCTTCCAGTGCGGATAAGACTGAGTTGCTGGCTAAGGCGAAGGATGCTTTGCCAAGTGCGAGTGAGGTTGTGCCGTTGTTGGGTATTGTTTTGTTGTTGGGGCTTGGCTCGTGTAGGTTGTTTAAAACGACTTCGAGAGATGCCCGGACGGCTGATACTGTTTTGGTGCATGATAGTACAAAATCAATCACTCGAAATTTTGACAGCACTTATGTAAGGATGAATGATACCGCTATTAAAGTGGCGGGTGCTTCTTCTTCTATTTCTATTGATAGTTTGGTTTCTCTTATTGATTTCTGGCGTTCGGCTTATAATGAGATTGATAAATCAGGGCAACCACAAGGGATTGCCCCAACGGAGGGTTCAAAGTTGAATCTAACGGCGGCGGCAGTGGTTGATAATGGGCGGTTTGAAATTGCCCGGAATGGTTCTTCTTCTATTGTCATAAGTAAAGGACGGGTTGAGTGTAAGTGTGATTCGCTGCAAATTGTTGTTAATGATTTGCGTAGCGTAATTCATATCACTGAGCGTGAGCGGGATAGTTTACAGGTTGCGATTGCTTCTTCTTCGCATGTTTCGGAAGTGACGAAGGTTGTGGAGCCGGTATTGCCTTGGTATCAACGTATCTGGCGGAAATGCGAGGGTGTTTTTGCTTGGATTGGGGTTGTGGCGGTGCTGTGGTTTCTATGGCGACTTTATAAGAGGTTTTCGGTTGTGGGGTTGAGTGCTTTTGACCACCCGAATGTTTAGAATCAGAATTTTCAGAATTTCAGAATTGACGGAATTGGATTATGACAAAGCAAGAATTTGTTGGGAAATACTGGAATGCGGCGAAGGCTGCGTGTGCCGGGACTGGAATATTTCCGGAGACTTGTTTCTCGGAAATGGCTCTCGAGAGTGCTTGGGGTGCAAGTTACCTTACTGTTCATGCGAACAATTTTTTGGGCATAAAAAGTACAGACGACTGGGTTAAGCATGGCGGTAAAATTATTACGATGCATACCAAGGAGCAAAAGGAAGACGGTACGCCTTACATTATTGAAGCTGACTTCAGGTTGTACGATAGTCCGGAGGATTGCTTCAAAAACTATGTGCATTTTGTCACTCAACCGCATTATATCGCTGCGGGCATTTTGAAGGCTAAAACGCCTGAAGACCAAGCGAAGGTGCTACAGAAAGCGGGTTATGCAACGGCTGTCAATTATGCTGATGTGATTATTAGCATTATGCATGGGTTGAAACCGTATTTGAAATAGAGCGGTTCCGATTCGAAGAGCGGGAAAGGGAACGAGAGCGATAAAAACGATTAAAATTTAAAAAATAAACAGGCTGCTATGGCTATTGATTCAAAAAAATATTTCGATGCTCATCCGGATGTGGATGTGTTCTATGTTAGTTCTGACGGTCAGCATTTTAAAACTGAAAATGCGGCAGAAAACCAACAAAAAGTGGTTAACCGCCGGGCTGAAGAAGGTAAAGGCTCACGCGGTGTTGTGGCGACTGTCAGGAGGAATGAGGTTGCGGAAGCTGTCGCAAGCGAGACGCCAGATGCAAATGGCGGACAACCTGAATTGTCTCCGGTGGAAAAGCTTCAAGCAATAGTGGCTAAAGCTCAAAAGGCTTTTGATGATGCTACGGCATCGGGAAACAAGGACCTCATTGCAGATACGAAAAAAGTACTGTCTGTGGTTAAAATGGCATTGGGGAAAGCAGCTAAGAAAGGTGATGCGGTAAGCACAGGCGGGACGCCTGCGCTAGTAGAGAAAGCTGATCCGGGTGCTGAAGTAAACACAGGCGGGACGCCTGCACTAGTTGAAGGCAATCAGAATCCGGAAGGCAATCCGAATGCTTCCGGAACGCCAGATGCAAATGGTGGTAATGGTGAAGAGGAACCTAATACCAGTGCGCCGGGAGCGTAGATAGAGAGCGGGAAAGGGAAAGTGAGCGGGAGCGACAGCGAAATTTTAAAAACGTTTTAAACGACCTTTATGGGTAGTGTAAATATTACAGAAGCCAATGGCCAGTTGGGGATTTTGGCGAATAGTGCAGACAATGTATTCGGTGTGGTTATTACCGGAGTGGTTGGTGATGGCTACGACTTGGGGAGTGTTCTCCTGGTCACGAGTTTGCCGAATGCGATATCGCAGGGTGTAACTGAGGCTAATTCACCTTTCTTGTATAAATTCCTGAAGGAATTTTATGATGAAGCGGGTAAGCCAACACAGTTGTACGTACTTCCAGTGGCGAACACAATGACGTATTCGTTGATTTGTGATAAGGATAATGCCGGGGGTATTTCTAAGTTGATTAACTATGCTCAAGGTGCTATTCGTGTGGCTTCGGTTATAGTTGATGACGCTGATGTGTACAGTCCGGTTGTAATTACAGGTGGTATTAATGCCGATGTATTGCCCGCAGCTGCGTTGCTACAGGCGGCAGCGACTTACTACGCTAACAAGGAAATGCCTTTCAGGGCTATCATTGCCGGGAGTAGTTTTAATGGTGTGGCTGGTGACTTGATTAACCTCAATGGTTATTCTTACAACCGGGTTGGGATTATGCTTGGTGATGTAGTTAGTGGCGGAAATTGCGCGCTTGGTACGCTGATGGGCAAACTATCGACTATGCGTGTGGTTGAGAAACTTTCGAAGGTAAAGACCGGAGCATTGGTAACGACATCTGCATTCCTGAATACTTCTTCGATGAATGATGATAGTACTGCGGGTGTGCCTGATGCGATTGCTGCTAAGGGCTACATCACGTGGTTTAAGTATCCGCTGCTTTCCGGTATTTTCTTTAGTGGTGACCCAATGGCTTGTGTAAGCACAGACGACTATGGGATGCTTTGTCGCGGTCGAATTATGGATAAGGTTCGTTTGCTTGCCTATGGTGTAATGGTGAATGAGGTTGATGCCGATGTCGCGACTGAAGAGGGCGGCACTATTGACGAAGCTTTTGCGACTTGGCTTGAGGGTCAGGTTGACCAGAAATTGAGCGGCATGGTCAGTGCCGGAGAAATTGATAATTCTTCTGTTTCGGTTGACCGGGCGCATGTGCTTTCATCGGATAATAAGTTTTACCTCGCTGTGAAGGCGCGACCGAAGGGTTACCTGACGGATATTGAGGTGACGATTGGATACTCTACTGTGTAGTTATGCGGGTCAGAAGACCTTTCATTTTGATAGACACAAGAGCCTGCCATTGGCAAACTCTTGCGCCAGTGATGAAAGTCAAACTTCAGAACTATCCTGCCAAGTAATCGTCTAGGAAACTATCCAAATATTCGTTTCCCATTGAAATGAACTCAACGATAAGCGTGGTTGAATTCGTATTAGTGACAATTCTATGGAGTACTTTATAGCAAAAGTCATAACCAAGTGGGTCAGAAATGCAAATTATTTCTTCTATTGACGGTAACACAGGAAATTCCCAATTGCCCATTTCAACATAGTGCTGATTTTCAATTTTAATTAACCTACAGGTCATAAAACGTTTTTTACAAAACTATCGAAATTTAAATAAAATGCCAGCATTAAAATTCATTTTTGGGAAGGAAGTACAGTGGGACGACCTTTCGTTATATATCAGCGGGGTTTTCTGCTCTAAGTTTCAGGGTATTAAGTTTCGCGTGAACAATGACAAGGGGGAAGGCATGGGACAGGGCAACAACCCTTACTCTATTCAAAGCGGCAATAAAACTCGTGAGGGTTCTATGACGCTTTCAAAAAGTGCCTATGATTCTTTGTTTGACGCTGCTATCGCGGCAGGCGGTGAGGATATTACGGACTTGCAATTTGATATTACTATCAAATACAGGGCGAAAGGGAAAGACCGCGGTCTTAGAATTGTTAACCTTGTGGGCTGCGAGATTACTCAGTTTGAAGAGGGTATGATGCAGGGAGACAAGGAAATGAAAATTGACTTGCCGTTTAAGTTTTTGCGATTGGTTAGAGCGTAAGTCGGCTTTCGAGAAACACGGCGTTTAGTTTGTCGGCTTAAACCATTCATTCAAACGGTCTGAAATGAATGATTCGGCTTCAACCAGAAACAGAGGATTCCCATGACCCTTCAATTTCCAATACGAAGGATGGAAACAGGAATTTTTATTGCTCCTTGGGATGAATTCAAAATAGAACGGGAATAAAAATTCATTCACAAACATTTTGACTGTTCGAGTGTTTTGAGTTTGAAAATGGAGCTTTTTAATTATTACTTTTTTCATGCGATTGTTTTCTTCAAAGATACATCGCTATTGGAGCTGAATCGTTTTATGATACTTGTCATAAAGAAGAAAAACAGCTCTCTCTATGCACTTAGTTTAAAAAAATAATCTTATGTCGGTAAAAAAGGACGAAAAAGAGGTAAAAAAAGACTTGAAACCTGATTTGTCAAAGTTTCAGGGTTATCAGCTTGAGGCTGTTATTGATAGTTGGAAAAAGAAGAACCCGGAAGGGGTTTTCTGGATTGTTTGGGATGGGCATATTGCTTATTTCAAAGAGCCGGACATTGACGAGCTGAATTGCTCAATGGCGGCTGAAAGTACAGAAAAGCCAATGGATTCGTTTTTGCAACTCGCGGACGATACTTTCTTGGGCGGCTCGGAACATATTTTCAAGAGCGCGAAAGGTAAGAAGGCGTTGTTCATGGCTATGCGCCGCAGGTACTTCAATGTGCAGGTGCAGATGGGGGAATTATAGCCTCCGCTAAAGGAGGTCCGGAAGGTGACCCTATTGGCTATTGCGTGGCGTTGTTGCAGTACTTCAATATGTATGAGGTTGGAATGACAAAACGGCAATTGGCTCAGAAGTTGGCTCACCTGAATTATATAAGGACTGAGGAGGCAAAAAGGAACTTGTGATTTTGGTTGGTTGTGTGTTGTTCTGAACATCCTTCTTTCCACTTTTTTTCTTGACAAAAAAAGTGGAGCAAAAAAGTCAAGGCAAAAAAAACGCGCTTGCACACAGCACCCACGCACGCTGCCGTTTTTTGCCATAGCCGCCCGATCGAGGTCGAGATGTTGGTGGAGTTGATTAAAAAAGAGCGGGAAACGGAAAGGGAGCGACATAAAATAATTTATCATGCAGATTGATTTTCGGTTAAAAGGTTGGGATTTGGTTACTCCGGTCATGCAAAGGATGGGCGGGGTAGCCAATGCCGTTTATGGCAAGATGTCGGCTGGCATGAATAGTTTGGGTGAAGCTGCTAAGGGTGCATCGGTTAAGGTTGGGGATATGTTTGACAATATTAGCAAGGGTGCTTCTGGTGCCGGAGATAGTGTTGACAGGCTTAACAAACAACTGAACGATTTAGGTGGTGGAATGAGGGGCGGCGGCTTTGGTGCTGTGTTTGGCGGCACTATGGCGGCGGGCATGGTTCAATCGGGCGTTAGGCGCGCTGCTGATTTTGTTGCCGAACAGGCGAAGGATGTGCATGATTTGGCAATGAACGCAAGTAAAATACAGGCTGATTTCAAATTGTTTGCAGGTGCAGGCGATGGCGAAAAGCTGTATAAGGACTTGAGTAAATTCATCGAATGGAGCGTTTACGGTCCGGAGCTATACAAAGAGGCTGCGAATATGCTTCAGGTTAAAATGCCTGCTAACCTGATTGTTCCTAAACTGAATCAGATAGGCGACATTACAGGTGGCGATGCTGAAAAGACGCACGGTTTTGCTTATGTGTACGGTCAGACTAAAATACTTGGTCACTTGCAAATGAAGGATTACCAGCAGTATTTAAATGCGGGTTGGAATCCACTGGACGCTATCAATCTAATGAATGGTACGCCAATGAACAAATTGTTGGACATGGTTTCTGCGGGTAAGGTTACTTCAGCCATGATTGATAGGGCAATGGAGTATGAGACTGCGCCGGGCGGGCGGTTTTATAATCGTTTGCGGATAATAGGTGATACTCCTTACGGTCGTGAAGAGGCTATGCGTGGTAGCACTGAGCAAAATAAGCAAAGGTTTGGTGAGTCGTTGCTGCCTGCCTACAATGAGTTTTTGACTAAACTGAAGCCTATCGTAGATGATATGCCTAATTTCTTTAACGAAATTCAACCCAAAGCAAATGAGTTGATTTTAAATTTTGGGGAAATGGTGAAATACACTTACGACCACAAAAAGCAAATTGGTGAGATACTTGGTTACGTTGGCGATGCGGCAAAAATATATGCAGCTTATAAATTTGGTACTGGTGTAGTAAATGCAGGCGTCTCAATGGCTGCGGGCATTGGTGAAATAATGACTGCGGGCATAGCAGGAACAACTATCGCAGGTATAGGCATTGGAGCATTAGCATTAGCCGCTTGGGAGCTATATCAAGGATACAAAAAAGGTCAAGCGGAAAAAAATGAAATTAGCAAGGGTGCTTCCAAGGCGGAACCAGTAGGTAAAGCAATGGGAGTTTCTTTGAGCGATTTGAATAATGCCTCGAGTAAAAATGCGATTGAGGTCGGAGGTCACGATTGGAACTCTAAGTTCAAGCCCGGTATGATGGTCGGTGATTCGTTGCCTAAGCCTAAGAAAGACACATCTGCCATTGCTGATGTTACGGACAGTATTGTTGGCGGTGGTGGTAAGAATGTGACGTTTAACTTTTATAAGGAGCTTGTGAACCAAACGGTTCATGTTGGCAAGGTGGAAGGTGTTAAGGATGTTACTGTTTCGGCGGTTGAACAGGTGATTTTTAGATTGATGGCACAAGGAAAGAATGTGTAATGGGTAGTGTAAATATTTCGTTGGCGGCTGTATGGGAACAATTGAGCGCGGGTTCTGCTTTCAAGCCAGAGTTTGCGGCTGTTTTGGGTGGTATTAATGATAGTACCCGGAGGGTGTATAGTGACACGGGTGCTGAATATTATACTACAGGGGATAACGGGAATGAGGTTCACATGCCTGTAAAGCTTCGCTATAAGGATGCAGCGGGGGTGTTTCAGGAATATTACTTACCACTGCCATTGGTTTCATTTACTGCGAATAAGCATTTTGTTGATACTCCACTTACTGACAGAGCCGGTATGGTTGCCGAATACATCAATACTAATAATATAGTGGTTCGTGTTCGTGGCATCGCGATTAACCCGCCATCGTCGGATGGGCGTAAGTCGCACAAGGATAGGCAGTATCCTGAAGGGTTAATGAATGATTTGGCGATGTTGTTTAGTACTCAGACTCCAATGGAATTTATTTGCGCTGCGACTGACCCATTGCTTAAGCCGCTAGGTGGTATGGTGACTCTTCGAGATTATGAGGTGCCAGACAAGCAAGGGGTTGTTGAGGCGAGAGCATACTCTATGACGTTTCATAGTGATAGTGTTTTTGAATTGAATGATATTGATTAGGGAGCATATAAAAGAGCGAGAAACAAAGCGGGAGCGAAAAAAAGAAAATGTTTAGGTTAACGAGTGATATAACAATTGGCGGGTTTCAGTTTACGACTGTGGCTCGGGTTCGGGTGAAACGTTCTATTAGTTCGCCTGCTGACATGTGTTATATTACATTGCCCGCCTATGGTAGGATTACTACCGGGAAACGGGCTGATGCTGCAAAAATGCAAGCAATACGCTCGCTTTTTAAAGAGGGTGATAAGGTTGTGGTGAAGCTTGGCTATAATGGTAAGCTAGAAACTGAATTTGAGGGATTTGTGCTTAGGAAGGGGTTTGGCAATCCGTTTGAAATAGAATGTGAAGGTTGGAGTTATAGGCTTCGCCTCAGTGTTTCGTTGAAGGGTTATTACTCTAAAATAACCGCCGGGGAATTGCTCCAGTTGGTTGCAAAGCAAGTACCAGGATTAAAAGTTACGGTAAATGATGACTTACCGCTTCTGGGCATTCGGTTGATGAATGCGAATGGTATTGATGTCATCAAAGAAATTAAGAGAATAAGTGCGGGAACGCTCAATATATTTTTCATTGCTCCTAACCATTTGTGGTGTGGATTTGTGTACTTGGATGCCTCCAGAGACAATGCTCGGGATAAAGCGGTATGGTCGCAATTTGCGGAAACTAAGTACCGGATTGGTTACAACTGTATAAGGAATAGTGGGCTGACGGTAAGGATGCCTGCTGAAAAAGTGCAGGTAATTATGAATGGTATGTTGGTGACCGGAGATAAGGTTAGGACTCAAAGTGAGGAGAAATACGCACAAACGAAGGTGCAACACACCGTCAATCAGGTTGGCGATATTGCTATTATCAAAAAGATGGCTCAAGAGCTTCAGCTTAAGAAAAACTACACTGGTGTTGAAGGTAGGCTTACTGCTTTCTTGCAGCCTTTTTGCAATGTTGGTTATGGCGTAACGGTTACCGATGCGCGAAATAGTGACATTAGTGGGCGGTACGTTGTAGAGGGCTGCGAGGTGGATTTCGGTACTAGTGGAGCGCGAAGGATTTTGGAACTTGGAAGTAAGATATTATGACGCAACTGGAGCAAATGGTTGAGAATATTCGGGAGATTGTCGGCGGTCGCAGGGGCGTTAAAACGTTTCCTGTGATGCTTGGCAAGGTTGTAGCGGGTAGCTACAATAGTGCCGATATGACTGTTTCTGTTTTGCTTAGTTGTGACGACGATGTTGCGACTGAGGATATAGTTAATAATGTAGTTGTGTCGAACGATTTGGGGTTGACTATGATTCCGGCTGACAACAGTTTTGTTTTGGTTGCTGAGGTTGACGGCAGCGGCAAGTTTGGCGTAATTAAATGCAGCGAGCTTGCGAGCCTGACTGTAAAGGTTGGCGATAAATCGTTGCTGATAAATGGCGATGGGGTTGTGATGAATGGCGGCTCACTTGGTGGGCTGGTGAAAATTGAAGCGTTGGTGTCGCGGCTGAACGGACTTGAGAGTTTGCTCAATGATTTGATTTCGAAGTTTAATGCTCATGTTCATTCTGGCGTGCAAACTGGCGGTGGTGTTAGTGGTATTACCACTAGCCTCGAGGGCGGTTCTGCATCTGTTACTAACCGGAGTGATTTGGAGAATACAAATGTGACACAATAATGAAGCAAGTTTTTGATATAGCGACTGGGAATGATGCTGATGTTGTGATTTCGGCGGCAAGTGGGGACTTTTCTTTTGAAGAGAGTACCAATAAGCATGTGCATAGCATTGTTGCAGATGCGCCGGGTGACTATATCGGGAACCCGGCTATCGGGGTGAATGTGTTGAGTTGGGTTGATAGTGAAAGTCCGGCAAAGTTGCTTCAGGAAATATCGCGCCAGTTGCGTGATGATAGATTTGTCAGTCAAAAAGTATCGTTCGCGGCGGACGGCTCAATAAATGTAGATGGCAGTTATTAAACCAAATCAATCGTTAAAGGATGTAGTATTAGCTACATGCGGCAGTGTAGATGCGTTGATGCGTTTTTGCGCTGACAATGATTTTGCCCCAAGTGATATATTGGCGGCAGGGACTGACTGCATATTGAGTTCTGAAGCTGTAGCCTTGGGCGATGGTGGTGTGGTAGCTGCCTTGTATGCAGCGGGTGTTGTGCCGGGTACGTTGGGCATCGATATTCCAAAACAATACTTACTCAATAATGACGGGCGCGTGCTGAGCAATGACGATGGTCGGGGTTTGGAGTTTGATTAGAATCCCGAGACTACGCTCGGGACAGGCAGAATTTTTAGGGCAACCACTAGGGATTGCCCTTACAAATAAAAGTTGTTATGAAAAAGGTTGTTTTTGTTTTTATTTTAATGATGTTGTTGAGCGGGATTGTTTCTCATGCTCAGAAAACGAAGGATTTGGCGGTTGTGGCTCATGACTCTACAGCGCGCTTTTTGGTGGATATTGATTCTTCGGGTACCAGGAGAACTAAAACGGTGAAGCTGCCGACGGGTGGTTACTTGTATGTGCGCTCGGGGGGGACTTTAACGGATACGACTGTAGCGAGCTTTGATACTACGTCGATGAACTCGCGCATTAATTCGAAGCTGAATGTTACGGACACTACGCCCCTGCATAATCAGATTGTGCAGAAGCTGAGTAAAGGAGACTCAAACTCTTTTTATGTGACCAAGTTTGTAGTTGATTCGGGTAAGGCTGCGATTAGAGACGTTCAGGTGCTAAAAATTAGTTATAACGACTCGGGCGTTATTTATTACACGCTGTACGACGTGGATACCGCCAAGAATAATTTACGGCAATATGCCAATTTGCGATTCAAGTACTCGGATTCGACGGGAGGATCAATTAATACGAAATCAGGAGCTAATACGTGGACGGGGTTGCAAACTTTTGCGGCTGTTTTGAGTAGCTCAAGTAGTGGCTCTCCGGCGTATGGTGTTACTGCTACAACCTCAGCGGCTAATATGACAAGCTCGGGCTTCGCCAGCTTGTTTCATGCGGTTTTCACCGGAGCCAGACCTAGCGGGGCGACAGGTCAGAACTATTTTTTTGATGGGGTTTACAACGGCTCAAGGGTATTTAGTGTTGACACTAATGGCAGGGTTATTTGCTGGAGCGTGAACATGCTTTACGGCGGATTGGGTATAACGAATGGGAATAGTGTAACCACGGGTACGCTACTTGCCACATTCAATAACGTACTTGGGCTTGTTGTTAGTAATACGAATTCGAGCGTTTCGAACAGGGCAATGTCGGTTGAAAAAAACAACACGGATAATGTTTTTTGCATTATGCGTATTGTTAAAAACTCAACCGTTGTTGACAGTATTCCAAATGATGGTAGTATTTGGAGTGCGGCAAATGGGACGTTTGCCGGGCGCGTGATTGCGGGTAGCAATACTGATGACGGAAATGCAATGCAATGCACGGGCAATTTCAAACTAGAAACAGCGGGTAATAAGATTTTGATTGCGACTGGCTCCAACGGGATTCAAGGCTCCGGAACGCTGGCGTCGGGGACCGTGACGATTAGTAATACTTCAGTAACTGCCAATTCCCATATTACTTTGATTTATACGGGCGGCACTCCGGGCAATGTTCCGGCATTGGGCGTTTCGTCTCGGGTTGCGGGGACCTCGTTTACGGTGGTGAGTAGTAATGCGAGTGATAGCGGGACTTTTACTTATTTGATTGTGAATTAGGGCACCCACAAGGGATGCCCCTACCAATAATTTTTCAAAAACATAATTTGATATGAAAAAATTGATTTTGGCGACTGCAATGTTGATGGTTTGCAGTCTTTCATTTGGGCAGAAGGTGAACCTTCACGTCGATAGTTCTGCAAATTTAGTGTTTGCAAACTTGGTGCCTGTTGTGGTGCCGGGCGACACTTTAGTAAAGTTGAGCGTCGTTACGTTCGAGGACAATCAACTTAACCACTGCATGATTGTTTATAGCGTGATTGGTAAACAATCAACTTACAAGGGTAATTTCTCTCTCGACGGTGAGGAGTATGAGTTGTGGAATGACAAGAGCTACTTGTATAACTACGTGGCGAATAAGAAAGGGTTGACGATTGGGCAATAAAGGCATTCGCAGCGCGAGTGCATAAAAATAGGTTATGGCAAGAACGGTTAATGAAATACAGGCGGCGATAGTTGCTGAGAAAAATGCAAGGGCTGAATTGGCGGGGCTGACTAGTGTTAGCTCAACGGCTATTTGGGTTTTGTGGACGTGGGTTATAGCGACAGTATTTTGGATAACGGAAAGCTATTTTGACCAACACAGGGCTGATGTGTTGGCGGCATTGAACTCGCTTAAGGTGATGAATTTGCAATGGTATGTAACAAAAGCGAAGGCTTTTCAGTATGGCTATTCGTTGCCTTCAGGTGGTGTTGACTATGCGGCTGTTGATGCGGCTGCGATGATTGTTACTGAAGCTGCGGCGACTGAGTTGCCAAATCAGATAAGGTTGAAGGTTGCGAAAGGTGCAGCGGGCGCGTTGGTGCCGCTAGCGAGCGGCGAATTGATTGCTTTTACGGCATACATTAATCGGGTGAAGGCTGCGGGTGTACGTGTTAATTGTACATCGGGCGTTGGGGATGATTTGCAAGCGGGGCTGACTATTTATTACGATGCGCTTGCCATCGCTGCTGATGGTTCGCGCATTGATGGTACTTCGGCTACTCCGGTATTGGATGCGGTGAATGCGTTTCTGGCGGCAATCCCTTTCAATGGTGTGATTGTTGTTAATAAACTTGTTGCCGCCTTGAGTGCTGTTGAGGGTGTGCAGCTAGTGAAAATTAATAGTCTTCAGGCGAAGTACGGCGGTTTGCCATATACTGATGTCGTTGACCAATACTTGCCAGATGCAGGGTACTGCAATTTTGATGTGGCGTTCTTTAATGCGAATATTAGTTATGTTGATTACGCGACGCTATAGTGAGAGCGGGAAAGGGAAAGGGAGCGGTGAAAAAATTTTAAAATGGGATTCTATAATATAGATTTTGACAGGTTTGTATGGCAGTTGCTTCCAGTGCGAAGGCGCAAGGCTGCGATGTTTGCATGGCTTCGGTCTTTGATTGCGCCTTGCAGGGATTTGTACACTAGGTTTCTAGGCAAGCGGGCTGCTGATTTGTATTATGTATCTCATAACGGTCAGGTTGCGAGTTTGGAGGCTGTGTTGAATGATTGGTTTGATAACGACTTGAGGCGAATAACTATTACTAATCCGGTTTATGCGGACCCATTGTATTTATATCGCAAAGAGGAACGAAAACCTGTGTCGTTGGGTAAAGCAAGTGAAAGCGCGCAGCCATACGGCAATAAACACTTGTGGCTCAGGAGTGAGTTGTTTACGCTTGACAGCGTGTTGTTCAATGTCAATGTGCCTAATGCTGTTACATTGATGGCAGGGTATGATGAACGGAAATTGATTGCATTGATTTATAAATACCGGGTTGCGGGCAAAAGGAATTACCAAATAAATATTTCATAGAATGGATAAAATGATATTTTCCAACACGGGCGGCTACCCTTTGGACTTGGATAATTTGGGTTTTGGGTTGAGCGGCATTATTGATGCGCTCAACGGATTTGTGAAAGCGACTGTTCCGGCGGCTACTCCGGTAATTGTATCGGGGTTGAGTTATGCAGTTGTGGGAAGCGACACGGTGTATCAGCCGGGTTGGCTTTATCTTCCTGGTCTATTTACGGACTTGATTTATTGCGCGGGCGGAACTGTCGCGAATGTTTTGGGACCGGGACAGGTACATTCGGTTGTATGTAATGTAACGGAATTGCCAGCTACATACAATGATGGAGTTGATAGAGCTATCACTTCAACAGTGACTTGTACTGTGTCGTATGCGCCGGACCAAGCGTATGACGGTGCTGCAACTACATTCAGGTTTGCTGACTTGAAACCGTATTTGCCACAGATGGGTGTCTTGACACGAGAAACAGCATGGACTACTATTATGGTGACGACCGGAGCCGGTAGCGGTACGTTGAGCGGGTCGGTAAAATACAGGAAGAATAGCTTTACGAATCAATTGGAGATTATGGTCAATGTTAGTGTTGGTTCCCCGGGCGACTTTGCCGACATTGCTTCGGGCGGCTCAATGACTACAGTGGCAACGCTGCCTAGTGGATACCATCCGAATAATAGTGCGACTGTGCCGCTTACTGCGCTTACTGGAACGGCTCCGGTACACTCAAACAACATTTACTCTTATTATGGCTCTGTTGGCTATTTGAATACGACAGGAGCGTTTCAGATACTATTCATGAGTTTGAACGGCGGCGTTTCGAGTTATAATGTAAGCGGGCGGTTCTTTGTGGGCATGGATTAGAGGGGCAATACTTTAAAATTGGGGAAACAAGCAAGCACATCCACTAAACCAATTTTTAAGGTATATGAATACACCAATTAGTTATTATGGCGGCAAGCAGCGACTTGCCGGAAAGATTGTTCCGAAGATTGCGGAACACAAATTGTATGCTGAGCCGTTCGTAGGCGGCGCAGCGGTTTTCTTTGCAAAGGAGCAATCGGGAGTTGAGGTGATAAATGACCTCAATAGTGAGTTGATTAACTTCTACAAGGTTTGCCAGAACAACTTTGTTGCGCTCAAAGCGGAAGTGAACATCACTCTTCACTCGAGACGATTGCATAAGGATGCATCGGTTGTGTATAACAATCCGCATCTATTTACTGAACTCAAAAGGGCGTGGGCTGTTTGGGTTTTGGCGACGCAAAGCTTTAGTAGTATGCTCGATGGAACTTTCGGGTACGATAAAGCGAAAAACACCACTACGAAAAAGATTCACAACAAGGTTGAGGCTTTTGATGAATCGATTGCAATCAGGTTGCAGAATGTGCAAATTGAATGTGCTGATGCGCTTTACATCATTAGGAGCCGGGACTACGAAGAGGCTTTCTTTTATTGTGACCCGTCTTACCCCAGTGATATATTAAGTAAGTACACTAAGTCTTATGGATGGAAGACTGTAAAGTTTGAACAAAAGGTAAGTGTGAATAAAGGTGCCGGAGGCGGCAAGATGAAGACTGAAGTGCTTACGGCTAACTATCCGATTGAGATATAAGAAACACAGCCCTGGCGAAGTATTGCGTCCAAACAATAGCATGCAACCGAGGCTGATTTCTTTATTGGGAAAACAAGCCTAAGTTGGAAATACATACTATTGTTTGGACGTTACAAAAGTAGGGAAACGGAATGACTTTTATGCAAAAAGTTATCCCTTTCGATACATCGAACGCGCTATTAAAATTACGAAAAAGCACTGGTTTTTCATAAAAAAAACGGTGCTTTTTTTGTTACTTGGTAGTTAAAGACAATGTTTTTTAAAGCCGTTTTAAAAGTGGTTTAAAAATGCAAAGTTGTAAGGCGGCGGGGGTACTTTTAGGGCTTAAATTTGCGGTGTGTTTTGGAAAGCGGTTTGTAAGCTTGGATTTACAAAGTTGTTACAAAAACGTGTACTTTTGGTTTTGCGGTTTATTTATTGGTTTGTTTGATGTCTACTTACTCTCCAGTTTTATGATTGGTATAATCATTTCTTCCAGCGAGATGCCCCCGTGCTGGAAGGTATTTTTATAGTAGTTGACGTAGTAATTATAGTTATTTGGGTAGCAGAGGAATACATCTTCCTTCGCGAAAATGAACGTAGAACTTACGTTAGGGGTTGGCAACCCTGCTTGTTTAGGGTCTTTTACCACAAACACGTCGCGCGCTTCGTATTGCAGGTTGCGCCCATGCTTGTACCTGAGGTTGGTTGTTGTTTGCCTGTCGCCCACGCATTTCGAAGCTGTTTTTACTTTTTGGCTGCCATGGTCGGTGGTAATGAACAACTTGATGTTTTTATCAGCGATTTTCTTCAAACCCCGGAAGAGTGGTGAGTGTTCGAACCAGCTTTGTACCAATGAACGATAGGAAATTTCATCACCTGCAAGCTCTTTTAATACTTCCATTTCTGTGCGTGCGTGTGAGAGCATATCAACGAAGTTGTACACAATAACTGTCAGGTCGTTTTGCAGGTAGTTATGTATGTTGTCTTCCAGCGAGCGCGCATCGTCGTTGTTGGTGATTTTTACATACTGCCAACGCAACTTATCGAGTTTCAAATGCCTGAGCTGGTTTGCCATGAATTTTTCTTCGTAGAGGTTTTTACCGCCGTCTTCATCGTCATTTTTCCACTCCATCGGGAAATACTTTTCGATTTCAATCGGCATCAGCCCGGCGAATATGGCATTTCTGCAATACTGTGTGGCAGTAGGCAAAATGCTGTAGTACATATCTTCCTCCAGAATTCTGAAAGATTCAGAAATAATGTTTTGGAACGCTTTCCAGTGGTCGAAGCGCAGGTTGTCAATCACCACCAGGAAGGTTGATTCGCCCTGTTTAAGATGTGGTGCAACCTTAGTTTCAAACAACCTGTGCGACAGCAATGGACCGTTTTTGCCATTGTCTTTGATCCAGTTGAGGTAGTTTTTTGAAACGTATTTGTAGAATTCTGTATTGGCCTCAGCTTTCTGAGATTGGAGCACCTCCAGCATTTCTGCGCTGTCGCTTTTGCCTATTTCCAGTTCCCAGTACACCAGTTTTTTATAAAGTTCTTTCCATTCTTCGTGGTTGGGGTTACCACTCAAAGCCATGAACAGGTTTCTGAATTCCTGTTGGTATGCAACTGTTGTTTTTTCTGATACCAGTCGCTTGCTGTCCATAATTTTTTTAAGCGACAGCAATACCTGATTGGGGTTTACCGGCTTAATGAGGTAGTCGGTAATTTGAGAGCCGAGCGCTTCTTCCATAATGTTTTCAGCTTCGTTCTTAGTAACCATAACTACCGGCAGAGTAGGACGTATTTCTTTAATTTTTGCCAGTGTTTCGAGACCAGTAATGCCGGGCATGCTTTCGTCGAGCAGCACAACATCAACTATCTTTTCTTTCAGTAATTCCAGTGCATCGTAGCCATTGGTAACTGATGTCACGGAATATCCTTTATTCTTCAGGAACAGGATTTGGGATTTCAGAGATTCAACCTCGTCATCTACCCAAAGAATTTCGCCTTGTGTATTCATGTTGTTGTACAGAGATGTTTTGTTTTAATGAATGGTTTCGAGTCAAATTACCATCATGCGCTAAAAGTATTACAATTTTTAGAGGCGATACATTTGCATAAACGTAGTGATAGGCTTACTATTGCAACTTACAAATACATTAACATAATGCCAACTGTTACAGTGCGCCGTGCTGAGCGCAAAGACTGCCCGAGGATGCTTGAACTGATTAAAGAACTTGCGCTTTATGAAAGGGCTCCTGAGGAGGTAACAGTTACAGAAAGTCATTTTGAAGAAAGCGGTTTCGGCGATAACCCTGTTTGGTGGGCATTCGTGGCAGAAGAAAATGGTTTCATTCATGGTTTTGCACTGTATTATATACGCTACTCAACGTGGAAGGGACAAAGAATGTATCTCGAAGACATTATTGTAACCGAAGCATCGAGGGGCATGGGTATTGGCAAGCAACTGATGGACAAGTTGATTGGTGAAGCCAAAGAACGCAAGTTTTGCGGCATTGTTTGGCAGGTGCTTGAATGGAACGATCCTGCAATACGCTTTTACGAGCGATACAGCGCGAAATTTGACCCCGAATGGCTCAACGCAGCAATTGATCTCTAGTGTTGCTTCATGAACCAGAAATTGCCTGCATTCTCTTTAATCGCATTTCCAAGCCTATGGTGCATACGTGCCAGATGGTAGTCTGATATTGTCCAGCTCATAGGATAGTCTTCCTCCTTTTGCTTCAGGGTTGTATCATAAAGCCCAAATTCGATGTTCGCATCTTTAGGGTCGGAGTTGAAGCCTTCGAAGTAAACACGTAATGAGCCTGTAGCTATTTTTGTTGAAGACCCCTGCATACCTGCGAGGGTTAGCACTGGCGTAAATAAGTCGTTTGTAAGTGGTGAGATGGGGCTGTGATCACGATCGGTGAACGGTGAATTGTAGATATGAATGAGGTGGAATTTTAGAACAGTGTCGTATTGCTTCAATAATTGGTATGCAACAGTATTTTTTCTGGTTGTGTCGTACTTGAGTGTTTCCAGTTCTTCGATCAGGTCTTTCATAATGCCAGAGCCAGCGTTATCTACATAACCGCCATCAACGAAATAATTGTTATTGATGCTTCCTGCGGGAGAAACGTATGGGAACCTCGAGCTCATGATAGCCGCTGTTACTAGACGAATGTCTTTTCTGATGGTGTCTTTTCCATCTTCGGCTTTATAGAAATACTTAGTGGCATCAACGCGTTGGCTGTATTCAGGCAATTGAACATTGCTGATGATTGATGGCATACCATCGCGTACACGTGTGGTGGTGATGAAAAGCACCGGCAGCCTTCCGGTAATGTCAACTGCCTGACTGAAGTTTTTGCCCATTTGTTCGTTGATAATTGGGTCTTTTGAGCCATTGGAAACAACATCTTCCAGCGCACCTCCACGATCCATGATGATGTGGGTAGGTAAGAAGTGTCTGAAGAAATCGGGCCCAAGCAAGCGACCCAGAGTATATGTAAGGAAGTCGGAGCTAAAGAAAACATCGTTGTGCGGCAGGAATTTTGCTGATTCGTTGAGTTTGCCTTCAGAACGCGCTTTGAGCATGGAGTAAAATGCTGAATTTCCTACTGAACCACCCGAGGCGCCAGATATAGCAAAAATGTGGTCGCCAAATGGATTTTTAGGGTCAACAGCCGTGCTTTGGTCCTGTAGTTCACTCAATACACTGCTCACCCAGTTGCCTGCTCTGGATGCGCCACCGTCAGAGATGACGAAGTAAACATCGTAGCGGTTTTTAGAGTTGCACTTCTTGAGGATTTCAGCACGTTGAGGGTCACTGAGCCATTTTCCAAAGTATGTGTTAACAGTTGGGCGTTTGCGGTAAAAATCAGCACTTCCAGGGTCGGTAAGGCGCACCTGGTAAGGGTCGCCTAATTTGCCCATGACAATAGCCAGAATATATCCGAAGATAAACAAGTTGAACCCTGCCTTAATGCTGAAATAACTGATGAGATTAGAGCAGGCTACAATAACCCCAAGTGCCAAGAGCAAGAAGCCCAGCGGCCCGATAAAGTCTGCAACAGACATATTGAATATTGCAGTACAGTATAGGCAAGCAAGCCCAAGCGTTGTCCATTTGAAGATTGATTTACTCTTAAGTTCATATGGCGGGAATTTATCGTGCCCGGTAATATAACCCAAGGCTGCAACTTCTCGGTCTATCCTGTTACGTCTGTAGACGAAAAACCAAACAGACGCTGTTTGCAACATCAGTAGGCACATGCCTATTAGTGGAAGGTAAAATTTATGTCTGCCGGGGTCGGTGACGCCTGAAGGTTGGTGCGCCAACATATTGTAGTACATGAACAAGAAGCCTGCAATAATAGCTACAGAAACAGACCCTGATATTTTGTTTTTGAAAGTGAATGCGCTCTCTAACGTGAAATAGAGTACGTTGTGTGCTATGAATAAGAGCAAAAGCGGATAGAACTGGAGGCTCCAAGTAGATGGAAGGCCTGTGATGGAGATTTGAATGGCTACAAAGCAATTGAATGCAAGTAAGCGTGGTATAACCTGCAATATTTTAGATGGTATGTTAGTTCCTTTGTGTTGTTTGGCATAGCTCAATAAACGGCAACTGTACCAGATAAGCAAAGCCCAAAAAAGTACACCAACAGTCATTAATACACCTGCTCCAAAGTATTCGCCGCTTAGTACTACAACATCTTGACCCTGACTGATAGAAGTGAGCAAAAATGTGATGCCAAAAACAACCAATATAGCTCCAATAAAAAGCCATATTGTGCGCATCGTAGCAGATATAGTTTGCAATAACACCTGTCTGGTCATTTGTTACATGTTTTTATGTGAAAAAACAAATGTAATAAAATGAGTTAAAGACCAAACAAAATTTAGAAAATAAAAATAAATATGTGAAATAATGAAAAATGTATTGTGCCTAGAATTTACCCGTTAGAAGAGGAGATGTAGATTGAAAGGAGTGGAAAAGGAGCTAGAATTCCTGCCCTTTGTAGAAAACTTTAAACATTCCCTGCCCAATTTGGTAGGTGATTACATCGTAATTCAAATTCCAGCTAGTGAGTTCTGAATTGGTGACCTCGTACGTTTCACCTTCGGTAAAAAGGCGCAAAATACCCGCCTGATTGACGTATGCCAGCGAATTGTACTGAATAGAAAGTTCGGCAGGGTAATAGTTCTCCATATCGGTGATGTCGCCTTTATAAAACACCCGGAGGTAACCGGTTGCATCTTTAAATGCTACAATATTGTCGCCTACCTGATAGGGGGGATTGCCGAAGCCAACGCTGTAGATACTGTCTTTATAGAATATTTTGAAAAACCCGTCAGTAGTAACGTATGCCACCAGGTCATCACCAACCTGATATGACTGTGGAGGGAAATTGTCTACTTCTCGTACTTTCCCGCTATGGAAGATTTTAAACTTTTTGTCACCATCAATGTATGCCACGGTATTACGTCCGGCTTTAAAAGCGTTTACCGGAAACTCTTCAACAGCGAGCTTGCGCCCCTGGAAAAAGATACGAAACTGATTGGCGAAGTTGTTGTAGGCAATGATGTTATCGCTAACACTGATGGTGCTTAGTTGGCTATCGGCAAAGTAGGCTTCTATTTGTTGAATTTGCCCATTGTAGTACACTTTGTAATCATTTTTCAGTCCATCGAGGTAAAATATGAGACTATCCTGTACAAAATACTGGTCGGCAATACCAGTTAGGTGTTTGATGGTGCCTTTATCAAAAACGCTCAAAGACTTTTGATTGACGAAAGCTACTAAGTTATCGGTAACGAAGAAATTGTTGGTGAAGCCGGCATTTACTTGTTGTACTGAACCGTTGTAATAGATTTTGAAAGTGCGTGAATTGTCGAGATAAGGAATTGTTGTTCTGCCCACCTGAATGTAGGTAGGGGGCATATAATCCATTTTATGAATCATGCCGCGGTTCCAAACCATGAGTTCATTCTGGAGATTAGTATATGAAGCGAGTGGCTGGGCAGATGCCGGAGCAACCAAAAACAAAAGAAGAACGAGAAGAAGCGATTTTTTCATGGGATTGAATACCGCGTAAAGTTAACAATATTAGTTTTTATGCATACCAAAGGGCTTAAATAAAAAAGCCAGCCTGAGAACAGGCTAGCCCCTATAAACCCTATCACTATGAAAAACTATTGCAAAAATAAGAAGTTTTACAATCACAAAAAAAAAATTGCATAAAAAAAGCCGGCCTGAGAACAGGCCAGCCCCTATAAACCCTATCACCATGAAAACTTCTTAATATGCGAATCGCAAAAATTGCTTTTAGTTAATATTGTCTTACAAAGATAGCGAAAAAAAATGCTTCTAGCTACCTCGATTTTATCGTTCTAACAAAAATAAAAAAATCTTTGATTCAGAAGTTGGTTGATTACTTGTTTTTCTTTTTTGGTGTAAAGATCACAAGCATTCTTTTACCTTCCATTTTAGGCATTGATTCCAAAGAACCAAATTCACCCAAACGTTCAGCGAATTTGAGCAACAACAATTCGCCCCTTTCCTGGAACATAATTGCGCGCCCTTTGAACTGAACATAGCATTTTACTTTATGTCCTTCCTGAAGGAATTTTTCAGCATGTTTTGCTTTGAAATCAAAGTCGTGGTCATCAGTATTTGGTGTAAACCTGATTTCTTTAACCTCTGATTGTTTCGCTTTCGCTTTTTGTTCCTTGTCTTTCTTTTTCTTTTCGTAAAGAAACTTTTTGTAATCGATAAGCTTACAAACTGGGGGAACAGCATTTGGAGAAATCTCCACTAAATCCACTTCCTGTTCTTGCGCCATTTTCAGGGCCTCAGCAATTGGAATTACTACTGGCTCCATGTTTTCAGCTATCACACGAACTTCCAGGGCTGTAATTTCGCTGTTTAACCTGTGTTCGTTTTCCTTTTGTCTCGGTTTAAAAAGTGGTTTTCCTTTTGGTGGTCTTTGCATTAAATATTGTTAGAATTTATTGCGAATGTAAAAATTTGTTGACTATTTAGCAAATCTAGCGAAAAAAAATTCAATCCTGACATTCGAATGGGAAAATTCATCAAATATTAAATAACCTTAACCCTGTATTAAGAAAAGTGCAGGCGCATTCGCTAGTTGATTGAATTTTAGTCGTATAGCCGTAATTTGCACGAATGAAACTATCAGGAAACACGATTTTAATTACAGGCGGTACATCAGGTATTGGATTGGCTTTGGCAAAAGAATTTACCGCTTTGGGTAATAAAGTTATTGTTTGTGGCAGAAGAGTAGACCGCCTTGAACAAATGAAACTTGAAATACCGGGACTTGTAGCGTACCGCTGTGATGTGAGTGTTGCTGCTGAAAGAAGGGCATTACTCGAATGGCTGCAATCAGAACATCCTGATGCAAATGTGCTCGTTAACAATGCAGGTGTGCAACTGACTGCCGATTTACATCATGAGATTGACTTGGACCGACTTGAGACTGAAATGAATACAAATTTCACTGCTCCGGTGCATTTGAGCTCATTGTTCGCCGCATTTTTGAAAGGTAAAGAAGGTGCTGCAATTGTCAATATTTCATCAGGACTTGCGTTTGTGCCTATTGCTTTCATGCCAATTTATTGCGCGTCAAAAGCTGCCATACATTCGTTCACGCTTTCGTTGCGATACCAGTTAAGAAATTCCGGAATTCAGGTGTTTGAAATCGCACCGCCGGCAGTTGATACTGAGCTGGGGCACGACAGACGCACGGATAAAAACCAAAGCCACGGAGGCATACCGGTTGGTGAGTTTGTGCAGGGCGCTATGGAAGCTCTTGAAAACGATGTTTTAGAAGCAACAGTGGGTATGGCGACCAGCTTGCGCCAAAACAGAGAAGGTGCTTTTGAAATGCTCAACAGCAGATTCCAATAATCATTACTTTTACTACCTCAAACAACCCCAAGATAACATTAAGATGAACAAAGTACTTACGCTTACATGTGCACTTGCATTGACATCATTCGCCGCGATGGCGCAAAAATATAAGGCAACTATTGAGACCGATTATGGCAAAATTGTTGTGATGCTGTATGATAATACGCCTAAAAACACCGACAATATGGTGAAACTTGCGGGTGAACATGCTTACGACAGTACGTTGTTTCATAGAATTATTCCAAAGTTTATGATACAGGGTGGTGATCCTGATTCTAAGAACGCAAAGCCGGGCGATATGCTGGGCAATGGCGGACTTAAATACACGATTCCTGCCGAAATCAATGACCAGTATTTCCATAAAAAGGGTGCGCTGGGTGTGGCACGCGATAACAACCCAGATAAGGCGGGAAGTGCCATGCAATTTTACATTGTGGTGGGTAAGGTGTTTACCGACGATGAATTGAACAACATTGAAAAGCGCACAGGTCACAAATTCAGTGAGGCGCAGCGTACAGCCTATAAAACACAAGGTGGTTCACCGCATTTAGATGGTGGTTATACCGTGTTTGGAGAAGTGCTGGAGGGGCAAGATATAGTTGATAAAATTTCGCTGGAACCACGCAATGCCGCTGACCGCCCGAATAAGGATATCCGCATCATTAGCTTGCGCGTTAAGAAGGCAAGGAAGAAATTTTTGGGATTGTTTTAATGCTTCACAGCATTACTCATTTTACTTTCATTCCAGATTCTATCCATAGCAGTAACAACGTAGGTGTAGCCCTTGGCTGGTGCTACCTTATCGGTGTATGAAAGAGATGAGGTGATGTCAATGATACGGTCTGTACGGTCCAGGTTTACGCTTTCGTTGGGCAGGAAGCGGTAGAGCACGTAGGTAATAGTTTCTTTCTTAGGGTTTTGGTGTTTCCACGTTAGGTGGCATGAGTTAGTGCCTTCCTTGATTTCCAATTGAGGAGCGATGGGTGGAACACTATCGAGCCACTTCATAGGCGGCGGGAAAGCAGGATATTTTGTGATGCCCTGCCTGATGCTGTCGCGGATAGGCACGTGTGTTTTATCGAACGAAGAAGCGCTGTAGAACGCAAACCCAGAGTTTTCGGGGCAGCCTGTTCTGATGTCACGCATTTGCCACATCAATTCATTGACGTTATTCCACACGGGGTTTTTGTGTTCTGCCATGCGGTAAACGCCCAAGCCATAGTACACCTGACGTTTGTAGCAATGACCGTACCACCATGGCATTAACTGTGTGAAGGATGCTACTTTGTGGCTATGTTCCCAATAAAGTTGTGGTAAAACGTAGTCTAGCCATTCGTTTTGCATCCAAAGGCGAATATCGGAATACAGTTCATCATAGCACGAAGTCCCGGTTTTAGTATCGCTACCGGCAGTATCTTTTGACTTATTACGCCAAACACCGAAAGGGCTGATACCGAACTTAACGTACGATTTGTTATGTTTTATTGATTTATTGAGCGACTCCACGAATTTATTCACATTGTCTCTGCGCCAATCGTCTTTGCTCATACCAGCCCCGAACTTTTTGAAGCTATTGGCGTCGCCAAATTCTTTGCCGGGAATACGGTAAGGGTAGAAGTAGTCGTCGAGGTGCACAGCATCGATATCATAGCGTTTAACCACATCACAAATCACTTTAATCACGTATTCGCGCGCATCTGGTATACCGGGGTCTATGTACGATTTGCCACCATAATGAATAATCCATTCGGGGTGGGTGTGGGTGACATGATTTTTTGCGTAGTTGGGAATTTTTGCTGTTTCTACTGCCGCCCTGAACGGGTTGAACCATGCGTGAAACTCCATGTGGCGTTTGTGCGTTTCTTCCAGCATAAAGGTCAGCGGGTCGTAGTAAGGATCGGGGGCTACGCCTTGTGTACCGGTTAGGTAACGGCTCCACGGCTCTATTTTTGAATCGTAAAATGCGTCGGAAGTAGGGCGTATTTGTACAATAACGGCATTGCAACCAAGCGACTTCATGCTGTCAAGGCGGGCAATAAATTGCGCTTTTTGTTCCTCAACAGGCAGCCCGGGTTTTGAGGGCCAGTCGATATTGGCAACCGATGCTATCCATGCAGCACGAAATTCCCGCTTCGGACTTTGTCCGAATGCAAATGCTGTAACAAAAAGCAGCACAATTAGGAATTTCAATTTTGCCATTGCAAGTGCAAAATTACTACTGTAGTACGGTAAATTCTGAAATATTTTAAGGGATATGTGTATTACCTAACGAATTGGTATTTATCGGCTTTTTACGTCGAAAATGTCACGCAAAGTATTGGCTAAAATGTTAAACGAATACACCAGCAACATGATTGCTACACCCGGAATTATAACTGAAAATGGGCGGTCGGTTACCAGGAAATTGTAATGTTCCTTAATCATAAGTCCCCACGAAGGGTTGGGTGGCTGTACACCTATACCCAGGAAACTGAGACCGGCTTCGGTGAGGATTGCAGCAGCGAAATTAGAAGAAGCAATCACCATAATAGGACCCGATATATTGGGTAAAATATGCCTGGTGATGATGCGTGTATTGCTTAAGCCAAGTGCCCTTGCAGCGGTGATGTAGTCGAGTTCTTTAACTGCCATCACCTGCCCCCTGATGAGGCGTGCTGCACCTACCCACTGCGTAAGCCCTATTGCAACAAATATCTCCCAAAAGCCCTTCCCAAGCGTGAGCGTAATGGCAAACACCAGCAGGATGGTTGGTATGCTCCAGAGGATATTAATGAGCCACATAATCATTTTATCGATGGTGCCGCCATAGTAGCCAGCTAAGGCACCGAAGGTTGTGCCAAGCAAAAGTGACAGTAATACAGAAATAATACCTACTGATAAACTCACCCTTGCTCCGACAATTAAGCGCGAAAAAACATCTCGCCCATATCTGTCGGTGCCGAGGAGGTAGGTGTTTTTTTGTACATAGTTTTTTTTCAGTGCTGTTGAGTCTGCGATCTCTTTCCCGAAATCGAGTAACGAATAACGAACTGTATCAAATAACGACTCATCGATGTAATGAGCTACAATTACTGAATCTTTACTCAACCGAATGCTGTTAACAGGTATCAGTGCAAAACCATTATTGCGAGGCACCTTTAGCACTTCGTGCGTGAACCCGGGTGAGCGGGCACTAAACTCCAGTACCATTGTATTGGTTTCAGGGCTTTTATCGCTTGCTATTGTATGGGCAAAGATGGCAACAAGCAGGTTCAGTACAATGTATGTGAGCGCAACCACAGCAAGTGGTTTGTCCAGTAATTGTCTGAAAATGCTGCGTTTCAAATTGTGTTTGTTTTAGTCCCAATATTCGTTGCCCTGCGCATCGATGTAACCCAGTTCTTCATCGTCAATGAAAACAAGTGCAAGTCCTTCGCGAAAGTCCATTGCTACATCGGCATACTTAGGTTCTATCACCATTTCTCCCTTGGTATTAATGAAGCCCCAAAGACCATTGTCACAAACACCAGCCAAACCTTCAGAAAAGTCGTTTACCATTTCGTATGTGTGCGGCACCACTAATTCGCGTGCTTCATTGATGAAGCCATAGGCGTCAAACTCTTCAGAATATTCGGGGCAAAGTCCGTCTCTGAAATCAGGGTCTGGTGGAGTTTCAGTTTCTTTTCCTGTGAGGTCAATGAACACTTCTTTCCCGCCTATTTCGGCAATAGCTACACCGTTTTTGAAAGTCGAGATAGCATCGTATTTACAAGGCACCACAATTTTTCCTGCCTTGTTTACATAGCCCATTTTTCCTTTCTTCTCTATCAATGCTACGCCACCTTCAAAGTCGGAAGCAAAGTTAAAGTCGGCTGGAATGATTACTGAGCCTGCTTTATCGATATATCCGAATTTACCTTTTATGGATACTGCCGCAAGTCCTTCAAAGAATGAAGAAGCGAAATCGAACTTACGTGGAATGACCATTTTTCCCGTGGCATTTATAAAACCAAATCGTTCGTCGAAACAGACAGAACCCAGTCCTTCAGAGAAAGCAGAAACGAGGTGGTATTTGCAAGGGATAATCACTTTACGTTCGGTGTTGCAGTAACCCCAAAGACCGTTTTTTGAATATGGAATCAGTGTATCATTTGTAAGCCCCTGGTTGGGTGCAGCGTTTGTTTCAGACATTGTTAGCTTTTTTGCGCACTCAAAGGTAATTGAAAGAAGCAGAAGGAGGCTTATTGAAGTTATAACTACATGCCAGCGGAATTTGGTAAATTTGCACTATGTCAAGCCAAACTCCGCCAAAAGGAATACTTTCTGCCATGTTCGGGATGCGATGCCCAAGTTGCAGAAAATCGTTTGTTTTTAAGAACCGCAGCATTTTTCCGTTTTCTCAAACAACGGCATTGAAGGAAACGTGCGAGGAGTGCGGACAAAAGTTGATTTCAGAAAAAAACAATGGTGCAGGTATGAATTACGCCCTAACTATGGTGATTTTTCTGCTGAATATTATCTGGTTTGTGCCATTATATAAATATTTTGACCCACACAAGGAGCTCCATTGGTACGATTCGGCTGACCAAAGTGTATGGTGGTACCTGGGCACAAGCACTTTTGTGGTGGTGGTGATGCAACCTTGGCTCATGCGCATGAGCCGAATGGTTTACCTATACCTTTATGTGGGTTTTGGCGCGTCAGAAAATTAGTTTTTTGCAACGCCTTCTCGTTAGCAATCAAAAACATATCTTCTGATAAATATTAGTACCTTGGCTGTGCGAGGGTAACTTTGTTACTGTGCATTCAACGTTATTGTTCTAAGGCAGTATGGCGAGATTATTTTTTATTTTGGTTTTCTCTTTTTTGCTAGGTTGCATTACAGCAGGATACGGACAGTATTATCCGGTTGGACCTATCAATTCAAATTCAGCAGTGCATAACTTTAGATGTGCAGCCGTTGAGGGCGCGACAGAATATCGGTTTTATGTGTGCGAGGGGAATGATGAAGACTATGCGATTATAAATACTAAAGCATTCGCGCGGGTGGCTTCAAAAACACCTGAAGCCACGGTCTTTCTCACAGGATTTTTTAAGTTTTTTTCATGGTTTTCTGTTGCCAAAGTGGGTACTCAATGGCAATATTCCGGTATTAAGCATTGTACGCTCAATGGTGTTCGAAAAGTTGATTTGGGCACTTTCAGGCTGAATGTGAAGACAAATAAGTTGGACGATCAGAAACGTTTTGTGGTATCTGATGTTAATAAAGTGATATACGACATGACCGGGCGTCCGATTTGGTACCTACCTGTTGAGGGGGGTATCAGGGATTTGAAAATATCTCCCCTGGGGCTGTTGACCGGTTTGGAAGGCGATGTTGCGCAGGCATACAACAGTAGCGGCGAAGTTGTTTGGCGGGCTCCTGAATCATCGGGCAGGCAGGGCAAGATTATTGAAAGATACCACCACGAGATCATTCAACGCAAGAATGGCAATTTCGTGGTAATGAGTATTGAACCCGTGATTTTAGAGTGGTTGAAAGACAAAAGCGGGAAGACAACACTGGTTCGTTCAAAAGAAAAGGAATTAGCACCTGGGTATGACAGCCTTCGATATACCAAAACAGGGTTTGGTACATTGATAGAATACACTAAAGCGGGAAAAGTGGTGTGGTATTGGAGTTCAGCTAACTATTACCTCAGTTTACCGGGTTTTAAAAGTTTACCGCCGGGGGCAATTGTTGATGTACATGAGAATGCTTTTTTCTTCGATGAAGGCACCAGAAAGGTGTATGTTAACGCCAAGGGTGCAAGCGATATTTTGAAGATAGACTACCCTTCGGGGAGAATTATAGCACATTATGGCGACGGGTATGGCAAGAATAAGCAATTTGACAAGTATAAGATGTTTTGCGATCAACACGGCATTAAGAGATTTTCGGACGGAAATATATATGTGTTCAATAACAATCTTTGTAGTGAACCGGGCATAGCGAAAGTGTCTGGTTTTGAAGAAGCCAATGCTGCGACCGGGCAATTGAAGAAAGTGTGGGAGTATGAATATACGGGTTTGCCAGATTCGAGTAAGTATGTAAAAAGCACCAATGGTGGTTGTGTACAAGATGCAGGAAAAGGTGCATTGTTTGCCTGTTACGGAGTGCCTTTATCGTCGATGTTTATAGTGGGTAAAAACAAGGAATTGTTGTGGGATGCAATGCTGGAAAAGAAAGACAAGCCCGATGCAGAGTGGACCCAAAATGGCGAATACAGGGCATACCTGATTCAAACTGAGGCAGAGCTTTTAAAATTTCTAGGTTTAAAAAAAGCCGGGAGGGATATTACTAATGAATAAGTACCCCTCAACGCCTTTAAATCCTGGAATTGTTATTTATAATTTCGTAGCGGCACTTTTAAGATGCCATTTTTCAGTTCTTGCTGCCTGCGTGTTGATTTTGCTTCCTGGCAAAATATTGGCAAATGACTTTCCGGCAGAAGGGCAGCAATTGAATACAATTATAGTTCCGTTTAAAGGTGAAGCGGTAAAAAATGCGCGTAATTATACATTTTACATTGCTGAGGGCAACTACAATGATTATCAAATTGTAAATACCATGGCATTGGCACGCGAACATGCTACTGGCAATTTGTTGACGTTCAGGTTACCGGCATTCGGGAGGCAGTACACCTGGTTTTATATTTATTACCTTGGTGGTGTTCCAAAATACTCTCCCTTGATGCATTTTTCAACAGCGATGACTCGTTCAGTTGATACGACCCAAACCCGATGCAGAATAAAAAGTAGAAATGTGCAAAGGTTGAAGGAGGGTTATGTATTAGTAGACAATGAAAAAACAATTTATGATTTAGATGGCAAAGCCGTATGGTTTCTGGGGTTTGTTGATGGAGTGCCCGTCAATCAAGTACCTGCAAGAGATATGAAACTTACCTACGATCATCACCTTTCCTGCATTTTATCTGATGGCCCCAAAGAGCTTGATGCACTTGGAAACGTTATATGGAAGGCCCCCGATACTAATAAAATAAACCATGGAGTAAAGGAAAGATACCACCATGAGTTTACAAAGTTGAAGAATGGGCGATATATGGTAATGGGGGTAGAACCGCTTGTGCTTGAGTGGGTGAATGGTAAGAACGGTCAATTTAAATTGGTGCAATCAGGTGTCAAAATTGGTGATGACTTTGATAAGAAAAAATATGTAAAGGTGGCATTTGGTACATTGATGGAATATGACTCAATGGGGCGGGTTGTGTGGAGCTGGAGATCGTCGGAGTTTTATTTAAACCAAACAGCTTTTAAAAACTTGCCTCCGGGGGCTGAGCCTGATGTACATGAAAATGCCTTTTGGTACGACGAAAGAAATAAAGTTATTTATGTGAATGCAAAAGGCACCAGTGATATACTCAAGGTAGCATACCCTTCAGGAAAAGTGCTGGCGCAATTTGGCGATGGCTACGGTGCAAACAAGGGATTTAGCAAGGTTGATATGTTTTGTGCACAGCACGCTGTGAAATTGAACAGCATGGGCGAGATTTTGGTTTTTAATAACGACTTGTGTGAAGGAAACAGGCCTCCAAAAGTGGCTTCATTCACCGTGAAAAATGAGGCAATAGGGGCATTAAAAAAAGTGTGGGAGTTCAAATATCCATATTTTAACGACGAACAGAAACACCAGTCGAGCGGAACGGGAGGCAATGTAGAACCAATAGGCAATGACTGGGTATTTATGTCGTTTGGTTTACCGCACGGCAATATGGTGCTTGTTGACCGGGATAAAAATATTTTGTTGGATGCAGTAGTTGAAAATTGGGATTCTTCAACGAGTTCGTGGAGGGTAGCAGCGGGTTACCGCGTACACTTCATTCATAGCCAGCGAGAATTATATCAGTTCCTTTCGAAGATTGAATAGCGCCGGCAGATTTTTTCCTTTGAATAGCATCACTATAACTAGGGTTAATATTTTGTTAATGAGACTTAAAAATTTGCATTTGCACAAATATTAAATTACTTTTATGAGGATTGTATGCGATCTTAATTAGGTTGAATATTGTACGAGTGAATTGAGATGAATTGCAAATTGGCATTAGAGGTAAAACAAATGAGAGGAAATAAGAATATAAATTCAAATATCTTTTTGTTAACCCACTGTTAATTGGGCAATTTTCTTTGAAAGTTAAAAAAATGTACCTACATTTGAAACTCTGTATTTTTAACATGATTCTAACTTAGCTATAACACTGAGTTAATGAATGGGAGAAATATTGATGAATTTCGCTGAAAGCTTTACTGGATGCGGAGTTTAAAAAACCGACCCCCTATCACCGAGAATATCTAGCCTTATAGTACCCACCGGTATGTAAACCAACAGCTTGCGCAAGCTGTTATGTATCGGACTAAACTTATTGTTGAACAAGCTGAAATACATGATCCATCAAAAACGATGGATTTTGTCGTTTTAGGGCAAGTTTTTAAAAAAATATTATTTGAAAAAAAGTTTAACATATAAAAATTGCAATCCCATGAAGAAGTGGTACTTCGTGATGCTGGTAGCATGCCTTACTGTAGCGGCGCTGGGAAGTCTCTCAGTTGCACGCGCTTGGGCGTCTGACGGCACCGGAACTGAAAAGTCCGGCGCGTCGGTAGCGCAAATGTCGCAGGGTGTACACCATTATAATAATGGTAGGCTCAGTGACGAATTGTTTGAACGTATATACCGACCGCCTGATCCCGGAATTGTATGTGCGGCGCCTGTGAATACGAATATTCATCCTCAAACAGGGACGCCGCTTTATATCATGGTTAGATCCATTCTAATTTAAACAAGTAAACCAAAATTTTTCATTATACTAAGCTAAACAAACCTTAACCAATGTTTAAAGTGCGTATGAAAAAATTATATTTATTCCTAGTCCTATTGTGTCTGCAGGCAGCCACATGGGGGCAAACGACGGCAACGATATACTGTACCGGTGCCTCGACAGCCTTTAATTCGGGCTTTGTGAACGGAACTTACAATGTTTACTCAAGGAACGCCAACGCGATGACCTTGATAGACAACAGAAGTACTACCACAGCCCGCGATTATGGTTGGGTCGTATTCGACCTCAGTTCAATCCCTCAGGGTGCGACTGTTACAGCCGTAACATACGGTTACTACGTTTCGACGTATACAGCAGGTGTCGCTCCGGCATTTTCCTATGATTTAGGATATCCGGGCGATCTTTCGCTATGTACCGACGTAGGTATTTTGTTCAACCAAATCCGTTACAACCGCCTCGGTTGGGGTCCGGTTGTTTTGAACCAAACTGCGGGTTCTACTGCTTTTGGTACAGCAACGGGTAACCAAACTCAGAACCTTCTTTCGGGAAGTAGCGCGGCAACAACCTTCTTCCAGCAAAATGCAGGAGGCAAGGTTTCAGTTTGTATGTATATGACCTCAACTGCATCAGGTGCAACAAGGCAATATACTGTAGCAGGTGAGGCAGGTGCAGGTGGTTCTTCTACCTCAGCGGCCAACCACGTTCCTTATTTACAAATTACTTACACTGCTCCTTCTTCTTGTTCAGGTACACCTGCAACCGCAAACGTTGCATGTAGCCCACGCGCTGCCAACAATACTAACTCAATGATAACTATGGGCCTTTCAGGTTCTACGGTTGCAACAGGTCTTACGTATCAGTGGCAAAAATCTACTACTTCTTCTACTTCAGGTTTTACCAACATTTCAGGTGCAACACAAGCTAACTATTCGCAATATGCGTTGGGTGCAACTACTACTACGTATTTCAGGTGCATAGTTACTTGTACCGGTAGTAGCACAAGTACAACATCTAACGTTGACTCAGTAATGTACATGCCTCCGGCGTCTTGTGTTCCTACTGTTTCAACCAGTTATTATCCCGACTATATCGTATCTTCTACTTCGCCACTTGGTGGTATGAGTAACTACCCTGTTACTATGGCAGGTGAGTCTGGTACTACATTGTTAGACTCTTGTCGTCCTTCGACGAAAGGTTTTGCTGACCATACTGCGGATGTCAATTACTCTCCGGTAACAATTTTCAAAACCTACACCCACAAATTGAAATGGATGAACTCCTATTATTCAATGGGGCTTTCAGTTTGGATTGACTTTAATGGTAACGGTACTTTTGAAAGCACTGAAAATGTGGGTACGCACGCTGCGGTTGGTACTACTGGTACACCACGTGCTGACTCTATGACACTTTCTGCTGCTCCGACAGGTGCAGTAACAGGTTATGTGAGAATGAGGATTGTGAGTTCGTACTATGGCATTACATTGAGTACTTTTAGCAGTGCTCCTTGTGCGTCGTTAACTTATGGTGATTGTCGCGATTATCTGATTAACATTCAGAATCCTCCACCGACGTTGGCAACGTCTCCAACAAGTATTGCGTTTTCTGCAATTCCGGTTTCGTCAACTTCTGCTACAAGTTCTACAGCAATGGCAGGTTCGTTCTTGTTGCCAACTTCTGGTTCATTGACTATTACGCCTCCGGCAAATTTTGACGTGTCGCCTGATGGCAGTACATGGACAAGTTATGGTTCGGCTTATACTCAAACATATACCGCCGGTTCAACTTCTGCGCCTATTTATGTTCGATTCAATGGTCCGGCATCAGTTGGTACTTATACAGGTAGCATAGCAATTACAGGTGGTGGTTTATCTTCAACTGTTTATGTTCCTGTTTCAGGTATTACAGCTAACCCTTGTTCGGGCACACCAACTGCTGGTACTGTTTCTGTCTCTTCTACCTATGGTGGTAGCTCTACTGTGTTCAACTTTACTTTAACTGGCTACACTGCTGCTGCCGGAATTTCATTCCAGTGGCAAACATCTACGGACAGTTCTAGCTGGTCGAACATAAGTGGTGCGACAAGTACTACTTATTCTTATACAGGTCTTACAGCAACGAAATATGTTCAATGTATTGTTACTTGTTCGTACTCTTCAACAAGTGCAACGTCTAACGGTATTAAATTGCTGTATTACCCTTCATCAGGTTGTACACCTTCGTTCAGCTCAGCAACTCTTGCGTGCTCGACGTATGGCATGGTTGCTGCTACTTCAGCTAATCCATTTAGAATAAATGGTGCATCAAGTACATCAATCACTGATAACACAACGTGTAGTGGATCGGGTTACACTGATCAGTCAACTACATCAGGTATGACAGGTTTGATTTTGAATGCTGCGACATCGTATGGTGTTACTTTTGGTACTTCAGGCTCTTACGGTATGACATACCAAGTGTATGTCGATTTCAACCGTAACGGTTTGTTTGAAACAACTGAAAGTGTAGGTGGTATTGCTGCTTCAAGTACAGCTTCTGCTACTTGGAGTACTACTATTACAATTCCAAGTGCCGCTGCAGCTGGTTTAACTCCAGGTCGTAACAGGATGAGGATTATTGCTGAATATTATTCATCAACATATACTTATCCTAACATTATTGGTTGTCCTACATCTGCATCATACACTTATGGTGAGGCTAGGGATTATTCAATAACGTTGAATGTACCTCCTGTTGCAACAGTAACCCCTACGGCGATAACGTTCCCACCACAAACAACAGGTACTCCGTCTTCAGCAATTACTGCTTCGTTGACGGGTTCTTATTTGTTGCCTTCGTCGGGTAACTTTACGTTAACGGCTCCTTCAGGTTTTGAAATATCATCAGACGGATCAACTTGGGCATCAAGTTATGCTGTGTCGTACACTGCTTCTACTTTAGGTGCAACTACGATTTATACTCGTATCAACCCTCCAAGTTCAGGTACTTACACAGGTACTCTCACTATCAGTGGTGGTGGTGTATCTGTAGCACCATACGTTGTATTGAACGGCGTTGCTGCTACAGCTTGTTCCGGTACTCCTTCTGGTGGTACTTCATCTTCTTCGTCTCCGATTAGCCGTTCAGGATTAGGATTCACACTTTCTGTTACAGGTTACTCTGTTTCAGGTGGTATCCAATTCCAATGGCAGTCATCAGCCGATGGTAGTTCATGGAGCGACATCACAGGTGCAACTTTGAGTAGTTATACAATTTCGGCAGGTATTACATCTAGTACATATTATAGGTGTAATGTTACTTGTTCGTACTCATCAACTACTACTGCATCAAGTACAACAATGGTGACTTACTTACCGGCTTCAAGTTGTTCTCCTGCACCAACTTTCTCGAATGCAGCATTGTCTTGCAGCAGTTACGGCATGGTGTGCGCAACAACTACTTATCCGTTTAGGATAAATGGTGAGTCAAGTACTTCTATTACGGATGCTACCGGTTGTAATGGAACAGGTTATACCGACCAGACAACCACAAGTGGTATGACATCATTGATATTGAATGCTGCAACAACTTACGGTGTTACTTTCGGTACATCTGGTTCTTACGGTATGAGCTATCAGGTATGGATTGACTTCAATAACAACGGTACTTTCGAAACAACTGAAAGTGTTGGTGGTATTTCTTCTTCTACAACCGGTTCTGTTACCTGGTCAGGTACTATTACTTTACCGTCAGGTGCTACTATCGCCCCTGGTGTTCGCAGAATGAGGATTGAAGGTGTTTATTATGGTAACACATTGTTGTATCCTAATATCGCTCCGTGTCCTACAACTGCTAACTCAAGCTACGGTGAGGTGCGCGATTATGTTGTAACAGTAGCTGTTCCTCCAACATACACATTGTCTCCAACGTCAATGGCATTTGGTACGAACGATACTACTGCAGCTTCATCAGCTATGACAGCAACGTTGACAGGTTCTTACTTGGTGCCTTCATCAGGTAACTACACTGTAACAGCTCCAACAGGCTTCCAGGTTTCACCTGACGGTTCTACTTGGACTACTAGTTACTCTGTAGCTTATTCTGGTTCTTCAATTGCTTCATCATCGGTTTACGTACGCTTTAAGCCAACTAACTATGTTTCTTATACTGGTAGTGTAACAATCTCTGGTGCAGGTTGGATTACTAACCCTACTATTGCTGTTAGCGGTACAGGTGGTCCTATGTGTTCGGGTACTCCGGGTGCAGGTGTTTCTGTAGCTTACCCTAGTGGTGGTACAGCATCAACTGTTATTGCTCTTGGCTTGACGGGTGTTTCTTCTGTTGGTGGTTTAACTTACCAATGGCAGTCTTCATCTACAGGTACAGGTGGCTGGTCTGACATCACCGGTGCTACAAACTCTACTTATGTTTTCAGTGGTTTGTCAGCAACTACATATTATCAATGTATTGTTACTTGCTCTATTTCTAGTTCTTCTGCTACATCTACTTCAGTAAGAGTTACAAGGATCGCTTCTTCAAGCTGTACACCTGTATTCTATTATGGTAACAGCAGCAGCTATTATACAACAGCAAGTGCTACTTACCCGTTGAAAATCAATGGTGTTTATGGTACAAACCTGACAGATAATACTTCTTTGTCTTGTTCTTCAGTATGCGGTTATGTTGATAACACAAGCGTATCTGCAATGACCAATCTGATTTTAAGTAAGGGTGCAACTTACACTGTAACAACAGGTTGTCAGGGTGGTAGTTCTAACATGAACCACCAAATCTGGATTGACTTCAACAACAACGGTGTTTTTGAAACGACAGAAACAATGGGTGGTGCGAATAGTCTTAGTGGTAACGTGCAAACTTTTGCCATCACTATTCCATCTTCAGCATCTTACCCTGCTGGCGGTTACAGAATGCGTGTTGAAGCAGAGTACTATTATCACTCATATTCAGGCATGAACCCTTGTCCATCAGGTACATCGTACACTGGTTACTACTATTATGGTGAGGTGCGTGATTACTTGGTTACAGTGGTTCAACCACCTTTACCGGTGTTCTCTCCAACTTCTGTTACATTCCCAATTACTACAACAGGTACATGTGCTACTACAACTGATAACTTCTCTTGTACATACTTGTCTCCTGCTTCTGGTACAGTAACAGTAAGTGCTCCATCAGGTTATCAAGTATCACCTGACGGTTCAACTTGGACAAGTTCTTACTACTTGATTTCTTACACAGGTTCTGCGATTTCTTCTACGCCAATTTACATTCAGTTCTGCCCTTCAACTGCAGGTACTTACACAGGTACTGTAACAGTTACAGGTGCTAACCTTGCTTCATTGGCTAACCTTCCGGTTTCAGGTACTGCTGCTGCAGCTTGTTCTGGTACTCCAACAGCGGGTTCTGCTGCGGTTTCTCCTGGTTATGGTGTTGGTTCAACTGCCTTCACTTTAACAGCTACAGGTTATACTGTAGGTGGTGGAATTACTTTCCAATGGCAAAAATCAACTGACGGAACTTCATGGTCTAACATCTCGGGTGCTACAACAACTCCTTACACTTATACAGGTGGTATTACAGCTAATACTTACTTCAGGTGTAATGTAACTTGTTCATTCTCAAGTTCTACTGCTAGTTCTTCATCGGCACTTGCATACTACTTGAGTGGTTCAAGCTGTACACCTGTATTCTATTATGGACCTTCAAGTACTTATTCTTGGCTTGGTACTTCGACTTATCCGTTTAAAGTGGCAGGTTATGGTAGTACTACTATGACTGATCCTACGAACACTTCTAGTTCTTATACTGATCAAACAGGTACTTCTTACAACGTAACACTTGCTGCAGGTTCTACCTATGGCGTTACAGTTGGTGCAGGAAGTACAAGTTATTCTCATAGCTATCAGATCTGGATTGACTTCAATAGAAACGGTTCATTCGAGACTTCTGAATCAGTTGGTGGCTTGGGAGGTTCTTCTACCATTACATCAACTTTCAATATTTCGATTCCTGCTGTTTCAACTGGTATTACTCCTGGTTATTACAGGATGAGGGCTACATCAGAGTACTATTACCATAGTTACCCTTCAATGAGTCCATGTCCTACAAGTAGTTCTGGTTCTTATTATTATGGTGAGGTGCGCGATTATGCTGTTAATATCTATTGTCCTCCGACAGCGGTATTTACATCATCTAGTTTGCCTTTCCCTCCAACTACAACTGGTACTTCTTCTACAGCGTTGAGTAATCCTGTTACTTATTATTACTTAACTCCTACAAGTGGTAACGTAACAGTAACTGCTCCATCGGGATTCCAGGTGTCACCTGACGGTTCAACTTGGACAAGTTCTTATACTACTTCTTATTCAACTACTGTAGTTACAGGTAACGTAATTTATGTACAGTTCAACCCGGTTACTGCAACTACCTATACTGGTTCAGTTACTGTAACAGGTGGTGGTTTGTCAGGTGCTGGTTTTGGTGTTAGCGGTACAGGTGCTGCTCCTTGTAGTGGTACGCCTACTGCCGGTTCTATCAGCATTACTCCTGCATCAGGTAACTCAACTACTGCATTTACTGCAACAGTTACAGGTTATACTTCAGCAGGTGGTATCCAGTTCCAATGGCAAAGTTCAACAGACAATGCTACTTGGTCTAACATCTCAGGTGCTTCACTTTCTACTTACAGCTTCACAGGTATTACTGCTAACAAGTACTACAGGTGTGTTGTAACATGTTCTTATTCATCTAGCTCGGCTAACACAGCTAGCCAATTGTTGTATTATTTCGCTCCTTCAAGTTGTACGCCGGTATGGTATTACAATGGTTGTAGCAACTATATGATTGTTGGTAATGCTTCTTATCCGTTCAGGTTGGTAGGTGCTTCAGGTACAATCAACGATAACCAAAACTGTAATGCAGCCGGTTATATTGATTCTACTTCAGCAGTGTCTTCAGCATATACATGTCAATTGAATGCGGGTGGTACTTACAACCTCACAATTGGTGCAAACAGTTATGCCTACACTATGTACGATCAGGAGTGGATTGACTTCAACAACGATGGTACTTTCCAAACTACTGAATCAGTAGGTGGATCATCTGGTTGGACAGGTATTACTACTTCACACACCATCTCAATTCCTGCTGCTACAGCCGGTATTGCTCCTGGTTATTATCGTATGAGGGTTGAGGCTGAGTATAACTATCACGCATATCCTAACTTGTTACCTTGCCCTAACAGTAGTTCAACTTCTAACTACTATGGTGATGTAAGGGATTACAAAGTGTATATTTATGTTCCTCCAACAGCTACAGTATCTCCAAGTTCATTGTCTTTTGCTCCTGTTGAAACAGGTACATGTTCAACTCCGTTGACATCAACCATTTCAGCGGTTTACTTGTCACCTTCATCAGGTTCGGTTACATTAACTGCACCTACAGGTTACCAAGTATCTCTTGACGGTTCAACTTATGCTACTTCATACGCTTTAACTTACACTGGTTCTACACTCGCTTCTACAACTGTTTATGTTAAGTTGTGCCCTTCTTTGGCAACTACTTATTCAGGTACAGTTACAATGACAGGCGGTGGCTTATCAGGTGCTGGTATTGCAGTAACAGGTACAGGTGCAACACCATGTTCTGGTACTCCGTCAGCAGGTTCTGCATCAGCTTCTCCTTCATGGGCGAGTGCTTCTTCTTCGTTTACGTTGTCAGTAACAGGTTATTCAGTTGCTGGTGGGTTAACGTTCCAGTGGCAGTCTTCTACAAGTGCATACTCTGGTTTCAGTAACATTAGTGGTGCTACTAACACAACATATGTTGTTACTGGTGGCATCTCTACAACAATGTACTATCAATGTATTGTAACTTGTACGCACGGTGGTGCTTCAGCTACTTCAGGTTATACGACTGTTTCGTATGTGCCTGCTTCTAGCTGTACACCGGCGTCATATTACACTCCTACGAATACCACATCTGCAATAGCTACTTCATCGACATATCCATTTAAAATCAATGGTTATTCTGGTGCTATTAATGATGCGAACGGTCCTAACTTGACTAGCCTTGGTTATTCTGATATGACAGCTTCTGGTGGTAGCTATACTTGTACTTTGGCCGCAGGTAGTTCTTATACAACTACTATTGGTTCAAATACAAGTGCTTATACTCAAAGTTGCCAATTCTGGATTGACTTCAACTCAAATGGTACTTTCGAATCTACAGAGTCTGTGGGTGGTCAGTCTGGTTGGACATCAGTTTCATTGAATCCGGTTATCACTATCCCTAGTGCTTCAACAGGTTCAATTATAGCTGGTGCTTACAGGATGCGTGTTCAGGAAGAATATTATTATCACACTTACCCAAGCCAATTGCCTTGCCCTAACAGCAGCTCAACTTCTAGCTACTATGTAGATACACGTGATTACTTGGTTACGATTTATGTGCCACCAACAGTAACAGCTTCGCCTACATCTATAGCGTTCCCTGCTACCGTTACAGGTACAGCGTCTTCTGCTATCACTAGCACTATCAACGGTTACTACTTGTCTCCATCAGCCGGCAACTTAACAGTTACTGCGCCTACTGGCTTCAGAGTTTCTGCTGACGGTACTACTTATGGTACAACATGTGCAATTTCTTACACAGGTGCTTCTGTTTCTTACTACACATTGTATGTAACATTCAACCCATCGGCAACAACAACCTACACAGGTTCAGTAGCTATTACTGGTGGTGGTTTGAGTTCTGCTACTAACATTGCTGTAAGCGGTACAGGTGCAGTGGCTTGTTCTGGTACACCAACTGCGGGTACTGCAACAGCTTCTCCTGCTGCGGGTAATGGCACAACTCCATTTACATTGTCATTGTCTGGTTATACTACTACAGGTGGTATCCAATTCCAGTGGCAGTCATCGGCGTCTAGTACTTCAGGTTGGTCAGACATTTACGGTGCAACACTTTCTTCGTACAGCTTCACGGGTATCTCTGCAAGTATGTACTATCGTTGCGTTGTTACATGTTCTTACTCAAGTACAAGTGCTGCCTCTAACGTTGTAGCTATTAGCTACTACCCAGCTTCAAGTTGTACGCCTGCATACTACTATGCAGCGAATGCTTGTAGCTACGGTATGGTTGTAGCTAGTGCGTCTTATCCATTGTCATTGTACGGTGCTTCAGGTTCTATTGTTGATAACCATGCATGTACAGGTTCTGCGTATGTTGATTATTCAGGTTCTTATAGTGTTACTTTGAATACAGGTACTACTTATGGAATTACAATGGGTACAAACACTTCTGCTTATACAATGAGTGGTCAGGTGTGGATTGACTTCAACAACGATGGTACATTCCAAAGTTCAGAAACTGTAGGTGGTGGTTCGTACACGTCAATTTCATTGGCTACAAATATCACTATCCCTTCTGCTTCAGTTGTTTCAGCCGGTTCTTATCGTATGAGGGTTGAGGCTGAATACTACTACCATACTTATCCTAGTCAAAACCCTTGTCCGGACGGAACTACTGCAAACTCGTTCTACTATGGAGAGGCTCGCGATTACATGGTAACTATTCAGGTTCCTCCTACAATCACTCCTTCATTGACAACATTGCCGTTTACTGCAACTTGCCCTGGTTCTAATAATGATATGTCGTTAACTCTTACAGGTTCTTATTTGGTACCTGCTTCAGGCAACGTTACTATTACAGCACCAAGCAACTTCTCAATATCTGGCGATGGTTCTACTTATGCTAGCTCTTATGTAATGTCATATACTGGTAGTGGTTTTGCAACTACAACGGTTTATGCTCGTTTCAGTCCTTCAGCGGTTACTTCATACACTGGTACATTTACAGTATCAGGTGGTGGTGCAACAGTTAGCCTCCCTGCTACAGGTACAGGTGCTGCTGCATGTTCAGGTACTCCTACTGCGGGTTCTATCACTGCAACGCCGTCAATGGGTGGCGCATCAACAGCGTTCTCATTATCATTATCTGGTTACTCAGTTGCTTGTGGTATCACATTCCAATGGCAGCAATCTAACGATGGCACTTCTTGGACCAATATCACTGGTGCTACTTTGGCTAGCTACAACTTTACAGGTATTACAGCAACTAAGTACTTCCAGTGTATAGTAATGTGTGCTGGTGCGGGTACATATTCAATTACTTCTCCTGTAACTGTTTATTACTTGCCACCTTCAAGCTGTACTCCGGCTTGGTATTACGGTGCAAGTTCATGCTCTAACTACATGGTTGTTTGTAACGCTTCATATCCATTTAAAATCAACGGTGCATCTAGTACAAGCATCACCGACTATACAGCTTGTTCGTCTGGTTATATTGACGAGACAGGTACGTCTAACACTTGTACTTTAAATGCCGGTACTTCTTATGTAGCGACATTAGGTGGCAACATCTACGGTTATAACATGAGTACTCAAGCATGGATTGACTTCAACTCAAATGGTATCTTTGAGTCAACTGAGTCAGTTGGTGGTGGTTCATTTACTTCAGTTCAATATTCTCCTACATGGACAATTCCTACTTATGCTGCTGGTGTAAGACCTGGTTTGTATCGTATGAGGGTTGAGGCTGAGTATTATTATCACTCTTATCCTAGCATGAGTCCTTGTCCTACAGGTTTAACTTCAGCTAGCTACTACTATGGTGATGTTAGAGATTACAGGGTAACAATTGTTGTTCCTCCAACAATTACTTCAACTGCAACTTCTATTCCATTCACTCCTACGTGTGTTGGTTCATCTTCAGCAACAAGTTCGTTCAACATTGGCGGTTACTATTTGTCAGCTTCTTCTGGAGACTTGACAATTACAGCGCCATCTAACTTCCTGGTTTCTGCTGATGGTTCTACATGGGTGTCTTCATATACAGTATCGTACACAAGTTCAACACTTGGTGCAACTACTGTTTATGCTCAATTCAACCCATCTGCTATTACTAGCTACACAGGTAACATCGCAATTTCTGGTGGTAGTGCTACAACTGTAAACGTTGCTGTAACAGGTGACGGTGCTTCAGCTTGTTCTGGCACTCCAACTGCAGGTACGGCTTCTTCTAGCCCAACTGCTGGTGGTGCTTCAACAGCGTTCACATTGTCATTAGCAGGTTACTCAGTAGCTTGTGGTGTAACATTCCAATGGCAGGTATCTTCTACAGGTACTGGCGGCTGGACAAACATCTCTGGTGCTACGCTTGCTAGTTATTCATTTACAGGTCTTACTTCTACTACTTACTATCAATGTGTTGTAGCTTGTACTGCTTCAGGTATGTCAGCTACATCTAACGTAGTTCCTATTTACTACTTCCCGGCGTCTTCTTGTACTCCGGCTTGGTATTATGGTTCTTCTTCATGTAGTAACTATATGACAGTAGGTTGGGGTTCTGGTTATCCAGCATTGATCAACGGTTATGGTGGTACATCAATCAACGATGTTACTGCTTGTGCTGGTGGTTATTTAGATCTAACAAGTACTTACATTGTAACATTCGCTGCGGGTGCTTCTTATGTTCCAACAATTGGTGCTAACATCTACGGATATGGCATGAGTAGTCAGACATGGATTGACTTCAACAGCAATGGTGTGTTTGAAAGCACTGAGTCAATTGGTGGTGGTTCATTCACTTCAGTACGTACTAACCCAACATGGACATTGCCTGCTGCAAGTGCAGGTGTGAATCCAGGCGTTTACCGTATGAGGGTTGAAACTGAATACAACTATCACTCTTATCCTTCAATGAATCCTTGCCCTGATGGAACAACTTCAGGTTCGTTCTACTACGGTGAAGTAAGGGATTACAAGGTAACAGTGGTTGTGCTTCCAATGGTTACGCTTTCTACAACATCTATTCCATTCTCTGCTACATGTACAGGAGTATCTTCTGCAACTTCAACTATTACGTTGTCAGGTGCATACTTGTCTCCTAGTTCAGGTTCATTGACTGTGACAGCACCATCTAACTTCCAAGTGTCTTCAGATGGTTCTACATGGGTGTCAAGCTACACTATATCTTACACAGGTTCTACATTGGCTTCAACGCCTGTATACGCTCAGTTTAATCCATCTGCAATTACTACTTATTCTGGCAGCATCACCATCACTGGTGGCGGTGTTACAGCAGGTAATAACGTTGCAGTTACTGGTTCTGGTGCTGCTGCTTGCTCTGGTACTCCAACTGCAGGTACTGCGGTTGCAACTCCTGGCTTCGGTGGTTCTTCAACTGCGTTCACATTGTCGTTGACAGGTGCTACAACTGCTTGTGGTATCACTTACCAATGGCAGAGTTCATCTACAGGTACTGGCGGATGGTCAAACATCTCAGGTGCAACCTTAGCTAGTTATTCTTTCACTGGTGTTACGGCAACGACTTATTATCAGTGTATTTTAACATGTTCTGGTTCTTCAGCTACATCAGGTTCGGCAGTGATTTATCTCTACCCGCCTTCAAGTTGTACACCTGCGTTCTACTATTCTACAACTTCTTGTAGCTATGGTATGGCGGTTGGTTCTTATGCTTATCCATTCACTGTAACTGGATATTCTAGTACTTCAATGACTGATGTTACTGCTTGTTCTGGTTCGTACCAAGATCTTTCAACTTCAGGTTACACTGTAACATTTGCGGCGGGAAGTTCTTATACTTCAACAATTGGTTGTAATACAAGTGCTTATAACATGTCATACCAAGCATGGATTGACTTCAACAACAACGGTATCTTCGAAACCACTGAAAGTGTTGGTGGTGTAGGTACTACTACAGCTTTGAGGTCAAACATGACGATTACAATTCCGGCAGGTACTGCTGGTGTAACGGCAGGTATTGCAAGAATGCGAGTTGAAGCTGAATACTATTACCATACATATCCTAACTTGAGTCCTTGCCCTACAGGTTTGACTTCAGCTAGCTTCTACTATGGTGAGGTTCGTGATTACATGGTTACACTTGTGGTTCCTCCTACAGCATATGCAACGCCTTCAAGCATTGCATTCCCTCCAACTACTGTTGGTTCTACTAGTTCTTCAACTACATCTGTTACTGGATTATATTTGACACCATCAACCGGCAACTTAACTGTTACTGCTCCTACGGGCTTTAACGTTTCTCCTGACGGTTCGACATGGGCTTCAAGCTATGTAATTTCGTATACAAGTAGTTCTACAACTAGTACAGCATATGTACAGTTTGCACCAAGTACTGCTGCTACATATACTGCTTCAGTAACGGTATCTGGTGGTGGTCTTTCATCAGCACTTAATATTCCTGTAACTGGTACAGGTGCTGCAGCTTGCTCTGGTACTCCAACAGCAGGTACAGCAACTATCACTCCTGGTGCAGGTACAAGCTCTACTTCATTCACTATCAGTTTAACTGGTTATACTGCTTCTGGTGGTATTGGATTCCAATGGCAGTCATCTGCTGATGGAACTAGCTGGTCTAACATTAGTGGTGCAAGCTTGTCTTCTTATTCAGGTTCTGGTGTTTCTACTACTACATACTATCGTTGTGTTGTAACATGTTCTTACTCTAGCACTTCGGCTAACTCGAATACTGTTACATTCTACTCTTTCGTTCCTGCAACTTGTAGCACTCCTACATTCTTGTATGCAAGCAACGCTTGTTCTTCATACAACATGTGGGGTAGAATCAATAACCTAGTTGGTTATTCTGGTTCAATTGCTGACGGTTCAGCTTGTAACGGCACTGGTTATGAGAACCTTACTGGTACTTACTCTGTAACATTGCGTCCATTCAACACTTACAACGTGACTTTGCAAACTGGTACTTCGTACAATGCAAGTCAACAAGTATGGATTGACTTCAATTCCAATGGTTCATTCGAATCATCTGAGTCAGTGGGTGGTGTTTCTAGCTTCAGCAACACAACTACAACTACCCTAACTATTCCTTCGAGTGCAACTCCGGGTGCTTATGTTATGAGGTTGGTTAGTAACTACAACCCAGGTACGGTTAGTTACGAGGGTATTTATCCAAACATTAACCCATGTCCTACTACGTCAATTTACTATGGTGATGTTCGTGATTACTTGGTTATTATTGGTACACTTCCGGCTTGTTCTGGTACGCCAACAGCAGGTACTGCTACAGCGTCAACAACAACAGGTTGTTTGCCTTATAACACAACGTTGTCATTAACAGGCTCTACTGCTGCAAGCAGCATGGCTTACCAATGGTACATGTCATTAGATGGTTCTACATGGAATACAATTTCTGGTGCAACTTCTATTTCTTCACTTGTTAGTGATACAGCATCTACTCAGTACTATCGTTGTATTGCAACTTGTACAGTAAGCAGCCTTACTTCAACTTCAACAACTGTTACTACTCACGGTACATACTCACCTTCAGGTATCTCTGGTGGTTCTGGTGTTTGCCCTGGTGGTCACATTACGTTGACTAACTCAGTTACTGGTGGTACTTGGTCATCAAGTGTAACGTCAGTAGCTACGATCCATCCTACAACAGGTTATGTAACAGGTATCTCAACAGGTACAGCTACTATTACTTATTCAGTTGGATCTTGCGGTTATTCAACAATGACGTTGTCAGTTTATGGTACAGCAGCTTCTATCACAGGTACAACTTCGGTTTGTGCTGGTGCTACATCTACACTTGCTGATGCAACTGTAGGCGGTACATGGTCTTCAAGTGATACAACAATTGCAACTGTTACATCTGGTGGTGTTGTAACTGGTGTTGCTCCTGGTACAGCTACAATCAGCTACTCAGTTGGTTGCGGTACACCGGCTACAGCTTCGTTCACAGTTAATACACAGCCTGCTGCAATCACAGGAGCTAGCTCACTTTGTATCTCAGCGACAACAACTATGGCTGATGCTACATCAGGTGGTACTTGGAGTGTTTCAAGTACTTCAGTTGGTACAATTGATGGTTCATCTGGTGTGTTTAGTTCTTCAACTACAACAGGTACTACAACAATTAGTTACACAATTGGTTCTTGTTATTCAACATCATCAATGTCAGTAAGTAATACATCTCCTGCTTCAATTACCGGTACTCCGGTTGCTTGCGTAGGCGGTACATCTACACTTGCTGATGCTACTTCTGGTGGTGTTTGGTCTTCAAGCAATACTGCAATTGCAACAGTAGATGCAACTACTGGTGTTGTAACTGGTGTTTCAAATGGTTCTTGTACTATCACATACAGTTCTGGTTGCGGTACTCCTGCAACTATCTCTTGGACTACCAACGGTACTACAGCTAGTCTGTCTTACTCTGACGGTACGCTCACAGGTCCTGTATGTAGCGGTGGTACACTTTATCTGAACTCGGGAACTACATCTGGTGGTACTTACTCTTGGACTGGTCCTAACAGCTTCTCTTCGACTTCTCAGAACCCAACAATCTCTTCTGTAACAGCAGCTGCAAGCGGTACTTATACGTTCAGCGCAACAGTGGGTGGTTGTACAAGTTCTACATACAGAATGTTCGTAGCTGTTGATGCTGTTCCTTCGGTAACGGTTACAGCTTCTCCATCATCAATTTGTGCTGGTAACAGTACTACGTTGACTGATGCAGTTTCTGCTCCTTCTACTTCTGGTCCTACAGTTTATGCTATTCCATACGCACTTACTACGTTTACTTCTTCAGGTAGCGTATCGGGTGACGACGTGAACAGTGGTGGTATTTCGATTCCATTCCCATTCACTTTCTATGGTAGCTATATGGCAACTCCATCTATTAAGATCTGTACTAACGGTTGGGTAAGTTTCTCTAGCTCATCTACAACAGCTACGAACTATGCTTATCCAAATTCGTCAGCTGCTATTTCAGCTATCTCGTTGGTTTCTCATGACCTTAATACAGTTTCAGGTGGTTCTATCACTTACGGTACAACAGGTACAACTCCTGATCGTAAGTTCATAATCTACTACAACGGCGTTGCTAACAAAGCAGGTGGTGGTTCAGTAACAGGTCAAATTATCCTGCACGAAACATCTAATGCTATCGACATCATGTTAGGTTCAGTATCTTATGGTTCTACAACTTACAGCAGCACTACAGGTATCCAAAACAGCACTGGTTCATCAGCAGTTACAGCTCCTAGCAGGAACGGTACAGCATGGCAAGTGTCTACTCCTGAAGGCTGGAGGTTTGTAACTCCATCATATACTTATGCATGGTCTCCTGCTGGTAGCCTTGCAGCAACAACTGGTTCATCAGTAGCTACAACTACACTTTCTTCAACAACTACTTACTCTGTAACTACTGTTGATGCTAATAGCGGTTGTACTTCTGGTAACACATCTACAGTAACAGTAACAGTTAACCCACTTCCTACAGCTATGGCTGTAACTGGTGGCGGTGCATATTGTTCTGTTCCGGGTACAGGAGTTCACGTTGGTCTTGCAGGTTCTGAATCAGGTGTTACTTATACTTGGTCAAATGGTGCTGGTTCTACCGGTACTATAGCTGGTACAGGTTCTTCACTTGACTTTGGTACATTGACTGGTGTTGGTACTTACACTGTAACAGCTTCTAACGCAACAACAAGTTGTGCTTCTACAATGACTGGTACAGCAACGGTTACAATGACAACCAGCCCTACTGCTTACTCTGTAACAGGTGGCTCTAGTTGTTCTGCTTCACCGTTGAATATCGGATTAAGCAACTCTGAGTCTGGCGTTGTTTACTCATTGTACAATGGTTCTACTTATGTAACATCTTACACAGGTACTGGTTCATCATTCTCGTTCGGTACATACTCAACTCCTGGTACTTACACAGTTGTTGGTGATCGTTCAGGTTGTACAACTAATATGACTGGTTCAGCTACAATCACATACTCACCTGCTGCTTACGCAGTAACTGGTGGTTCTGCTTGCTCTGCATCAGGTGTTGATGTTCAATTGTTCGGTTCTGAAACAAGTACTGATTACTCATTGTATGTTGGTGCTACTTATGTAGGTTCTATGACAGGTACTGGTTCTGCACTTGACTTCGGTACTCAGACAACTGTTGGTGTTTACACAATCATCGCTTCGGCTAGTGGTTGTACCACAACTATGACTGGTGCTGATACTGTGTATCCTACTCCGACTATCACTTTGGGTGCTAACCCTAGTGTGTGTCTGCCTACATCAGGTTCTACAACTGCATCTATCTCTTACTCTGCTACTACAGGTTCACCTACAACTTACGATATCACTTGGTCTTCGGCAGCTATCAGCGATGGCTTCTCTAACTTAAGTGGTGCTACATTGACTGGTGGATATGTTGGTATGTCAGTTCCTTCAACTGCGCTCGGTACTTACACAGGTTCAATGACGGTTTCAAATGGTAGCTGTACAAGCTCTGTTTACACATTCAGTGTTACAGTTTATGCTTACCCTACAGCAGCTATTACAAGCGTTACTGTTCCTTGTGTTGGCGATGCTACAAGCATCACAATTACTGGTACTACAGGTGCAAGTATCTCTTACAGTGTTGACGGTGGTACACCATCTACAGCAACATTGACAGGTGGAACTTACACAATCAACTACTCTCCAACTGATACTACTCACATTTGGGCATTGTTAACAGCTTACAACCCTGTATGTACTACTTATGTAGATACGGTTGATACAGTTGTTCCAACTCCAATGACTTGGGTAGGTGGTACTAGCGGTTTTGAAACTGATTGGAATACAGCTACTAACTGGTCTTGCGGATACGTTCCAACATCAGCTAATAACGTAACAATTCCTTCAGGTACAACATACGCTCCGGCAGTTGCCGCTTCAGGTATGGGTTACGCTAAATCGTTGACAATCGCATCAGGTGCAACTGTTACACTTGGTTCAGGCGCAGCGTTGAGCGTAGTTGGTGATCTTACAGACAACGGTACTGTTACTGGTACAGGTACATTGACAATGAACGGTACAACTGCACAAGCAATTACCGGTACAATGTCAATTCAAAACTTGGACATCAATAACACATCTGGTGTTTCTGTAGGTACTGCTTCTCAAGTGAACATTAAGTCTACATTGTCTGTAACTTCTGGTACGTTCTCAACTGGTGACAGTGTGGTTCTTACTGCTGATTCAACAATGACTGCACGTGTTGCTACATTGCCTTCTGGTTCATCAATCACTGGTAATGTTCGCGTGATGGCTTACTTCGGTTCTGGTCGTCGTGCTTACAGGTTCTGGTCACAACCATTTAATACTGACATTCCTTTGAGTCAATTAGAAAACTACATTGACATCACAGGTCCTGGCGGTTCTACAAATGGCTTTACAACAACAGGTGCGAATGCTCCTTCAGCTTACAGGTATTATACTTATGGTGGTAACTCAAACTTAGCATCTGACCCAGGTTGGAGGCAGTTTGCAAGTGCACTTGGTACTCCTGATAGTAACTTGTTGAAGCGTTTCATGGGTATCCGCGTATTCTATCGTGGTGCTAAGGGCGAAGGCTTAGGCTATCCTCCATACACTGTTATCTCTGCTACTTCAGCTGGTCAGTGGGGTCCATTGAACCAAGGTGATGTAAACATTACTTTGGCTAAAGGCTCAGCTAACCCTTATCAGATGTATAACATGATCGGTAACCCTTATGCTTCTCCTGTTGATATCGGAACTGTAGTTTACAATGCGAAAGCTGCTGGTAACATCAATGGTACTGCGTTCTATGTTTGGAACCCTTACTTAGGTACTGCTGGTCAATTCGTTCCGGTTACAATTGGTACTGGTTCTGCATCGCCTTACTACTTGCCTGCATGTAATGCATTCCAGGTTAAGGCACAAGTTGACGCAAGTCAATTGAACTTCCATGAGACTAACAAATCTGCAACTGCATCAGCTACATTGTTGAAAGCATTGCCTGATAACATCTCATTGTTTGTTTACGATGCTAACTATCATCCATATGATATGACTCACGTGAAATTCGATGAAAGAGCTACTACTGGCACTGACAACGATTACGATGCGACTAAAGCAGTGGGTGGTGCAAGTGACGTTTACTTCTACAGCTTGTCTACTGACAACGAGAAGATGGCAATCGACGCTCGTCCATTCAAAGCTAACGGTACAGTTCCACTCGGATTCCACAGTGATTACACTCAAGAATACATCATCAAAGCTGAAGGTGTAGTTGTTCCTAACAGTGAGAAAGTTTATCTCCACGATAAATTCTTGCAACAATATGTATTGTTGGCTCCAGGAACAGAATACAGATTCAACGTAACTGATGATTCTAAATCTCAAGGTGAGAACAGGTTCGAATTAAGTATGTCTCCTGCTGGCGTTGGTACAAACGGTCTTCAGGTTACTGTTACTCCGAACCCAACTACCGACGACGTTAAGATTGGATTTACTGCAGGTAAGAAAAACAACGTTTCTATCCGCGTAACTGATCTCACTGGCGTGAGCGTTTACTCTAAAGATCTCGGCGCAGTTCAAAATGGTACAGTTACTGTTCCAATGACAAACTTCGCATCTGGCGTTTACATGGTTGAATTGATTTCTGGTAACGATAAAGTGACTCAGAAATTGATTAAAGAATAATTCAACGATCGTTGAATTAAGATAGAGGAAGGGGTTGCCGAAAGGCGACCCCTTCTTTATTTCTGTTGCACATGGTTTGTAGTATAATGCTTACTTTTGTTGCAACCATTTATCGTTCAAAACTGAAAACTGTGAAAGCAATCATACCTGTTGCAGGTGCGGGAACTAAACTTCGCCCACTTACTTATACACAGCCCAAAGCCCTCATACCAATTGGTGGCAAAACAATTTTAGGTGTTATCGTAGAACAACTTCTGGAGGCAGGAGTCACTGAATTTGTATTTGTAATTGGTTACTTGGGTGAAAAGATTCAGAGATACATTGAACGTCAATACCCTGAAGTAAAAGCTTCTTTCGTGACTCAAAATGACCGTAAGGGTACCGGGCACGCCATTTGTCTTACCCGTCAGGCTGTGGGTGATGATGAGGTGATGATTGTATTGGGTGACACTGTATGTGACTATAATTTGAAAGAGGTGCTTGCGAGCCCTGTATCGATGATTGGTGTTAAAAAAGTGGACGACCCCCGTAGCTTCGGTGTTGCCGAAATCAACGACAAAGATCAGGTAACCAGAATGGTAGAGAAACCGTTGATACCTAAGTCGAACATGGCAATGGTGGGTATCTATTACATCAAGGAATCAAAGAAAATGTTTGATACCCTGGAAACTCATCTCACTCAGTCTCCTGATCAGAATGGAGAATACCAGCTTACCAGTGCGCTGCAAAGGATGATTGAGGAAGGCGTGCCAATGAACGCATTCAGGGTCAATAACTGGTTCGATTGCGGTAAGAAGGAATCTTTGTTAAGCACCAATGCTATCTTGCTAAAACAGGCGGAAGAAGGGCATAAAATAGAAGATTCAAATAACTATACAAATACAGTCATTATTCATCCTGTAAACATTGGGTCGGGTTGCACTATCAATAATTCAATCGTTGGTCCTAATGTAACAATTGGGGAACAGTCAAAGGTTGAATCATCAATTGTAAAAGATTCGATTATCGGGTCTTATGCCGAATTGCATCATGTTGTATTGAATAGTTCCATCATTGGCAGTGATGCATTTGTACGCGGATTGAGCCAAAGCCTTAACATAGGCGACAATACCGAGATTGACCTCGCATAGCAGGAGGCATATTTCCGAAATATGATGTATATCATAGTTTTTTAGTCTTAATGAACATAAAATTGCGACCAGCAATCGATCATTAAAAAGGCTAAATAAAACTATGGCTATATTGAATCCCATCAATCTTGCAAAATGGATTGAAGACAACAAAGAATCGCTAAAACCACCTGTAGGCAATAAAGTAGTTTACGAAGACACCGATTTTATTATAATGGTGGTTGGTGGTCCCAATTGCCGCAAAGACTTCCACTACAACGAAGGCGAAGAATTCTTCTATCAGTTGAAGGGCACTATGCACCTGCCTATTATTGAAGAAGGTGTGAAACGAATTGTAGAGATTAAAGAAGGTGAGATTTTCATGCTTCCTCCCAGAGTGCCGCACTCTCCTCAAAGGGGCGAAAACACTGTGGGTTTAGTGATAGAACGTAAGCGCCCAGAAACTGAAATGGATAGTTGTATGTGGTTCTGCGAACAGTGTGATAACCTACTATATAAAGCTACTTTCCATCTAAAAGATATAGTGGCTGAACTGCCTGTACTCATGCAGTCGTACTACGATAATTTAGACCTGCGGACTTGCAAAAAGTGCGGTTCAGTAATGGAAATTCCAACACTCGAAAAAAAGTAAATCAATGAAATCTGTTACAATAGTTGGCGGCGGACTTGTAGGTTCGTTATGGGCCGTTTATCTTTCCAGAGAAGGGTATAAAGTAAAAGTATTCGAAAAACGCACCGACATGCGCAATACTGTGATGTCAGCAGGTAAGTCTATCAATCTGGCAACATCGTACCGAGGCTGGAAGGCACTTGATGCGATGGGTTTGGGCGACGAAGTGCGTACAATTGCGAAGCCAATGTATGGTCGTACTATGCACTTGCCTGATGGGGCCAAGAACTTCCAGAAGTACGGGCAGGGCGACCAGGCTATTTATTCTGTTTCACGCGGTGGAATCAATGTAAAAATGCTGGAGGCAGCGGCCAAAAATGCTGAACTCTATTTTAATGAAGACTGTATTGGTGTAGACCTTACAAATAACATCTGTACATTTAAGAACTCAGTGACTGGTAATGTCACTGAAGTGAAATCAGACTTGATTTTTGCAACCGATGGTGCATTTTCGGCAGTGAGGTACAATGCAATGCAAAAGCTAGATCGCTTCAACTATAGCCAGAATTATATTGAAGATGGTTACAAAGAAATTCTGTTGCCGGCCAATGCCGACGGAAGCTACAAGATGGAAGACGAAACGCTCCATATTTGGCCGCGCGGCAGGTTTATGCTCATAGCTCTGCCAAACCAGGACGGGTCGTTTACCTGTACACTGTTTATGCCTGTTGATGGGCATGAATACAGTTTCAAGAAGTTGAACAACAAAGAAGCTATCAATAAATTTTTCGCTGAGACGTTCCCTGATTTTTATGAAATGATGCCCGATGTTGCAGATAAGTGGGACGACTACCCGCTGTCTTCATTGGCAATCATCAGGTGCTTCCCTTGGCACCACAACAACACGGCATTAATGGGTGATGCTGCACATGCTACTGTACCGTTCTTTGGGCAGGGTATGAACTGCGGTTTTGAAGACTGTACTGTGATGTGGGAGTTGATGAAAAAACACAACCACAACTGGCCTGAAATATTGAAAGAATATGAAGTGTTGAGGAAGCCTAATGGCGACGCAGTGCAAGATCTTTCATTACAGAACTACCTTGTAATGCGCGATAAAGTTGCCGACCCTGTGTACCTGTTGCATAGAAAGGTGGAGGCAAGAATTTCAACTCTTTATCCTGATAAATATTTCCCGCTTTATACAATGGTGTCGTTCACTGACATCAGTTACCATACTGCGCTCACCAAAGGAAACGAACAGGAACGCATGGTGAGTGAATTTATATCAGACCACGGAATAACTGATACCACACCGGTTGATGTAATTGACGGATACATAAAACTCAAATTTGGCGATAAACTTTAAAGCTATGCAGGAAATAAGAAAAGACTTAGTTGAGATGCTCTCCGAGAAAATGGATCGGATTGAGCAGGATATAAATGTGCATGTTGAGGGCTTGGTATGGGCTAAACCAATCACTTATTGGGACTATATTCAAACTGATTTGTTGCTGAATTTACAAGTGCAACGAACCACCCTGCCCGATGAGATGATTTTCATTATGTACCATCAGGTAAATGAGCTTTTGTTTAAGATGGCATTGTGGGAGGCCGAACAAATCACAGCAAAAAAACAGGATTCAGCCGTTTATTTTATTGAGAAGATAAACCGCATGAGCAGGTACTTCGATGTACTGTCGTCGTCATTTACCATCATGAGTAACGGTATGCAGTATGAGCAGTACATGAAATTCAGGAATACGCTTACACCGGCTTCAGGTTTCCAGAGCGCACAGTATCGCATCATCGAATTTACTTCTACCGACATTACCAATTTGGCTGATGCACGATTCAGGAGCAAAATAAACAACCAGACGCCTACCGAAGAGGCTTATGAGCACCTCTACTGGCATGCGGCAGGAAAAGACCATGTTACCGGTAAAAAAAGCACCCTCATCAAGCTGTTTGAAGAGCGTTACAAGGCTGAATTTTTAAGAATTATAGATGCCAACAGAGGCACTAACATTTGGGCACGATATCAGGAACTACCTGAGGCAGAAAGAAACAATGCTGAACTAATAGCTGCTATGAGGCACTACGACCGTACCGTAAATATTCATTGGGTGATGGCGCACTTCCATGCTGCTGCTGCTTACCTTGACAAAGGTCCTAAAGAGGTAGAAGGTACAGGTGGCAGTGACTGGAAAAAATACATGCATCCTAAATACCAACGCCGGATTTTCTTCCCTGGACTATGGTCGAAGGAAGAACTCGACAATTGGGGAACGGATGTATAACCGACAATGGCTTTTGTAAAAGCACCGATATAAAAACTCGTTGAACCGGGGAGTAGTGAGCAGATTATTTTCTGCGGGGCTGCTTCCCGGTATTTTTTGGAGCAGGCTTGCCCGTACTCTTTTGCGGTTTACCTGTCGGTTTTGCAGTTATTTTTGCTATTGGCTTTGCAGTTGATTTCCCGGTTGGTTTGGCAGTAGGTTTTACCGAAGGCTTCGCTGCAGGCTTGGCGGTCGGCGTTGCAGGTGGGGTAGTAGGTCTTGGCTTTCTTTTAGGGATATACTGCTTTTTCTCTTTTGGCACAGGTGGTGTCGATACATTCGAGGAATCGGCGAGTAAGACATTCAATTGTGCCATCTCTGCATCGGTAAGGTATCGCCACCTGCTGGAAGGCAAACTTCCCAGCGATATGTTCATGATGCGCACACGAGTCAGGGCTTCGACTTTATAACCAAAGTGCTCGCACATTCTTCTAATCTGGCGATTCAAACCTTGTGTAAGCGTAATCCTGAAACGTTTATTGCCCTCCTGCTTTACTTTACATTTCTTCGTCACTTCGCCCAGCACAGGCACTCCGTTGCTCATTCCCTGAACAAATTCTGCAGTAACCGGTTTATCAACAACAACTATGTATTCTTTTTCGTGATTGTTTTCAGCCCTCAGTATTTTATTGACAATATCGCCATCATCGGTAAGCAATATAAGTCCGTCAGAATCTTTATCGAGTCTCCCGATTGGGAATATGCGCTTAGGGTGACTGATGAAAGAAACGATATTAGTGGGGTCTTTGGTGTCGGATGTAGATGTAACGCCAATCGGTTTGTTGAACGCGATATAGACAGCCTTACTTTTCTTTTTTTTCAGTGGTTCGCCATCCACTTCTACAATATCACCCGGCATCACTCTGGCACCCGCAAGTACAAGTTCGTCATTGATTGTGACTCTGGCTTGCTCTATCAGTTTATCAGCTTCACGGCGGCTGCAAAAGCCCGTTGAACTGATGTATTTATTGAGACTTATTGAATCAGGATGATTTTCCTGTTGTTTTGACATTTAAAAAGGGGCTGGTTGTTACTTATTATTCTCAATGTATATCACCAGGCGGCGATTTTGCGCTCTGCCTTCTTCGGTGTCATTGCTTGCTATTGGGTTGTGTGCTCCCAGTATGTTGTACTTGATTCTGCTTTTGTCAATACCTTTCGACTTCAATTCTTTTGCAGCAATATCACACACTTTTTTACAAGCAGCAATGTTTTTAGCTCTGCTGTGGTCGCGGTCATCGCTGTAGCATTCAAGCACAATTTTTACCTGAGGATATTCTTTGCCTAATTTTGCAAAACGATCGATGGTAGCCAAATCACTTTTTGAAAGTGGTGTTTTGGTGTTTTTCCATGCGATAACACTTTTTACTGCATTATCGGCTTGCTTGCGAAATGGGTTTTTTTCAGGGCAACCGTGGTTAGAAGCAACACCCGGTTCGTTAGGGCAGGCATCTTCTTCATCAGGAATGCCATCTTTGTCAGAGTCTTTATTTGTCTGAACAAATAAACCAGTAGCGTCAGGGCAATTGTCGGTAGTATCAACTGCTTCTTTGCCGTTTTTCTTTTCGTCAACAGGGCAGCCGTGGTTGCTCCACTCTCCATATTCGTCAGGGCAACGGTCGCGGCGGTCAGAAACGTGGTCGCCATCGCGGTCTCTCGGGCGTTTGTTGCCGAAAGGAACGAACCCACCCACGTAGAAGTTAACGCCATATTGATGTTGTGAAACCAACGTAAGCATATCGTCGCTACCAATAAAGAAGCCGGTGTAACGCAAGCCTAAGCCGAGTTTCATTTGATTAGTCAATCCGCTGTAAGTGATAGGCAGAGCGACAGAATATTTTTTAGTATCGTACCTCGGTGTTACCGAAATTTGATTGTAGTAAGTATTTCCGAAGAAGTTGCCAGTATTTACGTTAGCGAAATAAGTGGCATTAACGTAGAAGTTCTTTTTAATGTGATAGTCTACCCCAACAACAATTTTTGCAGGCATGTATACCTTGTTTTCGTTGCGGTTGGTATCGGCATTAAAGCCCTTACTATGTATGTAGTTCTGAAAATCGGTATAGTCTTTTACATTTTTAGTGAAGTCGGCACCCTTGATGTAACCATCACCCGAAACATTGATGCCGAAGTTGTTTTTTGAAGGATAAACTATGTAGCCAAGGTCCACAACTGAAGCTGAAACACGGAATTTATAGCGATTTCTGCTGTAGTCACTCAATCCTGTTTTACCGTCCATGTCATACTTTTCAGTTACGCCATCTTCAAGACGGTCGTACACTATACCGATATCACCACCAATACCATTACCGCCCTTGCCTTTGAAAATGTGATCGAAAATGTTGCTTGCATTGACGCCAGTGTTCAATGCACTGGAAGCTGAAAACAGATTGCTCGCATATTCCAGATCCATATTGTGGGCATAGAACGAATCGGAACCATTTGCATAATGCACATCTAGGTTTGAGCCTTTTAGCCCTAAGTAACCGATACCGCCAAGGTAGCGAAGTGTAGCGCCTACTTTAATTTCGTTGTTGTTTTTTTCATAGATAACGCCACCATAAGTTACTGCCAGTTCAGCCCACATTTGCGCTGTCCAGTTGAAGTTTTTAGCTGTAAGATCTAAATCGCCATTTCTTGAATAGTTTGAATCGGTAATAGAACGGTATAGCGATTGGTCGAAATTTGCCAGTTGGTTAAAACCTCTAACTCGTGTAGAAACAGCCAGACTGTGTTTGTGTTTAAATGAAAACATAACCGCCGGTCCCCTGAATTCACCGTAAGGAGCTGTAAGGCTAAATGTTTTTTTGCCAGTGAAGTTAAATACCTCGTTAATATCGTTTTCACCACCATCAATAAACCTCTTTAAACCCGGGTTTAAGTTCAGTTTACCTAGACTGTTATCAACGCCCACATTCATGTTGAAGACATCAATAACCAGCCCGTCGCGGTTGTCGGCTATGTTAGCAGGGTTAAGGTACATTGAGCTCATACCGCTCCAGTTTCCGGTAGCAACACCTAAGTAGTGTTGCGCCTGGGAAGGCACAGAATAAGCAGCAATAAATGCCAAAAGAGTGAAAAACCTTTTCATATCAGGATTGTCGTTGTACGGACATGATTCCGCGACGCTAATATACTGAATATATCAGACCTGTATATGTTTGAGGCTATAAATTAGACCGGAAAACGAGTAATTATGAGTCAAATCCCTCCATTTCTTCCTTCAGGTAGTGGTTTCTGTCGGAAGCATTCCGCACTACAAGCTCGGCAACGAAGCCGGTAAGGAAAAATAAAGTACCCACCACCAACGTACACATCGATAAATAGAATGCCGGTTTATTGGTGAGCGCACTTGAAGGAGACATGATTTTATCAACCACCATCCATACAATAGTTACAAAACCCACCAGAAATGTAAATGCACCTAAAGCACCAAACAGATGCATAGGTTTCTTACCAAAGCGGGTAACAAACTGGATAGAAAGCAGATCAAGAAAGCCGTTAATGAAGCGTTCCCAGCCAAATTTTGAACTGCCGTATTTACGCGCCCTGTGCTGAACTACTTTTTCACCAATATTTCTGAAGCCTGCGTTTTTGGCCAACACCGGAATGAAACGGTGCATTTCGCCGTACACTTCAATGGCTTTAATCACATTTTTACGATAGGCTTTCAAACCGCAGTTCATATCGTGCAGTTTAATGCCCGTAAGCCACCTGTTAACGCCGTTGTATAATTTCGATGGTAAGTTTTTAGTGACAGCATTATCATAGCGTACTTTTTTCCAACCGCTTACGAGGTCGTATTTTCCGCTCATAATCATTGTATACAGTTCAGGTATTTCATCGGGACTGTCCTGTAGGTCAGCATCCATTGTGATAACCACATTGCCCTGTGCGGCTTTAAAGCCTTCATACAAAGCTGGGCTTTTTCCATAATTTCTTTGGAATTTGATGCCCTTCACCGAGCTGAATTCCCTTCTTAGCTCCAGTACTTTTTTCCAACTATTGTCGGTACTACCATCATCAATCATAATGATTTCATGATTGTAGTTGTTTTCAGAGCAAACTTTTTCAATCCATTCAACCAGTTCGCGAAGCGATTCTTCTTCGTTGAAAAGTGGAATAACTATGGACAGGTCTAAATTCATGCTGCGCTAAGGTACTGTAAACAGTAGTAAGATTTTTGAAAAGTAATGTAAATTTTTGTTATTGTTATATGTTTGGCGTATTCAACAAGGTGAGTAAAGAGCATTAGAAGTCGTAACCAAGGGCTACATAACTTATTGGTTTAGTGCTTTCAGGGTTCCAAGCCATATCGAAACGAATGAAATAACCCGCAATATTGGTTCTCAATCCAAAACCGTAACCCACCTCAAGTCCGCCTGTGTTGGGTACTTTGGCCTGAACAAGCATAGCACTGTTTGAAGTACCCGTAATAAACTGATAAGTCGCAGAATTGCTGTTCGCATTCGGTGTAAAACCGCTCCATGCCGAGCCCGCATCGCAAAACAACACGGCCTGTAAGTCGCGCAGATATTGAGACCTAATAGGGCGGTTTAGGAATGAACTTAAAGGTGCACGACCCTCAATTGTTGCAACTGCAAAATTGTTTCCTTTCTGTGATGCCTGCAGATAGCCCCGCATACTGGTAGCCAGTGAGATAAAGCCAAAATTACCTTCCGGCTGAGGTGTGCTTGCTGTTTGCGGAGAATACCAATTGTCTACACCCCCCAGTTGGTATTGCACCATAGCGGTACCATCGGAGTGAGCATAAGCAAGCCTGCCTGCAATTATTGCATTGCGATAAACAGGTTGGTAGGTGCGGTAGTCGAGTCCGTAATTGTAGCAACTTTGATTCGAGTTTACCTGATTCATATACTCCGAGTACACCTTGTAGCGAGTACCCTTTCTAAGGTTAGTTCCCAAAGGCACTGAATTATCGAATACATATTCCAAGCGACTGAGTGACCAATATTGATTTGTATTAGGTAAATCGTATGAAAGGCTGAAAGTATCACTCGATTTAATAATCATTCTGTCTTGACGAATAGCGGTGCTTAGTTTCAAGCTCCTGATTCTATCAAAAGGGTAGCTTAAACCAAGCTGACCCATTGTTGCTACATTTTTTACAAGTTCAATATAATCGAACAATTGGATGCCGTCGGAGTAAGTGAATTTGTAATAGTTTTTACTCAATGTTCTGAATACAAGGAGATCCCAATCCAGGCGCCTTTTGGTGTTTTTGTATTCTAAGAAATAAGAAGAACTTGAAAAATCGAGTGGGATATTGAAGCCCAATGTCACTTTGTAATCTTCCATCAACTCGGTGATATTGAAGGTGGTGAGTGCCCCCAGTGCCGGGTTTTGATACTGCCCTCCAGTATTAGAAAACGACTGGTACTGTGAAAACAAAATTGAATTATCCAGCTTTACGTTCAGGTTCTCAGACTTAAAACTCCTACGGTAGTTGGTAGGTTTCATTTTTACATAAGCACTGTCGTTAATCACTTTTAGCGTAGAGCTATCAGCTTCGTTATTTTCTTCCTGTGCTGTACTTTTTGTGACTGGAGCAGGTGATGGGGGCGGGGGTGCTGTTTTAACAGGTTCGTCCTTCCTGGTATTATCTGTAAATTCCGACTGGAACTCATTATTGCCGCCAATATTTATTTTGGTATTGGAAGTCGCTGTTGCTTTGTGCCCTAAACCCAACACTCTTTTGGTGCGATGTCGGGTTTCTGTGACAGGTGGCGAAAGGGTATCTGGCTTTTCGTAAGATAATGTTGTTGGTTCCAGGTGCTTTGGTTGTGCACTATCTGTAGGCATTTGAAGACCATGGAAAAACACTAGATAGTCGTCTTTCAATTGTATTACGTCAGCTACTTCATTGACAGCCGGGTTAAATTGATGGCTAACAATGCTTGTATTGTAATTGGTGACAGGCAGAGAATAGGCACTATCCATATTTTTATGGTCGCGCCCAAAAACCACCACGTATTTATTGTTGATACCATTGCTATCGTACAGGTAAGCAAAGTTATCGGCACCGTACTGTATGGGTTGCGATACTTTCCCTTTTTTGATATCGGTACATTGAAGTAGCTCTTTGCGTTGAGTGGTTGTGTTGTAAAAGAAAACGTTCATGTTTCCGGTAGGCAATTCGTTGATGCCCAGCGGTACTTCCATATTGGGTTTTGGTCTGTTAGAAAGGAACAGAATACCCTTACGAGCACCACCACTTACAAAAACCGGATTTACATCGTCCCAGATGTCATCGGTAATATTGGTGAGCTTAGAACCTTTGATAGTAAATGTGTACAGGTCGGTTTGTGATTTACGGATGGCTGAAAAAACCATTTTATCATCGTCCTGCATAAAACTCATACCCAACACCCTGTCAAATCTGTTCGGTGGAATTACGTAATTCTCAATTCTGCCTTTGTAAGTATTGTAAATTCTCAGGCATGTTTTACGTTTAGACCGGTACAAAATTGCAAGTTTGTTACCTGCTGCCGACCAAGTCATCAACGGATAATTAGGGTCTATTTCATCACTTGGGTCACGTTGACCTCCCTGAAGTAGAATTGACAGCGTTTTTTCTCCACGCGTTTTTTGCGTGTAAATTGAGTACTGCCCGTTTTTCCAGGAAGTATAAGCAATATCGGTTCCTGCGGGGGATACCATTACATTTCTGATGATGGTTTCGTCCTTTGGTAGTTTCACAGAAATAAGACCAATGGAACTATCGGGCAGGTCTTGTTTCATGAAGTCAATATCATACGACGATTTAAAGTAAGTGAGTACTGAATCGTAGATTTTGTGCACCTTGGCTCCAAGTAATTGAGGGCAAATGATATTGATGTTTGTTTTCTTTTCCAGTGCCGACATTAGATTGCGCATGGTTTCTTTACCATACATATCGCTTACGAATTTCCAAAAAGCCTTTCCGGCAAGTTCAGGGTATTCTTCGGTCAGTTTGTGAAATTTTTCATCGGGGTTAGCGTCAAGTACGCGCTTCCATTCGCTGTTGGTAGCTGCCGTCCAGCCATCTACAACATAAGAAATATACCCTTTCAGTAAAAACGGTGGTAAATCTTGAAGGAAGGTAGTGCGTGCCACGCGCTTAAAGCTTTCGCCATACAAGCCATATTCCATAACCACCTGCGCCATGCCGGCCTGTATCTGGTGTTTGAGGTCGTTATGCTGCCCGGTGTGATAAACCACCAATTTATCGCCAGTCAGGTTCCAAGTGCCTGAAACAGTGATTTGAGCTATGGCTGATTCATCTTTGAGACCTACATTGGTTTGGCGATAATCGTCGAATGAATTGTAAAGAACGATGTTGAACCTATCGGGGAAGTTGCCCGCCATTTTGGCTTCTATGATACCTACACTTTTTTCGGCTTCTTCAGCCACATACCTGCCAAGTCCTCGCCCCGTTTTATCGTAGAAATAAACCCTGAAATGTTTGGTGTCGAAATATTTCCAGTCAAATTTTTTGTACTGTATTCTGTTTTGTCCAAAAATTTCGTGATTAGATTGCGCAAATAGGTTCCCACCACCTAAAAATAAGGCGATTAACAGCAAAAAACGTAATTGTAAGGGTTTCAGCATGAGCAGGGATTGCGCTACTTAGAAAAACGAAACTATTCAAAGTTTAGTATCAACTTTAAAAAAGTCTACAAACTTAACGAAAAACAGGCATAAAACACCGAGGAATAAATGCGTCTACAATTGTAAAATTCGGTGAATAGTTTAAATTTGCACCATATTCCAAAATTTTATGTCGCACGAAACACATCACAGCCCGTCTTCTGATACCGAAAGGGTAAAAATTTCATCAGGTTCATCTTTTTGGCTGATTATCGTTTTGGTAGGTCTGTTCATCGGAGCCCTCAACTTCATTACAGCTATGTCTCATGGCGAAGGTGAAGAGCATGGTGCTAAAACTGAAGCTACTTCTGAGAAGAAAGAAGGTGGCGAAGCTGCTAAAGCTGAAGGCAAAGAAGAGAAAAAAGAAGCTGCTGAAGCCCCAAAGGCTGAAGAAAAGCCTGCTGAAGCTAAAGCAGAAGGCGAGAAGAAAGCTGAAAAGTAATTAATAGCAGTTTGCCGAAAGGCTGAATACAAAGTATGAACAAAGAAGATTTGATTGTTGTGACCGGTGCTGCCGGTTTCATTGCCGGTTATCTGGTAGGTTTCTTGAATAACAACGGATACAACAACTTAATTCTTGTCGACGATTTCAGCCCTGAAAAGAAACTGAATAACCATATTACGAAGTCGTTCCTGTACAAAGTGGACAGGAACGACTTTTTTAGTTGGTGCGAAGCCAACAAACCCAAAATTGCTGCTGTATATCACTTAGGCGCACGTACCGATACCACTGAAATGGACTATGAGGTGCACCGTGTGCTGAACCTTGAATACAGCAAGAAAATATGGGAATTGTGTACCCGTTTACAAATTCCGTTGGTGTATGCTTCATCGGCAGCCACCTATGGCGGTGGGGAGCTGGGTTACAAAGACGACAACGCATTGTCGGCGCAACTGAAACCGCTCAATCCGTACGGCGTTTCAAAAAATGAATTCGATATCTGGGCGTTGAATCAGGCTACACACCCGCCTTTTTGGGCAGGCATGAAGTTTTTCAATGTATATGGCCCCGACGAGTACCATAAAGCCAGAATGGCATCGGTGATTTTCCATGCGTTCAATCAAATACGTGATAAAGGCTCGATGGTGTTATTCCGCTCTCATAATCCTAAGTATGAAGATGGTGGGCAGATTCGAGACTTCATCTATGTAAAAGACGTGGTGAAAATTTGTTGCTGGTTAATGGAGCACCAGCCTGAAAGCGGTTTGTACAACTGCGGTACAGGAATAGCCCGAACCTTCAACGACCTGGCAGCTTCGGTGTTTGCCGCATTAAACCTGCCCCAACAAATTAACTACATCGATACCCCCATCGATATCAGGGATAAATACCAGTACTTTACTGAAGCCGACATGACCAAGCTCAAAAATGTCGGTTACCCCCACGCTTTCTACTCACTCGAAGATGGCGTGAAAGAATACGTCACCGATTTTTTGGTGGAGGGGAGGTATTATTAAGCCAGTTGTATTTTACTTTCTATTAGTTCTGCAACTTTTGATAAAAGGCAAACATCTTTGTACATAATCTCAAGTTTGTATCTTTGAATTACCGAACTCTAAAGTTCTATTTTCGGTCAAAGAAACAATTTTGAAAATTAATAGAGTTAGTCTTAAGAACTTCAGAAATATTGAAGGAGAGACAGCCTTCGAGTTCAATAGTAATTTTACTACCATAATTGGCATAAACGGTAAAGGAAAATCTACAATATTACATGGGCTTCGGGTGGCTTGTGGTGCGTTTTTTTGGGTATACCAGAGGTTGAGAATAGGCATATAACGCCAGATGAGATTCATTTAAAAAATGTTGGTACTTTTTCTATTCTGCAAAAGCCTGTAAAGGTCGAGGCAGTAGGAATTTTCCCTGGGGTGGCAGAACAAATTACTTGGAGAAGGCAAATTTTAGAAAATAGCAACACCACAACTTCAAGCGAAAATGACGTTGGTGCAATAAGAAAAATAGCAAAGAACAAATTTGATCAAGTTAATACCCATTCAAATGATGCTGTTGGATTGCCTGTAATAGCTTACTTGGGAACATCAAGAGTGTATGGGGCAGGCAGAAATACACTTCGGAGCAATGACCACAGATTAAGCCGCCAGATATTTAAAGAAGGCTATCAGGATTGGGATGAAATGAAAGCAACAAAGTTTCATTTTCAAGAATGGTTGGCAACGTACGATACATTGGTTGGTCAGGGTAGGGAGTACAACCGAACCAAGGAAGCCTTTTTTGACACCGTTCGAATTGCTAATCCATATTTGACTGAATTAAGCTTCAATAATGGGGAACTTTGGGCGAGGGTAGACATGGAAGGGAATATCTCCGATTTCCTGCCCTTGAGTTTGCACAGCGACGGGATTCATTATTATACTGTTATGGTTGCTGAATTAGCATATCGTTGTATTGTATTGAATGGTTTCCTGAATGAGCTTGCGATTATAGAAAGTAAAGGCGTTGTGATGATTGACGAGTTGGATTTGCACCTTCATCCTAATTGGCAAAGGCATGTTGTGAGCGACCTTAAACGCGCATTCCCTAACCTTCAGTTTATTGTAACTACTCGTTCTCCGTTTATTGTTCAGTCGCTTGAAAGTGATGAACTTATTAATCTCGATAACAGTGAAGTTCAATCATTTTCGCCGGATGAACTCCATTTAAATAAAGTTGCAACTGAGATAATGGGCGTTAAGAGCGTAAGAAGTGAAGATTTTGAAAGCAGGTTCAAGAAAGCAAGCGAAGAACTTGATAAAATTGAAGACGCCAACAAAGCACTCACTACCGAAGATTATATACAAATCAGCAAAACGTTAGGCAAATTGATAAAGGATGAAACCAATGATCCTGAATTAAAAGCATTTTTGGATAAGGAAATTGACGGTGAAAATATATGAGACCAATTGAAAAAGGGGTATGGCCTACTTTACGTAATGGTCGTAGGAGAATATTTAATGATTGGACAAGAGCGATTCCTCACTAAGTTTTAGCAACAGGTAGATACTGTCACTTTTGCGAAATGAGAGTAACCAATGCCTTGGCAATTGAACATATTCAACCTAAAGAGCATTTCCCTGATTTGAGCAATGATTGGGAAAATTTTTTATTAACATGTAACTATTGCAATGCTCATAAATCAGCTACAATTCCAATTGCCCCTTATATATCCTCATATTTTTGGCCACATAAAAACAATACCCTCAAGGTGATTGAATATACTCTGAACGGCAAGGTTAAACCCAATTTAAATCATTTACAAACGGATTTTGATATTAGTCGTGCACAAAACTTAATTAATCTTTACGGTTTGAATAAGGAGAAAACAGTTAATGGCGATTCTGATAACAGATGGTTGGAAAGAGCAGGGGCAATTGTTTTAGCTGCTAAAAGAAGAGTAGAATACGATACTAATGTAAATAGGTCAGTTGATGCAATTGTAGATATGGCACAAACAAAGGGATTTTTCTCTATATGGCTAAAGGTTTTTAATGATATACCAGAGGTTCGAACAGCCTTAATTAATTGTCCTGATTTTCACCTAAATGGCACTAATTGCTTTAACGCCAATTTAGAATTGCAAAGCAGAAGTGAAACTGATTTGTGATATATCAATTCATTTCGATTGGCTAGAGCGTTTGCAACCTTGATTCAAACCATGCTCAAACGAGATATGTAACAGCGGTAGCGTTTTCAGCCTTTTCTTCTGAACACAAGTATTCGTATCTTTACATTAAAACAATCCCTTTGCGTAAAGCATTTCTTATTCTGTTGTTGCTGAATATTTTCGGCGGTGCTCAATTTATATGGGCGCAAAAAAACAAGCACGTTGAAGACACCCTCACCATTGCGGCAGTGGGCGATTTGATGATAGGATCAAACTATCCATCGGTTGATTACTTGCCAAAACCCGAAGAAGGCAACATTCTTTTAGGTGCCATGCCTTTTTTGAAGAAAGCCGATTTGAGACTGGGAAATCTGGAAGGATCAATAGCTGATACTGTGCCTGTTTTTAAAGATTGCGGTGATGGTAAGAACTGTTATGCATTCCGGACTCCACTCAATATTGCCACATGGTACAAGGAAGCAGGGTTTAACTATCTCAACTTGTCGAATAATCACTCCTATGATTTTGGTCCTGATGGCAACAAAAGCACCATGGAATTCCTGAAAAACAACAACATTCGCACTAGTGGGGTGTACCAGAAACACTTTGATACAATGATGGTGAAGCATACATTGGTGGGGTTTCTTTCATTTGCGCCGCACAAAAACTGCCTCAATCTGAACAACGATTCTATGGTGATTGCTGAGGTGACACAGGCGCGTAAAAAATGCGATTTACTGGTCATTTACTTTCACGGTGGTGCTGAAGGTGCGACGAAAATGCATGTAGCCGAAGGGCACGAGATGTTTTATGATCAGGACAGGGGCGATTTAAAAACATTCACGCACAATTGCATTGATGCCGGTGCTGATTTGGTTATTGGTTCGGGGCCCCATATTGTAAGGGGTATTGAAATGTACAAGGATAAATTAATAGCCTACAGCCTTGGCAATTTTGCTACCTATCATCTGTTCAACCTAAAGCACCCAATGGATTATGCGCCATTGCTGAAACTTAAAATAACATCGAAAGGGAAAGTGCTGGAGTCGAGGGTTATTTCTTTCATTCAGCGTGGTGAAGGTATACCGAAATATGACAAAGACCGCACTGCCTATAGAATGATTAAGGCACTATCGGAATCTGACTTTGGATATAAGGAGGTTAAGAAGTAGGCACCTGGCTCACCGGTCTGCTGATTTTGTTGCGTATGCGGCTGATGGTTTCTAAAGTAAGCCCCAAGTAACTAGCTATATACTTGAGTGGTATTCTGTTTACCAGGCCGGAGTAATTGTTCAGGAAATACAAATAACGTTCCTCCGCAGTGTGTTGGCGCAGCAAATAAAGTCGTTCTTCACTTTGTACAAAATACTGCTCAGTAAGCGCCCTGCCTATAAAGTTCAATTCGGGGTGTGACTCATACAATGCTGTCAGACTATCAAAATGAATGCGGGCATAGGTCGTTGGCTCGAGTGTTTCTATTACTTCATACCCTGGTTTACGACCATAAAAGCTGATGATGGCAGCCGAAATGTCGTTTTCTTCCGCAAACCTACAGGAGACCTCAACTCCATCTTTCACGTAATACATTCGCACAAGTCCCTCGATTACTATGTAAAGGTAATCAGCGCGTTGCCCTGCCTGTAACAAAACAGCTTTTTTGGGTGCAGTGTGTACTTCCAACTTAGACAACAGTGCTTCTGCCGCCGCATCGCTAAGCGGATGAATTTTGCGAATCATTTGAAGTACTGAATCTAACATCTTAGAATGTTCGTTACTCAAAGTTAGGTAATTGCAATCTCAATGCCGCTACTTTTAATCACCTACTCTAACACCATGGTTTTCATTACATCGGCGATGTAGTGTTGGATGTTGATGGTGGGGTGGTCTTTGTAGGTGAAGGCAATTTGTATTTCTTTTCTTCGGTGGTGGATGAAAAATATGGAGTAAGTGGTGTAGCCCATCGGGAGTTTATTGACATGAAACCGAACCAGTGTCGATTTTTCGGGGTAGTATAACGAACGGTCGCAACTAATGAGGCTCAAGGTAGAGTCTTCAAAATTTTCCTTCAACTGGGTTTCTAATTGCTGGCGGGTGCAATCCATATATTCCTTCACCGACTTAAAAGGACCCTCTCTTGATGAAACCATGAGTATAACTGATGCTATGGAATCGAAAAAAATGTACTCGTGTTCCTGCACAGAATCAGTCACTTCCACCAATGATGGCGGAATGGACATTTTAAGATGTAGTTTTTTGTCGTAAAGCCCTTGCCCATAAGTGGTGTTACTCATAACGAGCACCCAGCAAGCGGCGTATAGACAACGTAAAAAAGACATCAATCAAATTTACGGAATAATCATGACCGGCGTGCGGGCGTGTTTTAAAATATATTCGGCAATACTACCCATGAGCCGCTCGCCAAGCCCGTGGTTACCATGGCTGCCCACAATTAAAAGATCATAATCTAACTGCTCAATAGATTCGAAAATCTTGAGTTTAGGTATTCCAAATTCTTCGTGAAACTCAACACTTTCACCCAGGTACTGCTGGCAAGCTGTTCGCAATTCAGCATTTTCACGTTCCATGTTTTCACCCAGTTCAGTTTCAATACCGGTTGTGGAGTAAAAGTTACGTTCGTCATTCACATGCACCACCATTATTTGTGGGTTCAACATATTGTCGGTGAGCATTTTAGCGGCTGCCAACATTTTTTCTGTGAAAGAAGAGTAGTCTAAGAAGATCAGAATTTTCATGCTTTTTGTTTTTTTATTTGCTTTCTCCAAGCCAGCTCCAGTGGCGCATTACTTTCGTTTTCTTCAGTCCGAATTCTTTGATGGCGTGGTGCTTGATGTGCTGCACAGCTTCATCAATTGAATCGGTAAAAAGGAAAAGTTGAGCATCTTCGGCACTGATGGTTTGCTCGGTAATCATTGTTTCTACGTGTTGAATGAGGTGGGTATGGTAGTTTTTGCCCATAATTACTACCGGGAATTTGGGTGTTTTCCCTGTTTGCATGAGGGTAATGGCCTCAAAGAACTCATCGAGTGTGCCATACCCACCAGGCATAACTACAAACGCATAAGAATACTTGGTGAGCAACACTTTCCTGATGAAGAAATAGTCGATATCTATCCATTTATCGAGGTAGGGGTTGGGTTTTTGTTCGTGTGGTAAAACGATATTGCAGCCTATTGACCGTCCTCCAACGTCTTTTGCGCCTCTGTTGGCAGCTTCCATAATGCCGGGCCCGCCACCGGTGATGATAGTAAAACCGAGCCTGCTTATTTCTGCAGCCAATTTGCGGGTAAGTGTATAATAGTGGTGCTCTTCAGTGAAACGCGCTGAACCGAATACCGTTACACACGGACCAATGAAGTGCAATTTCCTGAAGCCATAAATAAACTCCCTAAATACGGTAAAAGCGAAAATTAATTCCTTCCAGCGCGAGTTAGGACCTTCCAGAAAGACTTGCTGTTTTCTGGAGCCCATGGGCGTAAAATGACTATGGTTTTTTCCGTTTGACATTGTTGATTGGTGTGAGATAACAAAGTTGATGCAAACTCACTAAACATCATTCAGGAACTTGCAAATACTATTATTTCAAAAACACCTATAAACGGTAATTGGATGTGCCGTTCAATAACCAAAAATACAACCAGTTGTTTTGAATGCGTCTGATTTAGGACATTGTAAAGGGTGACGGAAATCAACCGTAAGGGAGCAATCGTTTACTTGAACTGCTTGAAATAATAGGAGACGCCATTTTCAACAATCACCAACTCTCCTTTCTGGCACTTGACGACTTTAAGCGAGCGCGGTTTTTTACAGAAGCACTCCAGCATCTGGTCGCCCTCAAAGCGCTGGATGTAGCAAGAAGGTGAGTTAACAGGGTCGGGGCCGCAATACACATACCCTTTCTTGTCATCGGTGCCCTGGCCTGTTATGTACATGTACTTAATTTCATCGCTATATGATACACCTATGGCATCTTTATCGAGTTCGCGTTTGTACACTGTCCACTTTCCCAACATTTGTTCGAGGTCGGTAACAGGTTCTATTTTTTCGGCACTGTCCAAAACTATAACTGCTGCGGTATCAGAAGTGTCTTTTACGTAATAGTAAATGCCCTTCGTGTTGGCAAGAATAAGGCTGTTGGGTCTTTTTTGTGCTACAATATACGATACCCAGCCAAATTCAAGATGGTCATCTTCATCGTAAGTGTACTTGCCTTTGTAGATGAAACCATTGCGCACCCGGTAAGTAAAAGTATCTCTGATCTGGAAGGTCATGAACAAGGTGTCGGTGAAGTTCCATACCATTGAGTCGGGGTTAAGGCGTTTCACCTCTACCCAGCGCCCCGGTGGCATGTGCTTTGACTTGTCTTTATCCTTCTTCCTCGCAGAAGCAGGCAGGCAGGTAACCAACAAAATAAATAGTAATAAAAACCTTGTCATAGTAATACCCGGGTCAGGGTGCAGTTGCAAGCTGCCCGATTTTGTGGCAAGTTACAAACTTATGAAAATTCAAACTGCTTTTGTGCTGCTAATATTGTGTTAGCCAGGGTTTACCCGTGATAAAAATATTCTTTTCCGTATTTGCGTACATACAGCAAGTTGATGATAAAGGCTACCCAAACCAGTCGTTTCGCCATAATAGCGGGTTCTTTAGGGAATAAGTATCTTATGATACAATCCATTGGAATCAGGTTTTCGAAGCCTTGATAGAATGATTTATTGTTGATGATATGCGCTATTGCAGCAATGTAATACACCACAATGAACAGCATGTTAAAAATCTGAAACAACGTTTTGTTTTCCTCACCCGGAAAGAAGAACTGCTTTATTGAAATAAGACAAGTGATGAACAAAATAATTTCGGTGTACCCGAAAATGTCATTTGCCAATGAAATCGAACTTGTCACTTCAGGAGTCGCCATTGCAACTATTGGTGTCAACAGCGCCAATAAAACGAACATAACTCCTCTGTTTTTCATAGAAGAATACAATTATACGAAAATGGAAAATTTGAATAGTGCAAAGCTAGGAATTAATACTGTTATTTTAAACAGAATTTTACCCCTTGTATTAGTGCTTGAAAATGTTATCGATAGGTTCGTCATTCAATGGCTGGTGTAATTGCGACGCCATAAGGAGCCGAAGACTACGAAACCCTTTAATTTATTTTTTTGAAACAACTCTAAATCCTATTTTTGATTTTATAAATCTAAATACCATCCAAAAATGAGCGCAACTAAGGTAACTGTAGGAATTAGCGTAAATGCAGATGTAGCTAAAGTATGGAACTACTGGACACAGCCTGAACACATCGTAAACTGGAATTTTGCACATGAGAGCTGGCATTGCCCTAGCGCCACTAACGATTTGCGCCCGGGCGGTAGTTTCAGTTCGCGTATGGAGGCACGTGATGGGAGTTTTGGTTTTGATTTTGGCGGTGTTTATGACGATGTAAAAGAACATCAACTCATTGCCTACACTTTGGGTGACGGAAGAAAAGTAGAAGTGACTTTTGAAAAGGCAAATGATGGCTGTAACATAACCACAGTATTTGATGCGGAGAATCAAAACCCGGTTGAAATGCAACAAATGGGCTGGCAGGCGATTGCTAATAATTTCAAAAGTTATACTGAGTCAAAATAGGCTGTTTTTACGCCTTTCAGGAGGTCAGAAAAGGTGCTTTTGAGTGCATTTTTTCGAGCAAAAAATATTTTTTAATTTGTACATAATAAACTGCACAACAAGCAGTTTATTTATGTACTAAAACACAAACCAAACACATGACTTCCGCACACCGGCGCTTTATCGTAATGATGGGGTGCCTTTTTTTATGCCTGGGCTACAGTGCCTGCAAACTCAGTAAATATGATGTAACAGTAAAACCAAATTTCAAGGATGAGGTCGCGCAGCAACAAAACCTTGAATTCGTATTCAACAAAGATTTATGGCCCGACAGTCTGCTGAACCGATGGGAATCGACCGAATTTTTCGAGATTACCCCAAAGGTGGGAGGTATTTTTAAATGGTCGGCAAAAAACACACTCACATTCTCGCCTAATCAGAATTTCGAACCAGGTGTCAAGTACAGCCTTCAGTTAAATCGTGCAATCCTCGACCGCGTGGGAGGCAAACTTTCTTTTGATTCTACCCCAATTCAATTCCATACACCGGGTTTAAAGGTGCAGTCGGCTGATGTGTCGTGGGTACGCGGTAACAACATGACCGATGTGCTTGTACAACTTGATATTCGATTCAACTACAGTATAGAAAGTAGAAATGCAATCAAGAAACTCAAGCTGAAATCGGGCGATAAAAACATAGTTATTGAAGAATCCAGCAATTTGTGGGGTCCTGTATTATCGGTAAGGTTTCCTTCGCTCAACGATAAAGATGAGGCAACGCCGTTGTTAGTTACCCTCGAAAAGGGCATCAAGGTTTCCAGTGGTGATTGCATAACTGAAAAAGATACCACTTTTAAAATAGATATTCCTTCCCGTTACACGCTTGCAGTTACCGGCATCAGTGCCCAGCACACGGGTACCGAGGGTATTGTGAATGTAAACACTTCGCAGCCCGTGCTCGACAACAACATCAAGCAGGCAATAACCATTGAGCCTAAGGTCAATTTTGAAGTAATGCTCAAAGAGAATGGGTTTATCATTAAAAGTGCTGAATTCAATTCTAAAAAAGACTACCAGATTAAAGTCTCTAAAGAGCTGCAAAGTGCCTTTGGCGGTAAGCTGAAGAACGAATATTCTGAGCGATTCTCTTTTGGTATGCTGAAGCCATCCATCACTTTTGTGAACTCAAAGGGCATGTATTTGTCTTCGGCGGGCGCAAAAAATGTTGCGTTGCAACTGGTGAATGTTTCGGGAATGGAATTGTACGTAATTAAGGTATTTGAAAACAACTTCGAGCGGTTTTTTGACCAGTCGAAAGACTACGACTACCACAGTGACGACGAAGGTGGTAGCAGCCATTACGAGTTTTACAGAACAGCCGACCTTGGCGATACTGTGTTCAAGAAATCATTCGATGCAAATACATTGCCAAAATTGGGTGAAACAAGATTGCTCAATTTGGACATCGAAGACAAACTGCGCGGGTACGATGGTATTTATATTGTGTGTGTGCGCAGTAAAGACCAAGCATGGGTACAGGATTCTAAAATCATTTCTTTGTCAGATATTGGTTTAACAGTGAAAGAAGAGAAAGACGCTTACTATGTGTTCGCGAATTCTATAAAGAATGCGACGCCAATACCGGGTGCAAAGATCTCTTTCATTAGTTCTACCAACCAAAAAATGTACACTGCCGTTACCGACGCTGAAGGTGTGGCTGTTTACAAAGGCGTGAAAGCATCAAATCCTATTTTCAAGGTGGCAATGCTTACGGCAAAGACCGATAACGATTTCAATATGTTGATGCTTAGACGCACTGCTATTGGTACTTCTCGTTATGATGTTGGAGGCAGGTATCCGTTGGCATCGGGGCAAATAGCGATGGTGTACCCTGAACGTAACTTGTACAGGCCGGGTGAAACTATGAACATAGCCGCCATTTTGCGCAACGAATCGTGGTTGCCAATAGAAAACGCACCATTAAAATTCAAACTGATAGGCCCTGAGGGTAAAGAGTTTGGACTAGTGCGTAAAACGGTGAATGCGCAAGGTACCTGCGACGCATCGTTTGTATTGCCGCCGGCTACAGGTACGGGAGATTATACTGTAGAACTGTATTCCGGTAACGATGTGTTACTGACTTCAATGGGTATTAGTGTTGAAGACTTTATTCCTGACAGAATTAAGGTAACCAGCCGTACCGAGAAGAAAAGTTATGAACCGGGTGAAAAGGTAACAGTTATTGCCCAGGCCGACAATCTGTTCGGTACGCCTGCGGGTGGCCGCCACTATGAGAGTGAATTGCACTTACGTAAGGTGCCGTTCCAGAGTGAGAAATACGATGACTATCATTTTGACTTGAACAATGAAGTAATCATAAACCCCGACCTGCATCAGGGCAAGACGCAGCCTGATGGTTCTATCAAGGAAACTTTTGACTTATCGGCTAACCTCGCTACTGCGGGTGTTTTGAATGGGTATGTGAGCACTACAGTTTTCGATGAAAGCGAACGCCCTGTACATCGCTATGCGACATTTAAAGTATTTGGCCAAAAGGTGTACATAGGTATTAATTCGCCCGACTACTACGTTAATTCAAGTGCTCCTGCGCCTATTCCTATGATTGCGCTCGATAACGCAGGGAACCCTGTAACTACTGAAGCCGATGTATTACTCATTCACAAAGTATGGCACTCCACCATTCTCGAACAATCGGGTGAATTCAGGTACAGCAATGCCGTTGAAGAGCGCATTGTGAGCCGTAAAAAGGTGAAAATATCGGGTACCAACTACGTATACAGTTTTACGCCGGGCGAAAGCGGTGAATTTGAGGTGAGGGTATTCCTGAACGGGGCTAACAACTACGTTTCTCAAACAGTGTATGCTTATGGTTGGGCTGACACACATTACTCTTCGTTTCAGGTGGACAATGAGGGTAATGTTGCCATTAAAACTGACAAAAAAGAATACAATCTGGGCGAAAATATCAAAGTGCTTTTCACGACACCTTTTGAGGGCAGAATGATTGTAACGCTTGAGCGTGCGGGTGTATTAAAATACTACCAGCTTAATACGCACAACAAAACGGCTGAACTTGTTTTGAAGGGCGAAGAAGCCATGATACCTAACGTTTACGTATCAGCGACCTTGTTCCGCCCAATGGATGGCAACGATATGCCGCTTACGGTGGCGCATGGTTACCAGTCGGTGACAGTGCTCAATAAGCGCAACGATTTGAAGGTGGCAATCAATGCCGTTGAAAAATCGTACAGCCAGTTAAAACAAACCATCAAGCTAAAAACAGAACCGGGTGCCGATGTAACCATTGCTGCAGTTGATGAGGGCATCTTGCAAATCAAGAATTTCAAAACCCCGAATCCATTCGACTATTTCTACCAGAAAATAGCACTTTCAGTGAACTCATACGACATATACCCTTGGTTGATGCCTGAGTTGAAGCAACGCCTATCAAGCACCGGTGGTGACGGCGGCGGCGAAAACAGGGTGAACCCATTGTTCGTTAACAGGGTTAAAAATGTTTCGTTCTGGAGTGGGGTATTGAAGGCTGATGCTGCCGGAAATGTAAAATATGATATAGATATTCCGCAGTTTTCGGGTGACATCAGGATTATGGCGGTGGTGAACAAGGGCAAGGGCTTCGGTAGTGCTGAAAAGCACATGAAAGTTGCAGACCCTGTGGTTATAAGTACTGCGTTGCCTAGGTTCTTTAGTCCGGGCGATGAGGCTATAATGCCTGTTATGCTCACCAACACCACTGAAAAAGCCATGACCGTGACACTGGGCGTTAAAACCACAGGGCCATTGGATTTAAAATCGCAGGCGACACAAACTGTAACAATACCTGCCAACAAAGAACAACGCATTGTGTTTAATGTGGCAGCGCAACCCGTAATAGGAGCAGCTAAAGTGCTTGTATCGGTTAAGAACGGTACGCAGACATTCACCAACGAAACTGAGATAAGTGTAAGACCTTCGGCTTCATTGCAAAAATTGACGGGTTCGGGTCAGGTGGCTGATGGCAAGTCTGTAACCATTGGGTTAAATAACAATTTTATCCCTGCTTCGGTGTCGGGAAAACTGGTGGTGGCTAAGTCGCCAATTGTGAAGCTGGGCAAACAAATGACAGAACTGGTGCAGTACCCTTATGGTTGTGTGGAGCAAACTACATCGGCTGCATTTCCGCAGTTGTATTACGCTGACCTTGTAAAAGGAATGGACCTCGCACCAACCCACATACTGAATCCTGCATACAACGTGCAACAAGCCATATTGAAGCTACAGGCAATGCAGGTGGGCGATGGTGGACTTACCTATTGGCCTGAAGGTGGTGAAGAAAGTTGGTGGGGTAGCACTTATGCGTGCCATTTCTTACTGGAAGCTAAGAAAGCGGGTTATGATGTAAACCAAAGTTCTTTGAACAGACTCATTCAGTACATCAAGGCAAAATTGTACAGGAAGGAAACAACTGTTTTTTATTACAATCACGGCAAATCGAGGGAAGTGGTTCCTGAGGAAGTGCCTTACTCGCTCTATGTACTTGCTTTGGCGGCACAGCCTGACCAATCGACCATGAACTACTACAAGGCACATACCGATATACTTACACTCGATGGCAGATACCTTTTAGGTGCAGCCTATGCACTCACTGGTCAGCCTACACAAGCGAAGCAAATTATACCATCGGGCTTTTCGGGCGAGATACCTGATAACTCGTTCAGTGGCAGTTTCTACTCTGCAATTCGTGATGAGGCTATGTCACTCAATGTGATGATAGATATTGACCCGCAGAACCAGCAGGTAGGCATTATGGCTAAACACCTTTCTGAAGAAGTTGCGCGCGCCCGCTATCTGAATACTCAGGAAAACGCCTTTACGCTTTTGGCTTTGGGTAAGGTAGCCCGAATGGCGAACATTGCCAGCGGCACCGCTGAAGTGACCATGAACGGCAAGCTAGTAAGCACAGTAATCGGCTCACCAGAGATGATAGATTTGAAAGGGCACAGCAATGAAAATGTAGCCGTTAAAGTAAAAGGGGGTGGACCGTTCTATTATTTCTATTCATTAAATGGAGTGAGCAGCGATGGTTCTTACAAACAGGAGGATAGCTATATGAAAGTAAGGCGCACCTACTTCGACCGGACAGGGCACGAGAAGACAGGCAATTTCGTACAAAACGAATTGATTGTGGTGCGTGTAACTGTTCAGGGATTGAACAACAGGAGCATTCCGAATGTTGCTATTACCGATATGTTGCCGGCAGGGTTTGAGATTGAAAATCCACGCTTGCAGGCAGCACCGGGAATGGAATGGATTAAGGACGCTGAAAGCCCCGACTACATGGATATTCGCGACGACAGACTTAATATGTTCACCACGGTGTACCAGAAACCACGTGTTTTCTACTATATGGTGCGCGTAGTAAGTGCCGGTACATTCAAGCTGGGACCTGTACAAGCCGATGCCATGTATTCAGGAGAATACCACTCTTACAATGGCGGCAGGGTAATCAAAGTATTGGAAAAATAGCGCAAGCTGAAAATACAACAGAAGGTGTGGGGTGCATTGTCGCTCCACACCTTTTGCATGTAACAACGCACCGCAATCGTAAGTATTAATTATCTTGCAGTACAAGAAAATCCTCCTACCATGTTTAAATCTGTTGTTCCGAAATTACCGATGCGTGATAAGGCTGTTACTCAGGCTTTTTATGCTGACCAGTTGGGCTTTAGTGTGCTGGGGGTTGATGGATTCCCGCTGTACCTGATGGTGGCGAAAGACGGTATCGAAATGCACTTTTTCCTGAGCAAGGATTTAGACCCCAAACAGAATGACGGTCAGGTGTATATTAGGGTGGTAGATATTGTGGGTGTGTACAAAAGCCTCATTAATGCCGGCGTTGCCATACACCCTAATGGGCAGTTGACCATAAAACCATGGGGGCAATACGAGTTTTCAATACTCGACCCCGATAATAACTTGTTGACCTTTGGAGAGAGCATTGAATAAAACACAACCCCAATTCTTATTAAATAAAGCTGCGCATGGCAAAGAAAGAAACCAATCTTACATTAGGTATATCTGAACCGGAAAAGGTGGATGTTTTCATGCAAGGTTTAAACCACCCCATGAAGGATGTTGTTACATATGTTCGTAGTCTTATTCTATCGGTTGATACAAATATTGGGGAGGGTATTTACTGGAATGCTCCAACATTTTTTTATACAGGTGCAATGCAGCCCTTTGACGCGAAAGAATACAAACGTTACATCGTAGGTTTCGTTTTTAATAGAACAGATTGTATCCGCTTGGTTTTTTTAAGAGGGGCACTGGTAGCAGATTATTTTAAGCTGCTGGAGGGCGATTTCAAAGACCAACGTAAACTTATTGTATTTAAAAGTCTTGATGACGTAAAGGAAAAAGAAATCGAATTCAAGCAAATCATTTCTAGTTTAGTGAGCCTCATGCTGTAAATGCAAAAAAAAACTACGCAAGCACATTTTCGAGGTGTACCTGCGTAGTTAAGTTGTTTAGTTAAGTAAGGGTTTAAAGTCTTGTTATTAGTCTTTATTGATGAGGGTTGAATATTCGTTATTATCGTTGTCGGTCATGTGGGTAATGTAAGTGCCGGCCGACCAGTTTTTTGTATCAACATCAAATGTTGCAGCTCCGTTCAGGGTTGTTTCGAATACCGTTTTTCCCGATAGGTCGCATGCTCTGAAGTGTTTTATTAGGCTTTGAGCGCCTGCACATACCGTGAGCAAATCGGATGCAGGGTTAGGGAATAAGGCGGGTTTGAAATTGTCACCGCTATGTATTGATGCTACCGAGGTGGTGCGGGTTGTTTGCATGTCGTCAATCAACATTCGCGTACCTGTGTGGGCGTATGCCTCACTGCCTGTGGTGAATGTAATGGTTACCTGTTTTTGATTGCTGCTATAAGTGTGTGTGTACCTCAACGGCACTTCAGCAAACTGATAGGTGATTTGTGCCGCAGTAAAGGTCATGAAAGTATCGGCAATGACTAGTCCTACCATCATGCTCGAATCGGTGAGTTCAGGGTCTTGAACTACAATGTGTACACGCGCAGTATCGCCTGAAACAGGGAAGTATTTATACCAGAAACTTACTTTTTGGGGTGCATAGCTCAAAAATGATGGTACATAAGAACTGAAAAACGAATCGGTGGAACATGCAGCCTTACCAATTTCCATTCTCGACTGAGTATAATTGTAGGCATTTTGCAATTGCATGGCATAGGTGCCTGAATGTGCATCGGTTGAAGAAGCGATAGAAGCATAAAGAATAGAGTCCTGGTGCCAGTTGCCGAGGCTATCGGTCCAGGCATGATGAATGTATTCGTTGCCCCAATGTTGGAGGATATCGGTTGCAGTGAAGTGTTGTTCGAATGAAGGGTTCGGCACCTGTGCCTGAGCAGTGTTGAGCGCAAAGGTTGTGCCGAGTAAAATCAGTAGTTTTTTCATGATTGACAGAAAATTTGGTGAGCAATTGTTGTAGGGCAAAGATACCACCGCAAGGGCGGGTTTTTCAAGCAAAACGGGTTTACCGGGGGTGTACAACCCCTCATTTTAGGTAGACATTAGGTAGACAAGTATTGTAAATCAGATATTTGCGATGAAATTCGTCAAATTTTCTTCGGTTTCCAGTTGCAGTTTCTTGCGCAGGCGGTAACGGGCAGTCTTCACGCTATCGGCTGAAATGCCGAGTATCATTGCCATCTCTTTAATGCTCAGATTCATGCGGATGAGTGCACATAACTTTTGGTCGTTCGGGCTTATATCGGGAAATGTGCGTTTCAGTTTTTCGTAAAAATGCTGGTTAACAGCACCAAAGTATTGGTTGAAATTGTCCCATTCGCTATCCTGCATCACACTTTTATTCAGCAATTTCTGGAGGGCTTTGTCGTGGGTGTGCCCCATATTGTCGACCCAGTTTTGGAACTCATCAATCAGTTCGGTCTTTTTCACCATTTGCAGGGTGAGTGCGCTGAGTTGGTTTTCTTTGAGGGCAATCTCGTTTTCCAGTTGGCTGTGCCTGAGCTCGTTTTCGGTTTTTTGTGCTGCAAGCAGGGCTTCTTTCGATGCCAGATTTTCACGCTGTAATGCCAGTACTTCGTTTTGCGACTCTATTAATGAGTGTTTTTGTTGGGTAAGCCTGCGGTAGAAGACGAACACTCCAATACCTATTGCCAGCAGCAGTCCTGATGTCACAGCCCATATTGTGGTATAATAGCCGGCTCTTTGTCGTGCCTGTTCCGCTTTTTGGAGGGCGAGGTCTTTCTCGCTCAACTGAAACTCAATTTCCAATTGTTTCAACTGGCGGTGTTTTTCCATGCTAAAAACACTGTCGCTCAGTTCATTTTTACTGCGTTCCCATTCAAGTGCATCTTTGTGCAACCCTTGTTGTGCATACAAATTCACCCTGGCTTCCAGCACTTTTAATAAAAATGATTTGTCAGACAATGCGCTTGCATCGCGCGTGGCAGAATCGAGTACCGCTGCAGCTTTTTTGTAATCGGTAAGAAATGAGCAATACAAATTTGCCATGCCCGTACGCGATGTGACAGCTGCCTGCCTGTTGTTGGATGCCACTGATATGAGCAACGCCTCGGTATTTTTTTCCAAAGCTTCATTGAATTTGCCTTTAGACACCAAAACCATGGCTATGTAGTTGAGGGCACCGGGTAGGTAGGTGTTGTTTTTACTGTCAGAAAACTCTTTGATTGCTTTTTGGAAGTAGTATTCAGCAGAATCGATTTGCCGGAGTGCAAAGTAGGAGGCTCCCATGCTGTTATACGCCAGTCCCAGTGAACCCTGCGCATCGCCCGACTTGAAGAAATGCAGTGCCTCACGGCTGAGGGCAATACTTGCAGCCCATTGTTTTTGTCTGCCTTGTATGGTAGCCATGAGTTGCTTGGTGCGCGCCAAGCCATAATGTGCCCGGTCGGGATGGGCACTCTCTGCCAGTCGGAACAAGTCTGCTGCTTTGTTGGCATAGCTTTGTCCGATCGCAAGGCTGTTACCGTATTGGCTGATACCTATCGAGAGCAGTGCTTCAGCCATGCCCAAGGTATCTTTAGATGTTGTGGACTGTTGCAGCGCATCATGAAAACAAAGCAGTGCGGCTGAATCTTCATCTTTTTTGAGGAACTCCCACCCATCCTGAATTCGCTGGGCAGCATTATTACCCTTCGCATAAGCCATGAAGGTGCCTTGCAGTATAAATACCGCTACAGTTACCAGTAAGACTATATACCTGCGTTTCATGGTGCAGTGAGCTGAACAAATAAAAGTTGAACTGTAAATATATGTACTTCAATGAGTGCAACAGTGTTTACCGTGTCATTTTATTGACTTTTTATATCAAGCGTGCGTAAACCCCTTCAAGATATTAATGAAATACATCTTTGCCTTTGTAATTGGCTTCTGGAATGCCACCGCAATAACGCGAGTCTAGGGCGTTTTCGCGGTTGTCGCCCATAACAAAGAAGCAACCCCTAGGCACTTTTACTGGCCCGAACTGATCGGCATTCCAGGGTTGATGCCACATTTTTTGTATTTCTTCGTCCACGTCACTCACAGGGCGAACTCTTTTAGTGTAGGGAATACCGTACGATTTCATCTCGGTTTCGGTACACATTATGATGTATGAGCCAGGTATATGAAGTGCTTGTTCTGATGGTATATTCAGTTTTTTGAAGTCTGCCTCAGCTACATTGTACATATTGTTGGTTTCCCTACCCTTGTCAAAAGGCTGTCCATTGACGTACAAAATACCATCTTTAATCAATACTTCATCATTCGCTTCAGCTACCAGTCTGTGTACATAAAGTTGTTGAGCGCCGGTGGCTTCAGGCAATTCATACGCAACAAAATCCCCTTTTTGGGGCTGATTCATTCTTGATATTAAAATAAAAGTGCCTTGTTTAATAGTGGGCAGGTTACTGGTAGTAGTTGTAGTAAACAAATTCATGACTCCTGAAACCCTAAACCCGATAAACATGATAACAACTCCCGCGATAGCCCCAAATATGATTAATGATATACGTTTCAGCAGTTCCATGCCCCATTAATTTTACCCACAATGTACGAAAATGGTGGTTAGCGTGGGTGACGGAGGATGGTTATAAAATTCTAAACATGATTAATTGAAGCACGATTTTTAGTATCTTTGACTATAACAGTAAATCAAATGAGCACAGTTGTTATAGAAGTTGATGATAAGGTTTCATTGAAACTTTTCATGGACTTGGCTAAAAAACTTCAATTAAAGGCGAAGGTTTTGACGGAAACTCAAAAAGAAGACTTTGCATTGCTTTCCATGATGGAACAGCGAAAAAACGACGAATCGGTTGATGTAAATAGTACTTTAGAATTGCTTTCAAAAATTAAGTAATTTGAACGTTGTTGCAACAACGTCATTCAATAAAGACGTTGAAAAAGTAAAGGATGCAGAACTAGCGAAAAAAGTTTCAAAAGTCATTCAGGAAATGATTGATGCTACTTCAATAAGAGACATTCAAAATGTCAAAAAGTTAGCTGGTGCTCAAAATGCCTATCGAATTAAAATTGGCGAATAAAGGTTGGGTTTTTATTTGATTTCAGGTTCGATAAAATTGACAATTTTTGCCGGTCGCAAGGATATTTATAAGTACTTCCCTTAACTTAAAGGGGGTGTAAAAGACAATTAGACAAAATATTTTAGAAGGCTTACACTTTTCATTTTAATAAGCCCCCCATCACTCCACCCCAAACTTACTCCTCACCAAAATACCATAAGCGTCTTTACCAACGAAGAGTTCGTAGCTGCCGGGGAAGACGCGCATAGTCTTGGTGTTGGCATCCCATTTGGCAAGCTCTTCGGTGGGTATTTTATACACTACGTGTTTCGACTCGCCGGGCTTTAATGTAATTCGGTTGATGCCTTTTAATTCCCTGTTGGGGAAGCCTATGCCGGGGCCGTACCTGATATAGATTTGCTCTACGTCGTCGGCCGCCATCTTACCTATGTTGGTTACGTCATAAGTTGCAACAATGAACTTGTCATTGGCAGTAACTTTTAAGCCGCCATACATGAATTGAGTATAGCTGAGTCCGTAACCAAAGCCATAAGCCACCTCATGTTCGTAATACCGGTAGGTGCGGTCTTTCATGGTATAATTGTCGAAAGCTGGTACGTCTTTGAGCGTTTTGTAAAAAGTAACAGGCAAGTGCCCCGAAGGCGACACCTTCCCGAACAATATATCAGCCAGTGCATTGCCACCCTGTTCGCCGGGATACCAGGCCATGATAATAGCGTCGGCGTAAGGTTCTATTTCATCAATATTAATTGCACTACCACCCGTCAGCACCACGATTATTGGTTTGTTCACCGCTACCCTTAGGGCTTTTAAAAAGGCGATCTGGCTGGCAGGTAACGATAGGCTGGTTCTGTCGCCACCACTGTTTGATAGGAAGGCATCACCAGCTTCTCCTTCATTTACGGGGCTAAGTCCTAAAACCGCCACAGTTACATCTGCATTTCCGGCGGCCCAAATACCTCCAAAGTGTGTGGTATCGGTTTCGCCACAACCCAGGTCATACTCTACACGGGTGCCCTTGCTCACCGCTGCTGTTATGCCTTCTACGAAGTTCACCAATTTGCTGCCAGTACCGTGGTAGCTACCCACCAATGCATCAATCGAGGCGGCGTTAGGTCCCACGACCATAATGCTTTTCAGGGTGTCGCGGTGCAGTGGAAGTACATTCAAACTGTTTTTCAGCAAAACCATGCTTTGTTGTGCCATTTTTCGCGCCAGCGCAATGTGTTTCCGGGTATGTATGCTATCGCCTTTAAAGGTGCGGTATTTTGATTTGAGTGGGTTATCGTAAAAACCAAGTTTTACTTGTGTCGTCAGTAAGGGCAGGAGTGCGCTGTCAACATCAGCGTCGGTGATTAGTTTGCGGTCAATGGCTGCTGTAATATCGCTTTGCAGCACCGAAGAGCAATCGAGGTTAATGCCTGCTTTGATAGCTGCCGCTGCTGCGGCAGGTCCGTCTTTCAGGTATTTGTGGGTGCTGTACACATCGTCAAGTGCGCCACAGTCGGTTACAATATATCCTTTAAAGCCCCATTTGTTGCGTATGAGGTTTTTGAGCAAACCTATGTTCACTGAATTTGGAACTCCGTTTACTTCGTTGTAGGCGGTCATTATACCCGCAACTCCGTTCAAAGTGAGTTTCTTAAAGGCATACAGGTAGGTATTGTTCAGGTCGAAATCAGATACTTCGGCATTAAAGTAGTCGCGCTTGTTTTCAGGGCCGCTGTGTGCGACAAAGTGTTTGGCGGCAGCGGCTATTTTTAAGTGGTTTGAATCGGTGCCCTGCATACCTTTTACGTATGCTATCCCCATCACTGAAGTGAGATAGGGGTCTTCGCCGTATGTTTCTTGTCCGCGCCCCCAACGTGGGTCTCGAAAAATATTGATGTTCGGCGACCAGTAGGTCAGCCCTACATACATACCCCGGTTGCCCTTGTGCGATGCCAGATTGTGTTTTGCCCTTGCTTCGGTTGATATGACATTTCCCACCTGTTGCATCAGTTGTTCGTTGAAGCTGGCCGCCATACCTATTGCCTGCGGGAAAATAGTGGCTTCTCCCGCCCGTGCCACCCCGTGCAAACCTTCACTCCACCAGTTGTAAGCAGGTATGTGCAGTCGGGGTATAGCTTGATTTCTGTACCCCAGCAACATCACTTTTTCTTCCAAGGTAAGCCTGTGTAACAAATCGGTGGCGCGGGTAGTTGCCGGCAGTGATTCATTTTTATAGGCATTTTGAGCGAACGCCCCTGAACAATAAAACGCAACAATGCTCACCCACAAACACCATGTCTTCATCGCCATTATTTTATTGGTATTCAATGGTGAAGCAAGCCGCATAATTCAGTTTTTGTAGGTTCAGTTGTGGGGCATTGTCAATTGTAATTCCGGTGTTGGTGCGCCTCCACTTCACGCTGGCGTTTGCGCCAGCCAGTGTTACTTTTTTGATTTTGCCTTCTTTCGAAAGTGGTATTTCAAAATGGTCGGTGAGCGATACTAAATCCTTTCCTTTTTCAGGCAATACGAATGCGAATACCTGCTTGCCGTTCTTGCTTTGGGTATAGAATATGTTACCTGCTGAATAAGGTGCGATAGGTTTTGAGCCATAAATGCCGCCACCATTTACCTTTATCCATTTGCCAATGCCCTCAAGGCGTTGGTATGCCATTGAATCCCACTCGCCATCGGGCCCGGGACCTACGTTCAATAATAGGTTGCCGCCTCTTGAAACTATTTTTACCAGTAGTTGTACCACTTCTCCCACCGATTTGTATTTGTCGTGCGGCACATAGCTCCATGATGTTGCCAGTGTCATACAGGTTTCCCATGGGTAGTTTAGGGGTTTTTCGGGTACTTCCTGTTCGGGCGTTGTGTAGTTTTCGTATTCTCCTGGCACTGCACGGTCAACCACAATTATGCCGGGTTGGTTCTTGCGTGCCATGGCTTCAATTTTCGGCATATCAATATCCTGATTAAAGCGTACAGTACCTTGCCAGCCTTTCAGCGAATCTTCTTTTACATTGGGGCGCACCCAGCCGCCATCGAGCCAAAGAATATCGACCTTGCCATAGCCGGTAAGAATTTCCTGTAACTGATTGTAAGTGAAGCTCTTGAATTTTTCCCAGCGTTCGGGGTATTTAGCGGGGTCATAGTTCACCCTTCGATCTTTGGGTGGGAAGTAAGGCCACCAGTAGTCGGGCGAGTGCCAATCGGGTTTGGAGAAATAGGCACCTACCCAGAAGTTTTCGCTTCTGAAAGCATTAAAAACCTCTTTTGTGATGTTGGCGCGTGGGTTTTTTGAAAAAGGAGTTTTAGGGTCGGTTATTTTATAATCGGTTTCCTTAGTGTCGAACATTGAAAATCCGTCGTGGTGCTTGGTCGTGAAAATCATGTACTTCATGCCTGCATTGTGTGCGGCTGTAGCCCACTTTTCAGGGTTAAAGCGCACGGGGTTAAAGGTAGATTGCAGGTTTTCGTAAGCTGTTTTGTATTCGTTATACGTACCAGAATGTGGACCTTTTCTTTGAGTCCAGCCTTCATCTTCCGGGCAAATGCTCCAGCTTTCTACTATCCCCCATTGGCTGTAGGTGCCCCAGTGCATCAGCAGCCCAAACTTCAGATCTTGCCAGGCTTCAATTTTATGAATCACTGCCGTGTCTCGGGGTGGGGTGTAGTGGTATTCTTGTCCGTACAAGGTGCCGGTTGCCAGACTGATGAGTAAAACTAAGACGCGCTTCATAAAAACAATTTCCAACTCAATAATACCGAAAAAACGACTACCTGCAAAAGCGGCATCAAGATTCGGTCATATAACTGTTAAAAATGACTGTAGCAGAAATCAAATTCACGTATTATTGAATATTTTGTAAATTTGGAAAGCCTAAATATCTACTCCCATGAAACGCATTATTAAACAGTTGAAAACTGTAGCTCTTTCTCTGTTGTTATTGTTTATTTTAGTCTTGCCTGACGCTCAAAACGCTTTTGGACAATGTACTGTCAGAAGCATAATTGATACAGCTACCCTAAGCTACAACGACAATTTGACACGGGGGTATATTAGAATTGATACTACTATAGCCACGTATACCAGCGGTGCTACATTCTCGTGGGCTTTCGACGATTGCCATTGTTTGCAAACTGGTAGAAATGTGTTACATGATTTTACTAATCCCAATAATGGTGGTTACCTTCATTTCACCATTACAGTCGCTGACAGCGGGGGCACCTGTTCCGGCACATACAATGATTCGGTTCCTGACCCCGATGTATTTAACTGCGCCTTCATGGGGCATCGTATTATTAGCGACTGCTGGACTTCAGGTTTTTGTGGACCGTTGTTTGAAAGTGGCATTGCCGACTCGCCTTTATGCAGAAGTACCAACAAATTCAAGCAAATAGTGAGTACACTTTGGGGAGATGGCAACACTACTACAGATACTATTCATGCCTTTTACCCATACGAACCTATCGCAGGGCATGCCTACACTACTTCAGGATTTTACAGGATATTGATGAACTATGCATTGTACAACCCTAACACAACGACAACATGCCCGTTGAGAGGCAATCAAGACCAATTTTACTACATCTATTCACACTTTCCTTCGGTACAATTTTCGGGCACTACGACTGTAACAGTTGGTGGAACGATAAGGATAATAGCTCACGATACTACACGCCCGTTCAACAATATGTACATGATGCAGCCGCACCCAAGTCCGCCATCGTTTTTAGCATGGGGCGATTCTTCCCAACTGTGGTTTGCATGGTTCCACCTCGATACCCAAATCGTGCGGAGTACTATTATGCCTGAATGGATTCAAGGAAGGGCATATGATACCATCCTCACCTTAAGAAACATTGTCGCTGCCGACTCAGTTGCATATTTCTGCCGTGGCAGTTCGTTTTGTGGAGAATACACGATTGATACAATCCACTTTCATATACTTCCGCGAAATACAGGGCTTACCGAAGTATTGCACCCCGATCTTTCAGTGAGCTTGTATCCTAACCCTGCCGACCGTTCAGTAACTATAGTCCCATTGTCATTTGTCAATGATGTGGCGCAATGTACGTTTACAAATGCGCTTGGCGCAGTTGTTTACAGTGCCAAGGTAAATACCAACGAAAGAACAAAGGTTGATTTCGATTTACCCCAAGGTATTTACTTGTTAACGATTGAAGCCGCAGGCAGAAAAGTCACAGAAAGGCTGGTTGTAGCCAGAGAATAATGGAGGCAATGACACGGCTTTTCTTACTTTCGTACATCGAACTGATTTTTCAGGCATGTATAGATGGCTTTTATTAATTCTGTTGTGGTGCGTTGCTGTAGTTGATAACTGTGCGGCACAAGCATACATCCCTGCCGACAAAGCAACACTCAATTATCGGCTTGTTGGGTTTTCAGGTTTGAAGCAACCAGGAATAGTCAAGTACCAGCTGGAAGTGGCCGAAGGAAATTATATCAGTGACAACGAGTTCGTACAACACATTGTTGTTAAGAAGCAAGCTGCAGAGCCCCGTTTTATAGCAGAATTGCCTGCATTCGGGCAGTCTTACACCTGGAGGATTTCAGCAATAGGTAATAATTCAGTTCAAGCACCATTGGTGCATTTTATGGTTTTACCTCTGCCATTGGCATTCAACGACATACAGGTTATTATACCCAAAAACACGAACAGATATACGGATGCGTATTTCTTTCATGACGGTGCTAAAGCGCTCTATAACATGAAGGGCGAAGTCGTTTGGTTTTTACCGAGAGTTGGAGCATTTGACCCGACAGCTGAGGGCATCAGAGATTTAAAGGCATCGCCACAGGGTACAATCACATTTTTGGGCAATGGTTTACCCATGGAAATTGACTACAACGGAAAACTTCTTTGGGCAGCTCCTAAAACCGACAGCGCAGAATTGACAGGTGAAGGTAATTTTCATCACGAATTTCAAAGGCGTAAAAACGGGCACTACTATGTTATGGGCAATGCATTTCGAATCTGGAATAAATGCTATCCCGGTGTATGTGACTCTACTTCCATTTTACCATTCGGAACCAATGTTGCCAATACTACCAATACTCGGAACCTTGATTTCACTACTATTTTAGAATATGATAATAACGGCAGTGTAGTATGGAAGTGGAATTCTATGGATTATATCATTCATTCTGATTTGTTTCAAAGACTTGGCAAAGATGGCTTTGCAGACATTGATGCACATGCTAATGCCTTTACGTTCAGCAACGATGGTAAAATCATCTATATCAGCTTCAGGAATATCGACCGCGTAATTGCGTTGGGATACCCTTCGGGGAAGGTGCTTGCATCGTATGGCACTCGTTATTCATTGGGGAAACTGCCGCCGAAGCCTATGTTTTCAGAGCAGCATAGCATTCAGATAACAGGAAAAAGTAAGTTGCTCATGTACAACAACAACAGTAACTACGAAACAGCTCAACCAAATGTGCTTGAATGTACCCTACCTGTAGGTAAGGGTGAATTGCGCAAAAGCTGGGAGGCCCCCTGCCTTGGCACGTACCCTTTACTGGACGATAGCACCCGCAAAATGGGTAGACATGGAGGGAAAGTACAGGAATTACCCGACGGTTCAATTATGGTAGCAAACTGCTCGCCATATTGGAGTATGTATATAATTGAAAGAAATAAAAAAGTGACATGGGAGGCAACCTTCAACAAGTATAACCGGGCAAAAGCGCGCTGGGAGCCATTGGATTCATACAGAAGCGAGATGATTGTAGACAAAGTCCTGATTGGGCGTTTAATATTCGGTGCCAACTAATTGACATTAAAAAATTTATGCCAGCAACAACGATATACTTCCTAACAGGTCTGGGTGCTGATGAGCGTTTTTGCGAGCGGCTTGAAATACCCGGATATGTGTTTAAGTTCATAGCATGGAAGCCTTTTTCAAAAGCCGATACACTGCAAACGTATGCGATGAAAATGGCGCAGGATATACCACCCGGAAAGCAATTGATTGCCGGGCTTTCGTTTGGGGGAATGCTGGCTGTTGAGATAGCCAAGGCTCGCCCGGAGGTACATGCCATGCTGATTTCGACTGCCAGAACGGCTAAAGATGTGAAGTGGATTAACCCCATAAACCGCGCCATTATGAACTGGAACCTCATTCCCCGAAAATTGTTAGGACGCCCTAATCCGCTGGCGTACAAGGTATTGGGGGCTACTAATGCCGAAGAACGGGCCCTGATTGATGATATCAACAGAAAATGCGACCCCGACATTAAAATATCGAGCATGAAGGCGATACTCAACTGGACCAATACTGTAGTGCCCGCAAATACTTTTCATGTACACGGCACCGATGATAAAATGCTGATGCCAAAGCGCAATGCCCCTGATGTGTGGCTGGAAGGCGGTAAACACATCATGATTTATACTAGGGCAAAAGAGGTATCAGCAATTTTGGAACGGTATTTGCAAAGCATAGGTTAGGGTGCAAAAAATGCCTGAAACAAATATTTCATTACTTTTATCAAAATTATCAAACGACGATGAGAACTTTCACCAAGATATTACTCCCGGTTGTGGCAATGGTTACCATGCTGAGTTGTGCAAGTGCGCAGGAGAAAAAAGACGGACTTACATGGTACACTGATATCGAACAAGCTGCAAAAGTTTCGAACGATACACACAGACCTATTTTTGGCTTTTTTACCGGCAGCGACTGGTGTGGTTGGTGCCACAAGCTGGAAGCTGATGTAATGTCGAAACAACAATTTAAAGACTGGGCTGCAAAACATGTGGTGCTTTTGGAGCTTGACTTCCCGCGTAAAAAGCAATTGCCTCAAAAACTCCAGGACCAAAACAACAGTCTGCAACAGTTCTTTAGGGTACAGGGCTATCCTACAGTATGGATTTTTGACATTGCAAAAGATTCTGCTAACCGTTATAATATCACTCCAAAAGGTTCATTGGGCTATTCTGATTTGCAAACTTTCATGAGAACAGCCGACTCCCTCTCAAAAGTGCAGCCTCCAAAGCCTGACACGAAAAAGAAATAGTTTAAGACTTAAATCATACCAATATAATTTCAACAGCCGTTCGTTAACCGAGCGGCTGTTGTGGTTTATGGGGGGGTTATTTGAATGGGAGGCAGGAGATATGGATTTCCGGAATCTCTAATTTCTCTTCTTTGAAGTGATAATGAAACACAGATGCCCATTCGTTATTTCTTTCCACTTTTGGACCCAAAGTCAACTTTTTAATCATTGGCGAGATATCAATAGTTTCTATAAAGACTCTTGGATTTTCTCTGTCAATCTTTTTTTCACCAAGTATTGGATCGACTATTAGTCGTATCTCATATTCGTCCTTATAGTCAGCGTTTTTAAAAAGGAACGATATTTCATTCAGCGCAGTAAATAGATTTTTTCTCCAATCCTTGTTTGTTTCTTTGTTAGTTTGGTGATATGTCACCAGCTCTTTTACGGTAGTTGAGAGTTCAGTCATCAGCTTATTTAAGTCATTTTCAATACGTTTTGAGGCATCTAGTAGGTGGAATTTTCTTTTCGTTTTTGCTCCAGTATCCAAATATGCTACTTGGTAAAATTCTAATTCAAATTCTGGGCTTATTATATTTTTTTCAGGCTCTAGTCCAAATAATTTATTTTTTACACTTTCAAGAAATTTACCCGAATCAATTGAAATAGCTACTCCTTTTGCTTCTTCTTTGTTTTCTTTGCCATACATTCTCCACAAAGTCAGATCGTTGTATTTTCCATCTGCAACGAAACTTGAAATAAATGGTTTAGCGTTATATAAGTTAAAATCATCTTGAATTGCATCATAGTTTCCTAATCCAAGCATTATCGGAGCAAGGAAATTAAAAATGGCTTTTCCTTCAGAGGGATCATTTAAAAACGTTCCCTCTGATATTCTGAATAGACTTTTTTCAAATATCAAATGGCGTGCGGTTGAAAATGTTGTGTAATGTGTCAGTGTTGATTCTTTGCGTTTTAAAAGGTTCTTAATACTCTTGATTTTTTCTTTCAATAGGTAATAGTTATTGTCAACCTGTTTCTTTTTTAATTCTGATATTGAAGCCTGAGCAAATTCAAAATACTCTGATGATTTGGATTCAGAAAGTGCGATGAATTTTTCAAAATAGAAAAGGGAGTTTTCAATTTCGTTTAGAGTGTTATAGACAATCCCTAAATTGTAATATGGATATTCCAATTCAGGTTTTTTTCGTAGAGCTATCTGGAATTGTTCTATTGCTTTTTCGTAGTCTCTTTCTTCTTTAAAGATTAGCCCGTATAGGTTATAGTTTGATTCATCTTCAGGATTTAATTCTATTGCTTTTATAATGTGCTTCTTAGCCTCCTTTAAATTTCGCTCATTAAAATATATTAGCCCTAAATTATAATCTACGTATTTGAAATCAGGTCTTATGCTAGTAATTTTTTTAAAATACAATTTGCATTCATGGTATGACCGAATAGCAAAGTAATAAGAACAAAACCCTAACAGTGCCCATATATTTTCTTCTGAAAGAAATAAGGATTTTTCAAATAGTTCATATGCATTTTCCAGTTCATTTAGATGCATATATATATGCCCTTGACAACCTATAGCATTGGGGCAGTTTTGATCTAGCGTTAAAGCTATTGTTGTATATTTTTGGGAAAGTTCAATATCATCTAAATAGTAGCATGCAAGTGCCTTTTCAGCATACAAGTCCGCGTCATTATATTTCTCTAAAATGCTATCTTTAAGTTCGTCGAAAACTTTACGGCTTTCGTAGTTTAGGTTCCACTCTTTAACACGACTTAACAATTGTTCAGTGCTCTCCATTTTATCAAATTGTATAGAGAGCAATTTAAATAAAAAAAGATAGATTCGTATGTTTCTAAAAAATTTTATTTAAATAATTTTACCCCCTCCCTCATCAATACCCATACAAAAAGCCATCCTTTCGCATGTAGGTGAAAGTGGTGGGGATGGTTTTACCGAAGTAGGAGATCTGGAACAGTTTTTTTGATTGGGGTGTTATGGTGGTTATCCAATGGTTTATTTCAGCGTTAGGGATGAGGGCAATGTTGTTTTCGTTGATGAGCGAGTAGCTTTTATCGTTCATCTCTTTTTTCACCATCATTACGTGGTCGTTCAGGAATTCAACAACTTTATACTTGAAATTGATAGCAGGTAGGTATTCGCTGCCATCGGTGTTCAGGAATGCGATCTTCCCGGTGCTGTCGGTTACCTTAATTACAGGTGCTCCGCAATGCAACGAATCGGGCAGGAAATCGGCAATATGCATCCCATTAAATGCCGCAACCGGTACACCGTTTTTCAGTAAAAACTGATGGTTAAACCTGTGCGTACCAATAGTCTCCCGAAATTGGTGGGTCACATCGTTACTATCCCATTCTTCCTCTGAAATGGGGCGATAACCGAACACAGCAACTATCTGTTTGTTTTCCTCTTTGGCTTTTTGCTGTGGTTTAGTAACGGTATCACTTATTGCATACCAATCACCCTTGTATCTGGTGACTATAGAAGGTATAAACCTGTCAGATTTCCAGAGGGCGTTAAAGTGTTCATCAGTAAACTGGTACTGCGAGTCTTTGCGGGCAATGCCGTAGTGCAACTGGGTGTCTAAAAAAATGGGTATGCGGTCGGTGAATTCCGGGGTGATGAAATTATAGTTGGTATCGGAAATAGCATAAAATGGTTGTTTATCCCTCAATCCCTTTACCACATACCACGGTTTTGAATTTTCGGTACAGTACCCCGCCACCTGTATATCAGTGCTATCCTTTTTGAAATGAAATACGGCTGTGCTGGGAATATACATCCCTGTGTTAGGTCCATTTCTGAAAATAATCATGTGCGGATGAATGGTCATATAATGAGCGCTTTCTTCACCCATTCTACGTTCTTCAGAGTAGGAGAAACCACACCTGAATGGAGGGTGCAACATTAAACGCATCGCCTGTTCCCGTTCTTTTTGCGAACGTTCATCGGCAGTGTCATGGTAGCGTTTACAAGGGCGCATGTCCTTAGTGGGCACCATCGTGACAATTACACTATCGACAGTACTTGTAATAGGGTCTTGATTGATGGAGTTGTAATAATCGTTTTTAAACACGAATGTATCATGCGCAAACCAAAAGTATTGGAAGCCCTTGTATCGGGTGGGTTTGAAATTGCGGTCATACAAAATGTCCATTCCTGTATTCGGCATTCTACCTACATAAAAGCCTTCCGGGAAATACCGCAACTCAGCGAATTGTTGCTTTTTAATGATTTTCCCTTCATGGTCTTTCATTCCGTAAAGGCGGTTTTTTCTATTATTGAAAACAAAAAAATCGCCGTAATCGATTTTGTCAAAATACTGTTCGTCGATTTTAAAGTTATCTGGTATTTTCATACCCTGCCACAATTGGTAGCGGTATCCGTTGGTGCCTCCGTTCATGAAAAAGCCCCATGAGTTGCCATTCCCTTTTTCACCAAAGTTGCCATACCTTGTTTCTATGTATTTTATGGGTACAATGGTATTGCCCTTTGTATCCATTACGCCGTACTTTTTATCTTTCAGCACTGTAAAAAGTAGTGGTGCGTCTCGCAAAGAACTATCCCAGGGGTAGTTATTCTTGTTACAAGTAACTGCATAAGGCGAGTTGTTTTCATCGGAGAATTCAAAAGGAATCAGTGTATTTCCCTTGTTGTCTATAACGCCATATTTCCCTTTCAGGCAAGTAACTTTATACCAGATTTTCTCTCCCTCATCATATCTAAAGTCGAGCTGATGTGGGTAATAGATATTGTCAACATCATATTTGAAGGGGATAAGTACATTGCCAACCGTATCTATAAAACCCCATTCGTTGCTGTTGTTGTGTGCGTTGAAGGTGGCACCCTTTAATCCATTGTAATTTCCGTTCCAGAAGAAATCTATAGGAATTCTGTATTCGCCCTTTGTGTTAATGAGGCTTTTTGCGCCATTGGGTGCTATTACCACTGCTCTTCCACTACTATCGAAAAAACCAGCTTCCCGCCATTGAGGGGTAAGCATTATTTTGCCATTACTATCGCTGTAGCCCACAAATTCGCCTTGCCTGTAAGGCACCCAGTCTTGTTGGGCAATGGACATACAGGGCTGGCATGCGAATACAAAACATACAACAAGAGCAAAAACCGACTTCATGGTATACACGAAGTTAGGGGAAAAGGGTGGATGAATATTATCCGGGTTTACTTACCAAAATTAAACTTCGTAGCAGCTCCAGGCGTTAGTTCGCCGGATATAGCAGCATTTACAGCCTGTTTAAATTCGGTTATTGGAACTTGTTCTGTTTTCCAGCCGAGGGAGTAAGTGATGTGGTCGAATTTGTCTCTTACATTTTCGCAAAAAATGTACTTGATTCCTTCAATTTCTTCCGCTGTTTTTTCGAGCACAAATTCGCGTTCAATTTTGTCGTGCGTTTTAGAAATCAAATACCCTTTGTAATAGGCATCAAGAAGCTTTTCAGGTGTTTCTAAACGTTTGTGTACAAGTATTATTTGACCATTTAACTCATATTCATCAAACAAAATCATTTTGTTGCGGGTTAGTTTTTCTGGTATTTTACCACTTTTGTAAAGCGTTTGAACAATACTGAAAATGCTATCGGCTTGGTGGTATTGTTTGTTTTCGTTGTAGCATTTCATGAACTTAATGTACATATCGTAGTTGTCGGGTTCCAGTTCCAGTGCTTTCTGGAAAACAGCCAGCGATTTTGTGTAATTTTTGGTGTGTGAAAATTCGAGCGAACCAATGCTTAAAAGACAGGTTGAATAATATCCATTGTTTTTCGGCATGTTTTTAACGGCGGCATAATACCATTTTAATGAGCTGTCCAACTCGTCTTTTTCGAGGTATATTTTAGCAACCCAATAGAAACAATCGGGGAAACTTAAAGGAAGACTTGCTGCTTTTTTAAACAATATTAATGCACTGTCTTTCTTGCCAATTGTATAATATATTTCCGCCTTTCCTGACAGGTATTCCTGATTATCGGGCGCATTTTCAAGCGCGTGATTCATTTCTTTGAGTGCATCATCAAATTTTTCGGTGTACAACAAAGAAAGTCCTTTATAGAAGTACACTACGCTATTGGTAAAACCTTTTTTTATAGAGAGGTCGTAAAACTTAAGCGCAGAGGCATCGTTGCCGGTTCTGAAAAATGCAAATCCAACCATGTACAATTCAGAATCTGCAAGAGATTCGTATTTATTTTCGTACTTAGTAAGCGCACCGAACTCGCCTTTTCGAAATAGTTCTGTAATGCTTTGTGAGAAAGAAGGGGAGTATTGCAGGAGCAATATCAAAAAAAGGAGTCTATTTTTCATTACGTGTTCTTAAATTCAATCAAAAATAACAAAAGGTAGGAATATTTACCTTAAATCGTTCTATTTCGTTGAGTGTAACAACGGGCAACTTGGGTATTATTGGTATAAATGTGTTTCAATATTCGGGCACTACTAGTACCTGTTCAATATTGTGTTCATGGTTTTTGTAATTTCATCGAGCTTGTACAAGCTACCCTTAATTCCTCCTAAAAATTCAGCAATTTCCTGTTGTGTGAGGTCGTAGTCGCCTATTACATTTATGACACCCATCAAGGTGGCAAGGGGGCCACGCATATCGTGCGATATCATGTGCGAGAACTCTTCAAGTTCTTTGTTACGCTCCATAAGTTTACTATTGAGCGTACGCAATTCTTCTTCCTGACGAACCATTTTGGTCACGTCTTCAGCTACTCCAAGTATTGCGCGTATATTTCTGTGGGGCAGGGTGAAGGGAACTTTAATTATTTGCCAGTTTGTTTCAACACCCTCACTATTTTTTTGTGTGAATTTGGAACAATGTATTTTTTGACCACTGCTTAAAGCGACTTTATCCTGAAATAGTAAATTATCAAGTTCCTTTTTGTTTTTTACTAAATCTGAAATATGCTTTCCGCGCAGTTGTTGTTCGGTAATACCATAATGGCTTAAAAATATGTGATTGCCGAACAAGTAATAACCATTCTCATCGCGGGCATATACCGATACTGGTATTGTGTTGATGATGCGTTTAATATTGTCTTCAGAAGTAGCTAGTTGACTTTGCAGTTCTGCGGTACCAGTAACGTCGTGTATTACACCAAACATGCCTACAGGAATATGTTGTTCATTGAACTCATATTCAACCCAGCTATAAATGTACTTAGTGACTCCCTTTTTGGTAATAATTCTATGATAGAAATCAAAGCCCTGATGTGTTTGCTCTGATTGTTGAATGAGTCCGGTTACTAGGTTTAAGTCATCTGGGTGAATGAAGCTATACCAATCGGTTGCAGTAAATGTTGCATTTTCAAAAGGAACATCAAAAATGCGGCATGTTTCTTCCGACCATTCGGCAAGTTCTGTTTGAAAGTTTACCTCCCATGTGCCGATTTTGGCTATCCGTTGAGAGTACTGTAGTTTATGTAAAATGCTTATCATAGTGGTAACTATTTTTAGTGTATTAATCAAAATTAAATAGCCGTTTTGAGATGAAAGTCCCTTAAACTAGTCATATAAGATGCATGATCAATAGAAAAAGACTCCCTATATAATGAATGCAGCTATTCTGAAAGTGTAATTGCTTGGTGAGTAATTGGTGGTAGATTTTTATGTGATATGATTAAAAGGTAGATAAGTAATTTTTGTTTAAAAAAATTAATAAAAAATCTAAAAAAAGTGAAACAAAGGGATGTTATTAGTCATTAAATTCGGTTTCGCAACCAAAAATAAGTGATATACATTATTTAAAATATTACTTTGAGTAAGTAAATATTGCTAACCATAGGGATATTTCATGTTGTTGAGAAATGTAAAATTGCGTTTACAAAAAACTATTATGCAAGTGAATACAGATATGTTTTTGCGGTCACTTGTTGAGGGGTCAACCGACGCAATAATGGTGGCAGAGGCCAAAACCGGTATAATTGCGTATGCAAACCCGGCTTCAGGTAGTTTGTTTGAGTGCGATCCGGCTGAGCTTATTGGAGTACACCAGTCGAAACTGCATCCGCCTGAAGAATTATTGGATATAATTAGAAAATTTCAGGAATTTACTTTTGCAGAAAAGTTTAAAGAGGTTACGGCGCATATTCTTACCAAGAAGGGTAAGAAAAAGCGAGTATTAATTTCCAGCGCAAATTCATTTGTAAATAACGATGTAAAGTACTTAAGTGCGTACTTTAAAGACATCTCGCATGTAGAAAAACTGCAGGAGATCTCGTATGCCCAGTCGCACCTAGTGAGGCGGCCATTGTGCAATATATTAGCGATCTCAAAAATGCTTTGTGAAAATGACTTTCTGGAAGAAAATATGGTTGTTGATCTTGCAAAAAAGATTTTTGTTGAGGCTACTGAATTAGATCAATGCATTAAGCTGGTGGTTGAAAAAACCAACTAGTGACGTTAGCATGTATCGGGCGCTTTTTCATGTACTCTGAAAATTTCAATTCCGGGTATTTTTTGACATTTGTCAAGAAAAGAAAAGTTGAATGGGAGTCGGTTGAAATATCGTAGGATTACAAATAGATTGTGCCTATATTTGAGTGTCTGCCGATGTGGCGTTAGAAATAAATATTAAGCATATGAAAAAGTTGTTATTGCTTCCGGTGTTTTTTGTAGCTACAGTATTTTTGACGGGCTGCCCTCTAGAAACAAAAGTTCCTATTGATGCGCCTGAACAACTGAAAGTAGACATTACCGGTAAATGGCAGGTGCAAACTGACAATAACGGTGGCGATATTTACAACATTTCAAAGGCAGATAACACTCAGTTTAACGTTAAGGTGCTGAAGGGTCTCGATTCGGGTGCTACCTACAAAACATATTTTAATAGAATTGGCAATCAGGTTTTTGCTACTGTAGCCAATATGGTTGACGGTGATACACACTATACAATTTTCAGATTCCGCAAAGCCAACGATACAATCTTCGTAGCGGCAGTTTCAGACAAAAAGGTGACTCGTGAATTTAACGTACCCGGCGATCTCAAAGCCTTTTTGAAACAAAACTTGCAAAAGGACATTTATGACGAAGAAGACAGAATGGTGAAAATCAAGTGAGAATATTATACTGTTTGTTAGCCGTTCACTTTTAAAACATACCAAGCTCCTTTTGTAGCTCCATGTTTTTCAAGTTGATTGTTTGCAACAAGCGATTCCAGGTGTTTTTTGATGGTATTTCGATTTGCTGTAGTCAATACAACCAAATCTTTAATAGTGATCCTGCCCCTCGATTTCACCAACTCTAGAATTTGCATTGATAGTTCGGGTAGTTGAGTCAGCAGCATGTTTTCCCGGTCAATTTTCTTCTCTAAACGGCGTTTTTGTTGTTGGAGTGCTTTTAAAAAGTACAACAGCCAAGGTTGCCAGTTTGTTTTTTCCGATTTTATGGTGCCCTGTGTTTGACGAAGTGCCAGATAATATACGTCCTTACTTTGTTCAATAACCGATTCCAGAGAGCTATAAGGTGCATAAATGTAGCCTGTTCGCAGCATTAGGTAGGTTGTAAGTACCCTCGACAATCTGCCGTTCCCATCTTGAAATGGGTGGATTGCAAGAAACTCCACAATGAATATTGCCGTTACTAATAACGGATGAAGTCTTTTATGGTCAAGGCATTCATTGGTCCATTGTATCAATTCACTCATTCTGAACGAGGTTTCAAATGGCGAGGCGGTTTCAAAAACAATACCCAAACTCTTACCTGTAGGGTCAAATGCTTCTACATGATTCGGAAGGTTTTTATACCCCCCTCGGTGCCAGTTGTCTTTATCGCTGTAGGTGAGTAATTCTTTATGAAGCTGTTGTATGTAACTTTCAGTAAGTGGTATTTCTTCGAAGTTTTGAAAGAGTAGATTCATTACTGAAGCATAGCCTGCTACTTCCTGTTCGTCACGCGTTGAAAAATGCTGAATTTGTATGTTATTGAGCAAGATTTCCACTTGACTATCAGTAAGTTTACTGCCCTCAATACGGGTTGAAGATCCGATGCTTTCTATAGTTGCTACATGTTTCAACGAGGTAAGTTGTTCAGGTGCCAGCTGGCCCAAAGCACGCCACGCACCCTTGAATTCATCTATCTCTGCAATGATGGAAAGGATGTCGGGAGTAATTATTAATGTAGACTCGTTAATCAAAAAATACCCAATTATTTACCCAATAATACCCAAATATCGTTTAGTAAAACCAAATACCCAAATAGTTACCCAATAATACCCAATTATTGTACTATCCCAGAAACAGATAAGTGAAGCCAATAGTATCGAACGCACCATGTGCTATAATTGGGATAGCCAGTTTTTTGCCTGCGGCGAAGAAAACAATTGCCTGTAAAGCACCGATGATGCCCGTACATATCATGCCATGTGCACCCTGATAAGCATGAACGAAGCCAAATATGATACCGTTAAGCAGCACAATCACAATTCGGGTTACTATTTTGTCTCCCATTAGGTCTATCAGTCTGCAAATGAGGTAACCCCGGAACAGTATTTCTTCGAAGAAAGCAGCGGTGGTCCACGAAGCAACCAGCCCAAGTATCAACTTGGGGATGCTTTTTTCCATATCAAATACTTCAGAAATGTGTGATGGGGCAAATTTATCAGCGATGAGCTGTACTGCATACAAATCAACAAAGTGATAAATGCCTGCTACACCCAAACCGATGATGATATTTTTGATGGTAAAGTACTTAAATGCAAACCCTATTTCATGCCACTCAATTTTTCTAACTTCCATTGATACTATTGAAATGAGTATCATCAAAGGGGCAGTAATCCACATGGGAAGCATTGAAACACCAATCCCAAAAAACAACAACAATTCAATTGCCATCCCCTTTTTGGTTGCCAGATGTACTTTTATGTTCAATTTTTCCAGCATAGTTCCCCCGCCAGTTAAATAGTGCTGACAGTACGAATATAGCGATAGAAGCTGATGTTTAGTGGTTTGAATTAAAAGAACAAAGGTTAAAACAACATCCTGTACACCTCTTCCACTTTATTAACCGTCTTCATGGTTATTTTATTATTGTTATCCAGCCCTTTTGCATTTACCTTGGGTATGAAAATGGCATCCATGCCTAGTTTATCAGCTTCTGCTATGCGTTGGTCTATTCGGTTTACTGCACGAATCTCTCCGCTAAGGCCTATTTCACCCACAAAGCAAATATTGTTAGGCAAAGGCTTGTCTTCGTAAGAAGAAAGCAATGCGCAAACCAGTGCCAGTTCTATTGATGGGTCTTCAACTTTTAAGCCACCTGCTATATTCACGAATACATCTTTTGAGCCAAAATGGAATCCGCCACGTTTTTCGAGTACTGCAAGCAGCAATTGCAACCTGCGTGGGTCTAGCCCCGATACTGTGCGTTGCGGGGTTCCGTAAACAGCTTGCGTTACTAGTGCCTGCACTTCGATCATCAGTGGGCGTGCACCCTCTATTATTGCAGCAATAGCAATGCCGCTCAATGGTTCATTATGTTGCGATAAAAGAATCTCTGATGGGTTAGAAACGGGTCTCATGCCGTTGGCAATCATTTCATAGATGCCTAGTTCTGATGTGGAACCAAATCGGTTTTTTAGGGTGCGCAGTAACCTGTAGGCATAGTGGCGGTCGCCTTCAAACTGAAGAACTGTATCAACCATGTGTTCTAGTACTTTTGGGCCTGCAATAGTGCCGTCCTTGGTGATATGTCCAATGATGAACACGGGTACATTCATCGATTTTGCGAAACGTTGCAGTTCGGCGGCACATTCCCTTACTTGGCTCACACTCCCCGATGCCGATTCTACGTAAGGGCTCTCAAGTGTTTGAATAGAGTCTATAATAAGTATGTTGGGCTTAATTTTTTTTACTTCTTGGAATATGACTGAAGTATCGGTTGCGGTGAGTACAAATAAATTAGGGTTGGAAACATTGATGCGTTCAGCGCGCATTTTTATTTGTTGTGCGCTTTCCTCGCCCGATACATATAGCGTAGTAACTTGTTTCCATTGTAGCGCACATTGTAAAAACAATGTTGATTTTCCTATACCGGGGTCGCCTGCCACTAAAATAACACTACCGGGCACTAGTCCCCCGCCTAAAACACGACTCAGTTCAGGGTCGGGCAAAACCATTCTTTGTTCGTTGACTCTTACAATTTCATCAAGTCTGTGTGCTTTGCGTAATTCTTTATTTTCAGTGTGGTCTTCTTCCCACATCACCGATGGCTTTGATTTGTCTTCGCGCTGGGTTACTTCTTCAACAAAAGTATTCCAGTTGCCACACGATGGGCATTTGCCTGCCCACTTGGGTGCCTCGTAACCGCATTGCTGACAAAAGAAGGAAGTTTTAGTTTTAGCCATGGGTTGAACTATTAGAACGGTGCAATTTATACAAAAATGAGAGCCGCCGGAGGAATCCGGCAGCTCTACTTACTAACCCATTAAATTCACAACTAAGAGCAAAAGTAATAATTGCGATTCAATAAAAAAATGTATTGTCTTATTTTATCGAAAGTTAACCCTTATCCAGCCTCATTTTTAGGCAACTGAGGGTGTATTTTGTTCGGCTGATGTAGTGAGGTTTTCAAACTTCATACCGGGTTGAATGCCAAAATTGGAGAGTTGGTGCCCGGCAAAATAGCCTTCCTCAACTCGCACAACTTCAAGCCTTAGTCCCATTCCGTCTTTAGTCAATACCACTAGCCCATACTGCATATCAATTGCTAGAATGGCACCGGGAGGGTAGGTTGAAACATCTCCGTTGATGTTGATGATGGATGTATTGAGCACACCCACTGTCCATTCTCCAATTCGGGTATATGCACCCATCAATGAATTCGGATTGAGCGAATTAACCAGTCGGGCAATTTCTTCAGCCGTCTTGTTAGCCCAGTCAATGAAATGCTCTTCGGTGGTTAATTTTTGATAGTATTTTGCCTGTGCCTCATCCTGTTCAATGTTTTTAAATGGGCGGTTTAATTCCAGGCTTTTAAGAACAAAGCGAACTAGGTTGGTGGTTTTTTTAGTCATCTCAGCCATCAAAACACCATAGGTAGCGTTTTTAGGAATAACGACTTTGTCCTGAGATAATATTGCGCCTTTGTCGAATTCGGGCGTCATTTGGTGAATACAAACGGCGCTTTCAGTGAGTCCTTGCCTTATGGCTTCTCCAACGGGGTCAGCACCTCGCATTTGAGGCAGAGACCCAAAGTGAACATTTACGAATCCGAACTTTGGTAAAGTAAGGCAGCTTGCGGGTATTTTATACGGGAAAAAGATAACCACCACCACATCGATAGCTGAATCATTTAGAAAAGAAGTGAGCGATGCCTCAAGTCCTTTCTTTTTTAAAACAGTAAATTGAGTATTGGTTTTTTCACAATAAGCTTCAAAGTTGAGTATTGCATCCTGGTTATTATCGCCAGTACAAATACTTTTTATTGAAAATGCTGTTGCCAGTTCTTGTATAACCGGCAGCCCATACCTGGAATTTGATAATATTGCTATGTTCATGAAAAATTGTTGTGTTATTCGATGCAACCGTAAGTATTGAGCCACGAAGTAACGGTACCTTCCAAATGCTTTATTTCATAATTAAGGCGTTCGCGGTTATGTTGCACCAGGGTTTGGTCCACAGCACCATTCACTATTAATTTACACATGCCGTCTACTTCATTTTCAACGATTGTAGTTTCGTACATGGCCGAATGGCTGGAGTGCGTATTTTTATCGAGCGTAACCACTCCTCTTGGACTATTAAAGCTATAGCCTTCGAGTAGCGCAATACGATCTGTTGTGTTGTCAGCTTCAAGGGCTTTTGCAATTACTATTGCAGCCTCCCAGCTCAGTAATGAGAAGTAATTAGCTTTGCGGTTGCGTTTTTTCAACTGCTCAACGAACACCTTGTTTTCTTCATTATCAAGGCTTGACGCCCAGGGTACTAGTGCAATTACGTTGTTATTAGGGTAAGGAGATTGTGCAAGCCAGGTTTCTTCCGCAACAAAAGGTGAGCCATACAGAGAATGGTTTGTATATACTTCTTCACCTTCCATATTTCCAAAGAAATCAACTGTCATATCGCCGCAGGAAGCAATCATTACCGAGGTATTTTCATCGTTCTTCAGGAATTTAGTGAGTGGTTCTATGGAAAATTCTGCGCGATGAAGCTTGGTTACATGGTTGAAAATCACTGTTGATTCTGCCTCAAAGACACCATTGAAAAAACCGAAAGCAGAACGATAGCCTGAATCGTAAAATGAGCAAGTAAATGCGAAAGATGAATCTCCTTTTTTGGCAGCGATAGCAGGAAGTATGCGACATGCCAAAGTGCCATCAAGGGAGAGCGTGAAAATGTTTTCTTGTTTGTAATCGGGCAGGGGAAAGTGATAGCCTGAATCGAGATGAATAAAAAGTGTACCTGCATTTATGAAAAGACTCTGCACTGCGGCTGCACTCATTGCATTTAAGTAACCAACAACTATATCGCAACCGGCATATACGAGTGTTTCGCAAGCTGCATAAACTTCTTTATCGTTGCTGCCAAAGTTAATACCAGCAGTTTTTATTTCAATATCTTTCACGCCCAACACGGCAAGTCCACATTTCAGGCCATCAAGGAAATCAAAATTTATACTTGAATATACTTTCGACCGAGGAGTTAGGATACCAATCTGAATCATGACTTGATCAACAATTTTTTTGTAAAAATAAAGCGTTAAAAATGAAATCGAAACCTTCCTGTCAGTTTCCTTCCAAGTGGTAAGAAAAGAGCAATCATGTTTTTTAGAAACTATAAAAAGAACCACCGGAGTACCGGTGGTTCCAGAAAATAAGTGATGTAACTATTAGTTCCTTGTTGGATAAATGCCTTGTGTACAAATGCAATAATATAGTGTAAGATATGGGTTAAGCACTTCCATAGGCATGCTTGAACCGGCAATATTACAAGTAATTGCATTCTGAGCCATAATTGCATTATCATCAGCTGTGTCATAAACGGTTGCGCTACCGCCACCAAAAAACTGACCTGATGGGTCGCTGGTGCTATTGCCTAAACTGTTTGCTTTAATTGTCACGTTGTGTGTGTGAAGAGGCATGTTTGAAATTAAAACATTTACAGACTCTTGCCCGCTTTTTTGACCTACAACAAAAGTAGGGAGACCATTTCCTGTACCTTGTCCTACTATGCGCCTGCCACGAAGGTCAGGTAAACAAAAAGTAGAGACTCCATCTCCACCAAAATTTGTACCAAGGAGAGAGAAAAGGGCTTGATTTTGAGAGATGGGCAAAGTTTGACCTTCACAAGTAGCCCAGCCGCGCGGTGCAAAACCAAAACCGAACGGTATTACTGAACCTATTAATGCATCCATTATTTAGAATTTTAAGTGTGATAAATTTAGTTAATAATTAGTTGCGCGATGGGAACATACCTTCACTGCAAACACAATAATTCAGAGCCAGATATGGGTTTAGAATGTTGAAAGGCTGGCTGCCACCGGTAAGGCTGTCAACAACTGAGCTTTGATTCATTGAAGCGTCTGAAGTTGACTCATAAATGTTTGTTCCGCCACCGAGAAAATTGTTTGTTGGGTCGCTTTGACCACCGCCAAGTGAATTGGCTTTTACCTGAACTAAGTGAGAGTGCGCAGGCATGTTTGACGTGAGCATAGTAGCACTTTCAGTGCCACCTGTTTCACCCCAAGTATATAGTGACATTCCCTGACTTTGTCCTTGTCCAACAATTGCGCGACCACGCAAGTCAGGAAGTGCAAATGTTTGCTGACCGTCACCTCCATATGTCGTTCCGAAAAGAGCGAATAATGCAGAGTTTTGTGCTATTGAAATAACTTGCCCTTGGCACTGGAACCAGCCCATTGGAGCAAAATTAAACGCTAAAGGTACTATCATACCCATTATAGGAGCATCCATAATATTAAATAGTTTATAAAAATTTAAAATAAAGATTAGTGGTAAATGAAATTAATTAATTCCTTGAAGGATACATACCTTGGACTGCGATGTTGTAATACATAGCTAGGCTTGGGTTTTGAATATTTAATGGCATTCCACCACCTGCGCCTGCAGCAGTTGCAACTCCGGCATTCAATGTTGTATCTGCAGTGCTGTCGAAAATGTTTGGACCTCCACCACCAACAAAGTTACCTGTTGGGTCACTTAAATTTGCACCGAGTGAGTTTACTGCAAAATTCATCACGTGATTGTGTGCAGGCAGGTTATTCACGGTAAGCGTTGTAGTATAAGAACCTTCCGATTGACCCATCGCATAATTAGATAGTCCGGGACCTTGACCAATACCCACAATTGACCTTCCTCGCAAGTCTGGCAAGCCAAAAGTTGTCTTACCGTCACCACCAAATGTGGTATTCAGGAGACTGAATAAAGCTGTGTTCTGTGAGATAGATTGTAGCTGACCCTCGCAAGACGCCCAACCACGTGGGGCGAAATTCAAAGCCATTGGTACAATCATACCTAAAAAAGGCGCATCCATTTTTTGTTAAGTTTTAATTGTTAAATTAATTACTGTTATCGCAACAAACTTAGGGAAAAGTTTTTGTAAAAGAAATACTAAGTGATATTATTTTTTTCGTTCGTCACAAAGAAGAATATGTTTGTATTATAAATGATTAAAAAAACACATGAAAAAATGACTCTAATGTGATTTAATAGCCCCAAGAGCTGCTCTAGCCAGCGTTGTTGCATTTAATTGAATGATACCTCTTTGTGTTAACTAACAAACTAGCAATCATTGCGCATCCGGCTGGTTTTCTAGAGGCATTTATTCTAGTCAATGCTGGATCCAAGGTAGAATCGGAATGGTTGATTCGCTAGTTAACACAGCAGCTTATGGGGCAAGTAAGTATATTGTGCATTCTGATGCTTGGTGAATAGTAGCTTTAAATATTTATACTATGCTTGCGTTTTTCGAAGTAAGGTTTGGTAGATTGAAACTATGAAATTCAAATCTTATTTAAGCGTTTTCTGACAACTTAGCGATATTAAATGTTATGTGTTGACGAATTCAATTTGAGCCTCGATATTATTTCAATATCCACAAATGCCTAATAACAAATTAATAACCCGCAATATTATTAAAATTTGGGCTAGTTAGCTTACCTTAGCTCCCTCATCCACAAGCATTTTTCAGTACATCGAACGTCTACTTGCATTTTTGTTGCTGCAAAGCAACTTGCGGGCAGGGTATTTTTGTATTTTATTAAAAACTAAATATATATTTAAAAAAGGAATCCAAATGAAGAGACAAAGACACGGATTGTGGAAGTATGTCCGACTATTGCTATTAGTCGGGTTATTTGCTTCCCCCCAAATGGAATCAAACGCTCAAACAGCCCTTTCAGCGGGTGATGTTGTGTGTACTGGGTTTAACTCCAACGTTGATGGAAGTAACCAAAAGTTTTTTCAGTACGTACTACTGAAAGACATTGCTGCGGGTACCACTTTTAAAATGAGTGGTAACACTTTTCAGACATCATCAGCAGTGGGAAGTGGTTCGGCAACATGCCTTGTGAGAGCTGGTGTTGTGAAATGGGTGGCGTCATCAGCCATGACAAAAGGAACGGTCATTAACATCACTACAAACACGGGTGGATCAGTAAGTGCCAGCGTAGGCACTGCGAGCATCCTTTCAGGTTGTAGCTGTACTTCAGGTGGTGTATATAACAACAACTCATCAGGTGGTAAAGTATTAATTTATTACAGCCCAAGTGGCGACGGTACAGGTTCAGGTCAGGATTTTACTGGAACTTCAGGTACTGTAACATTTAAAGGAACGCTCGTTTCTCTTACAGCATGGCAAGGTACTACCAGCAATACTGATTTCCCTACTTCAGGTGCTGATGTAAACGTACCATATCGCCCAAGCGACGTAACAGATACAACTTTTATCGCATCGAACGCAAGAGGTGGTTATTATTCAGGCTCTCGTTCATTCACATCTGCTGCATCTGCAAGAGCAGCAATTTATAACAGGGCCAACTGGACTGTGAATTCTTCAACCAGCAGTACCGGTGCATTTACTGGCGGTAACTTCTCATTTGGCACTACTCCTACATTTACAGGCGCAGGTACGATCACTGCTTGTTCATCGGGCGCTGCAGTATCTATTAATTCTAACCTAGCTATTACCGATGGTACTTCAGCTGGTACCGTTGATACTTTTAGTGTATTCGCATCACCGGTACATGGTAGTCTCTCGGGTTTTTCTACTACAACTACCACTGCTTCAGATGGTACAGCAACTCCATCAGGTTTGTCTTATTCTCCAACTTCCGGCTATACAGGAACTGACTCTTTCAAGATTAAAGCTACTAACACAACTGGTAATTCAGCTACAAAAACGATAATAGTTACTGTTTCAGCAAGCCCTAATGCAGGTACAATTTCTATTACCACAGGTAGTGGCGGTGCAATTTCTGATAGCTTTTGTGCAACTGCCTATGTTGACTATGTAACATCAGGTAGTGGTGGAACTTGGAGCTCGACCAATACTGCCATTGCAACTGTTGATAACACTACTGTTCCTGGTAGGGTTACCGGTATTTACAGCAGCTCTACAATGCCTTTGGGTGGTACTACTACTATTAGTTATACAGTTACAACAGCAAGTTGCGGTTCTCAATCTGCTACAAGGTCGGTTTATATTCGTCCTTTCTCTGATACAGGAAGTTCTAGATATCCGGCTTCAGGCACTATTATATGTACTGGAGCTACTGTTACTGCTACTTCAAACAGCGTAACAAACGGGCTACCAAGGTATAACAATACTACCTATGGTCATACATGGACTACTTCAAACTCGTCAATTGCTACAGTTAACCCAAGCACTGGTGATATCACCGGTCGGGCTGCTGGTACTGTCAATATCACATATACTACGGCACCAAACGGATGCGGTTCTTTCTTTTCTAAGCGAAGTATTACAATTCAAACTACTCCGACTGGAGGCACCATGAGCGGTGCAGCATCAATTTGTACGGGTGCATCTACTACTTACTCCGTCACGGGTGCTACCACAGGTGGTACCTGGAGCAGTTCAAATACATCTGTGGCGACTGTTGATCCATCTTCAGGCTCGGTTACCGGTGTGGGGGCAGGAACAGCCACCATATCCTATACAGCTACTTCTGCCAGTTGCGGGTCGGCTTCATCTACTCAAAGCATAACAATTAATGCAGCCTCAGGCGCGGGTACTATTTCCGGTTCATCAAGTGTGTGTGTATCGGGAAATACAACCCTTACTACATCAGGGTCAACCGGTGGTACGTGGTCAAGTTCAAATGCTTCCCTTGCAACGGTTAATACTTCTTCCGGTGTTGTTTATGGCGTTTCAACGGGCAGTGTAACCATTACCTATTCATATACAGGTGCATGTGGTACATCAGTTGCTACATATCCAATGACAGTTAACGGATTACCGGTTGCTGGTACTATTTCCGGTTCATCAAACGTGTGTGAGAGTGCAACTACTACATTAACAACAACGGGAACAGGTGGTTCTTGGAGCAGTTCATCTACATCTAATGCTACAGTAAGTAGCTCAGGTGTTGTACGCGGTGTGGCTGCAGGTTCGGCAACAATTAGTTATTCTGTGACTGATGGTTGTGGTACTTCTGTTGCTACTCAATCAATGACCATTAACCCATTACCAAATGCAGGTTCAATATCTGGATCTTCAAGCTTATGCGAGACATCAGGCACAACCCTTTCAACAAGCGGCAGTACTGGTGGTACATGGAGCACATCTAGCACTTCAATTGCTACGAATAGTGGTAGTAATATTTATGCTGTATCAGCTGGTTCAGTAACTGTTAGTTATGCGGTAACAAATGGTTGCGGTACTGATGTTGCTACCCATTCAATGACAGTTAACCCACTACCAAATGCCGGTACAATCAGCGGTTCAACAACTGTATGTACAGGCGGTTCAACTGTACTTTCGACAGGTGGAATGACAGGTGGTACATGGAGCACTTCAAGCACTTCAATAGCTACGAACAGCGGCGCGACTATTTATGGTGCATCGGCAGGTTCGGTTACCATCAGCTATGCTAAAACAAATTCATGCGGTACAGATGTTGCTACCTATTCAATGACAGTGAATACAACACCTGACGCTGGTTCAATATCAGGTACTACAAATACATGTGTTGCGTCGTCTTCTGCACTAACATCAAGCGGAATGACTGGAGGCACATGGACAAGTGGAAATACATCACTTGCAACAGTTGACGCGTCAGGAAACGTATATGGAGTATCAGCGGGCGTTGTTGCAATCAGCTACTCAGTTACAACAGTATGCGGTACAGACGTTGCAAGTGTTAACTTCTCAGTTAACGCATTGCCTGATGCCGGAACAGTCAGTGGTTCTACAAGTGTTTGTGTTGGCGCCAATACTCCATTGTTCTCTACAGCACCAAGCGGTACTTGGAGCACTTCAGATGCTTCAGTTGCAACAATAAGTACAACTGGTACATTACATGGCGTTGCTGTTGGTACAGCGACTATCAGCTATTCGAAATCTAACGGTTGCGGTACAGACATTGCAACATATTCAATTACTGTTAACCCACTTCCTGATGCTGGTTCAATTTCAGGTACTGCAAGTGCGTGCGTTGGTGCTTCTTCTACACTTTCAACAAGTGGTAGTACGGGTGGTACTTGGAGTACATCAAGCAGTTCAGTTGCCACGAACAGTGGTAGTGATATTTACGGTGTATCAGCTGGTTCAGTAACAGTTAGTTATGCGGTAACAAATGGTTGCGGAACCGATATTGCAACTCAATCATTTACTGTTAACCCAATGCCAAATGCTGGTACAATCAGCGGTTCAACAAGTGTTTGTACTGGTGCACATACTGTATTGACTACTTCAGGAACAGGCGGTTCGTGGAGCACGTCAAGCAGTTCAATTGCTACTAATAGCGGTGCAACTGTTTATGGTGCTTCTGCGGGTTCAACTACCATCAGCTATTCGGTATCAAATTCATGTGGTACCGATGTTGCTACTTACTCAATGACAGTTAATCCAACTGCAGATGCAGGTTCAATATCAGGTACAACGAATACATGTGTTGCATCATCATCTGCGTTAACAGCAAGTGGAATGAGTGGCGGTTCATGGACAAGCGGTAACACATCACTTGCAACAGTTGACGCATCAGGTAACGTATACGGCGTATCGGCGGGCGTAGTAGCAATCAGCTATTCAGTTACCACAGCATGCGGAACAGACGTAGCAAGTGTAAACTTCTCAGTGAACCCATTGCCTGATGCAGGAACTATTAGCGGTTCAACTAGTGTATGCGTTGGTGCCAATACTCCATTGTTCTCTACAGCACCAAGCGGTACATGGAACACTTCAGATGCTTCAGTGGCAACAATAAGTGCAACTGGAACATTACATGGCGTTGCTACAGGTACAGCAACTATCAGCTATTCAAAATCTAATGGTTGCGGAACAGACGTTGCGACTTATTCAATTACAGTTAATCCACTTCCTAGTTCAGGTTCAATTTCTGGTGTAACTACAACATGTGTTGGCACATCAAGAACATTGACTGCAAGTGGTATGAGCGGTGGTAGCTGGTCAACAAGCAATACATCAATTGCAACAGCGAGTTCAGCAGGCACAGTTTATGGCGTATCAGCAGGAACGGTAAACGTAACATATTCTTATACAAATACTTGTGGTACTTCAAATGCAACTACGTCTTTCACTGTGTCGCCATTGGCTGATGCAGGGACAATTTCTGGGACAAGTTCAATTTGTGCAGGTGCTAATACAACCTTGACTTCAACAGGTGTTTCTGGAGGTACATGGAGTAGCAGCACTCCAACAGTAGCAACGGTATCTACTACTGGTCTCGTTCATAGTTTAACAGCAGGTTCTACTACTATTACTTACACAGTTAGCAACGGTTGCGGATCAGTTTATACAACGTACGGAGTTACAGTAGGTGGTACAATTGCGGTCTTTACTGTTACGGGTACATCACCAATTTGTGCTGGTGCAAATACAACATTAACAACAACAGGTCCTGCCGGCGGTACTTGGACATCAAGTATTCCATCGGTGGCAACAGTAAACAGTGGTGGTACAGTTTATGGTGTAAGTGGCGGTGCAACTTGGATTGCATATTCTGTGACAAATGTTTGTGGAACACGTTCAGTACAAATGGCACTTACGGTAACACCGCTTGCAAGCGCAGGTACAATTTCAGGTGCTACAACAGTATGTACAGGGGCAAGTGCAACTTTGACCGGCACAACAACAGGTGGAACATGGGTTTCAACCAATACTTCAGTTGCCACAGTTAATTCGTCAGGTGTTGTTCGTGGAGTTGCAGTAGGTTCAACTCAAATCATGCATATTCAAACAACAGCATGTAGTTCAGATACGGCACGTTATAATATGACAGTCAACCCTACTCCAGTAGCAGGTACTGTTACTAGCCTTACAAATCTTTGTGTAGGATCAACAGGTACATATACATCAACAGGAACGGGCGGTACATGGTCATCGACAAATAGTTCGGTAGCAACAATCAACCCATCAACTGGTGTAGCAACAGCAGTGAGTGTAGGTACAGCAAATATGGTGTATACAGTATCAAACAGTTGTGGTACATCAAATACAACTAGCGCAGTGCTAAATGTAAGAGCATTGCCTAATGCTGGAGTCATATCAGGTTCGTCATCGACGTGCGTGGGTACAACGGCTACTCTTTCAACTACCGGCAGTGGTGGTACTTGGTCGTCTAGTGCATCGACAATTGCATCGATATCTGGCGCTTCACCTGTTTATGGAGGTGTTTCAGCAGGTTCTGCAATCATTTCTTATTCGGTTTCAACAGCGTATTGCGGGTCTCAAACAGCTACATATTCAGTTTCTGTTAACCCCGCACCAAATGCAGGCGTTATCTCAGGTCTATTGTCAGTATGTGCTGGTAGTACAACTGCTTACACAACTACTGGTATTAGTGGTGGTACGTGGTCAGTTTCAGATGCTAGTATTGCAACTATTTCGCCGTCAAGTGGTGTAGTTACAGGCGTTGCAGCCGGTAGATTCTCGGTTACCTATACTCAGACTAACTCGTGCGGTACAGCAAGTTCAGTTGGTTCAGGTACAACGATGGCTTTGCCGACAGCACCTGTAATAACAAATACGGTTACTTCATTGAGTGTTGGTACAACACTTACAATGACATCACCTGGTGGTGGTGTATGGAGTAGCTCAGATACTTCAATTGCAACAGTTGATTCAATTAGTGGTGTAGTTACTGGTGTCACTTTAGGTTCAGTTAATATAACTAAAACAGCATCAACAGCATGTGGCTCAGCAAGTTCTTATAAAACAGTTCGAGTAAAAGGATTGTATTTCACCGGTGGAAGTGAACTTTCTTTACGTGCATGCGCTAATAGTGGTGCAAATGCTTTTTGGTTGTCTTTGAGAGCTTATAACTCAGTTTCAGGTAGAACATTGAGATGGAGTGTGCTTTCTGCACCTGTATCTGGTACAATTTCGCCTTCTACGGTAACTGCTACAAGTATAGTTGGCATCAACACGCCGCCAACAATTTACTATAACACTGCAAGTTCATTCATTGGCTTAGATTCATTTATAATTGGTGTTAATGATGGTTATGCATATGATACTATGAAAATTTATATGAATGTAGTAGCAAACCCGGCAGCACCAACTGTTTCTGGTCCGTCTAGTATTTGCGTTGGTAGTTCAATTACATTGACAGGTTCACCGAGCGGTGGTACTTGGTCAAGTAATAGTTCAGCTGCAATCACATATACTTCAGCTGGTTTAGTAAACGGTGTTGCAGTAAGTGGTGCGCCTATCATGTATTACAAAGTTGTTAACAGTGACGGTTGTTCAAACAAAACTGCTTATCCGGTGACCGTAGTTGGAACTAGCATTGGTGCGATATCGTCGTCTTCGTCGACTTTCTGCCCTGGTGCAACATTAACCTTAACTGCAGGTACGCCAAGTGGAACGTGGGTAGTCACTAATCCAACTTTAGCAACAGTAACGGCTACTAGTTCGAATACGGCAAGTTTAACGCTGAGTTCAGCAGGTCTTGGTGGAAGAGACACAGTTGTTTATACAGCGTCGAATGCATGTGGTACATTCTCAATTAACTATCCTGTTAATTTAGTAGCTAATTTGCCGGCTGCAATTAATGGTCCAAGTGCTACACTTTGTCCTGGAGTAACTTACACATTCAGTGACCCGACATCGGGAGGTACATGGACAAGTTCAAATACATCGGTAGCAACAGTTAACTCTTCAACTGGTAGCCTCACAGCAGTAGTAGGCACAGGCGGTACAGCGACATTGTCATATACTAAAGTGAACGCTTGCGGATACACAGGTACCGTTACAAAGGCAGTAGCAGTGTATGCACCATTGTCAGCAGGTATTATCTCAGGTGCAACTTCAGTAATTGTTGGAAATACAATTACCTTGGCAACAACAGGAACAGGTGGTGTTTGGAGTAGTTCCAATACTAGTTTGGCTACTGTGAATACAGTTGGTGCAGTTAGAGGTGTAGCAGCAGGAGTTGATACTATCAAGTACACGGTAACACGTTCGGCTTGTAGCACATCAGCGGTTGCTGTTTACCCTGTTACCGTTACAACTTCACGTGGTGAATTGTCAGTAGCTACTGACAATGCGAACATGGAATTGTATCCTAACCCGGCATCTTCAATTGTAAACATAAAAGTAGCGGGCAGCAATGAACTGGAATCAGTAATTGTGACTGACATCGAAGGTAAAGTAGTTTACAGCGGTAAGTCAGAAACCAATGAGACAACAGTTGATATGGGTGCTTTTGCAAACGGTATGTACCTGTTCAGGGTAGTAGCCGCTGGCGAAGTTTACATTCAAAAAGTGATGGTAAGCAAGTAATAAACTTGAATACTATAACATAATAAAAAGGGGTTGCATGAAAATGCAGCCCCTTTTTGATTTCTAATATTGAATCAGATATCGGTTTAAATACTCCCAATTTTGGGCTATCAAAACGTTGAAAATTGGATTCAATTCAAGGGTACATCAGAATCCTATAATGTGAGGTTCTGCTATTTGGTCCGAATTCTTTCAATTGCCCCATGCCAATTCAGTGGAAGATTGCACCTATTTTTAGCTTAAGTTTTTTCCATTGACAACCATATAATATCACAAAAAAGCGGGAGAGAAAATTATCCATTTCCCCTCCCGCTCAAATTATGGTAACCGATTTTATTTCTTTGGTTTAAGTAAGCTATTGTATTCTGCTGTGTTTTGAAGTATAGAAATGGCTTTATCCATTTCTATATCATGCTTCAGACTGTATGCAGCACGGCCTTTTGAGAAATAATAACGGGAAACGATTTCGTTTTCAAGTGTTTCTTTAACGTTATCCTTATTTTTCATTAAATCCTGTTTTTTGTCGTGCGAAAGTTTCGACTTCAATGCATCAAATTCTTTCCTCGTCTCATCATAGGATTTTTCACGCATTGCTACCGATTTCAAAGAATCGAAAGCGACTTCAGCATCTGTTTGGTAGCCATATTCTTTCTTTTCAGCCCATTTCATAAAATCCTGAAACTCGGCATCCGTTAGCGAGAAATTAGAAGGGTCTGTGATTGTAGGGTGTTTACCGGCATATTCAGTAGCATAATCGAAGAAAATGTTTTTGGTGAGCATAGAAGAAGTGATTTTAGCCATTCCATCATTATGCACTTTAATGTCAGGGTCAATGCCACCCAAACTTAAAACTGTTCTTCCGTTGAATGTCTTGTATGATTTTTTGAGTGAATCAGCAAAGCGACTCACTGATTTATCAGCATTTCTATGGCTATAATCTATTGCCTGAATACAACGACCGCTTGGCGTGTAATACTTGGCTACTGTAAGTTTGAGTTTAGCATTAAATCCGAGGTTGCGTACCACCTGTACCAAACCCTTTCCGTAAGAGCGTTCGCCTAAAATAACAGCTCTATCCATGTCTTGCAGGCTTCCTGATACAATCTCAGATGCTGACGCCGAAGATTTATTGACCAAAATAGCCAATGGTATTTCCATGTTCCAAGGCAGGTCGGCAGTTTTATATTCTTTATCCATGTCGGGTATCTTACCCTTTGTGTTCACAACTAGTTGGTCTTTATTAATGAACAAATTAACAATCTTTACTGCTTCCTCTACCAAGCCACCCGGGTTGTTGCGTAAATCTAACACCAAACCTTTTAAGTTGGGTTGTACTTTTTGTAAGCTATCGATAGCGTCTTTCAACTGGCGGGCGCATCCTTGAGTGAACTGACTCAGTTTCACCATAGCAATATTTTTATCTGTGCCTAGCAAAGCTGCAAAAGGAACTGCGGCAACTTCAACTTCGCCTCTGGTAACCACTTTGGTTACTTCATTTTGGGTATAGGCATCAATAATTTTGATGTTGATCGATGTGCCGGGCGTACCTTTTAATAGTACACTCAAATCATCGACGCTCTTACCTTTAACTGATTGGTTGTCAATTGAAATTAAAATGTCGCCGGGGTGCATTCCAGCTTTTTGGGCAGGGCTACCTTCAAAAACATCAGCCAGATAAAGTACGTCGCCCTTGCGTTGCACATTAGCACCAATGCCGCTGTACTTGCCTGTCATCATGAACTGATATTCTTCGATATCGGCTTCAGTTACGAAATTAGTATAAGGGTCCAGGTCTTCAAGCATCGCATCAACACCGGTTTTTACCAATTTGCCGGGCTCAATCGGATCAACGTAAAATGCATTAAGCTCTTTAAAGATGTTGGAATAGATATCCAGATTCTTTGAAATCTCAAAAAATGGGTCGTTTGCAGACTTGGCATTGGTGAATAGAAAAAACGCTGAAGTCAACCCTACACCCAGGAAGAATCCGTTTCCATTTTTTAGTTTTCTTAAAAAACTCATTGTCCCTTTAAATTGAAAATGAAGTAGCAAAGTACGAATACTTGTGTCATGTAAATGCTATAGAAAATATAATTTCCCGTTTTACGCTGACTATCGAATGGAATGTTTAATTTTAATTCCAATCACGGCACAAAGTTTGCATTGTTCAGAAAGTATGAGACCTTCCGGCTTATTAGGGTTATTAGTTTTATTGCTGCTCCCTTTTTTATCAGTGGCACAACAACCTTTTGTGGAAGGCTATATCAGGTATAAAATACACATTGAAACACCTGAGGGGAAGTCGTTTAAGGGCACATATACTTTTACTTTTAAGGATGGGTACATTAAAAAAGAGCTGAAACTAAACAGCGGATATGCTGACGTAATTGTTATTAACAGTAATAACAGCACAGTTTATAGCCTCAAGAACATAGCCGGTAAAAAATACGCTATTCAGTTAAGTATGGACGAAATGCAAAATCGTCAGATGAAATATTCAGGCTTTAAACTGGAAACGAACGACAAAGACCACAAAAAACTTGATGGTGTCGATGTTGTAAAAGGGATGGTGACATTCCCGGATGGTAGTACATCGGTGATTTATTTCTCGCCAAAATGGTATCCTGACAAATCGATAACATTCGAAAAGTACCCCAATGCTCATTTTATGCCGCTCATTTTCGATTTGAAAGATGAAAATGGAGTCTCTACTTACATGGAAGCTGAAAAGATAAGCGTGAATCCGGTTGAATCGGCTGAATTCAGGGTTCCTTCAGACTATACCATTATCACCAATCAGGAGTATAAAAACTTGAATAAATATTAATTTCCGGTTGCCGCAGTTGACAATAGACATATTTTTGCAAGGCAACAATTTTCTAAATACATGGCTTTCAATCAGCTCACTTCTGTTGACCTGGATTTTTTTAAATCAATTTCCGGCGAATCGTACGTACATACATCCGGCGATGTAATGGAACGTTGTGCGTCAGACCACACTGAAGATTTTGTGTTTCTGCCTGACGTTGTAATTCAACCGGGTACTGTAGAAGAAGTGAGTGCAATAATGAAGTATTGCAACCAACGTTTATTGCCCGTTACTCCGCGTGGAGCGGGTACAGGTTTAAGTGGAGGTGCATTGCCCATTTTCAAAGGAGTGGTGCTGGACATGCGCCGTTTTAATCAGATTCTCAATATCGATAAACGCAACTTTCAGGTGACCACCGAACCGGGTGTCATCACTCAGGTACTGCAAGATACGTTGAAAGCGGAAGGGCTCTTTTATCCTCCCGACCCTGCAAGCAAGGGTTCGTGCTTTATTGGTGGCAACATCTCTGAGAATTCAGGCGGACCTAAGGCAGTTAAGTATGGAGTGGTTAAGGACTATGTATTGAATTTGGAAATTGTGTTGCCCAACGGTGAAGTTATCTGGACGGGTGCCAATGTGTTGAAGAACTCAACGGGCTACAACTTAACCCAGTTGATTGTAGGAAGTGAAGGGACACTGGCGGTTGTTACTAAAATTGTTTTGCGACTGATACCAGCTGTACAGAATGACATTACGTTATTGGTGCCATTCAGAGATTCGTTTCAGGCATGTGAGGCAGTCAATGCAATTTTTTTGGCCGGTATAACCCCATCGTCGCTTGAATTTATGGAGCGTGATGCATTGGAATGGAGCATGAAGTATTCGAATGCCGGAACCATCGCTATTCCGGAAGATATAAAGGCGCATCTTTTGATAGAAGTAGACGGCAACCACATGGAAGAGTTGTATCGCGATGCCGAAAAAATCGCGGAACTGGTGCAGAAATATGATATTGGTGAGGTGCTGTTGGCTGATTCTTCAGAACAAAAGGCGATGTTGTGGGCATTGCGCAGGAAGGTGGGAGAAGCAGTAAAAAGCCATTCGGTGTACAAAGAAGAAGATACCGTTGTGCCACGTGCTGAATTGCCATTCTTATTGAAAAAAGTGAAAGAGCTGGGTTATAAATTTGGGTTTAAATCGGTGTGCTATGGTCATGCGGGAGATGGAAACTTACATGTAAACATAGTAAAGGCAGATATGAGCGAGCAAGACTGGAAAGAAAAATTGCCGGTGGGAATTCGTGAACTGTTTGAATATGTAGTGTCCATTGGCGGTACTATTTCAGGGGAACATGGAATTGGATTGGTACAGAAACCATACATCGATATTGCGTTCACTGCAACCGCCATTCAACTGCAAAAACAAATCAAGCAAGTATTTGACCCCAATGGCATCTTAAACCCCGGTAAAATATTTCTATAAATAGGTTCAATCGCCTGCTTCATTTTTTTAACCTTTCCCTAAAAACATTTGCATTATTTTGCAAACATCTATGTCCGTGAACAATTACGATTGGCTGATATCGAACCTCGATGCTTTCATCAGGAAGTATTATGCCAATAAGGTAATAAGGGGAAGTTTAATTTTTCTCACCTGTCTGATTGCCTACATTTTGGTAATCACGCTGGGTGAGTACTTCTTTTATTTGCCTGCAACAGTAAAAGTGGGGGCACTGGCATTGCTGGGATTAGCCGGAGTTACCGCGCTTATCGTTTGGGTGGTTGTACCACTCACTAAAATGGCAAGGCTCGGGCAAACGATCACTCACGAAGACGCTGCTCAAATCATCGGTCAGCATTTCAGTGATGTGAGTGATAAGTTGCTCAATATCCTGCAACTTAAAAGCCGGACCGATAACGACGGTTGGAGTAGAGAGCTGGCAGAAGCGAGTATCAACCAGAAGATAGCGTCCATTAAAGTAATTCCTTTCAAGGCGGCTGTTGACTTTAGGAAGAATAAAAAATACCTGCCTTATTTGTTGCCACTTGTTTTGGCAGTGGTAGGCATATTAATTGCTTCTCCCGATGTGTTTAAAGAAAGTACCGGGCGACTGCTTCAACCGACAAAGACATTTGAAAAACCTGCGCCATTCGAGTTTAAAATTCTTAATAAAGATTTGCAAGCCGTTCGTAATGCCGATTTTGTACTGGAGGCAGAAGTGAGCGGACGCATATTGCCGGCGGAAGCCTTTGTAGACTATGGCGGAGAAAAGGTGCCAATGGAGGTGTTGCCAAATCATAAATTTAAATTCACGTTCAAAAATGTAACGGCTAACACCGATTTCAGAATTTTTGCGGCTGACTTTTACACCAAGCCATACAGCTTAAAAGTGGTACAACGTCCTATTTTAAAAGCCTTCAAAATACAGATTAACTACCCGGCCTATACTGGTAAAAAAAGCGAATCGCGCACCAGCCTCAGCGATATGGTAGTGCCGGTAGGTACAAGTGTAACCTGGTCTTTAACTACCGACCATACCGATGATGCAACCATACAGTTTGGTAACAGCGGTGCTGCTAAAATGAATGGTAGCGATAACAAGTTTTCATACGGTTTCAGGTTTTTAAGTGATACCACTTACACAGTGGCGCTCACCAACAAAGAAGCTGGTATAGTTGATAGTTACAAGTATGCGGTACAGGTGGTACCCGACCAATACCCTGTTATACAATTGCAGCAGAAGAGAGATACGATATCGGGTAAGCAAATTGTAATAACCGGTACAGCGGGTGATGACTATGGTATTACTAAAGCAACCTTCAATTATGAAGTTTCTGAAAATAACCATGCAGTAGAAAAGAAATCGGTGCCAATTAAAATTACTCCCGGTGCTGTTGCTCAGCTCGAACAATATTTTGATGTAGAGACGCTTCATTTAAAACAGGGACAGAAAGTGAGTTTCTACATTGAGGCTTGGGATAATGATGGCGTGCATGGTGCTAAATCGGCAAGAAGCGAGATGATGAGCTACCAGATGTTGGATGCCCGTCAGGTAGATTCAGCTATCAATGAAAATTCAAAACAAATAAGTGCCGGACTCAGTTCCAGTGCCGAACAGACTAAACAACTCCAGTCAGAATACAAGGATATGCAGTCGAAGCTTTTGCAAAGCGAAAGTATGGACTGGAACCAGCAACAGAATTTGCAGGAAATGATGGAGAAGCAGAAAGGCCTCAAGGAGCAAATGGAAACTGTGAAGCAGCACCTTGAAGAGCAAATTCAGCAATCAGAACAAAAGAAATACAGCGACGACTTGCGCGAGAAGCAAAAAGAACTCAGTAAGCAAATGGAAAACATGCTTAATAATGAGTTAAAAGAGCAACTCAAGAAATTGCAGGAACTCATGCAAAAGCTCAATAAAGAGCAAGCCATGGAAGCCATGAAAAAGCTTGAGCAGGAAAACAAACTGTTCAAGATGGATATGCAGCGCATGCAGGAGGAGATGTCGAGGATGGAGCAGCAAATGCGCATGGAAGACCTCGGGCAAAAGCTGGATGATCTTGGAAAGAAAGAAGAAGAGCTGAGCAAACAAGCTGAAAAGGGTGAGAAATCTTCGGAAGAACTGAATGCTGAGCAAAAGAAGCTGGAGAAAGAACTGGATAAGTCTTTGAAAGAAGACATGAAGGAAATTGAGAAACTTGCAAAACAAAACAAGCAAGACAAAGACCTTGACCAGATGAAAAAAGATGCTGAGGATGCCGAAAAGGATATGCAGGATGCAGAAAAGCAACTTGACCAAAAGGACAACAAAACAGCTTCGAAATCACAGAAAAGTGCAGCACAAAAACTTTCCAAAGCTGGTAAAAAAATGAAATCAGCCGCAGGTGACATGAGTCCTGAAGAGGTTGACCTTGATATTAAGGCAACAAGGCAGTTGCTCAGTAACCTAATAAGGATGTCATTCGATCAGGAGGCTTTGATTGCTTCGGTAAGGCAAACACTCCCTTCTACAGTGCAGTACTTGAAAAATCAAGAGGAGCAAAACAGGCTGCATACTGTTTCTTACATGATAAGAGATAGCCTTGCTGCACTTGCTAAGAAGATTCCAAAACTGCCGGTGAACATCAATAAAATGACTACCGACCTTGAAGGCGCTTTACAACGTTCGGTTGATGCACTTGAAGAGCGCAATAAGCCGTTGGCGCTTACCAATGGTCAGTACGTAATGACTTACACCAACGACTTGGCACTGATATTAAATGAGTTGCTAGCCAACCTGATGCAAATGCCAAATTCGGGCAGCGGAGAGGGTATGGGCATGGGTAAGGGTAAGAAACCGGGAGGAAAGCAAGGAAAAGGCGGGCCGTTAGGTGATATCATTACCGAGCAACAAAATCTGGGCAATGCCATGCAGCAACTTGCGAATAAGATGGGGCGCAAGCCTGGCAATAAACCAGGAAGCAACCCTGGTAATAGCCAAGGTGAAGGCAAGGCACCGGGCAACCAGGATGGGAAAGGCCCCGGTAAACAACCCGGCAAAGGACAACAGCCGGGTGGCGCATCAGAAGGTGGCTCGGGTGGCGGCGGTAATGGAACCGGTCAGGACGGCGAGAATGAAAATTCAGAAGCAATCGGGCAACTGGCACAAAAGCAAGCTGAGATCAGGCGACAAATGCAGCAACTTGCTGCGAAGCTCACCAATCAGGGTCTAAACGGTGCTGCCCGCCAACTGCGCGAGCTCGAAGGTAAAATGGATAAGGTGGAAACCGACATTGTAAATCGTAGGTTTACCCAAGATATGATGACGAGGCAAAGTGAAATTTTGACGCGCCTGCTGGAGTCGGAAAAAGCAATACGTGAGCAAGAGCAGGATGATAAGCGTGCATCGAACACCGCTAAAGAAATTTCGCGCCCTGTGCCGCCATCTTTACAGAAGTTCCTCAGCGACCAAAAGCAATTGATGGAATTGTATAAAACGGTGCCACCTCAGCTTAAACCATATTACAAAGAGATGGTAGAACAGTATTTCCATATTCTTGGTACGGGCAAGTAGTGTACGTGGAAATTGAAAGAAAGTAAAAAAGCATTGTTTTTTATTGCGACTGGCTAGTTACTATTACTTAGCATTGCAAGTTTTTTGTATTATTGTACCTGAAATTATTTTATGTTGGGGATTCTTTGTGCATAGGTGCGATTTCTGTAATTTTATCGCTTTTAGGAAACAAAAACCACGTCATACAATAGTTCAAAATCGTATCTATGGCGAACAATACTGAAAAAGACATTTTAAATACCCTTGATAGCCAACTGTCAAAAGGTTACTCGCGCAGAAACTTCTTACAGCTTGCAGGTGGTGTTGCAGGAGCAGGGCTGCTTCTGGCTTCATGTCGCAGAACTCCACCCGATTCTTATTTCGTGGGGGTGGGTGATGCAGGGTTACTCAATTACTTGTACATGTTTGAAACTGTTATGGCTGCTTTTTATACAAGAAGCTATGAGCAAGGACCGGCATATTATTCAATGACTTTGAGCGAACTTGAGCTTTTGGCTGACTTACGCGACCATCAGTTGATACACAAAGAGTTTTTGAAGCAAATACTAGGCAGAGACGTGATGGGAGAAATTCTTCCTGATTTGTCTGCAATAACATTCGCTGATAGAACCAATACCTTGACGCATGCAATTGCGCTTGAAGATATGCTTACAGGTGCTTATGCAGGTGCGCTCACTCGTTTTACTGATACTACTTACGTAGCACCTATTTCAAAAATTATGACGGTACAGGCACGCCATGCTGCTTATGTTCGTGATATTCTTACTGCCAATTCATTCGCTGATAGCGTTGTAGTTGACAGTAATGGTTTTGGTCAGGCATTGTCGCCACAAGAAGTGATGGCAACCCTGAAAACGTATATCGCAACTCACCTGGACTATAGCAAAGTTCCTGCATAGTTTTTTAAAAGCCCGACTAACAAAAGAAATTTATGAAGCTCAATAAAATAATCAAAGAACTGGAACAGCAAGGTCCTGAGGTGTACGAGAAAGTAAGTACGCGCAGGGATGCAGTGAAAAGCTTCTCAAAGAAAGTGGCAGTGGCAGCACTTCCGCTTATGGTTGCTTCCATGTTCAAAAAGACTTACGGTAAAACAACCGATTCTGTTACAGATGCTTTGAACTTCTTTTTAGAAGTAGAGTACCTGCAATACAACATGTACCATTCAGCAATGGCTACCGGTAATATCTCAACCGGTACATTGATTGTTGCCGCTGACAGACCAGGTTTCCAAATGATTGAGAATGAGCAATTAGCGCACCTTAACTTTTGGCGTAACCTGATTGATGCTTTGGGTGCAACACCATACACGCCTTCTCGCTTTTCGGGTGATGCTGTAACCGGTAATCCATATTCTCCTACTTCTTACGACTTTACAGCGGGTGGAAAATATGATTTCTACACCAGCTACGCTTCGTTTTTAGAGGTAGCACAGTCGGTTGAAGATGTAAGTGTAAGAGCTTACCTGGGTCAAATCCCTAATTTGGTGGCAAACACCAATGATGTGATGACTTCAGCCATTAAAATGAGTTCAGTTGAGGCACGCCATGCTTCATTCATTCGCTTGGTGCGTAGGTTCGCGGGTGCTATCGATAATCCAAAGCCATGGATTGCGAACAATATGCCGCCAACAATTCCGCTTCAGTCGTTCTATCTGGGAGAAGACAATACCATTCAAAAAGGTATTGATGTTTCTCAGTTCACCGGATACAACGGAGTAGCTATTACAAGAGCTGCAGCTACAGAGGCTTTTGATGAACCAATGGACAAGGCAACAGTACTTAATAACTACGCGCAGTTTATAATTTCATAGATAATTGCGTTCCAAATATTGAAGGCCGACCCATGCGGGTCGGCTTTTTTTATGTCCCTATAGTTGCAAACTATATGTACGTACATTTTTTAGCTACAGTTGTGGAATTTGGAATATTTCTGCATATCTTGTTTTAAACTTAAATCTAATACTATGCGCAGGAAAATTACGACGGTAATTGCCGGCTTATTATTGGCATCTTTTTCATCGAAAGCGCAGTTTGACCCCAAAATCAGGTTCAATGGTTTTGGTGATTTAATAGCTGCAATGCCATTTAATAAAGTAGCTAACGATGGTGCATCACAACTGTTTAAACAGTACGGCGATGAATACTACCCCTACGATGTACATAGTGGTTTGAAAATACATGGCCTCGACATGCTCACCACAATTCAGCTTGATGAGAACATTAAGTTTCAAACAGAAATCAACATTGATGGCGGGCGATCTAAACACGCGTCTATGTTTGATATTTATGTAGACCGGATGTATCTTGACTATAAATTCACCGACTATGTTGGGTTTCAGCTTGGGCTAATTTATACTCCCATAGGGTACATCAACCGTAATCTGTATTCACGTGCGTGGCTCATGAATTCGGTGCACTTTTACCCGGCAGTAGAGCAGTGGACAGGGTTAATACAAAGTCATTTTGCGGGTATCACCGAATACGGCACGCTGGCTTTACCCAAAGGCAATTGTATTAATTACACTTTTGGTGTGGGCATGCCCAAGGGGGCAACGCCGAATGAACAGATATATTTTGGCGGGCAACTCGGTTATCAGTTTACAGCATTGCTTGAATGGAAGGCTTTCATCAAAGAATCAGAATTGCACGTGGGCTTAAGTGGCTATACCGATAAAATTTATACGTATTACATTCAAAATCTGGGTGACGAGATAAATGTTGACGACACGGGTCTTAGTAAATTGCAATTGCAGGAGGTAGGGTTCAACCCGTATGTTCTTTTTAAAAGCAAATTTGCAGATATTTTGTGCGAATACGCAACTGTAAACACCCACGTTTTGCGTGGCGATTATCCTAACAAAGACCTCAATCTTTCATTTCTTTCGGCAGAAGTGGCATTTAACAGGAAGCTAAAGGGTAAAAGATTGGCACCATATTTGCGTTACGAGTATGTAAAGGTGCCTGAAGGCGGCGGCCCATACTACGGCTTAAGGATTGAGGATGAGACCATTAAGCGGACTTATTCACCCAATTTTGAAGCAATGATGGTGGGAGTTGCATACGACCTGGCTTCGTTCAATAGAATAAAGTTAGAATATATGCATAACTTTGACGGCCCGTTCGCATCAGATTGTATTTTCTTTCAGACAGCTTTTGGATTTTAGCATCAAGGGGTGTAACAATGAAAAAATGGATTGTAACCATATTGATTTTAGCGCTTTTCCCGATCAGCATTTTTGCAGGTCGTGAGAAAGAGTATGGTTTTGTGGTTATAATAAACCCCAAAAACCCGGTGAAATCAATGACAAAGTCAGAAGTAAAGCTGACTTACCTGAGGAAAATCAACAAGAGGTGGCCGGGTATCAATAAGAACATTGTTCCTGTTGATCGCAAAGACATGCCTGACTTCAAACGCAATTTCCTCTCCGATTTAATTAATATGTCGGCACAGGATATGAGCAGGTATTTCACCGAGCGCCAATACATGAACGCAGAGATGCCACCCATTACGTTTGGAACAGACGAAGAAATTGTCGACTACGTTGCCAATAACATTGGTGCTATAGGATATATTAGTATAGGCTCGCTTACAGAATCTACCAGAAATAAGGTAAAAGTCGTATTCCCTTAACAGAACATCTACCAAAATCAGCTTTTGTTCAAATTTAATTTCAATATTACCCAGCGGGTAGCCATTGGTTACTTTGTGATTTTGTTCGTAATAAGCATTACGAGCATTGTCAGCATTTTATTGATAGGTAGCAATAAACGCAAGTACAGCGAAGTTTCGAAGGTGTATGTGCCAACAGTGAACTTCCTGAAAGAATGCGAATCGCTGAACATTGAATCTCACTTCCTGATAACAGAGTGGATTTACATTTCTGACTCTTCTCAGAAGACTAAGCTTAGGAACATACACAATGTTGCCTACCCCAAATTTAAAAAGGGGATAGATGATTTTAGTGGCATGTCTGATAATCCTGAGCTACATGAACGAATACACCAACTGATGCGGGGCATTGACTCCTCGGTGGTGAGTCAGGAGTTAATTATGACCAAACTGGGTTCTATGATGGACTACGCCAACGATTCGCTTGTTGATTTGGCATTGAAGACCTATAAAAACCAGGTAGTACCGCAATATGAGCGCAACCAGAAGTTGCTGGCTTCAATTATGGGTACGGAAGTCAACTTTCTAAAGTCGCAAGAAGCCAAGGTGAATGATTCTTTCAATTACCTGATGTACATCTCGTTTGTGCTGTTGGCGACCATCATCATTGTAGGCTTGTCGGCATCGTACTTTGCAACCAAGAGTATTACGAACCCTATACATGAACTTAAGAGCATTATTGAGGTGCTGAGCCGGGGAGAGATTCCGGTAATGAAACTCACCGACAGAAAAGACGAAATTGGTGATATGGCATTGGCGATTCAGTCGATGGCAGACAATATCAAAAAGAAAATGGCATTTGCAAAAGAGACGGGTGCCGGTATCTATGATGCCAATTTTGAGTTGTTGAGTGATAAAGACGTACTGGGCAATGCACTGATACAGATGCGGAACAACCTTAAAAAGGCGTTTGAGGAAGAACTGGGGCGCAACTGGATCAATTCGGGGCTGGCGCAAGTGGGTGAAATTATACAAGAGGGGCACGATAATTCTGATAAGTTTTACGAGCACCTGCTTTTTTATCTGGCGCGATACATGAATGCCGGACATGGTGCATTGTACATAACGGTCGATGACGAACAAACGGGAAAGGAATACCTGGAGTTGAAGGCTTCTTATGCGTTTGATGCCGAGAAGGCTGGTAAAAAGCGAATTGCTTTAGGCGAAGGACTTGCCGGGCAGGCTGCATTAGACAAGCGATTTATCTGTATTAACGATATACCGGAATCGTACATTAAAATCAACACGGGGCTGGGAGAAGCACAACCTAAAAATATAGTATTGGTGCCATTGGTATTTGATGCGCAACTGAGAGGGCTTATAGAACTGGCAACGCTCACTGCCATGAATAAACTTGAGATTGAGTTTATTGAGAAGATTTCACGGAATATAGCCATTACATTTGACGTAGATAAGCGAAAGGCACACACTGAAAAGCTACTCGATGAAGCGCAGAAACTGAACATAGAACTGCAAAACAACAAGACCCAACTCACAACTGCCAACGAAGAGTTGCGCACATTCATATACAGGGCATCGCACGACCTTCGCGGTCCACTCACGACCATTATGGGGTTGGTGTCGCTGGTACAGGAAGACCCTACCGATGTAAGCAATGCCGAATACATTCAAAGCATAGCAGAACCTGCGCACAAACTAGACAACACACTAAGGGCACTCATTAAGATTATGGGTATCAGGGGCTCGATGGTTAAAAAATCGGTGATTGATGTCAAAGATAAAGTGAATGCTGTGGTACAGGAATTAAAGGGTGTTCATGATACTGAGCGCATGAGAATTGTACAAACAGTAAATATTACCAATGAATTTGTAAGCGATAAAGAGATACTCGGGTATGTACTTCAAAATACAATTGAGAACGCTATTATTTACCGAAATTCGGGTACCGATGCCTTTGTACGCATCAATGTGACAGATTACCAGGAGGGCATTAAAATTACGGTAACCGATAACGGAATAGGCATTAAGAACAGTGTAAAGGGCAAAATATTTGACATGTTCTACAAGGGCACCGAACGCTCAACAGGGCTGGGACTGGGGCTTTATTTTGTGAAAAACGCAGTAGTTAAACTCAATGGGGTAGTTGGGTTTGAAAGTACCGAAGGCGAGGGTACTACAATACAAATATACCTCCCATCGCTGGCGGCACAAAAAGACGGTGAAGCCTAGCCTAGTAATTCCTCCATATTTTCAGTGAGGATAATTGCAAACACTTTTCTACCGCGCGGCGAGTACTCGGGTTGTGCACAAGCGAATAGTTCATCAACCAAAGCTTCCTGTAACTCACGTGTATTCATGGCCTGAGCCCCTGAAGCCATACGCACTGCCATTTGTGCCAAAACAGTTTCGGTGCGGGCTGAAATTGCATCTGGTGCTTCGTGCTTTATGTTTTCGAGAATCTCATCTATAATGTTCTTCTCTTCCCCGGCAGGCAGGCTTGGCGGTGTACCATCTACCATGAAGGTAAATGTAAGTGCTTGTTCGTTGGAATAGTCCTGATTATAGGAAATACTGAAGCCCATTTTTTTCAAATCGGGGGCAATTTCCTTCAGCAACAATGCATCTTGTGGCGGCAACTCGTACGTAACCGGGAATAACACTTGTTGCGAAGGCGCGCTGCCATCGTTGTATTGCCTGAGCAGTCGCTCGTATGTAATACGTTCTTGTGCGCGACGCACATGTATGAGCATCACCCCCGATTTTACAGGAGTGGCAAGGTAGGTGCCATGTATCAGCATCATATTTCCCGAACTGTCTGCTTGTTCACTATTGGTATTGTACATCACCCCTTGTGACGGTAGTACATATTCGTTACCCGGGCTTGGCATGGGTGCCGAAGCAATATACCCTTCAGGGCGGGCTGCAATTTCATACAGGCTTTTCCATTGCTTGAGGCTGTCTTTCCGCTCCACCACATGTGCCTGATTTTCGCTCTGGAACACGTTGAACAGATACCCACGTTCAGTTTGGTCGCGGGTATTGTCGTTCATAGGAACATTTACGGCCTGGAGGCGCTGTATTTCCGGCGACAATGAAAAATCGAGCGACGGCGCCACATTGAAACGCGCCAGTGCATGTTTCACTGCTGCGTTCAGGTAAGCATAAATAAGTTGGTCGTCTTCAAACTTTACTTCCTGCTTGGTGGGGTGTACGTTCACATCGACACGGGCAGGGTCTACCTCAAGGAACAGCACATAGAACGGAAAATATTCTTTTTCTATGATGCCCTCAAATGCCTTCATAACAGCATGGTGCAGGTAATTGTTCTTGATGAACCGTTTGTTCATGAAGAAAAACTGCATGCCGCGCGTTTTTGTGGCAGCCTCGGGCTTGCCAATAAACCCTGAAATCGTGAGCACATCGGTTGATTCCTCAACGGGCACTATACGTTTTTCAAGCTGGTTACCGAGCAGATTGACAATCCTGTTCCTGACGGTGCCGGGTAACAGGTTGAACTGTTCTGATTGGTTATTGGTGAGTTTAAAGCCTATTTCGGGGTGGGCGAGTGCAATTCTGGTGAACTCGTCGACTATGTGTTTGTATTCAGAATTATTGGTTTTTAAAAAGTGACGACGTGCCGGCACATTATAAAAAAGGTTTTTGATGGCAAATGAAGTACCTGCGTTGGCTACACATGGTTCTTGTTTTTTCACCTCGCTGCTTTCAATAATAATGTGGGTGCCCATCTCTGCCTCGGGTTGGCGCGTTTTCATCTCTACCTGAGCAACGGCGGCAATAGATGCCAGTGCCTCGCCCCTGAAACCCTTGGTTTTGATGCTGAAAAGGTCGTTGATGTCCTTGATTTTAGATGTGGCATGGCGCTCAAAGCTCATGCGCGCGTCGGTAGGACTCATGCCCTTGCCATTATCCACCACCTGAATCAGTTCCTTACCCGCCTCTTTCACATTGAGGTGAATAGAGGTAGCACCGGCGTCAATGGCATTTTCAAGCAATTCCTTGACAGCAGAAGCAGGTCTTTGAATCACCTCGCCCGCTGCAATCTGGTTTGCCAAATGGTCTGATAGTAGATGTATGATATCAGGCATGAATACAGTTACACTTTTTGCCTTACAAAGTTAATAGTATTCTAATGAAAATAATCATAAATATCTGTGGTGGGGTGGGGCTGGCGCGGGGAGTTAGCGCAGCGCTCCCGTGTCTATGGAAATGGACAGCCTGTCCCGAGCCTTTTTGCCTCGGGAGGTCTCCTGACCCGCAGTATATTGCATCGCAAGTATAAATCAGCTTCGCAGGGTCAGGAGACCCGCTCACTTTTGTAGACACAAGAGCGCTTCAACAAGTTGAACCAACTCTTGCGCCAGTAATAGCACACTGGCGCGGGGAGTTAGCGCAGCGCTCCCGTGTCTATGGAAATGGACAGCCTGTCCCGAGCCTTTTTTGCCTCGGGAGGTCTCCTGACCCGCAGTATAACACCATCAACCTACCCAAGCAAAACTACAGGCAATATTCCCTTATGTTTACTGTAATAATCGATGGCACTGCTGTATTTGTAGTCTTCTGGGTTCCATACTATACCCACCCTAACTGGGTTTTCGTGCAAGTAGTTGAGACGTGTTTGAGTTTTGTCGGCATTATCGAGCGTGATAGGGTGGAATTCATTTTGCCAAAATTGAAACTCATCAGCTCCGCCATTGGTTACCGCGGTGAATCTGAACATATTCAGCATCCAGTCCTTACGACTTTCATGCTCGTTTTCCAATATCGCAGTTACAATTTGTCGGGAAGTGTATTTTTTTAAATCACGCATGATACCGGATACAGTTGCACCTTGTTTGCAACTAAATATAAGATGTATGTGGTTTGGCATTATCACCCATGCATGTAACAACATTCCTTTTTGTTCAATGCAGAACTTCAGACTTTTACATACAATTTCCTTGTAAGTCTCCCTTGAAAGTGCATCGACCCAACCAACAACAGTCGAAGTGACAAAATGCGGTAACTGGTCGTCCCAAACTTTAAATCGTGATGACATAAATGTAAGTTAGCCATTTTTAGTTTAATGCACAACTCATATCATAAAAGGCTTCGCCGGGTCAGGAGACCCGCTCACTTTTGTAGACACAAGAGCGCTTCAACAAGTTAGATCAACTCTTGCGCCAGTAATAGCGCACTGGCGCGTGGAGTTAGCGTAGCGCTCCCGTGTCTATGGATCCCGAGTTTACCTCGGGAGGGCGGGTCTCCTGACCCGGATTCGACCATATTAAGTAACAGTATATTGTATGCTTCGCCGGGTCAGGAGACCCGCTCACTTTTATAGACACAAGAGCACTTCAACAAGTTGAACCAACTCTTGCGCCAGTAATAACCACACTGGCGCGGGGAGTTAGCGCAGTGCTCCCGTGTCTATGGAAATGGGCGGGTCTCCTGACCCGGATTCGACCATATTAAGTAACAGTATATTGTATGCTTCGCCGGGTCAGGAGACCCGCTCACTTTTGTAGACACAAGAGCGCTTCAACAAGTTGAATCAACTCTTGCGCCAGTAATAACCACACTGGCGCGGGGAGTTAGCGCAGCGCTCCCGTGTCTAAGGAAATGGGCGGGTCTCCTGACCCGGATTCGACCATATTAAGTAACAGTATATTGTATGCTTCGCCGGGTCAGGAGACCCGTTCACCTTTATAGACACAAGAGCGCTTCAACAAGTTGAATCAACTCTTGCGCCAGTAATAGCGCACAATACCATCAACACCCACCCGCTTTCTGCCACGCATGGTATGGTTTGCGGGAGATTCGGTAGGGGATGAGTTTTGCATAGTGTTTGTACAGCGAGTGTTTTGGGCGATGACCATTGATAGCGAGTTTGTGGCGCACCACCCTGACATCATAGTTACCCAAGGTGTCTATCAGTTGGTCTTTTGCGAGGGCGATAATGAGCCGGCGGTCTGGGGGTGGTATCTTTCCCACCTCAATCATGTGTTGGGGTGATGTGCCTGATGTGCTATCGCTTACAGGCTGGCTGTGGCCCGTGTGCGCCACTAAACAACATACCACCATCACTACCACCCGCAACACACCCCCAACTTTTAATTTCCTTTTCATAAGGCATAAGTCTTTTTAAAACATACAGATATACTGTAATAGTAGACTTGTTTTGGTGGTGGGAGGGTTGGGGATGATGAAAAATATGGAATTATATATAAATAAAACAAAAATAAAAATAATGAGAACAAATTGTCGGTATAAAATTCCTAAATTGCAATAATATGGTTTCTAAAGAAGAATTTTTAAAATCGATTACAGACTTTGAATTAAGGGTTAATGAGGCAATATCTGAAACAGAGCGATTTCCAATTTACGATGGAGCGATAAACCCAGAAAGGTATTTTGATGTTTTAAAAACAACCAATGCGCCTAGATTGATGTATTTGTTAAAGGAGGCATACGATGAAGATGGTGGTGGATGGGCTTATCGGGATTTGTTTAAAACAGGCGCGGACGAATTATTGAAAAAGCCGACGTGGAGTACTCTAGCTTATAGCAGCTACGGTATACAGGAAAATTTGCTTTGGAATGATATGCCCTTTATCAAAGAAGATAGCTCTGTAAAAGAATCGCTCAATGATGTGTGTATTGTAAATATCCAAAAACTGCCAGGCTTAAATGGTTCTAGAACAAATATGAACGACATAAGAAAGGCATACAAAAATCACAAGGCATTTATCGATGAACAGATTGATTTTTATAAGCCTAACATCATTATTTGCGGTGGTACTTTTTCGGTTTTAAGGGAAGAAACGTCTTATGATTTTGTTGACTGGGTTGGTGAAGTTGAAATATATGAACGCAATGGAATTCACTATATTGATGCTTATCATCCAAGTTATCGGGGAATTGGGCAAGAAGTCTATGTAGACGATTTAGTAAATACATTCAGGAAATTAAAAAATGTAAAATAGAAAAGCATGATTGTCAAGAATCTAAACGGCACAGCAAGCAAAAAATGTAATTGCGCTTCATGGCTTGAGCATTGGTATAATTTTGGCGGTCATGGAAATCAACGAAATTGTGCAAATACTACATGTAGTAATTTAGCAACCTTAGGTGGGCATGTAAAACTACACGAGACAAACGACCATTCTCATTACATCGTGCCATTGTGTAACTCATGTAATAAATTAAGTAATCCTTTTCGAATTAAATCGACACTTGTTAGTGCGAATAAGCAAGTGACTTGTAAATAAAAAAATAATAATAAAAATACGGTATACGTTGGGTGAATGATGGATTTAGTAATCCACTGGTGGTTCTCGATTAATTCAATAAATTAAAACATTCAGTTTTATGGAAAATGTCTTTCTTGATACTTCAATTTTTGTCAGTGAGAATTTTTTAGGGAAAAGAATTACTAGTTTTTTAGAACTATGTAGGGACAATTATTTACAATTAGTGCTTTCAATAATAACTGTCAATGAAGTTAAATCGCAATATAAAAAGAAAGCAAGATTAGCATTTGATAGGCACAACGAATTGATTAATGACAAGGAAAAGGTTTTAAGGGTTTTGAGGAACAATACTTCAGTTAAGGATACGATCAAGAAATTGCCAAAAGTTGAAGATTTATGCAATGAATTTTACACCAAATTTGATTCCAAGTTGAAAGAGGCAAAGGCAATAATTATCGAATATCCAACAATTAATTCAGAGGATATTTTTAAAGACTATTTTGAAGGAAAACCACCATTTAATTCGACTAATAAGAAACACGAATTTCCAGATGTAATCGCGATAATAAGTATTGAAAAATGGTGTGAGGAATGTGGTGATACATGTTTACTTTTCTCGTTGGACAATGATTTTAAAGGTCGAGATAGTGAGTTTTTTGAAGTTCGAAATGATTTCGATATATATTTGGAAAATAATTTAAAAAGAATTTCTCCAGCTCGCATAGAATTGGTATCTGCATTGTTTAATCAAGATAGCGAAAATATTGATAAAGACATTCGTGAATGGGTAACAAATCAATTAGACGATTATACGGCGTATTATGAATACACAAATTGGTTAGATGTGCATGATGTTTCGATAGATGAAATTAAAGTTCAAAATAAAGAATATGAAATTGTCTCTCTGAATGAAGAAGATGTTGAAATTGAAATAAAAGCCTGGGTTCGTGTAAAAGTTACACTTATTGTCGATGATGAAGAAACAGGTATTTATGATAGTGAAGATAAGGTTATGATCTATAGAGATACCACAGAACTGGTTTTTGAGGATGAAATTGAGCTGCCAATAAACGCAAGATTTTTTATTGCAGATGAGAATGATTTTGATAAAAATATAGAGATCGAAGAAATTAATGACGGTAAAAATATAGAGTTAAATCGGTTCTGGAGAAATTACTAGTTGACAGATGAATGTGCCCCCCCCAAAACAAAAACAGCCCCTTTCGGGGCTGCTTCAATATTATATAAAAATCTTCTTCTACACCTTCGGTGGGATTAGTTTATAAATCACCGGGGTGACGATGCGGGAGAGGAGGGTGGAGCTGATGAGGCCGCCAATGAGTACAATGGCTAGCGGACTGATGAGCGGGTTGGTGGAGATGGCAATTGGTATAAGACCTCCGATAGCAGTTAGCGAGGTGAGTACAATAGGTAAGAATCGTACTTCGCCCGCCTCTCTTATTGCATCATCCAGGCTCTTGCCCTGTGCGCGCAGTTGGTTGGTGAAGTCAACGAGCAAAATGGTGTTTTTGACCTCTATACCAGCCAGCGCAATCAAGCCAATAATGGCCACAAACGAAAGCGTATTGCCTGTGAGCCACAGTGCCACTGCTGCACCCACAATACCCAGCGGTATCACCGAAAGTACAATGAGCGTGCTTTTGAACGTGCGGAATTCCAAAATCAGTACTGCGATAAACAGGAATATGGTGACAATGATTATGCTTTGGAATCCCCCAAAGCTGTCCTTGCGGCTTTCTACCTCGCCACCCATTTCGTAGCTGTACCCGTGCGGCAGGTTCATTTTGTCCATTTTACCAATTACATCGGTAATAATGCGGTCGGCAAGGAAGCCTTTTTTCACGAACGCTTTCACCGATACCACACGTTTTTTCTCGTTGTGGTTAATAATGTTCGGGCTCGACTCCAGCGATAAATCTGCCACCTGACTGAACGGAATACTCACACCCTGGTTGTTGTTGATGTACATGGTGTTGAACAGGTCAAGCGTCGGTTTTTCATCCTTGGCTGCGGTGAGTATTATGTTGTAATCTTTCTCGTTGCGGTCGGTGAACTTACCGAGGTCCAGACCCGCAATCGCCATACGCACTGTGCGGTCTATGTTGATGGTAGGTATGCCCAACGACTGTGCTTTTGCCCGGTTGATGTTCACTTTAATATCCGACTTCATGGTGGCTACAGGGTTGGTCACATACATAGTGCCCTCCGTTGTTTTGAGCATGTCTTCTACCTTGCTGGCGAGTGCCCTCAGGCTATCCAGGTTTTCACCAAACAAACGCACTTCTACTGGTGCCAGTACCGGTGGACCTTGTTCAAAGTTTTTCACCTCAACAGTTGCGCCGGGGTACGGAGTCCATTTGTGGCGCAATTTCTCAAGCAGTTCCAGTTTTTTATCAGGGCGTGTCTCGGGGTGCAGTTGCACGAATATCTGCGCATAGTTAGAACGTTCATTTTCCCTTATTTCGTTGTAGTACACACGTGGGTTGCCCTTGCCTACATTGCTCGAAAAATACTGAATAGATGGTTCTGCCTTCAGTTCTTTTTCAATTGCCAGCACTACCTCGTTGGTGGCGGCAACATTGGTTTGAGGGGGTGTAATTACATTAATCATGAACTGCGGTTTTTCTGATGCAGGGAACAAACTGAACCCTATAACATTGAACAAACCAATAGCAGCACCAAACAGTACCACAGCTACAACAATGGTAGCGAGCGGCTTTTTAATAGCCACATCTAGCAAGCGCGAGTAACTGCCATGAATGATTTTTTTGAGTCCGCGCATGAAGATGTTGCCGTCGGGGTGCCCGGTATGCTCCTTCAGTAATTTGCTCGAAAGGAATGGTATAATGGTCAGCGAAACCAGCATTGATGCAATTACGGAAAGTATCACAGCCAGCGGCAATCCCCTGATGAAGTCACCCGCCCCTTCAGGCATGAACAGAATAGGTAAGAAGGCAATAATGAGTGTTGCAGTACAGCCCACAACCGCAAGCCCAATCTGCTTTACAGCCCTGAGCGTGGCATCGAGGCGTGAGTGCCCCAGCAGCATCCAACGTTCAATGTTCTCTACCACCACAATACTGTCATCAACCAGCAGGCCCAATGCCACTACCAGGCCCACAATGCTCAACTGGTTCAGGTTGTAACCAAACAGGTTCAGCATTACAATACCTATAGAAAGCGATAGCGGAATAGATATCATAACTATCAAAGCCGGACGGCTGCCCAATGGCAACAGCGTTACCGCAACCAGTAAAATCGCAATTAAAAAGTCTTCTCCCAACCCCGTCAGGCGGCGGTTTACGTTTTCTGCCTGGTCGAAGTTGTGCACCAATGCCACGTTGGCGGGCAGTGTTTTTTTGAACGCTTCTATAATGGGTTGGTATTGTTTCTGAACTGCCGTAATGTTTTCACCCTCCTTTTGGGCTGCTGTTACAAACACACAACGGTGGCCGTTCAGTCGGGTGGTATACTTTTCTTCTTCGTAACCGTAATACACCCGAGCCACGTCTTTCAGCAATATATTTTTGCCATTCGGCGAAGCTATTATGGTGTTTTCAATGTCTTCTATTGATTTGTAATTATCGCCACCCTTTACGTTGTAGGTACGGCTGCCGGCATCAATGCTACCTCCGGGAATGTTGGCGGCTTCACTTTGTATATTGCCTGCAACAGCCGTAACGGGAATGTGCATTTGCGCCATTTTTTCAAGGTTAAGCTCAATGCGCACCTGGCGTGCCGGCAATCCACTGATTTCTACATTTTTCAGTTGGGTGAGTTTCTCAAGCTCGTCCTGTAGTTTTTCGGCTTGTTCCTGCATTACCCTGCGCGGCGCATTCTCCGATACCAGCGCAATCTGTAGAATGTTTACATCGCTGGGTTGTAGCTTTTTAACCTCAATGCTGTAAATATCCTGCGGCAGCGAACTGCGTTTGTTGTTCACCACCCGCACCAGCTCCTGATACTTGGTTTCAACATTGCTGTTGTACTTGTATTCAACGCTTATTACTGCCACGCCATCGCCAATGCTTGAGCGCACCCTTTTCAGGTTTTCGAGTCCTGTTATTTCTTTTTCCAGCGGTTTTACCACCAGTTCTTCCATGTCCTTCGGACTTGTACCCGGATACACCACTACCACCGGATAGAATGGGGCATGCATTTCGGGGTCCTCGCTGCGGGGCATATTGAGGATGGTTGTAAGCCCCAGTGCAATAATCATGATGAAGATAACCAGCGTAAACTGGTAGTTCTTCACTGCATATTCTGAGATTTTCATTGCTTCAATTGGTTTTGGGGGTTTATTGAATAATGTGAATTGGGCTGTTCTCGTTCAGGTATGCACTGCCTGAAACGATTATCTTTTGTACACCATCCAAGCCACCAGTCACCAGTACATTGTTTTTCAGCAGTTTATCTATGGTGATTCTCACCTTGTGGGCGGTACTGCCATCCTTGGTCACAAACACATACCCCGTTCTGCCATCGGCATCGAGTATCGCGTCGTAAGGAATCACGTAGCCATTGCTGGAAGTGTCTTTTGTGGCAGTAGTACTAATGACAGCCTTGCCAAACATACCTTCGGCGAAGGTGCCACCTTGGTTGCCAGTTAAGGCAATATCAGCAGTGAGTACGCCACTCATGGGGTCTATGCCTTCCGATTTGCGGAGTACCTTGCCTGTAAGCGCGCCATTATTACGCGTGTCGGTGAATACCTCAGCTTTATCGCCCACTTTTAAATTACTCCATTGTTTGTCGCTTAAACCAATACGCAGCATCCAGTTTCCACCCGAAACTCCATTGGCTACCAGCACCGGCATACCTGCATTCACCAGTTGCCCTTCTGATGCCATTTTCTTGAGTATAAAGCCACTTTCCTGTGCTGTGATATTGCTGTGTGCCAGGTTAAATTCGGCTGCTTTCAACTGTTGCGCAGCGAGGTCGTAGCCTGTTTTTGCATTCTGGAATTGTTCCAGTGTCGCAACACTATCGTTGTATAAGTTCTTTACACGTTCGTAGTCGCGTTTTGCTTTTTCAAACCCAAGGCGGTACTGGTTTACCATTGAATTGATTTCGGTGAGGTCGAGTGTTGCCAGCAATTGCCCCTTGGTTACTTTATCGCCTTCCTTCACCAGTATTTTATTGATGTAGCCACCTACTTTAAACGACAAATAAGTGGAGTTGTCGGTCGTAAAATGCCCCGAAGCTTCTACCGTGCCCTCAGCACCAGCCCCGGTCAGTTCCATTACTTTCACCGGAATCACTTCATTGGTTTCTTTTTTGGTTTCGGCTTTTTGCTCTTTGCACGATGCCCATGTCATGATTGCCATTGCTGCGGCGAGCCAGATATATGTGCGTTTCATTGCTTTGGTTATTTGTATGGTTCTTGAATAATTATTTTATTGAGTTGAGATCTATGAGTGAGTTCACACGTTCAATTTGCACGCGCGAAAGCAGGATGTTGGCACGGGAAATGCTTTCCTGCAATTCGGCTGTCGTGAGTTGGTTGAGTGCATCTACCAATTCTATGTACAGCACCGTACCTTCTTTGTAGGCTTTAAGCTGGTCGTTGTAGTAGCGCTGCGCCATTTTTAGCTGTGTGCGGGCGCTTTTGTACTTTGCCTGATTGGTTTTTAAGTTCAGCCATGCCTGTTTATGTTCGAGGTCGTTGGCATCACGCACCATTCTGTATTGCGATTGTGTATTGTCTATTTCCAGTTCGTAGCTCTTGCGTTTCAGGTTATTCATGCCTCCGGCGAATAGGTCCCATTTCAGGTTGATGCCCCAAATGAAGTAGGCTGTTTTGTTGTCAAACTTGAAGTTATTGCCCTGTGAGCCCATATCGAGGAATGTTGCCACTTTGGGTACATAGGTCGTCTGTGTCATTTTTTTCGCCAGTTCAAATGCTTTTTCTCCGGTCGCAATTTGTGTGAGCACATCATTGTTCATTCCTGCGGGTATTGCCAGATCTTCTTCAGCATTTTGGCCCAAGGTGGTATCTACAATAATCTCGCTTTCATCGGGGCGATTGAGCAGGAAGTTGAAGTACAGGCGTGCAGCGGTTTTGTTATTACGTGCTTCTTCGAGTTGCGCTTTCAGTTTTTCCGCTTCACTCTCTGAACGCAGCAAAACTGTATTGTTCTTGACGCCATTTTTCACCAGACTTTTGTTCACGCGCACATTTTCATTCACCAATGTCAGGCTGTTTGCGAAAATCACTTCTGCATTAGATGCCTGGCAATAGTGCAGGTAGGCTTCTTTCACATTTTTGGCTAATTCGCGTTTATAGACGTTCAATGCAGCCTGATTTTTATCGAGTAACACCTTTTTAATGCGTTCGTTGTACCTGATTTCAGTGTTGATGAGCGGCATTGCGGTGCGCACTTTGGCATCGTAATAGTTATCAGGGTTCAACTGAAACGACTCATTTTTAATGGTCGGGAAATTGTTGGAGTGAGTAAGCTGGTTGAGCGTACTGTACACTGGGTTCATAAGGTCGCCAATGGGTAAATCAATGGTTCGGCCGCCGGCCGCCCTCATGTAGTCGGCTGAAAGGCTCACATTAGGGTAGTAAAACGATTTTGCCTGTTTCAAGGCGTTTAGCCCCTGTTCGAATTGAATGTTTTGTTGCTTGATGCCTTCATTGGAAGCAAAGGCTGTAGCTACATACTGGTTGAGTATGGCTGATTCTACCTGTGCCTGCACCGAAGCAGCCGTTAAAACATAACCCAGAGTTAACATCCAAACTTTTCTTATTGTCGCTAACATATTGAACGGTGTTTAGTGATTTTTGCTAAAAAGAGGCGTATTGCTACGCCACTGGTTTTTTGATTAATATTTTATGAGTTCGAGGTATTCTTTTATTGAATCGTGAATGGTGCATTGTACTTGTTCTTCGGTCATTTCAAGCACTTTGATGCGGCATCTGATATCCAACGCAATGAGTCCGTGCCCCATAGCCCACACCTGAAGGGCGGCAGTGATTGGGTCTTTGAAGCGCACTTGTTTTTGTTCAATACATTGCCTGAGCGTGTGTACCAGAAACCCGAATGCATCATGACCATTCGTCCACAGTTTTTGTTCTACTACTACATTCATGGGTGCTTTGATAATGAACATCAGGTCGTAGAGCTGTGCATTTTCGCGCCCAAATTTGATGTATGTGTAACAAATTTGTTCCAGCCTGGTGAAGGGGTCGTGTGCTGTGGCTTCTTTCTGGAAGATTTCAGCCAGCATATCGAAGCATTGTTTTTGTACTTCGTATAGTAATTCGTCCTTGTCTTTATAGTACAGGTAGATGGTTGCCGGGCTGTATTCTATTTTTTCCGCGATGTTTCTGATAGAGGTTTTTTCATATCCTTCTTCCAAAAACATTTGCAAGGCACCCTGAATGATGCGTTCCCGCATTTCCAGTCTTTCACGTTCTTTTCTTTCAGCAATACCCATTGTAGCAAATAATTACACCGCAAATTTACTAAACACTGTTTACAAACCAAATTTTGTTTGAAAAAAGATTTTTGGGGAGGGGGCTTTTACTGCCCGTTCCATGCCATCAACTGCCCATTTTTCAACTCCTCCATTGACTTTTCAAGCATCTGGTGATTGGCATTGGTCATTAAGAGAAAATCAGTGGTATCCATCTCTTCCATTGGGATTGTACCGAGCACTACCGTATCTCCAAATACCAACGCACCTGTGAAACAGCTTCTATTCTTGAATGTTATTTTGATGGGTCCAACGTATGGCACCGACTTTACAGAGCCATCAGCAATGGTTACTTCGCGCTCTTCGAGTGTTTTGAGTTGCAATTGAGCTGCAATATGTTTCGGGATGGAAAAATGCATCTGACTAAAGTCGATGCCTGCATTTACACGCATAGGACTTTGTCCTTCAATCAAACAATTGGATATTTCAATTTCTGTAAATGCGCGTACCACACTCCAAATTTACAGAAAATAGCAATAGCTCAGGCTCTACCCCCCAAACTCATCTCTTATCATCATCCCCACTTTTCGGTCGATGGCGAGGGAGAAAGTGGTATCGGTGATGAGGTGAAGTGGTTGCCAGTAGGTGACTTCATCGGGTAGTAGGTTTTGGATGGGGTCGGGAACATTGGCTTTTACGAGGTAGTAAATGCTTATTACCTGCGATTGGTCGTAAGCCGATGCCATGAAGAAATCGGTGGTGTAATAATGTGAAACAACTTCAATATCTAAACCCAGTTCTTCTTTAAATTCCCTAATCAGGCATTCAATGGTGCCTTCGCCATATTCAAGTCCGCCACCGGGGAATTTGATGATGTTTTTGCCACGAATCAATTCATTGTTCACCAGCACTTTACCGTCCTGCATACAGATACCATATACGCGTACATTAAATCTCAAATTCATAGAAATTGGTTTTAGTGGGTTGTTTGGTTTTCGGCAGTGGTGCCCATAATATTGAGCTGCCTGCGCACGCTTTCGTGGTGTATTTTCTCGTAAATACTCACAATAAAATCGGCTGAAAGTCCCTGCTGATCTGCTCTTCCGGTAATGGTTTCTACTATTTCTCTCCAACGGTTAGGTTGGTACACAGTCATGTTGCAGTCTTTCTTAATCTCGCCTATTTTGTTGCTCAGGTCAAGTCTTTTTGCGATGAGGTCTATAATTTCAGCATCGAGGTTATCCATCAATTGCCTGAAGTATTCCAGTTGCACCCGGGCATTGGTATCTTCACCCAGTTCCTGTTTAATGACAAGCTGACTCAAAATGAGGTGCAGCGTTTCAGGAGTTACCTGTTGTGCCGCGTCAGTCCATGCTTTTTCAGGTGTAATGTGTGTTTCAATCATCAACCCGTCAAAGTGCATGTCCATGGCTTTTTGGGCCATACTGGCTACTTTTTCCCTGTTTCCTGTAATATGGCTCGGGTCACAAATCAAACAAAGGTCGGGGCGGCGGCGTTTTAGTTCAATTGGTATAGGCCAGTTGGGTTGATTTCTGTTCTCACCTCCATAACCCGAAAAGCCGCGGTGAATTGCTCCTACATCAACAGCACCTGCTTTTTCAAACCGCTCAATGGCACCCAGCCACAGGTCAACATCGGGGTTAACCGGGTTTTTAACCAGCACAGGCAATTTTGTGCCATTTAGGGCATCAGCCAGTCGTTGAATATGAAATGGGTTTACCGTTGTTCGGGCACCTATCCAAACCGCATCAATACCATGTTTCAATGCGAGTTCTATGTGTTCGGGTTCAGCAACTTCAATAATTGATGGTAAATTGAATTGTTGTTTTACTTCTGTCAGCCATTCTAATGCCGCAGCACCATTGCCTTCAAATGAACCGGGGCGTGTACGGGGTTTCCATACCCCCGCCCTGAATAAATGAACTGCACCATCTGACAGGCGACGCGCGGTTTCTAAAACCTGTTCGCGGGTTTCTGCACTGCATGGACCTGCTATCACATAGGGGCGACCTTTTTGGAAGAATGACATAGTGCAAAATTAGCATGAAACTACCTTACACGATATAAATAATTCTCCGAAAGGGAATTATCGATTAAGGCTCACCCAGCCTTTTGTTATTGATATTACTGAAAACGTACTGAATAATGTTGGCACCCATTTGCAAGGCTGCAATGTGTTTTTCGGGAGGGTCTTTGTGTACGTCAAAGTCTTCCCATCCGTCACCTAAATCGGTTTCAAAACTGTAGAAGCACACCAACCGACCTTTATAAATGAGTCCGTAGCCCTTAGGCGGTTTGTTATCGTGCTCGTGGATTTTAGGCAATCCATTCGGGAAATTGTATTTCTGATGATAGATAGGGTGTTCAAAAGGTAATTCTACCAAGTCTAATTCAGGGAATATTTTTTTAAGAGCGGGTCTTACATAAGGGTCTAAACCGTAGTTATCGTCAACGTGTAAAAAGCCGCCGCCTTCAAGGTACTTCCTCAGGTTTTGGGCTTCAGCGTCATTCAACGACCATCTTCCGTGTCCGGTCATGTGAATGAACGGGTAATTAAAAATATCGCTTCCGCCTACTTCCACCCGCGCTTCAGTGGTACTGAATGAAGTATGCAACTGCTCATTGCAGAACATAGCCAGATTTTTCAAAGAGGTCGGATTGGCATACCAGTCGCCACCACCGCTATAAACAAGCAGTGCAAGTTTAATACCCTGACCGCTGGCATTAAGTGCCAAAAACAGAGTAAGTATCAATCCGGCAAATCCTCTCTTAAATGCCATCGTTAATCATGTTAAAGTAGGCACATGCTGCTAAAGCGGCAGTTTCAGTGCGCAGGCGTTGCAGCCCGAGTGAAACAGGTTTGTAACCGTAAGAAATACACAAGTTCACTTCGTCGTTTCTGAAATCACCTTCAGGACCTATTAATATAACAGCGTCCTGTCCTTTTGGTAGCACATCAGCGAATGGTGTACGGGGTTGCCCTTCCACCAGGTGCGCCATGTAACGGTTAGAGATATGGCAGAACTTTTTCAATACATCACCCACCGGCATTATTTCATTGAGCTCAGGCATATAAAACTGTTGGCTTTGCAATAATGCCGAAGTAAGCAACTTTTCCCAACGTTCGTCGCGAAAATGTACTTTTTCAGAGCGTGCCGCCATGATTGGTGTAATGGTGCTCACCCCAAGTTCGGTTGCTTTTTCAAGCAACCACTCATTACGGCTGTTGTTCTTCGTAAAGGCAACACATAAATGCATCAGGCTATCCTTTCGGGGCGTGAACTCAGGTGTTCCAACTATGACCTCACACTTATGCCTTTCGGCGGTGTAGAGGGTACAAATAGCATGATGCCCCTTTCCGTCGGTAAGAATTATCTTCTCGTCGGGCTGCATACGCAGTACCTGCCATATATGTTTTGAAGCACCTTCATCAAGCGCAACCAAGTTATTTTTATACAGTGGTCCGCTGTAAAAAAACCTATGCAAATCGGCCATGTCGCAAATTTAAATTATTTGTCGTTTTTAACCCTAAAATAAATCAAAAGCTGCCCGTGTTTTGGGGACAATTTTAAAACGACATTAACCAGTTAGCGCAATACCATGTGATTATCTGAAATCATTTTGCGCATATTCAACAAAGCGTAGCGCATACGACCCAATGCTGTGTTTATACTCACGCCTGTAAGGTCAGATATTTGTTTGAAGCTGAGGTCGCCATACATACGTAAAACAATTACTTCACGTTGCTCTTCAGGCAGTGCTTCCACCAGTTTGCGCACTGAGTCATGAGTCTGACGTTTTTCAATCACATCGGCTGTCATATCGCTGGCACCAAATAGCATAGATATGTCCTGACCATCGGGCAACGAAACATTGGTTACCTGACGTGTTTTACGGAAGTAGTCCATGCATAAGTTGTGTGCTACTCTAACAGCCCAAGGCAAAAACTTACCTTGCTCGTTGTAGCGACCGCCCTTGATGGTTTTAATGATTTTTACGAAAGTATCCTGAAACAGGTCTTCAGCAAGATACTTGTCTTTCACCAATACATAGATAGATGTATAGATTTTGTCTTTGTACCTTTTGATAAGTACTTCTAAAGCTTTTTCGTCTCCATTGGAGAAAGCATGCGCCAGTTGGGCGTCAGATAATTGATTGAGCAGCATAATTCTACGGTTTTTAAAAGTGATGTAAATCAATTCACCATTTGTTACCGGGGATTGGTTAAGTAGATTTTATGCTCTATAGACTGATATTTATACGATTAACTAATGCAAATTAAAGGAATTTCATTGAGATGTCCAAAACAATTTTTAACACACCAAAAACGCCTTTTTTAACTGTTCCTACATACTAAGACGTAATAGTTGCTGAAATAGTTAGTTTTTGCCGCAATATTTTTTGAAATTTTTTTTAAATCCTCAACCTGGTTCAAATTTGAATGGGGGGCATTATAGTGTGTGGTAGAAATATCATTAACTACCCCTCATCAAATTGACCCCCAATTGATCAGGGAGCGGGAGAAAAAAGGATTTGTTTCTATGGGTGCGTATTCGGTTCTTTGGCTGAGAATTCTAATAGCCGCCAAAGAAATCACACTAATAGAAACAAATCCTTTAAATGTCGGTTGTTTCATAAAAGCTGGCAATCTGAAACATAGTATTGTCCTAAATTGTTTGTGCAGGCGGCGTACTTGTAGTTTCTATTTTCTTGCTTTTTACTGGTTCTGCGGCTTCAGCTCCCAGTTTGAAATGTTTTCTTGACCCTATTGAAAAACCATAACCGAGTTTGCAATATAAGCCGTGTCCAAAAACTGAAGCACTGGTTGTATAACCCGGCATAAAGCCAAATTCGAAGTTTTGATATCCGTTAAAGTTCTTTGTTGTTTGGCGTGAGTACCCTGCTCTAAATCCGAAGTGGCTCAATGCTGAGCTTTTGGCAATGAGGTGATAACCACCCGGGTTTCCGTTTGACGAGTCAGACAATGGAACAACAACATCACTGATACTGGAACTTGGTTGTAATATTAGGTCAAAGTAATATTCCATACCAGTTGTGTTTTCGCGTTTCCCGCACTCTTCCACATTCACAATTGTTCTTTTGATATTACGGTATTTAATACCTGCAAAAATGGAAGCTCCCGAGCTTTGGAGGTATGTTACACGTTCATTAACCATAAAGTTCGATAAAGGCTGATTGTACGTGCCATCGAAACTTTTAAAGTTGTAGAGTGAAGCCGAATTTGTCTTTAATTCTGCAATATTCCTTTTCTGAAAAAAACCTGCAGAAACGCCAATCATGTGCTTCACTTCGCTAGGAATTGTAGTGTAGTGCGTAACGGTATAACGGCCATGTGATGTTTGGCGCAATACTACAGGCACATCAGCAGCATAATTTTTGTCAAAGAAATAATAAGTACCACCAAGTTCAAATTGATATGGCTTTAGCTTGTCTTCAACAGGTTTGTATTCTGCTTCATCAGAAAATGAACCATGTAGTGTGTAATACGTGCCCATCATTTTAATGTAAGGTGCAATTTTGTCACCTATCATTGTTTCAAACTTTAAGCTGTAGCCAAAGTTGATATTCTTTCCCATTTCCATATCAATCAGGGAAAGGTTCAATAATGAACGCGCGTATAAATCAGGATTTGTTTCTATTGGTGTATAGTGAACTTCTCCTTTCGGATTTGCGTGTGCAACAAAGGTTGAACAACCAATTGCAGCAAGAATGGCGATTTTTTTAAACATTGTATGGTGAATTAGACTTATGGTTTTTATGGCTTAAATGTTATTCAGCTTTTTGTTTTCTAGTTCGGGTTCTGTTTGTTTAGGCTTATCTGTGATCACTTTTGCCGGGTCTTTCTCGTCTGCTTGCCTGAAATATTTTTTGCTTCCTATTGAAATACCGACTCCATATCTAATGTATGCACCCCTGCCAAAAAGCGTGTTGGTAACATAGTACCCCGGAGCCAGCCCAACTTCAATTTGCGACGAAACTCCCACTAAGTTTGATGTTGTACGATGAAAGCCCAGTCTGAAACCGAAGTTATTGATGTTTTTCGATGAAGTAGTTATTGAATATTTCCCAGGTGTTGCGATAGATGAGTCGTTAGCGCCTAAAAAGAAATCATTTTTCACGAATGATGGAGCATACATCAAATCGAAATAACATTCGTACATTTTAGTTGCATGGCGCTTAATTCCATCTCCGGTTTTTACAATGGTACGGTTCACATATTTGTACCTCAACCCCGCCATTACCAAAGCGTTTGTAATATGCAAATACTGTGGGTACTCTTTATCGTTATCTTTTAGATATTTAGTTTCCTTCGACGTTTTCGCGGTAAAGTTGGTCAGGTAATACCCATTCATTTGGTCTGTTTCAATCATTTCAGAAACGCTTCCTAAACCTAAATCTAGACCCAACATGTGCTTTAACTTTGAAGGAATTGCCTGATGAGTCAATATGCCAAAGTCTGTTTTTATCGATTGTCCCATATCCATATTCGTGAAGTCATCAACATTTTCATCTAGAAAATAATAGGTTGCTCCCAGTTCAAATTTATATGGGTTAGGGCCAGTGCCTATTTCATGAAAATATTTAGGATCATTTGACCCCGAATTGTAGGTTATTGCATTAACAGTATAGCTTATGTAAGGTGCTATTTTCTTGCCCACCATTGTTTCAAATTTAGCTGTAGATGTCAATCCCCAATCACGACCAATTGTAAGTTCGAAAGGGTTGATCGTCAACATACTTCTTGAAAATAACTCTGGATTGGTTTCATACGGTGAGTACAAGATAGATTGGGCTGTTGCCCCTAGTGTGGTGAATACCAGTGCAGAAATGAAGCAGGCAATTTTATTCATGATATATCAATTCCTGCAAATGTAGCTCATTGACGACAGTTTTCTTACAGTATCAGTCTGAATTTGAATACACATCTTGTATATAGCTACGGCGGGCAACATAAAATAGCCGGCACTTTGCAGCACCGGCTATTTAGAAATATCGTTAACTAACCTACTATGGCACTTCTACCACGTTTAGTATTTCGTTCAGTATTTGTTCACTTGTTACATTTTCAGCTTCCGCTTCGTACGTAATACCAATTCTGTGGCGCATAACATCATGGCAAACAGCACGTACATCTTCTGGTATTACATAGCCACGACGCTTGATAAATGCGTATGCTTTTGCCGCCAATGCCAAACTGATACTTGCCCTTGGTGAACCGCCGTAGCTGATATAATTTTTCAATTTAACCAGTTTGTACTCTTCAGGGAAACGTGTAGCAAATACAATGTCGATGATGTATTGCTCAATTTTCTCGTCCATGTACACTTCCCTAACCAGCTTACGAGCGTTCAAAATCTCCTGAGTTGATACAACAGGGTTGATTTTCGACATGCCTTGCGGGTTCAGGTTTGTTCTGATGATTTGGCGTTCTTCTTCTTTCTTAGGGTAAGTGATTACCAGTTTCATCATAAATCTGTCCACCTGAGCTTCAGGTAGTTCGTAAGTACCTTCCTGCTCAATAGGGTTTTGTGTAGCAAGTACCAAAAACGGCTCTTCGAGGGGGTAGGTGCTATCGCCAATTGTTACCTGACGTTCCTGCATGGCTTCAAGCAGTGCACTTTGCACTTTAGCCGGGGCACGGTTAATCTCATCAGCAAGAATGAAGTTTGCGAAAATAGGACCCTTCCTTACGTTGAAGGTGTGTGCTTGTGGGTTGTACACCATTGTACCTAAAACGTCGGCAGGCAACAAATCGGGTGTAAACTGTATTCTGGCAAACCTACCTTGAATCGCCGTTGAAAGCGACTTGATGGCAAGTGTTTTTGCAAGCCCCGGTACACCTTCTAATAGCACGTGTCCATTTGCTAAAAGACCAATCATGAGTCTTTCAACCATTGTTTTTTGGCCTACCAGTGCCTTGTTGAGCTCCATGTTCAGTAATTCAATAAAAGCGCTGCTCTTATGAATTCGCTCGTTCAATTCCTTAATGTCAACAGATGAAGTCGTTTCCATTTTGTCTGAATTAGAAATAAATATTTTTACAGATGTTCGTTGCCAAAATTAATCAGGCACCCTTACAATTTGCATTGGCGCGATGTAATTTAACTTTTTTCTAAAGCCATAAGGTTCAGGCACTCCTTTGGCTAAAACCAATCGAAAATGTCGTTGACTGAGAGAGCCGCCTTTTGCGCGGCATTTAAGTCTTTCTGTACATTGCCCTTGTGCATCAGCACTAGCCTGTTACCAAACTTGTGTGCATGGCGCATGTTATGTGTTACAAGTATCACGGTTACTCCAAATTCGGCCCTTATTTGCTCTACCAGTTGCATCACGGTTTCAGCACTTTGCGGGTCAAGGGCTGCGGTAGGTTCGTCTAATAAAATGATTTTAGGGTCATCCATCGCGCTCATAACAATCGTCAATGCCTGCCTTTGACCACCTGATAGCGTTCCCATGTTTTGTTCCAGTTTATTTTCTAAACCCATACCCAGGTGCGCAATGCGCTCCTTCACTTCACTTTTGAAGGCTGCATCAGTGCCAATTTTCAACCCTTTAGACTTAGTGCGAAGCGCAGCTAATCTGAAATTATCGAGAATGCTCAAATCGGGTGCAGTGCCTGCTAAAGGGTTTTGCATTACCCGCGCCAGCCACCTGCTGCGTTTATAGTCAGGGAGCTTTGTTACATCTGTTGAGTCGATTGAGACCTTGCCTGAATCAACAAATTCTGCACCTGCAATTGTATTTAAAAGCGTCGATTTGCCCGAGCCGTTCGTTCCAATAAGTACTACATATTCACCTGCATTGATTTGAAGGTTCACACCCTTAAGTGCCACAACTTCATTGGCAGTGCCGGCGTTGAATTTTTTCGTAACCTGCTCTATCTTAATCATTTCTGCTTCAGTTTCAGGTTAGGAATGTATACAATTGCCAAAACAAACAAAGCTGTAACGAGTTTCAGTAAGTTAGGATCTACACCCATGGAAAGGGTTACTGCAAGTACCATTTGGAAAACAATACTTCCTATAGGAATCATTAAAAGTTGTTTACTGATGCTCGTTATTTTCAGCCACTTAATGAGAGTATCGCCAATTAGTACAGTGCCAAGCCCGGTGATGACAATGCCTATCCCCATGTTAATGTCGGTAAAGCCCTGATATTGTGCCACCAGATAACCGCTGAGGGCAGTAAGTGCATTTGCTATTCCTAAGCCTATCACTTTCATTTTATCGTTATTGATACCTAACGACTTAGCCATTGAAGGGCTATTGCCTGTAGCTCGCACGGCAATACCAAAATCTGTACGGAAGAGGTAACTGAGCAATGCAATTAAAATAGCTACTATCACAAAAGCAGGAATCATATCAGATGTTGCACTGCTGACAGGAGAAAGCCATTTGAAAATCGTTTTAACGCCTATGAAAGGAACGTTACTACGCCCCAGAAGCACAAGGTTGATGGAATACAGCGCAGTCATATTGAGAATACCTGCCAGCAATGCATCAATCCTCAGCTTGGTATGAATCCATGCTGTAATCATGCCTGCCAGCGCGCCACTACACAAAACAGCCGGAATCGCTATCCATACATTCTGGTGATGGGTGATAAGCATAGCCGTAATGACGGCACCCAGCGTAAAGCTACCATCGGTAGTGATGTCGGGGATATTGAAAATCTTCATGGAAATAAATATCCCCAGCGCCATGCAGGCAAGGCATAGCCCAAGTACAAGTGCTGAGAGATAGAATTCCATTTTTATTGAATTTTTATGTAGTCGGCAGGCAATGTGAGGTGAAATTGTTCAGCAGCAGCACCATTGTACACCTTTTGTTTTTTGGCAACGGTCGTCCATTTAAGTCCCGTCGTCGATTTTTTCTTGAGGTATGTTGCGGCCATTGCACCCGACTGGTAACCCCATTGGTAAATATCGGCACCATAAGCAGCAACTGCACCCCTGGAAACTAGCCCAGCTTCGCTACTGAACACCGGCACACCCGCCGAGTGGCACGATTCAAGTATGTTCTCAAAGCCTGAGAATACAACATTGTCGGGGTTAGCAAAAAAAGCATCAATGTTTTTAGCAATCAATGACTTTACTGAAAGTACTAGATCAGCCGAATTGCTGACTGATACAACCTCAAGTTCGGCATTGTAGCGCGTAGCCAATTGTTTCAGTCGCTCTATTGCCTCAACCGATTGTGGCTCTGATTGATTGTACAATACACCAACTTTCAGCTTGGCACCCTTTGGTTTTATCAATTGTGGTATAAGTCCGAAAGAAGTATCTATATAGTCTATATTGTCACCCACCCCAAAGAGATTAGCTGGTTCCTTGCCTTTTTCATCACTCAATTGCATGAGCGAAGGTACAGGCGAAACCATCATAAAAACAGGAATCGTTGTATTGTTTTGCAATGCAGTGATGGTAGAGAGCGTAGGGCAGGTAGCTATTAAATCGGGTTTTTGATCGTTGAAATATTTCAATGCAAGAGTGAGCTTTGGAATATCGCCCTGCGCATTGCGGTAGAGTACATTGATGGTCTTTTGCTCTTCCGAAAATCCACTGTCTTTCAAAGCATCCCAAAATCCTTTTCGCGCTACACCCAGAGTATTGTCTTCAAATGCATCAAGAAATGCCACTGTTGGGACACCCGAATTTCCTTCGCCACCTTTTTTTGAATTGCAGGCTGAAAATAGAAATGGAATGATTGCAACAATCAGAAAACGGAAGGGGCTACTTTTAATCACATCGTTGAATTTGCTTCAAAATTATGTGAACGCCCGATAGTGTCAAAAGAAAATAAATGAATAAGCCTATTTGCAAAGTACCCTTTAATTATTTCAGCCTAGCTAACACTATAGTAATATGCAATAACTAAACGGGACAAGTACCTTTGTACGTTTTATGAAAGCGACTTTGCAAATACTATTAGTTGCACTATTGTTGCAAGGGTCAGCGTTTGGGGGAGGGAGAATCAAGTATTACTTCAACAAACCTGTAGATCATTCAGTGGCGTTGTACAACAATGCCACCTATGCCAATCATTCGTTGGCAGACACGCTCGTGGCATATATTAACCGCGCTCAATATAGCCTCGATATTGCATTGTACAGCTTTGACAGATACAGCGTTGCCGACGATTCAACATGTACAGGCAGGGTAGCGAATGCAGTAAATAGTGCATACAGCAGAGGCGTGAAAGTGAGGTGGATTTATGATGGTAGTGCTTCCAATTCAGCACTTTCAACATTGAATTCGGGAATCAATAAATTGGGAAGCCCTACTACTTCAGCGTATGGTATTATGCACAATAAGTTTGTAGTGATTGATGCGAAAGCTACCGATCACAATTTGCCAATAGTTTGGACAGGCAGTACCAATTGGTATTACAAACAGTTCAATTACTATTACAACAATGTTGTTACGGTGCAAGATTCGGCACTTGCCGCTGCTTATACAGCCGAATTTAATATGATGTGGGGTGACACAGGTATTGCACCGAACTCTACCAATTCAAAGTTTGGGCCAAATAAGACCGACCTCGGGTTGCATGATTTTTATGTTGACGGCACGCACATTGAATTGTATTTCAGTCCGTCAGACCATACCGATAGTCACATACAGACTGTGTTGAACAATGCCCATAACGACATATCGTTTGGCGTGTACACATTTACCGAGCATACTGATGCCGATATAATTGTAGCCAAGCACAATGCAGGATTGAGTGTTTACGGCATAAACGACAGTTACAGCAACACGTATTACCCTACAACAACGTTTAATACTGCGTTGGGTAGTTCGCATTTCAAAGTGTATACGGAAGACGGAGACACCATTTTCCATGCAAAGTTTGTAGTGGTTGATGCTACCGATACGTGTTCAGACCCGACAGTGCTTACGGGTTCCCATAATTGGACGGTGAGTGCTGATACCAAGAACGACGAGAACACCCTCATCATTCATAGTGCCGATGCTGCCAATCAGTACTTACAATACTTCAAATCTAGTTTTGCCGCATTAGGCGGCTCTATGAATGTACCTGCTTATTCGTGTGTGCCTGCAAGTGTTAACTCAGTACAAAAAGAGGCAATCGAATGGAGTTTGTATCCAAATCCAACGTCAGGAACATTGAATTTTTCTAGTTCAGTGGGTATTGAGGCGATTTCGCTGTTGACTATAGAAGGTCAGGAAATAGCTACCTTTAATTATGCTGTGCCATTGAATGAAACCCAAATTTCCTGTGCAGCAAAAGGCTGGGTAATAGTAAGCATTACCAAGGGTGGTCGCACGCTTTCTAAAATGATATTTGTTGAATAGCAAGCATATATAAAAGCAAACAACCGCTCCGGTTGGGGAGCGGTTGCAGGATAGTATTGATAAGGTATTAGTGTTGTACTTGAATTTTTTCAGTGTGCTGTGCTGTTGCTGAATGAACAGTAACGATGTATAAACCATTTGGCACTGAACTCAAATCAATTTGGCAGTTGTTTGAAGACTGACCGATTGTAGTTCTGCTTATTACGGCACCAGTAACATCAGTCAATGTCACTTCAGCTTTTTCGTTGGTGCTGCCAATGTTTACTATGTTCAATTTGCTGTTAGCTGGGTTAGGGAACACAGCAAAATTTGAAGTTGCTGCAACACTTTCAACTCCTGAAGTTTTTGGAGTGATGGTTTTTGAAATAGTGTGTTGAACAAAGTCTTGCAGGTTGAAAGAATAAGAACTACCAGTAACATTGATGCCCACGATTGGTGTAGTGCGATAGCTAAGTGCTTCAGGGAAAATGATGTAAGTACCCAAATTCAAGCCGCTAAAGCTATAATGCCCACCTGTATCGGTTGTAGTATAAGCCATTACTTTTCCTGTAGCAGTGTTGAGCGCATAAACTGAAAGACCTACTACAGGCACTGTAGTAGAAGTACCTCTGTTAGCACCTGCTGTTACGCTACCACCAATAAAGCCCGGACCTGATGTAGTAGCACCATAAGCCATACCAATGTTTTTATGAATATCGGCGGTGCCTGAAATGTGGTTAATTACGTTAGCAGAGTACCAATAGTAGCTAGTATCATGGTAAGTTGGGATGTAACCTGTTGAACGGCTTGAAGAATCTATTACCGCAGCTTTTACTCTGTAAGAATCGGTAGCTGGAGAAGTGAATTCGTAGTGAACACTTGCGCCGGCAGCAGATACGTATTGAGAATCAACTGCAGTTAACATACCTGTAGAAGATGTGTACTTGATGAGCCACACTTTTACTGCACCATAGTAAGAGCCGCTATCAAACAAAACATCACCTGAAATACCGCCAAATGCGGTTACTGTCATTGGTGCTGTAGCAACGGCAGTACCGCCACATGCCGCAACGAGGTAAGAAATTGTTGCAGTACCAGCAGCAACGCCATAAACGTCACCTGTAGATGCATCGACACTTGCAATTGATGCGTTGCTTGAGCTCCATGTGCCACCAGAGATACCATCATACAATGTAACCATACCGCCTGTACTTACAGTTGAAGGGCCGGTAATTGTACCTGCTGAACCTGAACTTGTTACTGTGATAGAAGCGTAAGTAGACATTGTACCACAGCTAGATGATACAGAGTATGTGATGATTGCAGTACCGGCAGAAACGCCTGTGATAACACCGGTAGATGGATTAATTGTTGCAATTGATGAGCTACTGCTAGACCATGTACCACCACTTGTATAGATAGTAGCAGTAGTTGTTGATCCAACACAAACTGATGGCGCGCAAGAAATAGAATCAGCCAGGCGGCCTGATGATGATACAGTAACTGAGGCTTCAGCATAGCAGCCAACACCAACAGTATAATAAACAGTGGTTGTACCTACTGAAACCCCGGTAACAACGCCTGTTGATGAACCAATGGAAGCAACATAACTTGCACCGCTGCTCCATGACCCACCCGTGGTGGCATCAGCCAGTGTTGCGCTGGAACCAACGCAAAGCACTGACGGAACGCCGGTAATACGTGCCGGTGTAGGAGATACTGTAAATGACGAGGTAGAAACTGAACTACCAATTGTGTAAGAGATAACAGCAGTGCCTGCCGAAACTCCCGTCACCTCACCTGTCGATGAGTTGACGGTTGCAATAGAAGTATTGCTTGATGACCATGTACCACCTGTTAGTGAATCGCGGAGGAATGATGATGCTCCAACACAAGCACCCGGAACTCCGCTGATGCTTTGAGAATGGCCTGAATAGGCAAAGAATAGGGCTGATAGGGCCAGGAATAAGGTCTTCTTCATAGACTTTTGTTTTTTAAATGGTTAATCGATTTTTTGTTGCGTTGATATCATTGCTACCTACCTTGACGTAGCATCAACAAACTTTGTTAGGGACAAACGTTCTATTTTTCATAATTTTTTAAGTGTAAAGCAAATTTACACTCGAAAACAGCCAAAAAAAGGCGCACTTAGCCCAACCTTGCACATACTTTACTAAGTTTGACTTTCAATAGAATCACTCAAGGGTACCATGAAGTTTACATTGAAATTATTTATATTTTTTTGCTTGTTCTCTCCGGTGTTTAATGCTGGTGCACAGGTGCAATACGACTGGACTTCAGCGGGAATTAAGAGTAAGCCGAAAAAGGTAATTCAAAAGCATTATTTGGGGGAGGGCAATGGAAAAAGACTATCTGAAATTGCCACAAGTGAATATGATAGGAATGGAAAAGTTAGTTCTAAGACGCTCACTTATAGCTTTGAAGGAAATTCAGGCATAAAGACCCTGTACAATTACAAGAACGGGAAGCTTGCTAACATGATATCTTATCAATTGGCCGACACAGCTACCCGAGATACAGTGTGGGTGAGTTACTCAAAAAACAAGAAGGAAGCTTTGGTTGAGTATCGCGATGTGCAAGGGAACAAATTAAAAAGCGAATTACATATTTTTGATACTGCCGGCAGAGAAATTGAATTGAAAGCATTGGCTGAAACCAGAAAATATGTAGTGACGTATAAATACAATAAGGCAGGTATGTTGGTTAAAATTACGCGCAGCAAGCCTGAAAACCCCCTTGATGGCACTAGCCGCCCCGAGGACGAGACTTACACATACGATGCGAAAGGTTTTGTAAGCAATTATATCGGCATCAGTAGCCACGGTTTAAAACTGGTTACAAAAACAGAGTACCCCACCATTGACAAGAAAGGAAACTGGACCACCAAAATTGAAAGAACCGAATCAATAGTAATCAAAGACAATTCCCACCTAACGGGCGATCGCGCTGAAGTTTTTGAACGGGAGATAGTTTATTACTAGCAGTTGAATGACTTGTTATGTTTCTATCCTCTAATCCGGGCGTAGTTCGTACCCTTTTTTGAGGCTTTTCTTTGTAAATTTCTTAAAATCGGTACTTTCGGGCACGATTTTTTAAACAGTAAACGCAAAATTTAAACCCCATGGGATTTTTAGATAACCTTTTTAAAAAGAAAGATACTCCTGCTCCGTCATCTACGGCACCTACACCGGCACCAACTCCTATTGCAACGCCACAACCTGCACATACACCACCTCCACCGCCAATGCCTTCGGCGCCACCGAAAATGGTCGATATGAAAGTGTCGAATATTAGTGAGTTCTGGAATTGGTTTGGGCAGAACGAAGCAGCTTTCAAAAGAATTGTGTTTGAAAACGGCAATGTTCAACAAGATTTTCTTGGTGCTGTTGTTGGCAAACTTCAATTATTACAAAACGGAATTTGGTTACTGGCAGGCGTTGCTGAAGGACCAATTATAGAATTAGTGCTTACAGCAGAAGGAATGGTTAAACTGTTCCCTGTTATTGATACCATTATTGCCGCCGCACCACAAATTCCGGGTTGGAAGTTTACGGCTTTGAAACCTGCAGTGCCCAATGTGGGCTGGAATATTAAAATGGGTAATTATGAGTTCAGCGCCGAGAAGTTAAACTTTTACGTAAACGAGCATGACAGCATGCCTGATCTCATTGATATTGCTGTTTTCTACGACGATTTCAATGCAAGTGAAAATGATTTGATGCACAACGGTGTTTTCATGTACATCGATAATCTTTTGGGTGAACGTGAATTTGCCACCATCATTGATGGTATTTCTGTAGGTAGCCGCCAGAATGCACAAAAAGAGCTCATTCCAATATCTAATTTGAAAGATTACCTCAGCACACGCCAAAAGCAATTTGTTGATAAATACCAGGGTTTCAGCAGAAATACCGAAGATGACCAATACATAGGGCTTGAAGGTCGTACACCTAATGGCAGCCCGGTTTTGGCAAACATCAACCAAAATCTGATAAATTGGGATACCAAAGCGTCGCACCCGTGGTTAATGAAGGTAACTTGTACGTTTAAGACTCCGGTAACTAATGGAGGTCTTGACGCTCAGACAAGTGAGTTTCTGGACGAAATCGAGGAAGAAATTTGCACTAAACTGCCTGATGTTGAGGGATACCTCAACTTTGGCAGGGTAACTGTTGAAAACATCAGGGAGTTATTTTTTGCATGCCGCGAATACAGCCATCTATCAACAGTGATGCATCATATTCAGAAGTCGAATAAGCGCCCGATAACGATAGAATTCGAAGTGCAGAAGGATAAATACTGGCGTTTATTTGACCAATTCAGGCCAAGTGCATAGGGCGCCGGATATAATATTTAGCAACAGCGTTAAGCAATAAACAGTTACATTTGTAGCGCAAATTGAACATTATGCAGTTTCTCGATTTCGAAAAACCACTGGAAGATATTTACAATCAAATCCTGAAACTCAGGGAGCTGTCCATCAAAAATCAAGTTGATGTTTCGGGCAGTATCGCTGAGCTGGAAGCGGCTCTGGTATCAACGCGTAAAAACATTTACGATAACCTTACAGCTTGGCAAAGGGTACAGGTAAGCCGCCATCCTGAAAGGCCGTACACCTTGTATTATATTGAGAAAGTATTCTCTAATTTTCAGGAGTTGTATGGCGACAGGCAGGTGAAAGATGACAAGGCACTTGTAGCAGGTATGGCTGAAATTGACGGTATGCCTGTAATGGTAATGGGTCACCAGAAAGGTATTAATACCAAAATGCGCCAGATGCGTAACTTCGGTATGGCAAACCCGGAAGGCTATCGCAAGGCGTTGCGCCTCATGAAACTTGCTGAAAAGTTCAATCGCCCCATTATTACATTAATTGATACTCCGGGTGCATTTCCCGGCATTGAAGCAGAAGAGCGCGGACAGGCTGAAGCCATTGCCCGTAACCTGTTTGAGATGGTGAATATGAAGGTGCCTGTTATTTGTATCATCATTGGTGAGGGTGCATCAGGTGGTGCTCTGGGTATTGGTGTTGGCGACAAAGTATCAATGCTTGAAAATACATGGTACACTGTAATTAGTCCAGAGTCTTGCTCTTCAATTTTGTGGAGAAGCTGGAACTTCAAAGAAAAAGCGGCTGAACAGTTGAAGCTTACATCAAAAGACATGGCTGAATTTGGACTTGTTGATGATGTAATTCCGGAACCAGTAGGTGGTGCACATGCTGACCCTGAAACAATGGCGGCTACCTTGAAAGAATATATTCTTGAAAGTTTGGCTGAGTTAAATAAATTGACACCTGACCAACGTATTGATGCCAGAATTGAGAAATTCTCAAAAATGGGCTTCTACGATGAAGTTGAAATGTAATACCCGATTATAACACAATATTCTATTATGGCTAAAAAGCTTAAAGGAACGGGTGTTGCACTTGTAACCCCTTTCAACGTTGACGGTAGTATCGATTATGTGTCACTCGAAAAACTGGTGAACAGTGTAATAAAGGGTGGTGTTGACTTTTTGGTCGCATTAGGAACTACCGCAGAAACGCCTACTTTATCGAAGAAAGAAAAGCAGGAAGTGCTTGCAGCCGTAATTAAATACAACAACGACCGCCTGCCGGTAGTTTGTGGCATTGGTGGCAATGATACGGCTGAGGTAATTGAAAACCTTGAGCAATTTGATTTACGTGGTGTTACTGCGATTTTAAGCGTAACGCCTTATTATAACAAACCTACGCAAGAAGGTTTGTACCAACACTTCAAGGCTGTTGCTGATGCAACTAATAAGCCAATCATCCTTTATAATGTGCCCGGTCGTACTGGCGTGAATATGTTGCCAGCTACAGTTGTCAGGCTTGCAAAAGACTTCAGGAATATCATAGGCATTAAGGAGGCATCGGGTAACATGGTGCAGTGTATGGAGTTGATTCAATCGGTTCCTGATAATTTTATCGTGCTTTCGGGCGATGATAATCTCGCGTTGGCTCAAATGGCTGTAGGTATGGAAGGTGTTATTTCTGTAGCTGCAAACTGCTGGCCTACAGAGTTCACCGAAATGATTAACCTGGCTTTCATCAACAAGTATGAGAAGGCGCGTAAAGTGCATTATCGTTTGCTCAATGGCATTGATTTATTGTTTGCTGAAGGTAACCCGGCAGGCGTGAAGTGCGTACTGCACCATCAGGGTATTTGTATCAATAAATTCCGCTTGCCTGTTGTGCCTGTGAGTGGCAGTACAGAGGTGAAAATTGTTGATTTCCTTAAAACTTTGGAAGCCTAGTCTTTATTCTTCTTCGTCGAGTTCCTTGCCGGAAACACCGTTTACGATACCTACTATCGCTGATGCATGGTGGTAGATGGCTTTATTGAACTTATTGCCGAGTACAATAACTGTGAAGTTATCTTTAATAAACCTGTAGAACGAAGTGTTGTTACCATGCCACCAACCGTTGTGGTAAATAATTTTATTACCATCAGGGAAACAAAGCATACGCCAGCCTAAACCGTAGTTTTTCACACCCTTACGCTCAAATGAGCATGGACTGTATGCCAGCTCAATTGTTTGGTTGTTCAATAAAGTATTATTGTAGAACGATTGGTCCCAGCGATACATGTCTTCGGGTGTGCTGTAAATACCTTTGTCGCCACTAACACCGTCAGCAAACATATCTGGTTCACGCACCCAGTTAAATCGATAGCTAATCGCTGCTTCGTCAGGTAAGCCAATATGTGGGTCGTACACAAATGAGTGGTACATACCCAAAGGGCGGAAAATATAGGTGGACATGAATTCTCTAAAACTCATATCGGTAACTACTTCAACAATCTTAGCCAGCACGGCAAAGTTCGTATTGCAATAAGTAAACCGTGTACCTGCTTTGAACTCAATGTGCGGTCTGTGTTCGGTCATTACCGCAATCATCTGGTCGTTGTCTATAGGAGTGCGGGTATCGCGATTGTAAACAGGAATAAATTTCGTGTAATCGGGCAAGCCTGAGCGGTGGTTGAGGCACATGCGCACAGTTACATCGTGATATGGGAAATTTTTGATGTAGTAGTCAACGGGTTTATCGAGGTCAATTTTATTGCGTTGGTACAAGTACAGTACAGCAGAGCCCGTGAATGTTTTTGAGATTGAAGCAAGCTGACATGAACTATTGGGCCCCCATGGTATCTTTTTTTCTTTGTTGGCGAACCCAAAGTACTTTTCGTAAATGATATGCCCTTTGTAACCAACAACTACTCCGCCGCTGAAACCTGCTCTTGATTGGCCGAGGTAAAATTTATCTATACGCTGCGCAATTTCTTTCACCTGTGGCGACATGGTATCGTAGGTGAGCGGTTTTACTGCACCTTTTACAGGGTCTCCGACGGCTGGATGTATTGTGTTTTTTCCGTTTTTCCCGCTTACTTGTTGCGAATTGGAATTACATGCAATAATGCTCAGTAAAACAACTAAAAATACATATATATTAACCGAAATTCGAAGCATTTAGCGTGCATTTACAAACCCGTTTCAGGGTATGAAATTGATATTATAGACCGAATGGGCAAAAATAACCGTTTCAACATTTAATTGCGCCTAAAAAAACAAATTTTTATACTGTTTTATTGGCTGTTCAAACATATTATCAACACTGTTTAATGCACAAGGTAAGCCCAAAATTGAATGAACCCCGTTTGTTTTTAGAAAAAAAATTTCGGCAGAAAGATGGAAACAAAATGAAAATTATGTATTTTTGAATTGACAGAACACTAAGGTTTATTGATTGGAAAGTATTGTAAGATAGTGCATTACAGATACTTAAATAAAAATTATTAACTCGAAAAAAATATACAGATACCTAATTGCAACCTTCAATTAATTCCCAGATTCACCATTAAAATTGAAATCCATGAAACATCTATTCAAATTTGTGCAGGCATTTGCACTACTTTTCTTGTTCCCGTTATTTTCAAGTGCACAATCACACTACTATCAACCGTGCCACGGTCAGGATACCAGCGCACAATATCGCGTGCTTTTTGATGGTAAACCTCAGTCAGTCTCGTTAAGCGAAAGTGAAAGAGCGGCTGTTACAGTTTTCACCAATGCATTTACAAATAAGCTTTATTACTGGCGCAATAACCATAGGATGATGATGGGGCTACTGGCGTCTGATTCTATGGACTTAGTAAGTATTTCTAAAGCATATTTTGACGGAAACAACAATCTTTTTGTAGTATCAGCAACTACCATTGTAGGCGATACCTCTATTCGCATTTTCGATACAGGGCTGCACCTAGTGGGTGTATTGCTCAATTCATCTGGCAGTTCTACGTCATGGAACGGGGTGAAAGATATTGCCTTTGATGCATCCAATAATTTATACGTGCTCACTACCGATTCAATGTCAGGGTCAACTACTATTACCGGTACGCAAAAGCTGGTGAAGGTTACAAGCCCTATATCTGCGCCAGGCTATAGCCTATTAAGGGGAGGTTTGTTGCACTCGAATTCAATTGCAATGAGAGGCAATGATTTGTACATCACATCGTCGGCATCGCCTAACAACATCATCAGGTACAATGCAACCAGTCTTGCGGCAGTAGATTCTATTGCTTGCGATACAACTGTGTTTCAAAAAATGTACACTACCGGTTGTAAGCTCTATGCATCAGACTATACGGGAAACAGTGCTTGGGTTTTTGATGCGCATAACCTGGCGGCAGGTGCTGAACGCAAACTGAACATCCACGCATTAAGTGGTGCGCTCACCCGATTTATTGATCTCGATGAAGACCTAAACCTTTTTACTTGTACAGGCAATAGCGTTTATTATTTTTCTGATTCAGAGCAAAACGACACAGACGAGATTTCAGTGGTACGTGCTTACAGCCGTTGCCTGGATACTAGTTTTAATTTTCGCGCTGCCCCTGCCGGTGGACATTGGTATACTGCTGATACTTCAATCATTTTTCTTGCGGCTGATCATTTGTATGATTCAGTAGCCCATGTTTTTGGGGTGAGAGCAGGTACTTATTCTATCATGTATGTTGCAGGCACCGATACAACCCGTTTTTCAGGCACGATAGGGGCAAGTCATATTTTTCATTCTATTCGACTTACTGATTCGGTGGCAGGTGGTAGCTGGTCGGTAGCTGCTACAAGTTTATTGTATTTAAGAGCATCATCAAGCGATACAGTAGTAGATGTTTTTAGTACCGGTGTTGCTTACGATTCCGTTATTTACCTTGCCGGTGCTCACAGAGCAGTGTATTATATCGATTTTTATACTTCAGGAGCATCTACTGCTCCCGGTCCAATTTATACCGTGAATAATACAAGCAATATCTATGGCTCAACCCACATTTGTGCCAATAAAATAGCACAAATGTTCGATGATATACCGGGGGGTATTTGGTCGTTGAACAGCGATTCGATAGCGGTTATTGATGAGGTTGATGGAGCTGTATTCCCGCTTAGTGCAGGCACTGTGATTGTTTCTTATACTGTTGTTGCTCCTTGTTCAGGCGTACCAACTACGGTTACGTTCACGCTCACATTTGACTCTGTAATCAACATTGGTACAGTAAGAGGCAACCCCAATTTATGTCAGGGAATGGTTGATACACTTTACCTTGACAGACCTTCAACAGAAGTATATTCTTCCGCCCCTACATTCGCCAGTTACTTAGGAGACGCATCGCCTACTCAAAAGCTGATATCAGGGCTGCGTGGCGGAAATGCACTTATTACAATCAACTATCACAACACGTGCGCTGATAGCGTATTATTTTTCAGTGTAAATGTGATTGATACTCCTGCAATCACCCCTGTTTCCATACCTTCCGGGTTTTGCACCGATGCTTATGGAACTGTAGTTTTCCAAGGTAGTTCATCTATTACCTGGACTACAAGTTCAGGCACTTTTAGTCATTCAGAAGCGATGTTATCGCCCGGATTGTACAGGGGTAATTTTCACGTTACTGCTTCAGATACAGTATTCTTAACAGCAACAGTATCAAACTCTTGCGGCAGTGCAACCCTAAGATTAAGGTTAAATCACGTTGCTCATGTGATTGACACCATTACCGGAGATTCAACTGTTTGTGTTGGATCAACAATGACTTTTTCAGTTGCCGATGATTCTGCGACATATAGTCTGTCGAATACAAGGGTGCTGACAACAGGCTTTACTTCTTTAGGTCGCTTTTTAACTTATGCAGCAAGGCCGGGTATTGATACCGTTTTTGTACACGCCAGTAGTAGTTGCGTTTCATACTATCCGTATAATTTTAAGATTGTGACTGTTATAGATACACCGCATGCAGGAACCATTACTGCTACTGATACAATTTGTATCGGAACGTCGACTACAATTGCAACAACAGGTAGCGGTGGGGTTTATTCATTATCAAATACTAATGGATATTTCACATCATCATCTTCTATTTTCAATGCCACCAATATAGGCTTCGATTCAATATTCTATGTAGTTGATAACTATTGTGGCGTTGATACTGCTTACAAAGTAATCAATATCAGTCCGAGAGTAAGGTCAAGTGCAATCTCAGGTCCAGCTTCCTTGTGTGTAGGACGACCAGTGCAGTACGCCGATTCATTTTCAGGTATGTGGATGCTCACCAATACAAATGCAACATTTTTGGGTGTTGATACAGTTGTCGGTATAAGAGCGGGAAGAGATACTTTGTTGCACATAGTTACAGGTTCTTGTAATTCTGACACTTCAAGGCTGCCGGTTACAGTATACCCAATACCGGTTTCAGGTACTGTGCATGGCGATTCAATTTTATGTATCGGTGTATCGACGACTTTCACCGATACCACAACCGGCGGCTATTGGAGGCTATCTGACAGCACCATTGCGCACATTTCGAGTGGGGGTGTAGTTACTTCGTTAGCACGTGGTAGCGATACTGTATTCTACATCGTTTCCAATTACTGTGGTACTGCTGTTAGTTCAGCAGTGGTGAACATCTATCCTACTGCAACTGCTTCAGTGACCATCACATCTAGTTTGGGTGACACATTGTGCACTGGTGACACTACTACTCTGGCAGCACACCCGGTGAATGGCGGTACGCACCCAAGGTATCACTGGTATAAAAACGGTACATTCGTAGATACAGTGGCTTCATTCAGATTCAACCCGGCACTAAGTGACAGGATCAACTGTATTATGGAGTCAAGTTTACAATGCTCATCGCCCGATTCGGCTTTTTCTGATACGTTAGACTTTGTAGTTTTGCCAAGGGTTACACCAACCGATAGTATTACATCATCGACCGATTCAGTATCGTACTTTGGTCAGGTTGTTACTTTCTATTCTGATATCTCTTATTGCACAGCCCCTGCTACATACCAATGGTATTTGAATGGTACTCCGGTAGCCGGTGCTACTTCCGTTACTTATTCTGCAACAGTTTACACCGATGACACTGTTTATTGCGTGATACATTGTACAACTCGTTGTGCAACATCTAACAGAGACACCAGCAACATTAAAATCATTCGTGCCGACTATCTTGGAGTTTCAAATTTGAATGTACACAACGGTGGCGCATCGTTAAGTATTTTCCCTAACCCAACTTCAGGAACCTGCACATTAACGGGTGAATTTGAGGAAGGCAACGATGAAGCGGTGTCAATAACAGTTAACGACATTACAGGGCGCAAAATGTACCATACAATTGCACAACTCAACAGAGGTAAACTTGAAGTTGCATTGTCGTTCAGTAAAGCCGAGTTTGCACCGGGTGTGTACATAATATATGTGGCTAAAGGTCAGCAGCTTATACCTTTACACTTTGTTGTCGAATAATTTCGACACTTGGTGGCTGTTTTATCGAAAGGTTGGTTGTTTAACAAATTTTATAGATATTCGTGTGGTCGAAGCCGTTGGTTTTGGCACAATACTTGGAATAGCTATATCATTATTAACTTCTAAATAAAAAACATGAAAAGAATCATCACGCTCCTGGTAGCAATGGTAATGTTATCGGGAATGTCTTTTGCTCAGAAAAAAGACGCGCCTAAAGCTGAAAAGAAAACTGAAAAGAAAGCTGAAGGCAAGAAAGATGCAGCTAAAGCCGACAAGAAAAAAGACGACAAAGCTGCAAAAGAACCAGCAAAGCAGACGCCTAATCCGGCTAAAATGAAAAAAGACGGTACTCCTGACAAGCGTTACAATGCAAATAAAGACGCTAAAGCAGCACCTGGTCCGAAGAAAAAAGACGGCACTCCTGATATGCGCTACAAAGCAAACAAAGAGGCTGCTAAAAAGAAATAGTAGTAAATAAAATAACAGATACGGGTCGCAAAATTGCGACCCGTATCTGTTATAAAGATGTTTTAAAATACCAATATGAAATTTCAAATTCATTTTAAGTAAATTTGCAGCCATAAATAAGTTTGTGATGAAAACCTTGATGCATTGTGTTGCCTTTTTGGGCATTTGTTTGACGCTTGGTTCGTGCGTGGGAAACGTAGGTAACAAGGCTTGGTATACTTTTGACTGTCCTGAAGGTGGTTTCAGAATTAACATGCCCGAAAAGCCGGTTAAGTCTGATAAAGTGGAAGTGACTGCTTTCGGTAAACAAACGGTACACTTTTATACATGGAAACCTAAGACGTTTTCAATCGCAAAATTTAAGTTGTTTCAAATAAGTTACACCGATTGTCCCCCACGTTATATTTCTGATACCATCATGGGTAGTGTGATGCTCGATTCATCAATAAGGATGCGCACCCACGATTTCACTGAAAAAGATGATGTGAAATTTGAGCATATCGAAATCAACTCATACCCCGGAAGGGCATTTTTCTACGACGTTCCGCACGATAACAACGTGGTTATTGTGAAACAGTGTTTTGCCAACAATCGCAGGTACGACCTTGTTGTCGTAACAAAAAGCGATCAGGGAACCAATCCGGAAGTTGCAGAATTCTTTGATTCTTTCGTGTTAAGCCATTAAGGGATTACGCATTTGTTTTTTCTGTTTTCAGTGCTTTGTAAAAAAGCGTAACTGAAAAAGAGCCCGAGCATACCGGAATTATCAGGTTTGATAGTTCAAATTCAGGTAGGTTGTAGATACAAATGATACTCATTGCAATGGTTAATATAAACAATGCCGCACCAATAAAAGTATACATGTACACTAAATTTTCAAGTCCTTTCCTATTTTCCATTGTATTCAAATTTGAGGATGAGTAAAGTGTTATTTTAGTTGGGGCAATATTCTTCACTGAGGTAGTCATACCTTTAAATTTAGAGGGTTAAAATATCAGATTTTAATTGGTTGAAAGCCCGGTAGTGTCTCCGGTCGGTTTCGTTCGAATGGCTCGGTTAGTGGGTTCGTTAGGTTTTTCTATTATTTGGCCTATACTTAAAATTCTAAAATTGTCACGGTCGCAAACAATCAATTCGCCATTTTGCGAAAGTGCTATTGCCCCTGGAGACTTAGCTTTTAATTTGTCGTCGTTTACCTGAACGGCACTTAAAATTCCTCTCTGGCTGATTTTATCTATTGAATTATTGCCTGATTCAGTAAAGAATATGCTTCCATCCGGGCTCAAAGCCAGTCCCACCGGAAAACTCAATGCCGACTTTTGCGCCGGTACGTCGAAGGTAGTGTTGCCTTCATTGCCATTACCGGCAACGGTATTTATAATTCCTTCTTTGTTAATTTTCCGAATTCTGTGATTAAAGCAGTCGGTGAAAAACATAATGCCTGAATGATCGAATGCAATAGACGAAGGGTGGTTCAAACAGGCCATTTTAGCCTTACCGCCATCACCTGAAAATCTTGTGGTTGATTGAGGTGTGCCAGCAATTGTTCTGATAATTCCGTTTTTATCAATTGCCCTGATACAATTGTTATTGGCATCTGCGACGTAAAGAACACCGCTTTTGTCGAACGCCATTCCGGCAGGTTCACTAAAAGAAGCATTGATTGCTTTTTGTCCATCACCACGATAGCCGTCGATGCCATTTCCTGCGAAATCAGAAATTATACCGTCTCTATTCACACACCGAATTTTGTTGTTTCCCTGATCGGAGATATATAAATTTCCTTCGTTGTCAAGCACCAAACCCCCTGGTCTGTCGAGGCTGGCATCGGTTGCAGGTATGCCATTTCCGCTATTCCCAAAAGTACCGTTGCCGGCAATGGTTGTAACTAATCCTGTGGCGGCATCCAGCTTTCTGATGATGCTGTGCGTTTTATCAGCAAAAAAAATATTGCCTGAATTGTCAATAGCTATTGCAGCAGGATTATCGATTGCTGTTTCATAGCCCTTTTTGCCATCAGGAGATAATCCAGAGGTGCCGGTGCCAATGATACAGGTAGAAGTTTGCGCGAACGTCTGGACACTTACCAATAGAGCCACCCCCAACGCTTTAATTATTCGTTGATAGCTCATGTTTAAGTGTGTGGATGTTTGCATATAATTGGGGATGTCAAAAAAATATACTGCAAGCTAAGCCGAACCGGCGCAGTAGACCAAAAAAACTTCACGAACGGTCGATAAACTTCACGAACGGTTTTGATAGGGTGGTACATCCCTAGATAATTGTCTCATTTTTCAATTTTGACAGGATTTTAATTTTTATTGTGGCAATAGTTGAACAGCAGTAAATGTTGTTCGTGGGTAATAAATGTTTGGCTGATTTTTTTCAATTCCTTTCGTCATCGTTTAAAAACAGTTTTTGGTCTGGTATTGCTGATAGTCAAGTATATAATTTAGGAAAGAAAGTTCAGTGAACTTTTTTAGAACGGCGTAAAAATTCATTAGCTTTACTACTCTAATTCCTCATCACATGAAAAAACTTATTCTTTTACTTTCGATGACTGTTTCAGCTCATTTTGTTCAGGCTCAGAAGTTACCTGACTTGTTATATGCTGACGCTTGCTGGGGAGGTGGAAGTGGCTTCAACATGCGTGCCGATTTAAATTATGAGACCGAGGGATTTTTGTTTGGTGGTGGTTTCAATGTAAATGTCTTGCCGGTTTTAAATTTACCGGCCGACTATACCTATGGGTACAGAGTTGATATCGGTTTTTTTCCTAATGAAACTGCAATGGAGGTTCAGTTGTTTTCAGGAAAAGTATGGTACCGACATACAAATAAGGTTCGTTTTAAGTTGAAAGGAGGTATTTGTCTCGGTAGCCTTCATCAGGCAGTTAGCTATAGCCCTGTATTTAGCCCATCATTCTACGAGTCGAACTATGATATCAATTTTGCAAATAAGGTATATGGCGGCGGCTTTGTAGCACCGGAAGTGATGTTCCCCCTTGCGCGTGGTTTTGGGTTCACAGTAGGAGTGGAGGGCAACTATAATACTGTACGCAGCACCGCTTCAATTTATGCAGGTATCATTTTTGGGAGGTGCAGAGCAAAAACAATTGCACCACCTAAAGCCCAACCAAAGGCTGAAAAAGAAGGTGAGCTGTAGTGTGCGGTGATTTCCTCCCAACGTTTAGAGAGTATCACTGGTCAGCGTTCACCTTAGCGCATAATTACTAGTGTACCGTCAACCTAGGTTTGTTTTATTACTAATCACGTACCTTTATCCAAAATATGTTTTATGAGTGTAATGGAATTAAAAGAGGAGGCAATAAGGCAGTTTGCAGTTAAAGTAGAGGAAACAGAAGATGAGCAAACATTAAAAATAATTCTTGAATTTCTACAGGGATTAAATATTGATGATAAAAAGGGACTCAATTTATCACGACATTACCACGATATAAAAATGAAATACCCGCAGGTACTCAAAAAACTTGCTGAATGATTACAGAAGCTGATATTTTGTTATTGCCACTCAAACTCACCCTCCAAAAAACACTACCAATTGTTAGACACACTGCTTTTACATTGTAAAGAATGCACCATGAATTAATTCTTATTCCTCTTCTACCAATTTTTACTGCTATTTTTATCCCCTGTCACACTTCGTTTTATGAACAGGAAATTTTTATTGGGGTTATTGGTGATAACCGGTTTACAATTCAATGCTTCAGCCCAAAGCTTGGTGAAATATGTTGACCCGTTCATTGGCACGGGTGGTCACGGACATACTTACCCCGGTGCTACAGTGCCTTTTGGCATGGTGCAGGTGAGCCCCGATAATGGCGATCAGGGTTGGGATTGGTGCAGCGGTTACCATTACAGCAGTAGCTACATTTCAGGGTTCAGTCACTTGCACCTGAGTGGCACTGGTTGTGGCGACTGGCTTGATATTTCCGTGATGCCCTCGACAAAACATGTTGATGATAGCATCAGATTCATCCGTACCCCGTTCAGCCATAAGAATGAAAAAGCAACACCGGGTTTTTACTCAGTAACTATGGACGATGGCATTAAAGCTTCATTCACTGCGACCGAACGTGTGGCGTTACACAAGTATGAGTTTCCAAAGGGTGTTGCGCCATTTGTGCGCTTTAATATAGCGGTTGCCATTAACTGGGACAGGTCCGATAAAACACGCATCTATCTCGAAAACGATTCTACAATAGTTGGTTACAGGTATTCGCATGGTTGGGCTAATGTACAGCGCATCTATTTTGCAGCCCGTACATCGGTACCGGTTAAAAAAATCAGCATCTACGACAACAAGACCCACGAACTTGTGAATCAGGATGCAGAAAGCGGAGACGTGTACAATGGCGAAATTGAATTCGCTGATGCCAGTGGAAAGCCGGTGATGATGAAGCTTGCTTTGTCTTCAGTGAGTTGGGAGAATGCACAAGAGGCATTGAGCGAAATGAAGGGCTGGAATTTTGAACAAATCCGCCAGAAAGCAGAAGACAAATGGGAGGCAGAGCTTGAAAAAATACAGGTTCAAACGGCAGTTGCCGATAACATGAGCGACCACCAAAAACGTATATTCTATACTGCTTTGTACCACACATGCATGGCTCCGGTATTGTATTCTGACAAAGATGGTTCGTATAAAAACTCGTTGGGTAACGTCTGCAAAACGAAAAAAGGGCAGCGTTATACTGTGTTTTCTTTGTGGGATACCTTCAGGGGGGAAAATCCTTTGTTGACGGTTACTCAACCCGAAAGAAACATTGATATACTCAACAGCATGTTGGATTTTTACGATGAAAACGGACTGCTCCCTGTATGGGACTTGAGTACGTTTGAAACCAATTGCATGAGTGGCTACCACGCTGTGCCTGTTTTGGCTGATGCGGTATTGAAAAATACGCCGGGCCTAGATGCTGAGCATGTTTACAAAGCAATGGTGGCTAGTGCCAACCAAAAAGAAAGAGGTACGCCTAATTATATCAAGTACGGTTATTTGCCATCTGATAAAGGTTCTTTCAGTGTAACGCTGACGGTTGAATATGCGTATGATGACTGGTGTATAGCTCAAGTGGCTAAGAAGTTGGGCAAAATGGATGACTATGCGCTGTTCATGAAACGTGCCGACTCTTGGAAGCATTTGTTTGATCGAACTACAGGGTTTATGCGCCCTAAAAAAGCAGATGGTAGTTGGGTAACCCCATTTGACCCTTACGAGGCGTCAACCGATTGGGAGACATCAAACTATGAAGAAGGCAATGCATGGCAATACACTTTCTTTGTGCCGCATGATGTACGTGGTTTGGCGAAGGAATTTGGAAGCACAGACGCATTTATAACCAAACTCGACAGCTTGTTTTCAACTACTTCAGAGATTCATGGCGAGTCAGCACCACCCGATGTTTCAGGTTTAATAGGGCAGTATGCGCACGGCAACGAGCCTAGCCACCACATTGCCTATATGTACAGCTTCGTTGGTCAGCCCTGGAAAACACAAGAAAAAGTGCGCCGCATTATAGACCAGATGTACCATGATGATATAGATGGCTATGCCGGCAATGAAGACTGCGGGCAGATGAGCGCATGGGGCGTTTGGAGCATGTGTGGTATGTTCCCCGCCAATCCTGCCAACGGCGAGTATGTATTTGGTACACCTGTTTTCAAAGAAGTAAAAATCAAAGTGCCTGGCAACAAATTCCTGAAAATTACTGCCAACAATACCTCAGCCCAAAACCTGTATATACAGAGTGTGAAGTTGAACGGCAAGCCATATTCAAAAAGCTATATCACCCACGAGCAACTGATGAAAGGCGGCACACTTGAGTTTACCATGGGCAGTACACCGAACAAAAACTTTGGTGCGGCTGATAAAGATTGCCCGGGAGGTGCATAGACCCATTTACCGTTCGCGTACAAACACAATAAAATCGGTGCGGGGGAGCGTTGTAACACCCACCTGACGCAGCAAGGTAATTAACTGTCCGCGGTGGTAGGTGGCATGGTTAAATACATGGTGCAATACCTGGTAAACAGGTGTAGTATACTGGTTGCCTTTCAGGTCTTTATACCTGCACTCGGTTGTAAGGAGTGCATCGTTGCTGTTTTCAAGAAATTTTTCAAGCCCTGTTGATGATAACAGCCAGTTGTTGCATGCATCATCAAAGCTGCCTTTAAAAATTGATTGCGCCCAAATGGTATCTTCAACATTATTGAGGCGTTGTAACCATATATCTTCAGCGCTCCAGCAGTGGATTACTGTATCACGTAAAGACTGAAAACTACTATTCACCATTTTCTCAATGAGGTGGGGTTCAACGCTTTTCATGGTGTTTATCACCAGATTGTTGGCCCATGAATTGTAAGCGGCCTGTTCGGTAAGTAGTGCTCTCATAGAAATCAATTACTTTTAGACTTCGAAAATACGAAAGTCTCATGAACACAAAACTGACCCCAAGCGGATTTGATACTATTTGCCTTCATGGCGGGCACCAAGCTGAAAGCAACCGTTCTCACCTAACCCCGGTATATGCATCGAGTACCTATGTGTATGATAGTGCTGAGCAGGCTGCTGCGATGTTCATGGGGCAGGAACAAGGATATATATACGGTCGTTGGGGCAACCCCACCATCAATGAGGCAGAAGAAAAAATAGCTTTATTAGAAGCCTTTGGGTTGACCGATGAAAGTGGCAACCCACTTAAGTTGAAAGCCATTTTACACGCATCGGGCATGGCGGCAATTTCAACCGGTGTGCTAGGTTGTGTGAAGGCGGGTGAAAAAATTCTGACGCACCATTCATTGTACGGAGGGGCGCATGAGATTTTCGAAAAAACGATGCCCGGACTTGGTATTACAGCTACTATCAGCGATTTCCACCGGTTGGAAGCGGTAGAAAAAGCGATCAATGCTGATAAGAGCATCAGGCTCATGTACATTGAAACGCCGGCTAACCCAACCTTGCAATGTGTTGATATAGAAGCATTAACCACACTGGCAAAGAAGTATGGGCTTACGGTGATGGTCGATAATACTTTTGCTACGCCTTACCTCCAGCAGCCATTTCGCTGGCAGGTAGATTTTGTGTTGCACAGCACTACTAAATTCTTGAACGGTCATGGTACTGCAATTGGCGGTATTTTAATAGGTCGTGATGTGCAGCTAATGAGTACGGCAATGACAAAAACGCATCGTTTGTTGGGTGGAAACAGCAATGCATTTGATGCTTTCTTACTCGTCAACGGACTCAAAACATTGAGTTTACGCATGGATAAACATTGCAGCAATGCCGAAAAAACAGCAGCTTTTCTTGCAGGGCACAATGCTGTTGCCAATGTCAATTATCTTGGGCTAATGAGCCACCCCGATTACCAAATTGCCCAACGCCAAATGAAGCACCCGGGTGCTATGCTGAGCTTTGAGCTGAAAGGGGGCATTGATGCCGGCAGAAAGTTCATTAATAGCCTGAAGTTGTGTACTCATGCTGTTTCATTGGGTACCTGCGACACCCTCATTTCGCATCCGGCTTCAACCACCCACATGGGTGTACCTCGCGAGCAACGCCTGCAATATGGTATCACCGACGGGCTGATACGTATGAGCGTAGGTCTTGAAAATATCGAAGATATTTTGAACGATTTAGGGCAGGCGATGGAGTAAGGTATTTGATTGATTCTTTTCTGTTAGTATCTTCTACAAAAGAGTGCCGCGAAACTTTTGGCGTGCCCCTTGCGGGTCGGGCTATACACTGCAAGTCCTCGCTGCGCTGTGGGCTTTCCGTTGCTATCCCATCACGCTGTGGAGATACATATAATCCGCACCCTGGTTGAAGCATCCGCTTCGACCTATACACATACAAGCGTCCCGCTTGCTTTCCAACAATATTCAATTTATGACCGGCACGCGGGACGCTTGCGCAGTATTAGGACGAGGCGAGACGCCTCGACCAGTTTTAGTATAACAAACAACAAGAGCCAGCACTGCGGCACTGGCTCTTGTTGTTCATAAAATTAATAAAGGCAACTGGCGCAGGAGTTAGCGAAGCGCTCCTGAGTCTATAGATCCCAAGTTAACCTCGGGAGTTCTATCGAACCGCATTCAACCATATCAGCGACCCAATACCCCCTACATCTTCACAAACGACTTAACTATAACACCGCTTTTACCCGATAGGCGCATGAAATAAACACCTTCAGGCAATCCATCAATCGTCACCACTGTACTGTTGCCTGAAATTACTCCCCTTCCAATTACGTTACCGA
>CANGIY010000006.1 GCA_947454235.1 Chitinophagaceae bacterium
AGGGTGAAGACCATTTAAGGTAATATAACCATCGTTATAACCACATGCGCTAGGATCACCATAATCGCGGATAGCCGTTGTAAAGCCCGGGTTAACCAACGTGTAAGGACCACGAGGGTTTGAATGGCAACGGCCTGTATTTACTGTGATGTTGTTATAAACACCAGCACAAAGTCCAGTGATATCATAAGTACCTGATGAAGTTGTAAGAATTGATAATGATACCGGGCTACCGTTGTAGTTGTACCTGATTGTATCAATTTCTGTTGCGTTCAAGCCAGTCAAATGGATAACTCCGTCGTTAGCACCGCAATAAGTTGGGTTTTCGAATGTTACTGTAGGGTCAGGGAATGGTGCTTGTGTAATACAAATAGGCACTTTGGCAAAGCAGTAAGTAGAAACTGCACTGTAGATTGTGAACGTATCGCAACCAATAGCAATCGTATCTAAGTAAGTACTTGTTAGGCCTGAATCGTTACTCAAAATTGTACCTGCTGCGTTCGTAAGTGTTACGCGCCATGGTGCTCCCATACCGCCCGGTGTTACAGAAACAACACCATCTCTCACACAGTCTGACTGAGAGATGATTGTATATGCAAGCGCCGGAACAGGCAATACGTCGATGTGCACCGGAATTGTTTGGACACCCTGAATTGGACAGGCATTATCCTTTACGATTACATAAATAACATAAGAACCCGGAGTTACTGATGATGACCAACGCATCACACCAACAGCGTGGTTAGTAGAATCGCCATAAATAGTAAAAGTCATTCCCGGAGGCAAACCTGTGTTCCTGATGTATAATTCATTCGTAGTATCAGTCTCTGAAGCTGCAAATGACAAAGCAAAATCAGTAGTATTGGCACAAATATGGAAGTGATAAGGGTCATCGATTGTACCGCCACCACTATCAGATACGAACTGACCAGTTGGAGGAGCAGTAGTACAAGCAATAACAAGGAAAGTCATTTCCCTTTGGCTGGTACCAACCAAGGTATCACCTCGCCACTCTTCCATTGTATAAACTACCAGTGCACGTTGAGTAACATTTGGGTGGAAACTAATCAACCCTGTTCTCCAATCGAATGAATAACTGCCGGCTGTATAAGTTAATGGATCAGTAGCTGAGTGACCACCGATGTACGTAACAGTTGATCCTGCACCACATCCAGAACCTGATGCACTTGCACCTGCAACTAAAGAATATACAATGCTATCACCATCAGCATCAATACCGCCAGGTGTATAGTAATCATCGTTATTTAGACAAAAGAATGGAGTTGGTACAATTGTCAATACAGGATTGGAATTATCAACATCCTGATTGTTCAAAGTTGCAACAAGACGTGTTGTCGTTCCGCCTGAGATATTCGTAATCGCAGCAGCACGACCTGCCGCCGCGCCAGAGCCATTGTTACCATTGTAAACAAACTTCCAGTTTGCAGAACGGTGTCCGAGGTCATAAATATAGCTAAAACCAAATTGTTTAATACCCGGAATAGTTGACGAACTACTATGACATTGCGTTGAGTTTGAATCCCGAGGGCAAACCGGAGTAATTTCTTTACCGTTTCTTTGATTAAGCGAAGTATCATTCGTCAAAACAAGTGTCGTGACAAGTGTCGACCCGTCAAACACGCACACATTCGGTGTTGAACTCGGAAGTGTAGAGAATGAAGACGCACTTGAAGGACCACAGTCACCATACAATATAACAGTTACTTTATAACGAGTACCTGATATCCAAGTATAGTGCAAATCGGCACCTACGATGTGAGAAGCAAACGAATTTTGCCCGAACGCCAGCATGAAAATGCTGAACAACAAAATCTTGGATTGACGTAAAAATAAATTTCTCATGACTTGCTTAGCGTTTATTTGCACTTACCCTAATAATACAGGTAAAAAAGGGCGTTAAGTTGGGTTTAAGCCCAACTTAAGCCAATTTGGGGATAAAATTAGTATTTTTCTTAACTTCTAAAACACAGTCATCGAATAATTTTATCTCCAATATGATTAATTATTGCAAAAGTTTGAATTGATCCAAAAACTTGGGGCAGTCTACTTGTTCAATTAATTGTGATTTGTAAAAAGATTAATTAATCGTACTTTCACCCCAAATAGTTTGATTCTGCGCAACGTAGTACTTCTTTTAATTTCGACATTCTACCTTGCCGGGCTCTTTTCCTGTACCAATATCAACAACAGCCAGTCGCACCAAAGCGTTGCAGTTGATACGCTCCTGAAATTGGGAGAAAAAATCAGGAAAACAAAAAGCCCAGCAGACGCTTTGGTTTTTCTTCAAACTAATTTCCCTTCAATTAAAAATAAAACTACAGAAGATTTTAACGCATATTACAATGCACTTTACGATATATATTCACGTGAGTTGCCCAACGACAACAAACGTATTGAATTAGCTGACAAGCTGATCGCCAACATGGAAGGGCAGCCTGAGGGCTCGTATAAGCAACAGGCATTAATTCAAGCTTATAATGCTAAGGCCAATGCGTTGCTCTCAAAAAGCTATCACAATGCTGCTTACGAATACTTCTTCAAAGCTAAAAGGCTTGCAACCGACAACGCTGACCTTTGTGCACTGAGTGAGTTTTCTTATAATATGGGGATGGTAACATACCGACAACACAAGTATGAGAAAGCCAAAAACCATTTTTTAGAATGTCTCGCTGAAAGACAGCATTGCCCTGGTGGAGTGCTGTTTTTCGAAAACCAACAAAATGTTTTAGACAACATAGGGCTTAGTTATGAGCACATGGGGCTTTATGACTCTGCAAAATATTACTACGTTAGAGCGCTCACTGTCGTGAACGAAGAAATCAAGCCGTTCAAAAAAAATGACACAACAGGTCCCCTAACTTCGGAAGCAGTGATTTTAGGCAACCTTGCCGATGTTTATGCCCAGGAGAAAAAATATGATACGGCATTCAATCTATTAAACAGGTCAATCAACTTTAATATTCAAAAAGGACACGACAACACCGATGCCGCAATTGACCAGATTAAACTCGCAAAACTTTTTTTATCGCTCAACCTAGGAGATAGCTTAAAACAAACCCTCTATAAAATTAAAGGGGAACTCGATTCCATTCATTCTGCGTTTGTAGAAAAGGAATGGTACAAATTAATGTGGCAAAACTATGCCCACCATGGCGACTCGTTGAATGCAATGCGCTATGCCATAGCTTACCAAATCAAAAATGACTCCTTTGAGCTTTCTAACAGGGAATTGATGAATACTGATGTTGAAGGCAGTATCAAAAGCCTTGAACACGAAAATGAAATAAAACTGTTAGAGAAAGACAAAGAAGAGCAAAAACTGTACTTAATAATATCTGTTATTATCATCATAGCAACTATCTTACTTGTGTTAATGATGATGCGTAACTCTATCAGGTCGAGCAAAGACGTTCAAAGCCTCACGGAACTGAACAACAAAATCAGTGACCAAAAAGTACAATTGGAACAAGCCCTTAAAGAACTTGAAATTCGCGATAAAGATAAATCCAGGATATTAAGGTCGGTTGCTCATGATGTTATGAGTCCGATATCTGCAATTGCAGCTTTGATTGATATTCTGATTTCTGAATCGGAGGATGCATCAGAAGATCACAAAGAAATTTTGAACCTGATAAGAGAGGCTTGCAACAATTCGTTAAACCTGAGCAGAGATATTCTTGATGCGTCAGTAGCTATTGCTCCTGGTCAACTTCATAAAGAATGGATAGATATTGCCAAACTTATTCAAAGTAGCGTTGAACTACTTTCAGTAAGGGCAGCCGAAAAACATATACAACTTAATTTCACGAACCAAGCAAACGGATTGCAAGCATTTGTAAACCGCGAAAAAATATGGCGCGTTATCAATAACCTTATCGTAAACGCCATAAAATTCAGCTTTGAAAAAACACACATACAAATTACGCTAACGAAAGACGACCAAAATGTGGTTGTTTCTGTTCAAGACTTCGGAATGGGTATTCCAGAGAAAAACAAAGCGCATATTTTTGACATGTTCACCGAAAGCAAAATGTTTGGCACCAACGGAGAAAAACCACATGGTATCGGACTTTCTATATCTCTGCAAGTTGCACGTACACATGGTGGCAATATTTGGTTTGAAAGTGAAGAAGGTAAAGGCACAACTTTCTACCTTTCATTCCCTATCAATCTCGAAATTTAATTGTTAAATTATCGAAGGGCAAAACCTGCTGTTTTTTGTATCGAACTTGTAAAAGCCGATTAAAACAGTTTAAAAAGGCGGTATTTCACTCTATCAAATAAATTAGGGAGCTGTTTTTGTTAAAACCACCCTGTTTGGATATATCCCTATTTTTTTTACTTTTGAGGGTTAGTTAACCTTTTATTTTATATTTGTTCGGTAAAATCACTTATCAAACGTATTTTTTTGATACATGACCACGATATTGATTATTGAAGATGATGACATCATGTTAAAGGCAGTTAGAAACATTTTAACCAAGGCAGGTTATAATGTACTTACTGCAAAAGATGGCAAAGAAGCTTTCGATAAAATGGAGAATTGCGAGTATGACATCGTCATTACCGACCTTATGATGCCGTATGCTAACGGCTTGGAGGTGGTAAGCCGACTCAGGAGCGACTCTACCAAAAGACACGTTTCCATCATTGTTGTTTCATCGGTAGGTAACGAAGAAACAATCACTGAGGCATTCAGACTAGGTGCTGATGACTACTTGAAAAAACCAATTATGGCAGGCGAGTTGCTTATTAGATTACGTAAGTTGATTGAAAACCGATCAACAAGTAATTTGAAGCTCGTGACCAAAAAAAAATAAGCACATAGTATGTGGAGCGACTTAACCAACCTTCTATATCAGGCTTATGAACAGTATAGCTTCTTGCCGCTGTTTATTGAAATCGCCCTGTTTTTCATTTTTATTGCCATTTTCGCCACCATATTTGCCTATGGTGTTATCCTTTTCCGTCGCTGGAAGGGGTATGTGCATGATAAACGCATGAAATTCATCAGGCCGAAAGTAGAAGAGATGATTACAGAACAAGTGCTCATCAATGAAAATTTGGAACAAATACCTGTAGAAGAAATTGAATTTGACCAAGCAGCTATAAACGACAAAATCTTTAAAAAACCTTGGGTGCGTCAGGTTGTAATTGATATTCTTATACAATACCGTAAGAACTTTAGGGGCGAGGTAGGTGAACTTCTTAGAAAGCTTTATATCGATATGAACCTTACAAAGGATTCATTCGAAAAAATGAAAAGCCTTAAATGGGAGCGTAAAATCAAGGCTGTAGTTGAATTGACACAAATGGACGTTCAAATATCGGACGTAACTATTCTTCCGCTCACCAACAGCACCAACCCTTCTTTGCGTGCAGCTGCCCGTAATGCTTACATTCAATTGAGTAAAAACGAACCTTTCAAATTCTTCGACGTTGCGACAGAACCAATTCTTCCGTGGGATCAGCTCGAACTATTTAGGATTATCACCACTACTAAAGACATTGCAATTCCCAACTTTTCAAGGTGGGTAAGTTATTCAACCAATAAAAGTGTGGTTTCTTTTTGTCTTAAGTTAATTGCACACTACGATCAGCAAACAGCAATTCCGGCGGTTATGGATCTACTGAACAATAAAGACCACTACTTCAGGGCTAACGCTATCAATTGTCTGGGTAAACTTGGTGCCGAGGCAGCAGAAGACCGTCTGACAAAAATTTACGCAACGCAACCTATACATTGCCAATTGGAAATTTTGAAGGCGCTGGGTCGCATTGCTTCAGGTAATAATCTGGAGTTCCTTAAAAATGAATTCCTCTTCTCTTCAAACTTTGACGTGCGCATGGCGGCGGCTCGTTCTATCATCAAACACAATACGCCTGCATCCAGAGCAATGGTTGAAGACTTGCGCGCAACTACTTACGAAGAAAACAAACTTATTATAAGTCACTGCCTAAACCCGTTGATTAAACACTAATGATGGATTCAATATTTGTAGAGTATCTATCTCGATTCTTCGAGTATACCGTATTTGTGTACGGTACTACCCTACTTGTATTCTATGCATTACTGGCTATTCTTTCATTCCTAAACATCAGGCTTTTTCTTAAAAAAGAAAGTTACACCGATTATTCTGTAATTGTAGCATCACCTTTGGCACCAGGCATTTCTGTAATTGCCCCTGCGTTTAACGAAAGCATTACCATCGTACAAAACGTTCGCTCACTACTTACGCTCGATTATCCCAACTACGAAATCATCATCATAAACGATGGTAGTACCGATGATACGCTTGAAAAACTGGTGAACGAATTCAACCTTGTTAAAGTTGATTATGCGTACGACGTAAAAATTAAATCCAAACCCGTTCGCGGTGTTTACAAATCGCTGAACGATGCTTATACCAAACTGGTTGTAGTAGATAAAGAAAACGGTAAATCGAAAGCAGATGCGTCTAATGCAGGTATCAATGTATGCTCAAAACCATACTTCGTTTGTACCGACGTGGATTGCATTTTGCACGAACATACCCTTCAAAAACTCATTAAACCGGTTATGGAAGAAGATGAGTTCAGGGTTATCGCTGTAGGTGCTACTCTTCGTCTTTCAAACTCTTGCGAATTTGACCAAGGCGTAATTACAAAAATTCGTGCACCGCGTCCACTATTAGCCCGTTTCCAGGAAATGGAATACATCAGGGCGTTTGTGTTGGGTAAAATGGGCTGGAGCTACATCAATGCTGTCCCGAATGTATCGGGTGGTTTAGGTTTGTTTGATAAAGACGTAGCAATTAGAGCGGGCGGGTACGACCCGGCGTCATTCGGTGAAGACATGGAGCTAATGCTTCGTATGAACCGTTACACCGCCGAAAACAAAATTAAATCTGCTGTTAAGTATATTCCACTCACGTTGTGCTGGACGGAAGGTCCTTCAACATTAAAAATCTTCATGCGCCAACGTACACGTTGGGGAAGGGGGTTGATTCAGTTGATGGTGACGCACCGAAAACTTTTCTTCAACTCGACCTACGGAAGAGTGGGTATGCTTACCTATCCTTATAACTTCTTCTTCGAGCTACTGGCACCTGTTATTGAGTTTATAGGCATCATTTACTATATCATTATTGCATATCTCGACCAAGTAAACTGGCCTTATGCCATCATCCTGCTTGTGTTTGTGTACACCTATTCGGTGATGATATCTACACTTGCTGTGCTGTGGGATCAGCTCACGTTCCAATATTATAAGTCGTGGGGCGATGTAATAAGGATTTGTGCGATGGTGTTTGTAGAAATGTTACTTTACCATCCTTTAATTGTAATTTTTGCACTCAGGGGTTACTATTTCTATCTCACCAATAGAAAACACTCTTGGGGTAACATGCAACGACAAGGATTTAAAAAAGCAGAAGGCTCGGATAATAAACCGGCCACTGCAAGCTAATAAATGTAGAATCAATGAGATCCTTTGCGTATTTCTTTTCCCAGGGAACTTTCTGGGACGTTATGGGGGACTTTTACCAAAAAGCGGTATTCATTTACGGCACTTCGCTGTTAATGGCATACGGCCTTTTGGCTATTATGTCGCTTGTTGCGATCAGGAGATACATTAAAAAGAATACCATTGTTGATATCAACATCATCGTAGAATCTCCATTAGCACCGGGTATATCGGTAATTGCGCCTGCTTTCAACGAAAGTGTAACAATTGTACAAAACGTACGTTCGCTGCTTACATTCAATTATCCAAAGTTTGAGGTGATTATCGTCAATGATGGTAGTACCGATGACACACTAGATAAACTAATTGACGAATTTGAACTCGTACAGGTTGATTATGCTTTCAGGGAAAAACTGAACTGCGAACCTATCAAAAGGGTTTTCAAATCGCTTAATAGCGCCTATACAAAGTTGATTGTAATTGACAAAGTAAACGGTAAAAGTAAGGCCGATGCCTCGAATGCCGGTATTAACTTGTCTTCTTATGATTACTTCCTGTGTACTGACGTGGATTGTATCCTCGAAAAAAACACACTCATTAAGCTTATCAAGCCATTCATGGATGAGGAAACCACTAAGATTAAAGAAGTGGGAGAACCATGTATGGAATGCGGTTTCCAACACATTAAAGAAGACTATCGTAAAGTAATTGCCGTAGGTGCTACCTTGAGAATGGTAAACTCGTGTGAGGTGGATGAGGGTTTAATTACCCGAGTAAAACCGCCCCAAAAACTTTTGCCGCGTTTCCAGGAAATGGAGTACATCAGAGCGTTTGTATTGGGTAAAATGGGTTGGGACTTTATTAACGCAGTTCCAAACGTTTCGGGTGGTTTGGGTATGTTCGATAAAGATGTTGCCATTAAAGCAGGCGGATACGATTCGAAATCTTTTGGTGAAGACATGGATCTTATTACCCGTATGGGTAGTTACATGCGTGTACACGACCGTAAGTATGCCGTAAGGTATGTACCTGAAACACTTTGCTGGACAGAAGGTCCTACTACACTGAAGGTATTTGGTCGCCAGCGTTCACGTTGGTCTCGCGGTCTGGCTCAGATCATGAGCATTCACAGGCGTATTTTGTTCAACCCACGTTTTGGACGTTTGGGCTTAATTGTATTTCCATACAACTTCTTTTTTGAATTACTAGCTCCCTTAATCGAATTTTTTGGGATTTTGTACTACATATACCTCATTTATACACATCAAATTAACTGGCCGTACGCCATCATCTTAATTATATTCGTCTACACATACTCTGTAATGATTACCACACTAGCTTTGTTGTGGGATCAGATTACTTTTAAGTATTACAAGAAGTGGTCTGAGGTGATAGGACTTTGCTTTATGGCATTCCTAGAGCCTTTCGTTTACCATCCACTTATTTTGTTTTTTGCTTTAAAAGGGTACTTCAACTTCATTACAGGAAGAAAGCACGTTTGGGGCAACATGCAAAGGCAAGGATTCGGAAACCAACCGAAGAAGGATACGGAAATGAAAGCCGCTTAACAATCCTTGTTGCCTGATTTCAGGTTACATTACAACATTCACAACTACCTGTTAAACACTATCATTCAATGATGTGTCGGGAAACCGATGCATTAGGGAAACTATTAAACGCTATCAAACAAACAACTACTAACCGAAATTAAATTTCACAACATGCTAAAAAAAGTTTCGAAGCTTTTGCTGTCGTTGCTATTCCTGTGCGCGCACACCCATGGCCAATGGCTGAAAAAATTTGAATCATCTGATAACCTCTACGCTGAGGCAAAACGAGAGATTGATCTCAAGCACTATCAGAAAGCCATTAACATGTGTTCAAAAGGTATTGAGATTTCTCCAAAAAACCTTGACATTTACCTACTCCGTGGTCGCGCCTATTCCTTGTTGGGCAAAATTGACAGTGCTCGTCTCGATTTGAACCACGTAATTGAGCGTAACCCTAAATACAGGGACGCATATATTTACCTTGTTAACATGGAAGCTGTTGCCTGTAACTATCTTCAGGCAATTGAATACGCTGATAACGGTTTGAAATACTTCCCTAACGATCGTGATTTGTTATTGAAAAAACTCGACGTTTATAACAAAGAAGGCGACTGGATTGAAAGCAACCGTTTGGCTGAATACTTGTTCGACAGGTTCTCAAACGACCCATATATCCGTACTATCTACCTCGATTATAAATTAACGCTTGCACGCCAGTATGCTCACAAAGGCTACATTGAAATTGCAAAAAGAGCTTACGAATCGGTTCTTGAACAAGACCCATTGAACAAAGAAGCAATGCAAGCTGTCTATAACCTCGACGTACGTTCAGGTAACTACATCAGTTCATTGGCTTTCATCAACAGGGCGTTGCAAACTAACCCTAACTCTTACGAGTATTTGATGAAAAAAGTAAACATCCTCGATGCGATGGGTCGCTATTCTGATGCCCTTGATGTATTAGACAAATTATTGAAACTCTACCCTAACGATGCTGAAGTTAGAAAAATCAGCACTTACATGCGTATGCAGTCTGGTCGTTCTTCAATGAATGCTGACCCGTACATGCAATTCCAGGCTGTACTTGAAAGAGACCCGAGCAACACCGATGCGCTTAACTATGTAATTAATATCGCTAATAGCCGCGGTCAATATGCTGACGCTCTGTACTGGGTGAACCAAGGTTTGAAGAAAAACCCGGGCGACAAAAACTTGTTGAATAAAAAGTTAGGCATTTTAACCAGTATGAAGAGCTATGGTTCTGCTGCTGCTATCGCTGAAGGTGTTTATAAATCAAACCCAACTCCTGATAACAAAGCTAACTACATAGAACTTCGCACGCTTTCTGCTCGCGGTTACATGGCTGAACAAGAGTATGATTCTGCGATTCACGACTTGAAAGGCATCATTCAATACGACCACAACAACATGGGAGCTATCAATATGCTTGTAAGTGCATACAACGCTCAAAAAAGGTTTGATGATGCGATTCATGTGGTTGATGAAGCATTGACCTACTACCCTGGTAACGAAAACTTACTCTTCAAAAAAGCAGGTATCCTCGAATCATACCAACACTATTCTGAAGCTGCTCAAATTTCTAAAGACCTCCTCCAGAAATATCCTGACAAAAGAACTTATTTGTTGAGCTTCGTTGACCAGTCATTGGCAGCAGGTCGTCAGTCACTCGCTTACGATGACTACTCTAGCACAACAACTATTCTGAAAGAAGTTTTGGAAAAACAACCTGATAACCTCGATGCATTGAACTATCTCATCAACATCGAATCGGCATTCAAACAATACGATAGCGCAGTAGCATATACCGATCAGGCATTGCATTATTATCCTGAATCAAAAGACTTATTGTTCAAGAAATCATCTATTTATGCTGATGCACACCGCTTCAGAGATGCATACACAATTTCAGGTCAATTGCATAACGACTACCCTTATAATGTAAGGTTCCGTGATGCTTATATCGATCACCTTTTAGGCTCAGGTAAACAATACATGGTTTCTAACCAACCTGACAGCGCACTTGGCGAATATGCTAAAGTGCTTGAAGTTAATCCGACTGATTCAAATGCGCTTGTGTATTCATTGAACATTCTTTCTGACCAACATAAAGATGACAGCGTTTTATCACTCGCATCAAGAGGTCGTGCAGCTTACCCTAACAATCCTTACTATTTGGTGAAAAAAGCAAGCGTTTATGAAAGTCAAAAGAAATGGGAAGATGCATGGGCTACTGCTGATACTTTGAGCAAATTGAACAACCTCGACGCTAAAAGTGTAGACTATGTTGACTATCTGAACACAAGGCGCTTGAGAAACCAATGGGTATTTGGATACTTACGTACCAAATTCGACTATTCTACAACATTGAATACGTTGGCTACAGCACAGTACACAAGGTTCTTTAATAAAGGTTCTATCACCGGTCGCGTAAACTATGCAGGCAGACAAATTGGTGCAGGCTTCCAGTTTGAAGCTGATGCTTACTACAATGTAATTCCTAAATGGACTTTATTTGGTACTGCTTCTTATTGCCCTGTACAGTTCATTTTCCCTCAGTTCAAAGCTGGCTTGTCAGTTTCTCACGCATTCCCTAAAGGTTGGGAAGGTGAAATTGGTTTCAGGTATTTAAAAGCTGACAGTGCTACAACAATTTCTCCTACTGCTGCAATTTCAAGAGATTACGACAACTTCTTCTTCAGCGTACGCGGTTATTACATCAATGCTAACGTTGTTTCAAATGTTTCAGATATCAGCTTGCAAAACACAGCTAAGAAAAGCAATTACTTTTCAGGAGTGTTAACGACAAGATATTATTTGAACCCATTGAGTCGTGGCGATTGGTTTTCAGTTATCTTTGGCTATGGTAACGCGCCTGATGATTTCAGCCGTAACTTCCAGTTGAGCCAAATCATTTCTTACCAAACAGTAAGCGTAGGCGCGGGTTATACCAAACAATTCAAATACAGGACTTCTGTAGGTCTCTTTGGTTCTTGGTACAACCTGAAAGTTGAAGAAAAATTGTATCACAATCAGTACGATGTTTACCTGCAGTTGCTCCATAAATTTAATTGGGGTAATGAGAAAAAACGCAAGTAATATTGTGAGTATGCTTTTTGTGCTGCTGATTTCATGCAGCTCAAAAGCACAAGAAATTACATTAATCAAAAAACAAACTTCTAACTATTCGATAGTAATACCTGCAAAACCAACAGCTCTTGAAACAAAAAGCGCTAACGTTTTACAGAAATACATAAAAGAAGTAACGAATGTAACATTGCCGGTGGTAACAGGAGAAAATCCTTCCACCGGCAATGCCATTTTTATGGGGCACACCAAAACCGGTGACACCCGTCACCCCGAAAAGCTACCAACTGAAAGCTACTTGCTGCAAACAGATGGTAAGAATCTTATAATGATGGGAGGCAGCGGAAAGGGTTTGATTTATGGTGTGTATGCATTTCTAGAAACATATCTGGGTTGTCATAAAATAGCTAACTGTGCTGTTTCCTACGCTCCTCTTAATGATGTTAAGATAACAGGTGACATTAGCATACTTAAATCACCCGAATTCGAATACAGGGAATGCTACTTTCCTGCATCAAACGACGCAGAATTTTTAGAATGGCATGGACTTCACAAATTCGAGGACCTTTGGGGTCCAAGAATGTGGGGACATACTTTCGATAAACTTGTACCTGCCAAAACATATTACAACCAACACCCGGAATACTATGCACTTGTGAAAGGAAAAAGGCAGGCTACACAGTTATGCCTCTCGAATCCGAATGTCTATTCACTGGTTGTTGAAACGCTAAAAAATGCAATAACAAAAAACCCCGATGCACTTTACTGGTCCATTAGCCCCAACGACGACAACGGGTATTGCGAATGTGAAAAATGCTCAGCCATCGACAAACAAGAAGGCTCGCCTTCGGGTTCTTTAATTGCATTTGTCAACAAAGTAGCACAAAAATTCCCTGATCAGAAGTTCACAACTCTTGCATACGGCTATACCCACAAAGCACCTGCCAGCCTTAAGCCGGCCTCAAATGTTTATGTTTTCCTTAGTGACATTGATGCTTACCGCGACCGTCCTCTTGAAACCGAACCTTCAGCAGCAACGTTCAGGAATGACTTAAAAGCATGGGGGAAAATCACGAAAAATCTATTTGTTTGGGACTATGCGACGCAATTCACCAACTATTTGGCACCGTTCCCCGATTGGCAAACTTACCAGGCAAATATCAAATTCTTCAAAAACTCGGGTGTAAAAGGATTGTTCATACAAGGCAGTGGCGACACTTATTGCGATGAAGCTGAATGGAAAGCCTACCTATTTGCAACATTATTGAAAAACGATAAAACCGATGTCAAAAAGCTGATGTCGGACTTTATCAATCAGTATTACGGTAATGCCGCAGGCAAGTTCATTGCTGAATACATGACTATTTTGCAACAAAAAGCCATTGAATTTCATGACCGAATGGACATCTATGGCAACCCTGTGAACCATTGGAAAGGATTTCTTTCGCCTGACAACATCGACAAATATTCCGAAATACTGGACAAAGCCGAAATTGGTGCTGAAAGCAAGCCCGAATACACTGAACGCCTCGCCAGATTGAGGCTTTCTCTTGAATACACTGTATTTCAACAAGCCCGGTTTTTCGGAATTGAAAAATATGGCATATTCTTAAAGGGTGCCAATGGTCAGTGGAGTGTAAAACCGAAGCTTGAAGAAAAAATCAACCGGTTTGTAGAGGCATGTAAGAAAAATAATGTGCAGGAACTCGCTGAAGCCGCTCAAACTCCCGACAGCTATTTTGAAGAATGGAAACAAATCTTTTCGGCAGGTGTTACACCTACAAAAGCACTTGATGGGAAAGTGACGCTTCAATTTCCTTTTGCCGAAGACTATCCGGCTAAAGGAACCAAAACATTGATTGACGGGAACCCCGGCTATACCGATTTCAGCTACAACTGGCTTTGTTTTTATGGCAATGATATGGTGGCTACACTCGAACTACCAAAGGCAATAAGTGTAGCGAAAATCTCTATGAACTTCCTCGATGACCCAAGGCACTGGATTTTCCTACCAGAAAAAGTAATCGTTGAAACATCAACTGACGGTAAAACCTACAAGGAAGTAGGCGCGCAAATCAATTCAAACGACGAAGAGCATTATCAGGCCAAACCAAAAAACTTCTCATTCAAAGCACCTGGCTCTCAGGTGAAATACCTTAGGATTACCGCTAAAAATCTCAACAAACTGCCTGAATGGCGATTAAGAGATGGGAAAAAACCAATGATAGCCTGCGATGAAATATTTGTTGATTAACGGCATGTGCCAGCTATTTTTTGGTAGATATGCGTCTGCCAATTCAGGAAAAATTTCTTTTGAATGCCCTTTTTCATGATTATGTTTGATTACATTTACGCTACAAACATGAAAACCAGACTCTACCTTACAATTGTGGCAATCTTTTGCGCTTCACTTGCGCAGGGACAGAGGTATCAGCTTAATTTTCTACCTACCCATTATACCGATGATCCACTAGATGAATTAACGTACACATCTTATGGCATCAACATGATTTCTAACAATGTTTATGGAGGCAGAAAGGACTCAATGGGAATGCCGTACATTGGGGGTTACATCAGCCACACAATTGCCAATGGTTTTTATGGTAAGTTCTCATTCAACTATGCACCCAACGGCAGGAATGGTCGTTTCGATAAGTGGTCGGGAGAATTGGGTTACGACCGCACATTTGGCTACCATTGGTTGACCGGTGCGTGGTACGAATACAACAAATACTACGAACATAGCACCAACCCGATGGTCGGGTATACCGGTGTTTTTGGTTTGTATGGCACATATAGAAACAAATCTGTTGAACCATACTTCAGCTATGTTTCCTACAGCGGAAAAGCTAGTGACTACGCAATAACATTAGGCATTTCACACAACATGCGTTATCGCGACAATACTCTTAATATTTATCCTTCCCTGGTGCTGAACTTTGGTAGCACGAACTTTTATTCTTATTTCATGAAGAATAAATACTTTGTGTACAACCATGCCGATGTAAATACAGCTACCATTATTACCGACGGTGGGAATTTAAAGGGCTTGAATGCTGAATTTTCTGCAAAAACGCGTTGGATCAATGGCGACTTCATGTACACATTCAAGCCTGCGTGGATTATTCCTTTGAGTACAGAAAAAATTATGGCACAACCTAAGCCATTCACTGAAACGCTAAAAACATCGCTGGTACTGGAACTGGATGTTTGCTACAGGCACGAAAGGAAGTAATCCATTCTACTATTATTTCTTTTAATATTGATTACTGCATCACTCAGGTGTACTATTTTTACGTCTATAACGTATATTTGACTTTGTGTGTTTTACCGTATTGATTGCGGTTGAATTAAGCCTCATGGAATAACCAAAGGTGAGGTAGTAATTTGTTTAAAAACACACCTGAAAAACAAGGTTTTATGAGCAAACAATACTATGTGGAAAGTAAGGCAGGTTCCGGAGGAGCAGCAACTGATACAACAACAAAGGTTGCTTTTATCGACGACCAGCCCTATTTGATTCAGGATGGAGAAACGATTCTCAATTTTCTCAAAAGAAATTTTGGAAAAGACTACGTTCCTACATTGTGCGATGCACCCAACCTCGATCCATTTGGCTCGTGCAGGGTGTGTAGTGTTGATGTTGCATTAAAACAAGACGGTCCTGTTAAGGCAATGGCGTCATGCCACACCCCTATCACTGCTGGTCTCTATATCTACCCGCATTCAGATAGGATTCAAAAACTCAGAAAAAATATTGTTGAGCTGGTGCTCACCGACCACCCGCTTGATTGCCTCACCTGCGAGGTCAATAACAATTGCGAGCTACAGGCAGTAGCCGCCAAAGTAGGCGTTCGTGATGTTCGCTACCCAGAGGGCAAAAACCACCTCGACCGAGAGAAAGATTTAAGTCATCCATATATGACTTCTGACTTTTCAAAGTGTATTAACTGCTTTAGGTGTGTGCGCGCATGCGACGAAATTCAAGGTCAGTTTGTACTGAGTATGGCTGGTCGTGGTTTTGATGCTCACATTGTAAAAGGTCAGGAAACAACATTCAATTTATCTGATTGTGTGAGCTGCGGTGCATGTGCTCAAGCTTGTCCTACATCGGCTATATCTGATGTGTTTGAGTCCAAATCAATACAAGTCGATAACAAAGTCCGTACCATTTGTACCTATTGTGGTGTTGGCTGTAACCTAGAAGTAGCCGTAAAAGGCGGCAAAATCAAGTCAATTCAGGCACCATACGACAATGAGGTAAATCCTGGTCATACGTGTTTGAAAGGTCGTTTTGCATTTGGCTTCTATAATCACCCTGAACGATTGCGCACACCACTCATCCGCAAAAACGGTGTGTTGGAGCCAGCAACATGGGAAGAAGCTTACGACTTCATTGCGAATAAACTCACTGATATCAAATCGAAATATGGTGGTGACGCTATCTCGGGTGTTTCTTCAGCCCGTTGTACCAACGAAGAAAACTACCTGATGCAGAAATTCATCAGGGCGGTATGTGGTACTAACAACATTGATAGCTGTGCGAGAGTATGTCACTCTCCTACTGCAATTGGTATGCAACGTACATTTGGTACAGGTGCAGCCACTAACTCCATCAAAGATTTAAAGAAAACTGATTGCATATTAGTTATAGGTGCTAACCCTACAGACGGGCACCCGGTAACTGGGGCAAAATTGAAACAATTCGCTGTTTCAGGTAAAACGTCGATTGTTATTGATCCGCGCCGCACTGAACTGGCAAAATATGCTACTTACCACCTGCAAATAACTCCGGGTTCTAATATGGCCGTACTGAACATGATGTTGTATTACATCATCAGCGAAGGCAAGGAAGACCAAGATTTTATTGCAAACAGAACTGAAGGCTATGAAGCTTTTAAAGCAGAAATCCTTAGTCAAAACCTCGATGAACTGGAACAAATTTGTGGCGTTGACCGCAACCTTGTTCGTAAGGCCGCACTAGCCTATGCTGCTGCACCCAACGCTATGGAGTTCCACGGACTAGGTGTAACAGAGCATTATCAAGGTACTTTCACGATAATGATGATTACGAGCCTTGCAATGATTACAGGCAACATTGGTCGTCCGGGTGTGGGAGTAAACCCATTGAGGGGGCAAAACAATGTGCAAGGTGCTGCTGATATGGGATGTCAACCTTACCAGGGAGCGGGATACCTTGATACATCAGACCCGATAATCCATAAAAAATACGAAGAGTTTTATAGTGCTAAACTGCCTTTGCACCACGGCTTAAAAATACCACAGATGTATGATGCGGCCCTCGAAGGCAAGCTGAAAGCTATGTGGGTAATAGGCGAAGATATGGCTCAAACCGACCCTAACACACACCACGTGGTGAAAGCATTGGGTGAATTAGAGTTATTTGTGGTTCAGGAACTGTTTATGACCGAAACTGCGAAACTTGCTACGGTAGTGCTTCCGGGCGCATCGTTCCTTGAGAAGAGCGGTACGTTCACCAATGGCGAACGTAGAATTCAACGTGTGAACGCGGTGGTAGCTCCTATTCAAGGTGCTAAAGCCGATGGTCAGATTATGTTGGACATTATGAATCGCATGGGTTACAAACAACCTGAAACCTACCATCCTGAATGGGTAATTGACGAAATTTCACGCATCGTGCCTTTCTTTGAAGGTGTTAAATGGAACGAATTAGGTACTGCAGGTAAGCAATGGCCGGTGAACAAAGAGGGTAAAGGAACTGAAATTCTGCATACAGAATCTTTCAAACTTGGTAAAGGTCGTTTTGTACATAACAACTATAAAAAATCGGCTGAACTTGAGAAAAACGAGAAAGAATACCCTTACATCATCACCACCAACCGCGAATTGGAACACTATAACTGCGGTGCAATGACAAGGCGTACACGTAATGCACTCATAGTTACTGAAGATGTATTGTTGATCAACCCTGCTGATGCTTCTAAAAACCAGATTGCTGATGGCGACATGGTTTGTGTAGAATCACCACGTGGTAAAGTTGATATTAAAGCAAAAATTACTGATGAAGTGAAACCGGGCGTTCTATCAAGTACCTTCCACTTTCCTGAAATTATGCTGAACAACATTACCAGCAGCATCCACGACTCTGAAGCACTTTGCCCTGAATACAAGGTTGTTTCCTGCAACATCAGGAAAAGCCGGGGTAAGTATAAGTTGGAGAAAAACTAAACTTTATATAATGAACATTTCAGCCCTCGAAAAATTCAATTCGGGGGCTGTTTTTTACAATAGACTCCCATTTCTAATCACCCCCAACATTTGGAAAAATACTGGCTCTTTCTATTTCTTGCGCTTGTTTCCGAAATCATCGGAACCATATCGGGATTCGGGTCATCGATACTTTTTGTTCCCATTGCGTCAATGGTTTTTGATTTCAAGACTGTTTTAGGGGTAACAGCCGTATTTCATATTTTCAGTAACATTTCCAAAATCACCTTGTTCCGCAATGGTATTGACAAAAACATTGCGATAAAGCTGGGCATACCCGCTGTAATATCTGTGATTATAGGCGCCATGCTCACCAAGCTGTTGCCGGCAAAAACCATGGAACTCGCCATGAATGTGGCACTCATTCTATTGTCGGTGTATCTTGTTTTCAACTATAAAAAGCCATTAGCACAAACAAATACAAACCTCTATATAGGTGGTGCAGCTTCTGGTTTCCTGGCAGGCTTAGTAGGAACAGGGGGCGCCATTCGAGGCATTACCCTCGCTGCCTTTCACTTGGGGAAAGATATCTTTATTGCCACCTCAGCACTCATTGATTTAGGCGTAGATGCAAGCAGGGCAGTTGTTTATGTGGCGCAAGGCTATTTTCCCCGCGAATATTTATTTCTAATTCCGTTTCTGGTAGGCGTAAGTATTGTAGGTAGTTACCTCGGTAAACAGGTGCTACGTTATACTTCCGAGAGTGTTTTCAGGTACATCGTTCTATCAATAATTATACTCACCTCTCTTTTCCAATTATCGAAGGTATTCGGAGTTTATGAGATGTTTGTTCGCCCAATATAAAACTTTCGGTTTTGTACAACATTTTGTCCTATAAATACCCCCACCCCCAAAAAACAGCAAAGCCTCCTTGTGGAGGCTTTGTATGAATAAAATATTGTTCAAGTTTACTTGAAGCAGAAGAAGCTGAGGGCGAAAAGCACCACCATGCCTATTACCATGAAGAAGATATAAAAACCAACCTGACCGCTTTGTAAAAGTCTAAGTCTGTCGCTACCCCATTTCACTGATTTGCCAACACCGTCAACAGTCGCATCAATACCCATTTTTTCAACGAAACGGTTCATGAAAACAGATAAACGCTCAATTGGTTTTACTACAACAGCATCGTAAATTTCATCGATGTACCATTTGTTTTCCATGGCTTTCGCAAGACCTGTAGAAGGCGCAAAATTTGGATTTTTGTGCATTGAGTAAGCCACTGCAATCATCACAACTGAAACAGCAACTGAAATACCCATCAGCATCCATTCCATACTGGCTTCTATGTGACCTTCACCAATGTTAGAAACAACCGGTTTCAAATATTCATTCAGGAAGTTAGGCATGTGGAACACTTCAGGCATACCTACGTAACCTCCAGCAACTGACAAAATAGCCAATACAACCAGTGGCATTGTCATTGCAGCAGGACTTTCGTGTAAGTGATGGTGTTGCTCTTCTGTTCCCCTGAATGAACCTGTAAACGTAAGGAAGTACAAACGGAACATATAGAATGCCGTCATCATTGCAGCAACAATACCCAGATAGTAAAGCACCGGATTATGTTCGTAAGCAGCTGTAAGAATAGCATCTTTTGAGAAGAAACCTGAAAGACCAGGGATACCAGATATTGCCAAACAGCCAATTAAGAATGTAAGCTGCGTGATCTTCATGTGCTTGCTCAGACCACCCATTTTCCTGATGTCTTGCTCACCACCCATTGCGTGGATGACACTACCAGAACCGAGGAACAACAACGCTTTGAAGAATGCGTGTGTCATAACGTGGAATACAGCCGTTGTATAAGCTCCAACACCCAGTGCAAGGAACATAAAGCCAAGTTGACTCACAGTAGAATATGCCAGTACTTTTTTAATATCATACTGCCTGATTGCAATCGTTGCAGCAAGAATAGCCGTTACAAGACCAATGATTGCAACGATATTCAATGTTGCTGGCGCCAAAGTATAAAGCACATTTGAACGAGCAATCATATAGATACCTGCAGTTACCATGGTAGCAGCGTGAATGAGTGCAGAAACCGGAGTTGGACCCGCCATCGCATCAGGTAACCATGTGTATAAAGGCACCTGAGCACTTTTACCCGTAGCACCAATAAAGAAGCAAACTGTAATCCAGAAATACAATGAACCATTGCCTGCGCCACCCGAACTTAATTGAGTAAAGAAGTCTTTGTAGGTAAGCGTATGGAAATTAGCCAATACAAGCAACATACCCACGAGGAAGCCTAAGTCACCAATACGGTTCATTACGAATGCTTTCTTAGCTGCATTGGTGTAGTCGCGGTTTTTGAACCAAAAACCAATCAACAGGTAAGAACACAATCCTACACCTTCCCAACCAATGAACATAATGAGGTAGTTGGCACCCAAAACGAGCAACAACATCGAGAAAACGAACAAGTTCAGGTAGGCGAAATACTTCACCATGCCCGAATCTTCGTGCATATACGACATTGAATATACATGTATGAGAAAGCCTACACCGGTGATAATCAATAAGAACAACGATGAAAGCGCATCAACCTGAAACGCAAATGGTATATTGATGTTGGCGGTTTGAATGAAATCAAACAAACGTACCGTAACCGGACCTTGAAATCCAGGGTTTCTCACTTCAAAGAATACCAGAAGCGAAACGACAAACGAAGCAAGAATTGCGCCGCTGCCAATTAACCCACCCATGTTTTTGGGCATCTTATTCCACAACAAACCGTTGAGTAAGAATCCCAACAACGGGAAGAGAGGCACCAAATAAATGAATTGTATCATAACTTATCGAAAGTCGTTTTTAAAAAATTGCCGTTTTCAGCTAATGTGCGGCCTTAGTGTTTAAGTCGGTTGAGAATATTAATATCAACCGATTGTACCTTTCTGTACATCATAACAATAATTGCGAGCCCTACCGCTACTTCCGCGGCTGCAACTACCATGATGAAGAATACAAAAAGCTGCGCGTTTACGTCGGCATACATTCTTGAAAATGCAACCAACAACAAGTTTACAGCATTGAGCATAAGCTCAATGCACATAAAAATGATTACAGCATTCCTGCGTGTAAGCGTTCCCATAATGCCAATTGAAAATAACAAAAGGCTCAGGAACAAATAATGTGTTGAACTAACAGGCATCTCCTATTGTAGTTTTTGTAGTTGATTAATTTTCAGCGTGCGCGGCTGCAGGGTCTTTTTTACCAATGATAACCGCACCTATCATTGCACTCAAAAACAGCACACTGCTGATTTCGAATGGCAATGTATACTTATGGAATAGCTCTTTACCAAGGTTCTCAATCAATCCAATTGGGGTTGTAGGCATTTCCATAGACTGATTTTTCACATCTTTTACTGCTGTAAGTATAACAAGGAACAAAATGCCCCCGCTCACTACCCCCGCAAGCTGTATCAAATGCCCTTTCTGGGGCTCGACATCGGCATTTAGGTTCATAAGCATGATTACGAACAGGAACAGTACCATAATGGCACCGGCATAAACAATAATATTAACGATAGCCAGAAACTGTGCATTCATTAAAATGTAATGCCCCGAAATTGCAAAAAACGTGAGAATGAGACACAATACACTGTGCACAGGATTGCGGCTAAGAATGACACCGAGTGCACAGCCTACCGCCAACACCGATAACACCCAGAATAAAATACTATAGAAGTCCATTGTTGAAATGCGCTATTTTTTGGGAATGAGCAAATCTTCCTTTTTGTAAATAAATCCCTTACGGGTATAATTTGCAGGCATTACTGTCTCTGACATGTAGATAGCATCCTTAGGACAAGCCTCTTCGCAATAACCACAGAAAATGCAACGAAGCATGTTAATCTCATACTTAGCAGCATATTTCTCTTCTCTGTACAGATGCTCTTCACCCGGCTTACGCTCAGCAGCTTCCATGGTAATAGCCTCAGCAGGACAAGCCAATGCACACAAGCCACACGCAGTACAGTTTTCCCTTCCCTGCTCATCGCGGTTCAGGATATGTAACCCTCTGAATACAGGACTGAACGGCCTTTTTTCTTCAGGATAACTTACCGTTGCTTTTTTCTTGAAAACGTGGCCGACGGTGATGCTCAAACCTTTTAAGATAGAAGGAATGTACGCCTTCTCACTCAACGTGAGCGGACTCCTATCTACCTGCACCGACCTTTTGGTTAATTTTTCCATCCGTTACTTTCCAAAATTGCTTTTAAAAGTTCTGTTTTGATTCATTAGGGCACACCGCTCAATCAGGACACACTACCCCTAAGTTAAAATCTTCGCAAATGTAACAAATTTGAGTCTTACTATCCTATTCCAAAATAATCTATACCTGCGGTATTTTCCCCTTTTTTGAAGTTTTTTCAAAATTGTGGATAAACCGAAACGATAACGTAATTTTATATGCTCAATAAGTACTTCACACCCACCCGGGAACTGAACATGAAAAACACTTTTAAGTTACTTGCTTTTGCTTCAATCACACTCGTTTCGTGTCATAAAGCGAACAGGACAACTAGTTTTATGAACAATGCCACTATAACCGGGTACAACCTGAGTGCAAACATGTGTGGCGCAAAATACCTGCTTGTAATTCATGGCATCGCAGATTCAGGTGCACAGTTTGACAGCCTTCCGACTTCATCGCGCCTGACCATTGATAGCACTGCGTTCCCCATCAATATTCAAATCAACTGGCACGCAAACCACTTTAATTCCTGCGACACTATAGTCCACCGCATCACTATTGATTCGGTAGACCGCTAAAAAATAGCCCGCCAACTTGATGCTGGCGGGCTGTGAAATATTCTTTACCTCAATTACATGTATTTTACCTCATCAGGCAAATTGTAAAAAGTAGGATGACGATACACTTTATCAGCAGCCGGCTCATAAAGGCTGTCACTTTGCTTGGGGTCAGATGCGATGATGTTTTTGCTTTCAACCACCCAAATGCTTACTCCTTCCATACGACGGGTGTACACATCACGCGCATTTTCTATCGCCATTTCAGCATCGGCAGCGTGAAGGCTTCCTACATGTTTATGATCTAGTCCGGCTTTGCTTCTAATAAACACTTCCCACAAAGGCCATTCATTTTTATTGCTCATTCTATTGATTTTCTATTGTTTGAACATTAAGCCGCCTTTTTGCGGTTTTTCCTTTTTTCAGCATGAGCCATGGCTGCGTCGCGCACCCATTGGCCTTTTTCCCAAGCTTGTTTCCTTGTTTCGAGGCGTTGTTTGTTACAAGGTCCGTTACCGGCAACTACATTCTTGAATTCAGCCCAGTTTGGTGTTCCGAATTCATAGTGTCCAGTCTCCTCGTTCCACTGCAAGTCTTTATCAGGAACAGTCAGACCAAGTATTTTAGCTTGCTCAACAGTAACGTCTACGAACTTTTGCCTCAATTCGTCGTTGGTGAAACGTTTGATTTTCCAGCGAACACTTTTCTCAGTGTTCGGGCTTTCAGCATCCGGCGGACCGAACATCATTAATGATGGCCACCACCACCTGTTCAGTGCATCCTGTGCCATTTTGCGCTGAATATCACTGCCTTTTGAAAGAGTGAGCATAATCTCGTAACCCTGACGTTGGTGAAATGATTCTTCCTTGCACACACGCACCATAGCCCTTGCGTAAGGTCCGTAAGAGGTACGGCACAAAGGCACCTGATTCATGATAGCAGCACCATCAACCAACCAACCAATGGCACCGATATCAGCCCAGGTAAGAGTAGGATAGTTGAAGATTGAAGAATATTTAGCTACACCGCTATGCAGTTGGTCGTAAAGTTGGTCGCGGCTCACACCCAATGTCTCTGCCGCCGAATAAAGGTAAAGTCCATGACCTGCTTCATCTTGTACTTTAGCCAGTAAAACTGCTTTCCGACGTAATGATGGAGCTCTGGTAATCCAGTTACCTTCAGGAAGCATACCTACTATCTCGCTGTGTGCGTGTTGAGAAATCTGCCTGATTAAGGTCTTACGATAATCGTCCGGCATCCAGTCTTTAGGTTCAATAGTAATGTCGCTTCCAATTTTTTGTTCAAATTGGTCAATTTGAGTCTGAATACTCATAGTTGCGCTGATTTGCTGACAAAGATAGTGACATTTTGCCCCCGTAATATTCCTTTTTTCAATCAGTGATTTACGTGTAGAAATAAAACACCACTTACTCATCACTCCAAAACAAAGGCTCCTTCAATTCCTGTGCAATGCAAATAAATGTGATTAGCCCTTGCCGTTTTCTGTAGTTCCCGTTGTTGTGTAATTGTAAAAGGTGCACCAACTATAATTAATTGAGGCGTCAGGGTCTTTTGAATGGCTACAATATCAGGAAATTGGTGTCCGGTGTACACCACAAAACCTACAGGGAGCTTTGCATTGGTATCAACTGTACCATCGACTATCATTACCCGCTGGTAGTTCACCAAAAAGGCGCTTCCGGGGTCTTTTTTCATTTTTTGATGTATACCCCGCATTATATGCACCGGTTCTGTAGCTCTATTAATCGCTTTTTGATACACTGAATCAACTTTGCTTGCAGTAAATTCATGTCCATAGGCCAACTCGTAGTAAGGCACATTTTGTGTATTGTAGACAATCATTAGCTCTTGACCTGCATTTTTGTACGCCCCTACATTCACTGAAATCAGAAAAACCAAAACAGCCAAAAGCCCTAAATACACTGCATTTTTCGCTTGCCGAAGTATAAAATAACCAAGTGCTGCAATGGCGATATAAACCAGCACCATTTCGTACGTACTCAAATATAACCTACTTAAAGCACCTGGTTGCCAATGCCCTAAGTATGCTATGAACAAATTGAGTAATGTCACCGCTTTGCCCAAAATCCAGCCAATCCCTTCCGGCAGCAAAACTACGCCGGAAACCAATAAAATACCGAAACCCATATACAGCACTCCTTGCATAACAATTATGGCAACTACATTAGTTATTAAGAAGGACACCGGAAACTGATGGAAATAATAAATAACAATGGGTGCAGCGAGTATCTCAGCAGCAAGAGTAGCAGCAACTACCGACCATAAGAACTTTGAGATCTTCCATTTAAAACGCAGCTTTTCATGAATGGGTTCGTAAAAAATTAATAGAGAAAGTACCGCCACAAACGACAATTGAAAACCCATTGAGAACAACCACATAGGCTGTGCCACCAACAAACAAAACGCTGCACCCATCAATTGATTGAATTGATTTTTGGGTTGTTCACTCATTTCTCCAATAGCCCAAAATGTAAACATGATCGCTGCCCGCACACCGGAAGCAGGCAAGCCAGCCACAATAATATAAATCCACACCAATGGTAGGGCAATAAGGAACTTCACCCAGCGGTGTTTTCTATGCCTGATGAAGACCAATAGAGCTGAGATTCCTGTAAAAAACATGAGAATGTTCCCACCGCTAATGGCTATGACGTGGACAATGCCCGCTTTGGAATAATTGTCGCGCAGCTCGGGGTCAAGGTTTACTTCATCGCCCAAAATCATTGCCTGCAACAAACCCCTTGCAGTGGAATCGGGAATAAACTCATCTAACTGATTGTAACTCCAATTATGTAACCGTTGCATCCATGAAACTGCCTTACTACTTTGGCGCGCTACCAGATGTATATCGTTACCGCTGCAAAACGCCGAATAGAAAATGTTATTGGCGTTACAAAACCCTGCGTAGTCAAACTCACCGGGGTTCTTCCTGTTTTGAATTGGCTCCAGATTGCATGTAACCATTATTGTATCACCCGAATGATAAACTGGTGGAAATTGCTCGTTCCCGGCATATAAAAACACCTTGCCCGTAGCTTTAAATACTTCACCGTTCCTATAAATCCCACATACATCTGCCTTCAATTTGAATGAATGCTCTTTTACTTCCGGCTCGGCTTTAAGTGCCACAATGTAAGTGGCGCCTTCACTCACTTGACGACCAACAAAAAGTTTATCGTTACGTACATCGTAATTAAAACAAAGCAGGTAGCCTACCGACCAAAAGCCCAACAGATAACCAACATTGAACAAACTATCTCTTATTACCGACCTACTCAAGTCGAGAAAAACTGCCAACAGCGCGCATAAAGCACCAACTAATAAAACCCAAAAAGCAAAATGCAATGAAACAGGGAAAAACCTATACTGCACTACCCCTACACAAAATGCCATTGTGATTCGGAAAAACGGAGCTCTTTCCCAAAACCAGGAAGTGTATTTGGGCCACCTTTCCATTTATCTTTTCCGCTTTTGAGTGTAGGCAGTAAATAATTTATTGAGCATCACCAACTCACTGCAACGAGTGTCGTATTTAAGTTGGTCGAAAACGTCATTGGCTTCATTGACATTCAAGCCCTGAAACATGTTTACTTTCCAGTTGGTTTGTGGGCGGTCTTTCTTCAATTCAAGCGTAAGTGGAATTTGCGTACAAAAGCCATTGGTATCTCTAAACTGTGTGTAGTAGACATCGCGCAAAGCCCTGATGTAATGTTCTAAAGAATCACCACCGCCACCTTTCACGAGTATAGTTTGTACCGAGATTGTATCGTCACCGGGCAGCATTTTACCCTTGGCGTCTCGTTCAATCCTGTTTTGCCAGCGGGTGATGTAATCGAAAGTCTGGTCGCTTTCACCAATAATTTCATTGCCTTTGTTGATGATATCCCTTTGAGCATACACATCCTTTGCTGCAGCTAAAGAGTCCACCCTTTTTCTAAGGCGGTCTATGTTATCATCAATTAAAGATACCCCATGTGTTTCATGAGGGCGCTCGGCTGTATGTTTATTGGATTCTTCACCGGAATGCCCTTTACAACTTGTAAAGAACAAAACGATGATTGCCAGATTGTAGAAGTGGTTCATTATTAGATGCTCTATTGCAAAGCTATATAAAGCAGCAACAAAACCATCTTCAACTGTTTTACATTCTATAAAGTGTTGCAGGAAAATGGAGGCAGGAAAGTAGGGTTTACAGGCTATTCAATTTACTTACCTTAATATTCTGTATCGAGATTGATGTATTTCAAAAACTCGCTTTTTGTGGCTTCATTTTCAAATTTACCGGCATAGAAACATGTTACTGTAGCTGAATCGGTATCTCTGATGCCTCGTGTTGATACGCACATGTGTCGCGCATCAATCACTACTGCAATATCATCGGTCTCCAAAAGGTTTTGTAACTCACGGCCTATCTGCATTGTTAAACGCTCTTGTACTTGGGGGCGTTTTGCAAAGTACTGCACGATTCTATTCAGCTTTGAAAGCCCAATTACCTTACCCGATGAGATATAGGCTATATGCGCTTTACCATAAATTGGCACAAAGTGATGCTCACAGTTACTGAACAAAGAAATGTTCTTTTCCACCAGCATGTGACCGTATTTGAATTTATTTTCAAATAATGCCACATCGGGTTTGTTTTCCGGATTCAGTCCTGAAAAAATCTCCTTAACATACATTTTAGCAACGCGCTTGGGTGTACCTTTCAGGCTATCATCGGTCAAATCGAGACCCAGGGTTTCCATAATACCCTTAAAATGCTGTTCGATAAGTGCCATTTTTGCATCGTCGCTTAACTCAAATGCATCAGCCCTCAATGGCGTGTCGACAGAGGTCGAAATATGTTCATCGCCTATTGCATCTACTTCATCTTCTTCGAGTACTAAATCGATGCGATTATGCTGGGAATTCGGCAAAGTTTTTGTCGGTTTCATGTAGTGTGATTTTTAAATCAAGTGACTGATTGATAAGCGGACGCAGTATGCGGTAAATAACAATAGCGATATTTTCGACGGTAGGATTTAAGTCTTTGAACTCAGGGACATCGAGGTTCAGGTTCGAATGATCGAACCGATTCAAGATTTTCTCATGAATCAAATCGCTTAAAATCTTGGTATCAATAACATAACCTGTTACCGTGTCAACTACACCTGCAACGCGCACAACCAGTTCATAGTTGTGCCCATGATAGTTGGGACGGTTACATTTACCAAACAATCGCTTGTTTTCTTCTTCGCTCAAAGCGGGATTATTCAGCCTGTGCGCTGCGTTAAAATACTCCCGTCGGTATACTGCTACTTTCTCAGTCATAAAAAATCTATGGCAAAGGTATCACTAAGCTTGTTTAAAATTCAAAGACAAAAGTTAAACAAAACAGCCAATTGCCTTTTCGATACACCAAATGTCCTAAAAGCCGCTCTGATTGCGGCTTTAAAGGGGTATAACTAATTTAAATACGCTTATTTGAGCGATTACTTGTACCTGCGGCTCAATGCAATCATTTTAAGTGCTGCAATTGCTGCCTCCTCACCCTTATGGCCATGACTACCACCCAGACGCTCCCATGCCTGCACCTCATTATCGAGCGTTAATACACCAAAAATTACAGGGACACCGAGCGTTATATTGAGTTGTGTTATGCCTTCGGTTACTGCCTTACATACATAGTCAAAATGCGGAGTACCACCCCTGATAACTGCACCAAAAGTTACAATTGCCTCGGGCGAATTGGCTTTATCGCCGGCAACAATTCTACAACCAAAAGGTATTTCAAATGCACCGGGTACTTTGACATCGTGTGTTACTTCAACAGCAAATTCTGATGCGATGCGCATGAAACCCGCCAATTGTTCTGCAACAATTTTTTCATTCCATTCGGTTGATACCACAGCAACCTTTAAACCTTGAAGGGCTTTTAATGCAGAAGTGTCGAGCAGTGAATTACTGTCTTGCGATAATGCCATAAATGCAACAATTTACCTTTTTGAAAAAGATTACTTTTTCTTTTGTGCGAAAGTAATCAATGCTACTGTTTCTTTGGTGAGTGGCTTGATGTGATAGTAAACAACGTTTTTGTTGGTTTGTGCGCGTTCCATATCCCTTTTATCGACCGAAGAAGAAAGCATGTGTATTTTAATTCTGCTCTTTATATTGTCGCTTAATTGGTCAAACAAATCGAGAAACTCCCAACCGTTCATTACCGGCATGTTGATGTCCAAAAAAAGAATTGCATCATGGTCGGTATTGCTATCGCCATATTCGTTGGCGACAAAATCAAATCCTTGTTGCGGATCGGTGAAAGTAGTTACATTGGCCTCTGTGAACATTTTCATGATACACGACTTACAAATTTTATTATTGAGTGCATCATCGTCAATCACTATAAATCGTGTATTCGCATCCATGGCTTTCTGTTTTTAATTACTTGCAAAATACAAATTTAATTCTGGTATTGGTTATCTGGGGGTTGCAAATTCGATTTTAAATTCTGTGCCTTCATTCACCTTGCTACTGACAGATATTCTGCCGTCCAATGTCTCAACCTGAGTCTTCACCATGTACAGCCCCATCCCCTTTCCTTCGGCTGCGTTCATGTGAAAACGTTTGTACAATCTGAACAACAATTCGCCATTTCTTTCAAGGTCTATCCCCAAGCCGTGATCTCTAAAAGTAAGTTCGATGTGGTGCGGAAGCTTTCGACTTTTTATTTCTATGTGTGGAACAGTATTCGGCTTTTTGTACTTAATGGCATTTGAAATCATGTTGTAGAAGATACTGTGCATGTAGCTTTTCAACGTTATCATTTCATCAACCTGGCTAAAATCGACACTGATTTGGAATTCCCCGGTTGATTTTACACCAGAAAGACTTTCTGTAATATCATGCACTATGTCAGAAAAATGCACCATTTCCTTAGTCGTATTCACCTCGTGGCGCATCTGTAAAATGCGGTTGAGGTCGGTAATCACCATATCCAGCTTACGTGTTGAAGTATGTAATCCCTCGGCAAAAATCACTTTTTCTTCTTCTGATAAATTTTGTTCAGTGAGTGCTTCAGCAATACCCAAAAGGTTGGCTACCGGCGCACGCAGGTTGTGTGAAATGATGTAGGCAAATTGTTCAAGATCTTTATTCCTCTTTATCAATTCGGCGGTAATCTTCTTTTCCTGAATATCAGCCATCTTGGTATCAGTGATATCCCTTACAGAAAGGATAATACCCAATATTTTCTCCCCTTCTCCATAAACGGGGTGTATATGTACAAGATACCATTTTTCAATACCATCGTCGTTGAAATCTACTTCATAGTGCCTATTTTCACCTTTCAGCGCTTCTTTTAAGGTTTTACGGAAAACCAATTGCCGCAGTTCCTGAAAATAATTGAGAATGAACGCACCTTCTTCCATAGGGCGCTTCATGTACATTTTTGAGAACTTATTGGCGTGCGCATTGAATGATACAACATTCAACAGATTATCAAGCAATACATAAGCAGTATCGGTATTATCAAAAAGGCTGCGCATATTGGCCTCTGATTTTTCCAATTTTTGGGCGGCCTGTTTGCGTTCAGTAATGTCTTGGGCTGTACCTGAAATGCGTACAGGTCTGCCGGTGTCTTCGTCGAAGGTAACCTCACCAATTTCTCTTACAATACGTTCCGAACCATCTGGCCAAAAAATGCGGAACTCAATGGTAAATACATTATCGGCTAGAGTGGTTTTCCTAATTGCATCATCAATAATAACATGGTCATCAGGGTGAATCAAACTCCGGAAAAAAGCCCCCGTCAGTTTCACTGAATTAGGCAGAAAGCCAAATATTCTGTACGTCTCGTCAGTCCATTTAACAACGTGCATAGATGGGTTGGTATCGTTGAGCTCAATTTCCCAACTGCCAATGTGCCCAATTCTCTGCGATGCAATGAGCCGCGCTTCGCTCTCTTTTAATCGAGTAATGGTTGCAAGTTTGCTTGAAATATCGTTTGAGATAATAAACCTGCACTTTCTGCCTTCAAAAATAATTTCAGAGGAAATCAACTCAACGTGTATCACAGAGCCGCCCTTGCGCACCGTTTTCCAGATACCGTTGTTCTTTAACCCCGACGACTGAAAAATATCACTGTCAATGAACCGCATGAGTTCACTTTTGTGCAATACATCATAAATTGTCTGCGATAAAAACTCATCGCGTGTATAACCGTACTGGTCTATTACAGCCTTATTAACATCCATGAAACGCCCTGACTCAAGATCGATAACCGACAAGGCGCTGGGATTACTTTCAAATAAATTCAGGTATTTCTCTTCACTTTCAACAAGCTTAATTTCAGCTTGTGTATGTTCAGATATGTCGCGCAGGAAACCATGTACTTCTACTATTTCTAAGTTGGAGTCTCTCACTATGAATACCTCACAGTGAATATATTTTACCTCGCCCTTCGAGCCTACGATTCTAAAAGTAAATTTTTGCCTCGTTCTTGCCCTAATGGCGTCAGACAATGTGTTTTTTACAAAATCCTTGTCTTCTTCATGCACCCGCTCGTAAAAGTGATCCCACGTTGGAATTATTTCACCCGGTTGAAACCCCAGGATACGGTATTTTTCATCGCTCCAGTACAGTTTGCCATTTGCACGGTCGTCGCGCCATGTACCGAAATGGGCAAGCCTTTCAGCGTTTTTCATGAGGGTTTTCCTAGCTACCAGCTCATCAAAAAAACGTTCCTGTTCTTGCTTCAGGTTCGTTTGCTCCATGACATTATTCATGGCAATTGGCAAGCGCTCCAAATTGTTGATGGACAAACAATCTGCTACACCCAGCTTCATATATTCCACAATGGTTTGAGGAGTAGCTTCGCCATACAATACAAATACCGGTGTTTTTAGCTTCCTATCTCTTAGTACTTCGATTGTTTTTTGGGCAGAAACTTCTTTGTGCAATGCGCCTATTATTACAAGGCCATACCATTTTGATGATAGCTCAGTGATGAGTCCACGTTCTGTAGCGATAACATTGGTTGCAACAGCGTGTCCCGATAAACTTAGTAAAGATTCGATTAAACCACGTGTGGCTTCATCGACCTGAAAGAGAAGGACCTGAAAGTGCTCCATAAACGGAGCTAAATTTATAAAAAAATTACTTCCCTTCTGTATTTTTTGAGGTTTGTTCGATAGGTGTTTGTTCCGCCTTTACCGGGTGATTTTTAATAACCCCCATGTTAATGAGCACAATGACACCTATGCCTGCAATTATGCGGTAGATACCGAACACCCTAAAACTGTGTTTTTGAACGTAAGAAATAAAGCTTTTAACCGCAATGTAAGCCACCACAAATGCAATTACATTCCCGGCAATAAGCATTGGGAGCTGGCCACCTTCAAAATGAAAACCTTCTTTTCTGAAGTCAAGTAATTTTTTCGCGGTAGCTGCAGCCATAGTAGGCACTGCCAAAAAGAATGAAAATTCGGCAGCAAGGCGACGTGTCAATTTTTGTTGCAGGGCGCCAACAATGGTAGCAGCACTTCTTGAAACACCCGGAATCATGGCAATTACCTGAAAGCAACCGATGATGAATGCTTTCGGATAGCCGACTTGTGCGTCATCGTCAATTTTACCCGCCTTGAAGATATTATCAATAAACAACAACACCACACCACCAACAATAAAACTTACCCCTACCGTCAAACTGCTTTCCAGTAACGCATCAATTTTCTTTGAAAACAGCGCACCCATTGCTAACGCCGGGATAACTGCAGCAACAAGTTTCAGGTAAAAATCCATTCGCTTGAAGTCAAAGAACTTCTTTTTGTAAATAACGACTACCGAAAGAATTGCCCCAAACTGAATACACACCTCGAAAAGTTTAGTAAAAGCAGCCTCATTGATACCCATAATAGAACTAGCAACAATCATGTGCCCGGTTGAAGAAATAGGCAAAAACTCAGATAATCCTTCAACAATTGCAAGGATAATAGCATGTAACCAGGTCATCATTATTATGGGATGTTTATATACTTATGTGTTTGCAAAGATAATTGCCACTTCTGATGTTTTTGAATGTATTCAATCAGTAGCGGAGTTATCTTTTCTTTATTGCTCCATTCAGGCTGCAGGTACAAACGGCAATCTGCGTTCACTTTTTCAGCATACCCTTCAGCCCATGCCAGGTCAGACGGATGGAAAACAACTATTTTTAATTCACTGGCTAAGGGCAAATTCTCTTCCAGTGTGGGTTTGAACTTTTTAGGCGATAACGTAATCCAATCCGGATTGCCGGTCATTGTATTGGTGCCCGATGTTTCAATATGTACTCTATACCCCGCCGCCTTCATTGCTCCGAATAACGGATTAAGGTTGTGCATGGTTGGTTCGCCACCCGTAACTACAACAATTTCGGGATTACAGCCTTTGAGTATTTCAAGTAATTGAGCCACCGACATTTGAGGGTGGGCACTCGCATCCCAGCTTTCCTTTACATCGCACCAAACACAACCAACATCGCAACCACCTAAACGGATAAAGTAAGCAGCCCTTCCTGTGTAAAAGCCTTCACCCTGAAGCGTATAAAAATGCTCCATTACCGGGTATGTGATTGATAAGTTACCTTCTGATTGCACTAAAGTTGTTTAAATGACAAATTTACGGGATAATGAACTTCCAAAACAGATGTACAACGATTCGAACACCTATTAATTGCCCGCACTCTTGTATTGTTTGTACAATGCTTCATACTTCGCTGCTGAATCGGGCTTATTCAACATTTTATAAGCAATAATCATATTATCGTAAAGTCCACTAAAAGTAGGTTGAACATTCACACCGCGGTACAACGCGGCCAATGCTGAATCGACCTTGCCCATTTTTATGTAACAGAGACCCATATTTGAGTATGCGTTTACATAAGAAGGGTTAATGGCAATTGCATCATAACACATTTTCAGCGCCTTCGGATAATCAGACTTAATGAAGTACACACCTGCCAGATTGTTGATTGCCAATGGATATTTAGGGTTTAAGGCAAGCGCTTTAACACCGTGTACTTCGGCAGAGTCTAATTCGGGGCAAGGACCGTTAGCCACTCTAAAATAAGCATCGCCCAGCGACGCATGTGCATCTACATACTCGGGGTAAACTGCAATAGATTGGTTCAGGAATTTTATTGCTTCATCTACTTTTGCCCGCAGCGCAGCCCCGGTTTCAGTTTTCGAAGATGTTGTCACGATTTCAGTGCCCAGATAATATGTGATCCTGCTATCATTGGGCGCTTTTACAACATCGGCTCTGAACAATGTTTCATTGTTTTTCCAATCTGCATTTCGATTGAAAGTGATCACTGAAAATGCCAGTGTAACAGGTGCTAAAACTGTCAATGTTTTTCCGTTCCTGATTGCTGAAAGTGGCTCCAGGCTCGACTTCAACAAAAACTGATCAATAGCCTGCGCTATTACGATACAGAAACCGGTAGATGCAAAAAATGCAAAGCGTTCGGCCATCGGAGAACCAATCAATAAAACGATGTTAGAGAACAAAGAGATTGTTGCCAGGAAGAAAATAATACCAAACGCAATCATGTCTTTTCTGTCTTTCATAAACCTCATAACAGCCAAAACCGCCATTCCAAGATATGCAACAAGCGATAAAAGCACCTTCCAGTCGCCAAAAGAAGTAAAAGGAATACTGTTATAAGAGTAATCGCACACCAATGGATACGGCACAAACATCATGAGTAGGTACTTACCCAAAATCTGAATTTTTGTTGCCAGTTTTACACCCGCACCCACTTTCGGGTCAACAAAAAAGTTATCAATAAATGATACATCGTTGGTTGTATTGGCATTGTATTTACTCAATACCATATAACGCACCACCAAAAAAATAACAGCAGCAACAACTGTTGTAACAGTGATTGCTACAGCGCGTTTGTTATCGGTATTGCGATAGAAGAAGAATATGAAAGGCACTATAGCCAACATTGTAATCACCGTTTCTTTCGAGAAGAAAGAACACAGAAACAGAAGCCCACCCACCAGTAAGTCTTTCATTTTGTTTCCGTCCATGTACTTTGTGTACCAAATCAGGCTCATGAAGCAGAAGAAATAACAAAGCAATTCATCTCGGCTTTTAATGTTGGCTACAACTTCAGTGTGCATGGGGTGTGCTGCAAAAAGTACCGCTGCAATGAAGGCAATGTGCAATTTTTGCTCACCCAGAAGCTTGTACAAAAACCAAAACAGCGAAACAACGCAGCCCATAAAAACCAAAATATTAACCACATGCGATGCACCCGGATTGTGGTCAGAAAGTTGCCATTCGGTAGCAAACATTGCCAGCGACATGGGGCGGTACAAATCGTTAGTAGTAATAAACCAACCACGCCTATATGGCGTTGCAAAAATTTCACCGATAGCCTCGATACCCCTTGATACAATGTTATTGTCTTTAATAACTGTAAAATCGTCGAGCGCAAAATCGTGGCTAGCGGTGTTGGAGTAAAGTAAAATTGAAAACACCGCCAATAAGATGACAAGGTAAAATGCCAGCCCTCTTTCTTTCTTAGGAGCTGTAACCGTATTTACTGATTGCTTAGTGGCAGGTGATGCCTTTTGGACTTTCGCCATTTTAGTAATTGTAGTTTTTAAGGTTTTTTGACAGTTGGTGCAGGTTGCGCAGCAGGTGCCTGTGCTTGCTGCGGAGGCTGTACTGTTGGCTTAATTTCATAGATTCTCAAAATCGTACTCTCCAACATTTTCTTCTCCCAAACTATATCCTTACTTGGGTAATCTTCAGGGTGCCCCCTGAAATTGGTGAGATAGTATTTTGCACCTTCTTTATCTATGTCTTTAGGGTCAACGTACTTCAACCTTGCACGATCTTCAGGCTTCAAACAAGTGATGTTATTGGTGAGGATATCCTGAAAATTACCTGAGATTTTTATCACAGGCGATTTATCATGCGCCAATAAATACTCAAGCTCCTGTTTCATGCCACACCCCCAATAGTCAAGTTCGTAGTTTTTGCGCAGGTATTCATCGTTTTTCGACACCAACTCATTGAAATATACTTGCTGGAACGGGTGGTTATTCATCATAAATACCAAAACCAAACCTGCTTGTACTACGCCAGCCCCACCTACGGCATACTGAATACGCACATCTTTAAGTTTAGCCACTACGTACATTGCCAAAACAACAAAAGCAGGATAAATGAAGTAAAGATGCCTCCAGTCGTCGTAAATAATGGAATGAAATGCGATTACAGCTACCACAGGTGCCGCAAAACAAGCAACTGCCAAACTAAAATTACGTTCAAGTGAATTGGAAATGAACAACTTGATATTCCCAAAAAAGTCTTTCAAAACCCAGAACAAACCGCCTACGCCTAATGAAAGCCATAAAATAGGGTTAGAAATCACAAACCAGGTTGGAAAATAAGAACTTGGTAACTCCTCTCCCTTGATGTAAGCTCCCTGAAACCAGACACTTCCACCCCATTGGGTGTAGTTCGCCATCTCGTTGAAACTCTTTGAAAAATTGGCGATTGGCGCAGGCCAAAGAAACGGCCATGAAGCATATAAAACTAAAACACCTACACCGACGAATGAACCTATGTTGATGAAAAATTGTTTGCGCACTTGAGGGTCTTTGCCCAACGATAAGAAATCGATGAACGCCATACCCAAAACGAACATACCATACATAACACCCATGATCCGTATGCTGGTTGCGAAACCAATGGCTGCACCCAATAGAATCCAGTAAATGACTTTTTTGTTTTCAAACGCCAGTTGAGCACAATACAAAATCACAGTAATCATGCAGAAAAACGGCATGTCCTTTGTGTTAAAATAGGAGTGCGCATAAATGCGCGGTGAGAGTAACAACATCAACAACCCCAAAGTTGCAATCCATGACTTCTTGAATAATTTAAGGAACAACAAGTAGCCGGTGAACGAAGTGAGCAGGAAGAACAAATGCGTTACTATATGCCTGTTAAGGTATATATCGTGCATGTCTTTCAGGTGCAGCATTTTTTCTACAGCCACTAAAAGCAATTCAAACCCTGCCCCGTGATTGGCTACAACAGCGTCCTGAAAGAGTTTCTTATCGCCATTAAAAATATAGTTCCAGCTTTGGATACCTGGTTCGCGTTGAAATAGCTCATCCCACGCTATGCCCCAGTCGGGGTACACCCTGAACGCAATAAGCGCGGCAATGAGTGTTACGACAATGCCCGGAAGCAGGTCTAAAAACTTACCTTTCACATTCATAAGTGCGAAAAAATATAAGGTTACAATTATAAAGGGTATAAAGGTAAAAAAGTTACTGTATTTACGATTCAGCGGCAGTATATCGGGTGAAATGAAATCTTTGATACCAGTTATCTACTAAGGAACGATGAATAAATAAAGTATACCATCTTACTTGTTCTTTCCCATTTTTGCTTTGTTGAAAAAGTCTTTAAATAGCCCACTATTCGCTGAATTTTCGCCTTGCAAAAAAGACAAATAGCTGCGTAATTTGATACACTTTATTGATTCAACGTTCCTAAATTTGCAGCAATGACTAAGCTTTCGGTAAACATCAACAAAATTGCGACCCTGCGCAACAGCCGCGGAGGTGATAACCCTAATGTGCTCAAGGCTGCAATCGATTGCCAACGTTTTGGTGCCGATGGTATTACGGTACACCCGCGCCCCGATGAACGCCACATCACCTATGCCGATGTGCGCGATATAAAGCCCATCATAACCACCGAATTCAACATTGAAGGCAACCCTAAGGAAGATAAATTTGTTGCGCTAGTACTGGAAACGTTACCGCACCAGGTGACACTGGTTCCCGATGCCCCGGGACAGCTCACTTCAAACCACGGGTGGAACACTATTACTGAAGCTGAATACCTGAGAGACATTATTTCGGTTTTCAAAAAAGCAGGCATCAGGGTATCTATTTTCGTTGACCCCGTTGAGGAAATGGTACTCAGGGCTGCCGAAACCGGCACAGATAGGGTTGAATTATATACCGAAGCATACGCCAAAAACTACCACAGCAATAAAGAAGCCGCAATCGCCGACTATGTAAAAGCAGCACAGGCAGCAGAAAAAGTGAAGCTGGGACTCAATGCAGGACATGACCTTGACCGTGATAATTTGAAATATTTCAAGCAAAACATTCCCGGCTTACTTGAGGTTTCTATTGGTCATGCGCTGATAGCTGATGCATTGTACTATGGTTTGGAAAATACGATTCAGCTTTTCAAACGCCAACTTCAATAACAGCCATGAATTGCAGGAGCATTGTTGGCATATTTTCTCTGTTGTTTTTAGCTGCAGGATGCATGACACCACAAAAGTTTGAAAAAACTATTGGGGCTATGTACCAACATAAAATGCCCAAACACCCGCTTGAACTGGGTAAAAATGTAACAGAGCGCACCGACTCGCTGAAGTTCTTTGGCAAAATAGCGATAGCCCGCGACCCCGACACTTTGAAAAAACCTGCTGACTTCTGGCGCAAGGATGCAATACTAAAATGCAGACTCAGCGATTCAGTAGCCCTGGCGCTTTTCAATGCCCGACTGAACAAAAATGCACCTGAACTCAAAAAATGGCTGGGAAACAAGGAATTGGAATTGAACTTACTGGCACTCCCCCATTCCTTCAGGTACTACCTCGCCAGCGATGCACTTTATGATTTGCATGCATTTGGCAGAATATCAGAACAATCAATTGAACCGGTCAATAAAGATTTAAGAGTAGCTTATAGGGTGACAGACGGTGGAAGCATCATAAAATCGGGAGTGATTTCGATTCCCGATGCCAATCGAAAATTAACCAACAACAACGCGTCAGCCCGCCGTTTGATTCGTGATTATCTGGGTGAATACAAACTGAGCATCGACCAAATGACCGATAGCTTGGTGAAAAAATTGGAAATGGAAATTCATAATTAATTAGCTCCTCATTAATTTCGTCAAAACAGCAATTACATGAAACGATATTTAGCCTTTCTACTATTCATCAGCATGTTTTCCAGTTGCATGACCAATAAACGACTGGAAATTAAAGTTGCTAAAGCCTACCAACGGAAAATGCCGAAGGTTGATTTAAAACCGAGCGAGCAAATAAACGTTAACGCCAACGGACTTAAATTCGAAAAAGGGTTTGGGACGGCGAAAAAAATCAAAAGCTATTGCCTGCCACTGATTTTTTATTGGAACATTACCCAGCATAAATCGTTTCAGATGAATGATTCAATTGCACTTTCATTCTTCAATAGCCGATTGAATGCCCGCATGGATGAACTGACAACTACGTTAAAAGGTCAGAAGATTGAAATAGAACTGACATCTGTACCCAGAAGCTGGGAAGTGTTTCAAAGTGAAGATATTTTGTTTTTTCTAGTAGCGGCAACAACCATTTCAAAACAGTACGTAGAGCCTGAACCGGGCAAATTAATGCTTAATTATTCGGTGAAAAACAACGACATTGTCACAAAGTCAGGCACCGTAACCATCCCCGACTGGAACAAAAAAGTGACCAATAATATTTCTTCCACCAACAGAGTTATTCGGGACTACCTCGGTTATTACCGCGAAAACATGTACTCAATGACCGATAAAGCTATTGACAACATCATTCGGGAGATTAAACAATAAATACTTTCTCCACCAACTTAAAATGGGAGTATGAAAGCCGCAAACCAATTGTTATTTTTGCGGATGAATGAACATTTTACTGATTCACCAGTATTTTCTGGAAGAGGATGATCCCGGAGGGAGCCGTTGGAATGAATTGACGCGCGTGTGGACTGATATGGGCCACAATGTAACAGTGTTAGGCGGCATGATGCACTATAATGGCAACGAGAAAAGACCTGAATACAAAGGCAAACACTTCGTTCGCCGCAAACAGGGTAAAGTTGATGTATGGAGGTGCCACGTATCAGAATCATACAATAAGAATTTTCTGGGCAGGCTTTGGGGGTACTTTTCATTCATGTTCTCAAGTACATGGGCGGGTCTCACCAAAATTAAAGGTAAGTACGATGTTGTAATAGTTACCTCTCCCCCTTTGTTTGTGGGTGCTGCGGGATACTTGCTCTCCCGCTTAAAAGGAATGCCATTCGTTTTTGAAGTACGCGACCTATGGCCTGAATCGGCAATAGATACCGGTGTACTCACCAATAAACTGATTATTAAGCTGGCGTACTGGGTTGAAGGGTTTATTTATCGTTCTTCAAAGCTCATTAACGTACTTACCCCGGCTTTTTACAATACCCTTCGCGACAAAAAAGGAATTGCAGAAAGCAAGCTCATTCAAATTTCTAATGCTGCCGATTTCAGTCTGTCGGAAAAACTACTGGCTGAATTTGACAGAGAGGCGTTTAGAAAAGCGCACGACCTGGAAGGCAAATTTGTGATTACCTACGTAGGGGCACATGGCGTTGCCAACCACCTTGAGCAAGTGCTTGACGCAGGTCTTGCCCTTCAAGATACTAATGTGTTATTCTTGTTGATAGGCAATGGCATGGAAAAAGAACGCCTGAAAAAGCTGGCAGTTGAAAAGAATGTAACCAATGTTCGTTTCATCGATTCTGTACCAAAAGCCGAAGTATTCAAGTACATACTTGCCTCAGAAATGGGTGCCAGCGTATTGAAGCGTGTGGACACTTTTAAAACCGTGTATTCCAACAAAACATTCGATTACATGTCGTGCAAGAAGCCAATTTTGATGGCTATTGATGGCGTATCGCGTGAACTGCTCGAGGCAGCAGATGCGGGTTCTTACGTTGAGCCTGAAAATATCTCAGAATACAATCGCATCATTCGTGAATACCTTGCCTCTCCGGAAAGATTAAAAAAAGAAGGCGACAGTGGCTATGATTATGCACGCGAGAACTTTGACCGCGAGGTGTTGGCAAAACGCTATATTGGTTACATTGAAAACATCATCAGAAAAAAATAGCAAATGGCAGAAGTGAACAGCAGAACAGGTGGGTTGTATGTAGGTTTTATTAAACCTCTTGCAGATGTGGTGATGGCACTGGTAGTGTTCACAATTGCGTTTCCTGTTTTTGCTGTACTGGTCATAGGTCTTTATTTCGCCAACGACGGCAAGCCCTTTTTCTTCCAACGTCGCCCCGGCAAAAATGGAACTATCTTCAAGGTAGTGAAGTTCAAAACCATGAACGACCGTAAAGACAAAGACGGCAATTTACTACCCGATGCCGACAGGTTAACTCCACTGGGGCAGTTCATACGCCGCACTTCGCTCGATGAGATTCCTCAATTGATTAATGTTATTAAGGGCGACATGAGCTTTGTTGGTCCGCGCCCGCTACTTGAAGAATACCTACCACGCTACAGTGCCCGCCAGGCACACAGGCACGATGTTAAACCGGGCATCACAGGTTGGGCCCAAGTCAACGGCAGGAACGCCATAAGCTGGAAACAGAAATTTGATTACGACGTTTGGTACGTAGAAAACATCAGCTTCCTGCTCGACCTAAAAATCCTCTTCCGCACCGTCAAAAAGGTCTTCGTCTCCGAAGGCATCTCCTCCGCCACCTCCGCCACTATGGAGAAGTTTATGGGAAATGAGGAGTGACATCCAGTCTATTTAACGCAAGTGTTTTCGAATTCAACAATAATTCTTTGTGTCACTTCAACCGGAATATCTTTTGTCCAATCGTATCTGTAAGGTAATTCCAAATTGCATTCATTCGGCTGAATAACCAAGATAGGTTTGTCTGACTTAAATTGTTCCTGGTAAAAATCCAGCTCTCTCGTAGTAAGTCGTATTTCTGGCAATTCCCCTTCCCAAGTTAAGTCATACATTTTGCACCATGATTCAATAACATGTGACGTATCATTGAGAAATAGTGTATCTTGATAAGGGTCATGTGCAAAAACTCTGAATTGAAGTTCAGAGACATATTTCTCATAGAAGTAGCTGCATTCTGTCGATTTTAAAGCTTCACTAACGTAGCTTAATCCAATAAAAATTTCCGGGAAATCAGAAATTACAATGAGCCGATCGTTGGGGTATTGCTTATGAAGCACTTTACAAATTGCAGTTGCAATTATGGTCTTTTTGATTCCGCCTTTTACTAGGAGTATATTATTCATATTTCTAAAACCATCAATTCTTTAGTACTTTTTGAATTTGTCCGTGATTAACTCGAAGAAAATAAAGACCTGTTGACCAACCATCCGTTGGTACAGAATAATTAAATTGTTTGGGGCATGTACTAAATATACATCGCCCGGTAAAATCAAATATTTCGATACTTTCAATTTCAACTTCTGAGTTGATATTCAGTAAATCAATTACCGGATTAGGGGTTATTTTTACCTGCTGATTTTTTGCAGCTAATTGACTAACTGATAAATAGTTGCAGTGGTCAAATGTAATTTTGCGCAGCCTTTGTTCATTTATTTGGGCGAATAAAATATTATTGCATTTATCAAAGGTCATTCCTCCTGGACCATTTGTTTTAGCGGTATCAACAGTACCACCATCACCCGAACTTGAGAGTGTGCCATCGCCCAGAAAGGTATGAATGATGCCCGAACGGTCAATATTCCGTATCCTATTATTAGCATAATCTGATACATAAATTGAACCATCAGGTGCTACTACAAATTGAAGCGGGTCTAATCCTGCATTTGTAGCTGGAATATTATCGCCATTGTAAAATCCAAGTTTATATTTTCCAGCTATATGCGTAACAATACCGCTTCTGTCTATCATTCTAATAGACTCAGAACCAGCCGGACCTGAAAAATAGATTTGATTATCATCAGTAATAAATAAAAATGCAGCAACAATTCTTGCCAGAGTTGCCGGACCGCCATCACCCGTATTCCCGGCGGAATCTGCTCCTGCTATTTTTGAAATAATACCGGCATTATTTACCATCCTTATAGAACCTGCGTTCGCACTGGCAATATACATGTTGTTCTGTCTATCAAACTTTACATCAAGCGGATATCTACAGGACGCCGCAGTTGCCATTCCTCCATTCCCTAAATCTGCCTGAACGCCATTACCGCAAACGGTTGACATTATGCCGGTTAATATATCAATCTTTCTGATTCTTGCATTTACCGCATCGGCAATATAAATATTCCCAAAAGTATCAAACCCTATATTTTGTGGTTCACTCAATTCAGCAGCTGTGGCAGGACCATTATTCCCACTAAATCCTGCGCCTCCTGTGCCAGCGACAGGGTAGATATACCCTAGGGTATCAATCATCACCACAGTATTCGAAAGTTGCTGGGCTACATATACATTCCCATACTTATCTACATTTATTCCAGCCAATGACCCACCCATAGTTACGCTAGTAGCCGGCACACCAAATCCAGAGCCACTACCTCCACCGCCTACCAATGTTACTATTTGCCCATAGACACTGATTGGCAATAGCATTACCCAAAAAGCAAAATAAATGAATTTCATACTTTAATAACAAGAAATTACATTATATATAATGGACACGCGGTTAATGGGGGTGTCGAACCGCTGGCTACTTTAAACACCGTACCAGGTGTTGGGTTTGTACCACCAGTATAACTGCAAATAGTGCTTATATTCACTTGGTTAACAAAGAACATGTTAGATCCATTAGCTACGATGCCCTGCCCATAAATGCCCACGCAGTTATAGTTATTATCGCAGCTATTAATACCACCCAAAATTGCTGAGTGCTTGCCGGTTATTTTGTTATTTTGCCCTCCGACAATTGACGCGTATGTTCCAAATGAAATATCTGACCCATCTAGGAACTGCTTAAACACGCTGACCTTTCCTTTGTCGGTAGAATACCTATTGTATTTCCCTTCCTTTTTCAGGTCAGCTAAGTATGCCTCTGCATTCGTGAAGAAGGAACTCTCCTTAGATACCTGTAATCTGTTTTTCATTGCTCGTGATGAAGTATCATTTTTCTGAATCTCCATATCGAGCCTAATATCCTCTGCCTCACTTAATTTCTTTAACAGAAGATTGTTCAATCTAACTGCGTTTGGGTGGGACTTTTTAACCTTACAGTTTTTGGCATCCCAGGCGGTTTCTTCAATGTGGTGCCCTAGGTGTACATACGATGATTTCCTGTCTTTAGTAATTCGGATGGCTAGCGGGTATGTTCCGTCTTTGTTTACCTTTTTTCTCAATACTATTTTTACTGAAGACATTGTTGCAACTGTTTATTGTTAACACAATAAATGTACAACTTAGGTACAACATTTCGCGGTTTTGTATGGTTTATTTTGTATTTACTTTTAAGTAATAGCCTTTATGGTAGTGCGTTTCAGCCCATTTGACACCATATCAAACCACTAATCGCAAGTGTTTTTCACTTGTGCTCAAAATACCGACAGTTTTTTCGACTGCCGAAGGTGATTTTAAACGTTCATGTTGCCGTCAAAAAGACCGCTATAATGCGCAGCACAAGTGAAAAAAACGAGCGCTAAAAAAGAGCTAATCCGTCTAAAAACAATCCCACATCAATACAACCACTTTAACGGCGTTCTTGCTTAACTTTGCAGCCCAAATCAGAAACATATATTTATGTCTTACTCTGTAAAGAATAAAGTTCGTATAGTTACAGCTGCGTCGTTGTTCGATGGGCATGATGCTTCTATCAATATCATGCGCCGTGTAATGCAATCGAGTGGTGCCGAAGTAATTCACCTTGGTCATGACCGTAGTGTGCAGGAAGTGGTGGATTGCGCCATCCAGGAAGATGCAAATGCAATTGCGATTACATCTTATCAGGGCGGGCATACCGAGTACTTTAAATATATGTACGACCTACTTAAAGAAGCGGGTTGTAGCCATATCAAAATTTTTGGTGGTGGCGGTGGTGTAATTCTTCCACATGAAATCATGGAACTTGAAGATTATGGCATTACTAAAATCTACTCTCCTGATGATGGTCGTCGTATGGGTTTGCAAGGCATGATCGACGATTTACTCGAGAAAAGTGATTTCGCAACAGGCGCATCGCTTAACGGTGAGGTGGGTCACCTGAAAGAAAGAGATGTAAAATCAATAGCTACTTTAATATCGGCTGCTGAAAACTTCGGCGACCACCCGCTTACAGTTCAGGCATTGAAAAAAGTGGCTGCTGACGCTGCTTTATCGAGTACGCCGGTATTGGGTATTACCGGTACAGGTGGTGCCGGTAAAAGCTCGCTTGTCGATGAAATAGTACGTCGCTTCCTGCTTGACTTCAGCGATAAATCAATTGGTATTGTATCAGTTGACCCATCGAAAAAGAAAACAGGTGGTGCATTATTAGGTGACCGTATCAGGATGAATGCCATCAGGAACAAAAGGGTGTATATGCGCTCAATGGCTACACGCCAAAGCAACTTAGCTGTGTCTAAGCATATCTTAGATGCAGTTAATATCCTTAAAGCGGCTAAGTACGACCTCATTATATTGGAAACATCAGGTATAGGACAAAGTGATACGCAAATCACCGACTACTGCGACCTGAGCATGTACGTAATGACACCTGAATATGGTGCTGCAACGCAGTTAGAGAAAATCGATATGCTCGATTTCGCTGACATCGTAGTTATCAATAAGTTTGACAAGCGCGGTGCTCTTGATGCCCTGCGCGATGTAAAGAAACAATACCAGCGCAACCATAAGTTGTTTGAAACCAGTGTTGATGATATGCCTGTATTTGGCAGTATCGCATCGCAGTTCAACGACCCGGGCACCAACTCTATGTACAAATCACTCATTGACCTCGTACACAAGAAAACAGGTGCCGACCTGCATTCCAGCTACAAGGTAACCGATGAAATGAGCGAGAAAATCTACATCATTCCGCCAACACGCACTCGCTACCTCAGCGAAATTTCTGAAAACAACAGGCGTTATGACAAGTGGACTAAGGAGCAAAGCAATGTGGCGCAAAAACTCTTTGGTATTCATAAAACCATCGAAACTTTAAGGGCTAGCGATATCGAAGACAAAGACCGCCTGATTAAAGAATTGCAAGAAGTGTATGGTAAAGTAGAGCTTGACCTGGACCCGAAAAATAAAGTGTTGCTTGAAACATGGGAAGAGAAGAAGAAACAATACACCGACGAATTCTACAAATTCAAGGTGCGTGATAAAGAACTTAAAATTAAAACACATACCGAGTCACTATCTCACTTGCAGATTCCAAAAGTAGCTGTACCACGCTTTGAGGCCTGGGGCGAAATTTTGCAGTGGGCATTGGCTGAAAACTTCCCGGGTGAATTCCCTTATGCGGCGGGTATTTATCCATTTAAGCGCGAGGGCGAAGACCCAACGAGGATGTTTGCAGGTGAGGGTGGACCTGAAAGGACCAACAAACGTTTCCACTATGTATCGAAAGGCTTGCCTGCTAAGCGTTTGAGTACTGCATTCGATAGCGTTACCTTGTATGGTCAGGACCCTGACCACCGACCTGATATTTATGGTAAAGTAGGTAATTCGGGTGTGAGTGTTGCTACGCTTGACGATGCTAAAAAGCTCTACAGTGGTTTTAACCTTGCTGACCCGAAGACTTCGGTTTCAATGACCATCAACGGTCCGGCACCAACAATGACTGCCTTCTTCATGAATGCAGCCATTGACCAGCAATGTGAAATATACATTAAAAATAACGGGCTCTCGGGAGAAGTTAATAAAAAGATTGATGCCATATTTGCAGAAAAAGGTTTACCTAGACCATTCTACCATTCAGGCGTAGCAACGTCAACTGAAAATGGAGATTTGCCTGAAGGAAACGACGGTTTAGGATTGATGTTGCTTGGTGTTACCGGCGATCAGGTATTACCTGCTGACGTGTATGCTCAAATCAAAAAAGACACTCTTGCAGCAGTTCGCGGAACAGTACAGGCAGATATCCTGAAAGAAGATCAGGCACAAAACACCTGTATCTTCTCTACCGAGTTCTCTTTGAGGCTGATGGGCGATGTGCAGCAGTACTTCATCAATAATAAGGTGAGGAATTTCTACTCTGTATCAATCAGTGGCTATCATATTGCCGAGGCTGGTGCAAACCCTATTTCTCAATTGGCATTCACCATCTCTAATGGTTTCACATTTGTAGAATACTACCTGAGCCGCGGAATGCACATCGACGATTTCGCACCGAACCTTTCTTTCTTCTTCAGTAATGGTATCGACCCTGAATACAGTGTCATTGGTCGTGTTGCAAGGAGAATATGGGCTAAAGCAATGAAGTTTAAATATGGAGGTAATGAGCGCTCGCAAATGCTTAAATACCACATCCAGACTTCAGGTCGTTCGCTGCACGCTCAGGAAATTGATTTTAACGATATCAGAACCACACTTCAGGCATTGTATGCGATTTACGACAACTGTAACTCGCTACACACCAATGCTTATGATGAAGCCATTACAACTCCTACTGAAGAAAGCGTACGTAGGGCAATGGCTATCCAGCTAATCATTAACCGTGAATTGGGTTTAGCGAAAAACGAAAACCCGCTTCAGGGCTCATTCGTAATTGACGAGTTGACAGATTTGGTGGAAGAAGCAGTATTATCTGAATTCGACCGTATTTCAGAACGTGGCGGTGTATTGGGTGCCATGGAAACCATGTACCAACGCGGTAAAATACAGGAAGAAAGCTTGTATTACGAAACACTGAAACACACAGGCGAATTCCCGATTATTGGTGTAAACACATTCTTAAGCGCACAAGGCTCTCCAACTATTTTGCCGAGAGAAGTCATTCGTTCATCAGAAGCAGAAAAAGAATTCCAAATTCAAAACGCTCAAAACCTTTGGAAACGCAGCGGCGAAAAAGGTCCTGAAATGTTGAAACGCCTGCAACACGTTGCGGTTCAAAACAAAAACGTTTTCGAAGAATTGATGGAAACCGTTAAATACTGCTCATTGGGTCAAATCTCAAAAGCACTATTTGAAGTTGGCGGACAGTATAGAAGAAATATGTAAGGGAAAAGGTAAAAAGAACGACAACTTGGAAACACTAACCATTAACAACTTTGGAGGGATTAAATCAGCCACTTTTAACATTAAAAAAGTGACTGTACTCATTGGCCCGCAAGGTTCAGGTAAAAGTGTGGCTGCCAAGTTGTTGTATTATTTTAGGACATTGCTGAATGGTTTTAAGAGCTATTCATTATCGCCCTATCCCTTTAGACACTATTGCGACAATCAAATTAATGACTTCTACAAGTACTTTCCTAAAGATGCTTGGCCAGAAGAAGAATTTGAAATATCGTACTGTATTGCTGGTTTTAAAATATTGATTAAAAAAAATAAGCAAGAAATCGATCTGCTTTTTCCTGAAAATACGGAAAAGAAATACAATGCCATACAAGAATATTTAAATGCCGATGAGGAAATAGTTAGTTCGATTTTTGACAATTCAATCCGTGAAAGAAAAGCTTTAACGATATTACAGCAAGAAAATATTCCAACAATAAAGAATTGGATACCAATTATACCAGCTGGCAGGAGTTATTTTTCAACAATTCATCGTTCTATTTATAGACTAATTAATAACGGGGCAACATTTGACCCGTTTTTAACAATTTTTGGTCAGTATTATCAGGACTACAAGGATGATTACTTCAAAAAATATAGTCAAGAAAAAACAGTTGTAAAAGCACTCGAATCAATACTTCAGGCAAAACTCACTACCGATGGACAGCAAGATTATTTAGTTCATTCAGACGGAAGAAGAGTGAAATTATTTAATGCGTCGTCAGGGCAACAAGAAGTATTACCTATGCTTTTTGTTTTAGATGCAGCAATTAGTCATGAAAACTCTATACTAGATACCATTTTCATCGAAGAGCCAGAAGCTCATCTATTTCCAAACGCACAAAAGAAAATTGTTGAGCTACTTGCGCAAGTGTACAATGTAAATGTGGAAAAAGCGGGCGTTTTCATTACTACACACAGCCCGTATATATTGGCGTCATTTAATAATCTGTTGGAAGCAGGGAAGCTTAAAAAAGCAATGCCTGAAAAGGCAGAAGCAATCAATGCCATCGTGCCGGAAAACGAACAAATTGACCCTGATGATTTTTGTGCTTACTCGCTTGAAAATGGCGAAGTCACGTCTTTAATGGATGAAGAATCAGGTCTTATTAATGCCACTATACTTGATAGCGTGTCGAATGAAATCTCTCAGGAATTTGGTGAACTATTAGATATTGAGTTTGGTGATGAATGAGTGTGAGGAAGTATCAAATAGAAAGGAATTTGTATTCAAGGAATGTGGTCGAAAGCTAACGTTACGTAATGTCAATCAAGTTGAGTCAAGAAAAATAAAAGTTGATGACTGCGCAATAAAGGATAAGTTTGAGATAAAATGTGATTACTTGTTGATTGCTGAAGGAAATGAGATTTTTATAGAGTTGAAAGGAACAGATATAGACCACGCACTCAAACAGATAGAAAATACAATTCGCTTGATAGGAAAGAAGTCAGATATTGGTAATCGCAAAGCATACATTATCAGTACTCGAGTTCCTTTGTCCTCTTCAGAAGTTCAAGTGCTTCAAAGTCGTCATAGAAATAACTTTAAGTCTAAATTGATTATTCATTCTAGCCCGCATAAAGAAGACTACTAACAAAACCATTTCTACAACAGTTATTGCGTTGTAAGAGTCAACTACTCCCAACAATCATCACTTTTTTAGTCCCTAATTATTACCTTTAAGAGGTTTTGGTGGGCTCAAATGGAATTGGGTTTACTTGGATTTCAAATGATTTGATTGTCAGTGGTTTATTGCTGTCCTTGAATGTTGCGGAACGGATTTTGGTTTTTATTGGGTGTTTTGGTGTTGCTTGCTGCAAAGGCGAGGGGGCAATCATTGGCTGAAAATTTGGATTCAGCGCGGTATTATAAATTCAAGAATTCAGAGAAAGCACTCAACTTTTCCAAACATTCTTTTACACAGGCGCAGGAAAAACGAGATACTGTGTGTATGGCTGAGGCATTGTTAATTGAAGGTGTAGCTTTCAATTTGCAAGGACAGAAGGATAGCGCACTCAAGTTCTACATCGATGCTGAAAAGTTTTATGCATCGCAAAAAAACACGGGTGGGCTGGTTGATGTATTCAATGAACTCACACTTTTCAACTTAAAGCAAAAAAACTTCGACAATGCACGTCAGCTCATTGATACTGCCGTAATACTTGCTGAAAGAACCCAGGATAAAAATAAACAGGCCAACACCTATAATAATAAAGGCGTTGTGTTTCTCGATTTAAAACTGTTTGACAGTGCTTTACATTGGTTTCAGGCGGGCTTCGATAAGTACGACGAACTGGACGATAATGCAGGTACTGCATATAGCCTGGGTTACATGGCTTCGGTTTATTCTGAACTTAAACAACACGCTAAGGCACTGGAGTGTCTGCAAAAAAGTCTGCCGCACCACATAAAATCAGGCGATAAAATTGGTGAGGCAGTCAACATCAACAACATCGGTGAATTGTTGTTGCAAATGAATAAGCCCAGGGAGGCTCTTCCCTATTTTCAACAAGCACGTGAAAAAAGTCAGCCTATCCATTTTCTTGAATTGGTGGAGAATACCTACAAAATGGACGCACAGTGCTATGAAGCACTCGGTGATTTCAAAAAAGCCTACGATGCTAAACTGAAAGAAACAGAAGTGCACGAAAAAATACTCAACGAGCAACAACTCAAAGCCATAGCCGAACTACAAACGAAATATGAGACGGGGAAAAAAGAACAAGAAAATCGTTTGCTTTCAGAGACAAACCTCAGGCAACGGCTACAGTTAAGCCGCACCAAAATTATCATTGCGGCCATCATCTTAATTGCGATAATGGGTATTGGGGTGCTTTACTTGTACTATGTAAGGTTCAAACTGAAGCAGGAGAATAAGTTTAAAGAAGAACAATTTGAGCACGAGCGATTGAGAGCAGCTGCGGTAGTTGATGCTGAAGAGCATGAAAGAAAACGCCTGTCACGCGAGTTACACGATGGCATTGGGCAAACACTGGCGGCAACACGTCGAAAAATGGAATCGATTGGGGAAAGTATTGGGGTGGCTGATGCAAATCGCAGTGAGGTGTTGGAATTGTTGGATAAGTCAATAAAAGAAGTCAGGCAGCTATCGCACAACATGATGCCGCCATGGTTACGCAACAAAACACTGTATCAGGCATTTGAAGAACTCAAGCATCAGGTACAACAATCGTCGCAATTGAAAATAGAAATGCAGTGGGACGATTTAGGGCAGTTGCAATTTGAGAAGGTAGAAGTTTTAATGTTGTACCGTAGTTTTCAGGAGATGCTGAGTAATATTATAAAACACGCGCAGGCATCTAAAGTGAATGTAGAAGTGTTCAACGATGAAAAGGAACTAACAATAATGGTGTATGACAATGGTATTGGGTTTGATAAAGAAGCAGTGTTCGCAAAAGGCAGCGGCATAGGGTTGAAAAATATTCAAAGCCGTATTGAGTATATTGGAGGCACATTTGAAATTGACTCGCACCCTGGCAAGGGTACTACTTACACCATTTACCTACCCAGCAAAAAATAAATTGATGAATAAGATAAGTGTAGTTTTGGTTGATGATCACCATATTTTGCTCGATGGACTCACTGCGTTGTTGAAAAAACAGCGGGATATGGAAGTGAAGGGTGCATTCACAAGTGGTAAAGAGCTTTTGGCACAGCTTGAAGTTTTGATGCCAGATGTGGCTATTGTAGATATATCAATGCCTGAAATGACCGGTGTAGAACTGACGCTGGCACTAAAAAAGCACTTGCCGTCTTTGTCGGTAATCTGCCTTTCGATGCACGATTCTATTGACTACATTTTAGAGATGATTAATGCCGGGGTGTCGGGCTATTTATACAAAAACGTAAATGACAAAGAATTGCTGGATGCCATAAGAACTGCAGCAGAAGGAAAAATGTATTTTCCAACTGAAATAGCAGCTAAATTATCAGCCGAAGCAATAAGGGCGCGCAAGGCAGGCGAACAAGAAAAAGAAGCTCACCTCACCGAACGGGAAATTGAAATTCTGAAGCTTATATTTAAAGAATACAGCAATGCCAAAATTGCGCAGGAGTTATTTATTAGTGAAAGAACGGTAGAAACCCACAGAAAAAATATGCTCAGAAAAACAAATAGTGCTAGTATGATAGGGCTTATGAAATTCGCCATCGAGCATAAATTAGTGTAGACTGTTATGCTTAACCAGCACATCTTCAGGGCTGCTTTCCTGAAACTTTAATATGCTGACTAGTTTGGTACAGTATTCCTATCAGTGCTGGCACTGATGTTTAATTACCCATTCAGGCGTATTTCAGCGGGGGTACCCCTTAACTACTTTTGTTGTGCGTTTATTTCATGAACGTCACACAACAAAAATCAAATTTATGGTTAAACATCTACGCACAGCTTTGATTCTGGCGGGGCTTTCTACGCAAGCATTCGCAGATTCGATTACTTACACTACTATTGAAACCGACCCTCGCAAGTACAAACCAACGGTACTCTCAGTGGACTTGGTTAACTGCGATTTGTACCACGAGCTATCAGCAGGGTACGGACTGAAACTGGAAACAGTCATTTTAGGTAGGTTGATGCCTTATGCAGGTTTCAAAGGATCGTGGTATGATGGTGCGTCTCATAAAGTATTTGACGATTACCCTGAAGCGCCGGGTGGAATGAGCAAGCAGTTCAATACCGATGTAGGTGCAACACTCTTTTTGCTGAACAGCGTAAAAGAAAGAAAGGTACGTGTTGTATTAAGTTCTTATGGCAATTCTCACTACCGCATCACGCACTTCACATGGATTCCTAGTCAGGTGAAAAGGATGTTTGGCGTAGAAGGCGGTATTTTCTACAACAGAAAAGGCATTGCCATTAAGGGTGAGGGTGCATCGTTTTACAATTACAAAGACAAGGCAACCGGTGCTGAAGTTGCTATGCCAACCAGCTCAGGGTCGGGAACGGGCCTTCCTGCGGGTGATGCTACATGGGCATTCCCAATGACCAACACAGTGAGTTTTTATGGTGGTATCAGGTACCGAAATATCAAGAATACAGTTATTAGAGCCGAAGGATACGGCAAACGTTCTAATGCAAACGTCGTAGATTTTTATGCTGACCTCATGCTGGCACCAGTTTCAACGATAGGAGATGTAACTGATAAATCAGGAAAGCAGTGGGAAATGGTGCAAAAGAGCGGTGCGGTTAACCACATGGGTTATAGAGTTGGCTTCTCTTCTCATTGTTCCCGCACTTTTGGGTTTTCATATTACATGGAGTTTGGTAAACGTCCTGGTCCTGTTTTAGGCGACAAATTTGCAAATCAGGGTGGCTATCTGTCACTTGGGGTAGGTTTTTCAATCGGTTCAGGATTACAGCTCAATATTAGAAAGCATGATGGCGACAAGTCTTCAAAAAAGGCTGAAAAGAATGCCCAAAATGAAGATAACAAAGAGAAAGATGACTCATCATCTAAAAAAGACTAAAGACGTTGTGTGGATCAGTCGTGTTTGATGTAAGGGCTTGCTCAAAAGGCAGGCCCTTTTCATTGGCACTATTGCCCAAAAAGAAAACCGTCCCGAAATTGAATTACGGGACGGCATCTGTAAATATTTTCAAGCAGGTTACTACCAGCGACCAATAACGGTTACGCCACCTTTAACAACATCACCAATTTTTACATCGATTTTAGTACCAATTGGTAAGTAAAGGTCAACCCTTGAACCAAAACGGATGAAACCGAATTCGTCATTTTGTTTTACAGGTTGTTGTTCTTTTACGTAATAACAAATTCTACGAGCGAGTGCTCCTGCAATCTGGCGCATCAAAATTTCATTTTTCTGTCCTTTGATTACAATTGTTGTACGCTCATTTTCGGTAGACGATTTAGGGTGCCATGCCACCAAGTATTTACCGGGGTGGTAACGGAGATATTGAATCACACCGCTGATTGGGTTTCTGTTAATGTGCACATTGATTGGTGACATAAACACTGAAACCTGCAATCTTTTGTCTTTAAAATACTCTGTTTCAACTGCTTCTTCAATTACAACCACTTTACCATCAGCAGGGCAAATAATTTTATCGTCACCGAAAGTCATAGTGCGTGAAGGCAACCTGAAGAAGGCAACCACCCAAAACCAAAGTGCAAAGCAAATAAAAGATACAGCCCCTGTGAGCCATGTAATATGGAGCAAATTGATACCAAAACTAATGGCAGCCCACAAAATTGTAGCTATAATAATGTACTTATAGCCTTCGCGATGTAATGTCATACGATTTAAAAAAGTGGGCAAAAATAATTTTAAACACCGAAACTGAACTATCTTTTTTTCGCCTCGGCCGCACCTACCAAAGTAGCGCATATAATTCCCGCTGAAACTGCTGCATTCAACGACTCAGCACCGCCAATACGCGGAATGGTTATTTTATGTGTGGCAAATAGTTGCACTGCCTGCGAAATTCCTTGAGACTCATTGCCTATTACTATAATGCCGGGACTTTGAAAATCGCCCGTAAACAAATTATCGCCTTCTAAAACAGCAGCATAAACGGGTTGCGTGTTGTGTTCTAAAAACTGAATAATGTCGCATTCAGTCAGGTTCACCCTCAGGTGCCCGCCCATTGCGGCCTGAACTACTTTTGGTTGAAAATAATCAGCACTGTTGGTCGAGCAAATCACATCGGTAATTCCAAACCAATCTGCGATTCTGATGATAGAGCCCATATTGCCGGGGTCTTTCACTTCGTCGAGCAACAGTTTCCAGCCTGTTGGAGGTATTGGAGCACTCGCTGGCTTTTCAACCACCACTAGCACCTGGTTAGGCGCAGTAAGTGTTGAAAGTTGTTCCAGTTCCGATTCCTTTACAACGTGTACTTCTGCCTTTCCGTGTTTTGTAAAAAGGTGCTTGTTGTTTGCGATATAATCTTCGGTACCTACTATGTACCTGATTCTGTTTTTGCTATTCAGCCACTCACCAGCCACTTTCACGCCCTCAGCCACAAACAGTCCTTCGGCTTTACGCACTTTTGTCTGTGCGAGCGATTTGATGAATTTAAACTGCGCTTTAGTGAGCATAGTCGCAAATCTACTCTTATAACTGCTTAAATTATCTTAAATAAGGGTGTATTTTCTATTACTTTCGTGCGCGGCATTAATTTTGCTTTTTTCGTTCTATGCGTTTTACCCCTTCGTTCATCAAAACAATCCTGCTTGCAGTGTGCTTCGCTACTGTTTTGGCGGGTTGCTCCATGACGAAGCACATTGAAGACGGTAGTTATCTTTTACAGAAAAATAATGTGGTACTCAAAACCAAGGGTAATTTGAATTCCCGTGGTGAGGTGCGTGATAACTTATTCAGGCTCATTCAGCAAAAGAAGAATAACAGGGTTTTCTGGATGCCGCTGGGGTTGTGGTTTTACAATGCCCGTTACAATAAGCTGCACGAACTACCCGATAGTTCATTGAGTAAATTGATTGAGCGGCCTGTTATTTTCGATAGTGCATCTATACCCCGAAATATATTACTGATGCGTAGCTACATGTTTAATTTGGGTTATTTCTATGCACAAGTGTACGATTCGGTAAAGTATAAGCACAAAAAAGCCTCGGTTACATACTACGTTAATACAGGGCAAAACTATTTAGTCAATAACCTGCGTTTTGATGTGGATGATTCAGCCATTGCCCGTTTGATTCACGATAATTTGCCGGTCACTGCGTTGAAGAGAAACAAGCCATTCACGTTTGGTATGGTCGATGAAGAGCGCAGCAGAATGTCGGCATTTATTCGCAATAGTGGATATTACAAGTTTTCACAAGATAACATCAGGTTTGTACTGGACACGATGGACAAAGGCTTCCTGAAAGACGTAGAGAATCCGCTTGACAATGCCATCAACTACATCACTTCTTTTAAAAGCAGCAAGAAGCCAACAACTGATGTTGAGATTTATGTAAAAACCAAGGACGACAGTTCTAATATCCCTTACAAAATACGCGAGGTGAACGTTTACCCCGACTATTCAGGAGCAATGGGCGAACGCAATATTGTTTTAATGGACGTAGAACAGGATGGAATTTTGTTGCACTATCACGATTATTTCGTGCACCCTAAAGTAATAGCCGACAGGGTGTTCATGAAGCCGGGCAACCTTTTCGTGCAGGACGACTACGACAAAACCATTGTGCAAATCAATAACCTTGGGCTATTTAAGTACGTTCGTATTCAGCCGGTTGAGAATAAGAATGACAGCACAATTGTGGTGAATATTTACCTCAACAAAAACAAAAAGTACGACCTCAATCCGAATTTTGAGATTTCGTCAGGTACTACTTACCAACTTGGGTCGAGTGCGGCATTGAGCTATTCTGATAAGAACTTTATGAAGGGTGCGAACCTGCTTACCCTTAAAATGAATGGTAGCATCGAATTAGGCTATTCTGACAAATTGGGCAATTCCCTGTTCGAGCACTTTTCGTTGATAACCCGATATTATGGCGTCAATGCGAGCATTGATTTGCCTAAGTTTCTAGCACCGCTTCAAAAAAGCTACTTCGATAATTCATCGTTGCCCCACACCATTTTCAATATTGGTTCAAACCTCATTGACAGGGTGGCATATTTTACACTCATTAATAACAGTGCATCTTTCAAGTACAACTGGCGCAAGTCGAAGACGATTACTTGGGAACTTTCTCCCGCATTCATGAACCTGATTCAAGTACCTAAGACTACGGCAGCGTTTCAGAAGGAACTTGATTCTAACGCATACTTGAGAAATACCTATAAGCCAATATTCTTCGAGGGCGAAAACCTAACTTTTGTTTACTCTAACGTAGATAAAAAACAAGGTAAGAACTTCTTCAGGCTCAAGGCGAGTATTGAAGAGGCAGGCGGACTTTTGGGTGGTATTAATTCATTGGGTTATGCTTTAAACGACCTATTCAAAATCAAGTATGCGCAATACACCAAGGTAGATGTTGATGCACAGCGCTACTTTAATTTTCCGCACTCATTAATAGCTGTGCGCATGTTTGCCGGTGTTGGTTTACCGTATGGTCAGTCTACTTCCTTGCCATACATCAAGCAGTACTATGTGGGTGGGCCATATAGTTTACGTGGCTGGCCAATCAGGAGCCTAGGGCCTGGTCGTTTCAACGATGCTTCGGGTAATATTTACAATCAGGCTCTTGACCGCACAGGTGATATTAAACTGGAAGCCAATGCAGAATACCGTTTTCCGATAACGCCGCTTTTTGCAGGTGCTGTTAAATTCAATGGTGCATTTTTTGCCGATGCGGGCAATATTTGGTTGGCAAAAACAGACTCTACAACAAGTGGTGGTGAGTTTGCACTTAACAAACTGGGGCAGGATATTGCTATGGATGTAGGTGCAGGAGCCCGTTTTGAGATAGCTTCGTTCCTTAACTTGAGGTGCGATGTAGCTATGCCCGTAAAAAAACCTTACAACCTTAAAAACAACGGTTGGGTGTGGGATCAGATCGATTTTAGCAATAGTAGCTGGCGCGCCAATAATATTGTCATTAACTTTTCAATCGGTTATCCCTTCTAGTGCCTTAATTTTTCTAAAAGCAGGTTCAATTGCAGTGCCTCTTCTTCTGTAATATTTAATCGACTTGCAGTAGTTGTATTAACTGACAGTGTCGCTTTCTCTAATAATTCAATGCCTTTATCGGTGAGTGATACTAGAGTTTCACGTTTGTCTTCGCCTGATGTTTTCTTCACCACAAGTTTCTTCACCAACATGCGCTGAATGATACGTGGCACATTGCTCGCCTGTTCAATCATGCGTTCAGCAATATCCTTTACGCACAAAGCATTTGGGTGTGAGCCCTTGAGTATGCGCATTACATTGTATTGTTCCGGAGTGATGCCGTGCTCTTTGATAGAGCCATTTAAGTTTGATTTCAACCAATAGGAAGTGTACAGCAAGTTGATTGATGCTTTGTGTACTTCATTGGTAAACTTATTTGTTTTCAGCGCTTCCTCTAGTTTCATGTTGCAAATATAGAGGAGTACATGAAATTTAAAAGAATATAAAAAATTCACATGAAAATTTGACGCATAGCGTTCCCTTTATTCGAGCCAAATCAGGTAAACATTCTTAGAGACTCTATAAATATTGCACAAATTATTTTACATTTGGCTTGCCAAAAACCGCTTTGCGGAAGGCATATCTTTTTGTATAATATTTTTCAATCATACGATTATGAGTAAATGTAAAATTTACGCAACAAAAACCCTACTCGCTTTATTCTTTGGCTTCATGCTTCCTGCTATTGCACTGGGGCAACCGTGTACCGGTTCACCGGCACCGGGAACCATTAATGCTACTCCGGCATCTGATTGTTCACTTCCATTTCCTTCAACTCTTATTGGTACAGGTCTAAGCACTGGGGTTGGAATAGGCTATCAGTGGCAGTCTTCGTCAGATAGTAGTGTATGGTCTGATGTATTAGGAGCAACAGATGCAAACTATGATGCTACTGTTGTATCGACTGTTATTTATTACAGATTAAATACTACCTGCGCATTAAGTTCTACGGCTGTGAGCTCGGCAGGGGTTCGTTTGTTTCAAATACCGGCAACTTCAGCAGGTACAATAGGCGGTATCACTGCTTTTTGTCAAGGCACTTCATCAACACTCACTGAAACAGTTTCAGGTGGCACATGGAGCAGTTCTGACCCTTCTGTAGCAACAATCGATGCTGCAACAGGTGTATGTAACGGTCTTGCTGGCGGTACAACAGTCATCAGCTACACCGTAACAGGAGCTTGCGGCGATGCTGTTGCAACACAATTAGTGCGCATCACAGGTTATCCGGCACTTAGCCCTATAGCTGGAACAACAAGGTTGTGTACAGGTACATCAACAACGATGAGCGATACCGCAACAGCAGGTACATGGTCATCATCAAATACTTCAGTTGCAACTATTTCTTCGTCAGGTGTTGTAACTGCGGTTGGCGTTGGTAATGCAACTATTTCTTATACAAAAACCAATGTGTGCGGTACTACAACCGTAACTGTGATTGATACAGTTGAAAGTCCGCTTACGTCAGGTTCTATTTCAGGTTCAACGCCTATTTGCGTAGGTACTTCAGCTATTTATTTTGAAACAGTTTCCGGTGGTACTTGGTCTAGCACCAACCCGTCAGTTGCTACTATCAATCCATCAACTGCAATTTTAACTGCATTAACTGGCGGTTCTACCACACTTTCTTATACTCAAAGTAATAGCTGCGGTACTATCGCTGATACTCGTACAATCACTGTTGATACCAATGCATTTGCTGGCGTTCTTTCTGGTGGTAGTGTAGTTTGTCCGGGTGTTTCTTTCCCTGTTTCTTCAACTGTTGGTGGCGGTACATGGTCGTCATCAGCTACTGCGGTTGCAACAGTTGATGCAACTGGAAACGTTTTTGGCGTTACTGCGGGAACAGCGGTAATCAGTTATTCTTTCACCAACTCATGCGGTACTGCGTATTCAATGGATACGGTGACAGTTAACCCATCCCCATCGGCTGGTACTTTGAGTGGTACAACTACACTTTGTACAGGCACTACAACTACGCTTACTTCAACAGTTACCGGTGGTTCTTGGACTACAGGTACTACTGCTATTGCGACTGTTTCATCGACAGGTGTAGTGGGCGGTGTTACTGCCGGTTCTACAAACATTTCATACTCTGTAACCAACAGTTGCGGTACAGCTACAACTTCTATTCCGGTTACTGTTAATACAACTCCATCTGCCGGCTCTATCAGCGGACTTACTGCAATTTGCGTTGGTACAACAACAACAATGGTTGACGGTGTGAGCGGCGGTACATGGAGAAGCAGCAATACTACAGTTGCTACGATCAGTTCAACAGGTTCTGTTCGTGCTTTGGCAGTTGGTACTACTACTATTTCTTACCTTGTTACTACTGCTTGCGGCATTGGTGTTGCAGTACTTAATGTAACAGTAACTCCAACAACACCTGCAGGTACTATTTCAGGCACTACTTCATTGTGCGTTGGTTCAACATCTACACTTACATCAACAGTAACAGGTGGTACTTGGATCAGTAGCGCACCATCAGTTGCTACTATCAATTCTTCTACAGGTATGGTAAGAGGTGCTAGTGCAGGTACTGCGACTATCAGCTACCTTGTATCTGGTACATGCGGAACAGGTTATGCTTTCGCAACAGTTAACGTAGCATCGTCACCAACATCTGGTACAATTTCAGGTACTTCTACGGTTTGCGCTTCAGTACTCGATACACTTACTTCTACTGTAGCAGGTGGTACATGGAGCAGCAGTGCAACTTCAGTTGCTACAGTTTCAAGCACCGGTGTTGTTACAGCGGTGAGCGGAGGAACAGCAACTATAACATATTCAGTAGCTTATAGCTGCGGTACAGCTACTTCTACTTTTGGCATCACAGTTAACCCGGCACCAGATGCTGGTACAATCAGCGGTTTGAGTGCGGTATGTGTGATGTCTACAACTTCATTGGTTGAAACTTCTACAACAGGTACATGGAGCAGCAGCGACCCTACGAAAGCAACGGTTTCTTCAACTGGTGTTGTTTCGGGTGTTGCAACAGGCAGCGTTACTATCTCTTACACTGCAACCAACAGTTGCGGAACAGCGGTTACTACACACGCAATGACAGTAAATGCAGGTTCAGGAGTGAGTGCTCTTACAGGTGGTGCATCTGCGATTTGCGCAGGATCAACTACCGCTTTCGCTACGACAACTACTGGTGGTGCATGGAGCAGCTCTAATACTTCAGTTGCTACAGTCGATGCTTCAGGTAGTGTTTATGCAGTAGCAGCGGGTACAACAAATATCGCATACACAGTTTCAAGTTCTTGCGGTTCAGCATCAGCTTCTGCTGCGCTTACGGTTAATCCACTTCCTTCAGTAGGCACTATCACCGGTCCTTCAGTTGTTTGTATCAGTTCGGGTGCAACAGCGCTTACTGACACTGCCGCAAGAGGTGGTAGCTGGACATCTAGCAATAACACTCTTGCAACTGTTTCTTCTACAGGCGTTGTAACTCCTATAAACGTAGGTAACGTTATTATCTCTTATTCTGCAACCAATAGTTGTGGAACATTGGTTGCGACACATGCAATCACTATCGCAACATCACCAACAGCAGGTACAATTAGTGGACTTTCTTCTGTTTGTCTTGGTGGTTCAACTACGCTTTCATCTACAATAGCTGGTGGTACTTGGAGCAGCAGCAGTACTTCTACTGCAACAGTAGGTGCTACGGGCGATGTTCATGGTATCGCTTCAGGTTCTTTCAATATTACTTACACTGTTTCATCATCTTGCGGAACTGCTACTGCGGTTTATTCAATGTCAGTAGTTTCAGGTGTGTCTGCAGGTGCAATCAGCGGTACATCATCATTCTGCCAGGGTGCGACAGTAACATTATCTGCTACTGTTTCAGGTGGTACATGGAGCAGTTCAGCATCATCAGTAGCTTCAGTTGATAGCATTGGACGCGTTTTTGGTGCAAGTGCCGGCTCAGCTACTATCAGTTATACAGTAACTAGTGGTTGCGGTACTGCAATCGCAATGCAATCGGTAACAGTTAACGCTGCGCCAGTTGCAGGTACATTAAGCGGTTCATCTTCAATTTGTGCAGGTGCTTCAACTACTCTTACTGCTTCAGTTACCGGTGGTACATGGTCTAGCTCAAACGTTGGTGTGGCTACAGTAAGTGCAGCCGGCGTGGTTACAGGTGTAACTGGCGGTTCAGCAACAATTAGCTATTCGGTAACCAACAGTTGCGGAACGGCAGTTGCTACTCATTCAATGACAATCAACCCTTCACCTTATGCAGGTTTCATAAGCGGTTCAACAACTACTTGTGTGAGCGGTACAACTACTTTGGTTGATACTTTGGCAACTGGTACTATTGCATGGACTTCAGGCGATGCATCTATTGCTACCGTTAGCAGCACAGGTGTTGTTACGGGCGTTGCAGCAGGTTCAGTAACTATTACACTTACTGCGACCAACGGTTGCGGAACAGCAGCTGCTACTACGGTTGTAAATGTTACAAGCGGTGCAAGCGCAGGTACGCTTTCTGGTATAGATACGATGTGTTCTGGAACTTCAACTACACTTGCAACAACAGTAAGCGGTGGTACATGGAGCAGCACTAACCCATCAGTAGCTACAGTAAACAGTACTGGTGATGTTACTGCAATTTCAGGTGGTGCTGTAACTATTAGTTACTCAGTAACAGGTGCATGCGGTACAGCAAGCACTAGCAAACTCATGTATGTTTTTGCATCTCCTGATGCAGGTACTATTTCAGGCACAAGCATTATTTGCCCTGGCACTACAACTACTTTATCTGAAACTGTTACAGGTGGTACATGGAGCAGCACAAATACTTCAGTTGCAACAATCAGCGCAACTGGTGTGGTGTCTGGTGTTGCTGCCGGTGCATCAACAATTCAATACTTGGTTACTGGTACTCATGGTTGTAACAGCATTGCTACATTCCCTGTTACAGTAAGTGCATCTTTACCAACTGCAACACTTACTCCTGCAAACGCTACATTGTGTACAGGTATGGTTGCTATCACAGTATCTGTTACTGGTGTTAACTACCAATGGTTCTCAGGTGCTACCGTGCTTTCAGGTGCAACAAATGCTACATTCTATGCAACATTGCCGGGTGTTTACCACGTTGTAATCTCAAATACTTGTACCAGCGATACAGTTGGCAATTCTACGATTGTTGCTGCTCCAACTCCGGTTGTGAGTGTCGCAGGTCCACTTACTTTGACTACAGGCACTTTCGCAAGCTACCAATGGTTTAAAGATGGCGTTGCGATTCCGGGTGCTACTCACCAATCTTATGTGTATTCATCAAACGGTACCTATTCAGTACGTGTAACTGATGCAAATGGTTGTGCTGTTATGTCTGCAGGACGTGTGGTAGGAACTTCAGGTATCACAAACATTAATGGTACATCTGAATTCAACATTTTCCCTAACCCTGCTACAAATATGGTACACATTGAAGCTGGACAGGAAGTTAGAGTTGAAGTTGTAACTGCGGTAGGTACTAAAGTAAAAGCAGCTTCAGGTACTGATGTAATTGATATCAGCGACTTGGCTGACGGTATGTATGTATTTATGTTGTTTGATAACAACAACAATTTGGTGCATACAGCACGCATTGTAAAACAAAACTAGTAGGTACTTAATTGTGCCTTTTTATAGAAACCGCCGGCAGCGCAATCTGTCGGCGGTTTTTTCGTTTTCAATTTTAACACCAATGTTCATAACGATGTGTCAAAATCAGGTGAAGTTGTTGGTGTACTTTGTATATTGCCAGCATAAAATTTGTCATCATGGCTCAACTAATCAGAAAGGAAGATGCACTCGAATACCACGCCAAAGGCAGGCCCGGAAAGATTGAGGTAATACCTACGAAGGAGACCAAAACTCAGCGCGATCTTGCGTTGGCGTACTCTCCCGGTGTTGCAGAACCGTGTATGGAAATTCATGCCGACCCTAAGAACGTATATAAGTACACAGCCAAGGGAAATCTTGTAGCTGTTATAAGTAACGGCACCGCAGTACTCGGCTTGGGCGATATTGGTCCCGAAGCATCGAAGCCGGTGATGGAGGGAAAAGGGCTATTGTTTAAGATTTATGCCGACATTGATGTTTTTGACATTGAGCTGAATACAAAAGACCCTGAAGAGTTTATTAAAGTGGTGAAAGCACTGGAACCTACTTTTGGCGGTATTAACCTCGAAGATATCAAGGCTCCAGAATGTTTTGAGATTGAGACCCGACTCAAAAAAGAACTTTCGATACCCATTATGCACGACGACCAGCATGGCACAGCCATCATTAGTGGTGCTGCATTGCTAAATGCGTTAGAAATAGTAGGTAAAAACATTGCTGATGTAAAAATAGTTGTGAGCGGAGCGGGTGCTTCGGCTATATCATGTTGCAAAATATACCTGGCCTTGGGTGCCAGCTTGGGTAACATTTATATGTTCGACAGCAAAGGGTTGATAATAAGTTCCCGCACCGACCTTGACGACCACAAACAGCAATTTGCCCAAAATTGTGACTCCATGACGCTGACAGAAGCAATGGCGGGAGCTGATGTATTCATCGGGCTCTCAAAAGGTGGAGTTGTGAAAAAGGATATGGTGCAGGGCATGGCTCAAAACCCAATTGTTTTTGCACTCGCTAACCCTAATCCTGAGATTAGCTACGATGATGCTATGGATGCCCGTAAGGATGTGATTATGGCAACCGGGCGCAGCGACTATCCAAATCAGGTGAATAATGTACTCGGTTTCCCTTACATATTCAGGGGGGCACTCGATGTGCGCGCAAATTCGATCAATGAAGCAATGAAACTGGCTGCTGTAAAAGCATTGGCCGAACTGGCGAAGGAGCCTGTGCCGGAAATTGTGAACGTAGCTTACAACAATATTTCACTCGAATACGGACCTAACTACATTATTCCTAAACCAATGGACCCACGCCTGTTGGTGAGGGTAAGCATGGCAGTAGCAAAGGCAGCCATGGAAAGTGGTGTAGCACAAGAGCCAATTCATGACTGGGATGGGTACGAAAACGAACTGTACCGCCGCCTCGGCAGCGACGACCTCGTTTTACGCCATGCCATCAACAAAGCGAAACAGAACCCGAAAAAAGTGGTGTTCTCGGGTGCCGAAAATGTAAAAATTCTTAAAGCAGCACAAATAGCCTACGACGAAGGCATTGCGATACCTATATTATTGGGTAATGTTGAGAAAATACAGAAACTCATTGACGAGAACAACATACACCTCGACGATGTACAAATAATTGACCCTAAGTGCGACGAACAGGAAAACCAAAGAGTCGCATTTGGACTGAGATATTTTGAAAAACGCAAACGCCGCGGTATCAATTTGTACGAAGCCAAAAAGGCCATGAAACAACGCGCGCACTACGGCTGCATGATGGTGGAGTTTGGGCTTGCTGATGCGATGGTTTCTGGGTTGACCAGAAAATACGTAGACACCATTCGTCCGGCACTGGAGATAATAGGCATGGAGCATGGTGCTGGTCGCGTGGCAGGTGTGTACATGATGCTCACCAAGAAAGGACCATTGTTCTTTGCTGATACCACTTTGAACTTTAACCCAACCGAAGAAGAACTGGTTGATATTACCTTAATGACTGCACGACTGGTGCAAAGCTTCAACATAAAACCTAGAGTGGCAATGCTTTCGTATTCTAATTTCGGCAGCACCCCTTCGCCTGAATCAAATAAAGTGAGCAGGGCGGTGCAAATTACCAAGCAGGTAGCGCCCGATTTAGTGATTGATGGTGAAATGCAGGCGGGTGTGGCGTTCAATAAAGACCTATTGAGGGAAAACTATCCGTTCTCTGATCTAGTGAATGAACCGCCAAATGTGCTCATATTCCCTAACCTTGCCGCGGGTAATATTGCCTACCATTTGTTGCAGGAAGTAGGAGGCGCAGAAGCCATTGGACCATTGTTGGTGGGGCTCAATAAACCCGTTTATGTACTGCAATTGGGTAGCTCGGTGAGGCAGATTGTGAACATTGTAGCTATGGCTGTGATGGAAGCACAAATAAAATCGTAACCTGAGCAGTAAATTTTTTTCAGCAAAAAAGTTGTTGTTTTTAATAAAGATACTTACCTTTGCACTCCCTTACATCGGTGATAGTTCCATGGTGTAACGGTAGCACAACAGTTTTTGGTTCTGTTTGTTCTGGTTCGAATCCAGATGGAACTACGAAAAAAGCTACACTATGTGTGGCTTTTTTTGTTTTTGGGGGGGGTAGCGTGCGCGTTATGGCAAAAATCGATTATCCAATATTTCTCGGCATTTTTTCATCTATTTGTCCAATAGACTGTGTTCTTTCAGTTCTTGCTTAATTTCACCCATTAATTGGTAAATTTCAGACGGTGCATCGCAAAAATCTCCCCCATATTCCAGTAAACTTAATTTTGGGTATTTTATCTTAACATATATCCAGGTATTCCAACAACTTAGCATCTTTCGTGGAGTTCTGTGGTTATCTTTATAAAAAAGTCTGTAGGCGTCGCGCTTCTCGCATATCCTATAAATATCCAAAAGGACTCTTGGGGGAACGGATTTTTTGACTTCGACCTGATCATAAATTTGATGTTTTTCATTCCATACTTCTGTTTTCAGAATGAATTCACTTTTGAAATTTAAAGTGTCTTTTGAACAAATCGACAACTCATATTCTGCAACATTAATTTGTATGAAGAAATAGCTGCTACTGCTACCATATAAATTGTAATACATTTTACCATAATTCGAAGGTGATAAGCTCCCAAATGTTTCAAGCTTAAAGCCACTTATGAAAATCACAAACGAAATGGCTAGTAGCGTTAATACTACGCGCCTTGATCTTTTAATTGAGTTCATTTTTGTCATAAATGTAATTGCTGGTCTGAAGAATGAATATAACTACTGGTCTCATGTTGAATGTTTTCTATTTAACTTAACCGGCTCCCGCCAACAAATTATCCTCCTATATTAGTACTTACGCTTAATAAACACAATTCCGCCAGACCAATCTACTAGACTGTTTACGAAATATAGCATTGTATCGTTCTCCGGAAGTAAGACAAAATGTAGGTCTCGCCTAAAATGATAAACGATTTTACGATCTGAATCTGTCATTATTGAATCAATAAATCCTATTTTGAGGCTTTGCTCAACACTCGGATAAATTGTCAAAAAACCCAAGCTATCGATTGAAAAACTATAAGGCTGTATTTTGGAGAGTACTTTTTTAGATGCACCATGAAGCCGATAATTCTCCAAGTCAAAATTATACCAATCACCCTCTATCTTTTTAATTCGTCCCTCCTTTTCGCCTGCACAGGTTTCTTGCTTTGCGCATGATTATAACCTACAAAGGCAAGTAAAATGGTGAGTATAAAAATGAGTCTTTTCATATTGTGTGGTCTTGTTTTTTAGAAAGTAGGTAATTAAAAATTGTGATTTAAATGCGGAGATTGTACAATTATGTACAGCCATTGATGGCCGTTATCACTTTCTAAATACTATACTCGCGCGAATAGACTTCTTGGTATCACAATAGAAAATCAAAGAATCGTTTCCCAGTAGCTTTGAGATTTCAATATTGTTTTTGTAAGTGTACACCAAAAGACTGTCTTCGACCTTTGTTTCTTTCGATATTGGGTATCCTATTTCGGTAAGAAATTCTAATTCATAGGAGATTCTCATTTTCCCAAAACTATCAATATATATATATCGTGGGCTAATTTGCATTAGATCCCTGTCTGACACACCAAGTTTGTCTAATTCTTGTAACTGAATGTTTGTCCAAGAACCCCTAATCTTCGATAATTCCTTGGGCTTTTTCGCCGCTACAGGTTTCTTGCTTTGCGCATTATTATAACCTATAAACGCAAGCAAAATGGTGAGTATAAAAATGATTCTTTTCATATTGTGTGTGCTTTGGTTGTTTTATAGCGGGTAATCAAATATAGTGATTAGTTGCTGGAATTTAAGCACAAACTTAAGCCAGGTAGAGACTGGTGTCCTCGGGGAAAACGTAAATAAAGTTGTTAGCTTCTAGCCCTACTTATTTAGACTTCTGAAACTCGAAGTAGAAACTACCTCCTTTTTTGGTGATTTTTTCAATCGCTGATTCGATTTTAAAGCTAACCGAGAAAAATGCCCTAACAATCGTCGGAGCCAATCCTTTACTTTCTTCCCAGTTATTTTTCTGCAAAACTTTGTGTTTCATTTGGTACGACATATACCCACAGAAAACATCATTCGTACTGAATTGATGTTTGAAATCAAACAATTTTTCCAGTGCATTTTTCCAGGTTTTCTCAGTCCAATATGTGAGGTGGTAAGGTGGTACCTCATACACCATGTTGATTTTTTTAATCAGGTACCTTTCAAAACTCGGAAGTGTGCCAATAAAATGACCACCTGGTTTAAGCATTTTGTGAATCAGTTCAATGACTTCTTTAGGGTTATCGAGGTGCTCTACTACTTCAAACGCAGAAATTACATCGAATCGTAAATCAGGAAATTTTTCGTGTACATCAGCAAGCGTCATGTTGAAAAACTCAGCCTTGTGCGAAAAATTCCTTGTTTTGGCGGCATTTAAACTTGTTTTGTCTAAATCAACACCTACAACATCAAACCCTCTCTTAGATACGAATTCCAAATATGCACCATTACCGCAACCTAAATCTAATGCAGTTTTTCCTGCCCCGTTTTCAAGAATTTTAGCTTTCTGAGTGGGATGGTCGCTGTACCAAGGATTATGTTTATAATGCCTGTTTTTAGAAAGAATATCATCGGCTTCAGTATAAAAATCGAAAACCGGTGCTTTAAACGGCGAGCAATAAACAACTTGACAATTGTTGCACCTATAAAGTTGATAATTGCAGAAATCGGGGTCAATAAGTTTACTGGAATTTTGGCTGCAAATTGGGCAAGAGTTCACGCTCATAGTTATTTCTATTGCTGCAAAATAAGGAGTTTTTTATGTAATTTTTAGTCTGCTTCTGATTTAAACTTTGCCTATTGATTTTTGTATACGATCATAAATTATCAAATGGCTGGTTATTTACAAGCGAAAGAGAATTTTGGGTAATTGATTCACAGGTCGTTTATGTTTTTTAGCAGAAGGTTTTGTTTAAAAGCTCCCCTACTCATCAATAAAACAGCCCCATAACTACCCCCTCATTTCCTTCAACGCAGCCACCAATGCATCCAGTTCCTCGTGGGTGGTGTAGACATTTGGGGTAATGCGACAGCCATGCACACCGGCCGCGTCATTGTCAATAGCTACAGTGTAGATGCGGTATTTTTCGAGGAGGGTTTTCGCCATGTCGGCAGGTTTCATGCCCTTGATGCCTACATTTCCAATAGCGCATACCCTGTTCGGGTCATCAGGACTGTTGAAAACAATATGGTCGAGTTGGCGCACTTTTGTAGTCCAGTATTGTTGAAGTTCGCGCAGTCTTTTTTCTTTCTTTTCCGGTCCAATGCGGTGGTAATAGTCTATGGCATCGGCAATAGTAAGGTCGGTAGCAACTGGTATGGTGCCGGTGTGATTCAGACGGGCAATGTCATCGTCCTTTTTACCTGCTTCTGCGAATAGCGGCCATATCTTACCTATGTGCTCTTTTTTTAGATACAACATTCCCGCTCCCAGTGGCGTACTCAACCATTTATGCAGGCTGCAACCATAAAAGTCACACCCCAGGTCTTCGACCCTGAACCTGATATGAGCAAATGCGTGAGCACCATCTACCATAACCAAAACTCCTTTCGAGTGTGCCATCTCGCAAATCTTCTTCACTGGTAAAATGTGCCCAGTGATGTTTATCATGTGGCAAACCATCAGCAATCTGGTTTTAGGCGTAATGGCTTTTGCGTATAGTTCTACAATCTCTTCATCTGTTTTAGGATTGGGCGGTACCGATACCACAATGTTTTTTGTGCCATGCCGCTTGCTTACTTGTTTGAACATATCGAGCATGGCTCCATAGTCTTGTTCAGCCATCACTGCTTCATCGCCGGGTTTCCAGTCAAGTCCGCTGATGATCATATCCAGCGATTCGGTTGTATTACGGGTGATGATAAGTTCTTCGGTGCTACAGCCGGCTACCTCAGCCAGCTTTGTAACCATGGCTTTTTTATTATCGAACTGCATGGTGCGCATATAAAATGCCCCCAACAGGTTAACCTGTTGTATGTGTTCGAAATACTTTTTGAGAATGGGTTCTGGCTGTATGCAGTAGTATCCGTTTTCGAGGTTAATAATGTTGGGTTTCAGTTTGTAGTCCTTTCTCACGCGCTCCCAGTAGTCGTCAATGACGTCTTCATTTGGAGAATGCAATACTGCGATTTCTGATCCTTTACCGAAACTGTTCAACTGCAACATGGTTCCCAGCCCGAACAAAGAAGTATGCTTCAAAAAAGTCCGCTTATCCATAACTAACCCATTTATTCGTGGTAAGATACTAAAGAAGCCGTTATTGTAGCAGCGAAATGCGAAACTCATCCCGAGGATTCTACCTCTTTGAGCAATATTTCAATACTGAAAGGCAGGTGAACAGGGCTAAAGCCGTATAAAATTGTGATTGAATTTCGTCAGTAACTGTGAAGGCCTTGAAGTAAATATAAACTGTTATCATTAACCCAATGACAATTGGGAGCACTACTACTTTCACAAAAGCTCTGTTTTAAATGTGTTGAATCAATAGCCAGTAAAGCGGCAATCCGAATGTGATGTTGAATGGGAAGGTAATACCCAGCGCCATGGGTACGTACAAACCAGGGTCGGCTTGTGGTGCTGCTTCTTTCATGGCTGCCGGAACAGCAATATATGAAGCACTAGCGGTAAGAATTGCAATTAATAATCGGTCGCCATTTGTGATGCCCAACCAACTCGTGATGTAAATACTCAACACCGCATTAATCATCGGCACCACAACTGCGAAAAGCGACATTGACATACCGTACTTCCTGAATGCGGCAAAGCGGCGTGCGGCAATCATACCCATTTCAAGTAAGAAGATAGAAAGGAAGCCTTTGAAAATATCAGTCGTAAACGGCTTTATGCCTTCTGCACCCTTTGCATCGGCAATTAAACCTATCAGTAAGCTGCCGGTAATAATGAAGACAGAACCATTGGTGAGTGATTCATGCAGAATTTTCTTGAACGACGTTTGTGATGTGCCAACACCAAAGCGCCTCATCAATACCACGCCAATCATAATTGCCGGAGCTTCCATCAAAGCCATACCTGCCACCATGTGCCCGCCATAGCCTATTTTTAAGTTATCGAGAAACATGGTGGAAGTAACAAACGTTACTGCACTCACCGACCCATAAGTTGCCGCAATGGCGGCAGCATTTTCAACATCAAATTTCCTTTTTAGAATAAAGAAAGTATAGACAGGTACAAATGCGGCAAATACCATGCATACTGTTAGTGCCTTCATCATTTCGGCGTTAAAACCCCCATGGCGCAGTTCTTGCCCACCTTTGAAGCCAATAGCAAAGAGCAGATAAATGGAAATGAACTTTGATGTTGAATGCGGGATTTCCAAATCGCTTTTAACAATTGTTGCGAGAATGCCCAGCATGAAGAACAACAACGTTGGATTTGTGATGTTGTCAATCAGTAATTTATTGTCCATTGAATGGTAGTTGTCAATTTTCGATTTCTCTTTTAAACTTTATTAGGGCTTAGGGGCTGCGGCCCGGTTCAGGCGGTCATTTAGTGCTATGCCTATAGCACTCGGTGGGAATTGTTTTGCAATAATGAGGTCAAAATACCTGTTGTCCATATCGTGCAATGCAGCATATAGATTTCTTGCGGCTTCCCTGAAGTCTTCATTCTTGCACAACAGTATCTGTTGTTCTTTCGGCAAGCAGTTGGAATATTGGTTGTATGTAATCAGTCCTATTTTCTTGGCCACATTCAAGGCAATAAGTTGGTCGGGGTCTGTTGTTACCAACAACGGGGTGATAGGGCTATAGTGCGACAATGACATCCCTGGAGCTAGATGCTGGTTCCCTGAATAGAGATTTGCTTGTCCGGTTACGTCAGCTATTTGTTCAATTGTAATGGTTCCTGCACGATAAACGATTGGCGTATTGCCTTCAAACCCAACAATGGTCGATTCTATGCCTGTGTTACACGCGCCGCCATCAAGTATGTAATCAATTTTATCACCGAGGTTGTTATAAACATGTTCCGCTGTTGTTGGGCTTATATATCCCGATGGGTTGGCACTGGGTGCAGCCAAAGGATAGTGCAGTATCTTCAACAACATCTGGGTCAGAGGGTGTTTGGGAACCCTGATAGCCACTGTGTTTTTTCCCGCAGTCACTATATCAGGCACATTGCTTTTTTTAGGTAAAACCAACGTCAATGGTCCGGGGCAAAATGTTTCAAGCAGTAGCACTGCCGCAGTAGGTACGTGTTCAGCGTAATTCCATATTTGTTGAAAATCACCAACATGTATGATCAGGGGGTTGGTCGATGGCCTCCCTTTTATTCTGAATATTTCTTTTACCGCTTTTTCATCGAGTGCATTCGCTGCCAGGCCGTACACTGTTTCGGTAGGTATTGCTACTACTTTTCCGGCATCGAGTAGTTCCGCAGCTCTTTTTAAATCGGTGCCAATTTTATGGCTATTTTGTGTCTGTTGGTTCATGAATTACACCTGTTACAATACAAGGCATTTTCGGTTGCTGTGCTCGTCGGGTATATTTTCAGCCCGGCATGTGTGTTCTATAACTGCACGTTGTGGAAATCAGGACAATATTCGAGCGTCATTTTGGCGTGCAGGGCTATATGCTCGTAGCGGCCGTCCTTCATCATCGTTTTTATCCTGCCTAGTTCAGCTTCAAGTTCCAGTATGCGTTGCTCCGACTGTATGATATCATCTAATGAGGAATTCAGTGTGTCAATTTTTGCCAGATGAAAGTCGGTCTTCACCTTAAAAAGTGCTGATAGTAGATTTTCAGCTTCCCGTGCTGTAAATCGGCCGTTCAATAAAGTAGCTTCCATTTCGTTTGTTTTTAGGTGTATTTATTGACCCTGTCCCGCGCTGAAAGATGCTTTGCCGTCGAGGAGGTACAGGTTTTCGGTTTTAATGACATTTAAATTTCTTCCGTGTATTTGTTGTTGTAACAAAATCACCGAATCGAATGTGGTTGTTTCGCCTTCTTCAACCATAAAGCGGCATCTCCAGTGGTCGGTACAGAATGTTTCAGGGAATCCGTTAGGCCATACCTTAGTGCCTCTGTTGGTAATCATTTTCAGCTTCAATCCGCCTACTTGCAAGTCGGTCATTTGCGTAGCAAGTGCATCAGGATTACGGTCGCCATGGTGCAGGAAAATATCGACACCCACCAGCTCTTTTTCCGCAGGCTTGGTCTCAGAAATCTTAATTTCAAACTGGTTATTGCCGTTTGAGTAATCAACCTTAGTAAGTTGAGCAGGTTTTTCTCCAAGGCGGGCAATCACAGCATCAGCAAATTCCTGCGTGCCTACTTTTTCTTTTGACACTTTATTGCTGAAGACATCTTCGGTATGTATGCCGTCTTCAATTGTTTTCAGCCATGCATTGTGAATTTTCTCTGCGATATCAGCTTGCTTGATGTGTACCAACATTTGTACCGCTGCCAGGATAAGTCCGGAAGGGTTCGCTTTATTGGTGCCTGCGATCATTGGGGCGGAACCATGAATGGCTTCGAACATTGCAAAACCTTCACCTATATTGGCGCTCCCTGCAAGGCCAACCGATCCTGTGATTTGTGCAGCGACGTCACTCAAAATATCGCCATAAAGGTTTGGCATTACTATCACGTCAAATACTTCGGGCGTTTCTGCGAGTTTGGCGGCACCTATGTCTACAATCCAGTGTTCTTTTTGAATTTCAGGGTATTCCTCACCAATGCGGTCGAATGTTTTATGAAACAGACCGTCGGTCATTTTCATGATATTGTCTTTCGTAAAGCAGGTTACTTTTTTGCGTCCGTAAGCACGAGCATATTCAAAAGCATACCTGATGATTTTTTCAGTACCCGGTTTTGATATGAGTTTTAGGCACTGAATTACTTCATCGGTTTGTTGATGCTCAATACCTGCATATAAATCTTCTTCGTTTTCACGCACTATTACAACATCCATAATAGGGTGTTTGGTGTTGATGTACGGACTGTAAGAAACGCATGGGCGCACATTGGCATATAGCCCTAACACCTTTCTTGTGGTCACGTTCAGGCTTTTATAACCGCCGCCTTGTGGAGTGGTAATGGGTGCTTTCAAAAACACTCTTGTTTTCCTGAGTGAATCCCAGGTGTCTTGTCCTATGCCGGAAGTATTGCCGCTGAGGTACACTTTTTCGCCAATCTCAATTTCTTCAATGTCAATGCGCGCTCCGGCAGCCTTCAACAGGCGAAGCGTTGCCGACATAATTTCAGGGCCAATGCCGTCGCCGTGCGCAACAGTGATCGGAGTAAGGTTGGTTACTGCTTTCTCAATTTTTGGAGCTGTTTGTGCTACTGTTGAAGTTTCCATTTTTTTATTTTTTAATGATTGACTGATTTTGTGTTTCTACTTTTTCTCTGTTCGATGCCTTGAGCTCTTCGAGTTTTTGTTTAATAGCAGGTTCTGATACCGCTAGTATTTGGGCTGCCAATATCCCCGCATTGTGTGCCCCATTGATAGCAACTGTTGCTACGGGTACGTCGTTGGGCATTTGAACAATTGACAAGAGAGAATCCCAACCATCAATTGAATTCGATGATTTTACAGGAACACCAATTACAGGTACTGTTGTCAGTGCGGCCATCATTCCCGGCAGGTGTGCTGCGCCTCCGGCACCTGCTATCACCACTGCTATGCCTCTTTCTTCAACTGAAGCGGCAAATTCAAACATCCAGTGTGGGCTGCGATGTGCCGATACCACCAGGAAATCGCTTTCAATACCCATTTTCTCAAGGGCTATTGCAGCGGGGCGCATTACTTCAGCATCAGAGCTGCTGCCCATAATTATTGCTACTTTTTTATTCATGTCCTTCCTTTAACAGGTGTTTTATCATTATCGATTTTGAAATTGCTTCTTCCCTCACTACGTCGGTGACTGTGATGTGCCCCATTTTTCTGCCTTCAAAGCCCTCTTTTTTACCATACCAATGCAGGTGTACGTCACTGGTGCAAAGAATTGTTTTTAACGCTTCCATGATGGCTTGTTTCCTGTGTGCGACCGGCTCAATGATGTTCATCATTACCGAGGGAGTTGTGGTTTTTGTGCTGCCCATAGGTAAGCCCAGTATTACCCTTAATTGTTGTTCAAACTGCGAGGTAGTTGCCGCTTCAATGGTATGGTGCCCGCTATTGTGTGGCCGCGGCGCCAGTTCATTAACAAAAATTCTACCGTTAGTAGCTATAAACATTTCCACCGCCATAATACCTACTAGGTCAACCGCTTCAGCTACTTGTTTTGCAATGGCACAAACTTTAATTGCCTGATCTTCTGTGATGTCGGCAGGGCATATCTGAAAGTCGAGCAGCATGCGCTCTTTGTCAAATACCATGTGAACTGGGTCATAGCATTCGATAAGTCCAGAATCGTTGCGGGAAACAATCACTGAAATCTCTTTCTTAATGTCCACCAGCTCCTCCAAAACGTATGGGCCTTCAAAAACATCTTTTATTTCTTCGACTGTTTGTATTTTCAGTACGCCTTTGCCATCGTACCCCTGTGTACATTTTTTCAGAATCCCCGGAAATTTTTCGACGTGCTGTTCCAGGTCTTTTCTATCTGTCACCAGCCAGCCTGTTACAACAGGAATATTGAAACTGCGTAAGTGTGTCTTTTGCAGGTATTTATCCTGAATAATTTCAATGGTTTCCGGCGATGGGTACACCTTAACGCCTTTATCTCTCAAATAGCGTAATGCATTTACATCAACGGCCTCTTTCTCAATAGTAAGAATGTCAAGTTCTTTCCCAAACTTAACAACATCATCGTAGTTAAGAGAATTACCCAACTTAAATGATGAACTGTAGCGGGCACATGGGGCATTTGGGTCGGCATCTAAAACAGCGACATCAAGTCCAAAATCAATTGCGTATTTGATGAGCATTGCCCCCAACTGACCACCCCCTATAATTCCTATTTTTAGATTGCTAAACATTGTTAGATTGTCATTGCGTGTAATCGACAGTGCAAATGTCACTCGGGTTTTTCATAAATTTTCATTTAAGTTTTAGATGTTTATCATAAACATTTTTTATGAAACAAGATTTGAGAAAAAGTAGTTTGACTAATGTCAATTAGCATAGATTTGATGAAAAATTGAACTTAAGTGTGTTTTTTTACATCAACTATTTTTAACCCAGTTCCGGTAATTATAAAATAATACTTATGAATTACACGCTCAACCAGCTAAAGATATTTTTGAAAGTTACCCAGACAGGCAGTATTACCAAGGCAGCTGAAGAGTTGCACTTGACACAACCTGCTGTCTCAATTCAAATAAAGAATTTTCAAGATCAGTTTGAGATTCCACTCATAGAGGTAGTAGGCAGGCAATTGTATGTAACAGATTTTGGAAAGGAAATAGCAGCTACAGCCGAACAAATTCTGGAGGGTGTGAATGCGTTGATATTTAAGTCACAAGCACACAAGGGGCAGCTCATTGGTCGTTTAAAAATCTCAATTGTATCAACGGGAAAGTATGTAATGCCATTTTTCCTGTCCGACTTTCTCAACAGCAACCCAGGTGTTGAATTGATGATGGATGTAACGAACAAAACCAAGGTCATAGAAACGCTGGAAAATAACGAGGTAGATTTTTCGCTCGTATCGGTGTTGCCGGAAAACCTTTCGGTGGATTTTATAAGGTTGATGCAGAATAAACTGTATCTAGTGACAAAGGGAAATCTTGTAGTGTCAGAAAACAAGCAATCAATTTTCGAAGAAGTGCCCCTGATTTATCGAGAAGTTGGCTCAGCGACCCGTATGGCTATGGAGCGATACATTCATGAAAACAGGATTCAGGTAGTGAAGAAAATAGAACTGACATCAAACGAAGCGGTTAAACAGGCTGTGATTGCCGGCATGGGTGCATCCATCATGCCATTGATAGGTCTTAAAAATGAACTCATCAACAAAGAGCTACAAATTATAGAAATCGACACGTTTCCGATAAAGACCAACTGGTATCTCACCTGGCCCAAAAACAAAAAGTTTTCAGCGGCAGCAAATGCCTTTCTCAACTATATTAAAAAAGAAAAAGACAACATTATTGCCAATAAATTCAGTTGGTATGAGCAGTTTTAAAGTGTAAAAACTTAGGTGAGTTTCAGTAAAACAAGCCTATTTTTAATGAACAATAGTTGTGGTATGCAAGAGAAAAAAGACTTGAGAAGGTTGATGATGCAGCAGCGTAACTTGTTGCTGCCCGAACAAAAAGCAGAATGGGATACCCTAATTTGCGAAAAATTACTAGCTCTCATTCAGGACCGTAAACCGCAGGTAGTTCATTGTTACTTACCCATGGGTAGTGAAATAGACATAAAGCCGGTAATAACATACTTGCTCGATATTGGAATAAAAGTAATAGCCCCCAAAACACTGAAACAACGGAAGCTGCAAAACCTGGTACTGCAATCACTTTCAGCCATTGAAGAGGGCATTTATGGCACATGGCACCCTGCCGGAAATATTGAGTACGATGACAAAATAGACCTTGTAATAATGCCTGGTTTGGCTTTTGATAGCGACCTTTACCGCCTAGGCTACGGTGCGGGCTACTACGATAATTTTCTCCACGGCTACCCTAATGCATTTAAAGCTGGGATCTGTTATCCGTTTCAAATAGTTAAAAAAGTACCCACCGAGCCACATGATGTGCAGCTCGATTTGCTTTTAACTGCTGATTAAACACTTATAGTTGTTGAAAATTGATGCTATTTGGATCGATTAAATCATTTACCTTAGGTGATTGAAGTAGACTTTTTCAAACAATCACCCATGAATCTTAAACGCCTTTTGCGTTCACTTTTGCTTATTTTTATTTTAGTGCAATCACAGTCAATGTTTGCACAGCATTGGGTGTGGGGCAGGGGTAATAAGGGCGATGGGCAGGATGGATGGCCTGTTGCCACCGATAGGTTCGGCAATATTTATTGTGGGTCAGTCTCGTTTGGCACCGGCGACTTTTGGTTTGGAAACGTTCGCGTTTCAAATCCTACCTATAATTCGCTTTCTTCGGTTATTAAGTACGATAGCCTTGGGAATGTAAAATGGGTGCGCTTTTCCGACAGTACAAATATGTTCCCTGTCAACCTGGCTACTGACAGATTAGGTAATGTATTCTTCCTCGCATCATCTGCCGACACTGTCGTTAGATTTGATAATAAAAAAATTACATTTAGAAATCCCACGAGTGCTTTTCCGACCCGATATATACTCATCAAAATCGACTCTTCGGGTGTGGTTGATTGGATAAAATATGCCGGTGAATGTGCGGGTACCAATACTTTTTTTATGTCATCTTATATGCTGGCATATGGTGCTGTATCCACCGATAACGAAGGTAATGCATATATTACGGGGAATTTTCAAACATCTTCATTTCAATTAGGCACAACGACAATTTCAAATTCCGATGCTACAGGTGCTACCATTGATTTTTTTGTTGCTAAATTTCAAAGTGATGGGTCGGTAGTTTGGGCAAAAAGTTTTGGCGGTGGAGCCAGGGATGAAGGTTTGGGAATTACTGTGGCATCAACCGGCAATGTTTTCGTGACAGGGCACTTCCTGAGTGCAACTTTACAAGTTGGCAGTACCTCTCTTCCTGTTTCCAGCACATATGGAACCGGATTTATTATGAGTCTGAAAAATGACGGAACCCCCGATTGGGCCGTGGGTGGAGACGCCTACATGGGGTCGATAGGTATAGGGCTTGTGTCTGACGATCAAGGCAATGTATATGCAACCGGGGCTTTTACCGATTCGGTAGTGAAGTTTGGAGGCTACCAAATTCAAAGGCACCCTATCAGAAGACCCAGCTCTTTTACAATTGACGCTAAATACACAACGCTTTATTTGTTGAAAATAAACAGTACCAATTCAATTGTTTGGTCAAAAGAAATCAACTCAGCTACTTCGGGTGTTTTGGGATTTGCCATTGCGCTGTCGGGGTGTGGGCAAGTATGGGTGAGCGGCGCTTGGATGAACAGTGCCAGATTACGGAAAGATTCACTCAATATTGATGGCGCGTTTTTAGCACCTCCTGATAGTAGTTCTGATCCGGTATTTCTAGCAGGGTATAACCTTAATGGCACTCTTATAGGCTACGGCGCATTGCAAAGCGGTGCTGACGACCAAAATGGAATAGCAGCAGACCCCAACGGCAATTTATACCTGTGTGCCGACTATGCCATTGATGGCTTTTCATTTAGAAACTTTATGGTAGGTCCTGATACCTTGACCAACTATAACCAAACGGAATATTTTTACGTTGCGAAGTTCAAAAACAACAATTTACCCGGCGATTCATCCATTACCACAAGTAGCACTGATACGACGCTTTGTAACCATGCATCTATTTCATTAAATAACGATAGAAACGCACACAATCTGATTTGGAACACAGGCGCTACGACCTCAACAATCAGGGCTGACTCATCGGGTACATACTGGGTCAATTACCAGTGGGGTTGCTCGCTTGAAAATGAAGCTACTGATACATTTCACGTTACGGCATCCTCGTGTTTTTGCACCTATTACATGCCAAACGCTTTTTCACCCAATGGCGATAACCTCAACGACGGTATAAAACCTTTATTCAATACCGACTGCGGCTACACCGACTATTTTTATGCCATCTACGACCGCTGGGGCGAGCAAGTATTTTCCACCAACGACCCCAATGCCCGCTGGGATGGCACATATAAAGGCATACCAATGGATATTGGTGTTTACATGTATTATTTTCAGTTTAAGTCATCATTCAACAGTCAAAAACAAATAGTGAAGGGCGATATTACATTGGTGAGGTGATGGTTTTAATTCGTTTTAGCGCAAGTGTATTTCACTTTTGCTTCCCATGAAAGTGGTCCCCCTAGTCCTCGTTTGTAACGAGGAGTGTGCGGTTTGGCGTTTGTAACGCGCCAGTAATAAAATCCTAACTTCGAATCATGCTCAGCGATAAATACATAATTCGTGAGCAAATCAGTATTCATTTTCTGACCCTAGCTCCCCTAATTCTCGTTACAAACGAGGACTAGGAGGTACATTCATTCAAACCAAGAAGATCGAAATAATTAAATAGCAAGTTTCGGGCAAAGTAATTTGGCGCCTCAGAGATTTCTTTGAGGCGTTTTTTCTCTTGCAACACGCTACAATACCCAATAGGCTTTGCCTATAAGCATGCCATAGGAATATCATATCTTGTAGCAATATATCACCATGGTTTACTTTATATACTTATAGGTCTATATATTTGCCTCAAGTCTCAAAAAAATGATGCGAAATGAAGTTCACTGTTAAGTCACTATCAATCGTGATATTGTTGTTATGCTGTGTTAAGACGCACGCTCAATGGCAGTTTGCAAAAGGCGCGACAGGTGCCGGAGGCGATGTGGGTAGCTCCATTGCCGTTGATGCCTTTGGATATGTGTATGTGGGTGGTGTATTCAAAACACCTACACTAACTTTAGGTACAACGATCCTTACTAATGACAGTGCCGGAACATCAGATATTTTTTTGGCAAAGTACGACTCTTTGGGTAACCTTATTTGGGCAAAAAGAGAAGGCGGAAAGGGCGATGATATCGTAGCTCAGGTAGCAGTTGACGTGCAGGGACATGTTTTTGTAGCGGGCAATACCAGCGGACCATCCATCACCTTTGGAAGCACGACTTTTACTTCAATTGGCTGCCCGAGGTATTTTCTGGCACGTTACACCACCGATGGGAGCCTGACTTGGGCTAAAAGTTACGATACAGCGTATAACAGCATAGGTTGCCCTGAAACCTATAGTGCTTCCGTAGTTACAGACTGGTGGGGAAATGCATACTTGGCACTTGATTTTGTAGGCACATTCGTAGTGGGTCGCGATACTGCTACTACCAACCTATACGACAGAACAGAGTCTTTGATATTGAAGTACGATACTTCAGGTTCGGTCAGGCGCATGAGCCATTTGTTTTCTGAACGATACACTTTTGTAAGTACCAGTTCGATAGCTATCGACGGCGACGGAAATTTGTACGGCACCGGCTCAACATCAGGCAATGAAATTTATGTACCTCCTGTTGCTGATACCGGCGGCGCCTATATATGGAAGCACTTTCTGTTTAAAATGGATACAGCAGGCAATGGTGTACATGTAATGAAAATACTTTCTGACAACTGTTGCGATGTTATTAATTACAAGGTAGCTGTTTCGGGTGCGGGTGATTTGTACTTAGCAGGTAGTTTTGGTACTTCTATTATTTCCGACCTTAATATAGGTAGTGTAACATTGCGCAATTATGCACGCGGCACAAGAGATCTTTTTCTAGCTCGTTATGATAGCGCATTGAATTTTAAATGGGCAAGGCAAGCAGGGGGCAACAACAACGACTACTTAAATGGTATCTGCATTACCGATAACAACAAGATATTTATAGCAGGTAGTTTCAGTAGCGATACTTTGTACTTTGGCACCAGACAATTGCTGAAAAGGGGTGGTAATTCCAATATCTTTTTTGCTGCTTACGACACTGCCGGTACATCGCTTTATGCTATGTCAGCCGATAGCACCCACGATGCCAACTGCAATGCAATTGCTACCGGAAAGGGTAATCCTATTTACCTGACAGGGGCTTATATTTCCGATTCCATTCGATTTGGCACACATCATTTGGGAAATACTGATACTGCTTCTACCAACTATTACCTGGCGCGCTACCACGAGATAGGCACGGAAAAAGTAGAAGCAGTGAGTGCCGATTTCAGCACCAATGTTTTTCCTAATCCTGGCAAATCAGGAGAGAGCATCACACTTTCATTTACTCAATATAAACAACTAAAACAAGTTGCTCTTCTTGATGTGCTGGGTAATACGGTATTCGAAACCACGGAATTTGGCGGTGCTCGTCTGGTGCACCTAAAACTCCCTGAACTCCCTGCCGGCATATATCTTATCAAAGCCACCACCACCGACGGCAATGTTGCAAAAAGTTTGGTGGTGATTCGTTGATTTTAAGGGCATGAGCGCAAGTGGTTTTCGTTTGTGCTGTGCATTGTAGCGGTCTTTTTGACCGCAGCCGCAACGTTTATTGAATCACTTTTGGCAGAAGGAAAGAATGACTGTATTTTGAGCACAAGTGAAAAATGATTGCCTATGTGGGGTTAGTGGGGGGGACTAAGTTGTACTTAAATCATCTAATAGTTTTTTTGCTTTTTTTACCAACTCAATTAAGTCTACACTATTCTCTTGTTCTAGTTCATTTGCAGGTTGAATTTTCTTTTCATCACATTTTTTCAATTCTTCTTTTGGTATACAAGTTTCAAGGAGGTCTTTTGCCTTATTTTCATCTAACCCCTTTTCGAAATATTGGACTGCTTTTTCATATTTATTTTTTTTATCAGCTTCGATGCTTTGAATGTCTTCGGATTTTGCAAGTTCATCAAGGGTATTATAATTATTTACAAACGTCTTTTCCTGTGTTAATATGGACTTTAGTTCGTCAACTGTTTTTTCACTTTTGTTCAAATCTTTTAATTCGGATTCTATATTCTTTATCTCGTTTGTAATTTTCATTTTCTTCTTTTCATCTGACTCATTTTCTTCTTTTCCTTTTTTGTCTTTTAACTTTTTTGATAGGATTTCGTGTATCTTATGATTGAGTAGCAGAATGCTCGATTGAGATAAGTGTATTTCCAATAGAGCTATCCAAAAATAAGATTCTGTGTCTTTTTTATTCGGTCTCAACTCATAATTTCTTTTGTCGCCCATATTCACAACTTTGACTGCGCTAGCATCTTCATTTAGTATATGTTTGTAAATTCCTTTTTCGTCATCAATTTGCTCGATAAGTTTTTTTAATATAGTATTAGGGTCTGAATTGAATACAGCTTCTCTTCCCTTCTCTTTTTCAAATTCTACGAAGTTTGTAAAATCCCCCCAAACTAATATGTTTGCGAAAATATGTTTATATGTACAATTGTCAAACTGAACCCCACTTTCAGAAATAAATTTGTACTTTTTCATTAGTTTATCTATATCGTTTCTTATTTTATCCAGATTTAGTTTTGCCTCAGGTTTTTTAGCTAAAAAAGATGTTGGTAGTGCTTTGTACCTTTTCGCCTCGATAAAAGCGGGAAAGAACAGTTTTGAATCTGAGTCTTTTCTAAGCATAATTATATCAATTTCTTCACTATTATCTGAAGTCCTGTTAAATTCTCTCTCAATTACAAACCCTCTGATTTGGTTTTCTGATTTGTAATCTTTCCACATTCCCAATTGTATAAATTCCTGAGTTATCGCATCGCAAACTACAGGTTCGTCTGCGCGTAAAATGCCTTCTGAATTATTAATTTCCGAAAGCTTCATTTCTTCATCCATCCAACTCCAAGTCTGATATTTTAGATGAACACTTGTAATAGCTCGAGCCGCTAACTCTAAAAGTAGTTTTTTGTAATATTGTATCATTAATATGAAAATTTTGGGAGTTTTAAACGGGGATATATTTTAATCCTAGAGATTTCTAAGCTTACCAAAAAGGTTATTTACATATTCTAGAACAGCTTTGTCTAACAAAACTATAGAATCATATTGGTCGTAGTGGAATCTTTTACACATCATCGAGTTCGGTGAATTTGGTCTTTCAATTTCAAATTCCTCTAACTCGTTTAGTTCTTTCAAAAGCTCCTGAACTGAATTCAATCCTTTCAAGCCATCATTATCAGGGGTCCACAATCTAACGAATGCAGTTATATGGTCAATGAAGAAAACATCAAGTTTGTATTTATTTCCGTTCCTCGTAAAGGACCAAAAAAGAGTACCACGATTTCCATAACTCTGCAAAGCAAGGATTGATTCAAATGGTTTATAGTCATGAATTTGTTTCTGAAATTCATCCCTTCTGAATGTATCGAGATTTTGAAGCAATTGAGCAGAAGCTTTGATTCTGTCTAAATTCTCTTTGTCACTGACGAAATTATAAAAATCCATGCTCATCTTTGTGTAGTTGCCTTTGTTATCAATGTGTTTTATTAGTTTTATATATTGATGTAAAAACGAAGAACCATCGTCTGTTGAGCTTTTAACTTTACATTTTATCAACCATCCGTTTATCAGGTCGTTTTCTTTGCCAAAATTTGCGCCGACACTCCTTGTCACCTCAAAAGATTTTCCATCAAAATTTGGTGCCTTCTTTTTCCCATCGATTGACAAATAGATAATAGCATCTACTTCATAACCATTTCCAGTACAACTTTCGTAATATCGTTTTAGCTGGTCAGGCATATCAGGCGCATCATTAATCTTGTTTTCTATTATGATGCACTTTTTAGAAACGCGATCAAAAATTCCAATATCAATACGACCCATCACCTCCGTGTCCACCCATGAATTTTGGTAATTTGAGCAAGCAATGGAAAAACCATAGTGAGTGTTCAAAAACTCAATAAACAAATGCAGGTATAATACATTTTCATCATGATATCCGACAGGGCTAAGAATTGAAGCAAGAATTTCGCTATGAAAGTTCTCTAATTGAGTGTTGTATGAAGATACTGATGTGATATTCCAAGTATGTAGCCCATGTTTAGCTTTCACGCTGTTGTAATCATCCAATATTTTTTGTAGTTCAGGATTTTCGTAGACACCGATGCTTGACATTTGATTCTTAAGTTTTAAAAATTGGTTCTAAATTCTTGGTCTCAACACTTCAACTCTTCATGTCAAGCTTAAGTAGTAAAGGTAGAATAATTGGTAATTTTAAACAGATAAAGCTTGTATTTATTTTAATAGCACATTTGCCCCCACCACCCCACAAAAAAACACCCATGTTTAGAAAATAGGTGGTAACTGATTAAGTTTGCAGCATCAATTCAATTGTATGCAATTTCGTACTTCTTTAATGTCTTTTGCGGTTGTGGCACTCCTGGCAACGGGGGCGCAGGCGCAGAAGAAAAACTTCACAATGGCTGAGGCCGTGAACGGTATGTCGTCTTCGCTTGCCGTAAAAAATCTTAAAAACATTTCATGGCAGCCGGGCAGCGATATGCTGTGGCAAAGCGAGAAAAAAGACAGTACGGAACTGTGGAAACTGATTGATTTTGCAGGCGGCAAAATGTCGGACCCCACCTATGTGGCACAAGGCGAATACCCGGAGGGCGAAAAGTTCACAGGTATTCCGGGTATCAAATGGCTCGATGCTGAACATGCTTACGTGGTGCACGACAAAAGTGTGTTGCTGGCTACCTACAAAGACAAAAAACTCACCTGGACAAAACTGGCAATGCTGCCCGAGAATGCAGAGAATGTAACACTCGATAAAAGCCGCAAAATCGCCTACACAGTCGATAACAACTTATGGTTGCTGGATAGAGAAAAAGGCTACGTGAACGTATCGAAAGAATCGAATAAAGATGTGGTGTGCGGTAAGGCCGTTCACCGCGACGAGTTCGGTATCGACAGGGGTATATTCTTTTCGCCAAAAGGTAGTTTGCTCGCATACTACCGCATGGACCAGTCGATGGTGAAAGACTACCCAATTGTGAAGTGGGATGCAGTGCCGGCAACCGTTGAAATGATAAAATACCCGATGGCGGGCGATGTGAGCCACGAAGTGACCCTGGTGGTTTATAACCCTTCTACCGGCAGCAAGGTAACGCTTAAAACGGGCGAGAAACACAAAGACCATTACCTCACCTGCGTTACATGGAGCCCCGATGAAAAGTACGTTTATGTGGCAATCCTCAGCCGCAATCAGGCGCACCTGATGGTAAACCAATATGATGTGACTACAGGCGAAAAAGTGAAAACACTTTTCGAAGAAGAAAGTGCTAAGTATGTTCACCCGACGCACCCACTAACCTTCCTGCCTTGGGACAACGATAAATTCATTTGGTGGAGCGAGAAAGATGGTTACGACCACCTTTATTTGTACAGCACCGACGGCAAACAAATCAAACAATTGACCAAGGGCAACTGGGTTGTCAATGAAATAATAGGGTTTGATAATGCAGCTAAAAAAATCCTCTTCACTTCAGCAAAAGAATCAGCGCTTGAAAAGCATTCTTACTCTGTAGAAGTTGAAACGGGTAAAATTGAACGCCTGGACAAAGGCGCAGGTATGCACACCGCGTTCGCCTCAGAAGATGGTAAGTTCATTTACGATGCTTACAATGGCAAGGGCACACCAAGGAAAATAGTTGTTAGATCAACCGATGGTGCGATGAATGCTGAGTTGCTGAAAGCAACCGACCCATTGAGCGATTATGACCGCCCTGAGATTAGAGATATCACATTGAAAGCCGCTGACGGAACTACTCCGCTGTACGGCAAACTGATACTCCCTACTCATTTCGACAGCACTAAAAAGTACCCTGTTATTGTGTACTTATACAATGGACCTAATGTGCAACTCATCCATAATTCGTTCCCGGAAAGCGGCAACTTGTGGTATGAATACATGGCGCAACATGGCTACATTGTATTTACAATGGACGGTCGTGGTAGCTGGAACAGAGGTCTTGCATTTGAGCAGGCGACCTACAAAAACCTAGGCGAGAATGAAATGAACGACCAACTCAAAGGCGTTGAATACCTCAAAAAACTACCTTACGTTGATGGCAATCGTTTAGGAGTTCATGGCTGGAGCTTCGGTGGCTTTATGACTACTTCGTTGATGCTTCGCCACCCCGGTGTATTTAAGTGCGCTGTTGCCGGCGGTCCTGTAATGGACTGGAGCATGTATGAGGTAATGTACACCGAGCGTTATATGAGCACACCGAAAGAAAACCCAACAGGCTTCGCAGCAAACAACCTGCTTACAAAAGTGAAAAATCTGAAAGGCAAACTGATGTTGATTCATGGCACCAACGATCCTGTTGTTGTATGGCAGCACAGCATCAACTTCCTTAAAAAGAGCGTTGATGAAAATGTTCAGGTCGACTACTTTGTGTATCCGGGTTATGAACACAATGTACGTGGCAAAGACAGGGTGCACCTGATGCAGAAAATCACTGATTACTTTGACGAAAATTTGAAATAATATTTTAGAAGCCCCGCTCCGGCGGGGTTTTTAATTGAGGGTCATTACGGGCATAAAAAAATCCTGCACGAAGCAGGATTTTTTGTTGTATTTATAGTTATGAAATTACGCTGTAACTTGTAATGCCTCGCGGATTCTACCTTCCATTTCACCTGTCAATTCAGGGTTATCGAACAGGAATTGTTTAACAGCATCGCGACCCTGACCAATTTTTGCGTCTTTGTAGCTGTACCACGAACCGCTTTTTTGGAGAATGTTGAGCTCTATACCCATATCAATGATTTCACCCACCTTGCTGATACCTTCGCCGAAAATGATATCAAATTCAACCTGACGGAAAGGTGGTGCTACTTTATTTTTCACCACTTTAACGCGGGTGCGGTTACCGCTCGCTATATCACCATCTTTAATTTGGCTCACACGACGAATATCTAAACGCACTGAAGCGTAGAATTTCAATGCATTACCGCCCGTAGTAGTTTCAGGGTTACCGAACATAACGCCGATTTTCTCCCTCAACTGGTTGATGAAAATACAACAGCAACCTGTACGGTTGATGGTCGCAGTCAGTTTCCTTAATGCCTGGCTCATAAGCCTTGCCTGCAAGCCCATTTTGCTTTCACCCATTTCACCTTCAAGTTCGCCTTTAGGCACCAATGCAGCTACTGAGTCAATAACCACGACATCTACCGCACCTGAAGAAATAAGTCTGTCGGCAATTTCAAGTGCTTGCTCGCCGTAGTCGGGCTGAGAGATGATAAGGCTGTCAACGTCAACACCAAGTTTGCGCGCGTAAGCCGAATCAAAAGCATGTTCGGCATCTATTATGGCACAGATACCGCCTTTTTTCTGCGCCTCAGCCATTGTATGGATAGCCACAGTTGTTTTACCTGAAGATTCAGGACCGAAGATTTCAATGATTCTGCCACGAGGTAACCCACCCACACCAAGAGCAACATCAAGACCCAAAGAGCCGGTGCTGATTACTTCTAAAGCTTCTTTACTTTTTTCTCCGAGCATCATTACAGAACCCTTTCCGTAATCTTTCTCGATTTTGTCCATCGCGAGCTTCAGGACTTTCAGTTTATCATCTGCCATATATCAAGTATTTAGTTTCCTATGTCGATTTAATCACTCAAAAGTAGGGGAAAAAAATGCAGCAAAGTGTACTATTAATAGAGAAGATATCCACAAAAATCGCCCGTTTAAGGTACTTTTTCAATCTGTAACAGGCATAAATAGGGCACATAACAAAGTGGATAAGTCGCGGTTTTAAAACTTTAATGTAGCTACATCTAATTTGGGTGTTTGATGCAGGGGGCATTGTTTATCTTTGCACAAAATACTTACATGCTTCGTATAGGTCTGATCAGAGAAAGAAAAAAATTACCCGATTACAGGGTTGCCCTCACCCCAAAACAATGTGCTGCCATCATGAAAAAATACGACAACGTAAATATTGTCGTAGAGTCGTCACCCACACGTTGTTTCTCTGATGCAGAATATGAAGCAGAAGGCATTAAAATCACCGACGACTTAAGTCAGTGCGATGTGTTGCTGGGCATTAAAGAAGTACCTATCGACAATATTATGGAAGATAAAACTTACTTTTTCTTCTCGCACACCAAGAAAAAACAACCACACAACCAAAACCTCATGCGCGCTATGATTGCTAAGCGCATCAGGATGATAGACTACGAATGCCTCACCCACAGCGACGACCAACGTATTCTGGGTTTTGGATTCTATGCAGGTGTTGTTGGTGCTCATAATGGGTTGCTTACTTACGGCAAAAAGTTTGGTTTATACGACCTGCCGGCTGCCCACACAGTTAAAAGTTTCCAGGACCTCATTCAGGCTTACGCTTCGGTGAAGTTGCCTAATATCAAAATCATTGTAACGGGTTCGGGCAAAGTGGCTGCCGGAGTTTTAGAAGTGCTTACTCAGCTTGATATCGATTCGGTTGAGCCATCTGACTTCCTTACCCATCAGTACGAATACCCGGTGTTTACCCACCTGAAAGGACAAAGTTTATATGCTCGTAAAGACAATAACTTGTTCCATCGTGACGATTTTCATGCTAACCCTGAATCGTACAAATGTCTCTTCTCTACTTACATCAGCCAGACTGATATGTTGATGAATGGCATTTACTGGGAAGAAAGAATCGCTCGTCTATTCGAGAAAGAATCAGTGAAAAGGCACGACTGGCGCATTAATGTTATATCTGACATCACTTGCGATATCGATGGTTCTGTCCCTTTGAATATGGGTGCAACTACAATTGCCGACCCTGTTTATGGAGTAAATCGTTATTCACTGGAGCAAACCCCTCCGTTCATGAACACGAAGGAAACGATAGACATTATGGCGGTCGATAACTTGCCGAACGAATTGCCTTGCGATGCTTCACAGTATTTCGGCATTCACTTCGAAAAGCACATACTGCCCGAGTTATTCAAATCGGAAAGTGACATACTGAAACGAGCTACTATTTGCGACGGAGGTAAACTCACCAAGAAATACGAATACCTCAGCGACTACGCCGGATTAGCGTAGTTTTATAGTTTCTTCGGTCATGTGACCATCGCTTGTATTGTTGTGGATATTAGCAATTGACAAGATTGCTTTTTGAAATTCGCTTTTATACTCTTCAAACAAATCGGCAGTGATGTCCATGACCACCTGAATGCCCTTGTGGGCGTGTATAATGTTGAGGTAGTAAATATTGTGCCTTAAATGATTGCTTTCGTAGTGTGCCTTAAAGCCCAGTGCATTCTTGTGACATATCATTTCAGGGTGACTGATGCAATCAAATACTTCGTCTACCTCAAAGCTCAGTTTTTGCCTGTTCATAAGCGAGTAATTGACAAGGTCTATTGAGTCGGGCAAATCCTGAATTATAAATGCAATGTTGGGTATAATCGTCCTCCCTGCTTTATCTTTTATTTCATCGCGTTTGTAGGTATAAATAACGGGCACTGTGGTGTTTTTTACACTCGTCAAATACCACTTGTTGTTGGGTAGGCTGAACTGAATATCAGCTTCCGGTATTTTTTGCGTTTGACCGATTGATTGTTGGCAAAGTGCCAGAAAAAGCAAGAGAGAAAAGAGAAATCGCAATTGAAAGCCCTAGTTTTATGGACGAAGATTAAAATATCCCCCCAAAAATAACGCATAGATTTTGTAATGTTTTAGGCGCTGATTCGATGTGTTAGATAGGTAAAAAAGTTCCCCCGCAAATTCACCCTTAATATAGGTTAATTGACTATCTGTTTAACAAATTTAAAACATGAAAACTGCGTACTTGCACTCATATTCAAAAACCATCATCATGCGCTATTGTTTTACACTCCTTCTTATTGCAGCCTCAATCATTGGTTGGGGGCACCCGCAAGATCTTTCAAAAATTGCTGGCGCAGTGAAAGACAAAGCCGGTCAGGGTATGCTTGCGGCAAACGTACTTGTGTTGAAGTCAAACGATAGCAGTTTGGTAAAAGGCGGCATAACCGATGCTGATGGTAAGTTTGAAATAGAACTCATTGACGGTGGCAGCTACTTAGTAAAGGCATCACTACTCGGGTACAACAATGCCTATTCTGCACCTTTTAGTATCGCCAAGGGTGGCAGCATTACAATTCCTACTTTGACTTTAACCGAAGAAACAAAACAACTGAAAGAGGTATCGATATCTTCAAAAAAACCGATGATTGAAGCAAAAGCCGATAAAATCGTATTCAATGTTGAAAGCAGTATTAATGCAACAGGCAGCAATGCTATGGAACTACTCAGGAAGAGCCCGGGTGTAGTGGTTGATAACAACGAAAACATAGCACTTAAAGGGAAAAACGGTGTCAAAATCTACATTGATGGCAAGAAAACAGAACTCGGCCAGCAAGATTTAGTTGCCTATCTGAAATCTATCAATAGCAGTGATATCGAAGCCATTGAAATGATTAGTAACCCAAGCGCTAAATATGATGCCAGCGGTAATGCCGGAATCATCAACATTAAACTCAAAAAGAACAAGAAAATAGGCACCAATGGCAATGCCAGTTTCTCGTACATACAAGGTATCACTGCCAAAGAAAATGCTTCTTTAAGCCTGAACTACAGGAATAAAAAGGTCAATGTTTTTGGGAATTTTTCGGGTGATAATGGTATCAACCAAAACACAATGAATATCAACAGGCTGCAATTCGATACATTATTCGATCAACATAGTGTAAACAAGCATGATAATACAGGAGTCAATGCCAAGGCTGGCGTCGATTATTTTATCAACAGCAAAAACACCATTGGCGTGCTGCTTACAACTAATATTGTGAGTGCCACCATGAACAGCATCAGCAATACCGATATCTCAACTCCAACAGGTACAATGGTGAGGAAGTTGCTGGCGTATAATCGCATACCCATGAGCCGAACCAACAATAACGCCAACCTTAACTACCGATACACCGATACGTTTGGCAGGGAGCTAAGTGTTGATGCTGATTATGGATTGTACCGAGGACGTGGTTCCAGTTTGCAACCCAACTACTATACTTTGCCCGATAATATGCCGCTGTATTCGGTGATTAATAAAAACTACACACCCACCAATATTGATATATACACAGCCAAAGCCGACTATGAACAGAAGATGGGAAAGGGAAAAGTAGGTCTTGGTGGCAAAATAGCCAACGTGACCACTGCCAACACTTACAATTTTTATAATGTAATAAGCGATGTGCCGGTAATGGCGCTGGACAAAAGCAATAGCTTCAAATATACCGAGCAAGTGAGTGCAGCTTATTTAAACTACAACACCCAACTGAATACCAAATGGAGCTTGCAGGCAGGTGTGAGAATGGAAAACACAGCCAGCAAGGGCGAACTAACCCGAGCCGATGGTAAGAGTCAGACGGATGATACAGTAGTTAAAAATTATACCGACTTCTTCCCAAGTGCTGCAATCACCTATGTAATGAATAAGAAGAACACTTTTAATGTAACCTACAGTCGTCGTATTGATAGACCTACCTACCAGGATTTGAATCCATTTGAAAACAAACTCGACGAGCTCACATACGAAAAAGGAAACGCCTTCCTGAAACCACAGTACACACAAACGGTTGAGCTAACTCATACATTCATGGACTTTTTCAACACAACACTTGGTTATAGTTATGTGACAGATTTTGCTACCCAAATCACTGATACTTTGGGCAATGCCAACTATGTGCAAATGCGCAATCTGGCTACACAACAAATCTACAACCTTACTGTAAGTGCACCCATCCCGATTGCTAAAATATGCACTGGCTATGTGAACCTGAACTACAACTACCAGATTTTTGAAGGCAAAATTGGCACAACGCCTTTGAAGGTAGAGATACCGGGCTATAACATTTATGGTATGTTCAACTTTACATTGAAAAAAGGATACTCTGCTGAATTGAGTGGCTGGTATAGTGGCCCATCAATTTGGGGAGGTACGTGGAGAACAAAACCACAAGGAGGAATTGATCTGGGCGTTCAACGCGTTTTCTGGAATAACAATGCAACCATAAAAGTCTCGTTTACCGATATACTTTATACAATGCCATGGAAGGCTGACAACAATTTCGGTGGAGTGATTATGCACGGAAGCGGTGCATGGGAAAGCCAGACAGCGCGCCTAAGCTTCTCCTATAAATTTGGCTCTAACCAAATTGCAGGTCACAAAAACCGCAAAACCGGCATGGAAGACGAAGGCAGCAGGATTAAGGGGAAATAAAAGCGTTACTTTAGAAAAAGTGAAAATTGATTGCGATCAAAATGCACAGCGCGAAAAGGGTTTGATAATGAAGCTAACACCAATAACAGCGAACTAATATCCTCATTAATATTTTTTATATATTGTATAAACAACAATGAGCATCAACCTTAATCAAGCCGTATTTACATCCACACCAGTTCTTGAAAGGCAATTACCTGTTATCTATGTTGCCCATGATAACATTCTTTTTTACCACCGGGTATTTGATTTTAAAGTTCTGCATATTCACCGACGACTATTTGATCCTTCCCTGTTTAAAATCCTGTCCAAAACATTTATTAATTCCCAAGCTACAATAGAATTTAACTATACACTGCTGTTTTAATAGAATTATATAGCTTGACTTAATTTTGTTTAACTATTTTTGTAAAAAATTAAACAAAATTATGCGATTTGTATCCTCATTGCTCACGCTCGTTCTGGTCAGCACCTTTGCGTTTGCCCAAAAAGGAACCATCCGTGGTTCGGTGTCAGATAAAAGGGCTCAGTTCCCTGTTATAGGAGCAGTACTTACAATTGAAACAACGGCTTTCGGCGCAGTTACAGATACTGATGGTAGTTTCTCCATTCGCGAAATACCCGGTGGTAGCTACAATCTAAGAGTGCAGGCTTCGGGGTACGAACCGTTGATGATGTATAATGTGGTTGTTACATCGGGCAATGAAAATATTTTACACATTGAGCTTGAAAGCGGCAGGCGCGATACACTCAAAGAGGTGGTGGTGCGCAAAAATCCGTTTTCTCACTCTATTGAAACTCCTCTTTCGGTTCAATCGCTTTCAGCTCAGGAAATTAAGAGCAACCCCGGCGGTAACTTCGATATCTCACGCGTCATTCAGGCTTTCCCGGGCGTTGGCGGTACATCAGGCTCGGTAGGTGGTTATCGCAACGATATCATCATAAGAGGTGGCGCACCCAACGAAAACGTGTATTATATTGATGGTATTGAAGTGCCAATTATCAATCACTTCGCAACTCAAGGTTCAGCAGGCGGACCTACGGGCATTATAAATACCTCATTTATTGAAGATGTGAATTTGTACACTGGTGCGTTTCCTGCTAAGTATGATAATCCGCTTTCAGGTGTCATGCAAATGAAAATGAGAGATGCCAACCCCGACAAAATTCAAAACAACATGCGCTTAAGTGCTACCGAATTTGCGTTTTCATCTGAAGGACCTATTACCGATAAAATATCATACGAGGCATCTATTCGCAGATCGTACCTTCAGTTTTTGTTTAAGGGTTTGGAAATTCCTATTCAGCCTTCTTATTGGGATTTTCAGTATAAAATAAACTACAAGATCAATAAAAAACTCACCCTATACACAATAGGTATAGGTGCCATTGACGATTTCAGTTTCATGACTCCTAAAAACTTAACGCCTGAAAATGTTTACATTCTCCATTCTAATCCACTCAACAAACAGTGGAGTTATACCAATGGATATGGCTTGAAGAAGTTGATAAAAAAGGGTTATTGGAATCTTACTTTCAGTAGAAACATGCTTGTAAACCAACTTGATAAATACACCGATAACCAAAACCCTTCAGAAGCAACAAGGTTATTGAAAACCAATTCGACCGAAGCAGAGACCAAGTTGCGTTTTCAGGTGAATAAATTTGATGGCATCTGGAGTTGGAGTTATGGCGCAATGGTGCAGTACGATGAATTTAAAAACGATTTGTTTGCACAACTGACTACACCTGTAACCGATAGCACAGGCAATGTAATAGTGCCTGCTGTAACTGTAAAAAGCAATACGAACTTGAACTTTGTGCGTTTTGGAGCACATGCTCAGGTTGCCGGCGATTTCATGCAGCGCAAACTCAATGTATCTCTGGGTGTGCGCGTTGATGGAAACACGTTCACCAACAACGGAGATAATGTAATTAACCAGCTTTCGCCAAGATTATCAGCGAGCTACAAGCTATTAGATAATCTCAATTTCAATGCGTCAGTGGGCAGATACTTTAAAATACCTACTTATACCGTTCTCGGCTTTACGAGTGTGAGTGGCGTTTATCTGAATCAGGGTTCGGCATACACACAATGCGATCATATTGTGGGCGGACTTGAATACTTACCTAAATGGCAGGGTGCAAGATTCACTCTGGAGGCATTCAGCAAAAACTATTCTAATTACCCGGTTTCTATGCGCGACGGCATTTCCCTTGCCAATAAGGGCGGCGACTTTGCTGTACTGGGTAACGAACAGGTCACAACCAATGGACAAGGCAGGGCATACGGAGCAGAATTCCAGTTTCAACAAAAGCTGATTAAGAACTTGTTTGTGGTGTTATCTTATACCTACTATAAAAGTGAATTCACCAACTTTGATGGTAAATATGTACCTGCATCGTGGGATAACCGCCATTTGTTGTCGTTCATTGGTGGTTATAAATTCAAGCGAAATTACGAACTGGGTGTAAAATTCCGTTACCAAGGTGGTGCACCTTATACACCGTTCGATTTGGCTTCTTCGCAGGTTAACTATTCGACATTGGGAACCGGAGTACTTGACAACAGTCAATTCAACACCCTGCGCCTTGCCGACTTCAACTCAATGGACATCAGGCTTGATAAAAAGTGGAACTACAAGAAATGGACACTCGACCTGTTCTTTGATGTCACTAATGCTTATGCTGCTGCGCAACCATCAAAACCAACTTTCACATTTAAGCGCACTGCTGATAATAAAGACTTTGTAACTACCGATGGTAAGCCATTGAAGGCTGATGGCAGCAACGGGGTGCCATTAATTCTCAATAATTCGAGCAAAGTTGTTGTTCCTTCTCTGGGTTTTATTGTTGAGTTTTAAACGGTTGCATTTTATTTCGTCATCTGAACATTTATTTGAAAAACCTTGATAAAAGGCAACTGAAATGATTGAATAAATTATATACCTTCGCCATCATTACCTTAAATTAATTATTAGCATGAAAAAGAACTTGTTGCTTCTTTGTTTTGCAACGTTTGGATTGCATTCTTTCGGCAACGCTCAAGTAATTACTACTTTAGCTGGTACAGGCACTCCGGGTTTTTCTGGTGACAATGCGCCGGCAACTGCCGCAAAGCTGAACACACCCTATGGTGTTATTGGATTTTCAACGGGAGAAGTGTTTATCGCTGACCAAGGAAATAATAGAATTAGAAGGGTAGACGGAAGCGGAATTATTGCGACTGTAGTTGGTACAGGTGCCACCTACTTCAATGGAGATTCTTTAGCTGCTACTCAAACCAATATTCAGGGTCCACGCGGTCTAGCGGTTGACTTTGATAATAATTTAGTGTTTACTGATTATGGAAACAACCGTATCAGGATTTATAACACAGCCACTCACTCCATTTTAACAGTAGCTGGTTCGGCAACACCGGGCTTTGCGGGTGAAGGAATTGCGGCTAACGACCCTTCTGTTCAAGTTAACTACCCATGGGGCATTTGTGTCGACAGGTCCAATGCGATTTACTTTGCAGATCAGTTGAACTGCAGAGTGAGAATGATTGATGCATCTGGTATAATACATACTGTTGCAGGTAATGGTACTTGCTTTATTGGTGGCGATGGTGGTCAGGCTTCGGCAGCGACATTGCAATACCCAACTTCGGTAGCTACCGACGATAGCGGTAACGTGTACATAGCTGATGACGGTAACAACAGAATCAGAAAGATTAATACTTCTGGTGTTATTTCAACTATTACAGGGTCTGCAACCTATGGCTTTACGGGTGATGGCGGTCCTGCCACTGCTGCAAAAGTCGATCACCCAACTACATTACGTTTGGACGGATTGGGAAGTGTTTATTTTACCGATGTCAATAACAACCGAATCAGGAAAATTGATAATTCCGGTAACATCAATACCATTGCCGGTAATGGCACCGCCGGTTTTGCTGGCGACAATGGTGCCGCCGTTCGTGCGCAACTAAATTCTCCAATGGATGTGTCGGTGGTTGCATCTGCTCAAAAAATCTACATTGCAGACAAAGAAAATCACCGCATCAGAGTTATTGACTTATCTCGTGCTCCCGATGCAGTAGAAAATGTGCAAAAAGAACCCCATGGTAGTTTAACCGTATTTGGTAACCCATGCAGGCAGAGTGTTGTGGTTTCGCCACAAAGTATACTCGCAAATGAAGTTGATCTTACTTTGAGCGACCTGCAAGGTAAAGTTTTAAAAACGTACCACCTCACTGCCAACCACGCACACAAAATAGACTTGAACGTACCGGCAGGTAATTACATTTTGAAATCAGACGATGGCAAAGAAGTTTTCAACGAACGCATTTCAGTAGTTGAGTAATTTCAATACAACATTTTGTTACAATGCGCCCTCACCGGGGCGCATTTTTTTTGAGGGGGTAAAGTACTGTTGCGGCTGCCGTCAAAAAGACCGCTATAATGCGCAGCACAAGTGAAAAACACTTGCACTACCTAAACCCTACATTCCCGGAATCTCACCTTCATAGGGCAGGCGCATAAAACCGCAATTGTTGCAGGAAAGGATGGTTTTGGGCTTGCTGATGGGGAAAATGGGCATGAAGAAGGCTGAAAAGTACTCGCAGATCATTTCTTCGTGCAGGTCGTGGCGGCAATGAGGGCAACCGCCGGGCACCACTACTCCACCCTCAACGGGCTTATGTTTCATTTTAGTACCCAGAACAAAAAACATACATGCGGCTTTATTGTTTCGATTCTTCTTTCTTCAGCTTGCTTTGCTTTTTCTCCAGGTCTTTAGCCACTTCAAGTTTTGTTGATGCCTCTTGCTTCAATTCAGCAATATTGCAATGCTTTACGATGCTCGCAAATGTAGCCTTGGCATTGAAATAGTCTTTTTCCTTGATGAAGATATCGCCTAGTAATATGTACGACTTTACAATCCAGTATTCGTGACCTGCTGCTTCTTTAATGGTTTCATTGGCAGCCTGTTCAGCTTGCATCAGTGAGTCCTGGCTTGCCAAAATCTCTGATATCCTATACCTGCTTTCAGCAGCCACGTCGCCATTTTTCTCACCAATTAAAAGCTTGTAGTGTTCCATCGCCGAATCAGTTTTGCCTGATTTCTGTTCTGCCCTTGCCTTGATAAACTTTGCTTCCACAATGTTTTCAGGGGTATTGTCGCGCAGTGCAAGGAACGAATCAGCATTGATGCGCGCCAGAGAATCTTTACCACCACGGTAAGCACTCTTCATCATACCCTGATAGCACAATTGCTTTTGTATGTTGGTTGCCGCAGCACTGTCTTTGAGCTTCTTGTAATAACCAAAAGCACCATTGTAGTCAGAATCGCTGTAAGCGATAATAGCATTGCGTGCAGCACTGTTTTCAGAAAACTCATTCCACTGATGGGCTAACACAGTATCGTAGTCTTTGCGGGCAGTTTTATTGGCTTTTAACTGGTAATTGCACTCAGCCCTATAGTAATGTGCCTTGATGGCAAATAGTCCGTTCGGGAACTCTTTCAGGTAGGCATTGAATGATTTAATGGCTTCATCCCACTTGCTCGATGCATACTGGTTTTCGGCAGCAGCATAGTAGGTTGAATCAAGTGCATTTCTTTCAGCACCCGGCAAGTTGGTTTCTTTCAGGAATTGAGCGAATGAACCGGGCTGGTTGGTTTGAATGTACAAACTCTTTAACGCGTCGAGTGCCGTCATGCGCTCGTCAGAAGCAGGATACTTAGATACCACGACTTTGTACGCCCTGATGGCCTCTTCCGGCTCTTCATTCGCCTGGTGTACAAATCCTATTTTCAACCAAGCTTTAGGAGCAAGGGCTTTATCGTTGGCACTATCAACAAGGTATTTGAGGTGGTTAAGTGCCTGCGGGTATTTGTTAGTCTCTATATAGGTAATAGCAAGTTCATAACGCGCACTGTTGGCATACACCGACTGAGGTACTTTTTTGACAATCTCATTCAACACCCAAATCTTGTCATTCGTTTTGCCCTGCAAACCGAGTATAATGCTCTTCTGGTATTGCGCGTAATCGGCATTACTACTGTCGTTCTTAACTACTTTATCGTACAGGCTAAGTGCTTTCTCAAAATTCTGCGTCATGAAGATGGCATCAGCTTCGTGAATGGCAGCATCAGCCGTAGTAGCAGCATCACCATTTTTGTATTGTGCCGCCTTGTTGAAGAACACCTGCGCATCGGCATACTTCTTCATTTCGAAGTAGCAGTAGCCAATCGTCAGGTTTGCATGTTGCTCATTCACCACCGGCGAAAATCCTGCCAGTACTTTAGTGTCCAGCTTACGGTTCAGGAAGCCCTGCATTTCAGTTATTGCCGACAAATATCCTTTTTCACGATAGTGCAATTCACCCATCCAAAAAAGAGCTGCAGCCTCGTAATCGGGGCTATAAAACTCATGCTTAATGCAATTTTGAAAGTTGGCTAGTGCCTCATCGCTATTGCCCTTCCTGAACTGTTGTACACCGTACCCATACGATGCTTTCTGATATACCTGCCAGTAGTTTTTGTCCTTAGTATTTACCGCTTTCAAATATTCAAGTGCTTTCTCAAAATCGGCTGTTTTAAGTAATAGGTCTGAAGTCATGGTATTGGCTTCATCACCGTAACTACTTGAAGGGAACGTTTTTAATAATGTCTTGAGTTGTTCGATTGCTGCATCGTAAAACCCATCTTCATAGCTCAGTCGGGCAAATAAAATCATTGAGGCCTCTTGCTGCGCCTTGTTGAAAGGCATATCAGCGCAAAACCCGAACGCATTGCGAGCGCCTACCCTATCGTTGGTTTTCAGGTAACAATCGCCTAGTAAGTACATAGCCGTTTGCCCCAGCGAGTCTTTTTCGTTACTCAGTGTTTTGAAATCTTCTACTGCCTTTTTCCACTCGTGCAACTGGTAGTAGCAGTAACCCATTTTGTACAGGTCTTCTTTGCGAATCTTATCGGTGTGGTTGTAATAATATTCGAAGAATGGCACTGCCTCTTTGAACTTCAAATCTTCAAAGTAACACTGAGCAATTAAAAGGTGTACATCATTGTCGTAGTAGCTTTTAATAGTATCGCTTAATATAACGATACCCAGCTTTAAAGCTGTTTCCTTTTTCCCCTGAAAATAATTGATTTCCGCAATGTAATATGGAACAACTGCATGATAGTCAGGGTGCGCCTTTATGCGTTCAAAGCTCCTGAGTGCCTGCTCCAGTTTATTTTCATTGTAACACAACAAGCCATAATAGTAATTGGCTGCCATGTAGTATTTATCTTCCTTCAGTTCTTTAATGAAAGAAAAAAGAGGTTCTGCTTTTTTGAAGTTTTTAGTAACGAAATAACAATATGCCAGCTCAAACTTAGCGGCAGCTATTTCAGCATTCGACAGGTTTTCGAGCCCTGCCTTTTCGTAATATTCCTTGGCTTCTTTGTATTGTTCTTTCTTGAAATAGTACTGAGCTATAGAAAAGGAAAGTCGCTGGCGATAAGCATTGTCTCCGGTTTCGGAAAGCAACTTTTCGGCATCGTCAATACCTGTTTTGCTCTCAGTTTTTAAATCGGCAACTGCGACTATAAACTTAGCATGGTCGGCATCAAGTTGTGAAACGTTGCTTCCTTTTTCTGCCAGAAAACGGTGTGCTGTTTGCTCGGCAGCGTGGTACAAACCCTGGTGAAATTGTTCTTCAGCAAGAATAAGCGTTCTGTTTGCAGGCTGGTCGGGAGTGAGCGCCTGTGCAGAGGCTTGCCCCGCATCGACTAAACTGAAAACCGCAAACGGTAGTATCCACAAAAATCTGCGCCACCTAGGCACCATAAGCAAGGCATTTTAGAAATTCCAGGTAACATTCGCACTCGGGAACAACGGTAATTGGTAAACCCTTACGTTGGTAATACGATCAACGTAAAATATGTTGTTCCTATTGTAAGCATTGGTAACGGCAAGTGTTGCGTCAAGCGTATTCTTTTTATTAATCGCAAAGTGTTTTTTCACAGAGATATCCATTCTGTGGTACCACGACAAACGACCGCCATTGATCGAGTTTTCGTACAATGTATTCAGATTACCGTTTTGTGTGAGGTAATTGGTATTGATACCACCGGCAAAGCTTACAGCTTCAAAGAAACCTTGTGTACGTGTAAATGGGAATGGAGAGTGTACATTATATCTTACAGAAAATTCCCAATCGTGTTTTTTACCTGCTGTGTACGCAACCAATGCGTTTGCATTCAAGCGTGTATCAAATGGCGTTGGATATGTTTGTGCAACACCATCAGGACCAACACTTGTGTAAGTCACTTTTTGGTAACCTGTAGCACCCCACAAATACCACCTTTTATCAGAATATTTTGCAGAAAGATCGCAACCATACGCCCAACCTGTACCGGCCGAGAAATTAGCGTCAGAAGGGAAAATTTTATTCCTGTTCAGCTCATCGATCTGACCAAAGTATTTTGACCAAGGCTCAATGTTGAACTCTACTTTTTTAACATCTACTTCGAAACCGGCTACCAAATGGAATGCATTTTGCAAATTGGTGTTTACATAGTTACCGTTTTGGTCTTTAATCACCTCATCAGGACTCAACAAGAAACCAGTGAATAAATTCACGATATCGCGGTCGGTTTTGGTGCTGATGATGTTTTGAGAGTAGTAACCAGTAGCTGCTTTAAACCTCACTTCGTCGGTGATGTTGTATTTTAAACCAAACCTTGGTTCAATTGAAAATGCACTCAGGTCAGAATAGTACTGCGCTCTTAAACCAGGCTCCAAAATGATTTTGCTCTTCGTTACTGCCCTATAAGAAAGGTAGGCTGCAGCCGTTGTACTTTGACGATCTAGAGTTGTACTGATTCCGGCAGCACTGTAGTAGTTCAATCCTGTATGAATACCACTTACTTCAAAACCATATTTAACCTGGCTGTAGTGTGGCAAAAAGTTGGTAAAGTTAATACCAGCCTCGAATCCGTTGATTTGGCTCGTGCTAGGAATCGTATCGGTTGGAATACCTACCTGAGAAAGATCGATATTGTAGTTTGAATAAGCAAACTTACCATCAATGAGGAAGTTTGTGCTGCTTGGCGACACCACAAAAGTTGCACCCAATCCGGTAGTTTTCCAGTGGTAATTACCTTCCGGCTTGAATGAAGTATCGTTTAATAAACTTGCTTTATCATCGAAATTGAATCCGAAAAGGTTCAGTTTACTACCGTTCTCACCCGAAAAAGTCACTTTACCATAGAAGTCGTTAAAAGCATAAGGCAATCCATGTTTAAACGTTTCACCTAATGGTGCATACAACGTTTTAGATGTTTGGTCAATATAGCTAGACTTACCTGTAAACATGAACGAAATACCACCACCGTTATCTGACTTTGGTTTAACGATTGGACCTTCAAGCATTACGCGACTCATGATAGGAGACACAGATACTATGCCACCATAGTTGTATTTGTTACCGTCTTTGTAGTGAACATCGACAATAGCAGAAGTACGGTTACCGTATTGTGCACCAAAACCAGCAGTATAAACGTCTACACTTCTTACTGCTTCTGTTTCAAACACAGAAAATAAACCAATAGAGTGGAATGGATTGTAAAGGGTAATACCGTCAAGATAAATACCTGTTTGTGCTGGTGAACCACCTCTGATGTACAACTGTCCGCCTTGGTCGCCGGTGAATACTACACCCGGAATAACCTGTAAATATTGCGCCAAATCAGGCTCACCACCTGTTGCAGGTAGTTTCTTCAATTCTTGCGGCGTAATTTTAGTAAGACCTGTGTTGATTTTAGTAATCTTATCCATTTTAGCACCCGAAATCTCAACGTTGTTCAGTTGGATACCCGAGTTACTGAGCATAATTTTCTTTGTAACAATAGCATCAGGCAACAAATTGACAGTAACAATTGTACTGTCGTAGCCCAACGATGTAGCCAACAAAGTGTACGTACCCGGTTTTAATATAATTGAGAAATAACCGTTGTTATCGGTTTGGGCTCCGGTATGCTCGTTAAGCACATAAACGTTGGAACCAATGATGGGTTCACCCGACTTTTTATCGTACACGAAGCCCTTGATAGTACCATCTTGCGCTATTGCATAAAACGCTGAAAAACAAAGAACAAATAATATATATGCTGCCTTATTGAATAAAGATAGAGATTGCTTCATTGAATGAAAATCAGGTTGTACCTGCTATGGTTAAAAATTAATCGCAAATATAAGCGTATTCAACTTATACCCTTTGAAAACAACAACACACAATGAACGTGAAAATGTTAAATAAATTTTATTTCACGCTCAAAAAACAACTAAAAACTCCGGCACCCGTTATACCAGGTCGTCTCTCTTCGTTTTTTTAGGGTAGTCGAAAATGATTGAAGTAATTACAGGCAATAAAAACACACCTACCGTAATAGCAGAAGTGATGCCATCAGCCGACTCGCTTTCAAGGAATTTGCTGGTTGGTGCCTCAGGGAAAAGGTGCGTAAAGAAAGCCAGCATCAGCTTCACACCCAAAAGACCAATCACCATAAAGGCACAACCTTCAAGGAACGGATACTTGCTCATGAGCTTTACGAAGAACTGAGCCACAAAACGCATGGCCAATATTCCTACGAACACCCCCGCCATGATAATGAGGATATTATCAGACAAAGCCACAGCAGCAAACACATTATCAATAGAAAATGCAAGGTCCATTAACTCAACCAGGAAAACGGTAGCCCAAAACTGACCGATTTTACCCACTGTCATTTTATACAGCCAGTTCTCGCTTTTATCAACCGCTTCTCTCGATTCTTTCTCTTTTCGCTTCTTCCACCATTCGTACACCAAGTAAATAAGGTACAAACCTCCCAATGGCTTCAACCACCATATTTTAACGAGGTAGCTGGCTGAAAGCAAACATATACCCCTGAACAGGTATGCACCAACAATACCAAATTTGAGGGCGCGGTCGCGCTGTTTTTCAGGCAAGTCCATAACCATGGTAGCCAATACAGCGGCATTGTCAACTGAAAGCAGGGATTCAATCATCACAAGGTTACCAATCATCATAAGGGCAGCCAACGGGTCGGCAGCAATCTTATGCAACAATTCTGTCATCGTGTATATTTTAAAAAATGAACAGACAAAGATAGCTGTTTAAATGTGAAAAATTGCTAAATGTGGGTTAAACCGGAGTGGCAGGCTGGTTCGCCGTTTGAAACGGCCTGTCCCGAAACTTTTCTATTCGGGAAGGATCTGAGGGCTGGGCGTTTGTAACGCCTGTTTTAATTCGTTAACTTTGAATGATATTTAATTCGCAAACAAACCGGCACACACTCTGTAACCTTAAAAACCGTTTAATGGATTGAAGTAAGTCGAAATGACTGGATAGCTGGTGGGGGGCTCGAGCGTTACAAACGCCCTACCGGGTGATCCTTCCCGATTCGAAGGCTCTCGGGACAGGCTGTTACAAACGAGGACCAGGGTTGGGTATCGCCAGAATAAATATCACCTTTTTCATGCTTATGTTAAATTATTTGAATTTGTTTACATTCTGCACCGTTGGCACTTATTAGTACTAACATGTAAATACCTTGCGGGTATTGCGCTAAATCAAGGGTATTTTTCTGGCCTGCCTGAATTGAATATTCACCCAATAACAAACCGTCAAACCCGAAAATTTTAGCATTTAAATCAATTGGTGACTCAATTTTTAGATATCCATTCTCAATTGGATTGGGGTAAACCTTACTCTCCTCGTGTTTTACATTTTCTGTATTTGTTGTCCAGGGAAAAAATTTTGAAATAAAGCCATCTAAATTAGTTGTTCCGTCATAGTCAGATAGTGAAGTAAATGTTCCGTCGTTATGATCATAGTATCCTGCAACCAACACATTTTTTTCAGCCAATGGTGCAACAAGCCATATTTTGTCTGAGCCACTGCTGCCAAGTACTTTAGCACCCAGTAAGTTCCCTACACTATCAGCATGAACAACCCATCCGTCGGTACTCGGTCTGGAACTACCATAATAGTTGTTAACCATACCGCCAGCCCTGCTAGAAGTCCCTCCAATCCATATTGTACCGTCACTTGCTTTACAAATGCAGAATGGCTCTTCGTACCCACCTCCTCCATAGCTTTTATCCCATCTTTTTGTGCCACTACTGTCAACATCCATCACCCAAAAATTCCAATCGGAAAAACTCCGGTCGCTGATGTCTCCATCTTTCGATCCTGCAACCACGGCCGTCAGCACCCCGCCATTCCCATCAGCAACGCACGAAATTCCATAGCTTGCGCCATCGTACCCGGTGCCACCAAAATCATGGTGCCAAATGATGTTCCCTAAACTATCTAGTCGCACCAATAACACATCTGCAAGTCCATGATTGCCCGTACATTCATGGTCAACAGACGAAGTTACTCCCAATACATACACTCCTCCGTTGGGTGCAGTAGCCAACATTCCCCCATCATCTTCATCAGTTCCGCCAATTACGCGGCTCCAGGCTTTATTGCCAAGTGAATCAACTTTTAGAACCCATAAATCTGCGTTTGTCCAACTCCCATAGTGGGTAAGTACGTTGGTGTCTGTATAACTTGACTCTGATAAAAAAACAAATCCACCATCTTTTGTCGCCAGGACATCTCTAAGTATTACATTTTGTCCCTTGCTGTAATTGTGCTGCCACAAAATTGCCCCACTAGAATCACGTTGCTGAATAAATAGCCCCCACCCTGACGAAGCAATGAACTCTCCTACTATAATAGCACCAGTAGCATTTGGATAATACTTAAATGCTATACTATCGCCCGTGTTGTCGAAACATTTGCTCCACAGAATATCTTGCCCATTTCTATCTATCTTGACAAAAACATTGCGGATGAAGCTATCAGAACACAATAAGTCAATATCACCTTCCCCTGAGTACGAATTTGTATAGAAATTCAAGATCAAATCTCCGTTGGTGCAAGTCGTATAATAAGGAAAAAACCTATCCGTTCCGCTGCCGCCGAAACCTCGCATAGATTGAATAGTTGGCTCCGGCACTTGGGTAAACCCAACCAAGCAACTCAACAAAAGAATCAACGACAAACAAAACCTCTTTTCATTCATGTTTAACAAATTTAATAATTTTTTCCATTTCATTATCAAATTATTTCTAGTAAATTTCAACAATGCTATTTTGAACCATAAATCGGCACATAAAAAGTTGGCTACCCTATCCTTAATCACATTAAAAACGCCCAAAAAGCACTTATTTTACAGCCTAAATTCAATGACATGATACTCCACGAAAATTTCCAGCAATTCATCGATGAAACACTGCCTGAACTGAGCGAAAAATGCAAAGCGGGTAATTGCACCAATACGTATGACTTTGTAGAAATTATGCAGGAACATGTTTCAGAAGTCATTCATTGCCACGACCTTGCCGAAGCCCGCAAGTGCCTCGATGCCGCATTAATGTTGTACAACGAAGGAGACCAGGCTATTAAAAATGCCCTTGAAAATGTATTTGTGTATTCATTCTCGCACTCCATTTTCCATGATGATGCGGTTAGAGATGAAATGGTACAAATACTTCCTGAGCCCTTGTACGAATTGTACAAACGTCAGGTAATAGGCAGCCATATCTAGTTGTATTGATTAACGCACATTGCGCTTTTTGTTGCGTTCGTAGTCTTCAAACACAAAACCACCCAGCCCATCGAGTGATGAGTAAAAGGCTTTACCGCCATTGACTTCGGTGAATTCGCGCACAAATGCCTGTAGCCACTGGTCTTGCGCAATCATAAATGTAATTACCGGTATGCGTAGTTTTCTTAATTGCCCGGCAAGGTTCAGTGTCTTATTCAATATTTTCCTGTCGATACCAAAAGCGTTTTTGTAATACTTACCACCTTCTTTCAGGCAAGTAGGCTTACCATCGGTAATCATGAATATTTGCTTGTTGGGGTTTTTCCTTCGGCGCAATAGCTCCATCGCCAGTTCAAGTCCCGCGACGGTATTGGTGTGGTAGGGTCCCACCTGCAAGTAAGGCAAATCCTTCATTTCTATCTGCCAGGCATCGTTCCCAAATACAACAATATCAAGCGTATCTTTCGGGTAGCGGGTGGTAATAAGTTCACTCAATGCCATAGCTACTTTTTTAGCCGGCGTTATGCGGTCTTCACCATATAATATCATAGAGTGCGAAATGTCAATCATCAGCACTGTTGAAGTCTGGGCTTTGAAGTCGCGCTCATGAATCTCCAGGTCGTCCTGGTGCATGTTCAATTCGTCTATACCCCGCCGAATCATGGCGTTCTTTAAACTGCCAGTATAGTTGATAGATTCGGGTGCATCGCCAAATTCAAACGGTCGTGTTTCGGGGCTAGGTTCATCGCCCCTGCCTGTTTTAAAAGTATGGTGATCGCCCTGCCTGGTTTTTTTTAGCCTGCCAAATACCTCTTCCAGCGAGCGCTTTCTGATGGTTTGCTCGGTTTTCGGAGAAATCTTTAAACTACCATCGTTTTCATTCTCTTTGATGTAGCCATTGTCTAAAAGGTCTTGAATAAGGTCGCCAATGCCGTAGTCATCGGTAGTGAACTTATACTTATTGTCAAGCTGAGTGAGCCAACTCAATGCCTCGGCAGCATCGCCATTGGTATATGAAAGCAATTCCATAAATAGCCCCAGCAATTTCTCAAATGGGGTTCGTTTATCTGCCTGTTCTTCAAATTTTGTAAAAAGAAATCCCTTCATGGCTGTATATCCAACATAAAATTACGCGCTAAATGCACTCGCAACTGAATATTATTTCAATACACTAATAAAAAGTTGATAACACTCTGATAAGGCTCACAAAACTAGGGAGCTGTTTTACAAGCATTCGTTAAAAACTGACATGAATTAAGTAAAAAACTGATAAACGTCATTAAATAGGGACTTAGCCAAAGATACTTTTACAAAGAATTTCCTGAGAGAAGTATTGCCCCAACGGCAAATGTTATTCAGGTGTTAAGAAAAATAAACCGATAGTACAAAACAAAAAACGATGTACAACATTCGATTTCAATCACAAAACAACGAGTTTGAACCGGTACTCATCAAGGGAATACCTGCCGGTTTAAGCATTGCTGAAGTGGCGATTGAAAGTGATTTGTACCTGCACCATAATTGCGGACTGATGTGTGCATGCAGTAGCTGCCACATATACGTCAATAAAGGAGTAGAATTTCTGGAAGGTATTTCTGACAGAGAAGAAGCTTTTTTAGAAAGAGCCAACGAACCCAATGAATTTTCAAGGCTGGGTTGCCAAAGCGTTTTACTTGACGGCGAAGGCTACCTGGAAGTAACAATCCCGAATCAAGACAAATTATAAAATAAGTTATCATTATTAATCAAAAAACTACTTTTATGGAAACGAACGAAAGGAACTTCAGGGCAGACAGGTACACACCGGGCAATGCTTCAAAACAACAGCAACAACAAGCTGACCTGTGGGAAATCAAAACCTTGGAAAGATTCGCCAATTTCACCCACCCTATGCCTATTGATAAAGAAGTATCGTGGGATAAAAGCCGCATCATCATGAGTAAAACCGACAAATTCGGTATCATTGAATATGCAAACGATACCTTTATTGATGTTTCCGGTTATGAAGAACATGAATTGATGGGCATGCCGCACAGCATTGTAAGGCACCCTGAAATGCCAAAAGTGTTGTTTAAAGTGTTGTGGGATAACCTGCTTGCCGGTAACGTTGTAAAACCTGTGGTTAAAAACCTTTCTAAATCAGGTCGTTACTACTGGGTTATCGCCGACTTCGAAATTAAAAGAAACGACAAAGGCGAAATCACCAGCTTCTACAGCCGCCGTAAAGCAGTTGCTCCTGAAGTTGTTGCTAAAGTAGAAGGCCTTTACAGGAAATTGTTGCAAATTGAACAAACCAGCGGTGTTGGTGCGAGCGAAAAATACTTGCTTGGCTATCTCGAAGATTTGAACATGTCTTACAACGAACTCATTGAGCACCTTGTAATGGAATATACACCGGGCCTAAAAGGCAGTAAGCCAGCACAAAGTGCACCTGCTGCTCAGGCGCAACAAAGCCATTCAGAACCTGAACCTGAGAAAAAAGGATTTTTCTCAAGATTCTTTGGCTGGTAGTAGCCAACTACAATATTCATTGACCCGGGTATGCCAAAACGTTTGTTAAACTCTTGTTATCCGGCAAAATAAATTGTATATTGCTTAAAATTCGAAACTTTCCAGTTTTGAACCATTAACGCCCACGGGCGCAACGGAAACGTTCAATTAACTGTCAATTTACTGGTAATGATAGATTCACCCCGATATAAGGAACTATATAAACAATTTCAGCAGGTAAGCGATGAGAAAGCGAAAATCGACTTACTTGTTGAAATGGGTTCGGAAGTGCGCAATTTCGATGTGGAAGAAGCATCGAAGATGGCTGACGATATCATCCATAAATCTAAAGTTGTTGCATACACCCCCGGCATAGGTAAGGCACTTAAACTTAAAGGGTCTTGCCATTGGTTGAAAGGCGAATACGAAATGGGCATTGAAACGCTCAAAGTAGGCTTGAATATCTCGATAAAAATTAAGGACAAAAGACTTGAAGGCAGGATTCTTTATTACATGGGCAATATTTACCGCGATCAGGGTGATTTTGCGAGTGTACTTACCCACTTCAAAAGTGCCCTATCGATTTATGAAGCCCTCGGTGACGACTACGCCCAATCAGTTATTCAATCAAGCATTTCAAACCTGTTGTATGACCTGTACGATTACGATAGCGCGCTTTCTTATGCGCTTAAGTGCGTACCGATATTTGAACAGGCACGAAATAGTTTTAACCTGATTAACCTTTACAACACCCTCGGAAATATTTACTTCAAAAAGGAAAATTTCGAGGAAGCCATGCGGTATTTCCGCAACAACCTGGAGCTCACCGAATCAGAAACTCTGGCAAATGTGCTTGCAGGGAGTGGTGTAGGTAAGGTGTATTATAAAATGCAGGATTTCGACAATGCCCGCAAACATCTCTCTGACGCACTGCGCCAGTCAGAACACATGGGTAATGTTGAAGTGCAAATTATATGTCAGTTCTACCTCGGTAGGCTGTACATGGATAAAGGCACCTATCGCCAGGCATTACAATACCTTACACACGCTTTCACACTCGCCACAGAGTACAACAGGCGCCATGACCTCATGAACATTCACGAGGTGCTTTCAGACCTGTACGATAAACAAAGCGAAATACCTAAGGCATTCTCGCACTTAAAAGCTTACGAACAACTTAAAGATGAAATTTTTCAACAAAAAATCATCAACGAGTTGCGCAATATGCAAGTTCAACAACAAATTGAACTTGCGCAAAAAGAAAAAGATGTTGCAGAGAAAACAGCACAACTGAAACACCAGTTCATGGCCAATATGAGTCACGAAATTCGTACTCCTATGAATGCCATTGTTGGTATGACGCGCCTGCTGCTTTCAAAAGAACACCTGCCCCCACAACTCAGGTACTTACGTGCAATCGAGATTTCGGCAAATAACTTACTGGTTATCATTAACGATATTCTGGATTTATCAAAAATTGAAGCCGGAAAAATCGTTATTGAAAAAGTTGATTTCTCGCTGAGCGAAGTAATGCAGAGTGTGCAGGATATGCTGTTGCTGAAAGCTGAAGAGAAAAACATCATGCTGCGCCTCAACGTAGAAGACATTATCCCTGACAGGCTGGTGGGCGACCCAACAAGACTGAATCAAATTCTGATAAACTTAGCCGGTAATGCGGTTAAATTCACTGAAAGAGGTTTTGTTGAAATTCGTACTACTCTGCGCAATCAGGATAAAAGACTGTGGCTACAGTTTGATATTATTGACACAGGTATAGGCATTGCAGCACACAACCTCGATACAATTTTCGATAGCTTCACTCAGGCTGGTGCCGATGTTACTCGCAAATTCGGTGGAACCGGACTTGGACTTACCATCAGTAAACAACTTTCAAACCTGATGGGTGGCGAAATCTCTGTAAAAAGTGAACTTGGCAGAGGCACCACATTTACCATAGTAATTCCATTTGAAGAAGCTTCAGCACAAGGTAGCAGCAGCAAAAAAACTGAGGTTACAGACGAAATGCTGTCGCAACTAAATCGCATGAGGATTTTGCTTGCTGAAGACAACGAATTCAACCAAATGGTTGCCGTTGAAACACTCAAAGACAAACTGCCTAATGTTGAAGTAGTAATTGCTGAAAACGGACAAATTGCAGTAGATAAAAACAATGCTGAAAGGTATGATTTGATATTGATGGACGTGCAAATGCCTGTTTTAGATGGTGTTGCCGCAACCGTAAAAATCAGAGAAACCGCTCCTAAACCTGCTTGCGATATACCTATTATTGCCATGACTGCCAATGTTTTGCAGGAAGATGTGCAAAGCTATTACGAAAACGGCATGGACGAATATGTGTCTAAACCATTTGAACTTGATGACCTGCTGACAAAAATGTACAAACTGGTAAGCAGAGGTGGTGAGCCTGAACGAAAAGCCATCAACGAACCGGTTAATGAAGAAGAAAGTTACGATGATGTTGATGTAGCGGAACCTATTACAGTTGCAACACCAGCATCGCCTAAAGTGCAACAACCTTTTAAAACATTTAGCCAAAGAGGTCGTCAGATAGCCGAACAGCTTTCAAAATCGCCTGCTGAGGAAGAAGAAATTGTTACTGCACCTGCTGAGCCTGAAATTGCTCAACGCCAATTGCCTGACCTAGTCACTGACCGTAATTTCCTTAAACAGTTTACCGGCGGCAATCCTGAAAAAATGAAAAAATACATCACCATTTTCATGGACAATGCATCAAAACTGTTGGCAGCATTCGATAACAATGTGAAAGAGGGTGACTACGCATCTATTAAAGTAACTGCACACTCTTTGAAACCACAACTTTCTTACATGGGCATTAAAGAAGATGTGAGTCACGTATTTAAACTGGAACAAATGGCAGGCAATAAAGCCGACATGGAAGAAATTAAAATTGAAATTAGTGACTTAAAACGCGTTTGTTACAAAGCATTTGATGAACTCAAACAATTGCTCTAGACAACAAATCAACATCAGCAAAAAACAAAAACAACTAGCAATTTGAATTAGAAAAATACTTTGTTTCTTTAGAACCAATAGTTTTAGATATGAAAAAACTGTTTCCATCCCTGTTTTCTGCGTTCACCAATAAATTTGGCGGCCATAAAAACACGAACGATGAAAAAGAGAAAGACGACGCTGCAAACAAGAAAGCAGCGAGTCAACCTACGCCAGAACAGGAAGCAGAGCTCAAAGAAAAAGAGCTTAAAGATATTCAGGAGAAAGCAGACAAACTGAAACACCAGTTCATGGCTAACATGAGCCACGAAATCAGGACACCAATGAATGCAATTATTGGTATGTCGCGCTTACTCCTTGATAAAAGCCCAAATTCTGACCAACTCAGGTACCTGAACGCGATTCAGCTTTCTGCCAATAACCTAATGAGCATCATCAACGACATTCTCGATATCACCAAAATCGAGTCGGGAAAAGTGATGATTGAACATAAGGACTATGTGTTCAGAGAACTGATTCAATCGGTCCAAGATTTGTTCCTGCTGAAAGCTGAAGAAAAATCTATTGAACTTCGATTTACAATTGATGATAAGATTCCTGTTCGCTTAAATGGAGACTTAACGCGTGTCAATCAAATTCTTGTTAACCTTGTAGGAAACGGCGTCAAATTCACCGATAAAGGATTTGTTGAGCTGAAAGCTACCATGGTAGACAGAGACAACAAGCATTTCCTAACCTTTGAAGTTAGCGATACCGGTGTTGGTATTGCACCTGAAAACCTTGAATCAATATTCGAGAGCTTTATTCAGGAAGGCATGGAAAGTGATCGTAAGTTTGGCGGCACCGGACTTGGTTTAACCATTTGCCGTGAACTTACGCGCCTCATGGGTGGCGATATCACAGTAAAAAGCGTACTCGGAAAAGGTACTACGTTCATCGCTACACTTGAAACAGGAATTGCTGAGGTACAAGAAATTGCTGAACCTGAAAAACACACACACGTTCCTCAGGTTAAAACACTCGACAACCTTAAAATTCTGTTGGTTGAAGACAACGATTTCAATCGCCTGGTAGCAATTGATACCCTGAACGAAAATTTACCGCTTGCGATCGTTGATCAGGCTGTGAACGGAGAAGAAGCTGTGAACATGGTGCGTACCAAAAACTATGATCTGGTTTTGATGGATATTCAAATGCCGGTAATGGATGGTGTAACTGCTACCAAAATTATTCGTAATTCATTGGCTGAACCAGCGCGCAGCGTAAAAATTCTGGCACTTACTGCCAATGTATTACAGGAAGACCTCATCAAATACTTCGACGTAGGTATGGATGATTATGTGGCAAAACCTTTCCAGGTCGATGAGTTGATTTCTAAAATGGAAAAACTGCTCGGTGGTCTGAAAAACGCACGCCTCGACCAGGCTAATGAAGAAGTACAGGAAGGACTGGACGTTGTTGGCGGTGGTCACGCCGTTGCAACTGAAGTAGCACCAGCACCTGTGGCTATCAAGAAAACTCTTTTCCCAGAGAGAGAATTACCAGCCTTTGTTACAGATCAGGACTTTCTGGCATCATTTACCGGCGGTAACCCCGAAAGAATGCGCAAGTATGTAAAAATGTTCATGGACAATGCAACCAGGTTACTCATTTCTATGGATCTGGCACTACAAGCTAAAGATTATGCAGCCATTAAAATAGCGGCTCACTCACTGAAACCCCAACTTTCGTACATGGGTGTAAAAGAAGACGTAAGCCACATATTTATGATTGAACAATCTGCCGGCTCTTCAGCACACCAAAACAACATCGAAGAAGAACTGGTAGCGCTAAATAAGGTAGTGAATAAAGCCTTCGAAGAACTCAAACATTTGGTTTAATTTTGATAACAACAAAAAAAACGGGTGCACTTAAAAAATGCACCCGTTTCTGTTTAATAAAAAAATAAGTTCCAAATTAATCACCGTCAGAGATGTTCATAATCGTCTCTTTGGTAATCGGTTTAGCCAGATACCTGACAATATTTTTGTTTGAATTGGCTTTTTCTATGTCTCTGTCGTCAACCGACGAAGAAAGAATGTAGACTTTAATATTGCTTTTAACGTTTGGATTGAGGCATTCGTATTGTTCTAAAAATTCCCATCCATTCATAATTGGCATGTTAATGTCTAAAAAAAGCACAGTAGATGCATTATTAATATCTGGTGCCGAATATTCTGTATCAATGTATTTAAGCCCCTCAGTTGCGTCAGTAAACGTTCTAACATCTACTCCACCCAACGCTTTTTTAATAGTGAGCCTACAAATCGTATTGTTCAAAGGATCGTCATCAATAACTATAAACCTCGCTGAATTACTCATTACGCCGTGTATTTTATCTGTTGGTTCCGTAAACACTTCCATCTCTGCTCTAAATTGAAGACAATTTGCAATTTATTTCATTGCTAACCAAATAAAAACCAAAGTTTTTTTAGGAGGCTAGTTTCGCAAAATTACGAAAAATCACATGAATTTTTCACAGATACGAATATAATTATTCACAAATTCTACATTCGTTAAAAGTAGATTAATAACTCTTTGATGTTTAGTTGTGGGTATTTTTTATCTAATTCGGTTATTTTTTTCTGATAATTTTCCCGAAATTTCTTGTGCGCCTCTGTATCAGGGAATCTTGGCTTGTGAGAGGCAGCTATTGTTATCTCTTTGAGCTGCTCCATAAGCCGATATTCGGTCGGGGCAATGCAGTGTTTCACAAACATTTCCCACACAAATTGTGTTGCCGGAAAATTAGGATGCACAAAATCGACGTCATAAAAGCGATAATCACGCAACACATCAATCAATAGTTCATACGAAGGAAAATAATAACACCCTTGTTCTGACTCACAAACTGAATGAACCGCCTCCAGTAAACGCGCCTTGCTTCTGTTGTTGGCAATAACACCATCGCGTATATGTCGCACGGGGCTTATCGTAAAAATAAACTGCACTCCCGGATTCAAATTTTTAATGCCGGCAATTGTCTTCCGCAATCTGTGCTCAATTACCTCAATAGCCAATAAGCGCTTTTCAAACCACTGCGATGGTGCCCGGTGATTGTTAGATACCGGTCTTCCATTTTCAACCAAGTAATATTGAAAAGACGACCCAAGGGTTATAATAATCCTGGTAGCTGACTTGACAAACTGATGAGCTTCCGCAATTGACGATTGAATACCTTGGAGCGCATCTTGTTGACAGATGTGCGAAAAACGCGTGTGAAAGTCCCAGCTATTCCATAGTTCGTTGAGGTAAAATAAATCAACAGGTTCGTACTCCCTACATTGCACGTAACTATCTAACGCATCACAAACACTCAACGGATTGAACAATATGCCATTGGGGTTGTTCAGTACCTTAAATCTATGGTTAATCAGCCTTTCGCTCATGTGTTCAGAAAAACATGAACCCACTAAAAGGATGCTATCGTCGTAGTTGATTGATGGCTTAAGATCTGGTATTTCTATATTGAGCTGGAACTGCATTGTTGCTATTCAACTAAAAGTTGTGCGTTGTAAATTCTACCCTGCTCATCAAATACTTTCACTGAATACTTGCCGGGATCAAAATCTTCAAGCGATACTTTGCAAATTTCTTTATTGGAAGGATAAGATATGTCGGCTTCTACCTCAGAGCCCTTTACATCAGTGAGCGTGCAACTTAAAATACCCTTCATCTTGATGGTGAAATATTTTTGCCCTTTCGATGGCGGGTCTATGATGATGGAGGTATTTTCAACAACGCCCGATTTTTTGTAGTACACGCCCTTGCGGAACATCACACATCGATTTACTTGGTCTTCCCACACAATAAAAATATTACCACCACCAATAGCCACATCAGCATTGATCATCACACCCTCAGCAACAGTATCTATGCCCCTCATAAAACCATAAGTGACATCAGGCGTAAACGCCATGCACACCTGGTTGTTACCACCTGCAGTTTGAGTCCATACCACAGCACATGCATAACCATTGCCCGCCATTCGCGGGAAGTTCTGAGTCGTAACTCCGGTTATCTCGCCTGTAAGTGGAGCTGTGCTAATTGTTGGGTGAGATAGCGACATGCGGCTAAGGTAAACAGTGCCATGTTCCAGCACGCTACTCATGAAAGTAGAATACAAAGTATCTCCCACAATTACACCCGACGGGCTGCTCGCAGGGCAATTTGCCGGCGCATAATCAGTAGAATCGAGCCTTAGGCTGGTGTGAAAACTTTTACTTCCATTAATTGAAATACCTGCCCAGATGTTTCTTAAACCATTGCTATTGTTTCGGTAGAGCAGTATGCCTGCATTACCCGATGCAACAATCGATGCCGGACTGCATTCACACACATTACCCCCAGAATTGACGCTTGCAGGTGTATCCCGAAAAAATGTTTCACCCATGTCTTGAGAGCGCGCTACAACATACATAGAACCTGAATAGTCCTTTGGTGTTTTTTGGTAGGTAACAAACGGATTACCTGTTTCATCGGTGGTTACTGTAGGAAACCGTGTAGTGTATTCTCCCGCTGTATCAACCTCAGCCGATGCAGAAAACTTCTTTCCACCGTCAAAAGAGTGCTTGATGTATATTCTGCTTTTATCTTCAGGAATCTGCTTCCAAACTATATAGACAGTATCGCCCTGTGAAGCAATATCAGGCCCCGACCAGGAAGAAGTGAACGCATAATTGCCGGGGGGATTCAATGGAGTTGGATTTGCAAAGCCCTCGCCACCCCATTTGGTAAAATAAATTTTGCCCGCATCATCGCCCCAAACAACCATGGGATTGTTGTTACGGTCTAGCTTAATTCTTGGGTGAAGATTACCGTAGGTTTGGTCGGCTACCCTGTGTGGCGCCTGCCATCCTATCGAATTTTGCCCGAAGGAAGTAAATTGCATTAAAACGGCAACTGTAACTAATCCAAACCTCATAAATTGCTACAAATTTACACCGTTTTGAAGGCCGCGCATGTAGCTAAAATGTTTGCTCCCTAACTTGTGGAAAGAATGGGAGTTGTAATTAATAATTTGACTATCAATTCCTTAGTCTGTTTTTATTGTTATTGAATTGGTAAAAACAAAGTTTGTCGAATTTTCTATTTCCTTATCCAACACTGTTTGGCTAATTTTGTAACAACTTTCCGGGTTCTTCCGGCTATTTGTGAAGCTACAGAATTTACTCATCAAAGTACCTGAAATAATACGCACCTTCCTCATTAGGGCTGCGATTATTTTCGTTTGCTGGCAGTCTTTGTACTATTTTGTGCTAGACCCCTTAAAAGTACCCGACAAACCTCTTACCAACGTAACTGCATATTTTACTACAAAAACGCTACAGATGTTTTACACCAATGTAAGCATGCTGTATGTACACGACAAAACGAGAGGCACTGCAATTTTAGTGAATATGCACCCCGTTATTCGCATTTTAAATTCCTGCAATGCCCTTGATATATACGTTTTATACATCGCCTTTCTGTTTTGTTTCCCGGCAACACTTCGAAGGCGGCTGTTATACATCGCCTACGGTGTCCCCTACATTTTCATTCTAAATATTGGGAGGTGTGTAGGTATTGCCTGGCTAAATATGCACCATCGGGGACTCGTGGAAATCACACACCACTACGTGTTTACGACCCTTTTATATTTAATGGTTTTCTATTTATGGGTACTATTTACACAACAATCAAAATTGATGCGGCCTAAAATAGAGTTCATCGTTTCGTTGGTAGCAATCATCATTTTTAGTTGGGCGAACGTGGTCTACTTCGGATATGCAACCCGAAACAAGTTTTCTCCATTGACCAATCAGATCATCCACCTCTCAGCTCTTACACTTACAATGTTTATTGGACTCTACAATATCCGACATCAATCGAAATGGTGGAAAACAGTATGGCTAGGCACTTATGGATTTGTATTTTTAATTGTTTTTGCTGTAGTTTCAATTCACTTTTTCAACAATGGCAAAATAGAGCGAATGCTTCTGGTATTTGCAGCATCAACCAGAAACACTTTTACAGGCCCAATCCCGTTTATTATCCTGTTTCTCTTAGGGAAACTTTATAGCGGCAGATCTGCTGCAACCGCCTTAACTGCTGAAAATTAAAAAAGCAGTACTAGTAAAACGTATTATTTCTACGGGCAATATTAGCCCTCAATCCAAAATTCACTGAACTCGCGGAAGAATTCTGATCTATTGAACCAATTGTTCCGCTTAACGGATGCCTGCCAGACTCAATTTCGTATTTGCGATACCCATAACCTAAATCAAAATAAATACCTCCCCGAATTTTGTAACTCAGGTTAAAATTAACCATATTACATTGCCCGATTGCGCCGTTGAGCATATTAACACCGTAAGTTTTACTGCCTGCAGGCGCATTTACGTAAGGAATGAAAATATTGTTACCGTTGTCAAAGCCACCGGAATCAAGACCGTTTTTGTAATAAACGAAGTTAAGAGAAGCCACCAATCTAGTCAAGGGCTGATAACGCACATTCACCACATACTTCATATAACCCGCCCCAAGAGGATCGGCTAGTGGCTGGTTGTAATGAGTATAATCTACATCTGTTGATTTTGCAGTATAAGTGTAGGGGCGCACACAAGTGAATTCACCCTGCATATCCAGATTCTGAACACCTAACACGTCGAAGTACTTGATACCGCTTTGGAATCCCCATTTGTTGCCATACCATCCCTTGTTGGAGAAAAACTCATCGCTTTTAAACTCGTTGAACATCATTTGAGCGTAAAGCTGAATGTGCTTAGCTATATAGAACTTACTGGTAAGCCCTACCAAAGATTTGTCATATTCACCATTGTATGCGTTTGCTGCTATGGTTAATGCAATTGGGTTTAAGTATGAAACCTCATAACTTTTATCTCTACTGAACACTACCGACTCAAAGAAACCAAGGTTCATCCACTTTGTAACATTGAGCGTAATGTAGTGCATGGTGGTGTACTTGGTAAGCGTTTTTGGTGTACTGACCTCTGACTCGAATTGTGGTGTCAACTGCGCATAAATCACGTCGTAATTTAGCTTCCAAACCCTTGCCCTTAATTGCATGTAGGGCATGTTAGCTGAAAAATCAGTCAGAAACAATGATGTTGTTCCGTCGCCAATAAAGTGCTTGCCATTACCTACAGTTACATTTACATAGTCTTTCAAAACGGCTATATCTACTGCGCCTGTCAGTTGTGCATACATTACGTTCCTGTAATTATCAGACCAATTACCCATTCCAGCACCCGGTATGATATACGTTGTAGCACTTCTGTAAGAATATATGCTCATAGCATCGTTGAAACGTTCGGCACTACCAGTTGCTAAAAACTCAAACCCTATTCTTTTTCCTATTCTACCACGTCCTGTTACACCTAGTACACCCAGTCCATAAATGTTATTCGATTTGGAAATAGAAGTAGACTCATCGGCAAATGAACCGCCCAATGACACTACAGGGTTGATCGAAAAAAGGAAATTTTTCTTATTGAAGAACAACATGTTATACGGATCAGAATGTCTTTTCACCGAGTCAGCTCCGCGAGCTGATGTGCTCCACTCTCTGTTTTCCGCAACTATTTGTTGCAAATTGAAAATATCTCGTTGAGATAGATTGCCTTTATTGCCATTCTCGCTTAGGTCATTCAATACTCTTTGTGCAAATGCAGTAACATCTTTCCTGTATTCTGCCTTGTCACTTAAACACAGTGTATCACTGAGCCTACCCACCTTTGTTTGTACCCTGTCTAAATTATAGTAATCATCAGCACCAAGGGGAACTCTGGCAGATTGAGCCCCGACTATTGAGCATACGAAAAGTAATAGAATCGCAAAAGTGGTACTTTTTAGCATAATCAGGCTTTTACCGAATACATTGATGTATTTTCGCCTTACAAATATAGAGTTTTCCTGACCAACAATTTGCGAATAACAATGAAAACAACACTCATAAAAAACATCACAATCGTCAACGAAGGTCTATCGATTGAAGGTGATGTATTAATTAAAAACGGTTTATTTGAAAAAACAGGCGGCTCCATTTCAGTAGCTGAAGCGCACGATGTAATTGACGGCACCGGGCTACTTTTGCTTCCAGGTGCTATTGACGATCAGGTGCATTTCAGGGAACCCGGACTAACACACAAAGCAAACATCGGTAGTGAATCAAGGGCAGCTGTTGCAGGTGGTGTAACTTCGTTTATGGAGATGCCCAACACTGTACCTGCGGCACTCACTCAAGAATTGCTTGAAGACAAATATTCTATTGCTGCGACATCATCTCCGGCAAACTATTCTTTCTTTATGGGTGTTTCAAACTCCAATGCTGAAGAAGCCCTCAAGACAAACCAACGCAAAAAAGACATTTGCGGTATCAAGATATTCATGGGTTCTTCCACCGGCGATATGTTGGTAGATAACTACGTTACCCTGAATAAAATTTTCGGTGATTCGGAAGTTTTGATCGCTACACACTGCGAAAACGAAAACATCATTAAAGCCAATAAAGCTAAATACGAAAATGCCAATCACGCCAGCTTCCACCCCATTATAAGGGATGTTGATGCATGTTTTGAAAGCTCATTGGCAGCAATACAATTGGCAAAAAAGTATGGTACAAGGCTGCATATCTTACATATTTCTACAGCAAAAGAACTTCAGTTGTTCACTAACCTTTTCCCAATTACAGAAAAGAAAATTACATCGGAAGTGTGCGTGCATCATCTTCATTTTACTGCTGATGACTATGCTCAATTCGGCAATCTGATTCAATGCAACCCTGCTATTAAGGCCCCTGAAAACAAAACTGAACTGTGGAAGGGCTTACTCGATGACAGGCTCGATATTATTGCTACCGACCATGCACCACATACTTGGGAAGAGAAACAACAACCCTACGGCAAGGCTCCATCGGGTGTGCCCTTGGTACAACACAGCTTGTTACTGATGTTGCAATATGTGAGGGAAGGCAAAATCTCGATTGAAAAGGTAGTTGAGAAAATGTGTCATGCGCCTGCACAGTGTTTTCAAATTGAGAAACGCGGCTACATTCGTGAAGGTTACTACGCCGATGCAGTTATTGTTGCACCAGGCAAGGGCTATACTGTTGACAAATCAAATTTACTGTATAAATGTAACTGGTCTCCTTTTGAAGGACATACATTCCCTGATACAATTCATACTACATTTGTCAACGGAAATGTAGTGTACACCAACGGTAAGATCGTTGAAGGCACTTTTGGTATGCGTTTACGTTTCGACAGGTAATACAAAAACAAACTGAAAATATGAGCAAGCCAAACTTTACAATCATCAGGAAAAGAATCACGTTTTTTCTGCTCGGTATTACCTGCCTTATGGGGGCAATTTATGTAATACTTAAATGGTGCATCAAGTAACTATTATTTTATACATGCAATAAAAAAACCCGCCGAAGCGGGTTTTTTTATTGTCTAACTAGTGTTTTAACGTCAGGTGAGCACCAATTGGTTTATCCTGCTTACTTATGGAGTTGTACGTAGGAATAATGAACCTCGCACTGTAATCGTTATCAGAGATAAATTTCAAAACATATTCAACAGCGAAAGCCGGGTCGTTTCTTTTACCTACAAGCAAGTACTCCAGGTAGAATAAACAAATACCTGAATCAAATGAACCGCCATTATCAGCACCAATCCATTTTTCGGCAAATGCGATGAGGTCGTTCTTGTTATCAAGCAATCTTTCGTGCAATTGTTTCAAAGTGTACACTTTCAGGAATTTCAACCTTTCTACATCACCTTCAACATCTACTTCGTTGTTGAGCGTAGCTCCTGCACGGCGAGCTATTTCAGCATCTATTTCGCGCACTTGTTTGCTACCTGTAATGTATTCTTTCAGCATTGAATCAGTCATTGGCGCATTTTCGTCAAGTGGCTGAGGCCTTGCAGGCTTTTCATCCCTTTCATAGAATGGGATGGCTTTTTCCATTGCTTCCCTGTCAATGATTTCAGTTCTGTGCTCAACGAAGCCGTTCACATTCATATTGAAGGTGTCAACCCAATCAATGTTCAGTGCAACGTTTTCTCCATTTTCACCTTTAACAGTTGTAGTACCACCTTCTAGTGAAGTAGGAATTGACGTAACGTTATTATCAGCTTTTGCTTCAGTAGCCTGAGGCCTTGGCTGTGCGGGTGCTGCCTGAGGAGCTTGTGGCGCAGGAGTTACTTGCTGTATCATTGGCGTTTGTACAGCTTGCGGATTGATTGGAGCAGCTATCTGATCGAAGGTATTTTGCAATACTTCAGGAATTTTAGCTACGTCAACACCGTTTGCTTCACCAACGTTTTTAATATTTAAGTCAAGCGCATCAGGGCGACTCACATTCATTTCAATCGTATCGACGCTTGTTACGTGATTTGCCGCGTTTGATGCTGTTTCTTTTATTGCTTCAACTAAAGGAGAAGGAGTACCATTTGTATAAGGTTGCGCAGGTTCAGCTTTGGCACTTACTGCCTCAGCAACAACAGCCGCAACTATCGGCGCAGCAACAGCTGCTACCACAGGGGCAACTTCAATTTTTGGAGTTTCAACAACAACAGCAACCGGAGCTGGTGCAGCAGGAACTACTTCAACAACTGGTGCTGGTGCAGCAGGAACCACTTCAGCAACCGGAGCAGGAGCAGCTTCAACTATAGGAGCAGGCGCAACTTCAACAACCTGAGTTGGTATTGCTTCAGGAGCGGGAGCCGCTGTAGCTTCAACTACCTGTGCAGTTTCTAATGTTGTTTCTTCAGTCTCGTCAGTTTCTTCTTCGTTGTCTTCAGCCTGTTGCATCATGCCTTGTTGTTGCGCCATGTAGGCAGCATAAGGGTCGTTACCCGGCATGTAAGGTTGCTGCATATAACCCGGCATCATTGGTTGTTGCATGTAACCAAGATTTGGGTCGAAGTGCTGGTAGAAATTTGGCATCATTGGGTATTGTGGCATAAATCCAGGGAAACCATTCATTGGCATACCAGGGATTTGACCAGGATAGTACGGCTGACCAGGCATTGGGTAACCGTTTTGTACCGGTTGAGCCTGTTTGTCGTTTTTCTTATTCTTACCTTGTTTTTCTGTTTTTGTCTTTTCAGCAGGCTGAGCAGCATCTTTTGCAGCTTCAGCAACAACTGCGGCTGCTTTCTCTTCTGCTTTCGCAGCTTCAGCTTTTTCAATTTCTGCTTTCAAATCAGGATTTTCAGCGAGCACCATCTTAGCTGCTGCCAACTGTGTTCTGATTTTGAGGAACTCAAGATCAGCCATTTCAAGCAAAGCACCTACACGGTAGAAATCCCTCTTCATATCTTCAGGAATCGCTGCATTGTGGTAGCCAAGTTCTTTTTCGATACCCGACCAAGCATCCTGCAACATAGAGCATACCTGAATCTCAAATTTTTTGTCACCCGACCTGCGGTATTCAACCAATTCAAGACGCGGCTGCTTTAAGCCTGCTTCTATTTGTATGTGTTTGTATGAAAAGCTATCAACACCTGCTTTTTTAGTATTTTTCGTTTTGGCACTGTCTATTTCAAATTCAGTAGCCATGATGTCTGAAATCTTATTGACAGCATCTTCGAAATACGTGATTACACGCACTACAGGTACATATATATTATCACCCGCATCGTTTGTGCGCTGGTCCATTTTCGACTCAATTCGGTAGCAGGGAATGTCGTTCTGTACGACTAGTTCTCTTACTAAATCTTCCATCTTGACCATGAATGAGGTGTTACTCTCAATGGCAGATTGATGTTTGTTTGAAGGCATAACAATCAAATTATGGTACAATAATACGTCAAAACTTTATTTATCCACATATTCACAAAACCAATTAACAAATCGGCAACAATCTCGAAAGGTCAATTTTAGTCCCAAAACGGGGTTTTTAGCCTGTTTTTACTGCAATTTAGGCATTTTTTGTTAATTCTGGGTATTTTTTAGCGCAACTTTCTTAACAATTAAATAACAAAATCAGTTTTCGTATCCCTAACCTATGCTAGAATTTGTTAACGCTTAATACAAAAAGAAAAATAGTTAATTCGTGGATTGTGGATAACTAAAAGCTTATCAACATTCCTGTTAACTTAAAACAGGCAACGGGCGCTTCTTCACGCCCTTCTTGGTAATTAACTGGTACAATGTAATTGAGAAAACAGCACCCTTATCCTGCCCTTCACTTTCAGCAATAATCTTTCCGCCCTGGCGCTCAATAATCTTTTTGCTCAGGTACATACCAAGTCCGAATGAAACTTCGCCATTGGTCCCTTTCTTACCTGCCTTGGTAAACCTTTCAAAGATGCGGTTGAGGTCTTCGCTCTTCATGCCCACTCCCTCATCCTTAATTTTAATTACAATTGACTGGTCTTCCTCATTCCTTTGGGCATTTATATAGATAGTCTTCCCCGAAGTCGAGAACTTGATGGCATTACCTACTATGTTTCTGATAGCCTGCGTAAAAAGCCCCGCCTGAACATTAATAAACAAGTCTTCGGGCACATCAGCTTGTAGTGTCAGGTTTTTATCGGCAGCCATCAATTTAAAAAACTGAACCGATTCATCGACCAATTGACTCAAATTGACATTTTGCGCTTCAAACACCTGTGCCCCTTCTTTGAACATGAGCAAAATACTCTCCAGCATGTTCAACAGGTTTTTACCTTCAGCATGTATGTATTCAGCGTATTCTACTGTTTCAGGGTTATCGTCGAGTTTCAACAAGTTACACAAACCCATAATACGCGCCACCGGGCTTCTAAGATCGTGAGAAAGCAAATCAATCATGTCGCTTTTTTCAGTAAGCTGACTATCGATGTGTTTTACAAAATCCTGAATTTCTTTCTGCAATAATTCCAGTTCGTTCGATGGTTCTGCCGGGCATTCCGGTATTTTCTTTTCGGCGACATAAGCATTTATAGTCGCCCTCGCCGCTGCAAAATCAGCATTAATGCGTCTAACTTTTTTGAGTGCCTGCACCAACAAATAACCAGTTGCAGCTATTACTACCAATCCCGGAAAGAAAAATGACTTGTCTGACTTTGCATAATAGAGCATATACAATACAAGCATCACAGTTGGCAATACCGCAACCGGTATCATCAACATAAAAATTGACCCGACATAGTCGTTCTTCAATCGATTGACGTACTCTTTAAAATCAGGCAGTTTCATTTCGAATTCTGCGATAAAGTTAAATACTAATATTGAAATATGTTTTCCCTGACAACATTTTTATTAAAAACACTTTTTCACCTCATTCTGACTACCAAATTCCATTTTTGTAAAATGCATATTTCAACAACATTTTTCAAATAACTTTTTCCTAGTATTTTTTATAAACTGCATTACAGCAACTTTATTGTAGCCCGCATTACCATGTGCTTTTAATATTCATTTGCACAACGTTTTTTCCTTTAGCAGGGCTCGCCCATGCCCCAAAAACTGCTAATTAAAATGTACCTTTGCATCTTTTTTTAATTACCAAAGAAACTCAGAACACACATGTGGCATAAAATAGCCGCGTTCATTATAAAATACAGGATTGCATTACTCATTATCCTTTTGCTCGATACCGCTGTAATGGGGTATTTTGCCTCACAGGTGAAATTGAGTTATGATTTCAATAGTGCCGTACCTACTGATAACCCCAAGTACATCGAATACCAACAGTTTAGAAAGCAGTTTGGCGAAGATGGCAATATGATGGTGATTGCAGTAAAAACGGACAAATTTTTTACTGAACCTTTTTTCAGCGATTACTCTAAACTAGTTAAAGACATCACTGCAGTAAAAGCAGTTGAAAATGTTTTAAGTGTACCAAAGGCTATTAATCTTGTAAAAGACACTGCGACCCAAAAACTAAAGGCTGTAGCCATCACCGATTCTTTCGGGCATACGGTAGTTGATTCAGTAAAAAATATCTTCGTCAATCTGCCATTTTACCGCGGTTTGTTGTACAACCCCGATTCTAATGCTTACCTGATGGCGGTGCGCATTAATAAAGAAGTTCTCAACTCTAAAGAACGCTCGAAAGTAATTATTGCAATTACCGATATCGGCGATGCCTTTGGCAAAGCACACAACATTGAAATGCACTACAGCGGTCTGCCGCTGATACGTACAGAAATGGCGATGAGGGTGCAGAAGGAAATGAAACTATTCCTGATACTTTCATTTGTACTCACTGCCGTAATTCTTATTTTATTCTTCCGTTCATTCACTGCTGTACTTTCTTCCATGCTTGTTGTGGCTATTGGGGTAATATGGTCGGTAGGAACTATTGAATTGCTGGGGTACAAGATAACATTGCTCACTGCACTTATACCACCCTTGGTGGTGGTGATAGGCATACCTAACTGCGTATACCTATTAAACAGGTATCACTTCGAATATGCCAAAAACCCCAATAAAATGCGGTCGCTCCTGCGCATGGTCGATAGGATGGGGGTTGTAACTTTCTTTACCAACCTCACTGCGGCTATTGGTTTTGGAGTATTCTTCTTTACAAAGAGTGTACTTTTAAAAGAGTTCGGCTTGGTAGCGGGCATCAACATCCTCGCACTGTTCTTTATCTCATTGGTATTTATCCCTGCTTTTTTCAGCTTCTTACCGCCACCCGATGTGCGCCATACTAAGTACCTGGACAGCAAATGGATCAATGGTATTCTGGACAGAATCACCGATTGGGTGTCTGACCACAGGGCAATTATCTACGGTGCTACTATAGTAATATGTGTATTGTCATTCTGGGGTGTACTAAAACTCGAAAACAACGCAAGGGTTGTTGACGACCTGCCTAAATCAGACAAGGTATATACCGACCTTAAATTCCTCGAACACAACTTTAAAGGGGTAATGCCTTTTGAAATAGTGATTGATACGCGTAAGAAAAACGGAGTACTCAATCTTGATGTACTTAACAGAATGGATAAGTTTTGCGCCTACCTGCAAAGCTACCCTGAAATGGGGCATCCACTGGCTATCACCGAGGGTATCAAGTTTGCCAACCAATCTTATTTTGGAGGCGATACTGGCAATTATCAGGTGCCGGGCGATGTGATTCAGGCATCGTTTGTACTACCCTACCTGAAAACCAAAAACGATAATAATACCCTATTCAGTAAGCTTTTAAGATCATTCATTGACAGCAACAAACAAAAAGCACACATAAGTGTAAACATGGCCGATATCGGTTCGCACAAGTTGCCTTCACTGCTTGACTCTATAAGCCACAAGGCAAATGAAATCTTTGACAGCTCTAAATTTACTGTAACCTATACCGGCAGCACTGTGACCTTCCTGGAAGGCAGCAAGTTCATCATTCACAGCTTGCGCGATTCTCTGATTTTGTCTTTCCTCATCATCTTCGGTTGTATGGTCGCTGTGTTCAGGTCGTGGAGGATTTTGATTATTTCGGTGATTGTGAACATTGTACCACTGCTGATAACTGCCGGCTTCATGGGTTGGCTGGGCATCAGAATCAAGCCATCAACAGTACTGGTATTCTCGGTGGCATTGGGTATCACGATTGATGTAACCATCCGCTTCCTCATCAACTTCAAACAAGAACTGGTGCGCTACGGCGATAGTATTTCTGTTACTGTACACCGCACCATTAACGATACTGGGTTGAGCATAGTGTATACCTCGCTCATCCTGATTGCGGGCTTTGGTGTATTTATTTGTTCGCAGTTTGATGGTACTAAGGCATTAGGTTACCTCACATCGCTTACTTTGCTGATGGCAATGGTCACCAACCTCATTCTACTCCCGTCGCTATTGTTATGGATGGCGAAAGTGATTGAACGCAAAAACGAAGGTGCGCTAGAATTGATGGTAGGCGAAGATGACGACGACGTTATTAAGATAGGCGATTAAGCCCTGAAGCCGCGCAGAAAAGAACCAATATCCATGCGCTTCTTGCCCTCTATTTGTATTTCATCGATATACACCCAGCCATCGGCGCCTGAAAAACGCAGGAGGTTACTACCGTCTGTTTCCATTGTGCCTGGTGCGGGGGCATTGGCTAACTCTTCAATGTGGCAGGTATACACCTTGATTTGTTTATCGGCTATGTGGCTGTAGGCAGCAGGATAAGGACTTAATCCGCGTACAAAATTTAAAATCTCTTTTACTGGGCTGTTCCAGTTGATGTGGGTGTCTTCTTTGAATATTTTAGGCGCGAACTTCAATTCACTGAGCGGAATATTGTCCTGCGGAATCTCAACTATCTCACCTGACACTACTTTCTGAATGGTTTCGACCATTAACTGAGCACCCGCAACCATCAATTTATCGTGCAACGTACCTGCATTGTCCTCCGGTAGAATAGCCACTTTGTGCCTAAGCATAATATCGCCGGTGTCAATCTCATGTTTCAGCTTAAAGGTCGTTACACCTGTCTCAGTCTCTCCGTTCATAATAGCCCGATTGATGGGGGCTGCACCGCGGTACTGAGGCAATAACGAACCGTGTACATTGAGCGTTCCCATCGGCGGCATATTCCACACCACTTCCGGCATCATCCTGAATGCAACCACTACCTGCAAGTCGGCATGGTAGCTGCGCAGCTCTTCCACAAACGTCGGATTTTTCATTTTCTCGGGCTGTAACACGGGTATGTTGTGTGCTAACCCATATTCTTTCACCGGAGAAAACTGAATGTGTTTACCCCTGCCTGCCGGCTTATCGGGCATAGTAACAACAGCTACAACATTCAGCCCTGCTTGTACAAGCGCATCGAGTGTGGCAACAGCAAAATCGGGAGTACCAAAAAAGACAATTCTAAGTTCGTGGAATGACTTCATGAGGGCGTAAAACTACAATAAAAGTAGCACCTATTGATTGCTCAATACCCTAACTTCTACACGGCGGTTGAGGTCGGCATCTTCTTCACTGCGCTCAAACTCAACAATTGGGTGTTGCTTGCCAAAGCCTATGTATTGAATGCGTTCGGCAACAATACCTTTATTCACGAGGTAAACATACAGTTCGCGCGCCCTGTTTACTGATAGCGTTGGTTCGTCGGTATCGTTATCTAACGCATCAGGCACACCCTGATTGATACAACATACGTGCCCCTCAATACTGATGCGCAGGTTGGGGTTTGATTCCATTATGTCGTATAGCTTTTCAAGCGTTGGTGTCGATTCAGGCTTAATCCTGTGGCTACAAGGGAAGAAGTACACATTTTTCAGCAAAATGGTTTCGCCCTCCTTGAGCTTTGATAAATCTTTGATATCGGCACCACCTTTTGGAGCATTATTTTTAATTGCAACACCGGTTGATCGTGGGTCTTTACCCTTGCTCGTTCTAGTACCGGCAGAGTCGTTTATGATGCTCTTACCTAGTTTCTTATTGTCCTTCGGTTTATCGGCAGCCGCAATAGGAACCACTTGTTTTGTAGGTCTTATGAGGCGTTCAAACTTCAGGTTGTTGTTGATGACAATATCCACCTTTCTATCAGTAGGGTTGCCATCCTTGCCCGTCATTTCCTTGCGGTCAATTTTACCCTTGCCGGTACACAGCTTCACAAATTGTTCATCGATGCCGTATTTAACAAGGTATTTTTTGATGTTTTCAGCACGCTGCATTGAAAGGTTTTTATTGTACCCTTCTGAGCCCAGGTAATCAGCATAACCAATAACCATGATTGAAGAACCATTGATGAGGCGGTCGTTGTATATAAGCAGGTCTATTTTACGCTGCATGGCCTCACTGAGCGTATTGACATTGAGGTCGAAGTAGATGTGGAATGTATCAATACCATTTTGGGCGGCTGCTCCCAGCCACATGCACAAAACGACAACGAACAATGACAACTTCTTCATAAATAAACGACCTAGGCAGCGGTTTTGTGAGCCGCATTTTTGCGTACCAGCAGGTAACCACAGAAAGCCAACGGTAAATATACTAATAAATTCGCTAATGAAAACCAAACTGGCTGCGGCATTTTCAAATCATTCACAATTCCCATCACTGTAAGCACAATACCCACCACTATTGACGGCCTTGCCACGCGCCTGCCTGATAATAACGTAGCCACCAGTCCGCCTATTGCCGATGCTAGTGCATACACCACCAAAATAGCCACATACGCCTGCACAGGGTATGCCGCCAGTGCCACACGCAACGCTTCTTTATTATGAAAATCGAGCCCCTCGGGCATTGGGAACAATTGCTGCGTGATGCGCTGCCCTACCGCCACACTAATACCCCCCGTTACCGTACCCGCCACCACGGGCAGTATGTTTTTGAAAATATTCTGGTTCATCGATTTGCCCCTGTTTACGTACAACAAAAACGCTTAGTGTGGCAAAGGTAGCCAATCGCGAGGGTTGAAAAAAAATCCCTGAGTACATCTTTGCGAAATGGGATGCAGTGGAGTCAATAGGACAACTATCCATCGAAGGAGATATTAGTAGACAAGATTCATAATTGTAAAAATGAGGTGGGCATAAAAAGGGGAAGGTTTGTTCGTTATTTTCACTTCTTGTTCTGTTTCAATATATAAGCTGAATTTTATTGAAACAACCCTGTGAAAATGTAGATAATTCAGGCTGATATTTTACCTTTGTAGAGTTTTAGCATCTAATCTTTTAGACAATGTTTGATTATTTTGACTACAAGTATTTGCCCACTCATTTTAGTAAGGATGAAATACAGAAAAGTTATAAGAGCCTTTATCAAAAATGTAATCATCTTATAGCAAATTGGGATAGTGAATTAAATTCGCAATGGGTTGCTAGGCACTACATTGCAGTTAAAATGATACTTTCCTCAACAGTTTTACTAAATTCTGTTGAGTATTCTAATAAGAAAAATTTACGCATAGTTGAGCCTTATTTGCTTTATTATTCTTTGTTAAATTGTTCAAGAGCCGTAATATTTACTTCTCCATTTTCGGAATGGAACAATAAGGAAATATTCACAATGACTCACAAAAAAACTATCAATGTTATTGGCGATATAATTTGTAAGTACAATAAGACCAAGGGGGCACAAGTAAAGGGGAAAATAGATTGGGCAAGGGAGTATCGTGAAATTTTTTCCTACAAATTTCCGGCAAATGGTTTAACTAAACATAGTCTTGATATTGCTGATGTGATAGACATTTGTCAACTTTTATGTGAAATTGCGCAATTCCAAAGCCAAATTATAGAAACAGTAATAACAAAAAAAGTCTCAGTTGAATTTCAACTGGATTGGGATGTCTTAAGTGTCGGGTACAGATATGGTGAATCAAATTTCAAATTCATTGATGGTGATGATGGTTATAGGTTAGATTATATTAGAAGAAAAGTAAAAAGACCATATAGCCTGTTATTAACTATGACAGAAGGAATGGTTGAAGATTTTTTTGGCGCTTGGCATTCTTATGATGATGATGCCGAGTCCGATAAATTTGACCCTGATGAAAATTGGCGTTTGTTATTCCCAGTTCCATAATAATTTTGCAGCCGGCGTAAAGGTGGCGGTTTGCTATGCCCGCCAACGCATACTAGTGCAGGTGAACGAATAACCGACTATGCTAAAACGCTTACCGGGCGTGCAAAGACATAAAAACGCACCCAAACACATATAATTTATTTAGAGCCGTCCAGTCTCGAACCCATCATTACCTATCAAAAGGCAAACACATAAAATATTTTTCAAACCTTCACACCAAAAGTTTAATTGATGAAACAATAAAGACCAAAGAGCGACATAACAGAATACCCACCACACCCTCCCCCACAACAACCTTTCCTTTTCCACCTACTTTCTGTTACATTTGCATAGTCAATCCCTAAATTTTTTGTTTTGAAATTAAAGTCCTTAGAAATAAAAGGTTTCAAGTCGTTTGCCGACAAGACCCATATTATTCTGGATAACCCCATCACCGGTGTCGTGGGCCCCAACGGCTGCGGCAAGTCGAATATCGTCGATGCCATCAGGTGGGTAATTGGCGAGCACAAGATTAAATCTCTGCGCTCCGACCATCAGGAAGATTTGATTTTCAACGGTTCGCGTACCCGGGCTGCCAGTGGTATGGCTGAGGTGTCGCTGACCTTCGAAAACACACGCAACCTGCTCCCCACCGACTTTACGACTGTTACCATCACACGTAAATTCTACCGCAACGGGGAAAGCGAATACCGCCTCAACGACGTTAGCTGCCGCCTCAAAGACATCCATAACCTGTTCCTCGATACCGGAGTAAGTAACGACTCTTATGCCATCATAGAACTGGGTATGGTCGATGATATCATTAAGGACAAAGACGGTTCGCGCCGCCGTATGCTGGAACAGGCTGCCGGTATTTCTATCTACAAAACAAGGAAAAAGGAAGCCAAGCAAAAGCTGGAAGCCACTGAAGCTGACATCTCGCGCATTGAAGACCTGATGTTTGAGATAGGTAATAACCTGAGAACATTGGAAAGCCAGGCTAAAAAAGCAGAGCGCTACTACGCCATAAGAACTGAATACAAACAAGTGAGTATAGAGCTGGCAAAGGCATCTCTGGAACACTTCAACGAACAATATAAAACACTTACCGACCAGCAAAATGCTGAAACTGACCGCAAAACCCAGCTTGAAGCCATCGTGGCTACAGAAGAGGCCGATGTGGAGCAGCAGAAGGTAAAACTCATAGAAAAAGAACAAGAACTCAACGGACTTCAACGCAGGTTCAACGACCTCGTAAACCGTGTGCGCCAACTGGAAAGCGACAAAAAACTCGCTTCCCAAAAAATGGAGCACCTGAAAGACCGTCAGAAAAACCTCTCCGACTTTTTGGCGGGTGCAGGCAATCAGGATGCATTGCTGAAATCATCAATCGAGTTTTCGAACAAACAAATTATTGACGAAACTGCCCTACTCGAACAAATGCGCACCGAACTCGACCGCCTGCGCAATGAGGTGGACGAGAAACGCAAAACATTTGATGAGAAAAAGCGCGCCCTTGAGCAACTAAGGCTTGAATACCAATCGAAACAAAGATTGCAGTTTGATGCAGAGAAAAAAGTAGCCGTTGCCGATACGTCAGCACAGAACATACAGAGAAGCATCATGCAATTGATGCAGGAAAAACAACAACGCGGCACCCAAATCAGCCAACTTGTTACCGAACAACGCTCCACCGACGAGAAACTTGCCGATAAACAGGAAGAACTTTCTGAACTGATTGCGAAACACGAGGAAGTGAAAGCCAAGATTCTGGAAAGCCAGGCGCACATGGAATCGTTGCGCTCAAAACTGGTGGAAGAAAACAGGAAACTCGATGCCCGCAAGAACGAATACGACCTATTGAAATCGTTGGTGGACAGCCTTGAAGGCTACCCTGAGAGCATCAAATACCTTAAAAAAAGCAAGGAGTGGAACAATTCCGCACCTTTGCTGAGTGACGTATTTGTGGTACAAAATGAATACCGCACGGCACTCGAAAACGTACTTGACAACTACCTCAACTACTACTTGGTTAATAATGCGGCTGATGCAGCGAAAGCACTTTCATTGCTTGACACCAACAAAAAGGGCAAGGCCAACTTCTTCGTGCTCGACTACCTGAACGATATTGGCGCAACTGCCCACACTGCACCCGAAAACGCTGTTCCGGCATTGAGCGTGGTGAATGTTGATGAACAATACCTGCCACTCGCCAAGCACCTTTTAGGGCATGTGTATATATCAGAGGCGGGCAATGCCATTGCATCGGCACAGCTTGATAAGGGCGTTGTGATGGTTGATAAAAGCGGTAAAATAGTACGTGGTAAGTACACAATAGGTGGAGGCTCGGTAGGGCTGTTTGAAGGCAATAAAATTGGTAGGGCTAAAAACCTAGAACGCCTCGAAAAAGAGACAGAGACGCTCAAAGCAACAACTACCGAACTGCGTCAGTATATCACCGATACACAAAACTTACTGGCGGGCTTTAACCGTGAACTCAACGATAAAGCCATTGACCTCGCCAAGCAGGAAATCAACAGATTGCAAAACAATTTGGTGAACCTGAAACATAAAATTGAAAACTTTGAGCACCTCAACCAAGGTGGCGACAGAAGGCTCGAAGACCTGCAAGGACAGCTTGAAGACACGCAAGACAGCATACATGGTGCAAAGAGCGACCTGGAACAAGTTTCTGCGGTATTGAAAGGCTTGCAAGAGAAAATACAAATAGCAGATACCGACTTTAAAGCAGTAGAAAAAGCATTCAACGAAGGGTCGTCGCAGTACAACCAGCACAACATTGCTACCACGAGGCAGCAAAGTAAACTGGAAAGCATTAAGCAGGAACTGGTGTTCAAAACCAATCAGTTGAATGACCTTGCCCGCCAAATCACCAACAATGCTGAGCAACTCAGGCAAGTTGAAAGTCAGTTGGGTGAAACCGAAAAAGTACTGCACAGTGGCGATAACGAATTGTATGAATTGCTCACCCGCAAAGAGGCGGAAGAAAAAGAACTGAACGAAAAAGACAGGGCTTACTACGAATTGCGCAATGGCATTGCTTCGAAAGAAAGCACCCTGAACCAGAAAAGACGCGAACGCGACCAGGCTGAGGCCTTGCTGCAAGTGATTAAAGAGAAAGTGAGCAATATGAAACTGCAGGTAGCAGGTATGAGCGAACGCCTTTCTATTGAGTTCAAAGTAAAACTGGAAGACATACTCAGCGATCCACGCACCACCGAAACCAGCATCGAAGAACTGACTTCGGAAGCCGACCGCATGAAAAAGCGTTTGGATAACCTGGGCGAAGTGAACCCTACTGCGATTGAAGCCTTCACTGAAATGAAGTCGCGCTACGACTTTATTGCCGAACAAAAGGCCGACCTTGTGAGTGCGCGCGACTCTTTGCTTTCAACCATCGACGAAGTAGAGACAACCGCTAACCAACGTTTCAAAGAAACCTTCGACCTGGTACGTGCTAATTTCGTTGATGTATTCAAGGCACTGTTTACTGCCGAAGACAGTTGTGACCTCATGCTCACCGACCCGAACAATGTGGCAGACAGCAACATTGAGATTTACGCGCAACCAAAGGGTAAAAAACCAAGCACATTGACGCAGTTGAGCGGTGGTGAAAAAACACTTACTTCAACGGCATTCCTGTTTGCTATTTACCTCATTAAGCCGGCTCCATTCTGTATTCTCGATGAGGTTGATGCACCGCTCGATGATGCCAACGTGGGTAAGTTCACGCAAATGATTCGCAAGTTCTCTGATAACTCGCAGTTCATTATCGTGACACACAACAAGCAAACAATGGCAAGTGTTGACGTGATTTACGGTGTTACTATGCAGGAACCCGGCGTAAGCAAGCTGGTTCCGGTTGACTTCAGGAGTTTGAATTAAGAAGAAACCATTCACCGGGTGCATTCAATGCTACTCAGCATTGATCCTGAATTCTTTGATGGTACCACTGAAACCGCTGTTCAATATAAAACGGTGGTCGCAAGGGTAAATGCGCGTGTGGGTGTCGTGTGTGATAATTTGTTTACCCTCCTGATAAAGGGTAACTACGCCATTGTCGTAATGAATCTTGATGTGATTATCGACCTCCGGTAATAATTCAATCACTAACCCATCACTCCAATTTTTACCATCCCCGAAGGAATATATGTACTCATTGAGCTTATCGCCCGATTGAATCATCATCATACCAACAAACGACTTCACCTGAGATACGTTGGTGAATACTGCATCGTCGCGTTTTAAAAGCCCTGGTGAAACATACAAAATCGCCTCAATAGTGAATTGATTTGGGAATTGAATCATTTTTGGTGCAGGTTGTACCTCATTACTACCATAATGAAACAATGTTGTTGAGGTAGGCGGCAGTTGCTGATTGGCGGTATTAATACCCGGTTTCAATATCAGTAAACTTTTATCTGTATTAGCAACATCAACGTGGCAATTTTCATTTAAGGCATTGTAAATCAAATCTTTACAGTCGTAGTAAAACAGATGCTTCTTATCAAAAATAATCGGGTACTTTTTCTTCCTGATGCACTCAGTCAGTGAATCAATCTCACTTTTAAAATACCATTCTGTAGAGCTAGGCAAAGGAGCAGGATTTACAAGATTGCCTACCGTGTATAGGTATCCATCTACATCGTGCCCAAGTATCAGCACAGAATCTCCTTTTTTGAAGTGAGCTTTAATGAAACTGAAACGCTCTTCCTGCACAGCTTTTACTTCCTCATTTTCCCTGCTAATGTTGTTGGTACCAGTTTGTAAAATGAGCGGAAATTGAAACCCAAACGATGCCGTACTATCAATTAGAAAAACGAAAGGCAAAGCAAAAATCAACAGCTTTTCATTGAAAACAAAACTGTTTTCGCTTGATATTTCGTCCCATACACGGTAACAGAAATAACCCACAAGTAAAACGGCAGGGTAAGCCACAGCACTCAAATTAAGGTCGTACGAACGCCCCTGAAAGTAAGCAAACACCCCCATCCCCAGAATGAACAAAAACGCCAGCACAGGACCATCTTTCCTGTCTTTATTCCGAATGGTGCTAAACAGGTATATGCCGGCGATTAAGTACATCATTATCACCATGTTCCATAAGTTAATGGGGTTCATAGGCAACATAAAGTACCCTGAAACGTAAAACATTTTTTGAAACTCAGAAAAGCGCTCAAAGTCGGGGAAATGACCCGAATTGATTTTAACCGAAATGCTGAACAAAGCCACCATAACCAATAATGCACCACCCAGCTTAAACCATTCAATAACTATTTTTTTGAGCGATGCACCAACAGCTTTGTAGTCAAAAGCCCTGTAACCCTGCATCACAGCCACTGCACCAAATGTAACAAGTCCGGTATCTGCATTCCACAATACAGCCGATGCAGCCACAAACAACAATATCCATTCAAGGTATTTTGTACGTATGTACGAACCACAATTGATGAGTGTCACCAGATAAAATGCCGACATCGGGAACAAAATCCTGATGGGGGTGTATTGGTAATACAACCTGGGGGTAGGCGGCATCGGTATTCTGCCGTGCCAGTACACCCACCAGGCAATTGAAAGAAAGGTAAGCAAACTGATAAGTTTGTTGGGTATGAGCTTTCTGATACCCAGGAACAAAAACGCATACGACAGCCCCGATAAAAAAGCCAGCACAGCCCCTATTTTGCCAATGCTCAAACCAATAACTGAAAAAACTGGCTTTAAAAACCACGCATTCAGGCCATACTGCGCATTCAAATCAACCATCAGTGACTTACCCATAAACACCTGCGAGATGGGATAAAACACAGGGTTCGATTCCATTTCAAGCCCACGATCAAGCACAGAAGTATGAAATAACCCATAAGTAATGAACGCATACACGACCAAAGCAGCCAAAGTAATGCCTATTCCATCGAGTATTTTTTGAACTTTTGGTGTTTCAATTTTCGATTTCAATGCAAGTACCAAGTAGAGCACAAACAGATAGACTGCAAACACCAGCAGTGCATTGAACTGATTGAACAGGTTGTTGTCAAAAAACGCCGAGACTTTCTTATTGGGCACATGGCGCAATTTGTGTCCATACACAACCAAAAAGAATACAACCACCGATGCCACACCAAAAAGATTGGTATAGAAAGCAATATGCTTGCGGGCATCAAAGAACGACCTCAGCCGAGATGCGAGCCAATAGCTAGCACCCAAAACAAACGGCGACAATAACAATGACACCTGAAATTGCATTCGCTCTACAGGCTCAGGGAAAAAAGATTCGTGTTCTTTAATGGTTATGGCAAAAGCGTTTTCTAATATTTGATTGACGTTGGGGTGGTAGGTCGCAAAAATGAATTTGTTGATACAAAACAAGATAACTGCCGCCAAAAAAAGTGCGATGCCACCTATAGCTACAGGCACACTCCATGAGTAGTCGGCTTTACCTGCACTACTTTCCACGCTGGCAATTTCAACATCCAACAGCGATTGGGGATTCTCCGGATTGACGTTCGCGGACATTTCTCAAAAAATATGATGCAATATAACAAATAGGCGACAGCCGCAGTAAAATAACGTTTCGGGGCACGGTCTATTGCAATTTTATAACTACCTTTAAACCTACATTCAACTTGTGCCATTATGCAAGACGCTTATATTGTTTCAGGATTCAGGACAGCAGTTACAAAGTCAAAAAGGGGCGGTTTCAGGTTCTTCAGACCCGATGATTTAGCCATCGAGGTTATTAAAGGGTTGCTAGCATCAGTACCGCAACTCGACCCGAAATTGATAGACGATGTGATTGTGGGAAATGCCGTTCCCGAAGCTGAACAAGGGCTACAGGTGGGTAGAATTATCGCCAACCGTGCTGTCGGAGAGTCGGCAGGTGGCTTTACAATCAACCGTTATTGCGGTTCGGGTTTAGAAGCTATTGCCATTGCGACAGCAAAAATCAGAACCGGTATGGCTGAATGTATTATTGCCGGAGGTACTGAAAGCATGAGCCTTGTACCCACTGCAGGTTGGCGCACCATGCCCAACTACGAAATTGCAAAAACAGCTGGTGACTACTACCTCAGCATGGGACTTACCGCTGAAGAAGTGGCTAAAGACTTTAACATCAACCGTGCTGACCAAGACGCATTTGCATTCCGTTCGCACCAGCGTGCCATCAATGCCATAAGCAATGGGTACTTCAAAGAAGGCATATTACCCATCAAGGTAACCGAAGTTGTACTGAACGAGAAAAATAAACGCGTTAATAAAGAAACCATTGTAGATACCGATGAAGGACCTCGCGCTGATACCACACTAGAAGCATTGGCTAAATTACCTGCCGTGTTCGCACAAGGTGGTTCTGTTACTGCGGGCAACTCTTCCCAAACATCTGACGGAGCCGCATTCACCATTGTTATGAGCGAAAGACTGGCAAAGTCTTTGGGCATTGCACCCATAGGCAGGCTTGTGGGCTGTTCGGTAGCAGGTGTTGACCCGAGAGTAATGGGTATTGGACCAATTAAGGCAATTCCAAAGGTACTCGCCAGCACCGGCATGAACCTTTCTGACATCGACCTAATTGAGCTCAACGAGGCTTTTGCATCACAGTCATTGGCAGTAATTCGAGAACTTGGCTTGAATGAAGACAAAGTGAACATCAACGGAGGCGCCATTTCATTGGGGCACCCGCTGGGTTGCACAGGTGCTAAACTCACTGTTCAGGTGCTGAGCGACCTCAAAAGGCTTAACAAAAAATATGGCATGGTTACCGCTTGTATTGGCGGCGGACAAGGCATTGCGGGAATTATTGAGCGCTTGTAGCTCCATGCATTTCTGCACAAATATTTGTTAAACACTATTTTGTTATACCACAGCATGTTACCTCCTTTTATTTTTGGGGTCAAATACCGTTATGTTGAAACACATTAAAACCAGCCTCGTTTTTTTATTCGCAAGCTTTTCAATTGCGCTCACATTTGTAAGCTGTAAAAACAAATGCGGCTCTGTTACATGTAGTAACGGTGGCGTTTGCGACAATAACGTATGTAAATGCCCTACAGGGTATTATGGCAATGCTTGCCAAACAGCATATACAGCTCAATTGACGGGTTTGTACAACTGCACCAAGTCAAACTGCAACCCACCTATTACAGGAGCAAGTGGCTGGCAAAGCACTATTACTGCTGCTACCACCAATGGCGGCTACCAGTTCAATATTTCTAATTTCGATAATACAGGTGTAACTTTAGTTGCTACCACTGATAGCGCAGGCAACATCACCACGACAATTGCCAATGGCCAATCGGGAATACATGCTACAGGCAAGTACACGCCTGATACCAAAACCATTAAATTGAACTATTACAAGTACTCTACTACAGCGGGAGTAGAAGGGTCTATTTGTGATATGACAATGGTGAAGCAATAAGCTACTGTACTTAACACTAAATCACTTTCTTACCCTTCATTGCTTCTTTTAACGCTGAATCCATAACGCGCTCTGCATAAGGGCGTGAAATGTCATTGAGCTCTTCCGTGCGTTTTTGTATGAGGTTTTTGTCTTTTGCAGCAATAGCGTCATGCAATGCCTGAAGCGATGCACTCGTTGTTGCTGTCTCTTCTTCGGTCAATGCGCCACTGTATTTTTTCAAAAACTTCTCAGTAGTCTCAATCATTTGTTGCGCTTCGGTAGTAGCTTCCACCAGCGCACGAGTACTTATGTCGGCTTTAGCATTGGTGAGCGAAGCGAGCAACATGTCTTCTACTTGCTCATCAGTGAGTCCGTATTGTGGTTTTACTTCAATGGTCTGACTTACACCGCTGCGCAGTTCTTTTGCACTTACTTTCAAAATACCATCTGCATCGAGCAAAAAGGTTACTTCTACTTTAGGCAAACCTGCCGGCATTGCGGGAATACCCGTCAAATTAAATTCTGCCAGTTTTCTGTTGTCCTGAACGAGGTCGCGCTCACCCTGGAAAACTGATATTCTCATTCCCGACTGTCCGTCTTTCGATGTGGTGTACTGGCGACCTGCCTTTGTTGGGATTTTAGAATTTCTTGGAATCAATACATCCATCAATCCACCCATGGTTTCAATACCCAATGAAAGCGGAGTGACATCAATCAGCAACATATCGGTGTTGTTACCCGCCAGGATATCGGCTTGTACTGCTGCACCCAGTGCCACCACTTCATCAGGGTTCAGTTCGTCATACAGTTCCCTGCCGAAAAATGCCTTAACCGCATTTTTTACAGCCGGCACCCTGGTAGAACCACCCACCATTACTACTGCATCAATTTTATCGGCTGTAAGCGAGGCATCTTTCAATGCGTTCTTACAGCAATCGAGTGTTTTATCTAAAATAGGCTGAATGAGCTCATTGAATTTTTCGAGCGTAATTGTTACCTCTACACCTGCCACTGAGCCTGTAAACTGACTATCAGCACTGAGGGCTTTTTTTGCTTTTTCAGCAGCCACCCTCAATTCCTGACCCAAAGATTTATTGCCTGCAATATCAGCAGTTGGGAAGTAGGTTTGTTTCCAGTAGGTAACAATGGCATTGTCCATGTCGTCGCCGCCAAGGTAGGTATCGCCATTGGTAGCCAACACCTCAAAAATACCATCGCTGAGGGTGAGTATAGAAATATCAAACGTACCGCCTCCAAGGTCGTACACCGCAATGGTGCGCTCAGTGTGTCCCTTCATTCCCAAACCATAAGCAAGGCTTGCAGCAGTAGGTTCGTTCACAATCCTCAACACATCGAGCCCTGCCAGCTTTCCTGCATCGCGAGTAGCCTGGCGTTGTGCATCGTTGAAGTAAGCAGGCACAGTAATAACCGCCTTTGAAACATTGACTTTAAGTATGTGTTCTGCCCTCTTTTTGAGTTCTTTAAGAATGAAAGAAGATAGTTCAACCGGAGAATAAAATTTGTCGCCAATCTGCACTTTCACCAACGCATCGGTGCCATCGTCAATTACGTTGTAGCTGAAAAAATCCTTGTGGGCATACATGTCTTTGTACGACTTACCCATCAGCCTTTTTGCACTGTAAATGGTGTTTTCAGGGTCGGTAATCAGGTATTCTTTAGCAGGATTACCCACTTCGGCACCACCATCAGCATCAAAGTGCACCACCGAAGGTACGAGGGTCAAACCATCAATTTCACGCAATGCAATCGGTTCACGCGTATCGCTTTTCACCATTGCAATCAGACTATTGGTAGTGCCAAGGTCAATGCCAACAATAATGTCGCTTTGCAATAAACTACCTGTAGCTATGTTGATTGATATTTTACCCATGATGCTATTTTGGCTGCAAAAGTAACCATTGCTTCCGACTCACTTGTTAAAATACCCTTGGGCGGGTAAATATGGCAATTGGAAATTTTTATCTGTGGGGTGGGGCGACGATTTTGATGCTACTTTACCCTAATCACCCGTTTCGTGTCAGGGGTATCGTCACTCGATGTGAGTTTGATAAACTCGACCCGCCTGTTGAGTTTCCTGTTCTCTTCACTAGTATTGGGTGCAACGGGTCGCGTAGTACCATAACCATTGGTGACAAGCTGGCTTTCAGGCACATCAAACGAAACAAGGTAATCTTTAACTGCTTTGGCCCTGGACTTTGACAATTCAATATTAAACGCTTCTGTACCAACTTCATCAGTGAACCCGTCTATTTCATATTTCTGATTGGGGTGATTTTTTATCCATGTGGCCATATATAACAGAAACTCATAGCTTTCCGGCTTAATGGTTGCCTTGTTAAAATCAAAATGGATTGTTTGTGTTCTGAGCGTATCATGTATGAATTTCAGAGAAATCTCTTCTGTATCTTTACTTTCAGGTCCGTAAAAAACAAACAAACTTGCACCGAAAAAAGTGTCAAGAATCAATGCGTGAGTTTCAGTCCATAGGGTAGGGTCTGTACTAAAACAGCTATACAGGCTAAGTTGCCTGTGAAATTCATCCAACGTCAATACCTCCTTGGTATCAGATCTCTTAAAATCAAACCACTTTTTGAAATCCAAATAGTCATTCGACTCAATCTTTAGTCGGTATTGAGCAGGGCAATGTTGTTGGATCACTCTTCCGATCTCATCCATTGAATCGGGCATTTTATATTGAAGCAGGTTAGGCACCCTGAGACATATATGGGCTTGCGTTCTCAATTTAACATCCATAAAGCCATCATGAAAACGAGATCCACCAATTGAATCATTGATATTATTCAATGCACCATCTGTTTCACCTTTCTTAAAGCCTTGCTTTATAAAGTTGCTAAAGTACTTTCTGTGCCTGTGACATCTCATTCCGATTCTGCCTGCATAATAAGCTCCGTTCCGAAGGCTTGGCCAGCCATTTTTTAAGGAATAATTGTATAAGTAAAAGTTATACGTCGTATCAAAGCTTTCAAGCCGTGCCCGTAAACCGGGGTACACATTGTTGTCGTAGCAATTCCTTAGCTGTCGCCAAATGTCAATATATGCTTCGTGCATTTTCTTCAATGTATCAAACACCTCGCTCCTTGGAGCATTGAATGTATGGAGGTACGCACGGGTAAAACTATCACGGGTAGCCGCTGCCACCTTGTAGCACTTATCTATGTACCCGGAAATAGAATCCGGCAGCACTCCTGCACAAATAAATACATAGGGGTCGGTTAATAATAAGTATTTCGAAGCAGAATCAATATTTCCCAGTTTTGAAAAACTATCTGTCAATGACAGGTAGTAATAAGGACGCGAGTAGGATATGGGTGCTTTCTTTTGCTTTTGCGCAAAAGTGTGATTTGAAGTAACGAGCAAAAAGAGGGTAAAGAATACATGCAACGTCTTTTTCAAGGTAAATGAAATGCTCATTTTCAACTGCGTCTCTTTTTTAAACAAATCTACAAAAAGTAAGAGACAACTATTTTTTCGGTATTTTTGTACAAAGGCATGTCACATGGAATTTGCTGAACTTGATTTAAATAGGGCGTACAACTATGCTGAGTACCTAAAATGGACTTTCGAAGAACGCGTGGAATTAATCAAGGGCAAAATATTCAAAATGTCTCCTGCACCTAATTTGAGCCATGCAAGAATCAGCAGAGCCATATTCGGCAGCTTATATAACCATTTGAAAGGCAATAAATGTGAAGCATTCGCTGCCCCTTTTGATGTTCGCTTTCCCAACAAGAACACTGCCGACAAAGAAGTTTTCACTGTGCTGCAACCTGATGTAGTAGTGGTTTGTGACCCAAGTAAACTTGATGAAAAGGGTTGCATTGGCGCGCCTGATTTAGTGGTTGAAGTGCTTTCTCCCGGCAATTCACTGAAAGAACAGAAATTCAAGTTTGAAATCTATCAGGAGTCGGGCGTAAAAGAATATTGGGTTGTTGACCCGTTACAACGTTGCGTTACTCAATACAATCTTGTAGATGCCAAACTCATCACTTCCCGCCCTTTATTTGAAGGCGACACCATCTACTCCACCGCCATTACCGGATTTGAGCTGACGCTGGACGAGGTATTTGAAGGGGTGGCGTAATAGCTCCGCTAACCCCCAATAGCACTATTGTACCAATTTCAATAAAAAATTACCACCTTACCATATACTTTGCTAACTATGTACTCCGTAATTTTAAGTACAATCGTTTGGTATGTCATATCCGTTTCAAATAAAGTCAAGGGTTGAATATGATGCAGCTTACAACAAAAGTATCACCGACCCTGAAGGGTATTGGGCAGCAGTAGCATCTTCGTTTTTTTGGAGAAAAAGATGGGAATCGGTGCTGGAGTGGGAGTTCAAAACACCCGATATTAAATGGTTCAAAGGTGCGAAGCTCAACATCACCGAAAATTGCCTCGACAGGCATTTGGGTACATTGGGTAACAAACCTGCCATCATCTGGGAACCGAACGACCCCGAAGAGCACCATCGCATTATCACCTACCGCGACCTGCACCACAAGGTATGCCAGTTTGCCGCTGCCTTAAAAAACAATGGCGTTCAAAAAGGCGACAGGGTTGTGATATACATGGGTATGGTGCCCGAAATTGCGATTGCTGTACTTGCCTGTGCACGCATTGGCGCCATTCACAGCGTTATTTTTGGTGGTTTTAGTGCACAAAGCATTGCCGACCGACTCAAGGACGCAGGTGCCGAAACCGTAATTACCGCTGACGGTGCTTACAGGGGCAACAAAGAAATTCCGCTTAAAAGTGTGATTGACGATGCGCTGGTACAGTGTCCATTTGTAAAAAAAGTAATTGTACTTACCCGCACCCACACTCCTGTGAGCATGTTGAAAGGCCGTGATGTGTGGTGGGAAGATGAAATCAGAAAAATAGAAACGCTGGGCATTCACGATTGTCCGGCTGAAGAAATGGACGCTGAAGACCCGCTGTTCATACTTTATACTTCGGGTTCAACAGGAAAACCTAAGGGCGTGGTGCATTCATGTGCGGGTTATATGATACATACTACCTACACATTTGTGAATGTATTTCAGTACCAGCCCGGCGATATTTTCTTCTGCACTGCCGATATTGGCTGGATCACGGGGCACAGTTACATTTTGTATGGTCCTTTGAGTGCCGGCGGAACTTCGTTGATGTTTGAGGGCATACCTACGTGGCCCGATGCAGGTCGTTTCTGGGATATTGTAGATAAGTACAGAGTAAATATTCTATATACTGCGCCTACCGCTATCCGCTCGCTCATGGGCTTCGGACTGGGGCCTGTACAGGGGCACGACCTCAGCAGCCTTAAAGTACTTGGCTCGGTGGGTGAACCAATCAATGAAGAAGCATGGCATTGGTACAATGAAAACATTGGCAAGGGACGCTGCCCGATCGTAGATACTTGGTGGCAAACTGAAACCGGGGGCGTGATGATATCGAACATGGCAGGGGTAACACCTTCAAAGCCATCGTATGCTACATTGCCTATGCCGGGCGTACAGCTTGAACTGGTTGATGAACATGGCAATGTGATTGAAGGGAATGATGTTTCGGGTAATTTATGCATCAAAGCTCCGTGGCCTTCCATCATCAGAACTACATACGGCGACCATGAGCGTTGCCGCACCAACTATTTCGCGACCTACGAAAACAAATACTTTACTGGCGACGGATGCTTCCGTGACAACGATGGTAACTACCGCATCACCGGCAGGGTCGATGATGTATTGAATGTAAGCGGGCACCGTATTGGCACCGCTGAAGTTGAAAACGCCATTAACATGCACGCCGGTGTGATTGAGAGCGCAGTGGTAGGCTATCCGCACGACATTAAGGGGCAAGGCATTTATGCGTTTGTGATTTTTGACAATACTCATGGCGACGAAAACCTGAGCAGGCAAGACATTGCGCAAACTGTCACCCGCATTATTGGACCTATTGCAAAGCCTGATAAAATTCAGTTTGTTACAGGATTACCCAAAACACGCAGTGGTAAAATCATGCGTCGCATACTGAGGAAAATCGCTGAAAACCAACTGGATGCCATCGGTGATACTTCTACCCTCCTCGACCCATCGGTAGTTGATGACATTGTGAAGCATAAAATATAAAACTTACAGATAGTCCGGGCAGGAATCACAAATTCACGCCCGGACTATCTTACTTTTTGCTGTACCTTTAGTGAAACTATTCGCCTTGAAAACGGGTTTCACTTTTGTACTGGTTTTGCTTTTAGCCACGTTCCAATCGTCTGCACAATTCAGAAATGTAGTGATTGATAGTGGTGATTTCATATTTGATGCCGCGGGTATCGATGAGCCTTCAATAGCCATTGACCCCAAAAACACCCATAATCTTATTGCGGGATCGAACATTGACAATTACTACAAATCGATTGATGGCGGCTTGACATGGGCATTGAGCACTATTTCTTCTACTTTGGGCGTAACCGGCGACCCCGTGCTCATTTGCGACACCTCAGGCGGTTTCTATTACTTCCATCTGGCTTTAGACAGAAGGTACATGACGGGCTACCAGGGTTTTAATAAAATAGTATCGCAATATCTGGCTCCGCCGCTTACGGGTACGTGGACTGACGGCACTTTTGCAGGACTGGTTGACACACCCAAAACAGACGACAAACCCGGAGTAGGTATAGACAGGAACACCAATACGCTATTGCTTTGCTGGACAAAATTTGACGAATACCAGTACCTCGCTGATTCTACACCGGGCGATAGCAGTTATATTATGTTTGCTAAGTCGGTTGATGGCGCACCGTGGACTACAGCAGTGCGCATTAATCAGAATTCGGGTAATTGCAGCGATAATGACCAAACAGCCGAAGGCGCGATACCTTGTGCCGGACCCGATGGACAAATCTATGTTGGCTGGGCATACAACAATGCCATCATCTTCGACCGATCGTTTGACGGTGGCGTGCATTGGCTGGATACCGATAAGGTGGCAGCAACAATGCCCAATGGCTGGGACTATGATATACCGGGAATTTCAAGGTGTAACGGACTGCCATTTACTGCATGCGACGTGAGCCACGGGGTGCACAGAGGAACTATTTACATTAGCTGGAGCGACCAACGAAACGGTGCCAACAACACCGATATCTGGATTATCAAATCAACCGATAGCGGGGCAAGCTGGTCGGCACCATTGAGGGTGAATGATGATACAGTAGTGGCGCAACAGTTTATGTCGTCAATGACTGTTGACCAGGCAACAGGGTATATTTATGTGTTGTTTTACGACCGTAGAAACTATGTGGGCACTGCAACACCCGATGTCACTGATGTGTATCTGGCAACATCAACCGATGGAGGTGCGACTTTCCAGAACCATAAAATCAGCGAACACCCTTTCTTGCCCATCAATACATTTTTCTTCGGCGACTATACCTTTGTTGCAGCCCACAACAATGTTATAAGACCCATTTGGGCTGAACAATCGTTCAACGGACTAGGTGTAACCAAGAAAATTGTGGTAGGCATCATCGACTCAACCATACTCAGTACGCCGGTTATCAATGCCAACAACACTGCAATTGCCGAAATGCAAATTATCCCCAACCCTACCGACGGGAATGGCTTAATTTCTGTTACACTTGCAGTAGAAACACCGTTAGACATCACAGTAACCGATGCATCAGGAAGGGTAATAAAGAAAGTGGTTGACAACCAACAATCGAGACCGGGAACGTATTCATTCGCCATTAACGAATTTACAGGTGTGCTACAACCGGGTATTTATTTTGTGCATACACGCACAAAAAACCAGTCGTTGACCCAAAAGCTCATTTTTACAGGGCATTAAACGTCATGCCTTAGTAAAAAACTGACAAATATCATAGCGTAAAGTAACGTATGTAACACTTTTTCTGTAACTTACTGTTGAAATTTGTAGGAACAAAAAACAGTTGGTGTATGAAAAAGAACATAGGCAGTTGGGATAGCGCAATCAGATTGGTGGTTGCAGCAGTGTTGGTAGTATTGTTCTCAGTGAATGCTGTTTCGGGTACATTGGGCTTCGTATTTTTAGGTTTGGCTGCAATAGCGGTAATTACAAGTTTTATGGGCTATTGCCCTACTTATGTACCACTTAAAGTGTGTACCTACCACAAACATTAATCAAACAAAAAAGAAAATCTTACCAATTGGTTGAGCGACCTTGCTGAACCAATTGCTTATTGTACCACTAGGTGCGCCACTTCGGGGTGCTTAGTAATGTATAATTGTGCGAAGGGGCAAAAAGCCTTGATCTTATAACCGTGGTGTGCCGCCCGATTAAACGCATATTCCACCAGTTTATTACCTATACCCCTGCCTCGTTGCAAAGCAGGTACAAGCGTACTCATTATTTGCATATCGCCTTTCAGCCACCTGAATTCCAGCCACGCCTTAGTATCATCGTCAAAGGCAATTTCAAACCTGAATCCTCTTTTATTTTCTGTAATCGTCAACATTTTTGAACAATCGTTCTCCTTTTAGTATTTACGCTTGGTTGGCTTTTTATACAATGGTATCATTCCTCCAAAATAGAAATTCACACCGTAAGGGCGCGCACCAAAGAAGCCCAACATATCGTCGCTACCAAAATAAAGTCCGTAAATGCGTAAACCTAAGCCCACCTTCATGCTGCTGCTCAGCATATTGTATGTAATAGGCAATCCGGCAGTTATCAATTTGGTATCGAAACGAGGAGTAACAGTTATTTGACTATAGTACAAACTTCCGAAATTGGCAGTGCTGCCCAGGTTCATAATCAACAATGCATTGGCATAAAACCAACGGTATACATGGTAGTCGCCACCGGCAGTGAGTGCGGTAGGCAGGTACACCTTTGTGTCTTTTGCACCGGTGTCAACGCTAAAGCCTTTCGATAGTGCATAGGTTTTTAAATCTTCGTAGTTCTTTACATTGTCGGCAATACCATTGCCTGTTAAGTAGCCATTGCCTTTTATACTCACATCATTGGCACCTTTGTAGGTCATTGAACCCAAATCGGTGATAGCCAATTGCGCCAACCATTTGTAACCCCTTTCTTCCAGTTTGTCGCTTAGGTCGCGGTGCATGAATATGATGCCCGCATCAATACCCCAACCCTTGCCCAATGTATTGCCGCTGAATAAATTGGACGCTGAAATCCCCGACTTTGCCGCATCTGTAGCGCTTTGTGCATTGCTGGAGAATTCCATATCGGTGTTAGAAGCAAAAACGGTATCGCTACCTGTTCTGTAAGTAACATTCAGGTTATTGCCCTTCAAACCAATAAAGCCTGCACCAAGCAGGTATTTCAGTGTAAAACCACCTTTTAGTTGGTACATGTCCTCGTCGATGATAACTGCACCATAACTGGCTCCTACCTCACTCCATATACTTGTCGTCCAGTTGAATTTAGAAGAGTTAAAGCCCAATGAACCTGTTTTCGCGTAATCGGGGTCAGTCACTACTTTAAAGAGCGACTGTTCAAAATTATTCAGTTCGTTGAACACCCTTACGCGGGTTGACAAAGCTACTGTATGGCGCGAATTGATGCGATACATAATAGCCGGTCCTTTGATATCAACCGAGGGAATCATCATACTGAACTTACCCGAATTGTTAATTTGAAACAGGTTGTTAAGCACGTTTGAATCGCTGCCATTGAGAATTTTATTGACATCTGATATCGAAGCCAGTTTACCCAGATTGTTATCAACCGCCACATTCACCGACGCCAGATTGATGGCAAATTTTTCATACGAACCCGCCAGATATGCCGGATTGATGTACATGCTGCCCAAGGCATCGAAGTTACTGTTTGCCACACCCAGCATTCTTTGTGCCGATGCATGATTGAACTGCATTAAACAGACGCATATTGCAAAAACTACTTTTCTCATATAAATGGCTTTTAGCTTTCGTACAACAAATGTAATGTAAAACAACGGGTAGGAATATGATTTAAATCGGGCATTTCTGTGTAACTTTCAATGGATATACAACAAGTTGCAGTGAAACTGCTGCAAATCAGTTTTTACGGTTGGGAGCTATGGGGTAACTTTGCACTTCGAAATTTAGAGGGTATGATTCAGAAGAAGTCGCGTGTCGTGATTGCCATTTTTGCTGTCGGTGTTACATCGCTGATGTCTTTTCTTAAAAGCGAACCAACGGGCGGATACTCATTCAAGGGGTCCCCTACCACCAAGGAACAATTGGGGGAAGTGCTCTTTTTTGAAAAAGCACTCTCGCTCGATAGCAGCATCAGTTGCGCTTCTTGCCATATACCCGAACATGGTTTTGCCGACACTGCTGCTTTCAGCCACGGTGTGGGTGGTAAACTGGGCAAGCGCAATGCCCCATCGTGCGCCAACGTTACCGACAGACCGTACCTCTTTTATGATGGCAGGGCGGCCTCGCTTGAAGCTCAGGCACAAGGGCCCATTGAAGACAAAAACGAGATGGCGAACACCATTGGTGAAGCCGCGCGCCGCCTGAATAACGATGCGCAGTATGTAGCGTGGTTTCAGAAGGTATTTCAATCGGCACCAACACCTGAATTGATTAAAACAGCCATCGCCTCGTTCGAACGTACTTTAGAAACATCAAAAACACCTTTCGACCGCTATATGGTGAATGAAGATTCTACCTTGCTAAGTATTTCAGCGCAACGCGGCAGGGAATTGTTCTTCAATAAAGCCAAGTGCATTGAGTGTCACTTCTCTCCCGACTTTACAGGAGATGAATTCAGGAATGTAGGGCTGTTTGACGGCAAAAAATACAACGACAGTGGCAGGTACAACATCACCAAAGACCCGAAAGACATGGGTAAATTTAAAGTGCCGGGTTTGCGTAATGTGGCAGTAACAGGCCCATACATGCACAATGGCATGTTCAAAACTTTGAAAGAAGTGATTGAATACTACAACGAACCCGCAAAAGTGGTGAAGCACCCAATAAACATGGATACCACACTTCAGAAACCGTTGCACCTCAGCAAGCAGGAAATGGTGGATATTGAGGCATTTTTAGTTTCACTCACCGACGACCGTTTTCATTACAAAAGCCAGCTTTCAGCACCCGGTAAAAAGTAATTGGGCTCTACCCTAACAATGAGTGTTCGCGCTTCAAATTCAGGCGCGCCTGACGCTCGTATAAGTTGTAGAACCAATCAGTTTTAAAAATTCGTGGCATCTCTAAAAAATCTTGCAACACATTTTTACGCCCTGCATTGTATAATCTGTCGGGGTACACTGAAAATTCTTTCCTGATGTTTTGCAGGTAAGCGTTGTATTCTTTTTCGCCTGCACCAAGTATACATAAATCGGCATCGGTAAATGCATTCATCGTATTGTCTTCCGTTGGTTCATGCACCTTTGTCGCCAGTATCAAAGACTCTGTTTCAAAAATGATGGCAGCGGGAACACCTATTTCTGTCATCACTTTATGAGCCAGATCGGTGCTTTGCTCTTCATTGTCTTTACGCGTAACATCGTACACAGCATCGTGATAAAACATCGCAAACATCACTTCGGGCGGTATCGCTGTATTGAAAAAAGGCACCAGATTCATATACACGTGCTCGATGTGCGTGAGGTTATGGTAATAACGCTTCTTACCATTGTAATGCAACACCAGTTCATGCCAAAAACGGTCAACTACAGCTCTATCGCCGGTGTACCCTGTAAGCAGATTTGAAAATAGTTTTTGCAGCATGATATGGGTTTAAGCAAAACATAAAATTAGGGAAAATCGCCACAAATGCCAACACCTAGCCGTTAAATTCCAATGAAATGGGAAGCAAATGCTTCCTTAATAATGGGTCTCAGGAAATCCTGAGACCAGAATGTGGTAGACTATATGTTATTCGATTCTTGAATAAACTCTACAACCCCTTTTGTTAAATCCCACGCCTTTTCTGACATAATTCCGTTTTCAAAGACTGTTTCTTTGGTAAGTCTGACACCTTTGCATTTATCAAGTTCAGTCTCCATTACTTTTATAGCCTTGTTGCAGAAATTTAGTTTGTGATTCACTGTAGAGTTTTCTTTTCCAAATGGACTATTGGGATATTTTTCGAAAATGAAATGTCCCATTTTTACTTGTTCGTGGTTGTCATTAGGGATATTAAGATGTTCATCATTTCTGCAAATTTGATGAACGATAGATCGAGATAATAAATTTTCAATTTCAGTTACTGATAACAGAATAAAATTATCACCCAAAAGCTCCTTCAATTTATCTTGACGTTGTTTCTTTTTAGAGCCTTCTATTACATTGTCACTGTCCGCTATTGCTAAAAATTTATTCGATATTCGGCTTACGGTAATTTCATCACTTCCTCCTTTTCCAAAATCAAAATGAGTAATGTTTGAACCGCCATACTCCATAAATGTGTACTCAACATCTTCTCTCAAATTGTGGATATTTTCAACGTGAAAATATACTTTCAAATAGAACTTCAAGTACTTTCTGTCTGTGATTCCTTCTACCCAAATTGTGCTATTGCTCAGAAAAACGGACGAACTTTTTACACCCAACAAGTCAAGTATTTCAGTGTTGCCGTGGTACACATTTTCAACTACAAATTCCGGTTCCTTTGTAGGTTTCTTTTTGAAGGTGTAAATAGATATAGCATCACTTTCAAGTGACAAATCAAGTAAATGATTGCTGTGTGTAGTGATAAAAAACTGTAAATGGCTGAAACGTTCATCCAGCAAAGTTTCCATAAATATTCGCTGCATACCAGGGTGTAATGACAATTCGGGTTCTTCGATGAAAACGAGTGTATTTTGATCTTTGGAAATGGTGAATAACGGAAAGAGAAGAATTATAAGCGCCTGTATCCCGTCTCCCAAATCATAAATAGGTCTTTCCTGCTCACTTCCAATTCCGATATTCAAAACATCTGAATTTATATGAGGAATTAGAGATACACTTTGCCCGTTAAAAAAATGTTCACCTAAAAATCTTTCAAAATCAGCAATCACATCTCTTTTATTTCTGTGATTGAGTAAATGGTCTTTAATTTGATGGTACATTTCTAAACCTGTATAAACCTTACTTTTCCCTGATTCACTTATGACTGGATAATCTTTTAAAGTGCGACTTTTATAAGTATCTTGAATCTCATTTTTCTTTTCGTAATTTTTAAAATTCAAATCTTGATCGTCCGATGTTGGATTTAAAAACAGAGGGCGTAAACCACGCATCATTGGAAAATAAACCCTGTTTAAATCATAGAATGAAGTAAAATTGGATCTTTCTAAATTCTTGGATAATCTTTCAATTTCAAGAATAGTTCCATTTAGTCGATTTTGGTCTGGGAATTCTAAATACAGAAGAACTTCATTAGCAGTCATCCTTATCGCATCATTGATTCCGACAAAATTCCAAATTTCTTTGACTACCGAATTGTTCAAGTTTGAAACAAACCATTTATGCCTGTTTAAATCCGAAAATACTTTTTCTAATGTATTATTGCGTACAGTTCTGTTATTGATTTTCCGACTTTTAGCATATAGAAAATTTAAAACAGCAAAATTAATACCGATCTCATTTATAGGGATTTCCTTAAATGAATACATCAACTCCGAATTACCCATAAGTGTCCTCAAAAGTCTACTCTTCCCAGAATTATTAGCCCCAACAAAAATGTTCACTCGCTTTAAATTCACAAATGCATTTCCATAGTCAATACCATCTCCATTGTCGTCAATTATTTCATACTTCCCATAAGTCTCATCAATCAATATCCTATCAATCATCTTATTAAATTTCTGCCGTTTTAACAAAAATACTACTTCATTTGTTCATTAACAACAAAGCAAATGCTGACTGAATAGTGGGTCTCAGGAAATCCTGAGACCAGAATGGGAGAAATTATACCCACAAAAAAAAGCAGGCTTGCGCCTGCTCCTTACCTAATATAAAACTTAATCTATTTTTTGTGACAACAGCATGCCTTTACCTGTCCGGCTTCTACCATCACTTTGGGGCTTAGGTAGGGGATTCCGAGGTTCATGCCGCGCAGGAGGAATAGCCCGCCAAAGGCAAACATAAACACCGGCACCAGCTTGCGGATTTGAAAGCGTTGCAGGAAGGTCATGCGGGAACGGAGGACTGTAAGAGCAATGAGCATAGGTGCTGTACCCAATCCAAATACATACATAAACGCCATTACCTGTGCTGTATCATTGGCAGCCAGCGATGCAGAAAGTGCCATGTACACCAAGCCGCAAGGCAGCAAACCGTTGAGCATGCCCGCTACTGCCATAGTACCTACACCGGGGTTAGACATTACCTTACCCAGCGACTGGCGCACCCAGTTAGCCCACGGCATATTGCCCGAAATGGTTTTACCCGGAATGAACGAAATAACACCCAATAGGAGCAACAAACCACCCAACCCCAGCGATATATACTGCTGAATATGCGGGTTGAAAACGCTCTTGAACGAGAAAAGAATAAGCCCGAGTAAGGCATATACCGTAATTCTACCCAGGTGGTAGCCGGCAATGGCGAGTGCTTTTTTTAGTCCGCCAAAACCCTGAAATGGCATCACCCACACAATGGGACCGCACATGCCCGCGCAATGCAGGCTGCCGGTAAACCCCATCAACAAGGCCATTGAAAGTGAAAAAGTATTCATAACACCTTGTTTTAACTACTTCGCCAACTGAATGTCAGATTCCTGATAGAAATTTTTACCGTCAACAGCAAACGAAAGCTTTACAGTGTAACGTGTATTGTGAAGTACGCTGCGTTGTACAGCATAGGTGGTATTTTCGGTTTTGAAATCTACTTTTTTATCCCACGCATCGTTGGCAGGTGAGTAGAACTGCACACTGCCATTGATGATTTTACCCTTGAATTCGGCAGGGAAATCAAAGTTCACATCAGAACCATTGGCATAAACAGTTACCGGATGAGAAAGTTTGGACTGGTTGTTACTTGCATCAATCACTTTCTGAAAACCGAGTTCGGCTTCGTAGTAATCTTTTGATACAAGGTCAATTTTTTGACGGCTGCTCGCCACCACAAGTGTTACAATGCCTGCGGCAAATGCAGCATACAGCAACGTAATTTTAAAACCCCAACTGATTTTCATAACAAATAATTTTAGCGTGATTTTGGTTGAAAATCCCCGCTCCGGGTGGGATCCGAAGCGGGGCGTAAATTGTTATTTTGCTTTAAAGGGCCCGAGGAATGCTGTGGTAACAGTGGCTATTTTTAAGTCGCCGTCGTACACACCTACACGTATCGGGGTTTTGGTTTCAACGACATCGGCTTTATCAAGGTAAATAAACATTGAGCCAGCGATTGAACCATCTTTTGTTACTTTAAGTACTTTTTCACCTACCAATTCAATACGACCTTTGAGGTTTTCAAGCTTCAGCGTAATCGTTTTATCCTTGAAGGTCTTGTTGAGCACTTTGTAATTGTACAAGTTACTCAATTGGTTATTTGGTTGCTCCTGGTAAAGTTGTCCACGGCTTCTAATCAGTGTAACACCAACATCAGTCCTTGTAGCTAGCAGGAAGGCTTCAACACCCAGCAATATAACCATCACCGCAGTATAAGCTTTCATCCTCCATGTCATTGTCCACTTTGTTTTATTGGCAATGTTGTTCTCTGAAGCATATTTGATGAGGTTTGGTTCTAAACCAACCGCCGCCATCATATTGTTACAAGCATCGATACAAGCTGTACAGTTCACACATTCAAGCTGTGTACCATTCCTGATGTCAATACCTGTAGGGCAAACTGCAACACACTGGTGGCAATCGATACAATCACCCAAATTACTACGGTCTTCGCCTTTGTGTATTTTACCCCTTGTTTCACCACGTTTGTAATCGTAGGCTACAATCACTGAGTCGCGGTCGAGGAGTACACCCTGCATACGACCATAAGGACAAACCACGGTACAAACCTGTTCCCTCATCCACAAGTACACAAAGAAGAATACTGTTGTGAATACTGAAAGAGCTACGAATGAACCCAGATTTTTAGACAAAGGTTCGGAAATGAGTTTCTCTAAGTCATCAACACCTATAATGTATGCCAGAAAAGTATTGGCGATAATGAAACTCATTACCCAGAACGCTGTCCATTTTGTTACTCTCTTTAAGATCTTATTTGTGTCCCATGGGGCTTTTGCGAGTTGCTTCTGTTTTCCGGCATCACCGTCAATCCAAAACTCGATTTTGCGGAAGATCATCTCCATGAAGATGGTCTGAGGGCAAATCCAACCACAAAACACCCTGCCAAACACCACTGTAAACAAGGCAATGAACACAATGAAAAGGATCATGCCTAACGCGAATATGAAGAAATCCTGTGGCCAGAAAATCTGTCCGAACAATATGAAGCGTCTCTGCAACACATTGATCAGGAAGATAGGGTGGTCGTCATATTTCAGGAACGGCAAACCAAAGAATATGATGAGATATGCAATGGTTACCAGTTGCCTGGCGTTTGTTAATTTTCCGGATGGTTTTTTGGGGAACATCCAGATCCTTTTCCCCTTTTCATCTACTGTGGCAATCTTGTTCCTGAAAGAACCTGGTTGCCCCGTACCTGCGCTCATAATTTTGGTTTTGGTTCACTATTTTCCTGCTTTTGCAGAATCAGCAGCTGGTTTAGCTGTAGAATCTGCACCGGCAGCAGGAGCACCGGCCTCAACATATAGTTCACCTTGTGGTGCTTTCGGCGTAGCCGGTTTAGTACCGTGAAGTGACATTACGAAACTGGCAATTTCTTGAATTTGTTTAGGTGAGAAGTCATCTTTCCATGCTTTCATACCTTTATCTTGCCAACCGTTTTTAATACTGTTAAATACATTTTTGATACCGCCTTTGTGCAACCAGTAGTCATCAGTAAGGTTCGGTCCTACACTACCACCACCATCAGCAAGGTGACAAGCGACGCAGTTAGCAGTAAAGAGGTTTTTACCTTCACCAATTGCAGCAGCATCGGTTAATAATGTAACATTTGTTTCATCAATTTGGTTACCGGCTGCAGCTTTTTGAGCCTCACCTGCCTGCATTTCGATTGCTAACTCTTCAGCAGAACTAGGGCCTTCGTGAGAGATATGGAAACGGTACAAATAGATAACACCCACTATAATTGTTAGGTAGAAACCGTATTTCCACCATGGTGGTAAGCTGTTATCCAATTCCTGAATACCATCGTAGTTGTGATCAAGAAGAATGTCTTTTTCTTTTTCAATAGGAGTTGCAGCATTGAAATTATCCCAGAACCAACTTTTTTGCGGTGCACCCGGTGCATCTTCTGCTTCATATTTTCCTTTAATAACATTAGAAAGTACGCGAGTGTACAACACCAATGCGAAAATGATGATCATTTCGAAAATGATGAACCCGATAATAGTGTAGTAGTCGGCAATTGCCATACCACCCACTTGGGTAATTGCAGGCTCAGCAGCGGCTGCGGTAGCAGGTGCCGCTGAATCGGCTGCCATTGAAGAAAGCGCCGGAGCCAGAAAGGCCAACAACAACACTATACTTTTCAATGTACCTGAAGTTAATTTTTTGCTTTTACTCGCTTTTTCCCTTTGTACTTCACTAAGAAGTCTCAGGTTATTAGCCAACATAATGATGAAGAACAACAGAATGAGTGCAAGACCCATAAGCGTCATATACAAAATGTTGTACCCAGAATCAGGTTTTGCGGGTGCCGCGTCAGCAGCGAACATCCCCAACGGAGCAAGCATTGCCAGGCCTGCCGTAAGTAAGTATTTATTTATATTGGAACGCATTTTGATGCTTATTTGTGAGTTAAAAAAATTATTCAGATTCGTTTTCAGAGAAAGGCATAGCTGTCATTTTTCCAATGTAGCCTTTGTCAGCTTTCCATGCCCATGCTGCAACACCAAGGAAGAACAAACCGAAGACTGCAAGAGATGTGAGCGGATAAATACCTACGTGGGTGATTGTCTCCAGATAATGTATGAATTTCATTTCTTTCGTATTTAGTTATTCGTGAATGGTATTGAATTATGGATTAGAAGCTGTTTTTTGCTGAAGTTTGATGTCTTTACCAATCCTTTGCAAATAAGCAATCAACGCAACGATTTCTTTATTAGCTTCAATTTCACAGTGGTCAGCATGCAGACTTTCTTTGATTTTGTTTGCCTGACTCATCAAATCAGCATTTGCAATTTTGTCGAACCCTGCTTCGTAAGGCACACCCAACGTAATCATTGCTCTGATTTTTGCACCTGTAATTGCAGTATCGAGATCGTTTTTGAACAACCAAGGGTATGCCGGCATAACAGTACCATCAGAAATATTACCCGGTGAATACATGTGGTTGAAGTGCCAGCTATCAGGGTATTTACCACCTATCCCAGCCAAATCAGGACCGGTACGTTTACTACCCCATTGGAATGGGTGATCGTACACAAACTCACCAGCTTTAGAGTATTCTCTTTGGTACCTCAATACTTCACTCCTGAACGGACGAATCATTTGACTGTGGCAGAGGTAACAACCTTCACGGATATAGATATCACGACCTTGAAGTTCAAGCGGAGTGTATGGTTTTACAGAAGCGATGGTTGGAATATTTTCTTTAACAAGGAATGTAGGAACCATTTCAATAATACCACCAATAGCTACCATGATAAGGCTGAACACCAACATTTGCATTGGGCGACGTTCAATCCACCTGTGCCAGTGTGAACCACCGTGAGCAACATATTCTTTTGTAAGTGCAGGTGCTTCTGCTGGTTCTTGTTCCAACAAATCGCCTGTTTTAACTGTTTTAACGAGGTTGTAAAGCATAATCAATGCACCAATAAGGAAGAGCACACCACCAATACCACGCATAATGTAGAATGGTTGCATTTGTTTTACTGTTTCCAGGAATTGGTTTTTGATAGTACCTTCAGGAGTGATTTCTTTCCATGCAAGAGATTGCATGAAACCAGCCCAATACATAGGTACTGTGTAGAATACTATACCAAGTGTACCAATCCAGAAGTGCCTGTTAGCTAATTTAATTGAGTACAGTTTAGTTCTGAAGATTTTAGGAATCAAATAGTAAAGGATACCGAAAGTAAGGAAGCCGTTCCAACCCAATGCACCAACGTGTACGTGTGCAATAGTCCAATCGGTGAAGTGACTGATAGCGTTTACGTTTTTCAAGCTTAACATTGGACCTTCGAATGTTGCCATACCATAAGCAGTAACCGCAACAACCATAAATTTCAAAACAGGATCTTCTCTTACTTTATCCCATGCGCCACGCAAAGTCAAAAGACCATTCAACATTCCACCCCAAGATGGAGCGATGAGCATGATAGAGAATACAGTACCCAATGATTGAGCCCAATCAGGAAGTGCAGTGTACAACAAGTGGTGAGGACCAGCCCAAATGTAGATGAAGATGAGCGCCCAGAAGTGAATGATAGATAAGCGATAAGAGTAAACCGGACGATTTGCTGCTTTAGGCAGGAAGTAGTACATAAGACCTAAGTACGGAGTAGTAAGGAAGAACGCAACCGCGTTGTGACCGTACCACCATTGTACCAACGCATCTTGTACACCGGCATACCAGCTATATGATTTCATCATGCTGAACGGCAACTCGATTGAGTTAACGATGTGCAGCATTGCCACTGTTACGAACGTAGCAATGTAGAACCAGATAGCAACATACAGGTGCCTTTCACGGCGTTTAAGAATGGTACCGAACATATTGATACCGAATATTACCCATACAAGGGCGATAAGGATATCAATTGGCCACTCTAATTCGGCATATTCTTTACCTGAGGTGTAACCTGCAAGCAAAGTAACCGCCGCCAACACAATAATGAGCTGCCAACCCCAGAAGTGAATTTTACTGAGGGCATCGCTGAACATGCGCGCCTTAGTAAGACGTTGAAGTGAATAATATACACCCATGAAAATACCATTACCCACAAATGCGAAGATGATCGCGTTGGTGTGTACTGGCCTTACACGGCCGAAAGTTGTTGCAGCCATCCCCATATTGAGCGATGGATACACAAGCTGAAACGCGGCTAAGATGCCCGCCAGCATACCTACTATGCCCCACAGAATGGTAGCATAGGCAAACATTTTTACGATTTTGTTGTCGTAAAAGAATTTTTCCGTTTGCACTGATAGATTGTTGTCTTGCATGGAATTACTCATTTTGACTGTTTTATATTAGAAAGTTGTTGTTCTTCACCTTGGTAGTCATTTTCATGAAGCATGCGCATTGCTGCACCTTCTTTGTCTTCATACTGGTTGTTTTTCACACTCCAGATAAAGCCTGCGAGGAAGAAACTCGCTACGCAGATACTAATGACTACTAAAACATATAAAGTGCTCATACAGGTTCACTCTAATTTCTTTGCAAAACTAACTTTGACAGGTAGGGGGCTTCATGACATTACTCAGAACTAAAAGTGATTTAAATCATGTTTGCGCGGGGCGAATTAACGCTCGGATAGTTACTGCTTTTGAAGAAGTCCTTTTTTAGCCTCTCTCAAATCTAAAAAAAAGAAATGACGTATTATAATTTATTTAATATACATGTATAATTCAAAATAACACAGTCAAATGAAGTAATCGCGTCGGTAAATTTTGTTTAAAAAAGACCTCAAATGAGCGGAATAAAAGTGAACAAAATAAGCTCAGTTAGGTCGCAATGCTTGGAAATCACCATTAGCATCTTGCTCAAAATTCAAATGAAACGGAAGCCAATTTTTGACTAGCTTTATGGTGTTTTTTATACCTGAGTGGCAGAAAAGAATGGTGGTAATTCTGGCACTTCATTTAGAAAATGCAAATTACCAAATTCACGTTTGGGAGAAAATGGGCTTGTTGGTATGCCTGAGAGACATGCCTTTAGATGGCATTTCGAAAATTGCTTTATGCCCTCGCTGATAACAATTTCTGATAATCGTACTTCAAATACCGTTCAATCAGATTTTTACTTTTCAATTCAATGACTTCATTTTTAACTTCGAGTCGCAACCAATATTCCGGCTCTAAGTGAGTAAAAGCACTGATTTTCAACACAAAATCGGCATTCAGCTTGCGCTGACCAGTCAAGTATTTATGCAAATTGCTGTCATCCATGTCAAGCAATTGTGCAAGTTTCTTCTTTGTAACATTCAATGCCCGTGCGTACAGATTCACGACATCAATCAATTGGAGTTTTGATGCTGGATCAGCAGCTTCCAAAAAGTCTTCAACCTGATATCTGATTGATAATAGCTTATTCTTGAGTCGTTGCTCTTCTGATTGAAGCGCAGAATGATGCAAAACAAATTCAGTCAATGATTTTGACTTTTCACTATTCCAAATCTCTTCGGGTAATATTTCTTTTTTTGCTTTCATATCCTTCATTTCAAATATTGACTAATGAGTTTTTCACCCGCTTCAGGCGGTATTACCATTGTGGTGTTACCGAACTTTAACGCACCATATTTTTTACAATACAAAGCCATCAATTTAATTTCATCTGCTTTGTGCTCTTCGAGTACTTCGAATGCAAGCCATCCAAGAAAATCATCTTTCCCATACACAAAACTCAATCTGCATGCATAAGCGATAAGGCATCCGGCTACATTTTCAAATTTTTTGTTTGCTCCTTTGTTATCAGGCGCTAATTCTACATAAGCCATAAATGGTGCTACTGCATCCTTCATTTCAAATATCAAACAACCTTCAATTTTATCTGGTGTTTCTTCACACACAATAACATATGCGTGCACCCCTTTTTTCTGTGCATGTTTTTTGAAATTGAATCGCCAGCCATCGACCAGAGAGGGCAATTTTTTGTGTGGCACTGTGGTAATCACAGCACTCTTGTCCTCAACGCCTGATTTTTGTGTAAGCCTGATTTTCATTATTGACTTACATCAAAGTTACGAAATAAATTGTACATTTTGTACAACTTCAGTTATTTTATAACAAGTACCGAATTGTTTAGGCAGCTTCTAATTGGCTAAAACAATTCAAACAACCTCCTCAACCTATTCTCTCCCAAATCCAACCCATAACATTATCTTTGCAGCCATTTTTAAAGTTTGATTTTTTAAGATGCTCACTGCAAACGAAATAAGGAGTCTTTTTCTTGACTTTTTCAAGGGTAAAGGACACGAAATAGTGCCTTCAGCACCCATTATTGTAAAAAACGACCCTACCCTGCTGTTCACCAATGCGGGTATGAACCAATTTAAAGATTTCTTTCTGGGCAATGGCACTCCAACGTGCAACCGTATTGCCGATACTCAAAAATGCCTTCGTGTAAGCGGTAAACACAACGACCTGGAAGAAGTGGGCGTTGATACCTACCACCACACTATGTTTGAAATGCTAGGTAACTGGAGCTTTGGCGACTACTTTAAAAAAGAAGCCATTGAATGGAGCTGGGAATTACTGACAGAAGTATATAAAATACCGAAAGACAAACTATATGTAACGGTTTTCAAAGGCGATGAGTCTGAAAACCTGCCAATGGATAAAGAAGCCTACGATTTCTGGAAACAATTTGTTGCTGAAGACCGGATTTTGATGGGCAACAAAAAGGACAATTTCTGGGAAATGGGCGATACAGGCCCTTGTGGTCCGTGTTCTGAAATTCACGTTGATTGCCGTACAGAAGAAGAAAAGAAACTTGTAGCAGGCGCAACGCTCGTGAATGCCGACCACCCTCAGGTGATTGAAATCTGGAACAACGTGTTCATGCAGTTCAACAGACTGAAAGATGGCACACTCGAGCTTTTGCCTGCGATGCACGTTGATACGGGTATGGGACTTGAAAGGCTGGTGCGCGTACTTCAAAACAAACAAAGCAACTACGATACCGACCTATTTACCAATACTATTTCGGCAATTGAAAAGCTTGCTAATAAAAAATACACATACAGCGACAGCAAACAAGACATTGCGTTCAGGGTATTGAGTGACCACATTCGTGCTATTGGTTTTACCATAGCCGATGGTCAGTTGCCGGCTAGCAACGGTGCCGGCTATGTTATTCGCCGCATTTTGCGCCGCGCAGTAAGGTATTACTTCTCTTACCTGGAGTATAAAAAACCAATGCTGTGTCAATTAATGCCTGTTTTGGCAGCACAGTTTGAAAATGTATTCCCTGAGCTACACAAACAACTGGAACTTGTTACTAAGGTAGTTAAAGAAGAAGAAGAAGCATTTTTGCGCACACTCGATAAAGGCCTCAAAATCGTTGACGAGATTTTAGCTTCAGGTGCTGCCGATAAAACCATCAAAGGAGCTACAGCATTTGAATTGCACGACACATACGGTTTCCCGAAAGATCTTACGATACTCATTGCACGTGAAAATGGCTGGCAAGTTGATGAAGCAGGCTTTGATGTGGAACTTCAAAAACAGAAAGACCGTAGCCGTGCCGCCACAGCGCTCGACACTTACGATTGGGTCGTTTTGAAAGAAGCTGAAGCCATGAAATTTGTTGGATACGACAGTCTGGAAACAGAAGCTTATGTATTGAAGTACAGAAAAGTGACTGCGAAAGGTAAAGATTCGTACCAGTTAGTATTAAATCAAACTCCATTCTACGCTGAAAGCGGTGGTCAGGTGGGCGATGCGGGTGACTTTATTTTCCCGAATGATACTATCCGCATTTATGATACCAAGAAAGAAGACGGTCTGACGATTCATTTTACAGCTCATCTTCCCGAAAATATTTCAGCACCATTGGTTGCTAAAGTTGATGCTGAAAAACGTTTATCTACTACTTACCATCACTCAGCAACGCACTTATTGCACGCTGCTTTGAGGAATGTACTGGGCACACACGTAGCACAAAAAGGGTCGTTGGTGAATGAAGAGCATCTTCGCTTCGACTTTTCGCACTTTGCGAAAGTAACCGACGAAGAAATTGCACGTATTGAAGCTATAGTAAATGCTAAAATCAGAGAAAACGTACCTGTTGTTATTAAGGAAATGGCAAAAGATGATGCTATTGCACTGGGTGCTATGGCATTGTTTGGTGAAAAATACGGCAACACAGTAAGGGTGGTAATTATGGATGAAAAATACTCCATAGAGCTTTGCGGTGGTACACACGTTGGTTATACAGGTCAGTTAGGACTGTTCAAAATAAAATCGGAAGGAGCAGTTGCGGCAGGTGTGCGCAGGATTGAAGCTATAAGCGGTAAAGCGGCTGAAGACTTCGTAAATGCAAAAATCGCAGCACTTGAAAGTGTACAAGAAGCATTGAAAGCACCAAAAGATGTACTGAAAGCCGTAAAACAATTGCAGGAAGACAAAGCACGCCTTGAAAAGCATGTTGAACACCTCGAGTCACGCCAGTTGGTGGTATTGCGCAATGAATTATTGACAAAAGATGAAACGATAAACGAAGTAGCATTTATTGGTCAAATGGTGAATGTAGGTTCGGCTGATGCATTAAAGAAATTGTGCCTCGATCTTAAGTCTCATCTCGCTGACCACCTTATTGTGCTATGCGCTAATATTGACGGGAAACCTTCAGTTGCTGTAGGTGTTGATGATAAATGGGTTGCATCGGGTAAATTTGACGCATCAAAAATCATCAAAGAAATAGTTGCGCCGTTGGTAAAAGGCGGTGGTGGTGGTCAGAAAACACTGGCAACCGCAGGCGGTCAGGACATAGCCGCACTTCAAAGCGTGATTGATAAAGTAAAAGCTTCAATTTAATACAAGTAAAAAGACCGGGGTTGCCCCGGTCTTTTTACTAATGTGTTGCAATCGATTGTCGTTTTGTGGCTCCTATTTACAGAACCACAAAGAGAATTTATAAATTCGCAGTAAACCAATCGTCCAGATTGCCATGCGCTGCAGCAAATCCTTCCTTGAAGCCCATTTCAACTATTTTCTGTAGGTCTTCCATTTTTTCAAACGTTGTAACGACAGTAACGTTTGTAGTATCGCCATTTGCCTCAAACGTCACTTGCCAATGCATTTTAGGCATTCCGTCTATCGCTTTACCAGTCTCATCGGTGAATGAATCGAGCCCTGTATAAGACTTCAAAGGTTCAATAGCCAGAAATTCTGCCTTGCTGTATGGCGTATGCTCAATTGGTCCATCCATTGCATATAGCCAGTAGCCACCTACTGTAAAATCCATGTGCAACGTCCTTGCCTTAAAAGGTTTTGGCGCCCACCATTCGTCTAATATTACCGGATGTGTCCATGCCCGCCAAACCAAATCTACGGGTGCGTTGAATGTACGTTCAGCCTTGAGCTGCTTTTCAGCTTCGATGATTGTATATTTTGTTTCTACCATTGTGTACTATTGAGCGGGTGTATAATTAACCATCCAGTTGATCCCAAATTTATCGGTAAAGCTTCCGAAATAAGCGCCCCAGAACATATCCTGAATTGGCATAGAGATAGTACCACCATCTGAAAGTTCATCAAAAATCCTTTTCGCCTCATCTCTCGAATCGGGCTCGAGATTGATGTGCATGTTATTTCCGGTTGCTACTTTGAAGCCCATGCTTTCTGCTGCATCAGTAGCCATTAAAACATGTCCACCCAGTAGTGGAATCTCTGCATGAATAATCAATTTCTTGTCTTGTTCAGAAAGTGGCGGCATACCTTCCATTGTCGGAATATCTCCGAAGCGCTGGATTCCGCCGATAAATTCTGTTCTGAATACACCCTTATAGAAATTGAGTGCATCTTCGGTGTTACCCGGAAAGTTCACATAAAAGCTAACTCTGGCCATTTTGTTCGGTTTTTTATCGTTTAATAATTGAAATCGTGTATTGATGTAAGCTTCCAATCGCTCGCCATTTTGTTTAAGCCCTTCGTCGGCCTTAAAGGTTTTCACTGTTTGAATAAATATTTCACGTGTTGCAAATACCATGTGCCAATCGATCTTGGTAGTATTGCCTATTTTCTCAAAGGTGACTGTTGCTGTGAACTTGGGTCCTGTAATGTGGTCGTATTGCAGCTTTTGCAAGGGTACCACCTCAGTAAATACAAACTTATTATCGTAGTTAGTACCATCAGGACCATGCATCACCAGATTGAAGGCGCCGCCATTCACCACTTCATATTTCGAAATAGTATTTGTAAAGCCATGCGGTCCCCACCACTGTTGCAAATGGTCAGGGTTCGTCCACACTTCCCACATAAGCTCAATGGGCGCATTAAAAATGCGGGTTAATCTTATCTCCCTGTCTTTTGTTGGGCTATTTTGCTCGTTCATTGTTATTTTGGTTTTGGAGTTTTACTAAATAATTATCGAGTGCGTCAAATCTTTGTTCCCAGAATTGCTTGTACTGTTCTACCCATTGAGCCACTTCATTTAATTTGTCGAGACGTGCTTCACAAATTCTCTCCCTGCCCTTTTGTTTTACATCTACAAGGCCGCACTCAATCAAAATCTTGAGATGGAGTGAAATAGCCTGCCGCGATACATTGAACCGCTCGGCAATGGAGTTCACCATTTGCGGCTTTTGAGCTATCAGCCCAATTATTTCCCTCCTTGTTGGGTCGGCAATTGCCTGAAAGACATCTCTTCGCGCGTTCATTACTTGCAAGTATTTGCTTGCAAATATATACGCAAGCTTTTGCTTGCGCAAATTTACTTTTTAAATTTCCTTCAATGCATTGGTTCATGCAAAAACACAAGTGCTGGCGTATGTTCCCTTTTTCTGAATACCTTTGTAATACGATATATCCTGGCTTTTATCGTTTTAATCAGAAAATCATAGTGTCACATGGAAGGCAATAAAAAACTCATTTCTATTTTAACCGCTTGCTACAACGAAGAAGAAAACGTTGAGAACTTGGTTGCTGCGGTTGGAAAAGTGATGTCGGCCTTCCCGCAGTATGAATATGAGCACATGTTTATTGACAATTGCTCGGCTGATAAAACCGTAGCTATTCTAAAACGCATTGCTGAAACCAATAAGCGTGTAAAAGTTATTTGCAACATCAGAAACTTTGGGCATATCAGGTCACCGTTTCATGGACTCATGCAATGTAAGGGCGATGCAGTGATTTCGTTGGTAGCCGACTTCCAGGACCCACCAGAAATGATAGGCGATTTCCTAAAAAAATGGGAAGAGGGCTCAAAAATCGTAATTGGGGTCAAAAAGAAAAGCAAGGAGAACCCTTTGATGTTTGCGGTACGCAAGTTTTTCTACAACCTGTTGAGTAAAATGTCGGACACCGGGGAAACACCTGTTAAGAACTTTACCGGGTTTGGGTTGTACGACCAAAAATTCATATCAGTACTTCGTGAACTAGACGACCCATATCCATACTTTCGAGGACTGATTACCGACCTTGGCTTCGACAGGTGCGAGATAGAGTACGTACAACCCAAAAGGCAGGCAGGCAAAACAAAGAATAACTTCTTTACGCTATACGACATGGCTATGTTGGGCTTCACCAACCACTCTAAAATGCCATTGCGTCTTGCTGCATTTGTAGGTTTCTTTTCAGCGTTATTGAGCTTTTTAGTGGCATTGGTTTACTTCGTTTATAAAATCATTTTCTGGTATAGGTTTGAAGTAGGAATGGCACCGTTGGTGATTGGCATTTTCTTTTTCTCTTCAGTTCAGCTATTCTTCATAGGTATAATTGGCGAATACATTGGGGCAATTCACACACAAGTAAGAAAACGACCAATGGTGATTGAGAAAGAGCGGGTAAACTTTTAACGTGGTATTTCGGTGGATGTTTACTGGCATTCCACTCCAACAATTTCTAATACCAATGAACCACATTATAACTCAGGTGGTGGTATTTCATTGATGCGAACAAAAGCACTTTCATATCCCAAACATGTGTTTTGAACACCACTTTTTGTAGGTTTATAAAAAAGGGCGTCGCATCTATTATAAATGATTGAAAGGAAAATACTACATTTAGGCTAGTTTGCTTAACACTCAATAGCTAATACGTGGCATCGAAGAACCGAATCAGAGAAAATAAACCATCAACCCAACCGGCAGCGCAATATTCTCCAAAGGTTGCAACCTCGCAGGGAGAAGAAAAATCAAAACCAATTAGCATACAGGCGCGCAGGGTGAGAACAGTGTGCATGATTGTTTTTATTGGGCTTGTTTGTTCGCTTTTGTTTCACAACTATCAGGCAAGTCTCCCCGAAAAAGACGTTTACCCTTATAACACTTTTTTGTTTAAACAGACAGATAGGTTTAATGACTTTAATAATATCTATACTGCTTCTGCCGATTTAAATCCGTTTTCTTCTTCAGTGAGTGTTTACTTTCCATTCACGTACATTATAACTTATTTATTCACGAAAATGGACCAGTCAATTGCACTTGGGCTGTTCCTGATGAGTTTTGTGGCTTTTTACGTTTATTACTTATACAAAAACCTTCCTCTGTCAGAATCATTTCAAAAGATTATAGCCATTGTGATACTTTCTGCAATGTCTTATCCTTTTTTGTTTTTGGTTGATCGTGCCAACCTTGAGGCATGGGGTTTCATTTCAATTGCCTCTTTTCTTTATTTTTATGTCAAAAAACAAGATTTCCCAGCGGTTATTTGCCTGGCAATAGCCACATCATTCAAGCTGTACCCTGCTCTTTTTGCTGTTCTGTTTTTAATTGACAGAAAATACCTGATGGCATTATACACAGGACTAATAGCGGGAGTACTTGCGTTGGGTAGTGCTGCCATACTCAAAGGCGGAATTGCAGGCTCAATTGCAGGTCAAAAAAAATGCCTTGAAATCTTCAATCAGGTTTACCTGAACGGAAGCTCGCACGGCATGCAACATAGTTCAAGCTTTTTTGTTCCTCTTAAACTATTCTATTACAACATATTGGCAACTTCAGGTAATTACCCTGCCAACTACGAGAACTTTTTCAACAACAATTATTTTCTGGTAGCAATCGTGCTCTTCCTTCCTATCCTTTTCGTGTTACTGCGCTATCAATTGCCATTATGGAAAAAAGTTGCACTTATGGTAAGCACATTCATTCTACTACCTCAAATTTCGTACGATTACAAACTAATCTCTTTGATGATTCCCGTGGTGCTTTATTTTCAGGCTGAAGAACAAGGGAAATTCGACAAATATTATGCCATCTTGTTTGGTTTATTGCTGATTCCTAAAGACTATTATATCATAACAATTGACCTGAGTATTTCTTCTATACTCACACCAATCATTTTGCTCGTACTTATGATTCTTTTGGTGGTGGAAACTGTAAAAGAAAGCCCGAAATTAAACTGGAGCAACAATGGCGCATAGTCAGAAAATACTGATTACCGGAGCAACAGGGTTTCTGGGCAGCAATCTAACTAAAGCACTACTCAGTAAAGGCTATGAAGTTCATGTGCTCAAACGTACACAGTCTGACCTATTCCGGCTCAAAGAAGTCATGAGCTCAATTCAAACTTATAACATTGGCGAGGCTATTTTAACCGACATCTTCGAGCAGGTAAAACCCGATATGGTGGTGCATTGCGCAACCGACTATGGTCGAAAAGAAGTTGACCCATCGGTGGTTATTGAAGCCAACCTAATTTTGCCTTTACGTTTATTAGAACTTTGCCAGAAAAACGGCGTGAAAGCGTTTATAAATACCGATACATTTCTTGATAAAGGTATTAACTACTATAGTCTTTCTAAGAAGCAGTTCAAGGAATGGCTGGCAACGTATTCTTCAGCACTCATATGCATTAATATGACGTTGGAACATTTTTATGGGCCATTCGACGACCGTACAAAGTTTGTGTCATTCATTATTGAAAAAATGTTGGCACGAGCTGAAAGCATTGACCTGACCGAAGGAAATCAGAAACGCGACTTCGTATTTATTGACGATGTGATTGAGGCGTTTTTAAAGGTCATTGAGCAAGTTGGCACCTTAGAAAATGGAGTTTATGAATTTGGAGTTGGTACCAATAAGCAGATTCCGATAAGGGAGTTGGTTGAGATGCTGCAAAAAATCACTGATAACACAACAACGCGACTGAATTTCGGAGCCATACCGTATCGGAAAAATGAAGTGATGGAATCTAATATTGATACCTTTGCGATCAAAAAATTGGGTTGGGAAGCGCGCCATTCACTCAAGGACGGTCTGCTTCATACTGTGTCGCTTGAAAAACAAATTAGGAAATGAAGATATTGATAACAGGAGGTTGCGGGTTTCTTGGCTCAAACCTGGCAGCGAGAATACTTACTGAACAAAAAGCCGAACTTGCAATCTTTGACAATCTGTCGAGGTTCGGTAGTCACTTGAATCTGGAATGGCTGCAATCGAAAGGTACATTTCAGTTTATTCAACAAGATATTAGAAACACTGCGGTTGTTGAACAAACCATTAAAAATTTCCAACCCGATGTAATCTTCCACCTTGCAGGGCAAGTGGCAATGACCACTTCTATTGCCGACCCACGTGCTGATTTTGACATCAATGCGCTTGGCACGCTGAATGTACTTGAGGGAGTACGTAAGCATAAAGCAGACTGCAAAATTGTTTATTCATCGACCAACAAAGTGTATGGCGACCTGGAATGGACTGATTACATTGAAACCGATAAGAGATTCATTTGCCCGGCATTCCCCAACGGATTTCCGGAAGATATACAGCTCAGCTTCCACTCGCCCTACGGCTGTTCAAAAGGAACTGCAGACCAGTACATGCTCGATTATCACCGAGTTTTCCACTTAAACACTGCGGTATTCAGGCACTCTTCGATGTACGGAGGACGGCAATTTTCAACCTATGACCAAGGCTGGATTGGCTGGTTTTGCACCAAAGCAGTTGAAACAAAAAAAGGAACCCTGGCCGAGCCATTTACTATATCAGGTTCTGGTAAACAAGTAAGGGACGTACTTCATGCCGATGACATGATAAGCCTCTACTTTGCCAGCATTGACCACTTTGACAATATTAACGGAAAAGCATTTAATATTGGCGGAGGCATGAACAACAGCTTATCTCTGCTGGAACTCTTTGAACTGCTGGAAACAGAACTGGACATAAAAATGGAATACACCCGCCTACCGTTCAGGGAAAGCGATCAGAAAGTATTTGTTGCTGACACATCGGCGTACAACAAAGCGACGGGATGGCAACCACTGGTAGATAAACTGAGTGGCATTAGGAAAATGATCAGTTGGACTGAGGAAATGTAATTTAATGAAGGAGATTAGTGTAGTTATACCGGCGTATCTTGAAGAAGAGAATCTGAGGGTATTGCTCCCGCGGATTATTAAATCTTTACAGGAAATTGGTGAGCCATTCGAAATTCTTGTGATTGACACCATGACACCTATGGATCAGACGGGCTTACTATGTGCTGAACTTGGTGTAACATATATCAACAGAGAAATTGGTAATAAATATGGAGATGCTATAAGAACCGGAATTCAAAAGGCGAAAGGAAAACATGTGGTTTTTATGGATGCCGACGGCTCACACTCACCCGAGTTTATAAAGAACTTATACGACAATAAGAATGGGTATGATCTTGTAATTGCCTCGCGTTACGTAGACGGCGGAGGAAGCGACAATACCCAAACACTCATTTTTATGAGCTGGATGGTAAATTTTATTTATTCATTCCTATTTCAGCTCAAGTGTAAAGATGTATCCAATAGTTTTAAGTTGTACGATGGCGACCAGTTGCGAAAAATCAACCTACGTTGCGACAATTTTGACATCGTTGAAGAGATTCTCATCAAACTCAAAAGAAATAAGAAAGAGATGAAAATTCTGGAGCTCCCCTATATGTTCAAAGAAAGGATGTTTGGCAGAACAAAAAGGAATCTGTTTTCATTTGTGTTCTCATATATTTTCACGCTTATTCGCTTAAAGTTCATCAGATAATATGAAACCAATCAGACTCATTATATTGTTTGCAATAATTGGCTTTGCATCGTGCAAATTCAGTACTGAAGTAGAAAACAACGAAAAAGACAAAGCTGAAGCTGAAAAAGTGTCAGCTCAATTCTATGACTTTTTGAGTCAGAAAAAACTATTAGAGGCAAGAGCTCTTTTCCATCCTGCTCTATTGCTAAGTAATGATTCTGCGAAGTTTATGGAGTTTCTGGGTAATCTCAGCAATCAAGCACCGCACGTTACTGAAAGGAAGTTAGACCATTGGCAAACCAAGGTAACAAAAGGGCTGAACGCAGGTAGCGTATATGCTCTGTTTTATGTCAATAAATTTGAAGGCGGCAGCGATTTAAAGGTTTCCATGATTCTGCAAAAAGACGATTCTAACCACATTAGAATTATTAACTACAACGCATCACCCGAAGGGTTTAAATAAACTGAATTAGTTCAAATCAACACTTTGCAGTAATGTCGATATCTCGGTGGCAGTCATTGGGTTAACCGGTGCACCAGTTTTTTCTTCCGGCGAAGCGTGGTAAAAACTCATTTTAAATGTAAAAGCGTTTGTTTTAGGGTCTTTAGCACTTGTACCCATATACTGCCCTTTTTGCAACGCCATGCCTTTAGCCATTGTGGTACTGTTCAGCATATATGCAGCATAGCCACCTTGTTCAAGTGCTAACAAAACAACATAAGTCTCATTTGCATCAGTGCCTTTTAATTTCATCACCGATTGAATAGTTCCACCACCGATTGAAAAAACGGCTTCATTGATGTTAGAAGAAATTGTAGTCGTTTGTCCTTTGTCCGTCAGATACTCAATACTGCCGGAAGCAACAGGCAATCTATTGCATGTTTTCCTCAACTTATCTCCCTTTGCATTCAAGGTAATAACCATCAGCATCAATGCGAAAACCTGAACAAACTTTTTCATAACATCTACTTTTCAGTAAAGATAAATAAATGTTTGAAGAGGTGCGCGAATTTGGTATCATAAATGCACACTTTTACCTCTGTAATGAGCTTCATTCCAACATTACGATTCACTAAAACTACCCACCTAACTCATGAAAAAAAAGTCACTTGTCTACAAGTCAACTTTTGTAGTATCTCCTCCATAAAACAATGATTATCAAACGCCATAGAATCCGGAAATTGTTTACAAAAAATAAATTTTGGTAGTAACGGAATAAGGTTAATTTTGCCCGCAATTGCAGGAAAGCCGCTACCAAAATGGCGGGTATTTGTTCACTAAATCTACAAAAATGATAGCTGATAATGCTGGTTCAAGATCTAAGGGAGAAAATACTGGAGGGCGACCTCAGCGAGTTGCTGCAACACAGCAAGGATGAAGATTACGCAACTGAAGTTTCAAAATTAATTGAATCGCTTCCGCGTGACTATGCTATACACACCTACCTTGCCCTTCCCGAGCCCGTTCAAATAAAAATATTTCCATTCCTCGATCACGTTCTGCAACGCAGCGTGACCGAAGACATGCCCAAACAGCAGGTTTCCAACATACTCAACAGTCTTGAATCAAACGACCGTATCACGTTTTTTGATACGCTTGATGGCGTTGATGTTACTGAATACCTCAACCTGCTCAACGATAAAAACCGTTTAGCGACCTACGACCTTTTGGGTTATCCTGAAAAAAGCGTAGCCCGACTGATTAATACCAACTTTACGACGGTTAGAAAAGAATGGACAATTAGCCAGGCGAGCGAACACATCAGAAGATACTATACTGATTCGCCCGCTGCCAACGTGATTTTCGTAGTAGATAACAACGGTAAACTAGTCGATGATATTCCTATCAGGCGTTTGGTATTAAGCGACCAGAATAAGCTGATTTCAGACATCATGGACGGCTTCTATGTAAAACTGGACATTCAGGATGGTATTGACTCTGCGATCCAGAAGTTCAAAGAATATGACCGTGTAGCCCTGCCTGTAACCAACTCCAATAACGTGGTTATGGGTGTTGTGACCATCGATGACGTAATTGATGAAGCGGAAGAAAAGGACACAAAAGACATGCAACAATTCGGTGGTCTTGAATCGTTGGACTTGCCGTATGTAAAAACGCCGTTCTTTACACTTATCCGTAAACGTGCAGTTTGGTTGATTATCCTCTTCCTGAGTGAAATGCTCACTGCGACAGCTATGGGCTATTTTCAGGACGAACTTGACGCTGCGATCGTGCTTTCTATATTCGTTCCATTGATTATTTCCAGCGGTGGTAACAGCGGCTCGCAGGCGGCGACGCTCATCATTCGTGCTATGGCACTGAATGAGTTTACACCTAAGAAGTGGTGGTATGTTATGCGGCGCGAGATTCTTTCAGGGCTTACATTAGGTATTATACTGGCCGTTATAGGATTTTTACGCATTGCAGTGTGGCAAAAACTACACCTTGGCAACTACGGTCTCAAGGGTGGTGAATACTGGTACTTAACAGCGCTCACTGTTTCATTCTCACTAATAGGGGTGGTGATGTGGGGTACCATAAGCGGTTCCATGATTCCTATTATCCTCAAACAATTAAAGCTAGACCCTGCTACCTCTTCGGCGCCGTTTGTGGCTACTTTGGTTGACGTAACGGGATTGGTTATCTATTTCTCGTTCGCTGCTATTTTACTAAAGGGTACTATTTTAGGCAGAACTGAAAAAGCGCCTATAGCCGTTGGAAAAAATGGCGAAATAAATGTCGTCACCCTTCCTATTGCACCAGTGCCGTTAGACAGTAAAACGGCGTTACCGATTTTTATTAACGATAGTGTAGTGCGCGTACCACTTTGCGATAGCATTGTGAAAACCTGGGACTTCCTGAAAACCAATAACCAATATAAAGAGAACGGCTACACGCTGAACGTATTCAAAGACAAAGGATTTTATGATTTGATTCTCCCTAAACCTTTGAATAAAGTAATAGTAATGTATGCTGCACAAGGCGGTGGTTTCCACCAACTTGAAGCGATGCGCCACTAATATTTTCAAGCAAGCAGTTACGCTTAAAATATTTTTGATAACAACTAAAACGGGGTTGCTTCTTTCGATGCAACCCCGTTTCTATTATTCTTAGTGACTAAAATTAGCCTCTTTCAATTGTCCATGACGCAACTTTAGGAGCAAGTTCTTTTTGTGACTTACCACCTACGAACACACCAATGTGACCACCAGGGAACGGATAATCTAATTTATCAGTAGAACCGATGAAGTCCATAATGTTCTTAGTACTAGTGTTCGGGATAATGTTGTCTTCAGTAGCATAGATGTTGAGGAAAGGAACAGTCATGTTCTTCAAATCTACTTTACGACCACCCAAAGTGAATTTACCTTGAATCAGCAAGTTATCGCGGAACAAGTCTTTGATATACTTCCTGTACATTTCACCAGGGATAGCAGGAAGGTCAGACTTCCATTTTTCCATCCTGAGAAAGTTTTCCATTTTCGCTTTATCTTCAAGGCTGTCGATCAAACCGAGGTACTTGCTGATGTTCATGCTTGGTTTCAACATACCGAAAGCACCATCAATCAATTCACCTGGAATAGTACCGTGGTAATCAACCATTGCATCAACATCGATGTATTTAGGCCACTTGTACAACATACACTTACAATCGCTGAAATCGTAAGGAGCTACATAAGTAGTGATTGATTTTAATTTTTCAGGGTACAACGAAGCGTAAATCATAGAGAAAGTACCGCCCATGCAAATACCTTGCTTGTGAATTTTATCTACTTTATGACGCTTGCGCAAGAAGTCAACTGCATCGTTCATATAACCATCGATGTAGTCTTCCATTGTAAGATATCGGTCGCTGCGGTCGTGGTAACCCCAGTCCATTATGTACACATCCAAACCTTCTTCAACAAGTTTTCTCATCAAGCTGCGGTCAGGTTGCAGGTCAAGCACATCGTGCCTGTTCAGCATTGCAAAAGATACCAATACAGGAGTAGCGCATTTTGCAGGCGTTTCCCTTGTGTAGTGATACATTTTGATTTTGTCTTTCTGCCAAACCAGCTCTTTAGGTGTTGCACCTATCTCAACAGGATCAATACTTTGCAATACCTCGTAACCTTTCACCAATTTCTCGGTGGTAGCTACCATTTCTTCAGCAATTACAGAAGAATTAAAATTCATACAAATGGAAATTTTTTGCAAAAGTACGCAATTAAACCTACCGACATGTTAAGGGAGTAATAAAAGTAGGGACTTTGGGAGGGGTAAAGGCAGCCATAAACTAAAGCCCAACAAGCTAAGATTTACTAATAACGTTGTAACTTTATGCTGTACTTATTTCAATGGAACAACCGCAATTCAATAAGCGTATTTTTTGGGATGTAAACTTCGAACAACTCGACTATGAAAAAAGGGCTTCCTTTATCATAGAACGGGTTTTTGTTCGTGGCGATGTACCAGATATAAGGAATTGCAGGCGGTACTACGGCGACGAAAAAATTAGAGAAGTGCTCACGAATGCAAAGTGGCTTCCGTTAAAGACAGTGTATTTAGCTTGTGCTGTTTTAAATAACAAATTAACAGATTACCGATGCTACATTACAGCACAATCGACGCCGGAACACTGGACGTATTAAAAAGAATGATGGCCATTCCTGAATTGGCATCGTTCAATTTAGTAGGTGGAACAGCATTGGCTTTGTATTTTGGTCATAGAATTTCAATTGACCTCGACTTGTTTTCGTCCAATGAATTTAATTCGGACGAAATTATCGAAGCTATTTCTCATCAATTCCCAGAATTTGAATACACATTATCCAATAAAATTGGCGTTTTCGGGTTTATCGGGTCGATAAAAACCGATTTAGTTAGCTACCATATTCATCCGATGATTGGCCCGATTCATATCGAAGATTCTATTCGACTTTTAAGTCTTGATGACATCATGGCAATGAAGATTTCGGCGATTTTAAAAAGGGCTGCAAAGAAAGATTTCTATGATATTGCAGAATTACTAGAACACTTCCCATTGCAAAAATTAATTGATGCGTACAGAACAAAATTCCCTTCTCAGCAGCTATTAATTTCCATCCCGCAGGCACTCACCTATTTTCAAGAATGCGAAGATGGCGAAGATCCAATTAGCTTAAATAATTCCAATTGGGAAAGTGTCAAAGAACGCATCAGCCAAAAAGTAAGCGACTTTCTCAAATAACACTGTACCATCAAACCCCACACTGGCAGTCCAATACACCGTTTTTGCACCCATCTCTTTGTGGATATAAAAATATAACGATTACTACGATAGAATAATTTTTCGGTGTATATTCGTCTTGTAAAATTATTTAATCTTTATGACCACACTTCAAATCAATACTTCATCACCCGACGTACTAACGTTGCAAAAAGACCTCGCGCAGTTGAACTATAAAATTGCTTGCGATGGCGTATTTGGACCTGAAACACAAGCTACTGTTATTCAGTTTCAGCACGACCACAACCTAGAGGCAGATGGTATCGTGGGACCAAACACATGGGCGGTAATAACTGACTTATTGGGTGCTCCTAAAATTTACGGTATGGATGTGTCGCATTTCAATGGCACAATCGACTGGAATCTTGTTCCTGCTAGTCAGATTCAGTTTGTGTATTGTAAGGCATCTCAGGGTACAGGTTTCCGCGATAATATGTTCGCCACCTACATGGCTGCTTTAGCCAACCTGAATTACAGAAGAGGTGCTTACCATTTTTACTCGTTCTCTAACGCGCCAATACCTGACCAGGTGAGTAATTACCTTGGTTGCGGACTCGATTTTAAAGCGAAGGGAGTAATGCCACCCGTGGTTGATGTTGAATGGCAATCGAGCGCGTCGCTGAACCAGTACATTGCAGATAATAAAACAACCTGCATTGCACAGCTTCGCCAGTGGGTAGATAGCGTGGCACAACAAACCGGCAGGCAACCTATGATTTACACTGCCGCCAGCTTCTGGAACCAATATATTGGTAACGACGCTATTCTCTCTCAATGCCCGCTTTGGATTGCCGACTACAATGCCAATGGACCTGCAATACCACAAGGCTGGAACAATTTTACGATTTGGCAATTCTCTGCCAGCGCTACCGTGCCCGGCATCAATGGCAATGTAGACAAAGACATTTTTGGCGGCACCCTCGCCCAACTTAACGCAATGGCAGGCATGTAGACAAAACCTGATAGTAATAACACACAACCCGAGTGACTACTTTTTAGGCGGTTACTCGGGTTGGTTGTTTTTGGGGATTATTACCGAATATGAAATGACAAATTTGTTTTTGCTAAGTTTTTTGACAAAAAGATTTTTGTCAGGTGGAATATAAAACCGACAGTTTCAATCAGCGTAAAAAATAGGCTTGCTCGAACAACTCAAGCATCAAAAACACAACCTGTAAAATCCCTACCCTCTCTTCACCATACCATGGCTGTAGTTGCGCCATTTTTCAATGACTTGCTGCATGTCGGTTGGGAGTTCGGAGTCGAACTTGATGAATTCGCCGGTGGTGGGGTGCTCAAAACCCAGTTCTTTGGCGTGGAGTGATTGACGGTGGATGATGTCAAAGCAATTGTCTACAAATTGCTTGTACTTACTGAATACCGTTCCTTTCACAATGCGATCGCCACCATAAGTCTCATCGGCAAACAAGGGATGACCAATGTGCGCCATGTGTACCCTGATTTGGTGGGTACGACCTGTTTCCAGGTGCAATTGTACCAGTGTAGTATAGTTGAATCGCTCTAATACTTTGTAGTGGGTAATTGCCTCTTTACCTGTGTCTCCATCAGGGTATGCAGCCATAATTTTACGGAAACGCGCGTTCCTGCCCACATTACAAATAATTGTACCCTCGTCTTCTTCGAGATCGCCCCAAACGAGTGCGACATAGCGGCGATGCACCGTGTGCGCTTTAAACTGCGCTGAAACATGCACCATCGCCTTTTCAGTCTTAGCAATAACCATCAGTCCTGTGGTGTCCTTGTCTATTCGGTGCGCGAGACCTACCCGTGGCAATAATTCTTCGCCTTCCTTCTTTTGTTGTGCCAGGTAGTACGCCAACCCGTTCACTAAAGTACCGGTGTAATTACCGCAGGCTGGGTGCACCACCATGCCCGCCGGTTTGTTTACGATAAGCACATCATCATCTTCGTACACAATGTTCAGGGGCATATTTTCGGGTATTACCTCCGTCGATTCAGGCCTGCGTGTATCGTAAACAATAATAAAGTCGTTGGGGCGTACTCTGTAGTTGGGTGCTACAATTTTATTATTCACCAAAATCATACCCGCTTCAATGGCTTGCTGCACTTTGTTGCGCGTAGCACCGTCCAGGCGCACCATCAAAAACTTATCAAGTCTCATGGGCTCCTGCTTAGGTTGCGTGGTCATGCTGAAGCGCACCGCAAGTTCGTCGGCCTGTTCGGCGACGTCGGTGTCGGGGTCTTCATCATCCCAGGTATCTTCTACCATGTCTTCAGCCATTACGGGTAAGTTGGTTTATTTTAAAGTTCTAATAAAGCTTTAACAGGGTCTTTGCCAATGAGCAATAATTCAGGTGCTTCAAGTAATTCCTTTACGCGCACCAGGAAACTCACCGACTCACGACCGTCGATAATGCGGTGGTCGTAACTCAGGGCAAGGTACATCATTGGTCTGATTTCTACCTTCCCATTAATGGCCATTGGGCGCTCCTGTATTTTGTGCATACCCAAAATTGCAGATTGTGGAATGTTGATGATAGGTGTTGACATCAACGAACCAAATACGCCACCGTTGGTGATGGTAAAGGTTCCACCCGCCATTTCATCAGGACTCAATTTGTTTTCGCGTGCTTTTTTAGCAAGCTCCAACACCTTAAGTTCAATTTCCGACATGCTCAGGCTTTCTGCATTCCTGATAACAGGTACTACAAGCCCCTTAGGTGCCGATACCGCAATACTGATATCGCAGTAGTCGTGGTACAAAATATTATCGCCATCGATGTAAGCATTCACCGCAGGCCATTCCTGCAATGCAATACAACAAGCCTTGGTGAAGAAAGACATAAAACCAAGGTTCACGCCGTGTGCTTCTTTGAAAGTGTCTTTATATTGTTTCCTCACCTCCATAATGCGCGTCATATCTACCTCGTTAAAAGTAGTAAGCATAGCGGTGCTGTTTTTCGCTTCCACCAGCCTGCGAGACACTGTTTTGCGGAGATTACTCATTTTTTCAGGGCGTGCGTTTCTGCCAAATGCCTCTGCACCTGTTTTCTTGCCACCGCTGCTAATGAGGTCTAAAACGTCGTTTTTCAAAATTTTGCCGTGCGCACCAGAACCTTTTATCTTTTCAGGCGCCACTTTTTTATCTTCGATGATGGCACTGGCAACCGGAGTAGCTTTAACTGCCGATGCCGGAGCCGGGGTTGCAACAGGTGCTGCAGCCTTAGCCGGAGCTGATTCTGCTTTTGGAGCCGCTGCTGCAGGAGCAGGAGCCACATCAGCCGTTTTGCTGTCGTCAATGGTACATGCGAGGTCGCCAATTTTAAGCGTATCGCCCTCACCGGCAACTGTATGTAAAACACCTGCTTTTTCGGCAGTAAGTTCAAAAGTAGCTTTCTCTGACTCCAGCTCGCAGAGTACTTCGTCCCTATTTACAAAATCCCCTTCCTTACGAATCCACTTTACAAGAGTCACTTCGCTAATAGATTCACCAACGGTGGGAACTTTAATATCAATCATCGATTTCGAATTTGGGCGCAAAATTACCAAAGCCCCCCTGATTAATCAAAATACTGTAAATACCGTTTTTCAATCGACTGATAAATTAGCGATTTGCTAACAAAAGGGGGAGGTCTATTTTTATCTTCATTGCTCCTCTATTTGCATCATTTTAAAGTTGTAACACTTACCAAAACCACTCCCACGCGCAAATCCACCTCCCTAATTTCAGTACGTGAATTTCACCCCTTTGGCTTCAAATATTCATGTAATTTTGCACCGTCAAAATAATAGGTGTATGAAAATTGGCTTCGGTTTATTGCCGGTGGTATTTCTTGGAATGAGTTTGCAAGGCGTTGCGCAAAGCAAGGCTGAACGCAAAATGGCGAAACAAATTAAAGAAGACATCACTTACCTCGCCTCCGACCAGTTGGAAGGCAGACGTACCGGCACGCAAGGCGAAAAGCTCGCTGCTGAATACATTGAAAACAGGTACAAAAAGCTCAAAATTCAACCTTATAAAGGACAACTCAGGTATCCGTTCCAGTTTATCTATGGCCGCGAAATGTTGGCGAGCAATAAACTAGCGTTGAACAATACCAGTTTCAAAACCGAGGAAGATTACTTTCCGTTGCCGTTCAGTGGTACAGGACATGTAAAGGGCGAAGTACTGCCTGATGTTACCGAACAAGGTAACGTGTGGATGGTGCCAATGTTCGCTGATGCCGACCAGGCAAAAGACCCCCATTTTGAGTTTGAAAAAGCGGCTTACAAGGCTGCTAAAGATGCTGAAAAAGGCGGAGCAACAGGTGTAATATTATTCGACAGCTACGGTACTAAATTTGAACCGACGTTCAATACGCAGTCTGACATGGAACCGATGAATATTCCGGTTGCGTATCTTAAACACTCGGCTTACAAGAAACTGACGGCTGGCGGCGAGAACAAATCCGGGTATCAGGTTGATTTGAATACTGCAATCAACAAACCACAACGTACAGGTACTAACCTCGCAGCATACATTGATAATGGCGCGAAATACACTGTTATCATCGGTGCGCACTATGACCACCTTGGTTTTGGAGAAGACGGCAACAGTCTTTTTGCCAATGCCAAAAAAGAACATCAGATTCACCACGGTGCCGACGACAATGCCAGCGGTACGGCGGCTCTTATGGAAGTTGCTAAGTGGGTTAAAACCAAAAATCTCAAAAATTTCAACTACCTGTTCTTACACTTTTCGGGCGAAGAACTAGGACTGTATGGATCAAAAGCATTTGTAAAAGAACAAAAACTCGACAGCACCAAAATTGCCTATATGCTGAACATGGATATGGTGGGCAGACTGAATGACAGCACCAATTCACTTACGTTAGGCGGTGTAGGTACTTCTCCACAGTGGTCTACAGTAGTAGAAATGGGTAAGGAGGAATTTAAACTTACTATCGACAGTTCAGGTATTGGCCCTTCTGACCACACTAGTTTCTATAATGCAGGGGTGCCTGTTTTATTCCTGTTCACTGGAACCCACAAAGATTACCACAAGCCTACCGACCGTGCAGATTTAATCAACTATCCGGGTGAAGCCCGCGTAGTTAGCTATGCAGAACGCATCTTAGAAAATTTCGACGAGAAAGGTGTTAAGCCTAAGTACACGATTACAAAATCGAATATGACTGGTGGCAAATCGAAATTTAAAGTAACGCTCGGTATCATGCCTGACTATACCTATCAGGAAAAAGGCGTAAAAGTGGATGGCGTGAGTGATAACAAACCAGCAGCTAAAGCAGGCGTTCAGGCTGGCGATATTATCATTCAATTGGGCGACGTGAAAGTGCAAGGCATGCAAACCTACATGGAAGCACTCGGTTCTTTCGCTCCGGGCGATGTTACCAAAGTGATTGTGTTGCGCAATGGCAAAGAAGTATCGATGCCGCTCGAATTCAAGAAATAAGCCTAAAACAAAGTGGGTGCGCTCGCGTTACCCATAATTCGTTCCATAAAATCGGCTACGGTTTTTGGGAAGGCATACTTGTGTATGTCCTTTACATTCACCCAACCATCGGTAGGTAAAAAAGTAGGTTTTGTCGCACAATCAACCGTATAAAAAACGGCTTCTATTACCCTATGGGTAAGCCTTTGGGATGATTTTCCTGCAAGGGTTGTTTTAGTTGTGTCGATTGCTGACAAATGCTCATTTTTCAATAGCGCTGTAAGGTTTGCCACCTCATTGGTCTCCACTAAATAAGGCTCAAAAAGATTGTGCCATATATCGCCTTCTGCTCGCTTTTGCAACCACACATCATTGCCGCACCTGAACAGGAAGTAATTAAAATACCTTGTTTTTACCACTACCTTCTTGCTTCTCACTGGAAAATCGGATTGGCGACGCAGGCTATTGGCTGTGCATTTTGATGCCAAAGGACACTCTAAACATTTAAAAGCAGCAGGAGTACAAACTGTAGCTCCTAAGTCCATAATTGCCTGATTGAACAAATTGCTTTGTCCTTTTGGCAATAACTCATTGGCTAATTCTAAAAACAGAACTTTTCCCTCTGTAGAATCAGACGATACTTCAATGCCGAAACAGCGGGACAACACCCTATACACATTGCCATCAACCACAGCATGCGGCAATTTAAATGCGAAAGAGGCTATTGCGGCAGCCGTGTATGGTCCTATGCCCTTGAGTGCCAGTATTTGCTCGTAAGTATTGGGGAAAACGCCATTGTAGTCGTTGGCAACAATGCGGGCTGTAGCCAGCATGTTCCGACACCTGTTGTAATAACCCAACCCCTGCCACAATTTAAACACCACTTCGTCTTCTGCCGCCGCTAGGTCGGTAATAGTTGGATATGCTTCAGTGAATTTCAGATAGTAGGGTAAGCCCTGTTCTGCCCTCGTCTGTTGCAGAATAATTTCAGAGAGCCATATTTTGTATGGGTCTGTTTCATTCTTCCACGGCAATTCCCTGCTGTTTTCAGTGCTGTGCCAATGGAGCAACGATTGAGTAAAAAAAGCTTTATCCGGAAAGTCAGGCATAAAGCAAAACTATTGAAAACATACATACTTCTCTAAATCGCGCTGAAAATATAGCTGTCTGATTGCTGTTGAATACCTAAATTTGCACTAAGCGTTGTGGGTGCATTTTTACAACATTCATTGCTTTGTTACAATTATGTCAGCGATCATTCAAGTTAAGAATCTGGTTAAAAAGTATGGCAATTTCGAAGCTGTAAAAGGTATTAGCTTTGAAGTGAAAGAAGGCGAAATTTTTGGTCTGCTAGGCCCTAACGGTGCCGGAAAAACAACTACGCTCGAAATCATTGAAACACTCAGAGAAAAAACGAGTGGCGAGGTAATTGTTGATGGCTTTGACCTTGACAAACACCCCAATGAAATTAAAAACATCATTGGTGTACAACTTCAGGCGGCGGGCTACTACCCCAACCTTAACCTGAAACAGATTATTGATTTATTTGCCGGCTTGTACAACCGCGAAGTAGATGCCCTTGCATTGCTTGATACCGTAAACCTGCGCGATAAGGCTAAAAATAAGTTCAAAGAGCTTTCAGGCGGGCAAAAACAACGTTTCTCGATAGCAACGACACTAATCAACGACCCAAAAATTATTTTCCTCGACGAGCCTACAACAGGTCTTGACCCTCAGGCAAGGCGCAACTTGTGGGAATTAATTAAGCAATTGCGCCAACGCGGTTGTACTGTGGTAATTACGACCCACTACATGGATGAGGCAGAGGAATTGTGTGAGCGCGTTGCGATTGTTGATGCAGGTCAAATTATAGCCCTTAGCACACCCAACGATTTAATTGACGAACTGCTTGCCACTGGTTTCCAGCGCAAAAAAGAAGTGAAGGCCGCTAACCTCGAAGACGTATTCCTGAATATGACAGGTCGTGAGTGGCGCGAAAGCTAGTTTTTATAAACTCCCAGATACACAGTATTAGGGTCGGTCTGCAACAGTTTAAAAGTCTTACCCGGAATGATGGCGTGCGAAAACGCAGTATAACATGGTGCCGTTCTGGTGCATGCATCTGTCATTATTACCTGACTGTCAATAGGGTGAATGCGGATCACCTCGTGCGTCCTTTTCAACGTAATCTCATAGTCTTTGTCAATTGATACGTAGGTGTTGTACGACAACCCTGTATCACCCATACGAGTAAATATTGAAGGAGAATAAAAGCTGTCGGCACTTAAAGGTGACACAAACGTACTATCGTGGGCATAGGTTTTAATGTACACCGTATCAAGGCTATCAACCGTATAGTTGAGGAAGTACAACATTGCAGGGCCGCTGTGGCACGTGAAATTGCAGTCTTTTACGCTTTGTGTATCATGGCACGACACCAATGAAATGCCTGCTAATGCTGCTATGAATGATATTTTTTTCATACCTAGAGCTTATTTAAACCATGAACTGTACATCAAATAATTATCAGCGATACGCTGCACCTCACCTTTGAAAAGTTCAGGACTCAGGTCTTTTACTTTCTTAGCTGGTACACCCGCAAAAATACTACCTGAAGGCACCTTGGTATTTTCAAGTACTACCGCCCCTGCAGCTATAATGCAGTTGTCGCCTATCTCAACATTATCCATCACTATCGAGCCCATGCCTATCAGCACATTATCGCCTACTTTGCAACCGTGTACAAGTGCATTATGCCCTACCGATACATTGTTGCCTAAAATAGTCACTGTCTTTTGATAAGTGCAATGCAGGCAGGCACCATCTTGTATGTTCACCTTATTACCCATTCTTATGCTATTTACATCCCCTCTTATCACAGCATTAAACCAAACACTGCAATCTTCTCCCATTTCCACATCACCAACAATGGTGGCGTTAGGAGCTACGAAACACGATTCAGGAATGGTAGGGTGTATACCCTTAACTGGAAGAATTACCGGCATAGACATTGATTTGAACCCAACAAAAATAATGGAAATATTGGTGCGATTATTTAAAAAAGAAACCGCCCTGTAGTACAGAGCGGTTCAATATTGTTTTGATGTTACTTACCTACTAAGGTGCAACACCGTAGCTAACGTTACATTTGTCGCCATCATCAGTTCTCAAAAGAGTGATGTGGTTAGCCTCAACGAAAGGCACTATGTATTTAGCAGTAGTTCCTGTTTTTGCTTTTTTCAAAGTAAGAATCACATTACCAACTTCGTCGGTAGTGATGCTGTAAGTGCCTTTTTCATTCGGATTGTCTCTTACGTCAGTGTATGTTCTTTCGTAAGTTCCGTAGTTAAGGTTGTTAGGGTTTGAAGCAGCCATTTTCAATGTAGAATAGAAATGGATGAAGTGTCCATCACTGGTATTGCTCACTTTGTCAGGACATTTCATGGCAACAAAGTACCAGGTTTTGTCCAACAATTCAGAACGGTTAATGTTTTGCGCAAACAAATTACCTGAGAAGGCCAACAGACAAACGAGAAGAATGTTTTTCAACATATTTTTCATCATAAAAATAGTTTCGTCGGGGTAAAAGTAATAAAACCTGTTTATTTTTTCACAGTTCGAAGCACAAGTTAAGCAAATATTTATTTGCGCAAGGCACTCAGGTATTGATTTCCGAATTTAAAACCCGTTTTTAGCTGAATACACCTGTTTAGTCTATAGCCTTTTCTACTTGTGCGACACAAAAACCGGTATTTTGTGCTCCTTCACAATTTCATTGACAAAACTTTTGTGAAACAATTCTGAGAAAAACGACCTCGAATATGCCCCTGCCACAAACATTGATGCTCCATTGTCGCGCACCCATTGATCCAAATCTTTTGCAGGGTCTATTTTGAGTTTGAAAATAGAAACGTTGAAATAATGGTACGACATCAGTTCTTCCATCTCTTCTCTGTGTGGCACACCTTCTTTCGACTGATTGAAGTACACCAGCAACACCTGTGTTTTCGAATATTCGGGGAACATGTACGAAAACTGTTTTAATGCATAGATAGATTGTTCGCTTCCATCGTATGCCATTATAATATTCTTCGGCACTTCGTACACACCCGGAATCATAAAGCAAGGACACTCTAACTTATGCAACAATTCGGATATGTAATCATTTTGTGTTTCTGCACCCAGGTTGGCATAAAAAGCTGCATTATCAAGCACAAGCAGGTCGGCAAAGCGCGACTCATCAACAATTTTCGCAATTACCTGATGCGTAAAATCGTTATGTACTTTGTATTCAATATTATTGGCAGTACAGAAATCGGTGAATTTCCTGATTTCAGCATTTAGCAATGATTCGTTGTTTTCTTCTGATTCAGCGACATAAAGCGGGCCTGCCGGTACACCACCAAAAGAATATGGCACTTCTACCATTTCAACGGTTGGTAAAAACATACCAATAGCGGCAATGGGTTGAGCATTGTTCAAATGCAATATGTATTGCATCATGTCATCAGAAATCTTTTGCCTGTCGAAAGCCAACAGAATCTTTTTCATAGCATCCTTTTCACGTAAAAATAGTAGTTATTCTGATATAGCCTGATGATTGGAGTCACCGCATGATATATCAGTGGTCACTTTATTACATTGGTCTTACAAATAGTTTTGCAGCATCAAGGACTTGAAGGTGTTTTGAGTTAAATTTGTAGAACAACCGAAAATAACTTTTAAAATGAAAATCACATTCCATGGTGCCGCCCGAACAGTAACTGGTTCGAAACACGTCATCCATTTACAAAATGGTAAGAACATATTGCTCGACTGTGGTTTGTTCCAGGGCATGGGTAAGGAAACAACGGAGTTAAACACCCATTTTGGCTTCGACCCTTTGAGCATCGATTATGTGATTATCTCGCATGCACACATTGACCACTGTGGATTATTGCCACGGCTAGTAAAAGAAGGTTATAAGGGTAAAATTTTCTGTACGCCTGCAACTGCCAGTCTAGCCAAATTGCTTTTAATTGATTCGGCACACATTCAGGAAGAAGACTTGAAACACGTTAATAAACATCGTGCACACGAAAACCTTGAACCTTTTGAGCCCCTTTATACTGAAGAAGATGCATTGAAGGTATTCCCGCTTTTTGAAACAATACCGTATAACGACCACTACAAAATTGAACAGGGTATTGATTTGATGTTCACCGATGCAGGTCACATTTTGGGTAGTGCGGCCGTGAATTTAAAAATCAAAGAAAAAGGCACTGAAACGAACATAACCTTTAGTGGCGATTTAGGTCGTTACTCTGATTTAATTCTTCGTTCACCACACTCCTTTCCACAAGCGGACTATATCATCATGGAAACAACGTACGGCGATCGGCTCCACGATAGAACAATAGGTTCGCATGACCAACTGCTTGATTACATTGTAAAAACCTGCATCAAAAAACGCGGCAAACTCATAATTCCTGCATTCAGCCTTGGGCGCACGCAGGAAATCTTATACATGCTCAATAAACTGGAGCTGGAACGACGGTTGCCGAAACTTGATTATTTTGTAGATAGCCCGCTTTCCATCAATATCACAGAAACTGCTAAAAAATATCCTGATTATTACAATGCCGGGGTACAACACTTACTGAAACAAGATGAGGATGTTTTTGATTTTCCGGGATTGAAATACATTGAAACTGTCGATGCATCTAAGAAACTGAACGACAGAAAAGAACCTTGTGTCATTATTTCGGCATCGGGCATGGCTGAGGCAGGCAGGGTGAAACACCACATTGTCAATAACATCGAAAACCACCATAACACCATCCTTTTTACGGGTTATTGCGAACCTAACTCTTTAGGCGCAAGGCTAAAACGCAACCCAGATGTGGTTAAAATTTTCGGGAAAGAATACATTGTAAAGGCAGACATTGCTGAAATAACTTCATTGAGTGCCCACGGCGACTATAACGACTTGAGCCAATGGCTTGCCTGCCAGAATCCGCGCGAGGTGAAACAAATTTTCCTGGTACATGGCGACTACGACGCACAAGAACCATTCCGCGACCGCCTCATTAAAAAAGGATTTGTCGATGTGTTGATTCCTAATCAGCACGAGACATTCGGTCTAGGATAACAACAAAACATTGCATTGAAAAAGCCCCCGCTTGAACACTCAACCGGGGGCTTTTTATATAAAGTCACTTCTATCGCTGTACCGTAAAATACATGATGTTTACACCCATTGGCGAAACTACGCGCATTACGTATTGACCAGGCTGTAAATCGTGGTCGCCGCCGCCTGAAATTTGCTGGCGAACTACACCATTAACAGGGTGCAATGCACCGCGTGATACTACCCTGCCAGCAATGTCAACCACTTCGTAAGGCATATCATCAGTAACATCGGTAATGCATGATACCATAAACTCGCCTGTATTCGGATTAGGGAACAATGCTAT
>CANGIY010000007.1 GCA_947454235.1 Chitinophagaceae bacterium
AGAAAAAAGTGGCTTAAGACCGCTTTTTTTAGTCATTTTTAAAAAAATGGCTACCTCACGCTATATAGTCTACTATACAAATACCATTTAAAAGTTGGCACTGGCACAAAAATAAAACCGTCCCGAAATTTTCTTTCGAGACGGCCTCCTTTTTGTGTATTTACCGATGGGGTGCATTGCTTCAAGAAATGAACGGATTATGCCCAAGCAGCAAAGCACGTTTGTAGCGAAAGCCTGATCGAAAGTAGAAGAAAGATATCAGTTTAAAGCACTTAGTACCGAAGTCTAATTGATCAAAAACCTAAGGTGCACGTTTACGTTTTTGCAGAGTGGCTGGAAGTCGTTTTTCTGGACACCATTCATCAGAACGGCGGGATTGAAATACTTGCTTTGCGAGATTACCGATTAACAGACATACCTATTCAATTCAATATTTGGGAGCATAAAATACAGAGCTTCAATTTCCTTCGTTTCAAGCAATCGAAGGAATCAAAGTAAAAACGTTTCAACGCAGGTGAGAAAGGAAAGTCCTTTCTTGTAGAATTTGTAGGAATAGATTAATGAGCACTCATTTCATTGAGCATCGCCTGAGCTACATTGTTGCCGGGGGCGATTAGCAGGCATTTTTGGAATGCTTTTTTAGCCTCTTCAATATTTCCGGAGTTCTTGTATGCCACACCCAATAGTTGCCAGCCATCAGGCACAGAAGGGGCAATCTTTACAGCGCTCGTCAAAAGCCTTACAGCTTCGGTGTTATTACCGCTTTGAAGTGCCGCATTACCTTGGCCCAGAAACATTTTGACCGCTTGTCCGGTATATTGATTCAACATTGGTGTATTAAAACCTTTGGCTCTGGCTGCAGCCCAATCATTAACAGCTGAATCAGGTAACCCAAGATTGAAATAGCAAAGACCTCTGTTGGTATAAGCCAACCCGTGGTCAGGATTGTTATTCAAAGCTTTACTAAAATAAGAAATGGCTTCCCTGAACCATTTGTTGCTAGCTGTAGTATCAGGTCGGCTGTCTTTTGCATATCCCATACAAGCAGAGCCTGCATTGGTGTTGGCCAAAACGCTGTTAGGGCAGGTTTTAACATCAGCTAAAAACAATGTGCTGTTGTTCATCCAGTCTGCATTTCTATTGATTGTGACCGCGCCTGAAAATAATGAAAGGGCAACAAGTACTCCCCCCGTAAACGATGGCGCATTGATTTTTAGTTTGGCTGACAATAAGTGTAAGCCTTGAGCCAAAATTACTGCGAAGCCAATCGAAGAATGGAATACTAGCCTTTCTCCCATTGGCGCACCGATATTAACCAGAAAGTTGCTGATAAGTGCCAAATTCAATAAATAAAATGCCAGTGGGAATGCAATAGCCTTCCTTTTTAATAAAGCCCAACCGGTAAGCGCAATAAGTCCAAAATGAATGACTAATGAAAACAGCACCATCGGGTTTGAAAAGTCGGAATATGGTATTTGTTTGAATGAATAGTCGGCAGAAAGAGGGTAAGGGAGTACCAATAGTTTTAAATACCTGAACAGCACTTCTATTTCTGAAGCGAGTTTTTGAACTCCGGTAGCATACAGGTAAGGATAGTTCATAACGTTTTTTGCTGCTTCTTCTCCAGGACCGTTTACCGACGACATTCTGAGTGCCATGTAAATGCCAAAAGGTATGAGGTAAGGTAGAAGTCCTTTTACAGACTCTACAGGGTTCTTTTGTCCGAATAAATAGAAACTCAATGGCAATAATACCAATAACGTAATAGCATATTCTTTTGAAAGCAGTGCCAGAAAATAAAATGAGCCGGCTTTGATGAGGTCATTTCTCTTTTGGGTAGCAAAAAACTTAAAAGCATAAATGAACGTAAGGCAAATAAAAATTACTGATAGAATCTCATCGCGGCTTTTTACGTTAGCGACGACTTCAGTATGTAATGGGTGTATGGTGAACAATACAGTAGCAACAAATGCTACCCAAGGCTGGTTCTTAAATAAGATAGTGCGCAGGAAATACAATAAAACCACTCCGCACAGTGCATAAAGGAGCACGTTCACCACATGCCTGAAGTGCATATCAGAAATCAGTTTTTGTTCTTCATCCTTGCTACGGTTTTTCATGCTGTTACCTGTTTCAGCATCTTCGGGTAGTCCTAAAATTTGTTGTTCAATAGCAAACGTAACCAATGACAAAGGACGGTAACGACCACCTGCAAGTTGGTTGTCACCTCCTTGGTTTTTTAGGTAGCTTTTATAGGCATCATTGGTCATTATTTCACCTATACCGCCAAAGCCCTTGTGTACGTAGTCGTTGTTCACAATAGCCATCATATCATCAAAAGCATACTCGTTTTTGAATGTGTTGGCATAAAACACAATCGAAAGCAGTGCGATGATAATCGCCTGAAATTTAAAAGAATGGATGTCCGTTTTCTGAGTGGTTTTTACCTCATTGGCCGGTGCTTCCTGAACTTTCGGAGCCTTTTGTGCTGATTTATTGCTTTGCGCCATCGTAAGTCAAAAATAACAATCCCTGAATAAAAATGACAATCAACACATGAAATAAAGTTCTTTTGTGCCACATTTCCTTTTTGCCAATAAAAAAGTGGTTTTTCCGTTGTATTAAATTGTAGATTTGCAGGCGTTTCACGATGAATAAATCAAGGTCGAAATATCAATTTGTAGTTTTGTTTTTTACTGTGCTGGTAACAGGTTTTGTGGCTTGTAAAAAGTACACCGATCCTGCGCCAACCACCGACCCGCGGTTAACAAACCCATATTGCAACGACCCTGCGGCGGTAAATTATAACTGGGGATTTCCCGGAGTGCCAGATAATTCAAAGTGTTTTTATCCTACCGATCTTTTTGCAGGCAATTACCTATACGTCGATTCTGTTTTTGACAACAATACGGGTATTTACTTGTCAAGCGATACCTTGCATTTGACACTCAGGGCTTTGTCACATACTAAATTGGTTTGCACTGGTTTTTGTGGTTCAGGCGATTCGTTTTTGCTTACTGCTTACAATTACACTGCTACTCTTGATACCTTAGTAGGAGACACAACGACTGTAACGAAAGGTCAGTTTGGTTGCGTACGCACTGATACAGTGAGCGGTACAATAGTTGATAATCTTCTAGATACTACCTTTCATGTTAACCTTCAATACAAGTCTGATACGGTTATCAAGAACCACATTGGTAGAGCGCATAAATTATAAAAGTTCATGTTTACCGGCATTATCGAAAGCTTAGGAATAGTAAAGGCAGTAAGTGTAGAAGGAACCAATAAAACATACACAGTACAAGCCCCAATTACACATGAGCTTAAAGTTGACCAATCTTTGGCTCATAATGGAGTGTGTCTCACAGTTACATCAATTTCGGGTGAAACCTATACTGTGACTGCAGTCCAGGAGACATTAGAGAAAACTAACCTCAACGACTGGAAGCCGGGAACTTTGATTAATTTAGAAAGGGCTATGATTGCCGGAGGTCGTCTTGATGGTCACTTTGTACAAGGTCATGTAGATTGCACTGGAAAATGTGAGGCAATCGAACAACGTGAAGGCAGTGCACTTATTCACTTTTCCTTCCCTGCCCGGTTTGCTACACTTATTATTGAAAAGGGGAGCATTTGTATCAATGGAGTTAGTCTTACGGTATTTGATGTCCAAAAGACAACTTTTGCCGTTACTATTATTCCGTACACAATGGAGCACACTAATTTCTCTCAGTTACAGGCTGGTGATGCGGTAAATCTTGAATTTGATGTGTTGGGGAAATACATTCTAAGGTTCAACGAATTGAACGCCTAGTTTACTTAGCAACTTTACCGGCACCAACAAAGTGCTTTTGCCAATATTCTTCCTTAAGACTACTGATCACTATTCCTTTGTTATTAGATGCGTGTACAAAGTAGTCGTTGTGCAGATAAACGCCTACGTGCGAAATGTGTCGTCCGGCGGTTTTGAAAAATACCAAATCGCCTTCATTAAGTGCTGACACTCTTTTCAGGTGTTCGCAAGCTTCGTATTGTTCTCTTGATGAGCGGGTAAGCTCCATTCCGAAAACATCTTCGTACAGTTTTTTTACAAATGCCGAGCAGTCGATGCCGGTTTTGTCGCAGCCTCCCATAACATGTTCAACACCGTACCATTCTTCAATGAAATTGTAGAGTTTTTCATTTTGAAGTTCAGCAGGCTCAATACTCATCATAGATGCGTACTTTTCAAGTATCACTACTTTACCCGGTTCGTTATCAAGCTTCGAAGCGAGTAAGCGATTGTTAGGCGCTTTATTGTACTTTCCTTTTGAGGCAACTTTTGAATTGTTGTCAATGCCATTGACATGGCTTGCAGTACTATTATGTTGGTCGAAGTAGATGTCATTAATAAACCTTGGTTGCTTTTTATGCGCTACTACTACCTCTTGCTCAGCTTTACAACTGGCAAACAGTACAAGTGTTGAAAACAGCCAAATTTTATTTTTTCTTATCAAACCTCAAATTTTGTGCAAAGGTACGGAAAATGCTTTTCGAGTTGATTTTAGGGGAAGGATAAATCTTTTTAGCATGCAGATTTTGAGTTAGTTGTGGAAAAAATGGGGAGGAGTATTAAATGCTTAAAATGTGCGCCCTGCAAGCAATTAAACGGTGGTATATTTACTTAACAATTAAATAATGGCTACTATTTTTTTGCTAACTACAGTCATTCTAATATTGCACCAGAACCAGAGTTGATATATGGAGGTTTTTCCGGGAAAGATTTTAATTGTTGACGATGAACCCGATATTGTAGAGTTCATCAGTTATAATTTAAAAAACAAAGGCTACTTAATTGCCACTGCAGGCGATGGAGTAGAAGCTATTAGAAAGGCAAAGGATTTTAGGCCAGACCTTATCTTGTTAGATATAATGATGCCTAAAAAAGATGGTATTGAAACCATTAGGGAGTTGAAGCAAATGCCTGATTTAGAAGATACCATCATTATTTTCCTTACGGCATTAAGCGATGAGAAGTACGAAATTGATGGGTTGAAGGCGGGCGCAGATGATTACATTGCTAAACCAATAAAGCCTGAATTGCTTGCTACTCGTATAGCTTCAGCTTTAAGAAGGCTTCGCAAAGACGATATAGAAGAGCAAAAACTGGTTTTTGGTGAACTTGAAATCAATAAAACCAAATTCTCAGTTTACTATAAAGGCGAAGAAATCTTATTGGCGAAAAAAGAATTTGAGCTGCTTTCACTTTTGGCGTCCAAACCGGGTAGGGTATTTTTGAGAAACGAAATTTTACAACGTGTTTGGGGCACCGATGTTATTGTCGGCGATCGTACCATTGATGTTCATATTCGCAAAATCAGGCAGAAAGTCGGCATAGATCTTATTACCACAGTGAAAGGGGTAGGATATAAGTTTGAAATGGATTAGTTTTGATTGCCGAGTGAGGCAATTAACCCGACTACAATATTCATGTCTTTTCTAGATACTAAAAATATAACGCCACGGGCTTTGTCGTTAATGACAGCGGCTCTGTTAGGAGTATCTAATGCATTGCTGAGTCTCGCGCTTAAACCTTTCGGTTTTGTCACGCTTTTTGTGTTCGCTGCCACTTTTGCGGTTGTTTATTTTCTATATCATTATACACTTCAGCGATTTATTTACAGGAAGATAAAGCTCATTTACAAGTTCATTTACCAGACCAAAGCAACCAAGAAAGAAGAGATTTTTTACAAGCACATATTGCCCGAAAAGTCGATTGACGAGGTAAGCGACGACGTAGAACGTTGGGCTAACCAGCGAAAACAGGAAATTGAGGTGTTGCAGGCGAATGAACAATTCAGGAAGGAGTTTTTGATGAACCTTGCACACGAGCTCAGAACACCAATATTTTCAGTGCAGGGGTACGTTTCCACGTTATTGGGTGGTGCACTTGAAGATGAAACGGTGAATAGGAAATTTCTCTCCAACGCCAATAAAAGCATAGACAGGTTAGTGAGGCTTGTTGATGATCTTGATGAAATATCAAAACTGGAATCAGGTAAAATTCCCATTATTCAGGAAGAGTTTGTGATTCAGGATTTAGTGAATGACGTATTCGAAGAATTCTCGTTGATGGCCAAGGAGCGAAACATGACACTCTCTTTCAAAAAAGGCACTGTGGGTAATATTTGGGTTTATGCCGATAAACCAAAGATTAAGCAGGTATTGGTGAATTTGATTCAAAATGCAATTAAGTATGGAAGTGATGGCGGGGCAGTGACTGTGGGTTGTTATGTAATGGACGATAAGACTATTTATGTCGAAGTGTCTGACGATGGACCTGGCATTGCAGAGGAGCACTTACCACGCATTTTCGAGCGCTTTTACCGTGCAGACAGAAGCCGGGCGCGAACTATTGGCGGTACAGGGCTTGGGTTGGCGATAGTAAAACATATTATGGAAGCCCATGGGCAAACTGTAAATGTTAGAAGTAAGGTTGGGGTAGGCTCGTCGTTTGGTTTCACACTAGAAAAAGCAGAACAATAAAAATGCCCCGGTTTCCCGAGGCATTTTTTGTATAACTAAAATTGTAATCTTAAACGTGTTGAACGAAATATTCTAAAGTGCGTTTCAAACCTTCGTGGCGGTCAACTTTAGGCTCCCAACCAAGAATTTCTCTAGCCTTTGTAATATTTGGTTGCCTTTGCTTAGGGTCGTCCTGTGGCAATGGCATGTAAACGATTTTAGATTTAGAACCGGTCAGTTTCAAAACTTCTTCTGCAAACTGAAGGAGTGTAATTTCTGAAGGGTTACCGATGTTAACCGGGCGGTGGTAGTCAGAAAGCAATAATCTGTAGATACCATCCACCAAATCATCAACATAACAGAAAGAACGTGTTTGTGAACCATCACCGAATACGGTAAGGTCTTCACCTCTTAAAGCCTGGCTTAGGAATGTTGGCAATGCACGACCGTCATCGAGTCGCATCCTTGGTCCATAGGTGTTGAAGATCCTTATAATACGGGTTTCAACATTATGGAAGGTATGGTATGCCATTGTAATGCTTTCCATGAAACGTTTTGCTTCATCATAAACACCACGAGGACCAACTGGGTTTACGTTACCCCAATATTCTTCTGTTTGTGGGTGTACCAAAGGATCACCATAAACTTCTGATGTAGAAGCTACTAGAATTCGGCTGCCTTTAGATTTAGCAAGACCCAACAAATTATGCGTACCCAATGCACCAACTTTCAAAGTTTGGATCGGCATTTTCAGGTAGTCGATAGGGCTCGCTGGTGAAGCGAAATGTAATATGTAATCGATGTTGCCCGGAACGTGCACGAACTTAGTAACATCGTGGTGGTAGAATTCAAATTCCTTTACAGGGAAAAGGTGTTCTATATTTTTGATGTTGCCGGTCAAAAGGTTGTCCATGCCAACAACATTGTACCCTTCAGCAAGGAAGCGGTCGCAAAGGTGAGACCCTAAAAAGCCTGCAGCACCGGTGATTAATATTCTTTTTGCCATAAGTTATGCTTAAGAAAAATAGTTGCTGGTTTGTAATTAGTTTATTTTGTTGCGACCAACACTTTCGTAGTAGAAGCCAAGTTCTCTCATTTTATCAAGAGAGAATACGTTTCTACCATCAAAAATAACCGGTTGTTTCAACGTTTCTTTCACCCTTTGGAAATCAGGGTTACGGAATTCGCTCCATTCAGTAACAATCAAAAGACCGTCGGCATTTTCAAGAGCTTCGTATTGACCAACTGCATAGTTGATTTTGTCACCGAAAATAGCTTTTACGTTCTCCATTGCTTCAGGGTCGAATACAGTTACAGAAGCACCTGCGGTAAGCAATTCGTCAATTAATTCCAAAGCCGGAGCATCGCGAATGTCGTCAGTCTCAGGTTTGAAAGCAAGACCCCACATAGCAAAATGTTTGCCGTTAACGTCGTCGCCGTAGTATTTTCTTACTTTTTTACCGAGTATGCGTTTTTGCCTTTCATTTACCTGCATTACAGTATCAATAATGCTGAACTCATAATCGTTTTCCTGAGCGGTAAAAGAAAGAGCTTTTACATCTTTAGGGAAGCAGCTACCACCATAACCAATACCAGGGAACAGGAAGCGTTTACCGATACGGCTATCGCTACCCATACCAATACGCACCAAATCAACGTCAGCACCCACTCTTTCACAGAGGTTTGCCATTTCGTTCATGAAAGAAATACGCATAGCCAAGTAGCTGTTTGCTGCATATTTAGTCATTTCAGAAGAGCGTGGATCCATGAAGAAGATTGGGTTGCCCTGACGCAAGTATGGTTGATACAACTCATCCATAATTTTGCGTGCTTTTTCGCTGCTTGCACCTATTACAATACGGTCGGGTTTCAGGAAGTCCTCAACTGCAACACCTTCTCTCAAAAACTCTGGGTTTGAAACCACGTCAAAAAGAGATGTATCAAGTTTTTTAGCCAGTACATTGTGTACTTTTTCAGCAGTACCTACAGGTACAGTGCTTTTGTTCACAATAACAGTATATTCTGTCATGATGTGACTGAGGTCTTCAGCAACTTTCAATACATATTGAAGGTCAGCACTACCATCTTTTCCAGGAGGTGTAGGTAATGCCAAAAAAATCACTTTTGCACCTTTAATACCTTCAGCAAGGTTGGTGGTAAATTGCAGACGCTTTTCTTTGATATTTCTCTCTAGAAGCATTTCTAAACCCGGTTCGTAAATCGGGGTCTTACCTTCTCTGAGTTTATTGATCTTATTTTGATCAATATCAATACATGTCACATTATTTCCGGTCTCGGCAAAACAGGTTCCGGTAACAAGTCCAACGTATCCGGTTCCAATTATAGCTAACTGCATCTAAGTTTGGATTTTTTGATGGGCAAAAGTAGTTTATTTTTGTTTATTTTCTATTCTGTTACTATGGTTTTGTTAATCCTGCATGGTGCATTAGGCGATGCCCGCCAATTCGAAGGCATTCATTTTCTGCTCTCAGCCGAATTCAGGGTTGAATGCATCAATTTCTCCGGACACGGGGGAAGAGAATTGTCAAAAAATGAATGGTCAATACCTTCATTTGCCAATGAGGTGTTGCAATTTATGGATGAAAAGTCCATTGATAAAGTAGCTATTATAGGTTATAGCCTTGGAGGATACGTTGGCTTGTATTTGGCGAAGCATTTCCCCGAAAAAGTAGAAAAGCTCCTTACGCTTTCAACGAAACTCCAATGGACACCTGAAATTGCCGAAAAAGAATGCAGTATGCTGAAAACAGAAGTGATCGTACAGAAAGTTCCCGCTTTTGCTGCTGCACTCGCTCAACGACATGCACCTGTTGATTGGAAAATACTTGCCGAGAAAACTTGTACTCTTTTAAAGTCAATGGGAGCGCATAACCCACTCAGTCTGTCAGACTTTGAAATGATTCAAAAGCCTGTTTTAGTGTGCGTGGGCGACAGAGATAAAATGGTAACAATGGAAGAAACAAGGCATGTTTTCAAGGCGATTCCTGGTGCTGGAATGTGTGTTATTCCCAACATGGGGCACCCTGTCGAAACTTTAAACACTGATTTTTTCATTTTTGTGGCAAAAAACTTTTTGAAAAATTAATTTTGAGCGAAGGATTTTTTTGAAGCTTACGTCAAATAGTATATGAACGCTGAAGGAAAAGAAAAATGGGTATCGGATGTTATGGATAGCCTTGATGGGCTCCAGCGTCCGGCATATAACCATGAGCTTTACGCCAACGTAATGAAGTCGGTGGCTAAGAGATCATCGCAGGCGGGGAGTGCTATTGTTAGACGTCTGGCAGTAGCAGCTTCACTGCTATTGGTCGTAAATGTTGCGTCGGTAGTTAAATATTCGCAACACGCTACTGCGACATCACAAAGTTCTACAGATATCAACCAATCAATATCTTCGCAATTATCTGATTTTAATGGGTCAGGCTTTTAGTTTGTATATTGAGCAGCAACATTATGGAACAGGGTAAATCGTCGAAAATATGGGTAGCATTGGTCGCCATTTTAATGGCGGTGAATGTGGCTTTGCTGGCGGTTATTTGGTTTGGTCCAGCTCATTTGCCACCACCACCGTCACCCGACAATCGACTGGCAGGACCGGGGCAAGGACTGTCTTTCAAAGAACGATTGAAAATTACCAAGGAACAAGAGGGCAGGTTTCAAGAGATGTCGAAAGACAACAGAGATAAAATTGACGCGATTAAGCTTGAAGGTAAAAAAGTGCGTGACGCCTATTTTGCATTGCTCATGAAACCTGAGGCATCGCAACAAAGAGATAGTTTAGCCAGTGTTTTAGGGGTACTGCATAAAAAGGTGGAGGAACAAACGTTCAGCCATTTTGCTGAACTCAGGGCTTTTTTGAAAGACGACCAAAAGAAAATTTTCGACTCCATTATACTTGATGTTTTAAAGTCATTGCCGGAACAACCAAAAGTGAATGAACATCAAATAGAGAAAGGACAAAGGCAACAAAGACCTCGTGAAGGTGAAGGAATGGAGCGCCCACCTTTTGATAGACAAGGCCCGCCTGATGGTATGCCACCACCACATCGCGGTGGTCCACCTCCGCCAGGTGGTCTTCACCACGATGGTCCGCCACCACCTGGAGGTCCGCCGCAAGGTCCACCACCTCACCGACCTGAAATTTAACAGCTATGGGTAGGGTTTTAACGTTGTTGTCGGTCTTGCTGTGCTGTCCGTTATTCGCTGGCGCAAGAGTAACAGTTCATTTTGTGCCTGTGTGGGGTAATCAAACAGTTGTTTTTGATAGTACAAAATTTGTGACGTCCCATGGTGACAGCATTAGCTTGAGCCTTTTAAAGTTCTATGTATCCGATTTTTCGCAGGCAGGGCAACAGCGAAAAAATGTGCATCTCTTTGATTCCGACCAGCCGGAAACATTTACATGGACGCTGAATGGAACAATTCAACAGGAAGGGATTTCGTTTAAAATAGGACTTGATAGCGCATACAATACCAGCGGTGCATTGAACGGTGATTTAGACCCAATCAAAGGGATGTACTGGGCGTGGAACAGTGGTTACATCATGGCAAAAATTGAAGGAATATCGAATGCCAGCAAGGCACTGCATCATTTGGTTGAATACCACATTGGTGGGTACAAGAGCCCCTATAATACAGTAAGAAATGTGGAATTGTCGTTGCCCTCTTTAAAAAATGGTACTGCAAACGACATTTATATAAATGTAGACCTTTCAACCTGGTTTGTGGGTGTCGATATTTCAAAACTCAGTTCAGTTGTTATTCCTGGCGAAGAGGCGGCCCACATGGCAGACCGATACAGTAAAATGTGTTCAGTATTAAAAGTAGAGTAGCCATGAAAGTTGTGTACATCATAATAGTAGCAGTTTTTATACTCTCCTTTACCAACGACTATTATCTAATTCAGCCGAAAGGGTGGCCCACAAAAAACTATGATTTTTCCAATAACAGGTTAACTCCCGCAGGTGTAAAGCTGGGCAGGCGTTTGTTTTACGATAAAGCACTGAGTGCCGATTGTACAATAGCATGTGCATCTTGCCATAAGCAACAGTATGCATTTTCTGACAGCGGTTTGGCTGCGAGCAAAGGGATCGGCACCAGAACTTCTACCCGCAATTCTATGCCGTTGTTCAATTTGGTATGGGCGAAGGAATTTATGTGGGACGGGGGAGCCAACAACCTCGAAGTGCAACCATTGGCACCGCTCACCAACCCGAACGAAATGGGCAACACGCTGGCTGAAGTGGTGCGCAGGTTGAATCAGTCAACGTCATACAGGCGGCAGTTCAGGGCGGTATTTGGCGGAACGGAAATAACCGGGCAGCATGTACTTTTGGCACTCACTCAATTTTTAGGCACCTTGGTTTCTTATCGAACAAAGTTTGATTCCGTTTATCAGGACATTGCTGCTGTAAAGTTTACAGAAGAAGAACAACGAGGGTATGCGCTTTTCAAAAGCAATTGTAATCGATGCCACACCGAACCAATGTTTACCAATAACCAATATGAAGCTTTGCAACCACCTCAAAACAATGCAAATGCCGACAGCGGGAGAATGAGGATTTCTGGTGCTCAGGCTGATTTTGGTAAATTTAAAGTACCCACGCTGCGCAATTTGGTATATACACCACCGTATTTGCACAACGGAAGTTGCAGCACCTTGCAAGCTGCAATTGATGCGCACGCAACGTTTGGTGGCCGGGTTTTAGCGACTGAACAACAAGCACTAATAGCCTTCCTAAAAACGCTGACCGATAAAAAGTTTGTAGAAGAATACCACTAAAAGCCAAACGGATTGTTGGCTGTAGCTTTGAAATCATTCCATATTTCAGTAACCACATCGGCGGCAGGCTTTAGTTCTTTGATGATGCTGCTCACCTGACCAATTTCAAGTTCGCCCTCAACGGTATCACCTTCAAACATACCCATTTTAGCCCTCGCCCTGCCCAACAGTTCTTTCAAAGAATTTTCATCGGCACCTGAAGTTTCAGCAGAAAATGCGCGGTTGGCAAAATCGTTTTTGATAAGCCTTACCGGTGTAAGTTTTTTAAGGGTGAGTACAGTATCGCCTTCCTGAGCCGCCACAACCACATCTTTAAATGCCTGATGACTGCTTGATTCAGGGGTTGCTACAAAACGCGAACCTATTTGAACCGCTTCGGCACCGAGTGCCATCATTGAAAACATAGCCCTGCCCGTAGCAATGCCACCGGCAGCGATTAACGGGATATCAATTGATTGGCGAACAGATGGAATTAGGCACAGTGTTGTTGTCTCTTCTCTTCCATTATGTCCTCCTGCTTCAAAGCCCTCGGCTACAACGGCATCAACGCCAGCATCCTGGCATTTTTTAGCAAACTTGGCACTCGAAACAACGTGCACAACGGTTATGCCCGCATCCTTCAGTTTTTGAGTCCATGTTTTGGGGTTACCTGCCGATGTAAATACAATAGGTACTTTCTCTTCGAGAATAATGGCAATATGTTTATCGATATCGGGGTAGAGTAGCGGTAGGTTTACGGCAAACGGTTTGTCGCAAACTGCTTTGAGTTTTGTGATGTGTTCTTTCAATATTTCAGGGTACATACTACCTGCACCTATAATGCCAAGTCCGCCTGCATTGCTTACAGCCGCTGCCAGTTGCCAGCCCGAAGCCCAAATCATACCCGCCTGAATGATGGGGTATTTTATTTTAAATAAAGAAGTGATTCTGTTTTCGAAACTGTTTCCGTTGGTTGAAAAATGACCCTGATACAACATAAATATGAAAAAATACGGCGGCTAAAGTAGCTAATAAAAGTGTAACAGAGGTTGGGTAGGTATATAAAAAAATGTCCCCGTGGAAACGAGGACTCAAGGAAAATTGTACAAATTCAAATCCGGCCGTCAAGGCGGATGGTCGGAGTCAAACCGTAAATCACACACATTATCATTTTCTGATGTCATTGACGCACTTTTATTGTCGTGTACGGAATGTCTTAACTGGTTTTTATTGGTATTTCGGTACATAATAGTATGGTTTAAGTGTGATTGAAAAATGTTTAGTTAAGTATTGTATAGAAGCACCTATGGTGGAGTATTCAGGTTTAAAAAGCGTTCGAGAGATTGTTGAATTAACGAGATGAATGATTGAGAATGAGGTACAAGGGATTTCATTGTTGCAACGGGAAAAGCGCATCTTACGGGACAGGCTAATGCCGAATTTGCAGATATAAATAGGCGTTTATTTTCAAAAAGGTTTGGTTGAAATCGATGTATGTGATATAGCATAAAGTAGTGGTTTAGTAGTTATTGAATTGAGATTTAAATCCGAATCTCTAGTCAAGGTGGTGTACCGGAATGAAGGTTTTCTACTATAATGTCACTTTGTTCAGTCAGCACATGGGCGTGTTTTTCGGTGTTATTTTTAACTATGATAAGAAGGGATTTTTGAGTTGTATTGGTATTCATAAAAGTTCGTTTTTGATGTTAGTAATGAATGCGTTTCACAAATGCTTTGAGCCATTTTTTCCACGGGGGAATGAGGTAATGCTCTAGTATCAGTTGAATGGATTGAGAGGCAGGAAGAGCTAAAGGTTGAGCGTTTGCTGTTTTCCTGGTTTTTTGCGATTGTAGTGAGTTTCTGTTCATGCCTGTGGTTTTAAAGTGTTGTAAAGTATCTGTTTATTTATTCAGATTATTTTCGTTTGTTAATCTGTTGTAAAGATACTTCACCTGAGCACCGAAATGCAAATAAACTTCACGAACGGTCGTAAAACTTCACGAACGGTAAAAAGTGGCTGTTTTTGAGGGAGAATTTACAGAATTACAGAATTTACAGGATGGGGGTTTAGTGGGGAAAATCTGGCGCGAGTTGGAGGTTGGTGTATTAGTTAAATCTGGCGCGGGGAGTTAGCGAAGCGCTCTCGTATCTATGTAAATGAGCGGGACTCTGTCCCGAACTCGACTATATTAATTAACCACTACAATTGTTTACCGCTAGAATTTTCTACGGAAAAGCGGTGATAGGATCTATCTTGTGTGTATTAAATGTATGCAATTCTGCTTCTGACTTCCGCAGTGTATGAATGGACGCTACGTACAATATAGGATGAAGCTCGCCAGTTTTTTTGTAACTTTATCCGAGTGTTTTGAGGAGTTTTGGTATTTATTGTAATTTATTATTGTTTTTTTTGAATTTAAAAAGTAAATAATTTACAATGAAGACTTTTGAATGGGGAGTTTCTTGAAAAAATAAATGGTGAATATGACTGAAAAGAAACTTTCAGAATTGCAAAAAGAATACAGATGCTTTTTTACTGAAAAGTTGAAACTTTTTGGTGTCAAATCTCCTGCTGAGTTAACTAAGTGCCAAAAAAGTGCATTTTTTACAGAAGTAAAAGATGATTGGGCGTCACTAAAACTAGTCAAAAAAAAGCCAATCGAAGTTGAAGAGGAAAGTGCTAAGTTTATTATTGAAGAACCTATTGAAACATATACTAAGGCACCTGCGGAAAGTGAAAAAGTTAAACTATTAAAAATATTAGAAGGAAAAAGTAAAGTTGAGATTGAATCGGCCAACAAAAATGTGGATAAAAGTCGACTTCTGACAATTGTTTCATCTGATATTGAAAAAGAAATTTCGCAAACTGATTTTAAAATTCAAGTCGTCAATTCTGAAATAAATCCAGAACAAACAGATGACTTACGAATATTATTCAAACCAAATTGTCATTTTGCACAGCCAGAAAATTACATGTATCCTGTCGTTAAAATGCCAACGCAAAACTGTGCTTTGAAGCTTCCCAGATTGGGACGTTCTAATCAAAAAGGATATAAAGAGAATGAATTTTTCAATGAAATTAAACTCCAAAATTTTGATATCGAACTTGCTAATAATGTTCATATGGTCATCCCTAACTACAACAAACCTTACGAGCCAGACATAGTATTGTTTGATAAAAAGCTGAATTTATATATAGATGTTGAAATTGACGAACCGTATGATGGTTTTTACAGGTTTCCTACTCACAACTACAAAGCGGAAAATGACTTTAAGCAAGATAATATTCGTGATTTATTTTTTACTGAAAGTGGTTGGGTGGTAATTCGATTTACTGAAAAACAGGTACATAAACAACCAAATGAATGTATTAATTATATAAAAAATGTGATTAAATCTTTGCGTGGGGAGGAGTTCAATTTTCAAGCAGAATGTGAGTTTGAAAACCAATGGGATGAAAATCAAAGTATTCAATGGCAATTGAATAAATACAGGGAAAAGTACTTGGAAATTCATTCATTTCATAAAAGAAGGACTTTTATGGAAGTTGTTGTCAATGAACAGGAACAAGAACTTATAGAGGAAAATATCCAACGGACTCAGTTTAAAGAAATTGGAGAACAATTCGATAAAGATCTTCATAAATACTTTCATCTTGGGGATAAAACTGGGAATGCTGAATATATATCTGTGACAACATTAGTTGAAAGGTTTTTTCAATTTGATATAATTAGATACATTCAAAGGGAAGCGGAAAGAACCAATAGAGATGAGGAGGAGCTATTTAGAGAATTTCAAGCAAATCGAGATGAAGCGGCAACTTTAGGGACTGAACTTCATAAACAGATCGAACAATATTACAAGAATGAACCTTATGAAGATAGTTTGAAAGAATTCAAGCATTTTCTGGAATTTGAAAAAGAAAAAATTAAACCCAAAGATTTGATTTTTGCAGAGGCAGAAAAAAAAATTTATTTTGATGAATTCAATGTAGCGGGGACCGTAGATTGTCTTTTCAAGTATTCTGACGGGAAGTATGCAATGGTTGATTGGAAACGAAGTAAGAAGCTAATCATATATGGTACCAACAGACCCGATAAAAGAGGATTTCAAATTGATATAGAAGGATTAACGAGTTTGACTAATTGTAGCTATTATAGGTACTGTATTCAACAAAATATATATAAATATATTCTGGAAAAGCAATATGATATTATAGTGTCTGATATGATTTTGGCGGTTCTGCATGAGAAATATTCAAGTTATCACACATTAAGATTGCCTGAAATGATTAAAGAGACTGAAATAATTCTTAGGTCTTTAAAACATAAAATATAATGGAAGTATTAAACGAGTTTAGACAAGCAATTCAGATTGAAAGCCAAGAAAATGCTAAGGATTATGCTAAAGTTATGGCCTTGCAACAGAATGAAAGAATAACAAAAGGCGTAACAATGGCAAACTTTTCATTGCAATTTGATTTTAGAGAATTGCCGTATAGTCAGTGGAATGAACTAGTTGAATATCCGTTTTCATATATAGGTACTGTTAAAATAGTATGCGATGAGAATAGGTCAAAATTTAAGGAGGGTTCAAACGTAATACTTAGCAATGACGTATACAGTTTCAAAATGGAAATTAAGGAGGATAGTATTGATAATTTCATCTTAGTTCCTCAAGATTTTCACAAATACGATTGTTATATTGACATAGAGAGTTATTCAACCGCCAATTGGGAATTGAATGAGGATAAATCTGATGCAACAGAAAAGATGCTTACAAAAACTGCTGAGTTGCTGAGTTGTGATAATAATAAATTGTCAAGAATCGAAAATTTTTTAAATGGAAGAAGCGTCAATTCATTTAAGTCCAATTCAATTCAAGTAGAATATCTGAATAATTCTCAAAATACTGCTTTAGAGAAGGCAGTTAATTCAAGCGACTTTTGCATTATTCAAGGACCGCCAGGAACAGGAAAAACTGAAACCATTGCAAACATCGCACAAATATTACTGGGGCAGGGAAAAAAAGTTTTTGTAACTGCACCAACTCACACTGCGATAAACAATTGCCTGAATGCTATTTCTAAAAGGCTAGAAGACAAAAAAAAGGTGATTAAAATTGGAAGCAAACCTCAAAATAAAGAGATCTTAAATAACCAGCATATAACAATTAAGTCTAGTTTGACTTATCCCACTTACCAAAATAGTCCAGAACTACATCAAAATGGAATTGTAATTGGTGCGACGCCCTATTCAGTTTGTTATGATGCAACCAAAAAATTGAGATTTTGGGAGTTTGATGTTTGCATAGTTGATGAGGCTTCTCAATTATCGATTCCATTGTCTCTTGCTGCAATGTCAAGGTCCGCTAAATATATTTTTGTAGGTGACCATAAACAATTGGATCCAATTGTTCCGAAAAGTACAACATTGGAAATGTTTTCTGAGTCAATTTTTAGTAGGCTAGCAAGATTCTATCCACGTGAGATTAATTTGTTGAATATTTCTTACAGGCTTAACGAGTTTTTAATAAAATTACCAAACACCTTGTTTTATGATAACAAATTGGAATCCAGCAAGAAAACACAAGTAGACACAAGGAATTATGACTGCCAATTTCATTCTAATGTATTAAACAATGAGCCACATATACTATTATTACACGATGAGTTTGATGGAGTAAGTGATTCGAAATTTGAAGCTGAAATTGTGACAAATCTTATTTCTGATTTAGCTAAAAATGGGGCTAAATTAAGTGAGATAGGTATTGTAACTCCATATAGAGCTCAAGTCAGAACTATCAGGAGGGCGTTAAAAAATAGATTTCCCAAATTAACCATAGAACATTTTAATTCGTTGTTTATTGACACAGTAGATAGTATTCAAGGACAACAAAGAAATTACATTATTTACAGTATGGCTAACTCTCATCCTTTAGAGTCGAAACAACGATTGGACTTTTTTTATAGCCCCAATAGATTGAATGTAGCAATCACGCGAGCGATTAAGAAGTGTTTTGTGATAGCGAACTACAAAGTCTTTGATATCAAAGACGAAGAATTATCGGGTCATTCAGAATACCAAATCATAAAGGGAAGCCTAGATATTTTTAAAAATTATTTTTCTCAATCAAAGAAAATTGAAATATTCCAGCAAGGTGAAGACGAATGGTAGGCTATTGTTTTAAAACACTTGCCTCGGGAGGAATCCCGAACCGAACTCGACCATATTAAGTAACCATAACACACATAAAACCTACATCTCAATAACCCTAAAAGCTACCCTTCGGTTGAGGGCTTCGTTTTCGTCGCTGTCTTCTTCAACAAATGGGTCGGAGTAGCCGAGACCTATGCAGCGCATGCGCTCTTTGGCAATGCCCTTGCTTTTGAGGTATATGAAAACCGCCTGTGCGCGTTTGTAGGAAAGTCCGTCAAAGGAAGCCTCAATGAGTGAATCGGCAGGGTAGCCGTGCCTGGCGCATTTACAAATATGGCCTTCAATTCTTATTTTTAAATGGGCGTTTTTCGTCAGGAAATCAGCGATGGAATCGAGTTCAATTTTTGCAGCCGTTAAAAGCTGGAACGATCCATCCATGAACAATACTCGATCCAGCGGCACAACATCATTCTTTCTGAGTTTGGTGGTTTCCTGCAACACTTTCTTTAATTCAACAATGCGCCGGCTGCCGTTTTTGCTCAATCCAACCACCTTTACAATGCGCTTTTCTCCATCAGTCCTGCGCTCGTTTTTGCCTGTAGAGTAGATGCCCAAACCAGTAGCGTTAATCGTGCATGTATTTTTGACAAATGGGACTATAATTGCTTTAACCGCCCCTGCTCTCTTTTGCGACAGCGAGTCATTATAAGAAACCCGCCCAATAGTATCGGTAAAGCCGACGATAAAAATAGAGTCAAGCTTACCAGGGGCAATGTCCTTAAGCCAGTTTGCAATTGCCAACTTTTGAGCAGAATCAACTAAAAATACATCTGACTTAAAGTGTATGGTCAAGGTATCTTGTGCAGAAACATTTGTGATGAATTGAAACAATAAAAGAAAAACAGGTACTACTTTGTGCATGTAAACCCCTTTTAGTCAAAAAAATGATGAACGAATTATAAACTCAAATGGTGCTGTAATATTGTATACTTGTCAATATAGGCGCACAAGTGATGCCCAAGGAAGCTTATTTTTCTTTTGTGAGAGATGCACCCAAGAACAAACCAAAGCTAAACGAAGTAAACGTTCCCGATCCTGCTTGTTTGTAGGAATTAGTTTGGCCGCCAAAGTCCTTATTTACAATTGTGGTGTTGTACCCGAAGGGAATTATATTGAGCTGGGTTTTGACGCCTAACTCGAAAGCTATATGATGCCGTTCTTTATCTGGCGGACTTCTGTAAAACAACATTAGTTGTGTGGAATAGGCAACCTTATTTGCCGAGATACGTGAAGTGAGTGTTGATGTCGTATAACGGTTGCTTCCACGTTCTTTATAAATTGAATACAAGGAATCATTGCCCCCGCCACTTCCGAATAGACTGTTGTCGGAGAAGGCAAAATTGAGATGTGGCTGCAGAAAAATACTTTTCCAGTTAAAACTAGTGTAAAACCCATAGTACCATGCCGAATAAAACCATTGAGAAACTGTAAGTGTTTGTTTGGAAAAATGGTAGGATGAATAGGATGTTGAGTACGGGGCGACGCCACTTATATACAGGTTAGGGCATTGACTTTGAAGGTATGTAGTTGCAAATGAATAATTTGTTGATTTTTCAAACATGCCAAGGCCAACTTCGATACCTATTTTGTTTTTCCACGAAATTCCCAAAATGCTGCTGTGATTGTTGATGCCAATCCCAAAAATTGAGTTGCTTGATTTCCCTGCTGCAACATTGTGTATCTGCCCCAAGCCATTTGCTGTGGGCGCGACTGCGTTTTTTACATTTATTGCGTATGCCCATCCAACCGTAGTTGGTAACTCGATAGTGAATAAGTCGTAGAACTCCTTTGATGGCTTCTTTTTGGGTGCTGCAATAACCAAATGAGCCATACAACAGAGTAAAACCGCGTTTAATATTCTCATTTCAATAAGGCATTTAGAGTATCATCTTGTGAAGTTGTATCGAAACTTTCGATGTGTATTGCAAACCTGTAAAGTCCACTATTCGTTGGTTGTTTCATCAGCAAAAGGTAGCTATAGCTGTAAAAAGTATCAGCCATCGATGTACTGTTTTTGTAATCCCATTTTTCAGCGAAGTAATAACCGGGAGAATCTAAATTGTAAGCTAGGGTATCGTTAAGCCTGAAGAAATAATCGTTGAGCGTATCGCCTACATGGCGGCTTGAATCGAAATTGTCGAGCGAGATGACGTAGTAGGACTTTGGATGATTGTATATGTAATACGTATTTTCTCCTTGTACATCTTTCCCATCGTCTTTGCTTACTATGTGCGCCTTAAAGAAAAATCCAATTGAATACGCATCAGCTTTTATTGTGTCACCAGAGTTGGTGATACGTGGTGTTTTACCTTCGTTGTTGCAATTTTTTATGGCTGTTTCAAAAACACCCACTTTAATTTCCGAGTACTTCCCGCAACTTACTAGTGAAAGCACCAGAACGGGTAAAAGGCGTAAATAGGAGTTTTTCATGAACAAGTTTATTGTTAAAACTATTAACAAAAACTGTGCCAATTACATACAAATAGAAAACCGCTCTGAGCGCAGAAATGAACAACGGTTTTCCAAAATGTCTTCAAAAATTACTCCTTATCAAACAAAAACTTACGGACATTTATATTTGTCAAATAACAGGCAACCCATGTCAAAATACATATAACTACGGGGAATAAGTATCCGTGTCCTCCCTTCATACTGATAACCATTGCAGCGGCAGCACCACCCAAATACGCGGTTATGAGCGCCAGACCTACACTCGTGGTTTTAGGAATTGAATAGAGTATTGTGAAAATAAATAACGCAATTCCGAGTGGCTGCACTGCCTCAATAGGAATTCCAAGTTTTGTTGATCCTTCAATCGATGGTTGTGCTTTGGCTATTTTCATGCCGCCATCAACCAAGAAAAATGCTACAAGCAGGTATTTCAAACTAAGCCCAACTATTTTGGCTGCTTTGCTGTTCTCCATAATATTCTAGTTTTTCAAAGTGAAATTTATCATCCACTGAATTCCAAACCTATCGGTAAGCATACCGCAGTAGGCACCCCAAAATGTATTGTTCATGGGCATTTCAATATTTGCACCTAGAGAAAGGCGTTCAAAAATCTGATTACTTTCGTCAATGCTTGCGGTGTGTAATGTTATTCTGCAGTTATTTCCAGCAATTAACGATTGCCCCATTGATACAAGGAAATCAGTTGCCATAAACACATGTCCTGATGGGGTGGTCAGCGTTATATGTATGATTTTGTTTTGCTCTTCCGGAGCCATTTTCTCACCTCCCGGTATATCCCTGAATCGTTGAAAAGTCGTAAAAGTTCCGCCAAATACCGATTTATAGAAGTTCATTGCCTCTTCGGTGTTTCCCATAAAGTTGAAATATGGATTAATGTTTATCATAAATTTTGGTTTTCAATGCAAAAGTAGGTGAGCAATTACAACAATCTTGTGGTAAATACGACATTGTAGAGTAGGTGATTGCGACACTAGGTGTTTGTATTTTTGTAAAATGGTGGAAGTTGCTTTACTCGTATTTCAGAATGCTCTACCGGCATCCATTTTTGATTCACTTCATTTTTTCGAAGTTGCAAACCGACGGCTTAAGGAGTTGGGGGAGCCCAATTTATTCAATGTTCATCTCGTTGGGTTTAACGAGCATGTGCATTTAAACGGAGGGGTATGTACCATCCGAACGGCAATGAGATTTGCAGATACCGAGCATTTCAATTTTGTCATCGTTCCTGCACTTGATGGGCATTTTGGGGGAATGACATATATAAACAAAGAATGTGTTAGTTGGTTGATTCTTCAATATAAATCAGGTGCTGAAATTGTTGGACTAGGTACGGGGTCGTTTTTATTAGCGTATACTGGACTATTAAATGGGAGGGAATGTACAACGCACTGGGAATACGCAAACGAGTTTAAGTATTTTTATCCTTCGGTTGTTTTGCGCGATGATTTGGTTTTTACAGATCATAATGGAATTTATACCAGTGGAGGTACTACAGCCTATTGGAATTTGTTCCTTCATTTGCTGGAGAAAAGGACATCCAGGGCATTGGCAATTCAACTCGCGAAATATTTCCTCATTGATATTGGTCAACAGAGTCAGTCAGCATTTATTGTTTTTCAGGGGCTCAAAGATCACGGTGACACGATTGTATTGCAGGCTCAAAAAATATTAGAAGAAAATTATGCCACTAAAATAACCGTAGCAGAAATTGCTGACCAACTTCATATCACACGTCGGACCTTTGAAAGAAGGTTTCGCAAGGCGACATCAAGTTCAGTAACCGAATATATCCAGCGGGTAAAAATAGAAGCTGCCCGACTTCAGCTTGAGACAACCAAGAAGACAGTCGATGAAATTATGAATGCTGTTGGGTATAGCGATATACCCGCATTCAGAAAAATCTTCAAACGATTTACGGGAGTTACACCCCATGAGTATCGGTCGAGGTATAAACTGTAATTTATTTAAAACCAATTTATCGCAAAGAAATATACTTCATCTTAATTGCCTCGAAATTATTGCTTTCTCCTAGTATCATGCTCAGTCGCAACATCACTCTTTCTACAAGTGCGTCAGGGCAAGAAGCCCCCGATGTTATCATCACTTTGTAGGATTTGCCTGGTTCGAAAATACCCGCAGTTTGCTGTTCGGTAGCACTGTGCAAATCGAAATGAATGAGGCTGCCGTCGTTGGTGATGCAGTGTTCGTCTTTAATGAAATAGGTAGGTAGCTTCAATTCGCACAACTCAACGAGGTGCGACGTATTTGAGCTGTTGTATCCACCAATAACCAGCGCAAGGTCTGCCTGAGATTCAAGCATGGTACTAACCGCAGTTTGGTTATCATTGGTTGCATAGCACAACGTATCGCGTGTATCTGCAAAGCGCTCCTGAATGGCGTTGCCTGTAACACTGTAAAAGCCAGTTATTTCAGTCTTTAGATATTCGGCAATTGCTTGTGTTTCTGATGCCAGCATAGTTGTCTGGTTCACGACTCCTATGCGTTGCAGATGTTCTATTGGGTTGAAATTAGCAGAGTACAGACCCTTGAAATCTATGAAAAACTGTTCTACAGGCAGCTCTTTTTTAATGTATTTTGCGAGGTGTTGTGCTTGCTCAATGTCTTTAACTACAACTGTAGGTGTGTGGGCATTACTATGTGAAAATGTGGCTCTTGTCTCTTCGTGTCCTGGCTTGCCATGTATCACAATTGTGTATCCATCCTTGCCAATTTTCTCGGCACGGTTCCATACTTTTTCTACAAACGGGCATGTGGTTTCATATCGGGTGGGGTTGATGCCTTTGTTTATGAGTAAATCTTCCAGTTCCAGGGTAGTGCCAAAAGCAGGAATTATCACAATGTCGTCGGCAGTTATGGCATCCCAATCAATGAGCATTTTGCCCTTTGTGTCCATTATGAAGCGCACACCCAGATCGGAAAGGTCTTTGTTAACGCCTGGATTGTGTATCATTTCGCTGAGGAGGTAAATGTTCTTACCCTTGTTCTCGAATACTGCATTGAATGCAATTTCGATGGCATTTTCAACACCATAACAAAAACCAAAGTGGCGAGCCAGCAAGATTTCCAGCTTACCCATTTTGAGGTGGGTAGGGTCGTAATCTTTCTTCATTTTATCGGCTGCTTTGCGCTCTTGTTTAATCGCGCTCACCAAGGGGCTCTGGTATTGTTCAGGTACGTTGAACTGTCTCATGAAGGCAAAGTTACAAACGCAGTGATAAGTTGTTTATAACGTTTGACAAAGGCTACATTTACTTTAACATTAATTCAGTTTCAATGGTGTTTTCATCAGTTGAAAACTCAGTGCAACTGTTCTTTTCTTTCATGCCATACATTGGCGATGCCCAGCTTTCAATTTCCTGACCTTTTAAAGCCTTTCCGCCCACTTTTGCTTTAAGGGTAACCTTGTTCTTGTTTTTTGTTGGCATGTGCCACAATTGGCGCATTGTGAGCCCGGCGGTTTCATTGAAACTATCGGTGATTAGCCACTTATCAGAGCCCTTGGTTTTAACCACTTTACGGGTGTGTACTATGCCGGGACTTAAATATCTGAATGCCTCAATGCTGCCTTCGAATATGTATTCGCTATCTGTTTCTTTAAAGCTGATGTTTTTACATTGAGTCCAGTAGTACCAAATAAACCGGCCACCTTTCAGCATTTGGTCTTTATCGCCCAGCATAACGGTGTTGTGCGATTCGGTACCCGAAAAGAAACGTATGGTGTCGTTGTCGGTATTGTATTTGTAGCTACCTCCGTCCATTATCAGGTTTTCGCCGTTGTGCCAGATATCAATATGCAGGTTATCAGCGTGTTGCGGGCGGTCTTTGTAACTACCGCATTTCAGGAAGGTGAGGTTGTTTTTCTCTTTAATAATGTAGTAGCCACCTTCTTTGAACTCGTGTAAACCAACCTGCGGCTCCCAGGTTTTACGTGCATTTTCGTAGGTGCCATACCAATGTGAATCTTCATTGAACTGGTTGAATTTCAATTCGGTACCTAGTGCTGCTGCAAGTGCTTGTAACTGCGGTCGGTAATCGCGGTAGTCGGTGCTCGAGAGTCTGAAAAACAGCGCGCCATCATTTGCACCATAGTTTGGAAGCCAGCCGTTTTCCTCATTCATGCAAGTACGCAGGAAAAGGAAAGTGCGTTTAGCCCGCTTATAAAAGTTTTGTTCGAAACGCTCTTTGTTTTGATCAGAAAGTGCAATAGCCCAAGTCATTAGTTGTGCAACAACCCTGTGGTAATTCATTGAATACTGCAGGAAGGTACCATCTTCATACACCTGATATGCAATCTCTTCTTCAAACCACTTTTTGCCTTTTTCCTTCCACTTAGCTGCATCAGGGTAGTCGGGGTAGAGTAGGCCTCCCAGGTAAAGCGTAAGCGTTTCGGTAATAGCGTGGTTATTACGAACAGCTATGCGTGAAAAATGGATGTTGTTATAAATGTGGTGCAGGTGCCAGTAAATAACGTGCTGTACATGATTGAAAATATCTTCAGTAAGCGCAGCCGAGTTTTTGTAGTAATGCAATGCAAATGTCCAGTTCAGCACTCTTATTGACATTTCCTGACTACATCGGTAGTTGGGGCCGCAGTTGATAGGGTTTGCTTTTATCCACGAAAGAATATCATTGAACACCAATTGTGCGCAATCAACACCGTAATGGTAGTCGTACCTGATGATATCGTACAAGTACGAAAAGCGCGACTTTTCCCAAACATATTTAATATCTCCGGCTTCCTTTGAATAGTCTGGAATTTCAGTCCAGTGCTTATTGACGTCGTATTTGTAGCCAGTGTCAGGGTTAGTGACCCAGTCGTAATTTTTGCCTAATTCAAATACTGTGCTGCTGAAAAACAGTAATTTACCACTGCTTACTTCATCAAAACGTTTCTTTAAATCAGCCGATGGGTTTTTAGGGAAAATCAACGATTCACGGTCTTCAAAGAAGAAGCGTGCTGTTTGTTTTTTCCAGTTTGTGAGTGTGAAATGTTGTTGGAAGGCAGGGTTGGTAGGAAATTTCTTTTTGAGCATTCCTGACCTGCGCGTGATTTCATGGTAAGCACGAAACGACACATAGCGCCATCCCATATTACTGACAAGGTTGCCAATTCTTTTGAGCTTATCAATCATCGCCCCAAAAATAGCTTAAAAAGTCACAGTAAACTCACAACCTTCATTTACTTTACTCTTAATTTCTATCGAGCCGCCTAAAGATTCAATTTGATTTTTAGTGAGGTACAGTCCAACGCCCTTGCTGTCATAGCCGCGATGAAACACCTGATTGAGTTTAAATATTTTAGACCCATATCTTTCAAGGTCTATACCAAGTCCATTGTCTGATACAATTAGTTGAACTTTATTGTCTTTTTCAACGGTCGAAATATTAATGACAGGTGCTAACCCGGGCTTATTATACTTGAGTGCATTGCTCATGAGATTGTATAATATGCTCTCAAGGTAAACCTTAGGATAGTTGATTGAGGCGACAGCAAAGTCGCAATTAATAACAGCTTGTTTTTCGTAAATGACACTGTAAAGCTGGGTAGAAATATCTTTTACCATTGGGTCAAAAACACACTCTGATAGCGGTATATCTGAATTGAGGCGTATTTGCATCAACTCCATCAATGTGTTCAGGCTATTGGTGAGTTTGATACTGCTTTCGTGAATGATTTCGCCTGCTTCCTGTTTCGTGAATGGTTCATCTTCTGCAGCCGGGTCATTGTCGCCCATCACCAATCGTTCTGAAAGCATTGAGATATTATTGGCAGGCCCGCGTAGGTTGTGCGCAATAATATGGTTCAGTTCTTCAAGCTGCTTGATTTTGTTGCTCAGGCTTTGCCCAGTGGCTTCCAGTTCAGCATTTTTTCTGTTGACTTCCTCAAGCAATTGCTTTTGCATGGTTATATCAACAATATCACAAATGAAGTATCTCGGAGTTTTTTCATTTTCCCAAACCATTGACACTGTAAGAGAAGTTGTAACAACCTGACGCGTCTTAGAGATGAACCTTTTTTCTATTGTGAATGCAGGAATTTCACGGGCAAGTAATTTAGTAACAAAAGGCAGTTCGGTACCTATGTCTTCAGGGTACGTTATAGACTCATAGCTGAGTTTATACAGTTCATCTTTTGAATAGCCGGTGAGCTCGCTCATACGGTGGTTTACTTCAAGCCAGTATCCATCAGGCGTAATAAGTGCTTTTGCTATGCCCGAATGATTGAATGTATTGGCAAGGGCCGTAAGGCTCGTATTCAGTGCTTTTTCAGCTTTTACCCTATCTGATATATCAATGCCATAGGCAATCATAATATCCAGCTCGCCATTCTCTTTTAAAACGGGTGAGAAGCAACGGTATTGGTAATACGTCTTGCCCGATTTGCTGAGAATTTCTTCATCCCACCCAACTTGCCTTTTCTCTCTTACTGCAGTATGAAAAAAGCCAATTCTATCTTCGTATATTTCTTTGGGAATCAAACTTTTCTCGCAAAACTCCTCAAGTGTTTTACCAATTACCCAATTCCTGATAAAGTCGTCTTTAATCCCTTTTGGGTTAACATACAGTGCTTCAGTTTTCTCATTGAATACGGCAATATTTGCAGGCAGGGAATTTAGAATATGTTCATAAAAGCCACGTTGTTCTTTGAATTTTCTTTCAATCGTTTTTTTCTCAGTGATATCGGTAAAACGCCAAATCTCACCCTTGAAATTGTCTCCGAATTGAATCGGGATAAAATCACGGCTAATAATCCTCCCGTCTGCCATTTCTAGTTCCTCACCAAAAATGGGTTCTCTATTTTGGAGTAATGAAGCAATTCGTTCTAAAAGCTGTTCTTCGTTTTTGTACAGCTTTTTGTCTGACTGCAACATAAGATCTGCGTCCTGACCTTGAAGTTCGCGTGGGTGTTTATCTAAACCGTAAAGTGCGCAAAACGCCTTGTTGGTGAAAATAATTTTTTTGTTTTCATCTGTCACCAACATGCCGGAAGGCAAGCTGTTCACCAAACGCAGCAGTGTACCCAAATTAATGCGGTGTTGCTGGTCTTTGATTTTAGTGTTGTGGATATCGGTATGCGTGCCCACAAAAAGAAGTGGTTCACCCGTTGGTTTACGTTCTACAATTACTCCGCGGCTCAATAGCCACTTGTATTCGCCATTGTTGTTTTTATATCTTATTTCTGTAGCGTACGAAGGAATCGATCCTGAAGCGTATTTTGAGAAAGTATCACCAATTGCAATCCTGTCGTCAGGGTGTATGATCTCCAGCCAATCATTGAGCGTTTTGATATTTGTATCAACTGCTCCAAATATCTGGCGCCATTTTTCCGAGAATTTAATTTCGCCGGTTGCAAGGTTAAGTTCCCAAATGCCATCGCCAATTGTTTCTAAAGCTTGTTTCCAGCCATCTCTTGAAAGATGTGAGTCTTCCCTTATTTTTATATTGGTAATGAATGAATTATCAGGAAGTTCAGGGATTTTTAAAACATCCAGTTTATACTTTGTGCTGGTTGAGCCGTTTACAATTCTGAATACTTTTTGGAATGGCTGAGCCGCTGAAATAGCAGCCTTAATTGATTTTAATTCAGCGGTAATAGCCGGTTCTAAATTGAAATTATCCAACAACCCACCAACAGTGGACAAAACTGTACCATCTGCCTGTTTTTTTAGGTAGTAATTAATCCTGAACTCACTGTCAACAACTGTTACGCTGTCGCACAGATGCAACAATGTGTTGGCGTAATTTTCTAAAGACGAATTAGTCAATTGGAACATAGTTTTCAATTACACGCATTTGACCCACTGAAAGCAGTGAGGCAACATTTCACCGTAAAAATTCTTTCAAATAAAATTATCTGACGGAATTAGCGTGAAGTTAAATAAGTAATGGGATATTTTAGCAAATCAAAATTAATTCGATTGTAAAAATGACCACAAACATCTGATTGTTTAAACGTTGAATAGATTTTTGATGTTTTTAGCGATTCGAGAAGCTGTTTTCCCATCCCATAATTCAGGGATGGCTCCTTTTTTCCATTCCCCTGCAAATAATTTAGCCATAGCTGGTGGAATAGCCGAAGGGTCGGTGCCTAATAACTCATTAGTGCCTACTGTACAAGTCTCAGGGCGTTCAGTGCTGTCGCGCAGTGTCATGCACGGAATGCTCATAACTGTCGTCTCTTCAGTGATGCCTCCCGAGTCGGTAATTACCGCCTTAGAATTTTGAACTATGTAGTTGAATTCCAGATATGGAAGTGGTTCTACCGGAATCAAATTAGGAGCTGAAATACCTGCGTTCTCAAGCATCTTTGCAGTTCTTGGATGAACCGGAAAAATCAACGGTAATCCGTTCGATGATTTTACAATAGAATCAATAAGCTCAGTCAGTTTTTCTTTGTTATCAACATTCGCAGGGCGGTGCAATGTCATTACGAAGTATTCACCTTTTTTCAGGTTGTGTTTACTCCAAAATTCAGGTTGTTTAAACCTTGGCATTTGTTTCAGCAACGTATCAATCATGGTGTTGCCCACAAAGAATATTCTGCTTTCAGCAACTCCTGCTTTTCTCAGATTGTTGTTCGCTACCTCTGAAGTAGTAAAGAAATAGTCGGTGATTGAATCAGTAACAATGCGGTTAATTTCTTCCGGCATTGTCCAGTCGCCTGAACGGATACCGCCCTCAACGTGCGCCACTTTTATGTTGCCCATTTTTTTAGCAGCAATCGAGCAAGCCATGGTTGAAGTAACATCACCTACTACAATGCATAAGTCTGATTTTAGTTCAGAGAGCAATTGTTCGTAACCCACCATGATTTTACCCGTTTGTTCGGCTTGCGTGCCGCTACCTACTTCCAGGTTATAATGAGGTTCCGGGATATTGAGTTGTTCAAAAAAGTCGGCACTCATTTTTTTATCGTAGTGCTGACCTGTGTGAATGAGCCTATAGTGCATGTCGGCACCCAATTTTTGTTCGGCTTCTATGGCATCAATAATTGGGGCAATTTTCATGAAATTGGGGCGCGCCCCCGCAATAATATCTATCAGCATACACTCTATTTTAAAAAAGAACTCTTTAATTCAAGGGTACAAATATGCTAAGTATTTCACAGAACCGCAAACGAATGGAATGAAGTAAGCTTGATTTAATGAAAACTGCGTGAATTAAGGGTGATTTCTGTTGCTGCTGAAAATAAATCAGCTTCATTTATTACTTTGGACTTTTAATTAATCTCAAACGTTTGTTGAATGAAAAAAGTTGTTCTTGGTGTTTTGCTTCCAATTGCGGTTGCTACGACCTACGGTAAGGAGAAAAAAGCAGATGCGAGCAAGTCGTCCGCTGCGGCACCGGCGAAAGCTGCCGATAGTACCAGCAGCAAAAAAGGACCTAAGCCATACGCTAAGGTAATCACCGATAAAGCGGTGACTAGTAAAGGTTTATTTACTGTACATAAAGTTGAAGATAAATGGTATTTTGAAATACCTGATTCTTTGTTGGGCAGGGAAATGATGGTTACAACCCGTTACTCTAAAACCGCCGGGGGCGATAATTTATATGCCGGCGAAATGGAAAACAGGCAAACGATAATGTGGGAAAAAGGCCCGAATAAAAATATCTTTTTACGCGTTGTCACAGTCATTAGTCAGGCTGATTCAACCAATGAAATATTCAAAGCAGTTGCCAATTCCAATGTGAATCCGATAGCTGAAAATTTTAAAATTGAGGCTTATTCTAAAGATTCAAATGGCGTTGTTATTGATGTTTCCGATTATTTCAAAGGCGATAATCAACCTATTTCACTCGGCCCCGGCACGAAGAAAAGGTTTAATCTGGGAGGTCAGCAAGGTGAAAAATCATACGTGGCTAGCATCAAGACGTTCCCTATTAATACAGAGGTAAGGGTAGTGCGTACTTTTTCAAGCACCCCCAATTTAAACCCTCAACCGGGTCCACAACAGTCTACTACGCTTCCTGCTGCATGGTCGGCGGGTGCGGTTACTTTCGAGATGAATAACTCGTTTGTGTTGTTGCCAAAAGTGCCAATGGCAAAAAGGTTATTCGACCCGCGTGTAGGTTTCTTTGCTGATGACTACACTGTATTTGCCGACAAACAACAAAAGGCGGAAAATCAGGTTTTCATTTGTCGTTGGAGATTGGAACCAAAGGATGCAGACGTTGAGAAATGGAAACGTGGCGAATTGGTAGAACCTAAGAAGCCTATAGTCTATTACATTGACCCGGCTACGCCTAAAAAATGGCGCCCGTACCTCATTCAAGGTATCAACGATTGGCAAAAAGCGTTTGAACAAGCAGGTTTCAAAAATGCCATCATGGGTAAAGAATGGGATGCCACCGACACCTCTGCTAACCTGGAAGATGCCCGTTTTTCGGTGTTGAGGTACTTACCTTCTGATATAGAGAATGCTTATGGACCTAATGTTCATGACCCTCGTTCGGGCGAAATCATTGAGAGCCATATAGGATGGTATCATAATGTTATGAAATTATTGCACGATTGGTACATGATTCAGGCTGCGGCAGTGAATCCGCGTGCACAAAAAATGGAGTTCGACGATGATTTGATGGGGCAGTTAATCAGGTTCGTGAGCAGCCATGAAGTGGGTCATACGCTTGGTTTGCGCCACAACATGGGTAGCAGTAGCCGTACGCCTGTCGAGAAATTAAGGGATAGGGCATGGGTTGAGGCAAATGGTCACACAGCATCTATTATGGACTATGCACGCTTTAACTACGTTGCGCAACCTGAAGACCATATTTCAGAAATGGGATTGTTCCCGCGCATTGGTGCTTATGACAAATGGGCCATCGAGTGGGGCTACAAAGGCAGTTTTGCAAAAGACGAATACGAAGACAAGAAAATAGTGAACAGATGGATTGTTGACAGCCTTAAAGCAAATCCTCGTTTGTGGTTTGGCACAGAGACTAATCCGTTTGACCCTCGTTCGCAAACTGAAGACCTGGGTGATAACAATATGAAGGCGAGCGGCTATGGTATCAAAAATTTGAAGCGCATCATCGTAAAATTGCCGGAGTGGACTTACGAAGAAGGAGATAAGTATGAGAATCTGAGAGACATGTACACTGCCCTTATTGTTCAATACTATCGCTATATGAACCATGTGGTGAAAAATGTTGGTGGTATTTATGAGAGTCCGAAAAGTGTGGAGCAAAAAGGCGAAGATGTGTATGAGCCAACACCTGTTGCCATTCAGAAAGAGGCTATCGACTTCCTGAACGAGCAATTGTTCAAGACACCAACGTGGATACTTGACGAGAAGATTTTGAACAAAATCACCAATCCGGTAAATACTGAGACGGTAGGTAATTTCCAGATCAATGTCATTGGCAACTTGCTTTCGCCTATGCGCATGAACCGTATGCTGATGTCAACAACTCGTTTTGGAAAGAAAAACACCTACGAGCTTACTTCAATGTTGACTGATTTGAAAAAAGGCGTTTGGGGGGAATTAAGTTCACATGCAGCTATCGACCAGTACAGAAGGAACATCCAAAAAGCCTATGTTGAGGCGTTGGTGGCAATTGTGAATCCGACAGCGGGTAGCCCTGCCCAAGCGGGTGTAAACCTTCGTCTGTCTGATGTTACATCAGTTTCACGAGGGCATTTGGTGGCGTTGAGGAAAGAAATTGCGGCTTCTATTCCTTTAACCAAGGATGGATTAAGCAAGTACCATCTTGAGGATATGCTTTTTAGAATCAACAAAGCGTTGGATCCAAAATCATAGAAAAAAATACAGCGGGAGCGATTCAATCATAAAGTCGCTCCCGTTGAATTTGAAATTAAATTACTTTTGCCGAAAATAATTGCTCCTACAATAAGTTTATGGGAAGGATATTCGAAGTAAGAAAGTCAACAATGTTTGCGCGCTACGACCGTATGGCGAAGCAATTTAGCCGCGCAGGAAAGGAAATCGCTATTGCTGTAAAGAAAGGCGGTCCTGACCCAACCAATAACCCCGCTTTACGTCGCGTTATTCAAAATGCTAAGGGCTTCAACATGCCTAAAGACCGTATTGAAGCAGCGATTAAAAATGCACTTGGTAAGGATACATCAAACTTTGATGAGGTAGTTTATGAAGGTTACGCACCACACGGTATTGCTGTAATGGTGGTTACTGCTACCGACAATACTACACGTACAGTAGCAAACGTAAGGTCGCACTTCAACAAAGGCGGTGGATCATTGGGTAACAGCGGCTCTGTAGGATTTATGTTCAAGCAAATGGGTGTGTTTAAATTAACCCCTGAAGGCATTAACCTCGAAGACCTTGAATTGGAATTAATTGACCACGGATTGGAAGAAATAGGCGAAGACTCAGAAGGTAACATCATTATGCGTTGTGGCTTCGTTGATTTCGGTAACATGCAAAAAGCACTTGAAGACCGTAACATGACACCATTATCTTCAGATGTGCAATGGATTCCTTTGAATACAGTTTCTATCACTGACGAACAATCAGAAGATGTGTTCAAATTGATTGAGCGTTTGGAACAAGACGACGACGTTCAGCAAGTGTTCCATAACATGGGTTAATACACGACTTCAATAATCATATTTCAACGGAAATAAGGCTATGTTACAATAGTTTTATTTCCGTTTTTATTTTGTTGAGGTGGTCTTCTAAAGTCTCGTTTTTACCGTTGCCACAGTTGCCTCGGCCGTGGCAATTGATTTGTGTTTTCCGCACGCCCATTGCTTCCAGATATTCGGCAATTGCGTCGGCTCTTTCCTGTGTAACCATAATTGCACCTTCGGCGTCATCAGTCCAGTCGGTCCAAAGGTCAATTTCTATTTTTTGCTCGGGATTGGTATTGAGCCAGTCAGCCAGTTTATTGAGGTAGTTTTTTCCGGTTTGTGTTAGGCTGTTCTTTTTAGCAGAAAAAGTAATAGCACGGGTCGTGAGTTTTTCTCGGCGGCGCAATTGGTCAAAATTGCTTCCTATGTCAAAGCAAGTATATTCGATGTTGGAATAAGAAATCTCTTTTGAGGCAAAAAGGTGTACCAATGCATTGTTGATTGTATTGCACTTACAATCATTAATATTCAAAATCCTGGTATCGTCAAAGTAAATCTTCACGCTTTGTCCTTTGATTGAAAGCGCGAAATGATGCCATTTTTTCCAGTTAATAGGAGTTTTAAATTCACTACGGGCGCTGTTATAGGCATCGTTAAAATACGTGGCAAATTCTACCGTTGTGCCATCAGTGAACGATATACTCCAACTATCGTCGTGGGCATGAGTAGGCACATCAGGGAAATTGGCGTTAATGGTTAAATTGGAAGAGGGGTAAATAAAGCAATCAAATTCCAATGTGAAAGAGTCTTGCAGCCTGAGTTGTTTGATAGGTATCATGTCAGATTTGCAACGGTTGAACATGAATTTCGTAGCTCCGCTGCTCACAACCTTGAAGCATTCTTCCGTGCGGTTATTGAAAGTCAGTTGCAGGTATTTGTTGTACAATTTCCAGCGGGAAGGGAAGGTGTCTAAGCGATCGTGTGCAAAATTATCGGCGAAAATAATGCTGTCGCCCTTGATGAAATCAAATGGTGCTTCCTGCGAAAAACCGGAGAAATGAAACAACAACAGTGTTACGCAACAACATAGAAACTTCATGGTGAAATGATATCAGCAAAAGATTAAAATTAAGCAAAATAGCTCAACGCTTCTTCTTTATCTAATGCCAGGCGTGCTTTCAGGTGGTCGAGGCTCTGGAATTTCTCTTCATTTCTTATTTTCTTCAAAAACGCGATTTCTATGTGCTCGCCATAAATGTCAAAATCAAAATCGAACAGATTCGCCTCAATCTTAATCTCTTTTTTCTCGGTAACAGTTGGGGCATAGCCAATATTCGCCATACCCATATAAATCATGTCGTTATAGGTACAAGCTATTACGTAAACTCCGTTACCCGGCAATTTTTGGCTTTCATCAGCAGGGGTAAGATTGGCGGTTGGGAAACCAATAGTACGCCCCAGTTGCCTACCTTTTACTACCGAACCTTTGATAGAATAGTTGCGCCCTAACATGGTGTTGGCTTCTTCAATTCTGCCGTCTTTAATGGCGTTCCTTATTCTGGTAGAGCTTACTGCTGCGGCATCAATGAGTTGAGCAGGTATTTCAACTAACTCATATTGATAGGTAGGCTGGTAATGGCGAAGCATATGGATATCTCCAAGCCTATCGTGACCGAACCTGTGATCGTAACCCAAAATAATCACCTTAGGGTGAAAGTTTGCCACCAGAAATTTCTCAATGTATCCTTTTGCTGTAAGTCGGGAGAAATCAGTGTTAAAAGGAACGACAACAACATGGTCTATGCCTGTTTCTGTAACCAATTCAATTTTAGACTCCAGCGGAGTGATTAAACCAAGTGGCTGATGTGGAAACAGGAATTTCCGAGGGTGGGGGTCAAATGTAACCAAGACACTTTCGCCACCTACTTCAGCAGCTTTCGCCACTACTTGATTCAAAATTGTGATATGCCCCTGGTGCACGCCATCGAAGGTACCCACAGTGAGCACTGTGTTTTTGAATTGAGGAAGTTGGTTGATATCGGTGAAAACTGCCATTGCCGCGTGCAAATGTAGAAGTATAATAGAAAAAGGCAAAAATATAGCGGGTGAATATCAATGATAATGACGGCAAACAGTATTGATTGTGAATAACATGTTTCCAAACCAGACGCTATTCTGTTTTATAAATATGCACATTGTTAATTTATGTGAACGGGCTAAGAAACTTTCAGTAACAATTATCTAACTTTGTAACGAAAAGTGAACATAAGCTCATGGACGAAATAGTAGCCGGGCCGCTGCTTTCCCAAATTAATACACCAGCCGACCTCAGGAAGTTTAGCAAACTCCAATTGCAACAAGTGTGTGATGAACTCAGGCAGTTCATCATTGACGACGTAAGTATCTATGGTGGGCATTTTGGTGCCAGCCTGGGTGTCGTTGAATTGTCGGTGGCATTGCACTATGTGTACAATACTCCCGACGATCAGCTTATTTGGGATGTAGGTCATCAGGCTTATGGTCATAAAATTCTTACTGGTCGCCGTAAGGTATTTCACACCAACAGAAAGTATGGCGGTATCAGTGGTTTCCCGAAACGCACCGAAAGCGAATATGATGCTTTTGGGGTAGGGCATTCTTCTACTTCTATTTCTGCGGCACTTGGAATGGCCATTGCTTCCAAATACAAAAACGAACACCACAGAAAGCACATTGCCGTAATAGGCGATGGAGCCATGACTGCCGGCCTACCTTTTGAAGCGTTGAATCATGCGGGTGTAAGTGGTGCTGATGTATTGATTGTACTCAATGACAACAATATGTCCATTGACCCGAATGTAGGCGCATTGAAAGAATATTTAACTGACATTACCACTTCTCACCATTACAACAAATTCCGTGATGATATTTGGAAGATGTTGGGTTTGTTGCCAACTAAAGATTTCCAGAAACTGGCATCGAAAGTTGAAGCAGGGCTAAAAGGTATATTGTCAAAATCGAGCAATTTATTTGAGGCCCTCGGTTTGCGTTATTTTGGTCCGGTTGATGGGCACAATATCATTAAGCTCACAGAAACATTGAAGGGCTTAAAAGAAATTCCCGGTCCTAAATTATTACATATAAAAACTGTTAAAGGTAAGGGTTACGAGTTGGCTGAAAAAGACCAGACTTTGTGGCACGCACCCGGAACGTTCGATAAAATTACAGGCATCATCAATAAAAAAGTACCATTGACTCCTGAACCACCAAAGTATCAGGATGTTTTTGGACATACAATTCTGGAACTCGCTGAGAAGAACCCGGATATCATGGGTATTACTCCGGCTATGCCTTCAGGTTGTTCGCTTAAAATAATGATGGATGCTATGCCTGACAGAGCTATTGACGTCGGTATCGCAGAACAACATGCAGTAACCCTGAGTGCCGGTATGGCTACCCGCGGTTTGCGCGTGTTCTGTAATATTTATAGTTCGTTCATGCAAAGGGCTTACGACATGGTGATTCACGATGTGGCGATTCAAAAATTGCCGGTTGTGTTCTGCCTCGACAGGGCAGGGCTGGTTGGCGACGACGGTCCAACGCATCATGGAGCTTACGACATTGCTTTCATGAGGTGCATACCTAACATGATTGTTGCAGCGCCTATGAATGAAGCAGAATTGAGAAACCTGATGTACACTTCTCAGTTACCTGAAATGAACGCTCCGTTTGTTATTCGTTACCCGCGCGGGCAAGGTGTAATGCCTAACTGGCGCACGCCGTTCGAAAAAATAGAAATAGGCAAGGGCAGGAAAATATGCGACGGTGAGCAAGTAGCTATCCTTACACTTGGGCACACAGGTAATTTTGCGGTACAAGCTTGTAAGATGTTGCGAGAAGATGAATTCTTCCCGGCACACTACGATATGCGTTTTGCAAAACCACTCGACGAACAAATGCTGCATGAAATCGCGTCGAAATACTCAAAGATAATTACGGTTGAAGACGGTTGTATTGTAGGCGGTTTCGGAAGTGCGATTCTTGAGTTCATGGCTGCTAATCACTACTATCCTGAACTTAAAATGTTGGGCATTCCTGATAGGATTGTAGAGCATGGTAAGCCTGAAGAATTGCACAAAGAGTGTGGTTATGATGCGGCTTCTATTGCTAACGCTGTCAAAGAAATGATAGGTGTGGGCAGTATGGAACTAATGGGGTAATCGCATCTTCGGGGTTTTTAAGTGCATTGTAAACGGCATAGTTCAGTGAAATGAAGCATGTATTTGCGTGGTTCTGAAAAAGAATTAAAATATCCGGAATTCTGAACACACGGACTTTTCAATATTCATTACATTTGCACGCAGCAATCACTCAATATGGGATTATTCGACAAACTCTTCAAACGCAACAAAGAACAACAGGAACAAAAGGAAGCGCTCGATGAGGGTCTCAAAAAGACCAAGGAGGGTTTCTTTTCCAAAATCACTAAGGCGATTGCGGGTAAAGATAAAGTTGACGAGGAAGTACTCGATAATTTAGAAGATGCCCTTGTTGCCAGTGATGTGGGTATTGATACTACGGTTGCCATCATTAAAAGAATAGAAGAGCGCGTTGGGCGTGACAAGTATTTAGGAACATCTGAGCTCAACCGTATTCTCCAAGAGGAGATTATGAGTATGCTCACCGATGCTCCTTCAAATGAATTTGAGACGTTTGACCTGCCTCGTGATAAAAAGCCTTATGTGATATTGGTAGTTGGTGTGAATGGTGTAGGTAAGACAACAACCATTGGTAAGCTGGCACATAATTTCAAGAAAAGCGGTAAAAACGTATTACTCGGTGCTGCCGACACCTTCAGGGCTGCCGCAGTTGACCAGTTGACAATATGGAGTGACAGAGTAGGTGTACCAATCGTGAAAAAAGAAATGGGCAGCGACCCTAGTGCTGTTGCATTTGATACAGTAGATAGCGGTATGTCGCGCGGTTCTGATGTTGTTATTATTGACACCGCAGGGCGCTTGCACAACAAATACCACCTCATGGAGGAGTTGAGTAAAATCAGGCGCGTAATAGGCAAGAAAATGTCTGATGCACCACACGAAGTATTACTCGTACTAGATGGCAGCACAGGACAAAACGCCATTGAACAAGCCAAACACTTTACAGCAGCTACACAAGTAACCTCAATTGCTATTACCAAACTCGATGGTACAGCAAAAGGTGGGGTAGTGCTTGCAATTGCCAATCAATTCAAAATCCCGGTAAAATACATCGGTGTTGGCGAGCGCATGGAAGATCTCCAGATCTTCAACAAAGCTGAATTCGTAGATAGCCTTTTCAGTTTAGAGAAGTAGGGTAAAACATCCTCTCTAGCCTTTAATAATATTCTGATCCGCGAATTAGGCGGTAGGGCGTTTGTAACACCCCGAAACCTTCCCCTGGTCGAGGCAGCTTGACCCCAACTCGTTGGTGGTTCCGCCTCGTCCCTGACCCTGGTCGAGGCGTCCCGCCTCGTCCTAATACTGCGCAAGCATCCGCTTGCGACACACCCACCAAACACTTTCCCCACACGAACGCTTCGCAAACGCCTGCGCCAGAGAGTTTTTTCAAAGCAATTCCTGGAAATTCTATAATCTTGAAAATCCTGATTCAAACAATTTATGTGATAAAATTGCTACATTTGTTGAAGGGTAAATGCCTTTTTGGCATTACCACAAAACCACTTGCTCAATCAAAGAAAACTATTAAGCCCAACTGTAATGCAATGCAAAGTATAGCTAAAATATTGTGTTTGTTGCTAATTCCGTTTATGGCTAATGGGCAAGTGGTCACTACATATGCTGGTTGTGGTATACTTACAGGTGTGTTATTACGTGGAGATGGCGGTCTAGCAAATTCCGATACTGCGCAATTAGGGCGCCCCGCAGGTTTAAACTTGGACAATGAAGGCAATTTACTGATTTGCCACATTAGTCAATTGGTTAGAAAGGTAGATAAAACCACCCATATCCTTTCCAGGGTGGCAGGTAGCGATACCTCATCTTCAAGAGGACATGGCGGCGATGGCGGACCTGCTACCTGCGCACTTATCACTTCTCCTTATGATGCATGCACAGATAGAGCGGGAAACTTATACATCGCGGATGCTTGGTACAGCGAGGTTAGGAAAGTGACTGCATCCACAGGCATCATAGATACTTTTGCCGGAAATAGAAACCCTGGGAGTCGGGGCGATGGCGGACCTGCCAAAAGAGCTGAATTGATGGCAGTTGCAGGTGTTCGCTTTGATACTGGACAGCAATATTTGTACATATCTGATATGTATAATCACAAAATAAGGCGTGTCAACATGAGTACCAACATCATCACCACTTATGCAGGTACAGGTGTAACAGGATATAGCGGGGATGGGGGACGCGCAGACACAGCTAAGTTCAGTAGGCTATTGGGCATGTGCTTTGACAAAAACAACAATTTATATGTCGGGGACTGGGATAACGCCAGGGTAAGAAAGATAGACGGGGCTACCCGTATTGTGAGCACGTTCGCCGGCAATGGTGTTACTGGCTATAGCGGCGATGGTGGGCCTGCTACCGCTGCCAGAATCAGCAAACCTACGGGCATGTGCTTTGACAAATGCGGCAACTTTTTCTTCTCCAATGAGGATAGCAATGTAGTGCGCAGGATAGATGCCAATACGGGTATCATCACCACCATAGCCGGTAATGGCACAGCTGGATTTTCCGGCGACAACGGCCCGGCCACCGCGGCACAGTTCAATCACCCTACAGGAGTGATAGTGGATGATTCAGGAAACGTATTTGTAGGAGATTTTTATAACCTACGGGTGCGTAAGGTTACGATCAGCAATCCATATATTCATATCACCGCGTCGGCTACTTTCGTTAGTTCCGGTTCTTCGGTTACGGTATCTACTATTGTTTCGGGCGGCGGAGATACGCCTGCCTTTCAGTGGTATGTAAACGGCCATGCCATCAGCGGAGCTACTGGCAGCAGCTACACCTACACCCCTGCTAATGGGGATTCGGTTTGGTGTGTACTCACCAGTAATAGCCGCTGTGTAGGCGCTCCAAATGCCACAAGCAATGGTCTGCGCATTACCACCGCTCCGGCAGGGGTAAATGAGGTTATCGCTTCACAAATCCATCTCTATCCTAACCCCGCCAAAACACAACTCAACATATCTTCACCAGTACCTTTGAACAGCGTTATCATCAGCGATCTGCTGGGCAGGCAGGTCTTCAGCCAGCAGTATCAATCTACAAAAGCGGAAGCCGATATCACCCATCTTGCACCCGGCATGTATGTGGTGCGGGTGAATGGGGTTTATTTGTATAGAATTGTTAAGGAGTGATGGTATCGCTAGGGTTTTTTCTATTAAACCCCTGGTCGAGGCGTCCGCCTCGTCCTAATATAGAGCAAGCATCCGCTTGCGACACACTCACCAAGTACTTTTGCCATAGGTGCGCTACCGAAAACCACTGGTGCGGGGAGTTAGCGCAGCGCTCCCGTGTCTAAGGATCCCGAGTTTACCTCGGGAGAGCGGGTCTCCCGACCTGGATTCGACCATATTAAGTAACAGTATATTGTATGCTTCGCCGGGTCAGGAGGACCTCCCGAGGCAAAAAAGCTCGGGACAGGCTGTTCACTTTTATAGACACAAGAGCACTTCAACAAGTTGAATCAACTCTTGCGCCAGTAGTAATCGCAGCGGCACAACATCAACAACAAAGATGCCGCAGGCAACTTTGTTCCTTTCTCCGCTGGCGGAGAAGGGCTGGGGAAGAGGTGGACGTATACTAAAAAATCCGCCAATCGGCGGATTTTTTAGTGAATAACAAAAACTTTGAGGTGGCATTAAACCATCTTAAAGCTTTCGATGAATTTTGTAGTGAAATTACCCTTACGGAAGTCTTCATTGCGCATAAGCTGCATGTGGAATGGAATTGTGGTTTTGATACCCTCAATTACATATTCACTCAATGCACGCTCCATGGTATCAATCGCTTCTTCCCTTGTTTGGGCAACAGCAATCACTTTCGCAATCATAGAATCGTAATAAGGCGGAATTGTGTAACCTGCATAAATGTGCGAGTCAACCCTTACACCATGACCACCCGGAGTGTGCAAGGTAGTGATTCTACCTGGGCATGGGCGGAAGTCGTTGTATGGGTCTTCGGCATTGATACGGCACTCAATAGCGTGTATTTTTGGCTCGTAGTTGCGACCGCTGATAGGCACACCTGCTGCAATCTTAATTTGTTCTTTAATAAGGTCGTAGCTAATTACTTCTTCAGTTACACCGTGTTCCACCTGAATACGGGTGTTCATTTCCATGAAGTAGAAATTGCGGTGCTTATCAACCAGGAACTCAATTGTACCAACACTTTCGTAGTTGATCGCTGCTGCGGCCTTGATAGCAGCCTCACCCATGCGCTCGCGCAATTCCGGCGTCATGAACGGAGAAGGAGATTCTTCTACCAGTTTTTGGTGCCTTCTTTGAATAGAGCAGTCACGCTCACTGAGGTGACATACTTTACCATATTGGTCGCCTGCAACTTGTATTTCAATGTGGCGTGGTTCTTCTACGAATTTCTCCATATAGATACCATCGTTTTTGAACGAAGCACCAGCCTCCATTTTTGCAGTATTGTAGTTGTGTTCGAGGTCATCGGCTTTCCAAACCACGCGCATACCCTTACCACCGCCACCGGCAGTAGCTTTTAATATTATTGGGTAGCCTATTTCAACAGCCAGTTCTTTGGCTTCTTCAACACTGTTCAGCAAGCCTTCAGAACCCGGAATAACAGGTACTTTAGCGCGAATCATCGTTTCTTTAGCCGTGATTTTATCGCCCATTGAGCGAATCATTTCAGGTGTAGGACCAATGAATTTGATACCGTACTTAGCGCAAATTTCAGCGAATGTGGCGTTTTCGGCAAGGAAGCCATAACCGGGGTGAATAGCGTCGGCATTAGTGATTTCAGCCGCTGCCATAATATGTTGTATGTTCAGGTAAGAATCGCCGCTTTGCGGTTTACCAATACAAACTGCTTCATCAGCAAAACGAACGTGCAAACTGTCTTTATCGGCAGTTGAGTACACCGCAACGGTTCTAATGCCCATTTCACGGCAGGTACGTATGATCCTCAATGCAATTTCGCCACGATTGGCAATCAGAATTTTCTTAAACATGTTTTTTTAGTTGAATTCCCGATATACGGGTAGTATTAAAGGGATGGATAATGTCCTTTAAAAGTGTTTTCAATAAAAATGAAAACAGGTAGCTCAACACTACCTGTTTTGTACTGGAAAAAATATGTTAGGCCGGTTCAACGAGGAACAAAGGCTGGTCGTATTCTACCGGAGATGAATCATCAATCAGTACTTTAACGATTTTACCGCTGTATTCGCTTTCAATTTCGTTGAACAGTTTCATTGCTTCAATGATGCACAAAACCTGACCAGCCTTAATGTCGTCTCCAACATTTACGAAAGGTCCTTTTTCAGGTGATGGGCTGCGATAGAAAGTACCAATCATTGGTGACTTAATAGTAATTGTGTTACCACTAGCTGATTCAGCAGCAGGAGCTGATGCCGCTGTAGCAGCAGGAGCAGACGCAGCAACCGGCGCAGCAATAGCAGCAGGTGCAACAGGCATAGCAACCGGCGCAGCGATAGCCTGAACCGGCATAGCAGGCATTGCAACAGCCGTTGATGCAAATTCTTGCTTGATGGTGATTTTGAATTCACCCTCTTCTATGGTAAGTTCGCTGATGCTAGACTGTTTTACAGTTTTTATCAGCTCTTGAATTTGTTTAAATTCCATGAAATTGTCTTTTTAGGTGTTGATCTGAAAAAATACAGTTATTCTTTTACCCTTTCAACGTAAGCACCGTTTTTGGTGTCAATTTTAATAAGGTCGCCTTCGTTCACAAACAATGGAACGCTTACAGTAGCACCTGTTTCAACAGTAGCAGCTTTAAGTGCGCGTGTTGCGGTATCACCTTTAAGACCAGGCTCAGAATAAGTAATACGTAATTGAATGCTTGGCGGAAGCTCAACGCTCATTGGCATTTCAGTTTCTGTATTCACCAATACAAAACATTCTTGTCCGTCTTTGTACAATTCTGGTCGCTCAATCAAAGATTCAGACACAATGATTTGTTCGAAAGATGAAGTATCCATCAGGTTGAAGCCTGAATCGTCTTTATAGAGGTACTGGTAGTTTCTTCTTTCAACCCTAACCGGGAAAATGGTATCGCCCGAGTTCCAAGTGTGTTCGATGGTGCGGTTGTTATCAACGCCTTTCAGCTTAGCCCATACTTTGGCGGCTGCGCGTGCTGTTTTGTTCTGACCAAATTCTACTACTGAGTAAAGGCTATTATCAAGTTTGATAATTAAGCCGGTACGCATATCTGCTGTTGTAGCCATGTAAAAGATAAAATTTTATACGAGTGCAAAAGTAATCTAAAAAAGGATAAAGAAAAATCATTCGCCTACTGGTGAGTAAGTTGTGATTTATTGAAAGTTAATAATTGGCACAAACAGTACCTGGCTGAAATAACAAGATGAACTAATAGTCGATAGTTGCCTGTATCTCTCTTTCAATCAATGCTTCAGCTTGCGGGCGCAATTCATCGAAGGTGCCTTTTTTTACGCCATACTTACCTTTGAAATGGATAATCATAGCACACTGTTCAGCCTGCGTTTCAGAGTGGCCGCAAATATCTACCAGTGATTCGATGACCCAATCAAAAGTATTTACGTCATCATTCCAAACAATGAGATTGTGCATTTTTTCTGTACGCACTTCATTCTCAACTAATTCCTCCGTCTCCCATTGTGTACTGTTCAAAAAAGCGCTGTTGTTCATGCAAACAAAAATAAGAACAAACAAAATACAACTCATTTTGGAGTGGTAACTTTTTTTTCACAGTGATGTTCATTTGTCAATAGGGGTATTTTAAAAGGTATTTGGCGTTTTTCCACAATAATTTGACTGTTGTAAGTGTTCAATTTTCAATTATTGCGCTATCTTGGCGAATTATTCTAAAACAAAACTGATTGAATTATGTCAAATTCAAACGAAGAACTGACAGGGGCGGAGCTAGATATGCCTTTTGACCCATCTGAGAGCAAAGGTGGACACCCGGCAGGGTTGTATGTGCTTTTTGCGACTGAGTTCTGGGAACGTTTCAGCTACTACGGTATGAGGGCAATTTTTGCCTTGTTCATGGGTAAAATGTTGTTGTTGGACAAAGCGCTCTCTAGTAATATTTATGGTAGTTATACCGGCTTGGTTTATCTAACTCCACTTATTGGTGGTTATGTTGCCGACCGTTATTGGGGTAACAGAAAATCAATATTTGTTGGTGGGTTTTTAATGGCGGTTGGTCAGTTCCTGATGTTCATGTCAGGAACGTTTGCGCACAATGCAGATAAAGGTTTAGCAACGTCGTTGATGTGGGGAGGTTTAACCTTCCTTATTGTGGGTAACGGTTTCTTTAAGCCCAATATATCGACCATGGTAGGGCAGTTGTATCATGATAAAGATGCAAGAAAAGATGCTGCATACACCATATTCTATATGGGTATCAATGCAGGTGCCTTCCTTGCTCCTTTCGTATGCGGCACGCTGGGTGAAAAAGTTGATTATAAATGGGGTTTCCTTGCAGCTTGTATAGGTATGCTCATATCTCTGGTGCTTTTCTATTATTTCAAAGATAAGTACATCGTTGGTCCAACCGGCAAACCTCTGGGTGTTGGTCCTAATAAGGTAGCGACAAGTGCCGACGAAAAGCAATCTGGTAGCGGGTTTAGCCAAAACCAATTGGTTATCTTAATTGGTGGTATCTCTGTAATGTTTAGCTTGTTGCACTTTGTTGCAGGTGTAGATATCTGGGGTTCATTGATTTACGGTATGACGTTGGTAGGTCCAATTACAATCATCACTGATGGTTCATTGACTAAGACTGAAAAAGACCGTTTGTGGGTAATTATCCTCATCATGATTTTCGTAATCTTCTTCTGGATGTGTTTCGAGCAAGCGGGTGTTTCTTTGACATTCTTTGCTGAAGAACAAACTGACAGACACATTTTTGGAACTGAGATGCCGGCAAGTTATTTCCAAAGCTTTAATGCAGGTTTCATCATTATTCTGGCTCCAATTATCAGTTGGGTTTGGACTACACTGGCGAAAAAAGGCATTACTGTTGCTGCTCCATTTAAGCAATCGCTCGGTTTGGCGTTCTTGTCAATTGGCTTCCTTTACATCGCATTTGGTTCAACAAATATTCCGGCTACAGGTGCAAGTATTATGTTCCTCACTGGTTTGTATTTCTTACATACAATTGGTGAATTGTGTTTGAGCCCTATTGGTCTTTCAATGGTAAACAAATTAACGCCTGCTCGTTTTACTTCATTAATGATGGGTATTTGGTTCCTTGCAATTGCAACGGGTAACAAGCTTGCAGGTTTCATGAGCTCACTTTACCCTGATCCAAAATCAACAGAAAAAGCACATTTGTTCAGCTATCAGATTACCGACCTTCATGCATACTTTATGCTGTTTGTTGGTTTCTCAGGCGCAGCGGCAATTGCTTTGTTCATTTTGAGCCGCAAACTTCAGAAAATGATGCACGGTGTAGCGTAATAGCCACTAGGTATAATATTGCAAAAGGCAGCTTTCGGGCTGCCTTTTGTATTTTTTATTGGTAGATGATTTGTGTTATTTGACGATGATTTCATCGACAACGCGGTCGTTAAAATACTCGTTGATGTTTTTGCGAAGGTTTTCTTTGCCGAGTTGTAGCTCCATTTTTAGTGCGGCGACGTCGGTTGAAACGGTGAGGGTTTTATTGAAGAGCATTACATTACGGGTATAGCGGGCAACAGTTTTACCCGCAATAGTTTCCCATTCCGACTTTACCCTGATCGCATATACCTTAGATTTCCAGTTAGAACGCTCGAGCAATAAATTCAGTGCTTCACCTACAGAATACTGACCCATAGCACAAATTTAGGCTTTTTATTGTTGTGGGTTGTTTTAGGATAAATTAAATAGCCTGATTTCCTCTCCCTACTTATCTTTGGTGACTTTTTGTTTTATAGAAAATTCACAGCATTGAAAAGAGAAAGTATCTCTGTATTCGATATATTTAAGATAGGAATTGGTCCGTCTAGTTCACATACTTTAGGTCCATGGCGTGCAGCACAACGATTCACACAGAGCATCGAACCCCGAATGGCAGCCGGAATTACAGAAGTAAGAGTGCTTTTGTATGGTTCATTGGCGAAGACGGGAAAAGGGCATGGCACCGATGTGGCGGTTATTCTCGGTCTCAACGGCGACGACCCTGTAACCTTTGATGTCAATAAAATCCAATCGACAATTGACCATATTTCAGCAACTGCGCTCATTCGCCTGGGTGGGAAAATGAATGTACCGTTTAGCCCTGAAAGAGATGTAGTTTTTCTGTTTGACGAAAGCCTTCCGTATCATCCCAATGCACTTACATTCCTATGTACATTCGCAAATGGAGAGACAATAGCCGAAACTTACTATTCAATAGGTGGCGGTTTTGTTGTGAAAGAGGGCGAGGATTTGGGTGCTGATGCGCATGCTCATTTGCCTTATCCCATTGAACTTGCTGAAGACTTGCAGGCAGCCGCCGATAAAACAGGTATGTCGATTTCGGAGATAGTGCTTGAAAACGAGCGTACATGGAGAAGTGATGAAGAAACATTTGCAGGGGTGCTTAAAATATGGGGTGTGATGCGAGATTGTACCTACCGAGGAAGCCATATTGAAGGCATTTTGCCGGGAGGATTGAATGTCGTTAGGCGTGCCGCACTTTTAAATAAAAGACTCACAGGTGGAAAGCCATACAGCAATCATACTGAATGGATTGATTTGATTCGCACCGGAGGTGCCAACTTTCCATATATTCTCGATTGGGTAAGTTGTTTTGCATTGGCTGTGAACGAAGAGAATGCTTCTTTCAGTAGGGTAGTAACAGCACCTACCAATGGTGCAGCCGGAGTTGTGCCTGCTGTACTGCATTATTATATTGCTTTTTGCGATGGGTTTTCCGACGAAAAAATCATCAAGTTTTTACTTACAGCATCTGAGATTGGCAGTATCTTTAAAAAAGGAGCAACACTTTCGGCGGCTATGGGCGGTTGTCAGGCTGAAATTGGCGTTTCATCTTCAATGGCTGCAGCCGCATTGTGTGAAGCGTTGGGTGGCACAGTTAAGCAGTGTCTGATGGCGGCTGAAATTGCAATGGAACACCATCTGGGGCTTACTTGCGACCCTGTAGCGGGCTTGGTGCAAGTGCCATGTATTGAGCGCAATACCATGGGGGCAATCAAGGCAATCACTGCGACACAACTCGCACTACAGGGCAATCCGGGTACTGCAAAAATTTCGCTCGATCAGGTAGTCAACACCATGTGGAAGACTGCACTAGATATGGACCATAAGTATAAAGAGACAGCCGAGGGCGGACTTGCAGTACAATTGCCGCTTAGTTTGAGCGATTGTTAATTCTTCACGAGTTCATTTTTCGCAGTATTGTCTGTTAGGAACGTTGAATCAGTAAATTGTAACAAATTGCGCAGTTATTTGTCTCTTTTGCAAGGCGAAAAATCTGCCAATAGTGGGCTATTTAAAGACTTTTTCAACAAAGCAAAAATGGGAAAGAACAAGTAAGATGGTATATTTTATTTATTCATCGTTCCTTACTCAAAGGGATAATGTACTTTTGGGCATTCGTTGCATTCTTTTTTTTGCTGCGTAATCCAATGGATTTATTTATAAAACGGCTTTTTATATTGCTTTCATTTGTTGTGTTTGCTACTACAACACATGGGCAGGTTGCACCCATTGTTGGGGTATCAGAGGTATGCGTTGGGGCAACAGCCACATTTACTAATGCGTCTTTGGGTGGTGTGTGGACTGTATCAAATGGCAATGCTACAATCAGTTCGGGTGGAGTGGTGACAGGCGTTCATGCAGGGGTTGATACTATTTTTTATATGGTATCAGATACAACAACCACCAATTCAATAGCCACGAAGGTCATCACGATTTTGCCATTGCCTTATGCTGGTGTTATTTCCGGTGAATCAAATGTGTGTGTGACCCGCCCGGTAACACTCTCATCTTCAGTCTCACGAGGCACATGGGGTATAGACGGTGCAGGAGTTTTTTTAGCATCAATTGATACCTTGGGTCGTGTAAGAGCATCAATGGCGGGAAACATTACCGTATTATACATGGTTTCCAATAGCTGTGGAATAGATACTGCATCGTTCAATATGCACTTATTTCAAACACCAATCGCAGGGTTGGTAGGCTCAGTGAGTGACATTTGTGTTGATGCTTCTGCCACATTGTTTTCTACCGACACTGGAGGCAAGTGGTATTCATCTGATACTTCAATTGTGCACGTTGATTCATTGAGTGGTCTCATCAACGCCCGTCGTATTGGTACAGTATTTATTCGATATTCGGTAACTAACTATTGTGGAACCGCATCGGCTTTTGATACCATTACTGTGCACAATTACCCGGTTTTATCCCATTCATTGACACCTCCGGCTGTATGTTCAGGGACTCCTTTTAGTTTTAGTACTTCTTCGTCACCCGCTGGGGCTGAAGTGTATTGGTCGAGAGATACGATGGCGGGAATTGCAAATGCCGCAGTTGCAAGAGCAAGTGGCGACATCAATGAAACGCTGATAAGCGATAACCATATAACCGATACGGTAATTTATACGGTGCATCTTAGTCAGTTTGGTTGCTCAAATACGCAACAGGTAAAAGTGGCAATAAAGCCTAGTCCTTCTCTGGTTTTAGCAACGACACTTTGGAGTTGTTCAGGTGCTGAGTTTAAATATATATTGGCATCAGATGTTGCCGGAACTGAGTTTTCATGGTTCCGAAATACAGTTGTTGGTGTGATTCCCGCTACTGGAAGTGGAGTAAATGTCGTCTTTGAAACGCTACAAGATACCCTTGGTACTCCTGTTGTGGTTACGTATCAGGTGCATTTAAATGCAGCAGGTTGTACGGCTGATCAGTCGTTCAACGTTACAGTTGAACCACCTCCTCCGTCGCCAATGCACATTGTGGCTATCACAAATACATGGAACTGCAACCATTCTCGCTATCGTAATTTCGGTGCTGATTCATTACCACCTGCCGATATCGATATTTCGTGGTCGGCAAATGGTGCAGACATTTGGGCGCAAGGTTCTAATAAGCAATACACGCTTGTCAATTTTAATACACCGGGGTATCCCATCATTTACTTAAATACTCACAAAGCGGGAGCCAAATGTTCAAGCATTGATTCTTTTGTTGCCGCTGTAGGAGATGTAGAAAGTGAAACACCTGTAGTGCATTTCAATCAGCACAGTTTCATCACCGATTCTGGTTTGTTTTCTTACCAGTGGGGCTACGAAGACAAGTACACGCTGAAACCTACCATAATTGCAGGCGCTACGAGTAACCGATATGAAATCTCAAACCCTGATTTGACCAATAAATTATACTGGGTAGTCACAGAGCATTTGTGGTGTAAGAACAAGTCTTATTTTAATGCTCCGGCATCTGTAATAAGCGTAAATGCCGAAGCGACGGGTTTGAGCATTTTCCCTAACCCTAATAGTGGTGCTTTCAATGTGCAAATTGAAGGAAAGAGAGGTGAAGCGGCAAATATTCAAGTAATAGATATTACCGGTAGGGTACTGTTGAAGCGGAACTGCAGTGTTGACGAAACAACTGAAATTGACACAGGTCTTGGACAGGGCATTTATATTGCGCAGGTACTTATAGGCGGACGGGTGTTGAGGCATTATTTTCAAGTGCAATAAATTCAGGGGGCATAAACAATGGCTAAACTGGCATTAATACGTGGGCTATGGAAAATAATGCTGCTCGTGTTGGTGCTTTGTTTTTTCAATTATTGGGGGGCAGGTTTCCATTGGTGGATTACAATTGCCTATCCCTTTTTTCAAAGTATCAGGTGCTGGGTTTTTGATTTTATTCCGTTTTCGCTCGGCGATTTATTCTATATTTTACTTGGGTTGGTATTGTTGGTGGGGCTGCTTGTGGCTTTGTACCCTGTTGCGCTGATTCACAGGTATAAGCAAAAGGCTTTTGTGCGGTTGGGGGTATTTATGTTCGTTGTAGCATCTTCAGGTATATCGTTTTACATCTATTTTTTGTTGAGTTGGGGTGGGCATTACTACCGTGAACCAATTGGTAAAACATGGGGACTCGATACTTCCTTGAAAGTCAATCTTGCAGTATTTGAACGTGATATCATAGCTCAAATCAATACACTACAGCCGTTTTATAGAAGTTATGGCATTGATAGAATCAATGAGGTATCATTGAAAAATTACGAAGCTTTTACCGACTGTAAATTCAATTTTAAGGGGCATGCCATCAAGTCATCGCTTTTCGGTAGTTATGTCGATAAAATGGGCATCGAAGGTTATTTCAATCCGTTTACCGGCGAAGGGCAGATAGGTAAACTAGTGCCCACAAGTATTTTACCTTTCGTGATATCACACGAAATTGCACATAAAGCAGGCATTGCCCGTGAGGGTGATGCAAACCTGGTGGCGTATGCTATATGTACACAATCAGACAGTACATTCAGGTATTCGGCAGCAATGGACTTGTTATTGTACGTAAGGCGTAGGTTTTCATGGGTTGATTCAACGGCTGAATCAAAGCTTTTTGCGCAGCTAAACACATATAGTCGCCGCCAACTAGATACCATTTACAAGTACTTCGACCTGAGCAAAAATGCTGCAAGCGATGCGGGAAGAGAGATGTATGACGATTACTTGAAACTACAGCAACAAAAAGAAGGCATAAGAAGCTACGGCAACATAGTAGCCGATGCCTGGCGGCTTGAATTGCGCCGAAAGAAGATAGGCGTAGAACGCGTTAAATTGTTTTGATTCTACTACTTTTCTATCAATTCGTTTTCGTCCTTTTTGTAAGTTTTTTTCTTTTTCAGGAAGTAACCTGCTTTGAGGCAAATGTATCGGTTTTTGTCAATTTCAGTGGCTGCACCGTGGTCTGAATAACCTATGTAATAATCAACGGCTACTGTGACTCCTTTTTTAGTTTCAATCCCAGCCGAAAGCAGTAGACCAAAATCAAACAACAACCAGGAACCGCTACCAGAAGCGAGTGAGATTGTTTCAGTATGGTCAAACGGAACTTTACCTGTTACACCTTGTGCATGTTGCCACATTGTTCCTGCCAGCATTTCCTGAAATTGCGCGCCTGCTCCTATGTACATTCTGTTGCCGGTTGATGCCCCCGATTTGAACACCAGTTGTAACGGTGCCTGAATATAATACAGCCTTATTTTTTGCTCGCTCGATGCATTGAGGGTATCGCTGTTGCTGAAACTGAAATCTCTGTTGTGCCCCATTGTGTGCAACCCCAATCCCGATTGGACGTAGATGTGGCGATTGAACGCATATTGCCCTGCAACCCCAACGCCAAAAGAAAAAATGGGCGACTGTGATGCGGAAGTAAAACCCAGCACCGGAGCAAATTTCATATTGCTGCCACCTAATTGCAAGGTGGGTCCCCAGTCGAGTTTTGATTGCGCGAAGGCTGAAGTACTGCAAGTACCCAAAAACAAAGCCAATATTAAATGTCGCATAGATGTCTTAATTGCCGCGTGATTGATGATGAGTAGTGAGTGTTATCAATTGACCGCACCCATTTTATACCCCTGAGCGCATTCGTCAAAAAAACTTCATCGGCCTCTATAAGTGCCTGTATTGAAAGTGATTGTTCCTGAATTTCGGGGACGGTGTTTAGAATATGTTTGCGCATAACTCCTGCAATGCAGCCCTCACTTAAGGGCGGGGTAAAAATGTTTTTATCCCTTACCCAAAATATATTGGCAATGGTGCTTTCGATAATGTTTCCGGTTGTGTTAAGCATCAAGGCGTCATTCAATTTATTTTGTTTTGCCCATTGTGCAGCCATTACGTAATTGATGGCGTTACAGGATTTTAGGTTTGAAAAGCGGTCTAATCCCTTAGGGTAATTATGAGCGATACCAACAACGAGTCCGTTTTCATTGAATTCGATAGCGGCGGGTTCAAGTTCAAAGCACTCTATTATAAAATTGCCCTGCGTGGTTGCGGGGTCGAAAACACCACCCCCTGCACCGTATACTTGTAGTCTTACACGGCAAAGATTGTTTTGTTTGTTTTTTTCGATGGTGCGCCTCAGTTCGTGTTCAAAGTTGGCGTTGTTTGCAAGCGATTTAGGTGTTGAAATACCAAGTTGCGCTAAACCATTAACCAGCCTTTTAAAATGTAGTTGAAGTAAAGGGAAATCCCCTGTTTTAAACAAAATAGTCTCGAAAATACCATAGCCATACCTGAAAGCGCTGTTGTCTATGGGTGTTCTTGCAACATCAAGTTGCACCAGCTTTCCGTTTATGTTGACGTAAGGACAAGTCATGTTCAACAAAAATAGCGTGAATAAAAGAACATAGGAACGTTGAATCAATAAAGTGTATCAAATTGAGCAGTTATTTGTCTTTTTTGCAAGGCGAAAAATCTGCCAATAGTGGACTATTTAAAGACTTTTTCAACATAGCACAAATGGGAAAGAACAAGTAAGATGGTATACTTTATTTATTCATCGTTCCTTAGCATGTTAAAAAGCAGATTCAACAGGTAGCTGTCATTTGTTTATTTTTGCAAAAAATTGAGTCTGAATGAAATTTGAACAACCGGTTTCGGTAAAGTGGCTGGCTGAATACATTGGCGCCGAATTAAGAGGTGACTTAGACCAAATGGCACTAGGTATCAACGAAATTCACAAAGTTGAAAACGGAGATATTTCATTCGTCGATTTTGAAAAATACTACAGCAAGTGTTTGAATTCTGCGGCTACTGTCATCATAATCAATAAAGATGTTGAGTGCCCGGCAGGTAAAACGTTGCTTGTAATGGATCAGCCATTTGATGGCTACATCAAGATTGTAAAAAGATTCCGACCATTTGAGCCCGCCAATAAGATGGTTTCAGATAGTGCAACCATAGGTGAAGGAACCATTCTTCAGCCAAATGTATTTGTCGGCAATCATGTAACTATAGGTAAAGACTGCATCATTCATCCGAATGTAACCATTTACGACCATTCCATTATTGGCGATAGGGTTGTTATCCATTCTGGTGCTGTAATTGGCGCTGACGCATTTTATTTCAAACGCAGCCGCGATAAGGAAGTTCAGTATTCAAAATTGTTGAGTTGTGGTCGCACCATACTTGAAGACGATGTTGAAATTGGTGCTTGCTCAACAGTTGATAGGGGAGTAAGTGGCGATACCATTATAGGGCGGGGAACTAAGCTCGATAACCATATTCAAATTGGACATGATACTGTAGTGGGTAAAAATTGCATTATTGCTTCGCAGACTGGTGTTGCAGGGGTATCATTTATTGAAGATGAAGTAATACTATGGGGACAAGTAGGTGTGAATAAAGACCTGACTATAGGAAAAGGTGCGGTTATATTGGGTCAGTCGGGCGTTACTTCAAGCGTTGAAGGTGGTAAGACTTACTTTGGTACACCCGCAAGAGAATCCCGTTCTATATTGAAGGAAATAGCACTTTCTAAAAAGTTGCCTGAGATGTGGGAGAAACTTAATGGCGAAAACACTTCAAAATAAGCTGAAAGAACTTTTGTGCTTATAACAGTTGACAACGATATTTTGCTTCGTACCTGGGAGGAGACGGATGCGCCTGCTTTGTTTGAAGCGGTGCAACATTCCCGCGCTCACTTAACTCCTTGGCTGGCGTGGGTTTTTGATACCACTCGTGAAGAACATTCATTGAACTACATTAAGTCAATGATGCAAATGCTCGAAAATCAGGAAGGCCTGACGATGGGAGTTTTCTTTGATGGGGCAATAATAGGCGAAATAAGTATGCACCATTGGGACCACAAACTAAAAAGTGCCCAACTCGGTTACTGGATATCAAAAGATTTTGTGCGCAGGGGAATAGCGGTAAAATGTTTGAAAGTGCTCATGAGATACCTGTTTGAAAAGACAGAAATCACCAAGCTTGAAATCCATTTTTCGGCAAAAAATACGCAAAGCGCCAAGGTCGCAGCAAAGCTTGGTACACGGGTTGAAGGTGTTATTCGCAACGGGGTTATCCGCAACGGCATAATAGAAGACTTGGTAATTACAGGAATCTTAAAGCAAGAGTGGCAGAAGTAGTGGATTAAAACACGTTCTTCCACATCATACTTTCAACCGGACGAATATTGCGGTCGGTGTATTTTGCGTTCTGCTTGCTATTGTATTTATTTATAACTTCACCAACAACCGGGAAATAAATCAACTGACCAATAGGCATGCCATGGTAAACGCGAACGGGTTGCGCGCAGCTAATCTCTAAAGTCCAGGCATTGCAAAAACCAACATCGCCCTTTCCTGCTGTTGCGTGAATATCAATACCCAAGCGGCCTGTAGATGATTTCCCCTCAAGGAAAGGCACATGAGCATGTGTTTCAGTGTACTCAAGAGTAACACCTAAGTACAGTTGGTTTGGTTGCAGAACAAATCCTTCATCGGGTATTTCGAAGTGGCGAATTTTGTTGTGTTTCTTCGCATCCAGCACTTCATCTTCGTATTGCGCAAGGTATTTACCCAGGTGCACATCGTATGAGTTAGAGCCAAGATTTTTGATATCGAACGGGCTAATAACTATGTTTCCCCTCTCGATTTCTTCGAGAATACTTTTGTCAGACAGTATCATGGGGCAAATATATTGAATTGCGTAAAATTTTTAGGCACGCCGGTTCAACTAAATCAATTGTAGGTTGCCCGAAAAGGCGTAATTTGGCGAGTTGAAACAATGAAGCGTCGGTTTCTTTTAATTTTTTCAGTACTTATACTGGTGGGGCTACAGCTTTTTGCAGGTCGTGGCAAACATAAATATGCCGGTGAGCCAAAGTCGGAGGCTGAACTAATGGAGAAGGTGCTTGAATGCTTCCGCAGTAAAGACTCGATGGCTTATTTCAATTTGTTTCCGCCATTCGACTCAATGTGGAAAATGGTGATACACAATCCCGACCAGTCGCCGGAAACACAGAATGAGCTGGCGCAGCTAAGAGAACACCCAACAGTACTTATTGATTTAGACCCTTTTTATAACAAAGCCATTGTGGGCAACTTCATGAAGGTATTACACAAGGGCGAGGACAGTGGCGTGCAGTGGGGTGGCGTAGTAGTACAAAGATTTGAATTACAAAAACAAGGGTATACCCCCGAAATGGTGGGCTTGCAACATGTTGTGCCGGAACGTTATAAAGGTTTCTTGTTCGTTAGAGATCAGTTGAGTAGTACTACATTTTGCCTGACGATGCTTAATATTCAAAAGTTTGGCGACATGTTTTGTGGAGGGCAGGTTTTAAATGTGCTGGAAGCAAAGAGCATTGATGAATACATGGCGAAGGAGGAATCGGAAAGAAGAGCACTTGCACGCCAAAAGTGGCTGGCAGAACATGGGCAGCCCGATGATACAGCCATCGTAAAAAAGAATGGCAACAAAAGCGATACTGGACTCTTTGCCGCGGGCAATACGCCGCCTAATGCAGATACTGTGGTTGATACAGCCGCCAGGAAAAAGGCGCTTTTGCTTTCGGGTGCCGCAACAGCCGAAGAAGACAGTTTAAGAACAAGAAAGGAGGTTATTGACCGGAAGTACTACAAGGGAAAATTCGATGAAACCATACCTGTTGAGTTGTATGTAAGGTACATGAAGGACTTAAAAGGAAAGCTCACAAAATACTGGGATGCCCTCTATAAGTTTGGCGACATGTCGGAGTATGTAAAACTCGACGTGTCAATGTCTCCCGAAGGGAAATGGCTTTTTGAAGAACCCGTCGCGAGTATGGAGCTAGATTTGGTGGAGAAAAAATACTCAGGCTCGTGGACTAACGGGCAAAACCAGACGGGCTACGATGCCGAATTGGTGCAAAAAGAGCTGTCGCAGAAAAAGATTGAGCAGTTTGACTACATCCTTGATAATGGTGTTTGGGGTAAAACCGACCAACAGAAAATTGCCGAGAAGTTTGACTCTTCATCAACCGACAGCACAACCAAGGGTGCAAATGCAGCAGGAAGTGGCGACAAGGAAAAGAAGCCCAAAGAAAAGAAGCTGACTCGTAAGCAACGCAAACAAAAGGAAAAAGAAGCGCAAGAGGCAGAGGCGAAGCGAAAAGAAGAGGAACGCAAAAAAGAAGAAGCTGAGGATAATGCTGATGATGAGCCTGAAAAGGACGAAAAGAAATTAGACGACGACAATAAATAACCAACCATGATTAAATTTGGGTACACAATAATTTACGTTGAAGACGTAGCGGCGACTGTTCAATTTTACAGTGAGGTGTTTGAGTTAGAAATTAAACTGCAGATTCCCGACGGCAGTTATGCTGAACTAAATACTGGTGCAACAACTCTATCGTTTGCATCTTTCCAAATGGGGCAGGCGCATTTAGGCGATTTCACGCCGTCGACTGCAAAGGCTGCGCCACAAGGTTTTGAAATCGCTTTTACAACCGATGAGGTAGCTGGGTTGTATGAGAAAGCAATTAATCATGGGGCATCGGCATTGAGCGCGCCTGAAACGAAACCATGGGGACAAACCGTTGCATACGTACGCGATATGAATGGGATTTTAGTCGAGATTTGCAGCCCAATGAACTAAACAATATGTACCAAAACAAACCAACACCCAACGATTTTCCGATTATAGATTTACTGAAAGACCGCTGGAGTCCACGGGCGTTTAAAAATGACCCACTCACGGACGAGCAGTTGAATGCAATCTTTGAAGCGGCACGTTGGGCACCCAGTGCTGCGAACGAACAACCTTGGCGCTATTTTTATGCAATTCAGGGTAGCGATTCATTTGCACAATTTGTCAACTGCCTGATGCCGGGCAACCAGCCATGGGCTAAAAATGCGGGTGCCATTGTATTCTGTTTTGCTAAATCTACACTTAACAACGGGAACCCTAATCCGTGGGCATTGCACGATCTGGGGCTATCGAATAGTGCCCTAATTCATCAGGCGTTTTCAATGGGGATTTATAGCCATGTTATGGGTGGAATTCAGAAAGAATCGATTGTTCAATTAATGGGTGCCGAAGAACACCTGGTGCCTGTTGTTGCAATTGCATTGGGTTACATAAGTGAGCCTGAAACATTGCCTGAACCATACAATGAGCGCGAAGTACTTCCACGGGTGCGTAAATCTCAGTCTGATTTCGTCAAGAAAATGTAATTATTTGCTGAGTGAGTTTCCTTTATTGCTGCCAAAAATACAGCAATAGGGTATTGTTATGCCCAGCTACTAACGGATTGGTAGTTGAATGCGTCTTAATTATATAGAAACAAAACCCTTTTTAACCCTTTAAAGTTGTTGAAATACCGTTCGTGAAAAAAAACAACCGTTCGTGAAGTTTATTTGGATTTTAGTTGAAATAACATTTATCTTTACAATCAGTTAACAAAGTCGAATAAAGCACAAACGAAAACAGTATTAACAACCACTTAAAATTCTGACGTATGAAACTAGAAATCTTATCAAATTCAAAAGCGTGGGCAGTAGCTGCCATGGCATTGTTGGGAATGAGCTCTTGTACTAAACTGGCATCAAACCTCAAATACGATCTTAATTTGCAAACAGCAAGTGTCAATTTTACGATTCCTGCATGTAGCACAACCAGTCTTTCTGTTACTGGAAGCCAGACTGTTTACTACAATGTCGATTCGTTTATTAAGGCTAATACCATGAGTATGTTGGGTGTTTCTAACATACAAAGCGTGAAAATTATGTCTTGTAACCTTGAATTGCTCGATGGTACAACAACAAATAACTTCGCTAATATCAGTTCATGCTCTGGTGGTTTTTCCAGCGATGCAGTTGCTACTCCGTTTGTAACTACAGTTGCCAACAACCCCGATGCGTTTTCCAATAACCTGACATTACCTGTTGATACGACAGCAGAATTGAAAGACTACATCCGCAATAGCAATAATTTCACTTATTCTTTGACTGGTTCATTGCGCCGCCCAACTACCGATTCATTGCATTGCAAAGCAACATTTGCATTCAAAGTGCGCGTATCGGGTATTTAAGTTAAAAATGCTTTCTTTGTACAATAAACAAAGTCTGTGGTGCCGGGCACTACGGGCTTTTGTTGTTTTAGGACAGGCTGTTGCAAACGAGGACCAGGGTGAGATGTATCTCTAGATTTTGCTAGAAAACCAATTCTGCAAGATTTTGTAACCTCAATTTACAAATCTTGCAGAATAATCCACCTATCTTTTTCACTAATCCCTTTACAGGCGCACGTTTGCGCCTTTTTTGAGGGCCGACTAAATATTCTTTCTTCGACACTTATTTATCGCAATCAAAAAACCTATTAAAAGGCCTAAAACAATCCCACCACTAAAATAAACCCAAGGTGATACGTCAGGCACGATTAGCTCCATATTAAAAAATCAGCTGTTGAATAATGAGTAGATATGGTGATTGGGGTAAATTATCAACTAACTCACTTAATTCCAGCAACTTATGTTTTAACTCCGATGCTTTAGTAAGAAATGTTTGAGTGAAAATGTCAGGTATTAATTGGTTGCTATACATTTCCTGCTCGTCATCAGTTATAGTAAAGTAGTGACCATTTTCCTTCATCCTATTAAAACTATCCAGTAAATTAACATCGATATTACCTAAGAGCATTGAGTTTATTTCAAGTCCAGGACTACAAAAGAAAAACGGCTTGGTGTCATGTGAAGCAGTAGCATAGTAAAAAGCACATTTCATAACTGTAGTAGGGCTGTAGGTCGCGCCCAAGATAACTTTTTCAAGCTCGGTTTCAGTTACTTTTCGTCTAAAGTCAACCTCGTCTTCTGACGGGTCAGTAACATACAATTCAAAATGCAGCGGCAATTGAATTGATCTTCTCAATAACAATAGCATGTCATTTACATCAGAAACCACACCATCACTAATGACACTATCCAAAATTTGCTTTTGTAATGCAAGAAATTTTTCAAAATCCTCCTTTGCAACAGTCAATAATCTGTATTCCATATAAAAAGTTATTTACTGGTACCATCTGCCTTTTTTTACCGCTTCTTTTGCTCCATAGTCCCCACTGGTCCTCGTTTGAAACGAGGATCACGCGGTTGGGCGTTTGTAACGCCCGTGCCACAAAATAACAACCGCAGGATTAACTCCATAATCACATCAACCTTCACTAAACTATTCACAATTGTATAATCAATTGCGCTACTGAATAAATAATCTTCAGCAAGTGAACTAAGCCCCTGATCGTTGTTTGTAATCGAGGACCAGGGTGGATATTTATCACCTGACATTAGTCAAAGTTATGGTATTTTTCGGGGCGTTAAAAACGCTCTGCCGTGTGATCCTCGTTTCAAACGAGGACCAGGGTGGGTCGTTATTGTTATCAGCATCATTATGGAAATAGAAAGTAGATGTTTCATGTTATGTTTATTAAGAACACTTTTAAAATAGCTGTTAATTGTCCTTGCCTGGGCATTTGAAATAGTTTCGCCACATTAGAAGGTCAATAGTAAAAAGGGAATCCGAAAAATATTGAATACCCGCCGTTCCTTTATTGGCATGTGACACTAAGCCGGTTTGTTTCTCAATAATTGGCACAGCAGTCTGCATGTAATAAACTGAAACCTTGTGGTTTTTAATCATTTCCAAGGAGTCCAAAATGAGACAAGATGAAGTCTCGGATGGCATTCGCCTTTCAACGTTTTTTTTATTCACATGATTGCATGAAAATAGAAAACATAATCCTATAGGAAGTAAACGTATCATTGTTACTGTGTTGGCTGTTTAACAATTACATCATCTTTTGCAGGTAATGGCGGCTTGGGTTCATTTGTTTGTACTGCGCCAGTTTTGTCAATGGTGGCACACTCCCCACTGGTCCTCGTTTGAAACGAGGATCACGCGGTTGGGCGTTTGTAACGCCCGTACCAATCTATCCTGTTTGCTAAAAGGTACAGGCTGTGTTTTTGATCCAGTTGATAAGCTAAGCTTGTGAAAAATCCAAGCTGTGAAGTGTTCGTTGGTTTTGTAAGCATATCAATTCTGCAAGATTTTGTAACCTCAATTTACAAATCTTGCAGAATAATCCACCTATCTTTTTCTATAAGCCCTTTACGGGCGCACGTTTGAGCTTTTTTGAGGACCGACTTACTACACAATGCTTTTAGGTATTTTTGCGGGACGACCAGCAAAATGTAGAATGTTTGTGCTTTTCATTCGAATATAGGGTCTGTAGACCTTTTTCGCCTAGTAAATGAATGGTTTATTCTATTATTTTATGTCAAACCTATTTCTCCAAACTATTCAAGCACGACGCGTACACCATGCTCTCTTAATATTTGTAGTATAAGTTGGTCTTTCTTTTTACTAAAGTCCCATTGAATATTTCGTTTTTTGTTGACTTCAGAGTTTAGATAAAATATCAATTGCAGTCCTTCACCATTTACATGTGTTATTACGGCTTTGTCAATTTGCTCGTATTTAATGTCAAACGATTTATTCTGTAGTTGGTAAACTATGGTGATTTTTTCTGAATAAAATACTAACTGTTGCAAATAGAAGTTAGCTGAATAAATAGTTAACATCAGTCCTACAACGACCACAGTCATCATAAGTAACAAACTGTGCTTAACTTCATTGCCTACTGCAACTGTAAAGGACATTACTAAAAAAGAAACCACAAACAGCTTCATAATGTCCTTACGTTTCAAATACATTTGCTTCATTACTCTAAATTTTAGCTATTCTTTTGCTGCGTTTACAACCCCCCACTGGTCCTCGTTTGAAACGAGGATCACGCGGTTGGGCGTTTGTAACGCCCGTACCAATCTATCCTGTTTGATAAAAGGTACAGGCTGTGTTTTTGATCCAGTTGATTAGCTAAGCTTGTGAAAAATCCAAGCTGTGAAGTGTTCGTTGGTTTTGCAAGCATATCAATTCTGCAAGATTTTGTAACCTCAATTTACAAATCTTGCAGAATAATCCACCTATCTTTTTCTATAAGCCCTTTACGGGCGCACGTTTGAGCTTTTTTGAGGACCGACTAGTTACCTACTTTCGCCTTTAACACGGCACAATAGCATCAAAAAGTACCCCCTAGGATATGGATACAGGCAAGATAATAGCAGGTTTGAGAGATAAAAGAGGTTGGTCGCAGTCCGACCTAGCAGAGCATAGCGGGGTTTCGCGTGTAATGATAGGTAAGTATGAGCGTGACGAAGCTGTGCCGTCCATAGATGCAGCAAAGAAGATAGCTGCTGCCCTGGGTGTGTCGCTGGACTACCTGGCTGGCCTCACAGATAACCAGGTAGACGCTGCAACATTGAACAAGGTATTAGAGATACAGGCTTTGGCCGAAGCTGACCGCAGGCACATCATGATTACAGTAGATGCACTCCTGCGTGATGCTAAAGCTCGTAGAGCGTATGCGTAGCTACCTTATTTATTCGCCTTCTTCTTCAAAAAAGTCAGGATGCAAGGGGGGTATTGATTTATGCAATCGCTCTAAAAAGTGATTTTTATGACAATAAAGTTGCTGCCCGTCGTCACTGTTGACGTTCGGATAGACAAGTAACACGGTAGCATCTTTTAAAAAGAGACCTTCCCCACAAAAACAACACGTTACTTCAATATCATTGGATTGGCCAACCATAGTTTTTTGCTATTCTGATAATACTTTTTTTAGACCAGTTCGCCATTGTCGTAATAACTTTTCCAGTTGATGGATTTTCTACAACGGCATTATATCTTCCTGGAGTAACCACTGGTCCTCGTTTGAAACGAGGATCACGCGGTTGGGCGTTTGTAAGGTCCGTACCAATCTATCCTGTTTGCTAAAAGGTACAGGCTGTGTTTTTGATCCAGTTGATCAGCTAAGCTTGTGAAAAATCCAAGCTGTGAAGTGTTCGTTGGTTTTGTAAGCATATCAATTCTGCAAGATTTTGTAACCTCAATTTACAAATTTTGCAGAATAATCCACCTATCTTTTTCTATAAGCCCTTTACGGGCGCACGTTTGAGCTTTTTTGAGGACCGACTTACTACACAATGCTTTTAGGTATTTTTGAGGTACGACCAGTTTGTTTCGTTAAACTTAGGATTCAGATTTTCGCTCATTTTTCACAATGCAATGGCGTTTATTTTTTTTAATATGCCAATTTTCAAGTATATACGTATCTAATAGCCCTTTTTTGAACTCTACACAAAAAACATAATCAACAAATTTTTTATTGTTTTTTATTTCTTCCATAATAGGGTCGTAGTCGTATATTGCATATATATCACCCTTGAATTTATAAAATAACTTTCTATTTTGTGTTTCCGTTGCAATTCCTTCAATTTCACATTTTTCAAAAGTTGAGTAATTGTTTTGTGATTTGTAGATAATGTAATAGTTGATTGGTATTAGAAGTATCCCTGACGTAAAATATGAAATGACACAGAGTTTCAAAATCGCAAGTCCAATAAAAATTGCTCTTTCCGATTTTTCTGTTTTAAAATACTTTTCTCTTGTTTTTCGATAATTGGCGCGAATCAAAATGATAAAAATGCAAATGAATGAAATAAATAACAAATAATACGGATAGTTTAAAATAATATCTTTTGATTTCATGTAGAAAAAATATATTATTAAAGTAGCCGCCATAGTGTATAAATCAGTTAAGCGTTTTTGGTTCAGTTGTTTATTTTTACTCCTTTTCATATATGTTAGTTATCTTTAACTCCTCTAACTTTTTTCTGTGATTCATCACCCACTTTTTTAACACTTTCTACTTTAGCTTTTGCTCCTGTAGCTTTTGCTGCATTTATACCTATATCTTTTGCAGCTTGTTGAATTTTTTTAACTCTATTTTCTATTGTTTTTTTAGTACTACCTGAACTTTCTACATTTTTAAAGAACTTCTCGAACTGTTTAGCAAGTTTGGAGTTTGACTTTTCTAACTTTTTATACATTTCTCCTGCTTTGCCTCCCACTGGTCCTCGTTTGAAACGAGGATCACGCGGTTGGGCGTTTGTAACGCCCGTACCACAAAATAACAACCACAGGATTTACTTCATAATCACATCAACCTTCACTAAACTATTCACACCTGTATAATCAATTGCGCTACTGAATAAATAATCTTCGGCACGTGAACTAAGCCCCTGATCCTTGTTTGTAATCGAGGACCAGGGTGGATATTTATCACCTGACATTAGTCAAAGTTATGGTATTGTTCGAGGCGTTACAAATGCCCTGCCGTGTGATCCTCGTTGCAAACAAGGACCAGTGCCGGGGACTGCGGGCTTTTGTTGTTTTAGCGAAGTGGTGTATTTCTATTTGAATTTCTTTTTCCAGATAAAGCCGTCCAGCACATAGTGTGTCGACTGCGGCAACGATAGCAGCGGCACGAGTATCGCCAGTTCCTTTTCGTTCCCAATTGCCGGTAGGGCAGAAAACAGACCGAATACCTGAAGGTGTTCGCGCCATACAAGACCATCCCAAAGCCCTTCTTCAATGAAGGCAAGCAATACCAGCGAGCTTAAAAATATGCCAACTCCATACCATACTTTAGGTAGTTGATTTAAGCCTGAGGTTGAATTTGATTTACGTTCAGCATTGCGCTGCATACCCGCCCAAATGAGTGCCATATAAGGTAGCCCATGAGAGACGGTGTTGAGCAATGTAAATGCTAAATCGCCATTATAAACGACTATGCCGGCGTACCACGATATAGCCGTTCCTGCAAGAATGAGGTTGCGGGGAATATTGATATGCCGCAGTTTCAACCAAACATACACTTCAGTGATGGCATAGGCGCAACAAGTAAATATGTAAAGTGCAAATAAAGATTGCAATAATGCTGTGTTTTTGAAAAACACAAAATCGGCATCGGTAAACCAATTGAAGTTGCGGGATGCGGTCAAATGCCAGTGAAGAATTGGGTAGATGGTAGCACTGTAAATGAAAACTTCATCTATTCGTTTTTTCCAAAGAGGAGTGTTTTCAGATGCTGCATAAATCCTCAGGAAGCCATATTGTTGCCTTATAAAATGAAAAACAGCGAGGTAGGCAAGGGCGCGCCAAAATGCCACAGCACCAAACGAATACAAAACATACCCACACACAAAACAAACGAGCGGCGCAACCAAAAAAAGTACTCTGTGATTGCGCATTCGTTCTTTATCGAGATAGGTATTGTACAAGGTGCTATACACATGCGCCACATCAACAAAGAGAATCAGGAATACCCAACCTGCCAGTGGCATGGCATTGGTGGTTTTGAATTCATTGGGTAAAAATGCAACTATGGCCAGTGCGAGAAATGGCGGCAATAAAATAAACAGACTATCGAAAGCCCGATTTCTTATCCACGGTTGTCGGTATTGTGCAGGTACGGTCATGACGCGGCGAGTGCATTTTTTGCAGCATCTAACCCTTGGTAAAATGCCTCTTCAAAAATCGAAATACCGCTCAGGTCGCTGTGGGCAAAGAAAATTTTATTGTCTACCGGACTGTTAGCGATAAGGCGGGAAGCACCCCATATAAAGCCCGGCAGCGGGGCTATCATGCCATGTCCCCAAATCCAAAGGTCGGCTTGCTCAATGAATTGTGCAATGCCCTGATGCGCATAATCGAGTTCGTCAATAACTTCTTTCAGTAACGTTTTATAGTCGCTTTTTTGCAATTTCATTCTGCCCGCTTGCGGAGTCGTATAAGCGTAGGGCTTGTAGCACGTAAGCACCGCCTTCGAACTACGTGTGACGTCTTGGTTGTTGGCGTTTACATACCCCACCGATTCACTTCCATAAATAATATTGTCCCAGCAAAGCGAAAGTCCTTTGGCGGTGGGCAAGTCGCGCACTGTTAGGTTAGCAATGAGCCAGGGTGTGTAGTAAAATGAATCATACATCGAGTACCTCAGTTTACCCAAATCAATTAAATGTTTGGTTACAAACTGAGGCGTGCAAACAATCATTTTTTTGGCAGTAATTTGGTAGAACGTGCCTTTGTTAACATCGTTTACCAATACATCGGCACCACTTGCTGTAGGTTTTATGTTTACAGCAGCATGTTGCAGCGCAATGGTTGTTTCATCGCACTGCTTTCTTAAATGGGTTGCTAAAAACGCATTGCCCTCGGGCCATGTGAGCACGGTGCTGTCTTTGGCATTGGCACCCTTGCCTTTTCTTGCGGCAAAGTAGTGTATGCCTGCCCACGCCGATGTGTTGTCTAGCCGTGTGCCGTAGTCGTCTTTACAGCAATATTCAAGATACCACAATAGCGGTGGTGAGGTAAAGTTGTTTTGTTTCAGGTATGCAGCAAATGAGATTTTATCAAGATCTCTGTACTTGGCATCTTCCGTTGAGTTTTTGAGCGGAATGGTGAAAGCGTCTTTCCCGTCAGCCCCAACAGCAGTTTTCATAGACGCCATCAATGCAAAGAACTTGCGAATCTGTTCTTTATCGGCAGCTGGTACCCCAAATTCGGGAACTATCCCTTCCTGCCACTGCCCATTGATAAAAAGCCGTTCTTCGGGGTCGTGACAAATATGGTATTCGTTATAAACAGGTAATCCGTCTTTGTATTCGGTAATTACGCCACAGCTTTGCAGAAAATCCAGAATTTCCTTGTTCCTGATGTCGGGTACTGGTAAGTAGTGAGCGCCCCAGGGGTATTGCGAAATTTTGTTACTGCCTGAATGGGAGTTGCCACCGGTGTGATTATCCATCTCCAGCAATTTGCAACTCGTTATCCCTGCATTTTTTAAATGCCTGAGTGCAGTGAGCCCGGCTATGCCGCCGCCAACTATTAGATAGTCAACTTGCTCGGTGTGGGTAGGTGAGGGGCGCGATTTCAGGTCGCGGGCAATATGACCCGATTTTGAGTTAGCCCCAACAATGCTGCCCTTGATGTGTTTAATGTCATTTTTGTCTTCACACGACGGTAGCCAAAGCAGCGCACCAGTGGCTAGCAGTGACTGTTTTAGGAAGCTTCTCCGATTATGTAGCTTATTAGTGTGCATAGGGACCCCAGTCGCTTTCGAAGTAATGAACTAAAACCTGATTGTTCAATTTGTTGATTTCCGTAGGCACATCGCTCATGTCAGGCGGAAAAAACATCATGTCGCTGATGGTTTTAAAGTTGACATATTTGAGTCCTTCAGGCAGTTTACCTTCATTGCGCCAGCAGTAGTTTTTTGTAGCCAGTGCATAGCCCCATTCACCAAAACTAGGCACATAAGCATGGTAGGGTATCACATGAAAGCCCTCTGATTCCAGCGTATGGTTGATGCACCAGAACGACTTTCTGCCAATGTAGGGCGATGTAGATTGCACCACCATAACCCCATTTGAATCGAGCAGGCGTGACACCTCGCGGTAAAATGAATTGGTGTACAACTTACCCACTGAATAGTTGGATGGGTCAGGGAAGTCGATGGCAATGAACTGGTATTTTTCGTTGTTGTTCCGCACCCATTGGTAGGCATCAGCATTGGTTACTTTTACTTTAGGGCTTGCAAATGCTTTTTTATTGAGTGCTGTAAGTATCTTATTGGTACTGAAAAGGCGCGTCATTTCAGGGTCAAGGTCAACTAAGTTAATGGATTGAATTTGAGGGTATTTTAAAAGCTCACGCACAGCCAATCCATCACCGCCACCTAGCACGAGTACTTTAGTAGCTCCGCTTAAATTTTGCATGCCGGGGTGTATCAATGCCTCGTGGTATCGGTATTCATCGGCTGAACTAAACTGCAGATTGCCGTTGAGGAACAAGCGCATTTCACGAGTGTTTTTTGTAAGAACTATGCGCTGGTAGGGAGTGCTTTTACTGAAAATCACCTGGTCTTGAAACGCAAGGCTTTCAGAATAAGTCATGATTTTTTGGGAATACAACATACCCCCTGTAAACGCTGCCAAACAAACGATAATTGTTACCAGCATATTGGCACGGTAGGGTTTTGTTTCCTTAAACTGGTACATGAGCGCCAGCGCGACACCAATGTTCAGCATGCCAAAAAACAAAGAGGTTCTGATGAGCCCAAGGTAGGGTACAAGCACCAGCGGGAAAATCAACGATGCCAGTAAGCCACCTATGTAGTCGAACGTGAAAATATTTGAAACAAGGTCTTTGAATTGATACTTGCCTTGCAAAATGCGCATTAGCAGCGGGATTTCAAGCCCAACCAAAACACCGGTGAGCCCCACAAAGGCATACAAAATGACCTTAAACGAATAGATGTGTTCAAAAATTACGAACAGTACAGGGGCGCTTATACCACCTATAATACCCACTAATATTTCTATGCGAATGAACCAGCGTAACAGGTTACCATCAATGTATTTTGACAGCCACGATCCAATGCCCATTGAAAACAGGTATACGCCAATGATGGTTGAAAACTGTGTGATAGAGTCGCCCAGTAAGTAACTGGCCAGGGTTCCTGCAATCAGTTCGTATATAAGTCCGCAGGTAGCAATAATGAAAACCGACAGCAATAGCAGCAGCCCTTTATTGCGCGAATAGTCAGCGGTTTGAATGTTTTCAGTGGTAACTTCTTCGTTCATTGAGTTTATTTATGGAAGAAAACACCATGCGCCCTACCGCCACTACCTTGTGCAACATGGTCGGTGCTTACATTATCATCGCCTAAAAAGCTGAATCCAAAAAAAGATGAAAAAATAAAGGTCGCCAAAAACAGCAGCAGTGCAGCTACGTGCATTCTAATGGGCTTGATATATGCTAATATTTTCTCCATGTTTATGTATTTGAAGGCCATATTTTAGTCTCGTAATTGTTTTTACGAAAACTTTGTACAACGAAGTGAACAATTGGTATCCAAAAGAAAACCCAGAAATCTTTCATGGGTAGTTCGTTTTGTGTAACGCCTATATTGTAAGCGATCGAAGACCATCCATCAATGAGTGTGTCAACTTTTGGGCGTACAACCAAGTAGTAGGTGCCGGTAGGCACACTTGAAATGTTTGATTTTATGGTTGTTTCACCTTCGCTCCAATATTCCCCGTCAGAGGTTCCGGAATAGTGTTCCAGATTGTGTTCTACCTCAAACGTTGTTCCTGTTTTTTCATTGATCAGCGATGTGGAGAGTTCAAGCCACGATTGATTTAGCCCCATGGCAGTTCCGCTTATTGAAACAATTGTTGTGCCTTCAATATTAAATGGTGGTGAAATATATGTTTTAAAGCCCCCATACCCAGTTGTGTCAGGTTTTACATCATTTGTGAAATTATAAATTTCTTTAGTAGGGTGGGTCGCTGAAACAAAACCGTAGCTTAAAAATAAGAGAAGAAGAAAACCTGCATATACGAATATGAGCTTCTTGTAACGGTCGTAAAAGGTAGCCGGGTTGAAAAAACGGTTTCTGGGAAGGTTTAATTTTTGGCCGGGTTGTTTAATAATGTAGTCTTTCGGGTTCACGAACCTGCCTTCAAACCATTCGGTGGTTTGAAACATTGTCTCTGAAAGCAGCACATAGGGCAGGCTGTAATATTCGCGAGTGTGTAATTCCTCATCCTTCATTAAGTTCCAGTCGAAACACCCATGTGCTTTTTCAATGTCGAAGGTATAAGATACAGCAAGCTTGAATTTTTTATTGTCAAGGTCTATTACCGTGGCACCCTTATTGAAATTGGTTTTTGGACTTTCCTCCTTGGTAAGATGATGCACCATCATCCAGTTGCCGTCAAATTCTGAGAGAATGATGTACCACTGTTCGCCGGGATAGTAAAATGCATATTCTATCCAGCGGATTTTTTCATTGCGTTCGTATTTTTCAAGATAGCCAACCAGCGTATACTCCTTACCAAAAAACCAAGCATTTGTACCTAGTGGTAAAGATGCCTCAATGGGGCTTTTATCTTTGAACCTCGTTACAATTTCAGTATGCGCCTTTTCAGAGTAGAAAACGGTGCCACAATTGTATTTGTCGCATGCAAAATAATGACCTTCGGGTTGGTAATAAGTGTTTATCACCTCCTTGCAATTGGGGCAGGTGACGTGAGTTGGTACTGCTAATGAATTGCTTTCTATTTCCATGGCTTACCGTTTTATTTCTTGTTTTGAAACGACAGTGCCGTTAAGTCCATTTACTACGAAATCGAAAAACTCTCTGACTTTACTATCATTTTCCTGCCTGAAATTAGATAGAAATACATCAAAAGTAGCAATGCCATACTCAGGCCATGTGTGTATAGAACAGTGCGATTCGGTGAGGCATACAACACCAGTATAGCCCCCTTCGGTAAACTTATGATAGGCATCACCTACTTTCTGTAACAACAGTTTTTCTACAGTGTTATCGAATAGCATTCTGCACAATTCCATGTCATTCAGCATATCAGCCGAGGCACTTATTGTAGCAACGATATGTAAGCCGGGATTGTAGGTGTTCATTATAGCGTTAAAATATCCTGATAAATGTAGGCAAATTACTGAAAATGAGTGTAGGAATTAACTTTTGTGTTGGCGGAGGTATGGATAGATTTCAGTACTTTCATGGAGACTATATTCCTGGTCCTCGTTTGTAACGATGGTCAGAGAATGATGAATGTCAAACATCTATAAAACAACGAAGCGACCCAATGAGTCGCTTCGATATATTTAGAATTTTTAATTTTTTTAGTGGATTGTTTGAGATTTTTCTTTTTTTCTTTTCACCTGGTTTACGAGTGAGTTAAAAGCTAAATCGAAAGATTCTTCAAAAGTTTTACTTTGATGTTTTACAAAGTAAGAATGTTTAGGTACATACACTTTAATCTCTGCTACTTTATCGCGTACCTGATGTGACATGTTGTCCAGTTTCAAATATACCTCTGCGCCTATTATTTTATCATGAAAAGTTGAGAGTTTGGCGATTTTGGCATTCACGTGATCAATCAATTTTTGGTCGGCATTGAAATGCACTGTTTGAATTTGAACGTTCATAGTTTAAATTTTAGTTTGTTATTAATGGTCATCCACGCGGGTGGATTTTTTTGTGTAATTCCTTAAGTTGCTCAATGTTGTTATGCGTGTAAATCTGCGTTGCGGCTAAACTGCTGTGTCCCAGCAGGTCTTTGATTGCCTGAATGTTGGCACCATTGTTCAGCAGGTGAGTCGCAAATGTGTGTCTTAACACGTGCGGGCTTTTTTTGCCGAGGGTAGTTACTTCACTCATGTATTTTTTTACAGTTCGGTATACCATCATCTCGTACACTTTTTCTCCGCTGTCGGTGTTCAAGAGGTATTCGGCATTGAATTTTTCCTGTCCATGTTTTACGTTTATATAGTTAGTAATAAGCGTTAAAAGTTCTTGGCTCACGGGAACCAATCGCTCTTTATTGCCCTTGCCTAAAATTCTTATCTGGCCTAAGCCCCATTCAATATCTTTTTCCTTGAGGTTACAAAGCTCCATTCTCCTCATACCGGTCGAATAAAGCAATTCACAAATCAATTGTTCAGTTAAACCTACGAAACTTTCGTCAAAAGTTGTGTTATTTAACAAAACTTGTGTCTCATTTTCTTTCAAAAATACCGGTAGTCTTTCGGGTAGTTTTTGGGCATGCAAAGCCTTTAGCGGATTGCCTTGTATGGCACCCTGGCGGAAGTAATATTTATAAAACGAATTGAGACTTGACAGCTTTCTGTTGATAGTGCGTGCTGAACATTTGTTCAGTTTAAGTTCTGCCAGCCAGCTTCTTATTTGTGAATGATGCAGCTCGAGTAGGGGAGTGCCGGGGTAGGTGGTTTGTATATATGTAGTAAACTGCTCCAGGTCTGTATGGTAGGCCTCAAGAGTGAGTTTTGAATATCTTTTTTCGAAACGCAGGAATCTTAGAAAATCTTCTACCTTGTCGTCTGGCATAAAAAAACCGTTATTGTAAATTTACGCAATTCACAATAACGGAACAAATATTTCTTTTATTTACCTATTCGTAGGTGCGGACTATTCGATAGTGCCAGCCTCAAGCTTAGCCTTATAAATCGCTTTCAACACCATAGTACGGTGTCTGATTGAAGGCTTAGTGAATGATTGGCGGTCGCGCAGTTGGTTAAGAGTACGAGATTTTTCGTATTTCTTTTTGTATTTTTTCAGCGCCTTGTCGATGTTTTCGCAGTCTTTTGAATCAATAATGAGCATAGTATATACCCCCTTTTACTGTTTGGGACTGCAAAAGTATATCTTTTGTTTGTAATTCCAAAATTATTTTGACATTGCCTTAAAATGTGGATAAACAAATAGGCACCTGTTGAAAGGTGCCTATTTACAATGATATTATTTACCAACTACTAGCTTGCAGAAACCAATGTTTCAAGCACAGCGTTCATATTACGAACAGCATCAGCCGATTTAGCAAATGCTTCTTTTTCTTCGTCGTTCAGGTTGTAATCAATGATTTTTTCCCAACCGCTCTTACCAATTACTACAGGTACACCAAGACAAATGTCTTTTTGACCATACTCACCTTCAAGCGAAACGCAGCAAGGGAATACTTTTTTCTGGTCACGAACAATTGATTCAACAAGCAATGCTCCTGCAGCACCCGGTGCATACCAGGCACTTGTGCCCAACAATTTAGTAAGTGTAGCACCACCTACCATTGTATCAGCAGCAACTTGTTTCAATGTGTCAGCACCCAGGTAGTTTGAAACAGGGATACCGCCCAATGTAGCAAGACGCGTCAAAGGAATCATTGTAGTGTCGCCGTGACCACCAATTACAGTTGCGTGTAAGTCGTTAGCTGAGCAATTCAATTCTTTCTGGAGGTAGCATTTGAAACGAGCTGAGTCGAGGATACCGCCCATACCAATGATTCTGTTTTTCGGCAAACCTGTTGCTTTAAGCGCGAGGTAAGTCATAGTATCCATTGGGTTCGAAATCACAACGATGATAACGTTAGGCGAGTATTTCAACAGATTTTTACAAACGTCTTCAACGATACGTGCGTTTGTGCCAATCAATTCTTCACGAGTCATACCCGGTTTACGAGGAATACCTGAAGTAATCACCGCAACATCAGAATTAGCTGTTTTCGCATAATCGTTAGTCACACCAATCACCCTTGTATCAAATTCAAGCAATGAAGCTGTTTGAGTGATATCGAGGGCTTTACCTTCTGCAAAACCTTCGCGGATGTCCAATAACACCAATTCTTCTGCCAGCTCTCTGCGGGCGATGTTGTCAGCACAAGTTGCTCCTACTGCACCTGCACCTACTACTGTAATTTTCATTTAATAGTATTTTGAAGTAAAAATTTTTTTGACGCTGCAAATATAAATACAATGTGATTTACCGCTGCTAATTTTCATCAGTATTGTTAAGTGGTTATTTCAATAGTAATGCACAAATTTTACGCTATCGGCAGTTTCACTACTTTTGAGGGCAATATATTGTGGTTTTATGAAAAAGTTTTTGGTTGTACTGATGGCTGTTGTACTCTCTTCGTTCCATTTGATGGCGCAAAGTTGTTGCCCCAAACAAAAGGACATGCAAATGCTGGCACTTGAACCGGGATTTAAGGCAGCACATGAAGCACCTGCACCACTCGATTACACACCGGGTTCAGGCAAAACTTTTTCATTTTCGGTAGATAGCGGAGAGCGCGCCAATGCGTTTTTTGTGCCTTCACCGCACCCAACCCGCAATGTGGTTTTTGTGTTTCACGAGTGGTGGGGACTCAACGATTACATTAAGCGGGAAGCCGAAAAAATCAGGGAAGAATTGGGAGATGTAGAAGTGTATGCCATCGATTTATATGACGGCAAGGTTGCAACTACCCCTGACGAAGCCAGTGCTCTCATGAGCAGTCTGGATAAAAACAGAGCTGGTGCAATTATAAAAGGATTGCTGGAACAAATGCCTGCCGACAAACACATTGTTACAATTGGTTGGTGCATGGGTGGCACATGGTCGTTAATGGGTACGTTGCTTTCAGGTAAGCGCGCTCATGGGTGTGTGATGTACTATGGCTTCCCGATTGAAGACGAGAAGCTTGTAAAAACAATCAATACAGATGTGTTGTTCATTAGAGGCAATCTTGATACTTATATTACTACCGAATCAATCGACAAACTCAAAGAAGAGGTAGAATCAACCCAACACAAGTTTACACTTAAAGGTTACAATGCCGTTCATGCTTTCGCCAACCCCAGCAATCCGAAATACGATAAAAAAGCTGCGGGCGATGCCCATAAAAAGGCCATGAAATTCATCAAGGAACATTTCAAGCAGAAATAAGTTGCACTTAATCACTCAATTTCCCTGGAGACTGGTAATAGGTAACTTTAAAATACCATTACACTTCATTTTGCAGGACTCGGGTATATTCATTGCAATCCGCTACTACGTTATTCTTAAAAAGCGAACCACAGATATTATAGACAAGGAAAATAGGTTTGCGATATTTGTATTTGCAACTGTAGGAGCGGTAGTAGGTGCGCATTTATTGGGTGCACTTGAAACGCCTAAAACTTTTTTTCAATCTGCACAGAAATTAGAAGAGTTGACAGGGAATGCAACCATTCTCGGAGGGTTGGTAGGTGGAGTGCTGTTTGTTGAGGTGTACAAGCTTTTTTTAGGCATCAAAACTGGAACAGGTGACTTGTTTCTTAAGCCACTTATTCTGGGAATGTCAATAGGAAGAGTAGGGTGTTTTCTGACAGGTGTAGCAGAGCAAACTTATGGTGTAAAAACATCTTTGCTTTGGGGAATGAATCTTGGAGATGGGGTGCCCCGTCACCCGGTTGCGCTGTATGAAATCGTTTTTCTTATTCTTGTTGGGGGCTTGATTCATCGATTTAAGAGCCATCTCAGTCAATTGGATGGAGATCTTTTCAAATGGTTTATGGTGTTCTATTTGATTTTCAGGTTCTTGTTAGATTTCATTAAGCCCGGCGATCGGTATTTTTTAGGGCTGGGCACTATTCAAATTACAGCCCTAATTGGGCTGATTTACTACTTTTTCTTTATATTTAGGTTTTATAAAAAATCAAAATGCCGGTAAGAAAGTACACGTACTACGATTTTACACTTAGTTTGTGCCCCAAGTGTCTGAAACGGATAGAAGCGAAAATAGTTTTTGAAAATAACAAGGTATACATGATGAAGACATGTGCTGAACATGGCTTTTTCAAAACCATCATTGCTGATGATGTTGAGTATTATAAGAACATCAGAAACTATAATAAGGCGTCAGAAACACCACTGAAATTTAATAATGCAGTTCACTACGGGTGTCCATACGATTGCGGGCTTTGTACCGACCATGAGCAGCATAGTTGCCTTTCTTTGATAGAAGTCACAGACCGCTGCAATCTCACATGTCCAACATGTTATGCTCTTTCGTCTCCACAGCACGGCAGGCATAGGACACTTGAGGAAATTGAAAAAATGTTGGACATCGTGGTGGCGAGTGAGGGAGAACCTGATGTTGTTCAAATAAGCGGTGGAGAACCTACTATTCACCCCAATTTTTTCGAAATACTGGATATCGCTAAAACGAAGCCTATCAAACACCTGATGTTGAATACAAACGGTGTAAGAATCGCGCAGGATGAAGGTTTTGCCGAACGGCTTGCAAGCTACATGCCCGACTTTGAGATATATCTTCAATGGGATTCTTTCAGGCCGGAAGTATTAGAGACTTTACGCGGTAAAGATTTATTGGAAATTCGTTACAAAGCACTCGAAAAGCTCAATAAACTCAATTTATCTACTACTTTAGTTTTTACGCTTCAAAAAGGATTGAACGATGATGAAATAGGTGCAGCAATTGATTTCGGGCTTAAACAAAAGTGTGTGCGTGGAGTGACTTTTCAGCCTGTTCAAATCGCAGGTCGTTTTGAACATGACGTTGATAGTAGCAGGCTCACACTAACAGAGGTAAGAAGTGAAATTCTAAAGCAGACAAAGGTTTTTCAACCGAACGATATTGTGCCGGTGCCTTGTAACCCTGATGCTTTGGCAATGGGGTATGCATTAAAGCTGGCAGGGCAAGTGATTCCACTCACCCGATATATTGACCCAAAGATTCTTTTGGAGAACACATCGAAAAATACAATTGTATACGAGCAAGACGAAAAGCTGAAAGACCAATTAATCAATATCTTCAGTACAGGGATTTCGGTTGATAATGTAGTAGGTAAAATGAAGCAATTGCTTTGTTGCCTTCCAATGGTTGTTGCTCCCGGATTGTCTTACGAGAATTTATTTAGGGTTATTATAATGCGGTTTATGGATGCTTATGATTTTGATGTGAGGGCAGTGAAGAAATCATGCGTCCACATTGTTAGTAAGGATGGGCGTTTAATTCCGTTTGAGACAATGAATCTGTTGTATAGAGATGGTCTTGAGACTCAATTGAAACAGAGGCAGAGTGAAATAATCCGTTAATGTTTAAATCAGAAACCCGATTGGTGGTTTCGTAATTTCTGTATTCCTATATGTCAAGTTTTGCGCAGTTCTTAGGTGCCGTTGGTATGTTTGCTTTTCTTTTGTTGCCAGTTGGGGTAGGTATGTACATAATTGCACAAATAAATAATCGTGAAAAGACGAAAAATATTTGCTCTGAAAATGCTGTTATACTGTGCGATAACGGTTGCGGGAACGTTTGCCTTGTGTTCAATATTTGGGAGGTGGTAGAATTAAATTGGTGGCATGTATTGAATTGTTTTTAGAATTGCATACAAATACAACATTTTCAATTGAAAATAATCAAGGTATAAGTACATTTGTCACGATTTATGGATATCTCCACTGTCATATTTATTTTGAGCTTATTGGTAGCTTTAGTCTGTCTATTGGCATTTGTGATATTTATTATCAGTTCAATATTTAAGTACAAAAAGTTAAAAAAGGTGACACTTTACATTATGGGAATAGGTGCGGTGCTTTGCCTTTTAGAGTTTACTTATTGCTCTTTAACTAACTCAATGATTTAAAAGGCGTAAAGTCACAATGCTCGATTTATTTCTTTCCATAATGCAAATTACTTCCTGGGCGTTTTTTCCGGGGTTGGTGCTGGTGATTATCAGTTTCAGGAAGGACAGTGTCAAAATTCAGGACTTGGGCTTGAGGCTAATTGCTGTGGGTGTTTCTTCTTTTGCATTGTATTGGGTTATTGGCATACTGCATGTAGCCTACCTTTATTACAAGCACGAATAAAAAAAGACCCGGAGCGCATTAGTCCGGGTCGTGGGTGTTTTTAGATTTTTTGTTTAGCTAAGTATTACGCCGATTGTACAAATTGTACACTCGCTTCAATTTTTACGTCTTCGCTCACCAATACGCCGCCTGCTTCAGTCATTGCGTTCCAGTTAAGTCCGAAGTCTTTACGGTTAATTTTGCCGCTAACAGTGAAACCTGTCCTTACATTACCCCAAGGGTCTTTCGCCACACCACCGTGTTCTACGTTCAATGATACTTCTTTTGTAACACCGTGCATTGTAAGGTTACCGGTAACAGTGTAGTCGTCGCCGCTTTGTTTTTTCAATGATGTGCTTTCGAAATTGATAGCAGGGTATTGTGCCACGTCGAAGAAATCCGAAGATTTCAAGTGGCCGTCACGTTGTTCGTTGTTGGTAGAAATTGAATCTACATCAGCCGAAAACTTGATGTTTGCTGTTTCGAGGTTGTCGCCTTCAGTTGTAACTGAACCTGAAAACTTGTTGAAGCTACCTGTTACAGTAGAAATCATTAAGTGTTTAATCTTGAATTGGAGTTCAGAATGCGAAGGTTCCAATACCCAGTTTGTTGTTGCCATAAAGCTTATGTTTTTAAAATTTTTGGAAATACATGTTTGTACATGCAATATTAACTCAAGCAGTCAAAAAGCATTGTTAAAGGCGCAATTATTTTTTCAATGATTTTATTGTTACAGCAAATAATGACGCGTAAAAATTAAGCAAGTTTTTCCAGCATTACGAGGTAGTAACCCCATTTCTTTCTGTCGTAGGCTTTCTTTTGAGCGAGTGCAGTTTTGTAGTGGATTTTTGAGAAGTAGCTGGCATTATAGAATAGGTTATAAGCCTTAGTGCCTATCCAGCCCAAGTGTCCGGCTAAGTACATTTTCTTCACCGATTTAAGTACGTTGGTGCTCACATCAACCAATGCAGCAACTTTGAAGCCGCCTTGTGCTGCGGTGCTGTGCAGTTCTTCGATAGAAAGTATGTCAGACATTGCCCAGCCATTGAGCATTGTCAGCATATCGGGTTCCTTAGTTATATCGTAGCCTTCAGGTTTAAAAATATCAGCAACCAGAATTTTGCCACCCGGTTTTATGATGCGCTTCATTTCTTTAAAGAACAAAGCTTTATCAGTTGCCGTTTCCATGCTTTCAATACACCACGCGAAGTTGAACGTGTTATCAGGGAAATTAGTGTTAGTATAATCTTGTTGTGAGAATTCAACCAAATCACCCACGCCGCGTGCCTGCGCATTGCCAGTTGCAGTTTGCACTTGTTTCGCGCTTAATGTAATGCCCCTAACCTTACATCCAACATTTTTAGCGAGGTAAACGCTGCTGCCGCCCACACCACAGCCGGCATCTAATACCAGGTCTCCTTTTTGGATATTACCAAGTTTCATCAGTCTGTAGTTGGAATTCAGTACGGCTTCAGCAAGAGTTTTTGTGTTTTCGTCCCAAATGCCGTAATGCAGTCCCAGCCCTTCTTCCAACTTCCAGTGCATTTTATAATGCACTTCTGTCTGGTCGTAGTAATTCTCGATATCTTTATTCGTAAACAGCTTCATTTCCGGCAATTGAATTACAAAAGTAACAATCATTAGTGCACAACCCAAGGGCAGTGTAAAAAGGCGTCCATTTGATGTGGAAATGTTGGGCTTGATTATAATATGTACATTTGTTGTCTCAATCTCAAAATCACCATTTTAAGCCAATGTCCTCTTTTTTTCGCTTCAACTTTCTGTGCCTTTTAACATGTTTGACATTGGTTGCCTGCAATATTGAAGGGAAGACGGAAAGCAACAAAAAGCTGGTGCCAATTGCTAAAAAGCAATTGTGGGGGCTAAGTACCGTTGGCGGAAAAATTGTAGTGCCATGTGAGTATGAAACGTTTGAGTTCGACTCGAGTTATTTCGTAATGAAGAAGAGTAGCGATAGTATGTATTGGTATTTATACACCAATGAGGGAAAGCTTGTCACAAAAGCTGAAATGGTGGTTGTATCAAACGATTATCGCCCGGTTTTCTTCAATAAGTCAAAGGTGAAAACTGATGAAATGAGTGCCTTTTTCGAATCTGAATACGGCAGTGCAGGTACTTTAGATTTCTGGAACGACTGTGGCGGGTACACAGGGCAATTGGTGAATAAGGACAATACGTTAACGCCACTTGAAGGAGAAATGTATGCATTCACTTGGCCTAATTCCAGAGATCCTAAACAGCCATTTTTTCTGTTACTACATCATGGCGATAAAACGGGTGTTTACGACATGCGTAAAGGTAAATATATCGTACCCATGGCTTTCCGTTTTGTCAAAAGCCTGCCTTTTGGTGTTTTTCTTACCACCGATTCGTTGAATCACCACCATGTTTTTAATGTAGACGGCGATGAATTGGTTTATAAACCCAATTTCGAAGGTGCGAAAAGTATCCCATTAAATGAACAACTGAGCATTAAAACCAACCGACCTCAGTTGCCTGAAGGAGATGAACTTTTCAGCGTTTGGTATGCAAAAGACAATGTCGTAAAAGAAAGAAACGGCGAACTGAAGCGCCACGAGTCGTCGAACAAAACAAGGAATGTTTTTGACTTTGTTAATGCCCAAAAAGAAGTACTGCTGCAAAATATCATCGATGCTGAGCAGATTACCAGCGACCACTATCTGATAAAAAGAATAGATACCACACGGATGAGGGAAATGAAGCTGGGGGTGTACAGCGTTTCGGAAAAACGATTTGTCTATCCATTTGAAGACAGCGACAATTACAGCAGGTATACGTTGTACAAGGGGTTGATAATTGAGCATTTTAAAGGGACAAAAACCTACTACGCTCCCAATCACCAATGCCTTGGTGTGATTAACGACAACGAAGCATTTTCTCAGCGGGAGTGGAATGTGTTCAATGTTTTTGAGCTTAACAATGAAAATCAGTTGGGTACATACAGAATGTACTATGCCATTCGTCCTGACACCAATGCGAAGTATAAATTGTACAACAAGGCCTACGAACTTGTTAGCGAAGATTTTGAGGGCCTCAGGGAATCATCACATTATTACACGCTTACCTTTAAGAAAGGCGGAAAATGGGGGCTGCTTAGTGCTGCATTGCAGGAAATCATCCCGCCGATGTATGATAAGCCTCTTAGCCCATTTCATTTTTACGGTTACACAAGTGCCATTTTACCTGTTGAAAAAGATGGAAGGAAATACCATGTTGACATGCACAATAGACCGGTGTTCGGGCAAAAAGATTTTTCATTCATAAACGATAATGAGGTGAATGGTAAGTGGTTGGCATTAGATCATGACGAAGTAAAAACCAGAAATTTTGAAGCGCCACCAAAACCTCAGGTGAAGCATATATACATCATTGACAGTGCCGGAAACAAAGTGTTTTCGAAGGCTTGCGACGACAACAAAAACACCATTTACGAGCTTACGGCCGATTTAAAGATTCTTACGCATCCTCGTGAGTACTATTATAACAGTGATGGTATAAAACTGTACGACCCAGTTTCTGATAGAACAAATTCATTTGGAAAACCCGGCAGAATTATTTCTTACAAGGGCATTCCGCTTTTGATTCAGACTACTGAAAAGGGGGGTGAGCACGAAAGACTTTATTCAGTCAAGGACTTTAAAGAGGTGCACATACCGAAAAAATATCTTTTCTACAGAACACGTGAATTTACTTTCAGTAACAGTGATAACGCGCGCAGGGGGCTTTTATTGATTGGGGTGAATAAAAACAATGAAGAATCCCAAAATCTTTACCAGCAAATGCTGAAGCACATGAGCGACGAAACAGAAGAAATAGTGGGTTTTTACAGCCTTGATGGTGTATTATATAATGCAGATTAAAGGAATCTCGCTCAATCTCATAAAAAACTGTTTTCCCCACTCAATTCAATGGGGCATATTTTCAGTCAAGAGTTATTTTATTTCGTGCTACATTTGCAAAATTTGTTTTTTAAATGACGTCTACACAAACTTTGTCTCCTGCATGGCTGATACTTCAAGATGGTACTATTTTTAAAGGCACATCTTTTGGCGCAAAAGGAACTGCTGGGGGAGAAATTTGTTTCAATACAGGCATGACAGGGTATCAGGAAGTATTTACTGATCCTTCTTACACTGGTCAGGTTTTGATAATGAACAACGCCTACGTGGGCAACTATGGTGTTAAGGCGAGTGATGTTGAGAGCAATTCAGTAAAAATCAGTGCGCTTATTTGCAAAAATGTATCGTACAAATTCTCTCGTATTCCTGCTGACGATAGCTTAGAGAACTACCTCATCAAAAACAATATTGTTGCAATTTACGATGTTGACACGCGAGCTTTGGTGCAGCACGTACGCAGTAAAGGGGCAATGAACTGTGTTATTTCAACCGAACACAGTGACGAGGCTCAATTGAAAGGTGCATTGCAAAGTGTTCCTGATATGTCTGGCCTCGAACTCTCATCATCTATAAGTACTAAAGAAGCTTATTGCATCGGCAACGAAAATGCGCCGATCAGGGTTGCTGTACTCGACTTCGGTGTGAAAGTGAATATCCTCAATTGCTTGGCTGAAAGGGGCGCATACTTGAAAGTATTCCCTGCGAAGGCAACAATTGAGCAATTGAATGAATTCAATCCGCATGGTTACTTCCTGTCAAACGGACCTGGCGACCCGGGTTCTATGGATTACGCAGTAACAACGGTTAAGGAAATACTTAAGACAGGAAAACCATTATTTGGTATTTGTCTCGGGCATCAGTTGCTTGCAAGAGCTAATGATATCCGCACTTTTAAAATGCACCATGGACACAGAGGGTTAAATCACCCTGTGAAAAATCTGGTGACAGGTTTATGTGAAATCACAACACAAAACCACGGGTTTGGTGTTGACCCTGAGGCGGTTAAGAATTGCAAGGAAGTTGAAGTGACACACGTAAACCTTAACGATGGTTCAATTGAAGGGATCAGAATGGTAAATCAACCGGCGTTTTCTGTACAATATCACCCTGAGGCAACTCCGGGTCCGCACGACAGCCGTTACTTATTCGACGACTTCCTGACGAACATCAAAAAGTACCACAATATTTAATAATCAATCAACATAGTTTCATTCCTTCTTACAATGAAAACTGAAAAAGTTCTGATAATAGGTGCCGGTGGCCAAATAGGTGTTGAACTGGCACTCGCATTGCGTAACGTTTACGGTGCCTCTAATGTTATCGCTTCTGATATCAAGGCCGATGCCCATCCTTTGCTTTTGGAAAGCGGTCCGTACAAAGTGTTGAACGCGATGGATATTAATGCTGTTGCAGAATGCGTTAAGAAGGAAGGAATTACACAGATTTACTTGTTGGCAGCATTGCTTTCGGCTACAGGTGAAAAGATGCCGCACAAGGCTTGGGAGATTAACATGCAGAGCTTGCTGCAAGTGCTCGAACTCGGTGTGCAGGAAAAGCTGGCTAAAATTTACTGGCCAAGTTCAATCGCTGTTTTCGGACCAACAACACCAACGCAAAACACGCCGCAAAAAACGGTGGTTGAGCCAAGTACGGTGTATGGTATTAGTAAATATGCAGGTGAATTGTGGTGCCAGTATTATCATAACCGTTGGGGGCTTGATGTACGAGGCGTTCGTTACCCTGGGCTTATTTCATGGAAATCAGAGCCGGGTGGCGGAACAACTGACTATGCTGTAGAAATCTATCACGAAGCACTTAAAAATAAAACTTACACATCGTTCTTGTCGGAAGATACCTACCTGCCGATGATGTACATGGATGATGCCATTCGCGGCACCATCGAGTTGATGGAAGCACCGGCTGAAAAAATTAAATCGCGTATGGCTTATAACCTGAGTGCGATGAGTTTTTCACCTAAAGAAATTGCAGCTTCTATTCAAAAGCATATTCCTGATTTTACAATTGGTTATGCTCCGGACTTCCGTCAGGCAATTGCTGATGGCTGGCCTAAAAGCATTGACGATAGTGCTGCTCGTGCTGATTGGGGCTGGGCGCATAAATTCGATCTTGATGCTATGACAGCCGACATGCTCAAGAACCTCAGTAAGAAGTAGTATTCACTGAATTTTACGGATGAAAAAGTTTTTTGTCAGTGGCATTGGAACCGATGTGGGTAAAACACTGGTTGCAGCCGTATTGACAGAGGCATTGTGTGCCGACTACTGGAAACCTTTGCAGTCTGGTAGTTTAGATTATCCTGATTCAGCAGTGGTGAAAGATTGGGTTTCAAATTCAGTTACTAAAATTCATACTGAAGCATATTCGTTTACGCAACCCCTTTCCCCGCATACCGCCGCGGCCATAGATGGTGTTGAAGTCTTTTTCGATAACATAAAAGCACCGGCAACAAACAATCATTTAATCATTGAAGGGTCAGGCGGATTAATGGTCCCTATTGATGCTAAGTATTGCGTAATAGACCTCATTAAGGCACTCGATGTTCCTGTAATTCTGGTGAGTGCCAACTACCTTGGAAGCATTAATCACACATTGTTGTCATTGATTGCCCTGGAAAAGTACAAAATTCCTGTGGTGGGCATCATATTCAACGGACCGTCAAATGCTTCAGGCGAGCAGGCAATTCTAGATAGGTTTCCTTTAAAAGTATTGGGACGTATTCCGCGCCTTGAGGTAGTAAATAAAGATGTTGTTGCAGAATTAGCAGCGGAATTCAAAGATGTTTTGGCAACTTTGTAACGTTATGCACGATTTATTTTCCAGAGACAGAGAGTTTGTATGGCACCCATTTACGCAGGTGGCTTATGCGCCTGATAATATTGTTGTTGCCAGAGGGGAGGGTGCATATTTTTATGATGTAGATGGTAAGGCATATCTGGACGGTATTTCAAGTTGGTGGGTGAATTTACATGGGCACTGTAACCCGGTGATCAAAGAAGCTATTAAGCGACAATTAGATGTTTTAGAGCATTCCATTTTTGCAGGGTTTACACATGAGCCAGGGGTTGTGCTCGCCGAAAATCTCCTAAAATTATTGCCAGGTTTTGGGAAAGTGTTCTATTCTGACAATGGGTCTACATCAGTTGAGGTGGCAATAAAAATGGCATTACAATATTGGTTCAACAATAACCAGCCGAAAAAGAAAGTAATCGCATTTTCGGGTGCTTACCATGGCGATACATTCGGCGGAATGAGTGTTGCAGCCCGCAATGCGTTCAACAAACCATTTGAACCACTACTGTTCGATGTAGTGCATATTGATATTCCTGATGATGAAAATATAGACACAGTATTGCGCGATTTGGAAGTGGCACTCTCCAACAATGATGCTGCATGTTTTATTTTCGAGCCTTTAGTATTGGGCGCAGGCGGGATGTTGATGTACAAACCCGAGCATCTCGACGCGCTCATTGCGCTGTGTCAGAAATACGATTGCCTGACTATTGCTGATGAAGTAATGACGGGTTTTGGCAGAACCGGTACTCTGTTTGCAATAAATCAACTTGCGCTACAACCCGATATCATTTGTTTGTCGAAAGGTATTACCGGTGGATTCTTCCCGTTAGGGGCAACAGTTTGCAAACAATTTATTTTTGATGCTCATGTTAGCTCAGATAAGACCAAGACGTTTTTTCACGGTCACTCTTATACCGGTAATCCTGTGGTTTGCGCAGCCGCAGTGGCTAGTTTGGGTTTAACAACAAGTTCCTCAACTACAGAGAAAATTGCTTCAATTACAGCACAACACAAGCAATTTGCAAAGCGCCTCAAAGAATTTAAGAATGTCCAAAACGTGCGCCAAACAGGCACAATTTTAGCGATGGACATCCTATCTGCCGAGCAGACGGGATACCTGAATAGTTTGTCGGATGTGATGGCACAGTGGTTTCTTGACTGCCAAATCATTTTACGCCCCTTGGGTAACGTCCTCTACATTTTGCCTCCTTACTGCATTACTAATGAGGAGCTTAACAAGATTTATGATGCAATTGAGCAGTTTTTGCTAACAAATTGATGCTAAAAGTAAATATTGTATCGTTTTTTGTTCAAATGTGAATTGTGAATAAATAGTTCGTTAATGGGGCTTTTAACTGTTAAAGTTTCATTTTCATGACGCTAAAAAGGCGCATTTTTGGGTTATTTGACTATCTTTGGCGCGCCTTATCGCAACTAATTAACGACTAAAATTAAATGCACATGACATTTTTAAGTTCAAATCCATTGCTTTTATTCATTCCAAACACAACTGAAATGATCGTGACACTACTTATTGTTGTGTTGCTGTTTGGCGGTAAAAAAATTCCGGAATTGGCACGGGGCTTAGGAAAAGGTATAAGGGAATTTAATGACGCGAAAGACGGCATTAAAAGTGAAATCGAATCGGGCATGAAGGATAAGGAAAAGGTTAATGCACCTAATTCGAACAATTAATTGTTCCCACACAACACTTTCTGAATTTTATCAACCCAATATTTAAATGTAGGCTTCCCACTATGGGTTGCATGCTTCACCGCTTAAACAACGATAAACATGCAAGTAAAAGTGATCCTTTCCACAGTTCTTATTTCACTGGCACTCAATACTTCTTATGCTCAAAAGGCAAAAAGTACAGCAAGTGCTAAGAAAAATGATAAGGAGAAAACAACTACAGCTTCTATGCAGGAGGTGCTTCAATCGCCTGCAAAAAAAGGGGGGGGTAGTACTTCCGGCGATAGGTCGGTAATTGATTACGGTCACGTTCCGCTGGCCGGCGAAAAATCTTACTTTGGCGAAAAAAATGATTTCGTTACAGATTTTGTAAGGAAATACATGGAAATGAACAACAGGACACTTTCCTGTGTTCAGAATAATAGTTCTACACCGTTTTCATTGATTGACAATATCCTTGAGCAGAAGAAAATGCCTAAGGAATTGAAATATCTGGCGGTTATTGAATCAGCATTGAATCATAAAGCCGTTTCTCACGCAGGTGCGGTTGGTCCATGGCAGTTAATGTCGGGTACCGCCCAAATGATGGGTCTGAAGGTTTCTCGCAAGAATGATGAGCGTACCGACTGGACGAAATCGACCAATGCGGCTATAAAGTATCTCGATTTATTGTACAGCCAATTGAATGATTGGTTATTGGTAATTGCAGCTTATAATAGCGGGCCGGTGCCTGTTCAAAAGGCAATTGACCGTACAGGTAGCCACAATTTCTGGGATATTAAAGAATACTTACCTAAGGAAACACAAGGTCACGTATTAGCATTCATCGCTACTGCGACCATCTTTGAAAATCTGGGTAAGTTCATAAGCCTTGGCTCTATTCCAGTTGACTTTAAGTTTACAAAAGATAAAGACGACGATCTTCCTGCAGTTCCTGCACCTTCGGCTGAAGGTATTGCTGCGAAGAATACAGGTGTAAAAAAAGAAGTAACTCCAAAACCTGCAGCAACAGCTCCTGTTAAACCGGGTACTACAGCTCCGGCAACAAAAACGGTTGCTACAGCCGCAGCAAGCGCTGCTAAGCCAGCAACTCCGGCACCAGCTCCAAAGCCTGCTACTGCGCCTGTTACTACGGTTGCAAAACCAACAACCGCGGCTCCTGTAGCTGCACCAACCATTGTTGCAGCGAGTGCGCCTGCAGTAACAGCTCCTGCTGCTCCTAAACCTGTAGCCGTTGCATTCACTGATGATGAGTTGAAGAATATGAGCATCTTACGCATCGAAAAACCAATTTCTTTTGACTTAATCAGTCAGGAATTAGGTATCGACAAGAAATTGTTGAACAGGTGGAATCCTGACTATGAGTTGTTCTTGTACAACAAATATGCAGCACCAGTTTACAAATTACGTTTCCCTAAAGATAAAGTTGATGTTTTCCTTCAGAAGAAAGAAGCTCTTTTGAAGATGATGAAAACAATGTAATACATATAAAAATCCGGGGTCGGCCCCGGATTTTTAGTTATAGTAAATTGTAGTCGATATTTGTATGACTTCCGCCACCAGGGTATGAGGTGGGCTTAAATTCCCAATACCTTTTTTACTTCAATAATTGCAGCCTCAAATACTTGATCTTGAGTTTGTTCACCGTTGATTGCAACTATGTTTTCAGTACCCTGAACCAATTCAAAAGCTCTCTTGTAGTTGTTTTCAACCAACCTTAGGTTATCGATGGTCTCATACATTTCGATGTGGGTTCTGTTGGCATTGATGCGTGCCATTGACGTTTCAGGGCTCACCTTAACGTAGAGAGCCAAATCGGGGCGTAATAGTTCGGCAGCTCTGCTGTTGGCGGCAATCACCCATTCAACAGGCATATAAACCGAATGGTAGGCGTAGGATGAAAAATAATACCTGTCACAAACAATATTGATGCCCTTCTCCAGCGTTGCGAGCATTCCATCTTCCGGGTTCAGAATATGTTCAAACCTATCAGCCAGAAATAAACCTGCAATGGTATGCTGATCTGCCTGCATTGTATGGCTGAAAATACTTCTTATCATGGCGCCGATAGGCCCCTTTGTGGGTTCAAATGTAAGTATAGTTGGGTGCCCATGTTCTTTGAGATAGTCAGCAATCAGTTTTGCCTGCGTGCTTTTACCGCTGCCGTCAATACCTTCTAATACAATGAATTTACCCCTTCCCATGAAGTTTTGTTTTGGTGGCAAATTTCATCAATAAAAAACGGGAATCAAAACATCTAATGAGTTTGATGCCGGAATATTTCAGAATACCTGCCGTTCAACGCCATCAGCTCTTCGTGGGTACCTGCTTCTACGATGGCTCCCTCATCCAAAACAATAATTTTATCGTAGTGGAATCCAGCAAAAATTCTATGCGTAATGATCAATGCTGTTTTATCGGCAAGGTACTGTGACAAATGCCCCACAATGGCAGCTTCAGTTTTGGTATCAACCGCTGAAAGGCAATCATCGAGCATCAGCACCGGACTGTTTTTAATCAATGCACGGGCAAGTATAATTCTCTGTTTTTGCCCTCCGCTAAGCGTTACACCGCGTTCGCCCACCTGGGTGCCATAAGCATCAGGCATGCCCTCTATATCCCGGTTAACAGCGGCAAATGTTGCGGCTTGCTTTACTTGTTCATCGGTGGCTTCATCTTTCCCAAACCTGATGTTATTGGCAATAGTGTCAGAGAATAGGTATGCATCTTGCGGGGTGTAGGCAATCTGTTTTCTCAAGTGATAGAGGTCGGTAGAGCGCAAATCATGCCCGTCTATAGTAATCGCTCCGCTGGTAGGGTCATACATTCTCAACAACAGTTGCGCAATCGAAGATTTACCTGCTCCGGTTTTACCCATGATTGCCACTTTTTCTCCCGGCTTAATGCTGAGGTTGAAATTTTTAAGTGCAGTTATACCTGTATGCGGATAAGTAAACGTTACATTTTTGAATTCAATAGCTCCTTTAATCTCATTTTTATAGCCATTGGTAGGGTTTTCAACGTCAGATTTAGTTTCTAGAAATTCATCGATACGCAGTTGCGATGCCCCTGCACGCTGAGTCATACTTGCTACCATGCCTATGCTGGAAATAGGGAATGTGAGCATGTTGATGTAAATCACAAATTCAGCGATGTTGCCCGTGGTTATTTTTCCATGAATGGCAAAGAACCCACCTATTAAAACCGTAATCAACATGCTTAAACCAATGAACAGGTTAATGGCAGGGAAGTAAAACGCCTCGGTGAGTGACAGGTTGATGGAGCTTTTTTTGTAGTCTTCGGCGTTTTTATTGAAGAAGCCAATCATTGTTTTCTCCTGTACAAATGCCTTGATAATTCTGATACCCGAATACGATTCCTGCGCTACAGTAGTCAGTTTTGATTGTTCATTTTGAATCTGACCGCTTTTTTTGAAGATAATTTTATTCACCTTGTACATGGTAATAGCCAGCAATGGCAAGGGAGTAATTACATATAAAGTGAGCTCAGCATTCACGCGCAACATACCTGCTATGCTCATAACCGTCATTACCAGCATGTTGGTGAAGTACATGATGCTGGGCCCTGTGTAGCTGCGCACCCGCGATACGTCTTCCGCAATGCGATTCATGAGGTCGCCGGTAGCGTTGGTTTTAAAGAAGTTTTGGGGCAAGCTTTGATAGTGGGCGTATATTTCCGATTTCTGATCGTATTCTATATGCCTGCTCATTACAATAATGGTTTGGCGCATAAAGAACATAAACACGCCTCGCAGCAATGCCAATACGAGTAATAAAATACCATTCCAGAACACCAGTTGAAATACAAAATCACGGTAAACGGGGGCTATTTTGGTGTCAGAGACCAGCCTGTAAAAGCCTAGGTTTGATTGTACTTCATCAAGCACATTACGAACAATGGCAGGCGTAACAACAGCGAAAATATTGGATATGGCAACGAACAACAGCCCCGCAAGCAGTCTCCACTTGTGACGGACAAAATACTTATTCAGCGACCGTAAATTCCTCATTCGGTGCGAAGGTCGCTAAAAATGGGTTTTGAAGTGTTGCAGGCTTGTGAAATATTACCGAAAATACACACTCTTTATAGCGGTTTTAACCGCAATTTGCCCCTGAACCAGTTGAGTAACTTCACGCAATATTCATCGTCATCGAGGTACAACATCAGCAGTGCAAGAATAGAAATGTAGAACGTTATGAGTCCAAAATTGATGAGGAACAGAAAGTGGAAAATCATTGCGGGTATTATCAATCGCCGTTTCCATTTCGAGCTGTAGAATACAGCCGCAACCAACACCAGTTCGAATGCTAAAACAAACCATGTAAAGAATCCCACAACAGGCGTAAGCGTGAAGGTTTCTTCAATTGATTTCAACCAATCAACAGCACCCAGCCTGTAGTGTGATGTGTAATAATACACGGCAGTGCCGTTTTGCCATTGCGGCTTGAACATTTTTGCAATACTGGCATCGGTATACATCGCCATGGCTTGAATCCAGATGAACAACAGGCAGATGTTGGAAACAATATTCCGTTGTGAAGGACCAATTTCCTTTCGCCGCCAGGTGTTGAGCCGTGGGTCGGTGAGGCAGACGGGTAGCAGGAACATGGATAAAATGTACGCCAAATCATCTCCACCGTTGTAGATAATCATGTAATTGTGCAAGCTGAATTCAGCCCAAAAGTGAAGCACGCCCGTTACCTGAGGTACAAGCCCAGTGGCAACTGCAGCCAGTATTACCAAAATCACAACCTTGGCTTTTTCAGGGTCCATCATCAGGAACATATTAAACTGGTCCAACGGCATTTTCCTCCTCGGGTCGTGGCGAATTGAGTAGCCGTGCAGTTTTACATACTTATGGTTGGCAATTACATCCAGGTCGTTACTCAACAATGTAAGAGACACTCCCAGCGCAAGCAAAAAACGCACAATCGCCAAACGTGGCGTGTGGATGCTTTTGCTTTTGATGTATTTGATGATAGTATCAATCATTAGTGAATAATATTAACCGGTAAAACTGTGATTGTTTTGGTGCCTACAATATGATTTTTAGCCTTCTGGTAGCTCGGTGGCGGCTCAATAGTCAACACAAATTTGCCTGAAAGGTAAACGACATTCGGGTTTTTAACATCAGTGAACACGAGAGTGTCTGGATTTATGTACCTGCGAATATCAGCCGTATCAGGCATCGTTACTGTGTACTTTCTGATGGTTTTTACAACATTTGGGTCGGCAGCAATGTTGTCGGTTTCAATCGCGTAATTTTTATAATAGCGCTTCAGTCCAAACCAATATTTTTTGCAAAACGGGCGTAAATCGTTGTAAATCATTTGACCATCTTTTATCGTGTATGAGTTATACGTTGGTTCGTCGGTGTTTTTGACAAATACATTCCATCTTACCTGATAAATGATAGATATAGTGAAAATATTGGCGTAACGGCGAGGTAGTAAATGAACGGGGCTGTAGGCAGTGATAAGAGCAGCTATAAAGACGAAAAAGACAGATAAGGTACCCCAAAACACCATGCGGTCGCTTAAAAATGTTCCTTTTTTTTCCATCTGGTTCCAGTGAGTATGCCCCTAAATCACTCCACAAAAGTAGCTATAGGCGAACCAAATATAAATGATTTAAATCACAACAACGGGACTTTAGGTACAAGTGTATCTGTTTAATAAAAAACTGTAAATTAGGCTTTTCAAAAGGAAGACAGTACTTCTTGATCCAGTAATTGTCAATTTTGCTCAAATATGTTTTTTTATATACATCTATCTCCTTTGATTTTTACTGTTCTGTTTTTTTTATGCTCAGTGCTTAATGCAAAAGACAAAACAATTAAGATTGAGAAATATGGAGTAGAATTTCAAGTTCCGGATAGTAGTTTTCTAAATTTTGATTCTTCAAAGGGTCGATACTGTTGGCATAATGATCGCCTAATTTCGAGCAATGAAGGGTATACTTTTCAAGTTTGTTTTCAACCAATCGATTTAATATCAAGGTTCTTTCCTAAAACTCCCGTTTTTGATGTATTTGGCAAATTTCGATTCAGTTACTTTCAGTTGTCTGAAGAAAATTTGGTTGCATACTATTTTAGCAACGATTGTTGGTATCAGTTTGAGGTTCAAAATATAGTCAATCAAAAGATACTCACACGTGATAGAGAATATAGCATCGGCCGTGATTCAACGATACTAAGAATTTTAAATTCAGTGCACTTCAAAAAGTCAAATGACGTTAAGCTAACAGGTACAAATTTCCAGATTCCCTGTTACTCTAAATCAATACTCAGAATTGACTCTTTAGAAATATATCTTCCGTTGCCGGCTTTCTTTGAGCATAACCCAGAAACAATAAATGGTGATGAAACAATTTTCATTTGGAATGACATCCATCCTCAATTTTCTCAAACTATTAATGCTCAACCTAATTTGTCAATTCGAGTTTTTTTGAAAAAGACGAATGCTCTAGAAAACTATTTTTCCGATTTTAATTCTTTTAGTCACAATGTTTTTAATTCAACAGGGAAACAGATTGCTCAATGTTTTGAACCCTCTCTTGAGTTCAATGCTGAACGTAATTTGGCACAAAATAGTCAATATTTCTTGAAATGTTATTCATATAATTCTACTCTGCAATCCACAGTCCAAATAGAATGCTTTGCAAACCTGAACGTGTATCCACAAATGCAAAAAGCATTTGAAGATTTTGCCCAAAAAGTGAACATAGTTAAGCGATAGCGACAACTCCTGCTTTATAAGTTACCATTCGTGAATTTTTTCGACCGTTCGTGAAGTTTTTCGGTTAACTGCGGAATAGGTGCTGTTAATTTGTGTCATAATAGTGCATCGCTTCTGCGGAACCATGATATTAGTGATGAAAATTTGACTGAATGATCCTGTAAGGTCATCAGTTGTTAAGAAAAAAAGTTTGTTTGATTTGGCCTGCTCTATGTTTATGGAGCAGGTTTTTCTTTTTGGGTAAGTTGAAGCAAAACAGGGTAGTGGTCGGAATACCCCCTGGTGTATTTATTGCCTAAAAATGCTCTTTTGGGTGCGCCTTGTTTCGTTGTAAGGAATTTGGAATTGATTACTTTCAGTCCACCAAAAGCGGTATGCGTTTGTAAGCCAGCCCTCACCCATACTTGGTCAAGAAAGTTCCAGTTTCCCCTATAATATTCTGTTCCCTTTCCGTGTGCATACAATCCAGTACAAAGGTTTTTGAGTCCATTATTTGTTCCGGAATCGTTCAAATGCAAATAATTTTTGAGCAGCGAATCATCGGGGTTGCAGTTAAAGTCGCCCAAAACAATGAAATTGGTGTTTTTCAAAGCAGGTTGCTCCAGTTCTTTCATCAAAGTGGTAGCAGCAAGCAATCTGCCTGTGGTGCCATTAGAATCGCTTCTGTGCGAGGGCCAGTGATTGACAAAAACAGTAAAGGTATCGCCACTCATAGTGCCACTCACTTTGAGTATATTTCTTGTGTTCAGTGTGTCCTTGCCATTTGGCTTTAAAACAGGTAATTCCTTTGCATTAAACACATGAAAAAGAGTAGTGTCATAAACCAATGCCACATTCATGCCGCGCTTGTCGTTGCCATGCGTGATGATGAATTGATAGTTATTGCCTGAAAGCAGTGGGTGTGCTATAACCGATTGTAAAACCGTATTGTTTTCTACTTCAGCGAGTCCCACCAATGCCGGAAATGAATGGTGCTTATTGTCACTTACCGATGCTATGACTGTAGCAAGGTGTTCAATACGTTGATTGTATATAGAAGTGCCGTAATGATATGCACCCAATGGGGTAAAATCAGAATCGTTTAGTCCACGTTTATGAATTGTGTCAAAGAGATTTTCAGCGTTGTAGCATAAAATAGTTGCAGTGAATGGTGCTTTATGTTCACGGCAACCTGCAATGGTGATGCATACCATTGCAGCGATAATTATTTTATATAACGCGTTAGTCAAAAAAACTAAGTTATGTCCCTTATTAAGCAACGAATTTAGCTAATTTCGCCACCTCAAATCAATAATTATGTTTTCACTGAATCAAGCACTTATTATGGAGCTTCAATATGAAGCTGGTAGTACAAGGAAGATGTTGGAAAAAGTACCAATGGACAAAGCCGATTGGAAGCCACACGAAAAGAGCATGACGCTCGCTAGGTTAACAGCGCACGTAGCTGAGCTTTCTGGTTGGGTTACAATGACCATGAACACATCAGAACTCGATTTCGCTACATTCGACTACAAACCTTACATTCCTACTACAACTGAAGAGCTTTTGGCATTTCATGATAAATCGGTTGCTGATGCAGTAGCTTCACTTGAAAAAGCTTCAATGGAAGACTTTATGCAAATGTGGACTATGCGCAGGGGCGAACAAGTGTTTTTTACATTGCCTAAAATGGCTGTATTGCGCACATGGGCTTATAACCACATGGTTCACCACCGTGGTCAATTAAGCGTTTATTTGCGCCTTCTTGACGTGCCTGTACCGGGTATGTACGGTCCAAGCGCTGACGGAGTATAGTTCTTAAAGCCATCAAATTTTTTCAAGGAGCCGCGGGAGTGGCTCCTTTATTTTTTACTCCAAACTCACATTCTCATCGCCTTCTTTGTATTTAAGGTAAGAGACGATGAATTGGAACATTTCGTCTGTGGCTTTCATGCTGCCGTTTTGGTCGGTGATAATTTGAGGAGGAGAGAAAGGGTTGTTTAAGTTTTGGCGGGTGTTGTCATAAACGCCTTCGGCATAAATGGTGCTGTGTGCAGGTATTTTCACCATTTTCTTGAACGTGTAAAAATATTGCCAGTTAAAATCCCATTTTGGTATTGATATGAGCCTTATGGTATCGCCGCCGGGTTTTATGGCATAGGCTTTAAAGCTTTTGCCCAGTAAGTGCATGTGCGGGTTTATGGTCAACACCGAAATGTCTTCTCCGATGGTGAATTTAGAAAACACCTTTTTTTGCTGGTCGGGGAGTATAACCATATCGGGTTCAACAGGCGCAACACCTAGTGTGCCCAACTGAAACTCTTGCAATGGTCTTTCAGGTGGTTTTTTAGCGAAAAAGATATTGATGTAAGAGCTGTCGGTGATGTCTTCCTTCCAAGTAAAGCCATAGTGCAGGTCGTTCAATAAAAATGCGCCCTTGCGTGGCAAAACGTAGCCGCCAATACCCGAAGGGTAAATTTGTCCATCAGCACCCGGCAGGTAGTTCACCACCGATTTTTGAAGCACAGGGTACGTGCCATCGTCGTTGGGGATATCCAGTTTTTTGTATGCCTGCACCAGGTTCGATGTGTCTTCAGCCATGTCCACAATCATCAGGCCTCCCTTGGTGGTCTGTTTTTTTGTGAAGTCATATTTTACAAGGTCACCGTTTACATGGTGTACGATTTTTTGGCGACCCGGTACAAATTCTATCAATGCCGCAAACGTATCGATTGGTAGTTCGTAGGGTACTTTTACCAGCAGGAACTTATCTGTTTTATTGGCGGGCAAAAAGTAAGGCATCACAGGTATTCTGATGTCCGGTTTGCCTGCTAACGACCCATTGGGGTATTCGGGTATTTTTACTTGTTTGTCAGCAGGCCCTTCTTCCATGCCTTGTTTTACCCATTCCTCAATCAATTTAATATCACGTTCGCTCAACACACGCTGACCTTTAAATTCGGTGTAGTGCGGGTCGGCGGGCCAGGGCGGCATCATGCGCTCCTTGGTAAGGAACACCATAGGGCCGCCAAATTTCTTTACTTCGGCATAGTTGGTGAGCGGTATGTGGGCACCACCATTGGTTCTGTGGCAAATGGTGCAGTTGTTGTAAATGATATTTGCAATATGCTCGTTGTAAGTAACGTGCTTCGGGAACTCTTCCTGTTTATTGTTGTTGCATGCTTGCAAGTAAACAAATGCACTGCCGGCAATGACCGATAAAAGAAGTTTAGTCCGCATATTGCCTCCTTTCTGTTTTAATTTTTCCCAGCAACAAATTTACATTCAATTCAAAGCCCAGTAAAATAATGTAGGTATTGAGCCATATCAACGCCATAAAGGCTATTAATGTGCCCACTGAACCATAAATTTTATTGTAGTTCAGGAAGTTGTTCACCATGAACAAAAAGCCCGACGTTGAGATAACTGATGCCACGGTTGCAAAAATAGAACCTGGAGTCACGAACTTGAATTTATGCGTTAGCGACGGTCCATAAGTGTAAATGATGCAATAGTTTAAGAACATCATGGGCACCAAAATAATGCTGCTCACGACTTTAAGGGCAGTGTTATCGGGGATTATGGAAAGTATGAGGTGGTTAAGCGTCTTATTTTGAAGCACTAATACAACCAAGGTCACAATGCTGAAAAATATCAGGAATAGGGTCAGCTTAACGGCTGTCCACCTCCGCTGGTAGGCATTGCGTTTTTTGTATAGTGTCAGGTTCCTGTCGAAACCTTTCATAAGTCCCACCATACCATTCGACGAGAAATAAAGCACCATTAAGATACCAAACGACATTGCATTTTTATGGGGTTTATTCATAAAGTCGCCCACCACACCCGCAATGTTATAGTACATTTTGGTGTTGGGAGTAATAATTTTTAGTGTAGATAGAATCGTTTGCTGTACATTTTTCAGTGGCAGGTAGGGTAGGTATGGCACCATCGACAGTAAGAACAGAAATGTTGAAGGCATCGCCATCAGAAAGTTATAAGTAACCGCTGCTGTGCGCTCGTTCATTCTTGCCTCACCTGTCTTGAAAATAAAAAATTTTAGAAGGTCATACAGCGATGCACCATCCATTCCCGGAACGATGATGTGCTGGGTCTTTTTGGATAGAAATCTGATGGGTTTATGCAGACTTAATTTTATTCTGAGCTTGTTACTTACCTGCATCGCGGGGGCAAAAGTAATACAATTAATAAGGGTATGGGGCTGGTTTAGAGCAAAAAAACAGACCGACCCCTAAGGCCGGTCTGCGTAAAAAGTATTAGAAATAAATTATTTAATGTGTCTAAGTCTTGGACTAACAACAGCTTCTTTGCTACCCGGAGTGTATTTGTAGAAACCTTCGCCTGATTTAACACCGAGGTAACCAGCCTGAACCATGTTAGCCAACAAAGTAGCAGGAGCGTACTTTTGGTTACCAAAGCCCATGTGCAATACATTCATGATAGAGTAGCAAGTGTCAAGACCAATGAAGTCAGCCAATTGCAATGGGCCCATTGGGTGAGCCATACCAAGTTTCATGATTGTATCGATTTGTTGAACACCGGCAACACCTTCTTGTAATGCAAGAACTGCTTCGTTGATCAAAGGCATCAAAATACGGTTAGAGATGAAGCCCGGGTAATCGTTAACGATACATGGTTGTTTGCCTAATTCTTCTGAAAGTTTGAAGATAACGTCAGTTACCTCAGGGTCAGTAGCGTAACCGTTGATGATTTCAACAAGTTTCATTACAGGCACCGGATTCATGAAGTGCATACCAATTACTTTACCAGGACGTTTTGTAACCGAACCGATTCTAGTCAAAGAGATAGAAGAAGTGTTGGTAGCAAGAATGCAATGCTCGGGAGCGTGCGCATCAAGGTCTTTGAAAAGTTTACATTTTAAATCAATGTTTTCAGTTGCTGCTTCAACAACAAGATCAACATTTTTAACAGCTGCAGCCAAATCAGTGAAGGTAGTGATGTTGCCTAAAGCAGCTTGTTTTTGCTCTTCAGTCAATCCGCCTTTTGAAATTTGGCGGTCCATGTTCTTACCAATAGTCGCTATAGCTTTGTCGAGCGCTTCTTGTTTTATATCCATCATATGGACATTGAAGCCGCATTGTGCAAATACGTGGCAAATACCATTGCCCATTGTTCCCGATCCAATAACGGTAACATTTTTAATATTATGACTCATGGGCGCAAAAGTAAGAGTTATGTACTATATGTGGCAATAGGTGTGCATAAATAGGTTGACAATTAATATTGTTATTGGTCATTGCATTTGGAAATATGAATTATTACATTTCCCCGAAAACAAAAACGGCTCCTGTGCATTGCGCAGGAGCCGTTCTCGGTATTTAATTGTCTATTGTTTTACAAGTTTTTCAGCCTTAACAAAGTTGCCTTGCTGGTCGTATAACTTAATGAGATACATACCTGTAGCTAATTTCGAAAGATCTAATTCTTCTTGTCCTTCAAAATAAGCCACTTGTTTGCCGTCCATTGTTGCAACCAACGCGTTTACCGGCCCGTTAGCTTCAATGTGTACAATGTCAGTTACCGGGTTAGGATAGATATTCACACTCTCAGCAGTAACAGTGTTCATGCTCAGTGCTTTGTTGTGCCACAACTCTCTAAGTGTATAGATTGGAGAAATTGTTTGACAGCCGTTAGTGTCAACAACGCGAACTGTATAGTCGCCTACAAGAGTAGGTACTATGCGAGGCGTTGATGCAATTGGAATCATGTTCCTGAACCATTGGTATGAAACGAAAGGACGTGTTGTTTTGAGGTAATAACCGTCAAATACAATCACCGGATTAGGTACAGGATATTCAACAACGTGAATGGTTACTGCCAAAGCAGTACAACCTCCCGCTACAACAACCTGGCAAGTATAGTCGCCCGGAATGTTGGTTGAATACATTCTGTTTGTTGCACCCGGAATTGGTGTGCCTGCATATACCCACTGATAAGTGACAGCCGATGACGTACCTACAGTTACGCCCAATTCAGCATGACCACCCCAGCAGAATGTAGGGGTGCCGAACGGAGAAATAGATGGCGTAGTGATAGCTTCAACATACATAGCACGCGCTGATGTATTGATACAGCCTGTCGCCGCAGTAACTCTTACAGTATAATAGCCTGTCGTTGTAGCCACATAAGTAGTGTTTGTAGCACCACTAATTAAAGTGCCGTCTTTGAACCATTGGTAAGTATTGCCTGCTGCTGTTGCTGCTTGCAGCGTTACACTGCCACCTGCACAGAATGAAGTGGCACCGAGCGCAACTATATTGGCATTTGGAAGAGCCCAAACGGTAACCGTTGCACCGGCAGAGTATGATGCGCAGCCGTACGCATTCGAATCTATATAAGAGTAGATGCCCGGAGTAGTTACTACTAAGCTATGACCAGTAGCACCCGCAATAGGAGCACCACCAACGAGCCACTGTACGCTGGTAATTGTAGATGAAGTATCTGTTGAGAAAGTAATCGTATCTCCCATGCAGAATGAAAGCGACCTGTCGAAGTGCAATGTTGCAGGAGGCACAGGATTGGCAGTCATAGTTATAGCGGCAGATGTTATATAACAACCAGCAGCGTTTGAAACCATTACAGTATAGTCGCCAGAACGTGTCGCATAAAAAGTTGAATTGGTAGCACCCGGGATACCAACGCCGCTATTCATCCATTGGAATGTTAAACCTGCGCCAGTAATACCGCAAGTAAGTGGAGCGCTGCTGCCAGCGCAGAATGAGGTGCTGGAAGCGGTAAGCGTTGCAGTACCTGTGAAGTACGTTGCCCTCATTGATGAAGATGTTGACAAACAACCGTAGCCGCTTGTAACAGCAACACGGTAACTACCGCCCGCTGAAACAACATAATAATCATCAGTTTCGCCTGAAATTGGAGCGGCACCTAAATACCATTGGTATGTGTAGCCAGTACCTGTATTTGCTGTAAATGTTACATAATCGCCAGGGCAAAGATCAGTATCGCCAAGTGGAGTAATAATCGCTCCAGGCAGTGGCCTAACATTTACAGTAGTTGTGCTGAAGCATGATCCAAGAGTGTAAGTAATTGTAACAGCACCTGCGCTTATGCCAGTAACAACACCGGTTGTCGTACCAACTGTTGCTCTTGCTGTTGAACCAGATGTCCAAGTACCGCCTAAAGAAGCGTCAGTCAATGTTGTTGTACTTCCTGCTTCGCACACATCGGTTGTACCCGTTGGTGCAGGCGGTGTAACATTTACTGTAAGTGACGATACTGTCAAACAACCAGTTGGCAAAGTATATGTGATATTAACTGTACCAGCAGTAACGCCTGTAGCGGCGCCTGTAGTTGCATTAATTGTTGCAACCGAAGTGTTGGCACTTGACCATGAACCGCCTGATGATGCATCAGTAAGTGTAGTTGAGAAGCCTTCGCAAACAGAAAGAGTACCGCTGATTGAGTTAGGTAGAGGATCAACAGTAATACCTCTGGTTGCAGTACAGCCATTACCATCAGTGAATGTAATTGTAGCCGAACCCGCCGCTACACCCGTAGCTACGCCTGAAGCGGAATTGATGGTTGCAACACCGATATTGCTGCTAGCCCACGTGCCGGAACCATCGCTTAAACCTATCGAAGAAGCAACACAAACATTTGTTGGACCGGTAATAGCACCAGGAAGTGAATTAACTGTAACAGGATGTGTGATATAGCAACCAGTAGATGTAATTGTATAAGTGATAGTTGTAGAGCCAACGGAGTTACCTCTCACTGAACCAGTCGTATTTATTGAAGCAACTGAAGCGTTTGCACTTGCCCAAGTGCCCCCTGTTGTTGTTTCAGAAAGCGATATTGTAGCATTTAAGCACACATCAGCAGGACCGCCAATTGCAGCAGGAAGTGCATTGATAGTAACGTTGGTGTAAACTTCACAACCTGTACCCAATTGATATGTAATTGTTGCAGTACCCGCCGAAACGCCGGTAACATCGCCCGTTGTAGAAACAGTAGCAATTGATATGTTGCTGCTGATCCAAACACCGCCTGTAGTAGCGTCACTTAAAGTGGTGCTATAAGTAGCGCAGGCATTTGTTGTACCGGTAATTGAAGCTGGCAATGGATTTACATAAACATCTTGAGTGATGTAGCATGATGTTGGTAATGTATAAGTAATAGTCGCTGTACCTGTGCTAACACCACTCACTGCGCCTGACGTTGAACCAACACTTGCAACAGAAGGGTTTGACGAGCTCCAGGTTCCGCCGCCGCCATCAGTAAATGTTACAGTTGAACCTTCACACACCACAGTTGAGCCCGAAATGGCAGAAGGAAGTGGGTTGATAGTCACATTCGCAGCGACAGCACAACCAGTAGAAGTAAGCGTGTAGCTGATAACACCAGTGCCGGAACTTAAACCATTGATAACACCTGTTGAAGGATCAATAGTCAACAACGTAGGCGTACTTGTACTCCAAGTACCACCCGATGTAATGTCAGTTGCGGTTGTAGTGCCTTCTGTTTCGCAAACAACTAATGCACCGCCAATTGCAGCAGGTAGAGGATTAACTGTAATTGATTTAGTAATTGAACAACCTGATCCCAAGTTATAAGTCATTAAAACAGTGCCGGCAGATACACCACCAACTATTCCTGTTGTAGAGCCAATAGTTGCAATAGAGGTATTACCACTAATCCAAGTACCTCCCGGAACGCTGTCTGTGAGCGTAATGGTTGAACCAACGCAAACTGCTGAAGGACCGTTGATTACTTTAGGTAAAGGATTTACTGTAATAGAAGTTGTAACATAACAGCCGGTACTTGTAATACTATATGTAATAGTAGCAGTTCCAGCCACACGACCAGTAACTACACCGGTTGTTCCACCAACTGTTGCTACAGCAGTATTACTGCAACTCCAAACACCACCTGTAGTAGTATTTGATAGTGTAGTAGAACCACCTGAAGCGCACAAAGATGTTACACCTGAAATTGAAGCAGGGATTGGATTTACTGTTACGTTTGAAGTCCTGTAACAGCCGGTTGGTAATGTATAACTAATGGTAGCACTACCTGAACTTATACCGGTAACCACTCCGCTCGTAGAAACTACTGAAGCGACAGTTGTCGCTGAAGAGCTCCATGTGCCACCGCTCGTAGTAGAGCCCAATGTAATTGCACTACCTACACAAACAGCCGCAGGGCCTGTAATAACAGCCGGAAGCGGATTGATAGAAATAGTATCAGTTACACCGCAACCAGTAGAAAGTGTATAAGAAAGTATTGTTGTACCGGAAGCTGTTCCCGTAAATGAACCAGTTGAAGACCCAATAGTACCATAAGTAGTTGGGGTGTTAGTCCATGTGCCACCTGTCGTTGCATCGGTATAAGAAGCAGCGCTGCCAATACAAACTGATGTAGGGCCAACAATTGGAGCTGGAGTTACGTTAACCGTAACATCATGCGTAACATAGCAACCGGAAGTGAACGTGTAAGTTACTGTCGCGGTACCAGTACTAACACCAGTAACAACACCTGATATTGTATTAATTGAAGCAACAGAAGAAGCACTGATGCTCCACGTTCCCACTGAAGTATCAGACATTAATATAGTACTACCTTCACAAACGTCGCTCGCTCCAGTTATTTCACCACCGCCAGGTCTTACATACACATTTAACGGTACCCGTGCACTTTCACAACCGCCTATCGTTTGAGTCACCCAATAGGTTATAGTATCAGGGACAGATGTTGACGGAGTTGGTTCTAATGTTGTACCAGTTCCACCTGTTGCGCTTGTGTACCAAAGCAGGTCCGTTCCCACTGCAGAAACTGGTGAAGGAGTAGCCCCAACACAATAATAGACGTCTGAAACCGTAGGCCCGGACACTGAAGTAGGCACTACAGTAAGTACATATTGCTTAAAACCACACATGCCATGAACCGAATCGGTACCCGTGATAGTATAAGTAGTGACACCAGTAAGGCTATCCATGTAAAGGATATTGTGTACACCGGTATCGTAAGCTAAGCCAGTATGTGGAGTCCAACGCCATGTAGAGCCAGTCCAGTTAGCTTCGTCGCCGTGTAATACATCAAGGTGAATTGTGTCTCCGAGTGCCGAACATGGTGTGATTGTATCAGCCGAGTCGAGTACTGTACCATTTGCAACAAGTTGTGGACCGGTAACAGCACTATCAAGTCCTGCGAGACCGTTAAAAATAAAGGAGTAAGTGATTGAAGTGCTGTCACCTGCTGCAATGCTGCCTAAATTGTAAACTAAACCAATAGCATAGTCACCAGTATGAGAGCCGCTATAAATAGTTCCAGATACTGATTGTGAATAATATTGAGAGCATGTGTTACCACCTGTAGGCCATGTACCCGAAAAGCACTTAGCCCTACAGTCTTTTGTTGCCAAAGAAACTGTTTGGGTAGTGTAACGCGTACCCGCAGCGGTAATCATAACCCTATGATAGTAATCGTTTTGGTAATTGATGGTATTGGTTGTGCTGAAGCTACCACCTGACGCTGTCTGGTCATTGTCAGGGTCAAACGCCCGCATGTAATAAATGTTTGAAACAGTCGAAGATGAGGTGTTTTTGAATTTCGTCGTTACATTAATCCACGAAGCATTGGTATCTAATTGAGTAGTTTGAGTAATTGCAATAGCACCACCCGAACCAGCAGTACCATTCCAAACAGCAATTAAATGCCCGCCAGAATTAGTGTATGAAGTATTGGAACCAGAAAATGATAAACCACCTGTAAAACCTGAAGCTCCATAACTTTGGTAGTTTTGGTAAAATGCATTTCCCTGAGAGCTTCCTATTTGCATATTCCAACCTTCGTATGGAGTGCCGGGCAACGTATAATCACCAAAGAAGTTAGGTGTACCCGTTGTCCATCCATCGTGCCCTGCATCGTAGATAAATGCTAACCTGGCTGACGTTGTTGTAGCTGAACGTGCCCCAGGGTCGTATACATAGATTGATGGCGAGCTATGGTAGTAGCCGGAAGGTAGGGCAACAGTAGACCCAAACGAACCATTCGGGGCAATTGCTACTTGAACATAGTGACCGGGTAAAAAGATGTTATCACCTGAAAACTGTGCATTTACGTAGTTGGAAAATACAATAGCTATGCCAGTAAACAGCAGAGAGGCGAGTTTCCTCATGGTTATTACTTTTTTGTTAAATATTGATAACCGTAAATCTATGAATAATGCACGGTAACGCCAAAAAAAGTGCTAAAAAAATGTCAAAAAGAATGTGGATTACCGGCAAACACGACGATTTGTAACTCTTAATTGTATTTTTTATACTAACAATTCTTTTTAGTTCATTCTCTTACTTTTGTGCAATGATTCAAGGTGTCAGAAATATTATATTTGATTTGGGTGGAGTCCTTTTGAATATCGACTACAATTTGACCGTTCAGGCGTTTCAGGAATTGGGTATTCAAAACTTCGATGCGTTGTATTCTCAAATGCAGCAGGTAGAAATTTTTGACTTGCTTGAGACAGGGAAAATAGGTGAAGATGAATTTGTACAAAAGATTCAGGAACTATCTCCTGTGCCGTTGACGCATACACAAATAGTACAGGCGTGGAATGCCTTGTTGCTCGATTTCCCGCTCAGGAGGTTGCAGATTTTACAACAGTTGCAGTTGCATTATAATATTTTTCTTCTGAGCAATACCAACGAAATTCACGAACGCTGCTTTAATAAGCAACTGTCGAGTTTGAATGGGATTCCAACGCTTGCCGTATTTTTCGATAAAGTATATTATTCGCACAAGGTGGGTTTAAGAAAGCCTATGAAGGAAATTTTTGAGCTTGTGCTGAATGAAAATGGCTTGAAAGCAGAAGAGACTTTATTTATCGACGATAGCCCTCAACACATCGCTACTGCTTCAGGTCTTGGTATTCAGACTATTTTCATGGAGAAGGGTATGACCATTGAAAACGATATTTTTAAGCCCAAGGGCTAGTTTTCCGGAGCGCAGTAACACGGATTTAATTTTTAAATTACTTTATAGTTTTAGCGGTGCGTCCTTTACAGGATTCTGTGTAATTTTGTCATATTGATTTGTGACTTTTTGTCGTTTTTACATTTGAATCGCTGAATATGGATTTGCAAAGTATCAAGAATAGATTTGGAATTATTGGTAATTCACCCGCATTAAATCATGCTTTAAGTACGGCTGTACAGGTTGCAGCTACCGACTTAAGTGTGTTGATTGTAGGTGAGAGTGGGGTAGGTAAAGAGGTGTTTTCCAATATTATTCACGCGCTTTCTTCTAGAAAACACAATTCATTTATTGCTGTAAACTGTGGTGCGATTCCTGAAGGAACGATTGATTCTGAGCTTTTTGGGCATGAAAAAGGATCTTTTACAGGTGCTGTAGACAGTAGGAAAGGTTATTTCGAAACAGTTAATGGTGGTACAATATTTCTTGATGAAATTGGTGAGATGCCTTTGGGTACTCAGGCCAGGTTATTGAGGGTATTAGAAACGGGCGAATTTTTGCGTGTCGGTAGCTCTAAAGTTCAAAAAACAGATGTGAGGGTTATTGCTGCCACCAACCGTAACTTGTTGGAAAACAGCAGTCAGTACAAATTTCGTGAAGACCTGTACTACAGGTTGAGTACAGTACCCATCAGGGTGCCTGCGCTAAGAGACAGAAAGGAAGATGTGCCGCTGTTGTTCAGGAAATTTGCGGCTGATTTTGCAGAAAAATATAAAACAACATCAATACAACTTGATGCGGGTGCATTGCAAATTTTGACTAATTACCCTTGGAAGGGTAATGTGCGTGAGTTAAAAAATGCGGCAGAACAAATATCTGTATTAAGCCCGTCGAAGGTGGTAACCATTGATATTCTTAGGCAGTTTTTACCAACATCCGAGCAGACAATGGGGCTGTCAGTTGTTCCTTCCAATACAGGCGGTAATTATAGCAATTCAGGGTTTGATTTTGCTACAGAGCGCGATATACTCTACAAATTGTTCTTTGATATGAAAAAGGATATGAACGATTTGAAGCAAATGATATTTGACGTTGCCAACCATCAGGGGTATACACCGCAAGATCCGGCAATCAATAAAAACATTGTGCCCGTATATGCTGAACCTGAACCAATGAACATTACACCTCCCAATAGCTATATCTCGGGCAATGCAAGTAACACCAATTTCAACAACGCTCCTATTTTACTAGAGCCCGGCCTCCAGCATGAAGATGTCGAAGAGACGCTTTCGTTGTTAGATAAAGAAAGGGAGTATATAACCAAGGCTCTTAAAAAACACAAAAGTCGCCGTCGCGATGCAGCAATTGAATTGGGTATAAGCGAGCGAACATTGTACCGTAAAATCAAAGAATACGGTATCAAAGAGTAATACCAAAACGGCTAAAAAAAACTGTTAAAAACTCCCTCTACCACAACTCAAATATTTTTTTACTTTTGTTGGGTAGGGTGTAAACCCGTAAACGATACTTAGCCACAATGGATTTTTCTGTAATTATGACAATGAAGTCAGAATTAAGCTTGTCGCTTATTCTGTTTCTCATTCTGTTTATAAAAGTTTGGGACGGCATTAAAAATGCTTCGACCTTACTGAATATTGTAAACATACTCATGTTTCTGAATGTAGTGCATGGGTTCATGGGCAACACCACAGGTGAGGCGTTTAATGGTATGTACCACACAAATGCCACAATTGCGCTTGAAAAAGACATTCTAAACATTGGCGCATTCATTGTTTCGTTGATGTCGTTCGATTGCCTGAAGAACCACAAGCACATGCTTGAGTATTACATCTTGTTGCTCAGTACTTTGTTGGGTATGCAGTTTATGATTTCGGCGGGCAACTTCCTTATGTTCTTCCTTGGGCTAGAATTGTCTTCCATTCCTTTAGCGGCTTTAGCCAACTATCAGCTCGATAGTGCTCGTTCTTCAGAAGCTGGAGTTAAAATGATACTTTCATCAGCGTTTGCATCTGCTATTATGTTGTTCGGTATTTCCATTTTATATGGTGTAACGGGCACATTGAATTTTCAGGAAATGGCGCCATTGCTCTCTGCATCGCCACTTGTGATTCTAAGCTTTGTATTTGTTTTTGCAGGGTTTGCATTTAAGCTTTCTTCGGTGCCATTCCACTTGTGGACTGCCGATGTGTATGAAGGAGCTCCACCACCTGTTACAGCCTATCTTTCGGTAATTTCTAAGGCTTCGGTAGCGTTTGTTTTCATCACAGTATTATTCCAGTTGTTTGTGAACCTTTCTGGCATGTGGTATTACATATTGTACATCTCCATTATTGCTTCTATCACAATTGGTAATTTGTTTGCCCTTCGCCAGCAAAATATAAAACGTTTCCTCGCATTCTCTTCAATTTCGCAAGTGGGGTATATTATGTTGGGTATTTCGTCAGGTACTTCACTTGGTGCTAGCTCTGCAATATTCTTCTTATTGGTTTACACTTTCTCAAACCTGGGGGCATTCGCAGTTATTTCAATGGTCGCTTCTGAGACGGGAAAGGAAAATATCGACGATTACAAGGGGTTTTATACCAACAATAAATATCCATCGTGGGTAATGGCAATCAGTCTTTTTTCATTGGGTGGCATTCCTCCAACAGCGGGTTTCTTTGGTAAAATGTTCCTCGTGACATCGGGTGCCGAGAAAGCCAATTACGCGTTGATTGCGATTGCAGCACTTAATATGATCATCTCTTTGTATTACTATTTAAGAGTGGTAAAAGCGATATTCATTGATAAATCAGATGAGCCAATGGGTAAATTGCGCGGAAGTTTTTCTACTTCTTTAGCATTAACTATTTGCCTTGTTGGTGCGATTTCTACCGGCTTTGTGAGTCAGATATTTGAATACATAACCTCAGTTTTTGGTAAATAAACTAAACGATTTCTTTTTACATGGCACTGAATCCAAATCATACTTTCGATGATCTTGAAGGCGTAAAATGCGCTATAGTGGAAAAAAATTGTTCTGTTGAACGTACAGAGTTTTTGAAAAACTTGCTTGAGTTCAATGGGTTTACAGTTGTGTTGGCAAAAACACCGCCTCCAAAAGTTGCGGCTAAACCGGCTCCAAAACCTGCCCCTGTTGCAGAGGGTGCCGAGGCTCCACCGCCACCGCCACCTCCTGTTGAAGAGCCCGCACCACCACCGCCACCAGAAACATTTACAGTAGGCGTAACTGATGTTACATTTAGCCCAACGAATTCAGTTTTCAATAGAGAACTGAAAACAAAAGATGGCGCGGTTGTTACACCGGCTTACTGGAAGCAACAGGAAGAAAAAAAGAAGTGGTACTGGACGAAGTAACAGGGATTTGAATTAAATCTCCCAGTCAACAATTTGATTCACCCATTCGCTCCTAAAAGGAGTTTGAATTTTGATGTAATTATCAGAATATCCTTCCATCATACCATTTTTATCGGCTCCCTCAAATAAAACAGGTCGTTTACTGCCACGATTTTGCTCGGTGAAGTAACTCATTTTTTGGTACGATAAATTTCTAAGCGCTTTGTTTCGCTCGTTGCGCACCTGCATCGGTACTTTACCGGGCATTGTTACTGCCAATGTGTTGTCGCGCTCAGAATATGTGAAAACGTGGAGGTAACTGATGTCGATTCCATGCAGAAAATCGAATGTTTCTTTGAAATGCCCATCGGTTTCGCCGGGGAATCCAACAATTACATCTACCCCTATGCAGCAATGCGGCATAATAGATTTGATAAGTTCAACGCGTTCGGCATACAAGCCACTCTTATATCGGCGGCGCATAAGCCCTAAAATATGGTCGCTGCCACTTTGTAAGGGAATATGAAAGTGTGGCTGGAATTTTTTTGATTGAGCAACAAACTTTATAACTTCATCGCTGCACAAATTTGGTTCAATGCTCGAAATTCGTATTCTGTCAATGCCATTCACAGCATCCATTGCCTGAATAAGGTCGTAGAAATTGGTTTCCTTGCTTTTACCGCCATCATATCCTTTACCAAAATCGCCAAGGTTAATGCCTGTAAGTACGATTTCCCTTACGCCTGAATCAGCGAGAACTTTCATGTTTTCAAGAACTCCTTCAATACTATCGCTACGACTATGTCCACGTGCTAAAGGGATGGTACAGAATGAACAAGTGTAATCACAGCCGTCTTGCACTTTTAGAAATGCTCTTGTGCGGTCGTTGCTGGAAAATGACGAATTAAATCCTTTAATTTCTTCGATATCGCATGAACTAACAACGGCTTCAGAATGGCCTTCGGGGCGTTTGGTGAGTTGGTCAAGATGTTGCGCCAGATTGAATTTTTCTGCTGCACCCAAAACTAAATCGACGCCCTCAATTCCCGCAATCTCTTGCGGTTTTAGTTGGGCATAACAACCAGTGATAACCACATTGGCACCCGGTGCCCGACGCCTGATGCGACGCACAAGCATACGGCATTCTCTATCGGCATTTTCAGTAACCGAGCAAGTGTTAATGACATAAACATCAGCTTCTTCTTCAAATTCTTTCTTTACAAAGCCTTCAGCCTCCAGGCTGCGACTGAGTGTTGAGGTTTCAGAGAAGTTAAGTTTACAGCCAAGTGTATAAAATGCTACCGATCGATTGCCCATAGATTAAAAGGTCGGCAAAATTAACGATAAATATTTTTGAAAACTTAAAACCGAAAATTAGTCCTTCGAACACTTTGGTTAGGGATAGTGCTATTTTACACGCAAAAATTGATTTATATTTAGGCTTCATTTCTTTAACCACAATAGAATCAATATAGCATGGGGGATGCAGAGGCAAAAAAGGGCATTTTCAAAACACAGTTTGCTCTTTATGCTTTTTATGGAGCTTTATTCGGGTGTTGCTTCCCCATTATAGGTACGTTAATTGAAGCTGGAGTAAAATACAGTTCTATTAATTTTTCAGAACTCATTGAATGCCAGCGTACTTCAGTATTGCTTTGGATCATTGATTCAGCGCCCTTGTTTTTAGGCATTTTCGCTTCGTTCGGTGGTAAACAAATGGACACTGTACGTGAGAAAAACCAGCAACTGAATGAAAAGAATGACGAGTTAAATGGCAAGAATGCCGCCCTTAATAATATCAATTCAGAGTTGAATGAGCGGTATCTGGAAATGTCATCTTTGCGCATGCAAGCTGATCAGGCAAACAGTGCCAAGAGCGAATTTCTGGCAAATATGTCGCATGAAATTCGCACTCCGATGAATGCCATTATTGGCATGAATTACCTGCTAAATAAAACTCCACTCAATGAAAAGCAGCAGGATTATGTAAAAAAAGTAGGTACTGCATCAAAGAACTTACTGCGCATTATTGACGATATTCTTGATTTTTCAAAAATAGAAGCGGGAAAACTCACACTTGAAATGACCGATTTGTTTCTGGAGGAGCTGATAGCAAATATTGCTGATACAGTAAATGTGAAGCTGCAAAAGAAGATTGACGTTGAATTAATCACTGAAATTGACCCCGCCATTCCGCCTATTATTATTGGAGATGGGGTGCGTTTAAGGCAAGTGCTTCTAAACCTGGCTGACAATGCTGTAAAATTTACCGAACATGGTGAAATACGTATTAAAGCGCGGCTTGTAGCGCGTTCAGAAAACGATATCGAAATCCACTTTAGTGTTAAAGATTCCGGTATTGGAATGACGCTGGAGCAGCAAGCGAAATTGTTCAATCCATTTCAGCAGGCTGACCTGTCGACCACCAGGAAATTTGGCGGTACAGGGTTAGGGCTAGCCATTTCTAAGCGTATTGTAGAAATGATGCACGGGGAAATGCACCTTGATAGTGAATATGGTCATGGAAGTACTTTTAGTTTTACAGCTAAGTTTTCTATTCCTACTGCTTCAAATGCAACTCAACAAGGTGCGCTGGGTGTCACCAAAATTGAATCACTCAGCGGCTTAAAAGCACTATTAGTCGATGATTCTGAACATGCCAGAATGGTGCTTTCCGATATGCTTGGTACATTTGGCTTTCAGGTTTTGGAAGCGCAAGACGCACGGGAGGCAATAGAAATTTTTGAGAGAGAAAGCGCAACAGACAAACCATTGTCATTATTGGTTGTAGACTGGCGTATGCCGGGTATGGATGGGCTTCAGTTGGTAAAAACACTCAAAGAGAAGGAGGGATTTAAAGTGCCTTCGGTGCTGATGGTTACTGCTTTCGGACTGGATACTGTTAAAGCTGCCAGTAAAAATCAGGCAATTGACGGCTATCTGCTGAAGCCAATCAATCCGTCGTTGTTATACGATACGCTTAATAATATTCTACACCTTGGTTCTAAAAAACGTGAAGAAAAACGAGACGAGAAGAAAATAGAAGTTTACCGCAGAAAACTCACAGGGGCGCATGTTTTACTCGTAGAGGACAATGAAATAAACATGGAACTTGCGCAGGAGCTATTGAACGACGTAGGTATAACCTATGAATGTGCCGGTAATGGACTTGAAGCTATTGAGAAAATTAAAAGTGGCGAATTTGATACGGTTTTAATGGACATTCAGATGCCTGAAATGGACGGATTAACAGCAGCCAGAACAATACGCCAGGACAGCCAGTACGACAGTTTGCCTATTTTGGCAATGACGGCCCATGCAATGAAAGGAGAGTATGAAAAGAGCATTGCCGCGGGTATGAACGATCATATTACCAAACCTATCGATCCTGATATACTTTATGATAGGCTTTGTCATTATATCAAGCTCGACCCCTCAAGGCAGGTCGATATGGTGTTTAACCTTTCTTCAGATGAAGAACAGGAAGATAGTTCTACAATTGAAATAGAAGGAGTTGATACAGAAACCGGGCTCACCAGGGTTGCAGGGAAGCGTAAAACATACATGAAGTTGTTGGAGAAATTCGTATCCAATTACGCTAATATTGGTGTACAATTAAATGCTGCGGTAGGTACAAATAATGTGCAGGCAGTGAGAGATATCATACATACCATGTCAGGTGTTTGTGGTAACATCGGTATCAATACAGTTTACTATCCAGCCAGGGAAATTCTCAGTGACTTGAAGCCGTACCTTGACCACCCCGGCGAACCGCTAGGAGAGGGAGTTCATCAGGCAATAAGGCAGGTGGTTTCGAAAACTGAAATGCAGGTGGGAATTATAAGAAAATACCTGGAGGGGGCAGTTACAATTGCTGCTGAAGTAGACGCATCAACACTCATTGTAGAATATGAAAATTATTTCAACGAGTTTCTTGAGCTGGTGCGCAATTTTGATAGTCAGGCAGTAGACTACTGCGAGAACCTAATTAACAAATACGCATTGACGCCCGAATTGAAGGAGAAATGTGTACAGGCATTAGACGCCCTCAATAATTTTGACTTTGATGGTGCGGAGGCACTCTTTAAATAACTTAGTAATAGCCATTCGAATAGCATGATTTTCAATAATTCTGACGAAAAGCCGGTCATTTTAGCAGTAGATGATTCTGTAGAGAATTTACAAGTACTTACATCTTTACTCAAAGATGACTACAAAATAAAGGTGGCAAAGGCAGGGCAAAAAGCCCTTGAACTGGCAGAAATGGCACCTTTGCCCGATCTTATTTTATTGGACGTAATTATGCCTGAAATGAATGGCTTTGAAGTTTGCAAATTACTGAAAGCCAACCCTAAGACGCAAAAAATACCTGTCATATTTCTGACTGCCCTCAACGAAGTTGCTGATGAAACACATGGGTTGCGCCTGGGAGGAGCTGATTTTATTTCAAAGCCCATAAACCCCGATATCGTAAAAGCAAGAATCAATATCCATCTGGCACTTCAAAAAGAAAGGCAGAAAAGCGAATCGTTATTGAAAATACTCTTGCCCGATAATGTAATTAATGACTTGATGGTGAAGGGTAGCCACAAGCCGGAAATTCATAAAAACGTCAGTATACTGTTTTGTGATTTTGTCGGATTTACGCGAATATCAGGAAGTGTTTCGCCTGAATTCCTGATCGAAGAGCTGACTGAGATTTACGGAAAGTTCGATGAGATTTGCCATAACCATGGAGCTATGCGCATAAAAACAATTGGAGATGCGTACATGGCGGCTTCGGGAATTCATACGTCTAAGGAGAACCATGCCGGGAATTTGGTAGAAACCGGGTTACATTTTATCAATTACCTCAACGAGAGAAATAAAACTGCAACACAGCAATGGAATTGCCGAATTGGTATCAATTCAGGAGAAGTGATAGCCGGGATTATTGGTAAGTCAAGGTTTATTTACGACATCATGGGCAACGATGTGAACATAGCATCGCGGGTTGAGAGTAAGGGTAAGCACATGCAGGTAACGATCTCCAAGGCAACGCGTGACTTACTTTCTGCGTCATATAGTTTCGAAAGTCAAGGTATGATAGAACTAAAAGGAGCAGGTGAAATGGAGCTTTTTATCGTGAATAAGTAGTTGTCAAAACTCTTTAAATTTTATAGTACCGGTTTATAAGTTTGTACCCTTTATACTACTGAGTATGAAGGGCTTTCTTTTTGTATTTTATCTGGGGAATAGTTGTAGTTGAAAGGGAATAGGACTGTAACTATGGCGTGTGGTAAATCACTTCAATTTATTCGTTAACAACTCATTAGTTTGTGAATAAGCGGTTAATGTAGTGTTTGTAGATTGTTATCGTAGTGTCATTTATTTGTTTTCTAGAAATGTTTTCAACATAGCTTATTTTGCTTTTTAATTCTTCTGGTTAATACTATGCGCATGTAAGGCATTAGTAATCAAAGTATTATGGATGTTGGCAACTATTAATAGTGATGTCGTTGAAAGTGAATTGATTTAATGTTATTTGTGAAATAACAAAGTATTAAGAAAAATTTGGAAAAGCGTGATTTGGGTCACTATATTTGTAATGATTAACAAGCAAATAACAAATTTATGAGAACAATTAGCTTTACTCTGACTATTGCAGTAGCGTTCTTTTTTCTGAACATCCACGCAGCTACTGCCTACAGCAACTACAATGCAGGTTTCTCATCAAGCTCAAATACGGAACTACTCGAAAACAGCTCATCCACAACAAGCGACATTACAAACAGCGAGGCTAACGAATCAGATTATTTGGAAATTTCAGGAACAACGCCTTCTACAACTATTTTTGGCCGATTTAGGTATTGCATACACGATAGGGACACACTAAGAAATGCGAGCGTAGGCGGAAGCTGGTATTGCTCTGATACAACAAAAGCAACCATCAGTAGAATTACAGGCATACTTGATTGCATTGCTACAGGGAAAGATACAGTTTACTATGTGATGGGCACTGACAGTACCATGGTTGAGATAAACATTAACGGTGCGCCAACGACACCACTACCTATAACTGGACCTTCAGAATTGTGTATCGCTAGTGTGGGTACATTATCTTCTGCTACAACTGGTGGTATTTGGTCATCAAGCAATGCAGCTGTTTTAAGTGTTAACTCAACAGGGCATATATCTGCAATTTCAGAAGGTACAGCAATAATTAGTTATACCGTTTCAAACTCATGTGCCTCAACTTCAACTACACAAAATGTGAACGTTGTTCGTGTTACATTAATTGGGGCTGTAACGGGCTCTGACGAAGTGTGTGTAGGTGCAACTGCAACTTTTGCGAACGCAACAGCGGGTGGTGTTTGGTCTGTAAGTGATGCGACTAAAGCTACTGTAGGTTCAACTGGTGTTGTAACTGGTATTTCAGCAGGAACTATTGAACTTGGATACACATTATACAGTGCGTGCGGAACGTTATATGGAAGGAAAGCTGTTGAGATTACTGATGTTCCTGCAATTGATATCATATCTGGCGCGGGCACAATTTGTAACGGTGCATCTTCTACGGTGACTTGTACGACAGCAGGTGGTGTATGGAGCGCATCAGCTCCTCATATTTGTTCGGTTGATATGACCGGTAATATATACGCAAATGCTGTTGGTTCGGCTGATGTAGTTTATAGCTTAAGCAATAGTTGTGGCACGAATACGCAGCATGCATCTGTAACAGTACTTCCAAATCCGTCTACTTTGGGTTTAATCTCAGGTCTTTCTTCAGTTTGTCAGGCCGCCACAATTACATTATCAAACGATATGGCTGGCGGTATATGGGCTTCAGACGATGCTTTGATAGCAGATGTTGATGCAGATGGTAATGTAACCGGGAATGCACCGGGAGCTACTGGCATTTCGTATACAGTTTCAAATGCATGCGGTTCTAATACAGTTAGTTTTAGTGTAACAGTAAATGAATTACCTGCAATGCCTGCGGCAATCACAGGTGTTGCATCTATATGTGCCGGGGCTACTGCAACTTTTGAAAATTCAATTTTAGGTGGAACTTGGGACATTTCTGATGCCTCTATCGCATCAATTGCATCAGATGGTACGTTGACTGCAATTACCTCTGGTAGCGTACTAGTTTCATATTCTATCAGTAATGTATGCGGAACAAATACAGCTACTTCCTCATTGGTTGTAAATCCATTGCCTGCTATTCCTACGTCTATTACAGGTGCAGGTCACGTTTGCGTGGGTAGCTCAACAACTTTAACTGATGCAATCTCAGGTGGTAGTTGGACTGTAGACAATCCATCAATTGCTACAACCACTATAGATGGTGTACTGCGTGGAGTTAGCGCAGGTACTGCTATTGTTTCATATTCTGTTTCAAATAGTTGCGGAGTAAACATAGTTAACACCACAGTTACAGTTGATCCGGTATTACTGATAACTGCAGTCTATGGTGCTGACACTATTTGTGCTGGCGATACAACTATTCTTCATGATACTACTTCAGGTGGAACGTGGTCTGTTGATAACGATCATATTGCAACAATTGATGCGTTCGGAAATTTTGTGGCATTGGCTTCAGGTGTTGTGAATGTAACTTATAGCATTGTAGGTGCATGCGGAAGCGGTAGTGCAGCACATACGGTTTATATCAATTCAGTTCCGGAACTTGATCCAATTTTGGGAGCTGATGCATTTTGTGCAGGAACAACAAGCTCCTACATTTCAACTTTAACTACAGGAGCTTGGCGGTCTTCAAATACCGCTGTTCTTTCAATTGACGCAGCGGGTATCGCTACAGCCGTTTCAGCAGGCACAGTGAATATTTCATTCGTAGCGCGCAATTCTTGTGGTGTTTCTAGAGTTTCAAAAACACTTACAATCAACGATGTTCCGGCAACACCAGGCGCAATAGATGGCGTTACTTCTTTGTGTGAGGCAACAACTTCTTTATTGACAAACACTGTAGCCGGTGGAACATGGAGCAGTTCAGATGAGTTGATCCTTTCAGTAGGTTCGGATGGAACGATCAATGGAGTTGCTGCCGGACTTGCTACAATTTACTATACTATTTCAAATGATTGTGGTATCAATTCAGTATCAAGCACTATCAATGTAAATCCTATGCCGGCTATGCCAGATCTGATTGGTGGCGCTACATCAGTTTGTGCAGGTGGTTCTGCAACTGTTACAAATACAGTATCTGGCGGTATATGGAGCATCACCGATGTTTCAATTGCAACAATCGATGCAACAGGTACAATCTCTGCATTTATTGCGGGTGATGAAACAATCGTATATACAGTTACAAACGATTGTGGTAGTAATTCAACATCTACATTGTTCCCAATTAATCCTTTACCAGCAACTCCTTCAGCTATTAGTGGTGCTACTCACCTTTGTCCGTCAACAATGACTACCCTTACTACAGCATCTACCGACGGCACTTGGAGTACTAGCAATGCATCTATTGCAAATGTTAATTCAATGGGTGAAGTAAATGGTGTTTCTGTAGGCAATGTTACAATTTCTTATACTGTAATGAATACCTGTGGCAGCACAAGTGCAACATTTGATATGAATGTTGATCCGGTTCTTTTAATTGGCGCAATTGATGGTGCTGATGAAATTTGTGAAGCAACAACATCTACCTACAGCAATATTACGGCAAGTGGTACATGGTCGGTAAGCAACCCAACAGTTGCAACAATTGATGCAAGTGGCAATTTGACCGGTTTAACAGGTGGGTCTGTAACAGTTAGTTACTATGTTTCTACTTCATGCGGAGTTGGTTTGAGTGTCAAAAACGTTACAGTAAATGCCCTTCCTGCTGTTGCTACAATTTCAGGCGGTGATGTTGTTTGCCAATCTTCAAGTTCAATTTTTAGCAATGATGTTCCTGACGGAACATGGTCTTCATCTAACATTGCGGTAGCGACAATTGATGCAACTGGTATTTGTACCGGTGTGGCTACAGGTTTTGCCCGTTTGACATATACAGTTACAAATGGTTGTGGTTCAATTAGCGATGTGAAAAGAATAGAAGTACATGCTGCTCCTGCAATGCCATCTTCTATCATCGGTGTTGCTTCTGTTTGTGAAGGAAGCTCTGTAACTCTTGAAGATTTGACTGCCGGTGGCGAATGGTCTTCAGTTGATCCATTGATAGCAGATGTATTGGTTGATGGAACAGTATCGGGTTTTGCTGCCGGTTTAACAACCATTTCATATAGCATGACCAATGACTGTGGCACTAGTGCTGCTGAAGTTTTATTTGAAGTGCTTCCGCTGCCAATGACTCCATCAGCTATTAGTGGTGCTTCTAATGCTTGTATTGGAACATCAACAACATTATCAAACGATATCGCAGGAGGAGATTGGACATCAAGTAACGCTTCTATTGCTTCAATTGCCACTGACGGTACTGTTACGACCGTGGCTTCGGGTAGTGTTGTTTTGTCATATAGCTTGAGCAACTCATGTGGAAGTAATTCTGTAGCTATCGATTTTACAGTTAATCCACTGCCAACTGCTCCTGCTGCAATCTCGGGCGCAGCGACTATTTGTACCGGCGTTTCAACAACTTATACAAATTCAACAACCGGAGGAAACTGGGTTTCATCCAATTCTGCTATCGCATCGGTTTCATCAGCAGGAGTTGTAACAGGTAGAACTGCTGGTTCGGTAGTTGTTTCATATTTAGTGAGCAATTCTTGCGGTACTAACGCAGCGATTAAGAATCTAACCGTAAATCCATCAGCAAATGCTGGTGTTATTAGCGGCCCAGCTCAATTATGTTTCAGTTCAAGGGGAACTTATACGAGTACAGTTTCAGGTGGTACATGGTCTGTTGTTCCTTCATCTGCCGGTACAATTACTTCTAGTGGTGTTTATACTCCGAGGTTAAATAGGGCATTCACAATTAAGTACACTGTTACCACAGCTTGTGGAACAGCAGTTGCGTCATTCGATGCAACAACTGTTTCTCCATTATCTGTTGCAGATTATGGAGCGTTAAATGTTTGCGTTGGAGGGACAACAACATTTACAGGTTCCATCACAGGTGGCGTATGGTCAAGCGGAAGTCCTTCAATTGCTACGATCAATGCTGCAACAGGGGTAGCTACTGGCGTTGCAGTTGGGGTTTCACGTATTTCTTATTCAGTAACAAATGCTTGTGGAACTTATGTTGGCTCAAGAAACCTTTCAGTATCTTCAACTGCACCAAATGCAGGAATACTTACAGGTCCTAGCACAATTTCTGTAGGAAATACTGCAACAATAACTGAAACAAGAGGATCGGTAACAGGTGTATGGACAACCAGCAATGCAGCTGTTGTTTCATTTGGTACAATCAGTCCTTCAACAAATACCGTTGCTCCAATAAATGGCGTGTCTGCCGGTACAGCAGTAATAACTTACACAGTTACAAATGCATGCGGATCAAACAGCGTTACAAAAACAATTTCTGTAAGTGCACACCGTGATGCGAATGAAATTGAAACAACTCAAGCACCTTTTTCAATGCAATTGTACCCTAATCCTGCAACTGATGTTATCAACATTGAAGTGAGTGAACTTTCTGCGGATATGAACGTTATTGTAACCGACATGGCGGGTAGGGTAGTCGCCAATCAAAAAGTAGAAGACGTAAAAACGAGTCTTGATGTTTCAGGATTTACAGGTGGTGTTTATGTAGTTGCTATCCAGTCAAACGGACAAGTCTACACTCAGAAAGTAGTCATCAAATAACTCTTCTCAACAAATCTTATGAAAATGGGCTGCTTCTTCTTGAGGCAGCCCATTCGTTTTTAAGGAGATTTATATTTCTATTTTGCAATTCTCTTTTACCAGAAGTGCTTTGTATTCGTCGAGGTCAAGAGGTGTTTTTATCTGTTTCATGTGGGTGCGCACTTGCTTACCGAGTTCTTTTCTTTTCAATGCCTCAGCAAAACGTCTTATCTCATCTTTTGTTTCCAGTATCAGCCCCGGCACGTGTGCAGGATGGTGGTTTTCGTCCATCGCTACCATTGTAAAATAACAGGTGTTGGTGTGTTTTACTGTTTGTGTTTTGAAGTTCTCAGATGTAACGCGAATGCCCACGATCAAAGAACTTGAACCAGCGAAGTTGACCGAAGCCTTTAATGATACCAATTCACCCACTTCTACCGATTGCAGAAAATCAACATGGTCAATGGAGGCTGTCACGCAATAATTGCCCGCGTGTTTGGCGGCGCATACATAAGCGACTTTATCCATAAGCGAAAGGAGAATACCTCCATGTACTTTACCACCGAAATTGGCATAGGTGGGTATCATAAGTTCTGTAATCGTTGTTTTAGAGTACTGAACCGGGCGAAAAATACGTTGTTCCATTTATTGACAGGTTATTTTGTTGTAAATGTAAGAGTAGCAGCTTTGTAATTCATTCATTCAAACAACTATATTTGTAACAAACAGCGTTTTTATGATTTATAAAATTACCGGCAAAAGTTTTACGCACAGCGATATCTATAAAGAAGATGGCACCCATTTGGGGACTCTCGATTTTTCAATTTTTGACCTTAAAGTGAGGGGTAAACTCCATACTGATTCGGGTCAAGATTTTTCTTTGGAAGCCGATTCTATTTTCCAAAAGCACTTTACAGTAAAAGAAGGTTCTGTAGCCATTGGTGAAATTAACGCAAAATGGTTCTCGGGTAAATTAGATCTGACTTCGAAAAAAGGCTTGAAATATTCTTTAAACTGGGAGGGCTTTTTTAACAACAGACTGGCAATGTACAACGAAGCTGGTGTGGAAGTAGCGCATATTCGCTGGCATACGCAGCTCTTTAAATTGGGGCATGAATGGTTTCTTGAAATTGATGACAATTATCCGGATGTAAACGAGGAAGAAATGGTGATGGTTATTTGTTACTTTTTTTCAAGGGTATTTGGAACTCCCTCGGTTTTTTAATAGAAAACGGGAAGACGTACTTCAAAAAACGTCTTCCCTTTCTTTTGTAGTTTTTTCAGTTTTAATTTTCTTTGATGAAATCGGATATTTGGGTTTGAATTGCCTTTAAATATTCAGGTGTTTCATCCGAAATAAATTGCCATCCCAACTCTCCTCTAAATTCCATATCAACTGGGAATATAGATCGATTGGGGAAAACCTGATACACGTTCTTATTTTTGTTTATTACAATATGAATATCGTTGATTGTTATTTCCATGGTTTTATTTTATGCAAAAATAAAAATATTATTTATTAAAGCAGCGAGATGTGGTTGTAAATCGATAAATGGTGTCGCTCTATGTTATTAATTGAGAGAGCTTTTAGGCTCTCTCAATTTTCTTTCTTTATCACGTCGCTAAAACTATGGTTTCACCCTGCGGAAAATATAGCGGGTAATGAACAATCCGCCCGATGTACTGCCATTAGACATTTGTTCGTTACCACCACTTGTTACTGTAAACAGTTCCCAGCCAGCCGCCGCAAATTCATTTAAGCGATCTACGATGGCGCGGTCGTTGTTAGCAATGTTATCGAAGTTAATACCAACCATACTGTAAAAATTCTTCAGGTCTTTTTCGCGCATTTGCCCTCCATCATCAGTCGTCAAAAGCCTAGAACGACCTAGACCACCCGGTACCACCGATTCAATAGCTGTGATTTGTTTGTACTCATAAGTCACTTTCTGAGTAGTAGAAGGTGCGGCAGGTGCTTGTGCCATTGTCATGTTTGTGCAGGCGAGACCTAAAGCAGCGATAATCAAAATTTTCTTCATGTTGTTTGTTTTGAGCGTAATAGCTAAAGTGAAATTGTTTTATTTGATTGTTTCAATTCAAAAAGTGTGCCAAGGTAGTCTAATATTTTTTGCCGTTTTCAAAAATGCCCATGTTCTACAATGTCCGAGTGCTTTGATTCGTTGTATTGTTGAGATGATTAGCGATTATAGCGTATCGCACAATATATTAGATTGTTGAGGCATCAACATAGATTTTCAATAAACCTCTTTAAGGTTTTTTAATGTTGTGTTTGCCCCTTGGAACCATGGAGGGGCTTAATTTTGTGGGGCAAATTTATTTGGCATGAACGATTTCCTTTTTTCAATAGACCCATCAACCGGTAAAGAGATAGCCCGATTCCCCATAACAACAAATGAAGAAGTTGAGCGTATTTTGAATCAATCTACAGCATCTTTTACCAACTGGAGTAAAAAGTCGTTTTCAGAGCGCGGCGAACATATCAGGAATATCGCGGCACTGCTCAGGATTGAAAAGGAAAATTTAGCAAGGCTTGCGGCAAGTGAGATGGGTAAACCAGTTTGGCAGGGCAGGGAAGAAGTAGAGAAATGCGCTACGACCCTCGAGTTTTATGCCGAGCAAGCACAATCGATGTTGGCCGATGTTACAATTAAAACCAATGCATCAAACAGTTTCGTTACTTATCGACCATTGGGTACAATATTATCGATCATGCCCTGGAATTTTCCCTTCTGGCAAGTGTTCAGGGCTATGGCACCTGCGCTGATGGCGGGTAATACCATGGTGCTCAAACATGCCTCTAATGTATCGGGGTGTGCTCTGGCAATACAAGATATCGTTGAGCGCGCAGGGTTGCCGCAAGGTGTCTTTGCTACATTATTAATACCTTCAGGCAGGGTGGCTGATGTGATACGCCATAAATCAATTGCAGCGGTTACACTTACAGGCAGTACCGAAGCTGGTAAAAATGTGGCGTCGGTAGCTGGTTCGGTGCTTAAAAAAGCGGTGCTGGAGCTGGGCGGTAGTGATGCCTATATTGTGCTTGATGATGTTGATGTTCAAAAAGCTGCGCGCATTTGTACCGACGGGCGGCTTAAAAACAGCGGACAAAGTTGCGTGGCTGCAAAAAGGTTTGTGGTGGTAGAGTCAGTTTTACCTCAGTTTGAACAGGCAATGGTAGAAGCTATGTTGGCATCAAAATATGGCAACCCATTTGAACACGGCGTTATTGTAGGCCCTATGGCGCGACATGATTTAAGAGATCAGCTGCACGAACAGGTTTTAAATAGCATTGGTGCAGGAGCCAAATTACTTTGTGGAGGATTCCTGCCGGATGAAGCGGGGGCGTACTATCCGCCTACAGTGCTCACCAATGTAAAAAAAGAGATGCCTGCCTATGAAGAAGAATTATTTGGTCCGGTGGCTGCTATTATTCCGGTTAAAAACATGGAAGAAGCCATCTTCGTTGCCAATGATTCTGAATTTGGATTGGGTGGAGCGGTGATTTCAAACAATATTGAATTAGCCACCCGATTGGCAAAAGAAGAAGTTGATGCGGGCAATGTATTTGTAAACCATTTTGTTTTTTCTGATGCGCGTCTACCGTTTGGTGGTATTAAATCGAGCGGTTACGGACGAGAGCTGGGCAGTTATGGTATACTTGAATTTGTGAATGTGAAAACTGTGTACGTCGCATAATTTGGTGATAGCTGCCTGTTTAATTAATATTGTACCACAACCGAAAAAGATAGTTTTATGTATTCATACCTCGCACTCGGCGACTCATACACAATTGGTGAATTGGTGCCTTCTAATGAGAATTTTCCGCACCAGCTTGTAGAAATGCTCAAGCATGACGGTGTGAAAGTGAGTGAGCCAATCATTATAGCTACTACTGGTTGGACGACCGATGAGTTGGCGGCGGCAATTATGGAGCGAGCTATTTCAGGGACGTTTTCAATTGTAACCCTGCTCATTGGTGTAAATAATCAGTACCGAGGCAGGAGTGCAGAAAACTACACCGCAGAATTTGAGTCACTGTTGAATCAGGCTATTGCTTTTGCGGGTGGTCATACCAACAGGGTATTTGTATTGTCTATTCCTGATTGGGGGGCAACTCCTTTTGCTGAGGGTAAAGACAGGAAACAAATTGCCCATGAAATTGATGTGTACAACGGCATCAACCAAAAAATGACCGCACATTATAAATGTCACTACCTCGATATAACCGACAGCACCCGTATAAATGCAGGTAATCCTGCATACCTGGTGAGCGATGCACTGCACCCGTCAGGAAAAGAATACAAGGTGTGGGCTGAAAGATTGTCAAAGCAAGTAAAAGCAGAACTAGGGGCTTGATTGTTAAAAAAAGAAAAAACGAATGTTATTTTGTTTGGTTTCGTTAACTTTGGCTGAAACGATTGACAATGCGTAAGATTTCAGTCATCAAAGATTTCATTGAGTGCCGCGCTTTTGGCGTTTGTACTGCTATGGGTGAGCGGATGGGTGTTGCCACTTCGCGCATTCGTTTGTGGTTCATCTATATTTCGTTCCTCACCATGGGTTCGCCAATTATCGTTTATATGGTGTTGGCTTTTTGGATGAACATGAAGAACTACATTTATCTAAGACGCCGCAATCCGCTTCGCTGGTAATTCCTCTGTTTTAATTTCTAATGCCCTTTACTCTTGCGCACCCCGCCATCGTTGTTCCCATCGGGAAAAGATGGGGTAAGTATATTTCATTATCAGGCTTAATTGTTGGCAGCATGGCTCCCGATTTCGAGTCTTTCGTGGCTTTCGCGCACCCTAAAGTGTTTGGACACATGTGGAAGGGCGTTGTTTGGTTTGATTTCCCGCTGGCTATTGCATTGACCTTTTTGTTTCATTTAGTGGTGAAAAATGCCTTTGTGGCTCATTTGCCAGGTTTCCTGAAAAAACGAATTCCGCCAACTGCTTTATCCAGTACCTATTTATATAGCACCGAGGGTATAAAGAAAGTGCTGATTGGGTGTTTTATTGGTGCATTTTCTCACTTGTTATGGGATGGCTTTACCCACCTAAATCTCCGTTACCCCGATGCCACCTGGTCTTCGGTATTGTTCCTACACCACCGGTTGTATATCGAGTTGCAATACGTAAGTTCTATAATAGGCATGGCTTACCTCGGTTATGAAATTTGGCGCCTTCCGGTTGTTGATGCTACCTCGGGGAACAAGTGGTACCCGTTCTTTTTGTTTTTCGTGATGTTTAGTTTGCTTGCTGCAACCATAGCTTACACAACTTACGATGAAGATGTTTATACCTACCAAACAGCCTACATGTATGTAAATGTGTTTCTTTCGGCAGTGTTTTATGGTATTGTAGGAGCCTCGGCGATGTATGTCGTTGCGAAGGGGAGGGGAGTTTCAAAAGAATATTAGTGGGTAACGATACACCATCACCCATAGGGCGAAAGGCTTTCGCCCTGCATCTTTACCATATTATATATACTAGACTGTCAGCGTCTTTAGCCGAATCCAATCCGGGATCGAGTAAAGCGAACATGCTATCGCAATACCGTACCACTGAATCAAAAGTCAGGGAAGTATCCGCCGAAATCTGGGTCCAACTAAATGCTGGAATCTGGGTTGAATCTTGTTGCGCCAGCAGTTGAGTGGGCAACATTAGGGCAATACACGCCCCTGCAATTAAATGCATTAACTTTTTCATAGAAATAAATTTTAAAACTTGTACTAATTAATAATTAACCGTGTTCGAAGGGTGCCTTCTTTTAAGAGTGCTTCTAGCATATAAATTCCATCATGCAAGGGAGGGGGTATGCACAATGTTTTATTAGATATGCTTAACCAGTCACCAACACACCTAAGCTGCGCATCGTATAATTTATATTGCACATTTTCATCTACTACACCCCGAATAGAAATATTTATCTGACCACCATAGCTAGGATTGGGGGATACTGAAATACTTGATGAATCAAATTTTCCTTGCTTTTCTATTTTAAGCTGGTTTGAACAACCAATACACCTTAATCTGTAATTGTTTCTTTCAGCGATCAAAATGTACCCTTTTTTATTAATAGTAACACCGCATGGATCATACAACAATGCAGATGATGCAAGGATATGGTCGCCATTGTACCCTGCGGAACAAATTCCCGCAAGTACATGAACGTCACCATCACTTTTGAGTTCACAGACTTTGTGGTTAGAGCCAAAATAGACTTGCCCCGTATCGTCAATTGTAAAATATCTAACTTGGTATAATTTCGCATCCAAAGCATGCATATTGTTTTCATTACACCCTACAATTGTGTCTCCTACTAAAGTTTGTAAAACACCTAAAGAAGTTATCTTACGGATGCGTGAATCTTCTGAAAAATAAACCTCATTAGTTAATCGGTTTACATACAATGTGCTTTGAACGACTTTGGAATCAGTAGCCATTTGACCCTCAAGTCCGTATCCTAGAATACCATTACCTGCAACGGTGTGCACAATCCCTAAGGTATCAATTAACCTGATTCTACCAAAATCACTAATGTATAATTGTCCAAGGGTATCAAAACATAACGATGTGATCCTTCTAACTTTGGTTAAACTGGCAGCTAAGCCATCTCCGTTAAAACCTGTATCTGCTTGCCCTATTATTGTTTGTAGCAAACCGCTATCATCAATAAACCTGATACTATATGAACCGTATTCACAGAAAAAAACTCGACCTTGTTTATCAAACGCTACTTGCAATGGCGATTCAACACTACAATCTGTTGCTGGGGTTCCGTCAGCACTATACCCAAAAACACCTGTACCAGTAACAGTGGTCATGATACCATTGGTATCTATTTTGTGTATTAAATTTGCTTCAAACTCCACAACATAGATGTTGGAGTTGTTATCAACTGTTACAGAAAATGGGTCGTACAGCATAGCGGCCGTGGCTGGGGTACCCGAGGCACTTTCCCCTCGTACACCGGTACCAGCTATGGTGGTAATCACCTGACTATGCGCAGCCAGCGCACTCAACAAAAAAAGGAAGGAAAATAGAAAAGAACGCATGGGGCAATATTTAGGATATAGAACAAAGTTAATGTTTTATTCGACTGGGTCCACCTCCTAAGCCAGTTAAAAAGCTGCCTGTTTGTCTTGAACTCCCGACCTGCGGTTGGGGTAAGTTTGATTCTCACAACCCCCTATCCTGTAAATCTTGATTCAGACAAAAAGCACCAAAAAATCATAGATGCCGAAGGTATCTATGCTCCCATCTCCGCCGGCGGAGATGGGTTGGGGAAGTGGTGGTTATTCACATTACAAAAACTTCGAAAAAAATAATTTATAATCCGAGTTCGATGTAACGTTGAAATCTTTATCTTTGCACTCCCAAAAATCTAACATAAAAGGAGGACCAAACAATTGGAACAAGAACAAAACAATTTAGAAACAGCCGGAACACCAGCGAGTGAGTCCGTACAAACAACTGCAGCTGCAGAAGTGACTGCAACTGTTGCTGAAGCACCAGCTTCAAAATCAAGCTCAGAAACTGAGCAACATTTCAAAAAACATTACTATCAGGAAGTTCCTGCCACTGCGCATGACGACTTCGATTGGAGTGTTGACAAAAGAAACGTAGCGACTTACTCTGCTGACGATCGTACTAAGTACAGTCAGGTGTATGACAATACTTTCAGGGCTATCAGTGAAAATGAATTGATGAGCGGTAACATCGTTGGTATTACAAAAACTGACGTTATTATCAACATCGGTTTCAAATCAGATGGTCTTATTTCACTGAACGAATTCCGTGATAACCCAGGCATCCGCATTGGTGACATGGTTGAAGTTATGGTGGTTGAGAAAGAAGACAAAGGTGGTCATTTGCACCTCAGCCGTAAAATGGCAAGAGCTGCAAGGTCATGGCAACAAATCGTTGACTTCTACAAAACAGGCGAAGTGGTTACTGGTACCATCACCTCTAAAACTAAAGGTGGTCTTATTGTGGACGTTCACGGTCTTGAAACCTTCCTTCCAGGTTCTCAAATTGACGTTAAGCCAGTTACTGATTACGATCAATATGTTGGCAAAACTATGGACTTCAAGGTGGTTAAGATTAACGAGACTATCAGGAATGCCGTTGTGAGCCACAAAGCGCTTATTGAAAGCGATATCGAACAACAACGTAGTGTTATCATCGGCCAACTCGAAAAAGGTCAGGTACTTGAAGGTACTGTTAAGAATGTTACCGACTTCGGTGCGTTCATCGACTTGGGTGGTGTTGACGGCTTGTTGTACATCACTGATATCAGCTGGGGTAGGGTTACTCATCCTAGCGAAGTACTTCACAACAGCCAAAAACTCAACGTGGTTGTTCTTGACTTCGATGATGAGAAAAAACGTATCAGCCTCGGTCTGAAACAATTAACTCCGCATCCTTGGGATAACTTACCGGAAACAATTGGCGAAGGTGCTAAAGTGAAAGGTAAAGTTGTTAATATCGAAGATTACGGTGCATTCCTTGAAATTTTACCTGGCGTTGAAGGCTTGGTTCACGTTTCAGAAATCACTTGGTCTTCTCAACCAATTAATGCTAAAGAATTCTTCAAATTGGGCGAAGAGCATGAAGCAATCATCGTAACGCTTGACAAAGACGAGCGTAAGATGAGCTTGTCTATCAAGCAATTGTCTGCTGACCCATGGGAATCAATCGAAACTCGTTACCCAATTGACAGCCGCCACCCTGGCGTTGTTAAAAACATCACTCCTTACGGCGTGTTCGTTGAATTGGAAACTGGTATCGGTGGTATGATCCACATCAGCGATCTTAGCTGGATCAAGCGTTTCAATCACCCAAGTGAATTCACTAAAGCTGGTGAGAAAATCGACGTGATCATTATGGGTATCGATAAAGAAAACCGTAAATTGTCACTCGGCCACAAACAGCTTGAAGAAGATCCTTGGAATGCGTTCGAATCAGTATTCCCGATTGGTTCAACGCACGACGGTCTTGTAACTCGTAAAGATGACAAAGGTGCTAGTGTTCAACTCCAATACGGTCTTGAAGCATACGCTCCACTCCGTCATTTGCGCAAAGAAAACGGTGGTAATGTTGAAGTAGAAGAAACTCTACCATTCATGATTATCGAATTCGATCGCAACGACAAACGTATCCTTGTATCTCACTCAAAAGTTTGGGAACAAGTGAAAAACGAAGAGAAAGAAGCAGTTCGCAGAGAGAACGAAAGCGAGAATGAAAAAACTAAAAAAGCAGTTAAGAACATCCAATCTAAAGTTGAAAAACCAACACTTGGTGACTTAGGTGCCCTCGCTTCAATCAAAGACAAACTGAAAAAAGCTGAAGAAGAAGGCGGCGAACAAAACTAGTAGCCAACTTATTCTGACGAATATTGAAAACGGACTGCCTTATGGCGGTCCGTTTTTTTATGCAGCTACATAGCAATTGGTAAATCATTGGCAGTACTCCCCAAGTTTTTATAATCATTGGCTGAATGTTATTGATGTATATTAACGAACCGCTTATTTTTGCACCATCAGCCAGACGATTGAAATTTTAGATTCCCCGGTAGAGTACATTAAAGGGGTGGGGCCGCAGAAGGGAACACTGCTTCGGCAGGAGCTTGGTATTTCTACTTATGAAGACCTTTTGTATCATTTTCCGTTCCGTTACTTCGATCGCAGTCAGGTTAATAAAATTGCTTCAATTACGCCACAAACAGAGTATGGTCAGTTTATTGGTAAGCTGATAAACCTTGCAGAAGAAGGCGATAAATTCCGTACACGACTGGTAGGCACTCTGGTTGACGAAACTGGTAAGCTAGAATTGGTATGGTTTCAGGGAGCTTCGTGGATGAAAAAAAGCCTGCTGGAAGGCGAACGTTACATTGTTTTTGGGAAGGTGGCTAATTTCAATGGTTATTACCAGATATCGCACCCTGAAATTGAGCCGTTAAATGCTGAGACCAACATACCCGGCAGGCAACCTGTTTATCCTTCAACCGAAAAATTGAGGCAAAAGGGGGTAACCAACCGCTCGTTTGCGAAAATTACCCAAAGCCTGATGGATAGGCTAAGGCCATCTGATATCCCGGAGACGCTACCTAAATACTTACTCGAAAAATACGGTTTGTACCCTCGGTACATGGCGTTTGCGCATATTCACTTCCCCGAGAGTGAATTCCATGAGCAACAGGCACGCCGCCGCATGAAGTGGGAGGAATTGCTGATTTCTCAATTACAAATAGGAAAGCTGCGCCTGCAAAACCATGTGCAGCAAGGTTGGAAGTTTGATGTGGTGGGCGATGGTTTCAACGACTTTTATAAAAAACACTTACCATTTAACTTAACCAATGCCCAGAAACGGGTACTAAGAGAAATACGACAGGATACAGCTACGGGCAAACAAATGAACAGGTTGTTGCAGGGCGATGTAGGTAGTGGTAAAACCATTGTTGCTCTTATGAGTATGTTGCTGGCTTATGACAATGGCTTTCAGGCGTGTATTATGGCACCTACCGAGATTTTGGCACAACAACACTATCTGGGCTTTACGAAGTTTTTGGAAGAGATGGGCATTCCCATAAAATTGCTCACAGGCTCGGTGAAGGGAAAAGAACGAAAGGCAATACTTGCAGCACTGGCTGACGGTACTTTGCCGTTTGTGGTGGGTACCCATGCACTTGTGGAAGACACAGTTGTTTTTAAGAACTTAGGGCTGGCCGTAATTGATGAGCAACACCGTTTTGGGGTACAGCAGAGAGCTAACCTCTGGAAGAAAAATACACTACCTCCGCACGTACTTGTAATGACGGCCACACCTATTCCGCGTACACTTGCAATGACCATGTATGGCGACCTGGAAGTTTCGGTGATTGATGAGCTACCGCCGGGCAGGCAAGAAATCAAAACTGTGCATAGGAAAGACATGGGGCGTGCGAAAGTGATGGAATTCATGCGGGCAGAGATTGACAAAGGGCGGCAGGCGTATGTAGTTTACCCATTGATTGAAGAAAGTGAAAAACTGGACTATGAGAGCCTTATGGCGGGCTATGAACAGGTGAAAATATGGTTCAACGAAAATAAGTACCGAATTGCCATGGTACACGGCAGGCAGGAAGTAGGCGAGCGCAAACGCAACATGGAGCGTTTTGTGAAGGGCGAAGCCCATGTGATGGTTGCTACTACTGTTATTGAAGTAGGCGTAAATGTGCCCAATGCCTCGGTAATGCTGATAGAGAGTGCCGAGCGATTTGGACTATCGCAGTTACACCAGTTGCGGGGCAGGGTAGGTCGTGGTGCCGAACAAAGCTATTGCATATTGATGACGGGAAACAAAGTGAGTAACGACAGTCTGAAACGCATTAATATCATGGTTTCTACTACCGATGGCTTTAAGATTGCAGAAGAAGACCTAGCGCTTCGTGGCCCCGGCGATTTATACGGCACCCGCCAAAGTGGTACGCTCAAATTCAGGTTAGCCGATATTGTTGAAGATGCCGACATACTGGAAGAAACCCGTCAGGCAGCCAAAGAAATACTCGCTGCCGACCCTCGCCTGGTACAGCCTGCCCATTCAGGCATCAGGATGCTCATGAAAAAACAGGGGCAAGACAGCCATTGGGGTAAGATTAGCTAGAACACTTCCTGACTTAATAACAAAAAACGAGCCCCACTATCGCGAGGCTCGTCAATGAAAATTTGTATTGAATATTATGCAAATTGCGCCATGAAAGCGTCAACGCTATCCATAATATGTTGAATTTGAGCTTGGTTCAAGCCATGGTGACAAGCAACCAACATACCGCCACGCATAACTGCGTCAGCATGAGGGTAGCCAGCATCTGCTTTTTTGCAAGGCACGTTTTTGAAGCCCGGTTGCCTTAAAATGTTACCAGTGAATACAGTACGTGTCATGATGTTGCGTTTTTCAAGGAAAATCTGCAAATCGCGACGGATAAATGGTGCGTTTGGCTTAATCATTACAGCGAATGCTAACCAACCTGTACGAGAATCAGGTAATTGTTTAGGCATTACGAAGTAGTTTTCATACTTGCTCCAGAAAGCTTTCAACTGGTTGAAGTTTTCTGTTCTTGAGTCAACGTTTTGTTTCAATTTGCTCAATTGTACCAATCCGAACGCAGCACCTAATTCTGAAGGTTCGATGTTATATCCCGGTTCTTCGAATACGAATTTCGCATCGTAAGGAATACCGTCTACTTCAACGTTGAACCTATTTTCGATTTTTTCTGATTCTACGAACAACGAAGAGCTACGACCCCAGCTACGCAACAAACGACCACGATCGAAATGAGCGTCGGTGTTCACGCATAACATACCACCGTTACCGGCGCAGTTAATGATGTGAGAACCATAGAAGCTTGTTGTGCTCATATCGGTATAGCGACCTGAAGAAGCACCACCAATTTCAGCACCTAAAGTATCGGCAGAATCTTCTAACAAGAACAAATTGTACTTGTCAGCGAGTTCGCGCAATTTAGCCCAATCAGGCAAGTTGCCTAATAGATTTGGAATAATCATCGCCTTTGTTTTTGGCGTAATCATTTCCTCTACTTTATTAACATCAATGTTGTATGTACCTTCTTCAACGTCAACAAACACAGGAATCCAACCCTTTTTAACGATTGGTGCAACTGTTGTTGAGAACGTAAGCACAGGAGTGATGATTTCAGTGCCCGGCTCAAAGTTGAGTAAGTCGGCAGCAAGGTAAAGGGCTGATGAACCGCTGTTCACCATGATGCCATATTTTTTGCTGTAAAGTGCGGCAATTTTTTCTTCGAATTCACGAACGTTTTTGCCCATTTGGGTGCTAGTGCGCAACACGTTTACGACGGCTGCTACTTCTTCTTCTCCGTGTACGGTTTTACCATACGGTACGGCAATATAATCTGTTTGAGTCATCAGGAATAGATTAGACGCCAAAAGTAATATTTATGATTGAAATGTTATGGTTAATAAAGGTTAGAAATTGCAGGTTTCGCTCTATGCCTCTATTAATGTTGTAAATGAGTGAATAACCTCTATTGGGCACCATTCCTTGACTCACCCTCGCGGAAGCGGGTGGTGGTTTTCTTGATGTAATTGTAAAACGTGTAATCGTTCATTTCAATCAGGTCGTCGTATTGGGGTCTGAAGCGCCTGATGTAACGTGTAAGGCTATCGCCTGTGAGCCCGGTGAAATGCTGAATCAATTCAGGATTGAATGTTTTGTCAACATATTTTTCGTGTTCGTAATAGTCATATTCAATCTGGAACTTCCGAGTTTCTCGGTATTGTTTACTCAAAGCAGTAAAAGGGTGGGCTACAGCATCGACACCTGATAGTTTGGGCATTTCAAGCTGATGCTTGTACAACGAATAGAAACTGGCACTATCGTCGTGATAATTGTAACGGCCGTTTTGTTTTTGTTGGGTGCTTTTCGGTTTTTCGTATCCTTTTTCAAGAATTATTCGGTAAAAGTTTGGGGAGTATGCTACAGGTATGCGTGCCCTTGCGGTTTTGTATCCCGGCTTTTTAAACTCTATGAGGTGGTCGGGACCTGTCGCAATTAAAAAACTGCCATCGGTGCCTGTCGAAATTTGCAATGAAGTATATACTTCAGTAATGGAAACTCCGTCCAATGGTTTTTTTGTTTCTTTATCTAATACCTCGCCCTTAATGGTTTGCGCCAACCCGAGCACAGAAACAAAAAGAAAGCAATAAATAAAAAGAGATACCGCGCGGAAATTCATTTCAGTGCTAAGTTACATCTTACGCGAATTGTTGAAAATTTAATTTTGTTAAAACTATACCTATCGTTGTGTAAATTTGTGCCCTTTATGTACAAACTGATTCGTAAGGTACTATTCTTTTTCGACCCGGAGGTCATCCACGGATGGGTAATGAATAGGCTGGACCTCGCTTACAAAATCCCAATTTCGAGGTATTTGCTCGAAAACAGATACTTTTTTGATGAACCTTCCTTGCACCAGGATTTGTGGGGCATTCACTTTCCTAATCCGGTGGGGTTGGCTGCGGGTTTCGACAAAAACGCGCAGCATATTGACAGCCTTTCAACTTTAGGTTTTGGGTTTATTGAAATTGGCACGTTGACACCAAGGTCTCAACCCGGTAACCCAAAACCAAGAATGTTCAGGTTGCCGGCAGATAGCGGGTTAATCAACAGGATGGGTTTTAACAACAAAGGCGTTCACTCTGCGGTTATCAAACTGAAAAAGCGCAAGGAGGCTATGATTGTTGGGGGTAACATTGGTAAGAACAAGGAAGTGCCTAACGAAATTGCGCATAAAGATTTCGAAGAGTGCTTTGAGGCATTACATAAATATGTAGACTATTTTGTGGTAAATGTTTCCAGCCCCAACACACCGGGTCTGAGGGCATTGCAAGACAAAGAGCCGCTGACAAAGCTGCTTTCAGGTTTGCAGCAAATGAACCGCGATCTTGGCGCTAACAAACCAATATTGCTCAAAATTGCGCCCGATTTAACCGATGGGCAACTTGACGATATCATTGATATTGTGCGTGAAACACGCCTCAGCGGTATTGTAGCAACCAATACGACACTTTCTCGTGCCAACCTCAACACCAGCGATAATACAGTTAAGAAAATAGGTGACGGTGGTCTGAGTGGTAAACCGTTGAAAGAACGCAGCACTGAAGTTATTAGGTACATCCATAAAAACAGCAATGGTTCAATTCCTATTATTGCAGTAGGAGGTATTTTTACGGCAGAAGATGCGATCGAAAAAATTGAAGCAGGTGCGCGTCTTGTACAAGTGTATACCGGGTTCATCTACGAAGGTCCCGGTATCGTAAAAAGAATATGTAAGGGGCTGGTAAAAAGGGGGATTCGATTTGACAATTTACCGAAGAACTAATTTTTGGTACGGAATTTGCCATTATATTTACAATCAGTAAAAGGACATAAAATTCTAAAACTATATAAATCAAAATGAAAAAGACAATTTCAATGTTAGCCCTTGTAATGGGCTTAGTGTTTTCGGCGAGCGCACAGTATGCCAATGAATTCGTAAAAATTGGTCAGGCAGCACCTGAACTGGCATTCGAAAACCCTAAAGGACAAGTAGTTAAGCTTTCTCAAATCAATAAAGGTTCTTACGTATTGCTCGATTTCTGGGCTTCATGGTGCCGTCCTTGCCGCATGGCAAACCCAGGCTTGGTGAGCCTTTACAATGAGTATTCAGGCAAAAAAATGAAAGGTGGTAAGAAATTTACTGTTGTAAGTGTTTCTTTAGACCAAAGCAAAGAGCAATGGCTTGCTGCTATTCAGGCTGACGGTTTGAAATGGGATAACCACATGAGCGACCTTAAAGGCTGGCAGTCGAAAGCGTGCGAATTGTACGGCTTACAGTTCATTCCACAGGCTATGCTCATTGACCCTAATGGCAAAATCATTGGTAAGTACAATGTTGCTGAACAAGCAAAAGAAGAGCTTGCAAAGTTGGTTCAATAATTAGCTTCAACACAATAGATATTTAAAAAGCAGTGCCACCCGGTGCTGCTTTTTTGTTTTTACACCTTGAGGTTTAAGTTGTCTCTGGTCTAGGCATCCGCCTCGTCCTAATACTCCATACTGGTCCGCGAATGTTTCGCGGATTATTAGGTTGGGCGTTTGTAACGCCTCGAAATGCCCCACTGGCGCGGGGAGTTAGCGCAGCGCTCCCGTTTCTATGTAAATGGGCGGGTCTACTGACCCGGACTCGACCATAATATGTAACCAAAGATTAGACACTGGTGTACATCTGAGCGTAGAAGATTCTACGCCCAACTCGGTCTGCAACCGAAACATACACAAAACAAGCGCAGCACCTGTTGTCAGAATCAATGAAAACTACGAATTTGTAGTTGAGTCGTGACCGACGCTACTAAACTCCATTCCTGATAATTCCATAATCCTGTAAATCTTGATTCAGACGATTTACAATTGTTTTCCTTAGAAATTTCTAAGGAAGCGCGGTGACAAGACTGATACCTGCCTCCATTTAGGCGTGGAATTTTCTACGCCTAAATGGAGGTTTTTCGCCATGCTAATAGACTTGCACAAATACCTTTCACGCCAAACCTGCGCAAGTTCTTTTATTGAAAATTATAAAATAAAGATTTACACAGAATTAGCCTATCCCTTCACCCACTTATGGATGGCAGCATAAATTTCAGCTACATTGTTTTCCCATGTGTGAGATGCCGCAAAATTCCTTCGGGCTATCGTTTTTTCGCTGGTATTTTCATTGAGCGCTTTATCAATAAGCGTTACGTATTCTTCTTTGTTTTTGGCTAGGTAAGTATGCTCTGCAAAAATGCTCATAGCTTCAGTGGCAGTCGCGACGGTTGGTTTCCCCATTGCTAAGTATTCATCTATTTTACGCGGGTAGTTACCTATAGTCACCGGGTTTACCAATTGAGGGTTCAGGCACACATCGAAAGAGTTGATGTAGGCAGGTAGGCTTTCAGGGGGCTTACTACTCAGAAAGTGCACGTTCGGCAACTGGTGTAATGCCGATTTTTGAAATGCTTCGTCTTCAGGACCTACAAGTACTATTTGCCAGTTGGCACGCTGGCGGGCAACGTGTTCAATCAGCGGTATGTCAAGCCTAATACTTTGCAATGCACCTACATAGCCAATTACAGGTCGCGCAATGTTTTTAATATCTTCCGGTGTTTCTATTTTGCCCGGCCTTGAGAACATTTCTAAATCGCAACCCTGCCCAACATAGAATGAATTAGGGTTGTATTTTTTGCAATAGTTGGCAAGGTAGGTGGAGTTAGCCATGCATATATCGCTTTTGGCAATGAGTTTTGGTTCTAAAACTTCCCCGTGAAACTTCCAGTAATCGACTGCCACCATGTTATCGCGAGAGTAGTAGATGCTTATAGCAGGCTTCAACATCTCTTTTAGGTAGTACGATCTAAAGATATCATTATCATTAAATAATATAAAGTCTTTGAATCCAAGTTGGTCAATGAATTTTAATATGGAGGTAGCAAACTTTCTGTTGTTGACTTTGTTCAGGAAATTGAATACAGGCCTAACTTTTATCCAGTTAATGGACTCAGTCATACAGTCGGGGTAGAGGTTCCAAAGGTTATTTGAAATCTTTACTAAGCCCGTTTCTTTATGTTCGATGACAGATATTCGCTTCTTGATTTTTTCATCGGCTCCATGCCTAATGCTGGTAATTCTGTCTAAAGTACTGTTTACGTATAAGACACGGTTATGCTTCGCAAATTCAACAGCAATGTTCTTACAGTTGCTGCCAATCGAAGTATCCCACGGCTGTTGCCCTACAATAACTATATCCCTGTTTTTAATGATTCCTGCGCCGTGCATAATGCCTCGTTTTGTTGTTGGTCGAGTCGTTTTGTTACAGTAATAAGGGCTGCAACAAGGTAAAAATAAACATTTGAAGGATATTGTACGATTGCTTCCTGAGGGTAATTGCCGAAGTTGAGTGCAAATACCACCAATAATGCCCCTAAACAATAGGCTTTTAATTGCGGGTCGCGAATGGAGTAGTAGTTAAGCACCCCCGCCCGCATAATGGTAAACATAAGTGCACAAAACAAAAACAGCCCCAGCCACCCAAGTTCAACAGCTACACGCACATAACCACTGTCGGGCGGAAAGTTGGCGAGGTAGGAGTAGGGCGCAAATCGTTTCCCCCATTCTCCCGTAGCTCCTAATCCGCCACCCATTGGGTGTTCAAGTATATAAGGTTGAATCTTCTTTTGATTCATTTTCCGCAAATTAAACGAAGCGTCATCATTCGGTTTAAATGCCGATTGAAACCTGAATAACGTTTGGTTGGAAGTTGGGATATTGATTAAAGTAACACCTAAAACTACAGTAGTTAGTAGTATAACAATCACTTTTTTATTGTACTTTAATATAGCGAGTAAAAGAAGTGCAACGGGTAACAATACATAGGCGCCTCGTGTGCCTGAATACAACATGGCTGTAATGAACAGCATAATCATGATGTACAATATGATTTTCTTCTTCTTAGAAACACCAGATGAAAGTAAAGCAATCGCCATGAGACTTGCTGTGACCATGTTATAGGAGAATGCTACAGGGTCGGAGAAAATGGAGAATTTACGCCATACGCCACCAATGAATAAGAGTAATTCAATACCGGGGTCAGAATGCAGGTAGTTTTCTTCAAACGCAAAAAAACCAATTTGTTCTTGCTTAATCGCATAAAGTGCAGCGAATAGCGCAAGGCCCATCCATAGTTTAATGATGACCTTAATAAACTTCTTAGTGTCAATGTAATACACAAAAATGAAGTACATGAACATTACAATAGCCACGGTTCGCACGGTGTAAATCCATGCAGTCTTTGATTCAGCAGTGGGATTCAGTACTTCAAGTAAATTGTAGATAATCCATACTAACATCATGACGGTCACAGGACTTTTGTATATTGCCCAGTTGGGTTTCTTCTTTTGTGCGATGAAAAAACTGAGCATGAAAAGTGCCATCATGCCATCCATCAAGGTCCCCAAGGGGAAGTTGACTCCTAGCTTAAAGAACCACATGATGAGGTAACCGAGTGACAAGTAAACGATAAGTCCAAACCTCGGATACAAGACAAGGGCAACAACCATTGGCAGCCCGATCATAGCACCAACGGCAAGTACACCCGGAATAAGTCCGAATTTGAAAATAACAAAAGCCAAAGCAATGGAAATGCCTGATAGCACAAGTAGCCCGAATGGGTTGTGCATCTTTTCAGTCATTACGCGTTGCTGAAGCCATTCTTTGAACGACTGAAACAAGGAAGCATTCATTTCATTGTGTCTGCTTGCCATTAAAAGAATAGGAGTTTGAAAAAGAAGGCGAATGTGCTGGCAAACACAAAAATTAGAGCAACGTACTTGGTGATTTTATCAGTGCGTTGTTTGATGTAGGCCTCTCTGTCCTTTTTTTCAGGCTGTGGATCGAATCTCATAGCTTATTTTTTCAGGTCTTCGATATTCTTACCATGAACGTGCGTTGTTGCCACCGAAATCTGATTTGCCTTTCTAATCTTGAGCAATGCCAAAACCTGCCAGAACATGAACTTAGGTATGCCGTACAAGGAACGATAAATTGCTTTGTCGGGCTTACTGTGCGCAACACCCAGCATAAAGCTTATCACAAACGCAGCAAATGCACCTATCCAAATCAATACTGCTGTTAGAGAGATGAAAACATTGGCCGCCGCAAATACCACCGACAGCAATAGAAAGATAAACAAAGGTGGACGAAGTAAAATTACTCCAAACAGGAATTGGTTCCAGTTGAAACGAGTGATGCCTTTGCCCAATAAGTGAAAGCCAAACTTGAAATAACGGAACCATGTATTGATCCAGCGCGCACGTTGTTTTACCAGTTGTTCACTGCCCGATGTTTTTTCATCATAAACAATCGCTTTTGAAGTGAAAGCAATTCGAGTGCCGCGCTTCACGATTTCATATTGCAATACCTTATCAAATCCGGCACCAGTGATATCCAGTTGCTCCAGGCAATCTTTATACAAAGTAGTTGTAAACGCCATTCCCGAGCCCGCAAGCGTTGCTGAAGATCCAAGTGCAAACAACGCTTCCCCATCAAAAAAGTGGTAATACATGTCGCGGGCAGCATCAAGGCATGCGACCATAGTATCCAGGTTTTTAGCACTCCTTAAGCCTTGTACTGCAATAAAACCTTTTTCAAATAACTTGTTGATTTCGTTGAGGTATTCGCGCTCAACTAAATTATCGCTATCAATGATTGTTAGTCTTTCATGCGCTCTTTTAAAGCGGTTGATGGCATAAAAGTGGGAGCGGGTATTGCTACCAAGCGTTTCTTCAGGGCGCAGAACTATTATGCGTTCGTCGGCGAATTTCAACGTACTTATATCGCACTTATCAGCAACTATATAAACCAAGTAGTTGCTGTAATTCATCTTTAGAATAGAATCAATTACAGCAGGAACCGTGAACGTTTGTTCGTATGCAGTTACGATGATAGCAAAATCAGCTTCATTTTTTTTCTGTATTGCCGGTTGATTGCCCTTTTTGGCAAAAAGCAGGTAGAGAACATAGAGTACCAGTGGAAGTACTAAGTTGTAACCAATTAAAACCTGTATGGTTACCCATATTCCGTGCAGAATTGAAACCGGCATAGGCTGAATGGTTATTTGCGTTTTTTCTTTTTGAAATAGTTGCGTGAGTCGGGAAAGGTATTGTCTGTTTTATTCAAAATCCAGCCCATGAACTTACCCGGTTGAGATTTTAAGTATTCTATGTATTGTTTTTCTTTAAAAGTAAGCGATTTGTTCGGTTCAAAAACCCCTAATGTTCTATCGGCAATTATGAACCATTCCTTAGCCTGATTGAGTGTATCCAACGAAGTTGATTCAATGATTACGACATCAAACAGTTCTTTAAGGTCTTCAAATTTACGACGAATGTTTTCTTCGTTGTTTACTTCAAACAGCGAAGTGTCGGCGCCATGGTTACCTAAAATGGTGACATCGTTGCTATACCCCGGGCGAGGCATTAGCGACCGTGCTGTCAAAACATCTTCCAAATAAAGGTTAGGGTGCGCCATTTTAGTGATGGTAGGTTTGTTGAAATTACCATCAATAAGCAGTACGCGCTTGTTGACCATAACATAAGCTGTTGCTAATGCCATGGCCAGGAATGATTTCCCTTCTCCATCTCTCAAGCTCGTGACAGCCAATGTTTTAAAGCCTTCCATTTGCATCTCTGTTTCAAACCTAACGCTGCGTAAAAGGTTCTTAAATTCTTTGCGCTCATCGTTCAGATTGCCGTTTTCCCAAAACTGGTTCAGGTGCAACAAAGGAGCGTTAGGCAATACAGGAATATAACCCAATACCGGTAGTTGAGTTTTATTGGCTAGTTCAAATGCAACTTGTATAGATTCATCGAAGTAGAAAATGACAAAAAGTGTAATGATGCATAAAATGAAACTTACAATACCGGAAAGTGCCATTAACAGCAATTTCTTTGAAGGCAACGGAAGCCCGGGTTGTGCTACTTCAATGATGCGCAATTTGCCAAACTGGTTGTAAGCCATACTGGTTTGGCTGTGCTTTTTCATTAGCTCAATGTACTCCTGACTGGCAACATTAATATTGTTGTTAAAAGACTGAATTGCTGCTTCTTTGGGTACAAGCAAGTCAAGGCGGGTATTGAGTTTTTCATATTCCCTCACCAGCACAACCAGTCCTCTTTCGGCCATCTCAATGTCAATCTCCTTCTGTATTTTTTGTTGCAGCAAGTTGCTCTTTGCTGCCATCGGGTTCAGGGCGTCTTTGTCAGAAACCCGCGTCATTTCCTTGTCAAGCAAATCTTTTAGGGAATCGACTTTAGGTTTGTACTTGATATTGATACCGTTAGCGTAGTATTCGTTTACAGCGTTTGATAACTGTGCTTTTAAAGAAATCACACGCTGGTTCAAAACTATGTTGGCACTGTCGTTGTACGTGTAGCCTTTGTTTTGCAGTTTATCACTTATTTGTTGGAGCGCACCTTTATCTGATTCTATGTTTTTCTGTACCAGTTCAATATCGCCTTCAAGCTTTGACATTTGAGAATACAATGTCTTAGCCAACTCGTCAGAATTAAGTACGTGATTGCTGATTTTGAAGTCTTTAAGCTCGTTTACCTTATTCTCTAGTGAATCTTTCTTTTGGTTGAGTAATGTGTCTAACATACCCAATGTTCGGGATTCTGATTCGCGGGTGATGGTGTTGTAATATCTAATAAATTCATCAGCGAGGGTATTGACAACAAAAGAAGACAACATTGCTGAATCTGACTCAAACTCAATTGTAATGAAGTCGCTCGTTTCAATACGGTAGACTTTCATTTTTTTCATGAGTTTGTCATAGCCATAGCCCATCGAGTTAATTACCTCATCCAATCCCCTTTGGTCGGCATTAGTCAAATCCAGAGGTTCTCTTAATAAGTAGTGATGTTTGTAAACATCTAAAGCATGTTTTTTAGCATTTGCATTGAGTTGCCCGAAAAGTTTACTTGGCTTTTTAAATGGTGGGTTTTCGAGGTCGTGGATGATGAGTTTGTAAGATATTTGATCAAACACTTTCTTCATCTGCATCATTTGCATCAGGTTGCTGAATTGCTGACTGATTTTAGAATCTTGCAGAATATTTCGTTCGAGTGACAATGGCTGCGCACCGTCAACCAACCCTGAGGAGAGCGTAGTTTTTGCGGCATACTGATTGGGGAGCTTTCTCAAAAGCACAAAAGAGATTGCCATCACCAATATTGGTAAACCAATAAGTACGACCTTCTGCCTTTTGAGTAAACTAATAAATTTGGCTCCTTCCATTATTGCACATCTTCAAGTTTGCCCACAATCAGTTCCTCCAAATTTGCTTTTGCTATCAACACATCTCCTTCACTTGTAATTTTATTTTGAACTGCTGTATTATATATCACCAGCATTTTGCTGAAGTTGTCGAAGGTTTCTTCGCCTTTTTCAAACTTGTACTTAACTTGTTTCAAATCAGTCTCAGCATCGTTGGCAACTTTCGTTCTTTGATTCAGAATTGACAGTTTTTGCACGTAAGAAAAGTATTTTTCTTTCACCAGCCTTTCAAGTTCGAGGTTGTAGCCTTCCAAATCGTCCTTCGATGCATTGAATTTTTCTCTTGCATATTTTACAGCAGGAGGGTTGCGCAACACCGAGCCCATGTTCAGATAAATGCCGGGTAATACTCCTCCGTTGCCGGCCGGAACGCCATTTGTAGAACTTCCGTAAGAATAGGCTACAGTCAAGGCATCAAACCAACCCATTTTTGCTTTGTTCAGGTCGTATTTAGCCGCCTGAGCACTGTGGGTATACATTCTTAGTCTAGGGTATTTTGCTTTTGCCGAATCAATTAATTTCTGCAAAAACGGATAAGAAACGTTTTGCATCATTGATTCCTGGCATTGTGCATTGTAACCCGCCAGCAAAAAAAGAAGACTGAATATTAAAAATTTGTTTTTTATCATTAGTATAGTTTTACCTAACAATCGATATGACAAATACATGTCCCTAAGGACATTATCTGCTTTTATAACAACCGATTCTAATTCAACCCTCAAATCTATAAAATAAACGCTATTTTTACCACACTTTTAGTTATATTTCACTCTTAGGACAAGGGACTTTGTAGATTGAGCGTTAATAATATGTCGATAAAGGATAAAATAAAAAGCGACCCGAAATTAAAAGCACTCGTGCACCGATTGTTGATACCTAAAGGCGAGGCCAGACCTCGTTTGTGGGTGAAGTGGTTTATTAATCCTTTTCTGCATAAAAAGGGCAAGGGTGCAAAAATCAGGCGAAGAACCCGTATCGATGTTTTGCCGTTCAATCAGTTTACACTTGGCGAGGGTAGCACCATTGAAGACTTTTGCACAGTGAATAACGGAGTGGGCGATGTACACATTGGCAGTCATTCTTTGGTGGGTATGGGCAATGTAATCATAGGGCCTGTAACCATTGGAAATAATGTCATTTTTGCACAAAACATAGTTGCATCGGGGCTCAATCATGAGTACCGAAATCCTGATATTCCCATCCATGCACAGAATGTAACAACTTCACTTATTACTGTAGGTGACGATTGCTGGATTGCTGCAAATGTGGTACTTACAGCAGGTATTACAATTGGAAAACACTGCGTAATTGCTGCAGGTTCGGTGGTGACTAAAGACATACCCGATTTCTCGGTTGCAGCAGGTAACCCAGCCAAACCCATTAAGCGTTACGACTTCCAACTAAAGGAATGGGTGCGCTGTTAGTGCTATTTTTTTGCTGAAACCACAGGTATTTCTTCCGTCCAATTGTTGACAATCACGCTCAGGTTTTTCCTTGGTGCGTTGGCGGGGAGTTCAATGATTATTTTCTTTTTGCTCTTCGCCGGTATGTTGAAGTAGTTATCGCTATAGAATACAGGTAGCACCTGGCTATCGTGGCTATCATCCCAAACATTCACCCGATTGAAAAAGGCAAAATTCCTTGACTTGTTTTTAACGGTCACAAAAAGTTTGTTGCCAGATCTGTGATAACTGCATTTTAAAGAAACGGTTTTCAGTTTTTTAAGGCATTCAAAGTTGCCATTCGCATTAGCCAGAGGGTAAAAGTTTTCATCAACTTCGGTTTCTTCATTTCTGTTTACAAGTACAAAACGGAAAAAGTCGGGTTGGTGTTGGTCCGCATTTTTAAAATGCTTGAGCAGTTTGAGTGTATCAATTTTATAAGGTGCAGTGTTTTTAATATTCAGCGTATAAGTGGTAATTGGTTTAACGCCATTAAAAACTTCAATTTTCAACTGATGGTGTTTTAGGGTCGCTCCGGTTGAATTGACCACATATACTTCATAGTTAACCGGATTCAGCATTACATGAATTGGTTTGCAGGCTTCTTTAACGCCATACAAACAGCCATTCGGGTCTAGGTAGTAATCGTACATCTGACCCACCATTGCTGTCCACGGGTTTTGAGTTTTCCATATCAACAGACCGGTATAGTCGTGCCACATGCCTGAAACCACGCTTTCCATCATAGAGCGGTACTGATTGTAGTTCACCAGTTGTGCCACCTTGCAATACTGTTGTAAGTTTTTAGGGTTGCCATAGCGGTAAATGATGCTGTCGTAGCCATAAAACTTATGGAACTTCCACATGGTATCAATCACCCATTTCTGGATTTTCGCATCAAAATAGGGTAGCGTTTCATGATCTGATGTCAGGAATTTTTGCGTGGTGTTGTATTCTCCCAAACCCACATTACCCATCTCTGAATTGAACGGATAGGTTTTGTTTTTCCAGAAGTAATCTTCGGGTTTTATGGTATAAGGACCATCATGGCTGTGCAACGACATGCTGTCGTGGTTAGAAAACTCAAAGAAGAAGCGTGTGCCATCAAGCGTTTTTATGAGTTGCTTCATGGTGTCCAAAATGTCCTTTGGTGGTCTTATTTCGTTACCGCCACACCAAATTGCCAAAGAAGGGTGGTTGCGCAACATAGTTAATTGATCAGCCACTGATTTGATAAAAAGCGCATGGTCGTCAGGGTATTTTCGGCGGGTATTGGTGTCTTCCTTTTTAGTGGGGTCAAACCAACGCCCGTTACAGTCGCCCGATGCCCAAAAATCCTGAAATACTAAAATGCCGTATTTGTCGCAGGCGCTGTAAAACTCCGGTCTTTCTGTGATGCCTCCACCCCAAACGCGTATCATGTTCAGGTTCATGTCGTGGTGCATTCTTACTTCTGCATCATACTTAGCATCGGTGAACCGCAAAAGAGCGTCCGTCATTATCCAGTTTCCGCCCTTTATAAAAATCGGTTGTCTATTTACCCTTATTTCCCTGCTGTTGGTAGTTGTATTCCATGGGTAAGTGATTTCTCTTATGCCGTAGTCAATTGCTTCCGAATCGGAGACAGACCCATTTTCAATAAATTGAACATTTAGGTGTTCAAGGTGTTGTTCGCCTTGTCCGTTTGCCCACCATAGTTTGGGGTGTTCAATGGTAATTGTTGGTAGATATATTTCAATACTTTGGTACGGCTGCAACGTCACTTTTTGCGTTACTTTTTTGTTGGCTGTGTAGCAAATTGCTGTTCCATTAACTATGCGATTTTCGAGGTTTTTAAGTTCGGTCGTTACATGCACAAAAGCAGGTTGTTTCTGGTTCACCTGTGGCAATCGCACACCCGGCACTTCTGTGGTTATATGTGTATTTTGCACATCCACCGATTTTGTCTCGATAAAAAGTACTTTGTCCCAAATGCCTGTGTTGCGGTCGGGTATTGCCTGAATCCAGTCCCAACCGGCTACAAATTGGTTGCAGAGCTGGTGGGCAATCATGCCATCGCCACCTTGTCCGCCATTGGGAATGCCGGGTAATGCAGGCGGGTGTACAAGCACCGCGATCCTTAATCGGCTAGTAAATTTAATAGCATTGGTAATTTCAACAGTTTGTCGTAGGAACATGCCCTGGGCAAGATCGCTATTATCGAATTTTAACTGAGTGCCGTTTACAAATACTTCGGCATTGTAGTTGATGCCTCTGAACTGAAGAAAATAGTGGCAGTCTTTTTTAGGGTTTATTTCAGATACATGGGTGAACCAGTAAGTATATTCATCTACACCTGTTTTACTAATGTCGGGTATTTGTGCAATGTTAAACCCAAAGAATGGATTGGGGTAAATGTTGTTATCTATTAGGTTAGCCAATACAGTTCCGGGAACTTTAGCTTTCATTGCATTTTGCGGCACACCCGTGAGATAGGAGTAAAACTTACCATCATCGGTGTGATTGCCTTTAAGCATATACCAATTGTAATTAAGCTCTTTCGTTGACTGAGCCAATAAAGTGTTGCTAAATGCAATTGATAGTGCGAACGCAGTTAAAAAGCGGAACATAATGTAAAAATAGTAGGTTTAGCAGAAAAAGGGTAGGGATTTAGGAAATACCAAAAGCCACCCCGCAGGATGGCTTTTGAATAATGCCTTTTGGGCACGAATATCTTAAATTATTTAGTCTGAGCTAAGTAATCTTTTACTTTGTCTTTGTGCATCATAGCTTCTTTGAAGGTATAAGCACCAGTTTTAGGACTACGAACTGCCCTGATAACTTTAGTATAGTTCTTAGCTTCAGCAGCCAGTTTCGGGTCTTTCTTAATCGCCGTTTTCGCTTGTTTTGCCATTGTTCAGTATTGTTAACGGGTTATTTAATTTCTTTGTGAACAGTTACTTTTTTAAGTATAGGATTATACTTTTTTAATTCAAGGCGCTCGGTGGTGTTCTTTTTATTTTTGGTAGTGATATACCTGCTTGTACCAGGCATACCGCTATTTTTATGCTCGGTGCATTCCATGATAACCTGAACGCGATTTCCTTTCTTAGCCATTTTTCTGAGCTTGAATACGTTTTTTTAATTTAGATTTTTACCCCTTTTTCACGAAGTTGTTTAACTACTGAGTACAATCCGTTTTTGTTGATAGTGCGGATTGCTTCAGTTGACAACTTCAAAGTTATCCAACGGTCTTCTTCAGCAAAGAAAAAACGTTTTGTTTGGAGGTTTGGTAAAAACCTGCGGAGTTTTTTCTTATTCGAGAAAGAAATTTTATGACCTACTACCGGCTTTTTGTCGGTGAGCTGACATACACGTGCCATGTTGATTTATTTTTTTGGGACTGCAAAGGTACGTATATTTTTTAAACAAAAAAGTTTTTTTCGGGGTTAATATTATTTTTTCCCCACTTTCTCTACATTATCAACATTTTGGTGTGAATAGGCGGTCGTTGATGGCACAAAAATACAAAAAATGGGATTATTGCATTATAGTACACAAATTCCTCATTCTTAGTACATTTGCTTTACATTTTTGTATTATGAAAAAGATAGTCTATCTGTTGTGCCTGTTTCTTGCATTACCACTGATTTCCAAAGCACAGTATCATTGGGAGTGGGCGAAGGCGCCACATAATTTAAATCCACGAGATACAATTAAATACGGAGGTGAGTTTTTTACGAGCGCAATTTCAAAGTCTGGATATATCTACGCTGGCGGAACGATGGACGATTCGGCAGTTTATTTTGACACGATCTATGTCCGTGCTATGACTACAACCAGATTTAAAAACTTGGTTGCAAAATACGACACAGCAGGAAATTGCAAATGGGTGACTCAATTTCCAGGTATATCAATGGGACGAATTGTCATTGATCAAAACTCAAATTTATACTGTTCTGGCACTTTATACACTGGTATATTATATGCAGGAAGTGATACAATATACAATACGCATGTAGGTAGTTATGGTAGGGTTTCGTATATTGTCAAGATAGACTCAAATGGACATTTAATTTGGGCTAAAGGTATTGATGCTGCAGGGCTTCCTGAAGATTTGGCGATAGACACTTTTAGAAACCGATTGTATGTGGCTGGTTCTTTTCAAGGGCGAACTTTAGTCACTGGTGCTGATACATTACATTCTAATAAAGTAGGGGGAGTTGATTCGGTATACTATAGCATCTTTTTATCAAAAATGGATTTTAACGGGAACTTTTTATGGTCTCGTTGTGCTAGTGGTAGAAACTATGATTTTGGTTGGGGAGTAGCAGTCGATCCCCATGGGGCTCCAGTTTTATGCGGATATACGCAGTCTGATACTACACAGTTTTCTACTTTAGGAGTAACTACCAACTGCCCAAGTGGTTCAATACATCCATTGCTAGCAAAATATGATACTTCAGGTTCAATTGTTTGGGCAACGTCAGCAAATGTTGTGTTATCTACAGGAACTACAAGGTATTTTGCTAAAAATGTTTCGGTTGTGACCGACGATAGTTCAAATATTTACACAGTCGGGTCATCCGCCAATCCTCAAACAATTTTTGATTCTGATACATTAACAGGTAAAGGAGGATATATTGCAAAATATAATAGCAGAGGAATATTGCAAAATGTAAAACTCCTGTCGTCGACGCCAAGCGCGAATGTTGTTCCTTTCAAGGTTCAATGCGATTCCAATCAGTTGATAGTAAACGGTCAAATTTTAGCCACAACAGTTACATTTGATTCTATCACTATGTCTGATAGCGTAATGTATAGTAATGATGCAGCTTTTATAGCAGTTTTAGATAGTAACATGAGGGCAAGAAATTTATTCTGCACCGCTTTTGGCGGTGATGATGATTTTGGTGTTGTGAGAGATAAGGTGAAAAATATTTACATGGCAAGTGATTATCGACCTTTGTCAAGTTTACTTAGCGCTTATTGCACCACCGGTGTTATTGGTAGCGACACACTTGCTCCTGTAATTTTAGAAAACCAATTTATTGCGAAGCTAGCTGGTCCTTGGACATACTGTGAGAACAAGCCCTACGCTGGGATTGATACAATCATTGTAGCTGGAGACACTATACATATAGGTCAAATTGACACATCTCACAATTACTACTGGACATTATACGGTGATACTGTTGTAATAGGTTACGGTGCTGGCTTGAATATCTCGCCCGATTCAACAACAAAATATGTACTGCATTACATTGTATGTGAAGTAGATAAAAAGGATACAATTGTGGTTACAGTACTGCCTGATACCTCCATATCAGTTAATACAGTCTACAACAGCGTAAACGACATTAATGTTTACCCCAACCCAACAAAAAGTGGCGTTACAGTAACTGGTGCCAAGGGCTTCGATTTATCAGTTGTTGAGCCGTCGGGTAGGGTATGTAAACAAATTAAAGTGGATGCTGATAAAGTCAAAATTGATTTATCTGCCCTTGCTCCCGGTGTTTATGAAATGATATACACCCAACAAGAAACATCATTGAGAATTGTGAAACGGGTTGTCGTTGTGCATTAGTGGGCAGTTTTTTTATAAATATAAAATAGCGAAATCAAAAATGAGTGTCGTTGTTTTGTAATATGATTTTGGTTATAGACTTTTGTTGCTGATTTTAATAGGTTTATCGCTTAAATCGTTTCAGCAATGAATTTAGTACATAAGTACAGCTTAGCTTCACTTCTCGTTTGTGCATTTTTAATGCAAAATGCATTCGCACAGGCACCGGGAGAGACAGATCCTTCAACTCCAACCTCGAAGGCAAAAAAAACGTATTCTCAGTTGCCTTTTGAGGGCATGGATATGACATGGCAGAATGGTTCTGACAGAAGAGATTCTTCGGTGTTGCAGGGTAAATATTTCACGCCGGCTATTCAGGTTGATGCAAATTATACGTACTCGTTTGCCAACCCTAACGACCATACCGTTGTTGGTTCAACTGCATTGGCGCGCAACAATGAAATGGAGGTGTCTGCTGCCAATATAGGTGGCGACTTCTACTACAATGGTGCCAGAGGGCGCATTATGACTCAGTTCGGTACAAGGTCAACCATCATCCCTAGAAACGATTTGAGCATCTACCGTGGGCAGTATAGTTTAGATAATGCTTACAGGTACATCAGCGAGGCTTATTGCGGCTACCATTTTAATGTGCTGCATGGCTTAAACGTAGATGGAGGTATGTTCATGTCGTATATCGGTTTGAACTCTTATTACCAGCAGGAGAACTGGGAATATCAGGCTTCATTTACATCTGATAACACACCGTGGTTTTTCAATGGGTTGAGGGCTCAATTGTTTCCTTCAAACCATGTGAAGGTGGAAGCGTGGATTATAAATGGTTGGCAGAGTTATGGTATGTTCAACGATATGCCTGGCTTGGGTGGTAATTTTACATGGTGCCCTAAGGAAAGCATCAAGCTTTTAACCAACGATTATTACGGCAGCGACGCAGCGGGCATTCCGGGCAGGAAGCGTTTCCATTCCGATAATAGTTTCTTGATGCGTTACTATAAGTCTAATGCTAAAAAGGGTATTAGTCAGGCAGCATTTTCACTCACCGCTGATTTAGGTTTTGAAAAGGGTGGAGGAGTTAATGCTTTCAATGACGATGCAACGAAAGGCCCTAAGCAGTATTTTGGGAGTGTGATGTTTTACAACAGGTTGTGGTTTGCTCAAAACAAGCTTGCTTGGTGCATTGGTGGTGGCTGGATGACAAATCCGGGTCGTTACCTAGTTCTTGCGCCAACAGGAGATGCTAGCCCAATGCCGAACCCAAACAACCCTACTACAACAGCAGGCTCGCATCCATTTACTGCAAACCCAGGCGATAAGTTCACAGGTTGGGATTGCTCGACTAACATTAGCTGGATGCCGAACAAGAATTTCGAATTCAGGCTTGAGTACGTACACCGCGAAGCTGACGTGCCGTATTTTGCCGGCAAGGGTGGGGTAACATCACCAACGGGTTACACTACAGGTTTGGCGAGCAGTTTTATGCCCGACTTGGTTAAAACAGAGGACAGAGTGATTATGGCGTTGTTGTTCAGGCTGTAATTGCTGCATTAATATTTTACTGAAATGCCCGGAAGGTTTTCCTGCCGGGCATTTGTTTTTTAGCAACCGTAGTAGTTAAACAGTCTATTTTTATATTTTTGTTTGTCCAGAATTGATTTAAAGTGAGTAAACAAATTAAAAAAACACAACCGGTCGCTAGAACAAGCGCGGTAAACGAAGCGCGTAACACAGCGCCTGCCGCTCCCAAGGCATCGGGTAGTTTTTATACAAATCCATATTTTTTGCTTTCAGCAATTGTTTTTTTGCTGTACGCCGGTTCTATAAAATTTGATTTCACCGAGCTTGATGATACAATTTTTATCAAAGATCCTCAGTTTGTAGCACTGCACGAAAGTTTTAACCATATTGGCGAGATTTTCACGCGTGGGCTTTTCAATGCGACAACTGACCCGTATTACCGACCGCTTTTTTCGTTCAGTATGATGGTCAATTATTCTGTTTCACAAACAGAAATATGGAGCTATCACTTGTTTAATATATTGTTCCACATTGGTAACGTGCTGTTGGTTTACAAGCTGTTATGTAAAATACTAACTGATAAGTACCATGCTTTGTTACTAGCAGGTATCTATGGCGTTCATCCGGTTTTGAGTCAGGCGGTGGCATGGATACCCGGACGAAACGATACTATACTTGCTTTGTTCTCTTTTTCCTTTTTCTTAAAAATCATTGATTACAGCGATGAGAAAAAACCAATGGATTTGGTATGGTCAATAGTTTTGTTGTTAGGAGCATTTTTTACCAAAGAGACCGCTGTTTTTCTGCCTCCTGTAGGCTTTTTGATTTTGCTTTTAGGTAGAGGTAAAAAGCCTTTCGAGCGTGAAAGCCTCGTTCAGTATGGTGCCTGGGCTGGTGTATTTGTATTTTGGTTCTTGGTTAGGCGAAGCATAGTGGGTGAAAACTCTATGGGTGAAACAGGACAATTATTGGCCGATTTTATGCATCGTTCACCGTTGGTGATTCAATATTTGGGTAAGATACTTTTTCCTTTCAACCTCAGTGTATTCCCAATTTTGGAGGATACTGTTTATTATTTTGGTTTCGCTGCGATAGCTGTTATTGGTTTTCTGCTGGCACTATCAAAACAAGTAAACTGGAAAATTGTAACCTTGGGTTTTGGTATTTTCATTGCCTTACTGATTCCTGCATTGTTACTTCCGGTTAAGCTCAATCAGCAAACATTCGAACACCGGCTTTACTTACCAATTGTTGGCATTTTGATTGTAATGTCCGAGACTATGTTGTTTAAGGGTGTTGAGCAAAAGAAATTACTCATGGGGACAGGTGGAGTCGGAATTGTGTTTGCATTCATAAACCTTTTCATTCATCAACCTAACTTTAGAGATGCCAAAACATTTTGGGCGGCAGCAGCAAGAACTTCTCCTAATTCAGCCTATGCGAATATGATGTTGGCGGCCAGAACGCAAGATTTACCGACGTCTTACGTATTGTTTCATAAAGCTTACAAGCTCGATTCAAACGAAAAATACCTGAACTATTACTACGGTGTGATGTTGCAAAAGCAAGATTCGGTACTGGCATCGGGTAGGTACTTCCTCAAGGAGAAGAAAATATCGAATTATTACGAGTGCGATTTTTACCTTTCTCGCTACGCGATGGAATCGCATGATACAGTTGGGGCAATTAGTTACATGGAGGAGTTTAGGAAGAAAGAACCGGGTAATTCTATGGCATGCAACAATTTGTTGTTGATGTACATAACGGCCCGTCAGGTTGACAAAGCAAGGAACCTTGCTAGCGAAATGCAGGCTCACGGCATGCAGGTGCCACCGCAACTAATACAAGCTTTAAGGTAGAATTCATTTAAAACTCATAAAAAGTGTAAATAAGAAAGCCCTCCGACTCTTGCGACTCGGAGGGCTTTCTTTATGAATAGTAATTCAATTACATTTTCTCGATAACGATAGCGCTTGCGCCACCGCCGCCGTTGCAAATACCTGCTGCGCCGTATTTACCATTGTTTTGGTGCAATACGTTCACCAAAGTAGTAACAACCCTTGCGCCGCTGCAACCAAGAGGGTGACCCAATGAAACAGCACCGCCGTTCACGTTCACTTTTGATGCGTCAAGGTTCATCAATTGCATGTTTACAAGACCTACCACGCTGAACGCTTCGTTCAATTCGTAATAGTTGATGTCTTCCATTTTCAAACCAGCTTTTTCAACTGCTTTAGGAACTGCTTTTGATGGAGTCGTAGTGAACCACTCAGGAGCTTGTTCAGCATCAGCAAAACCTACCACTTTCGCGATTGGTTTAATGCCAAGTGCTTCAGCTTTTTCTTTGCTCATTAGCACCAATGCAGAAGCACCGTCGTTCATAGTACTTGCGTTAGCCGCAGTGACAGAACCGTCTTTTGTAAACGCAGGACGAAGAGCAGGGATTTTATCAAATTTAACGTTGAATGGTTCTTCGTCTTTTGAAATCACCAATGGATCGCCTCCTTTTTGAGGAATTGAAACCGGAACGATTTCATTTGCGAAAACACCTGTATTTACTGAGTTTTGGCTCCTTTTGTAGCTTTCAATCGCAAATGCATCTTGAGCTTCACGGCTAATGTTGTATTCTTTAGCGCACATATCAGCAGCATTACCCATCATGTAGTTGTGGTACACATCAAGTAAACCGTCTTTTACAATACCGTCAATCAAAGTAACGTTACCATATTTGTTACCCCAACGAAGGTTTTCGTTGTAGAAAGGCACGTTGCTCATGCTTTCCATACCACCAGCTACGCACACATCAGCATCGCCAAGCATAATTGACTGAGCAGCCAACATGATTGATTTCATACCACTTGCGCATACTTTATTGATTGTAGTACATGGCACATTATCAGGAACACCTGCAAAACGAGCAGCCTGACGTGCAGGAGCTTGTCCGAGGTTAGCCTGCATCACGCAGCCCATATACACTTCATTAATTTCAGAAGCATTGAGACCAATACGCTCCAATGCGCCTTTGATGGCAAATGAACCCAACTGAGTAGCTGAAAAACTCTTCAGCGAACCACCCCAGCTTCCTATCGGAGTACGTACCGCGGAAACTATGTAAACTTCTTTCATGATTTAAAATTTGCGCCGCAAAAGTATGAAAATAAAACCAAGCAGTTTTAAAGTTTTGCACAATGTGCATAGAGAAGTGAACAATAGAGGTAGAATGCGGCAAGGGTTACCTTGCAAGAGTGCTTAAAAATGTTCAATGAATAGTCAAAAAGAAATTCAGCAATCTCCCTACTCAACAACCAACTTTCCGCGTAAATCAAAAGACTCATTAAAGACCTTGTAGAAGTACACACCAGATTTTTGTAGAGACAAATCAAGTGAAGTAGTGTAATGGGTTCTTGTAACCAATCTGCCGGTTACGTCGTAGACTTCAATATTGGCCCCTTCTAATTCTTTGAATGTCGGCAAATTGAAAATGCCATTCGATGAAGGGTTTGGGGATGGTTTGAAATTATCATTGCTCGGTACTGTGTGTACGTAACCAGGAGTACAACCCGGAGTGCCGATTTTAATACTGTCTATTTTCCAGCCTGCATTATTATCAGCAATTGAATCGCTCAAAAAGCGGAAGCGTAATTGTAAATGAAGTGTAACAAACATTGGGAAACTACAGCCGGTAGTGGTGCTGTGCATTGGACCCACTCCAATACAATTCATGAACTGTATATAGGTTAATGTATTTGGAGAATCAGAAATGCCTGAAAAACCATGGGTGCCGTTAAAAAGCGTATCTGCAATTCCGTAAGAATTGATTGTAGGAAACTGATAGGTGCCGCAATCAAATATATTTTGCCACGTTGCACCTGAATCAGACGAATATTCAATAATACCTCCGTCTTTATTGCGGGTAGTATTGAATTTGTGCCAAACCTTGATAATCATATTAAATGTAGTTGCAGGAATGTCAAGCACAAAAGCTGAATTGATGTTAGTGCCATAATTTCCGGTGGTGTCGGTCATAATGCCACGGCTGCCTGTGTCAAGGCTGTTAAAACGTTTGTGCGTATTGCCTATTTGCCAAACATTCGACATAGATGTATCGACGATTATATTGCGAAAAGCAGTGTCGGTATGGAAATTATGAGTCTCGTAAAATACACTCAATGTGTCGCCAAAAACTGACTGGGCAAAGCTGTTTGGATTGTACGCAAGTAGCGTAAAAATGAAAATGAAAATCTTTTTCATGGTAGTTTGGGGGTTTAGAAAGTTAAAGATACAGATAATTGAATTCACGCATAACAACAAAAACGTTTTCTTTTTGTAAAATCAAGTTGATTCACAATATATCTATGTGCGGTCAGTTGGAGAGGTCATAAAATATCAGGGTTAAAAAAATTTAATTCATTACTTTTGGACAGTAAACAAAGGTGATTATCGTTTTTAAATTTACAATAGCATGGTATTAAACACCCGGTTTTTTTCTGTACTCGCTACAGCAGCATTCGCATGCATAATCGGTAGTACTGCATTTGCGCAGCAAGGAAGTTCCAAAGGACTTGTCCAATCTATAGAGCGCAATTCAATTGATGGCACTCCAAAAACAATAGTACTGGGTGAAAACTCAAAATGGGGCGTCAAGGAAACCAACAAGTTTTTCAATGAGTTTTTAGGTGTTGATGGTGCAAAAACCACCATGCAGTTGAAGTATTCTACTACAACTAAAATGGACATCACGACCGAACGGTACATTCAATTTTACAAAGGTTTAAAGGTGGTTCATGGCGACTTTTCTTTAGTATCAAAGGCTGGAAAAGTAAGCTATGCTCAAGGTAATTTTTACGATATCAAATCTGAACTTTCCACAGCACCCGGTATCACCGAAGGTATAGCTTTAGGCTACGCACTCGAATACGTAGGTGCTGAAAAGTATATGTGGCAAATTCCTGCAATGGAAGCCCGCATTAAACGATTCTACCACAAAACCGATACTTCTTACACTCCTCATGGTCACCTTGTGTGGATTGAAGATTTGAAAAATGTTGGTCAGGGCGACCGTCACCTCCATCTTGCATGGGAGTTTGACGTATATGCACAAAAGCCATTGAGCCGTCAATTAATTTATGTTGATGCCACAACAGGCAAAATTCTGCACACAAACTCACTCTTAAAACATACAAGCGCTACAAGTCGCACGCTTTACAGTGGAACTGTTCCATTCAAAACGGCTAACACAGGTTCAGGGTATATTCTTTATGATTCAACCCGTGGTGGTGGTGTTTACACTATGAATGGTAATTATGACTCTACAACCGCTTCTGCAACTGATTATACTTCAGCAACAAATACATGGCCTACATCAACAGCCGATACGCAGGCAATTGATGCGCATTGGGGTGCTGAGATTGTGTATGATTATTGGAAATTGGTGCAGGGTCGTCGTAGCTGGGATGACGCAGACGGTATTTTGATGTCGTACGTACACATAAAAGATGGTACAGCAGCAATGAATAATGCGTTTTGGGATGGGGCTGAAATGAACTATGGAGATGGTACCGGCTTGTCATCAGGTGGCTTTAGGCCACTTGTGAGCCTTGATGTGGCAGCGCATGAAATTGGTCACGGTATTTGCCAGGCGACAGCAAACCTTGATTACAACCGTGAGTCGGGTGCTATGAACGAGGCATTCAGTGATTGTTGGGCTGCAACAATTGAAAACTATGGCAATCCACATGAAACTGATGCCATTGCAAAACAGACATGGAAAATAGGTGAAGAAATAGCGGGTGGTTCTCCGCTAAGGAGTATGGACAATCCGCTTCTGCAACACGACCCAGCAACTTATGGCGGTACATATTGGAGAGACCCTTCAACAACAGCCTGCGCAACACCTTCATCATCAAACGATGAGTGTTACGTGCACACCAACAGTGGTGTATTGAACCATTGGTATTATTTTGTTGTTATGGGTGGTTCTGGTACCAACGATTTAGGTACGACTTACTCCGTATCAGGAATTGGTTTTAGTGAAGCTGCAAATATCTTGTATCAAACAGAGTTAGCTTTATCAAATACTGCTGATTATGCAGCTTGCCGTGTTGCCTCAATCAATGCTGCAACTTTACTTTATGGTTCATGTTCTCGCGAATGTCAGGCTGTAACTGATGCATGGCATGCAGTGGGTGTGGGGGCAGGTTTTACTCCTTGTACACCTCAAATCGGTTTCGTTAATCCGCATTTGACAATTTCAGAATATACAAGCTCAACAGCGTGCCCCGCTTCAAGAACTATTAACGTTGGAATGCGTGCATTTGGTACAGCTATAACCGGTGGCAGCCCGACGGTAAGCGTTTATGCTGCGGGTGGTACTGCCGTTTCTGGTGTCGATTATTCGTTGTCTTCAACTTCAATGACATTCACTCCGGGCGATACTTCAGTACATAATGCGGTACTTACATGGTTCGATAACGGTGTTGTTCACGATAGCAAAACGCTTATACTGGCATTTACATTGACAACAGGCGGTAGTACAACAACAATTGCTGCTACTAACGATACAATGTTCCTGAATATTAATAACGACGATAGCGTTCCAATGGCGGGTGGTGTTGAATATCATACGCTTAACGTTGGTACTGCAGTAACAAGCAATACAACTTCAGCTTTTGCAGGTATTGGCAAACGCGGACATCCTGAATATCTTTTAACTGCCGCAGAACTTACTGCAGCAGGTGTTAGACCGGGAGTGCCTATTTCTCAAATTGCATTCAACATTACTACTAAAAACTCAACTGCTGCATTCATCAATTATGCTGTAGGTATGCTGAATACTTCAGTAACCGACTTGACTGGTGGCTACGTCAATACATCGATGGTGTATTACGGAAATCACACTACTCGAGTGGGTACTGACTCGATAGATTTTAGTTCAAACTTCGTGTGGGACGGTATAAGCAATGTAGCAGTTGAAATGTGTTACGGTCCGAATTCTACCAACTATACAGGCAATGACCAAATGAGCGGTGTTCAGGGTACAGTTGACGTAACTTTAGTGAATACTGCGACTTCTGGTACAACTTCTGGTTGCAATCTTGACGAATCAACGGCGACTTTATCTACCGCACGTCCAATCATGCGATTCAAACAAGTGGTTCCTCCTGCAAATATCGAGACAGCACTTTCAAGCACTCGCACTTGGGATGTTAAGGCAAATACAGAAGTGTATTTCTATAATCCAACAGACAGTCTTTTGATTGCTGGTTTGGATAGCCCTAACAATAATCTTGGTTGTGTGACTGCAACTCTTACCGGTGCAGGAAACGGATTTACTCCGGCTACGTTTAGCACTGGTAACAGGTCACTGAAGGAATTGACGATTACGCCAACAACAAGTGGTGCTACAACAACCTATAAGGCTACAATGTATATGACCAACACTGAAATGGCATCAACTGCTGCTTCTAGTTTATACTTATTAAAAACCACTGCTACAACAGATGCAGGTATAAATGCTACTAATACCATTACTATTGCTCCCACAGTTTTAACAGGTTCAACGTATGTGGCATTCACTGGTTCGTTTACAGGGTTTGGTCGTTACATGTTGGTTGATAGGGTGTATTGCCCATTCCCAATTGTAGGTGCTATTACTGGCACTACATCTTTGTGTACAGGTGGTACAACGACATTATCCGATACAACAGTTGGTGGCACATGGACTAGTTCTTCTACCGGTGTTGCAACTATTTCTTCATCGGGTGTCGTTACTGCAGTGGGTACAGGTACTACTACTATTTCTTACGCTAAAACCAACTCTTGTGGTACCACTTATGCAACTGCAACTGTCAATATCGTATCCAGCCCATCAGCCGGAACCATTTCGGGTGCTACGGGAGTATGTACAGGTGCAACTACTACTTTATCAACAACAGGCACGGGAGGTACATGGTCGAGTGTATTCCCTGCATTCGCAACTGTTTCAGCTACTGGTGTTGTTACAGGCGTAGCACCTGGAGTTGATACTATTAAGTACACCGTTACTACAACGTGTGGCACTGCAATAGCGCGTTACGTTGTTACAGTAAGTGCCAGTCCAACAGCAGGAATCATTTCTGGACCATCAACAGTATGTACAGGTGCTACGGCTTCTTTGGCTACTACCGGAACGGGTGGAACTTGGTCTTCGAGCGCAACTGGCACGGCTACGGTGAGTGCATCAGGTGTTGTGACCGGCGTTGCAAGTGGTTCAGTAATCATTTCTTATTCTGTCACCAATTCATGCGGAACTGCTGTTGATACTCAGGCTATGGTTGTTTCAACTACGGCTTCAGCAGGTTCTATTTCAGGTGCATCGTCAGTATGTACAGGTAGCACTATTACATTATCTGAAACAATGACAGGCGGTGCATGGAGCAGTAGTAATACAGCTTTGGCTACTGTGACTTCAGGCGGTGTTGTTACGGGTGTAACTGCGGGTTCAGTTACAATTAGCTATGCCGTTACCACTTCTTGCGGTACGGCTTATGCAACATATCCGGTTACAGTAAATGCCACTCCTAATGCAGGTACAATTTCTGGTGCGACTACTGGTTGTACTGGTTCTACTATAGGTTTAACTGAGACCGCAACAGGCGGCACATGGTCATCAAGTAACACTTCTATTGCTACTGTAAATGCTTCTGGCGTTGTAACTGCGGTGGCTACTGGCTCAGTTACCATTTCATATACAGTTACTACTGCTTGTGGAACGGCTACAGCTACACATGCAATGACAATCGGCACAGGCGGTGGTTCGGTGAGTGCAATCACGGGTCCTACTTCAGTGTGCGTAGGTAGTACAATTACTCTTTCTGATGCTACATCTGGTGGTACTTGGTCAAGTGGATCTACTGCAAATGCCACAGTTTCAGCGAGTGGTGTTGTTACGGGCGTTTCAGGTGGTGCTGCAACTATTTCTTACGGTGTTACATCAGCCTGCGGAACAACTTATGCTACTTATAATATTACTGTAAATGCGTTACCAACTACGGGTACTATTTCAGGTTCTGCTACTGTTTGTCTCAGTGGCACGACAACATTAACTGAAACAATTTCAGGTGGTACATGGTCATCATCAACACCTTCTGTAGCTACTATCAATAGTTCAGGTGTTGTAAGTGGTGTGTCAGTTGGTAGCTCTACTATCAGTTACGCAGTTACAAACGTGTGCGGAACTGGTTATGCAACATTTGCAATAAGCACGGTTACTTCACCTACTGTATCGGCTATTACAGGTGGCACGACTACGTGTGTTGGTACCAGCGTCGCACTTTCTGATGCTACATCAGGAGGTACATGGTCGTCGGGTAGTACTTCAGTTGCAACAGTTGATGGTGCGGGTAATGTGTACGGAGTTGCTGTAGGTACTGCGATTATTTCTTATACTGTTACCAATGCATGCGGAAGTAACTATGCTACAAGATCGGTGAACGTAATTTCAAGTCCTTCGGTTGCTTCAATCTCAGGACCTTCAACAGCTTGTACGGGAACTACAATTACCCTTACTGATGCTACGACAGGTGGTACATGGAGCAGTTCAACTACTTCAGTTGCTACTATCAGCAGTACGGGTGTAGTAACTCCGGTTGCTGCAGGGTCAACGATTATTACTTATTCATTGGCTACCTCTTGCGGTACTGCCGCAGTAATTCATACTGTAAATGTTTACGAAACTCCGGCTCCTGCGGCTATTTCTGGCGCGTCGGGTGTTTGTCAGGGTAGTTCAATTACTTTAACAGATGCTTCAACAGGTGGTGTTTGGACAAGTAGTACTGCTTCGGTTGCAACAATAACTTCTGGTGGGGTTGTTACAGGCTTAAGTTCAGGCACAACTACAATTACATATTCTATTACCAACGTTTGTGGTTCAGCTTATGTGACTCATAGTGTAACTGTAACTGCATTGCCTGTTGCAGGTTCTATTTCTGGTCCTTCTTCAGTTTGTCAGCGTGCTTCAATTAGTCTTACAGCATCAGTTTCTGGCGGTACTTGGGGAACTTCAAGTGCTTCAATTGCTACAGTTGATGCAGGCGGTGTTGTTACAGGTGTTAGCGGAGGCATGGCGAACATTATCTATACAATGACAAATGTGTGCGGATCAATATCAAACGCTAAAACAGTTACAGTTTACGCATTACCGACAACAGGTACAATTACTGGTCCTACAGCATTGTGTTCAGGTTCTACAGATACTATGCGTGGCTCTGTTTCCGGTGGCGTTTGGATGGCTTCTAACGGACATGCTACAGTAACATTAGGTGGTGTGATTACAGCCGTATCTGCGGGTATCGATACCATCTATCATATCTTCTCAAATAGTTGCGGTCCTGATTCTGCAATGCTTGCGGTTTCAATTGAAACAGGTTTTAGTTCAGGTGCACTAGGTGCTCTTGATACAGTTTGTTTGGGTGATACGCTTACTTTAACAGCTCCTGCTCCGGGTGGTGCGTGGATGGCATTGGGCTCAAATGCTTCGGTTGATGCAATTGGTCAGGTTGTTGGTTTACACGTAGGTAGAGATACAATCGTTTACTCTGTTGCAAATACATGTGGTTCATCTATTGCAATCCTTCCGGTCGTAGTAAGCAATTCAGGCGCATGTGCTGCTGGTGTTACAAATCGCATAGCTTCTGACAATATCTTCGATATTTATCCGAATCCGAACAATGGTACATTTACAATTCACTTTAGTACTGTTAGTAAGTCTGATGTTTCTGTTGTAATTACAGATGCAATTGGTAAGAAAGTAGCTGAGCGCATAATTACTGCGAACAAATATGAGTCAATAGAATTGAATGTAGCTTCAGGAATTTACTATGTGACAGCAGTAAGCGAAAATGGTAAAGTAACCAGGAAGTTAGTTGTTGAATAGTCAGTTTCTATTAATAATCAGTAAATAAGCCGCTCCATATAGAAGCGGCTTATTTATTTTAAAAAAATATCTTTACATGATTAACAAATCTATTGTAAATCTGCAATTCAAGGGTTATTTTCACACCACCAAACAGAAAGCACGTTTACATGATAAAGTCAAGATTTGATTTGATTGACGAGTTGAAGTCTCCGCTTCATCGAATCATGTTCATATATAACCCTACCGAACCTACCAGAAGAGCTTTTGAAAACAATATTTCGGCTTTTCATATTGGCAGGGGGTATTTCATATCAGTAGCGCATAACCTCAAAACGTCCCCCGGTTTTTTTAAGTCAATAGACGAGGAGCTATTCAGGCAGGAGTTATTATACAAAATGGACGGAGCACAGAAAGTGTTGTTTGATCAACACTATTTTGGCGACGACTATACGCGTAAGTATTACTTTAACCATGGCGAGCCAGAATCACTAAAGGCTTTGGTGAATATGTTCAGGCAAAAAAAGTTTGACACCCGATGGGTGACATTGGCTGAGAAAGGGATATGTGAGCCACACGTTGTCATTCAGTTCAGAGACAATAAATTTTACGGTTCAGACAGGTTTATCCACTTATTGAAACCGCATCAGTATTTTTTTGAACAGAAACTTAATCGGTACACATTTATTCTTCCAATAGAGCTTGTGAAACCAATTTACACTGCCGATTTGGCTGTTTATAAGCTAAAGGATGTACCGGAAGAAATAGTTGCCCTAATGCCACATGTTAAGGTGAACACTGAATTGTACGATGAAAACCCGGCAGACTTATTTTGCTTGCAAAGTTCGCCCTTAACGGAAGCGGGCAGGTTACTTAACAGGGCAAAAATTGAAGGCATACTCGACCATTTTACAATGCTGCCCGATGATTTTGGAGGGGCATACATGCACGAAGGGTTCCGCTATCTTATTGAAGGATATTTCAGATTTGGCTCATCTGGCGCGCCCTATATACTATACGATTATACCACCGATACCTATGTCGCAAACGCAGTTCAAAGTGAGGCGTCAGGCATACAATTGTCTATCAACCATGAAAGAGAAGGAAATTATCAGTATGTAAATGCGATTGCATCGCCTTTATTTCTGATCAGGGATTACTTAAAAGAAATTGGATTTGATTAAACACTGGTGATTAAATGAAACAGATTACTTCAGAAAGCTTAAAGAAATGGATTGCGCAGGAAAAAGATTTTTGCCTCATAGACATACGGGAAAAGTGGGAACGTGACATATTTAATATTGGCGGTTTACATATTCCAATGAACAAGGTTTTGGCATCAATGGATGAAATTCCGAATGATAGAGATGTTGTAATCTATTGTGAAAAGGGTGTAAGGAGCGTGATTCTGATTCAAAGACTGGAGGAAAAAGGGTTTACTAATCTTATCAATTTGTCGGGTGGGGTTAAGGGTTTCAAGGAAAGTGTAGATTACTGATTTCTCAGCTCATTTGTAGAAAGTTACTAATAAAGCGGTATTTTTATGCTTTCATAAAAATTCAGCTTTGAGAAAGTCAATATTATCGGTTGTTATCATCACCACATGCCTGGGCCTTGTTCTTGTTTCGAAAGGAAAGGAAAAAAAAGAGAAATTTAAAGAAGGCTTTGGGTATGCTGAAGGGATAGGTGACGATGAAGACGCTGATGCGCGTAATGCTTATGAGTGGAAACTCTTACACGACCCTGCAACAGGTAGAATTCCTGACAATATCAGGATGAAAGAACTGGCTTATGCCTCAACATTACCAAGCGATGCTTCGTTGGCGCGCGGTACTTCATCGTCACTGGTTTTTCAATCACGCGGCCCGTGGAATGTGGGTGGTAGAACGAGAGCATTAGGCATTGATATCAGCAACGCAAACAATGTAATTGCCGGAACAACCAGTGGTGGCATGTGGCGCAGTACCGATGGTGGTAACACTTGGCATAGCACAACGCCAATCAATAATTACCAAAGCGTATCATGTTTATCGCAAGACACCCGCAGGGGGCATTCCAATGTGTGGTACTATGGTTCGGGTGAGGCGTATGGAGCATCTGCAAGTGCAACCGGCGCGTATTATCTTGGTAATGGAGTATTTAAATCTACCGATAGCGGAGAAACATGGACTGTAGTTTCAGGTTCAGCGGTATCGGGTGTCGTGAGTTTTAATAAATGGAGCCAACTTGTGTGGAATATTGCCACCGACCCTTCAGACACGGTGCGTGATGTAGTGTATGCGGCTTCTTATGGATCAATTTACCGCTCTACGAATGGAGGTGTTACATGGGATTCAGTTCTGGGTGTTTTTGGTACATCTACTTCAAGCTATTTTACTGATGTGGCTGTAACTAAATCGGGCGTTGTGTATGCTACAATGAGCAGCGACGGAGCGAATAAAGGAATTTACAGATCAGCCGATGGCGTGCATTATACCAATATCACCCCGGCAGGTTTTCCAATTAACTACAACAGGGTTAAAATTGGCATTTCTCCATCAAATGAAGAACAGGTTTATTTCCTAGCTAATACCCCGGGTGCTGGTATGCCTGACACCAACTATTTAGGTTCGGTTGAGTGGAACAGCTTGTGGCGTTATACTTATATCTCTGGTACCGGTGCCGACACCGGTGGTGCGTGGATCAACAGGTCTTCAAACTTGCCAATGATAGGCGGTGTATTCAATAAATTCACTTGCCAGGGCTCATACGATTTAGTAGTAAAAGTAAAGCCTGATGATACTAATACAGTATTTATTGGTGGTACTTGCCTTTACCGTTCAACAAATGGTTTCAAAGACACGACTCACACTTCTTACATTGGAGGTTACGTATGGGGTGCGACTTTGCCGGTTGTAATGCAATATGCCAACCACCACCCCGACCAGCACGAGCTTGTATTCTATCCCAACGACCCAAATAAAATGATATCGGGGAACGATGGTGGCTTGTTTATGACCAACAACAATATGGCAACGAGCGTGAGCTGGAATTCACTGAATAATGGTTACCTCACATCAATGTTCTACACATGCGCAATTGACCACGCAACCAGTAGCGATATCATCATTGGCGGTGCGCAAGACAACGGTAGTTGGTACACAAACAATACTACATTAACCAGCCCGTGGGTTTCACCAAGAGGCGGAGATGGGTCTTATTGTGCCATCGCTGACAGTCAAAAAGCATACTATTTCAGTATTCAAAGCGGTAGGGTAATGAGGGCTAAATTGAACAGCACAGGAGGCATCGATAGTTTTGCCCGAATAGACCCAATTGGTGGAGGTGCATACCAATTCATCAATCCGTTTGTGCTAGACCCGAATGACAATAATATTATGTACATGCTTGCAGGAACCCATATTTGGAGGAACGACAATCTTTCGGGGATTCCTTATGCCGGCAACTGGGATACGATTGCCACAAACTGGTACAAGATACCTGATTCAGTAACAGGTAGTGGTGCGCTTTCGGCAATTGCCGTTTCAAAAACACCAGCAAACAGGGTTTATGTTGGTACCGATTACAGAGGCGTTTTCAGATATGATTCAGCTAATTTGACCGCACCTCACAAAGTGAGAATCAATCCTGTTTCGGGTTCTGTGATTTTCCCGGCACAGGGTAATGTAAGCTGCATTGCAGTTGACCCTACTGATGGAAATAAGCTGTTGGTCGTGTTCTCAAACTACAATGTATACAGTTTATTCTATTCTGCTGATGCTGGGGCTACATGGAAAAAAGTAGCAGGCAATCTGGAAGAATTTTCGAGTGGCGCAGGAAGTGGCCCTTCATTGCGGTGGGCTAAAATTATGCCTGTACGCGATGGCATGGTATACCTAGTTGGTACGAGTGTGGGTCTTTTTGGTGCTACCATGCTCAACGATACATCAACACGTTGGGTGCAGTTAGGTGCCAATTCTATTGGTTCAAATATTGTTGATCAGATTGATTGCCGTGAATCAGACGGGTTGGTTGTAGTGGCAACACACGGACACGGAATTTTTTCAACCCACATTACAAGTACCAGCGAGGTGGATAGGATTGTGGAGGCAACACAAAGCAGGCAAGACTTAAACCTTGTTTGTTACCCTAACCCGAGCCGTGGTGATTTTTCTGTTTCTTTCAACTTAACGCAATCGGCTACTGTTCAAATCACTTTGTTAGATGAACTAGGACGTACTGTTAAAACCATAGAACCGCAACAGTTGGCGCCTGGGACACATGAATTACCAGTTCATACCGATTTTGTACCGGGTAACTACTACTGCCGTGTAGTTACAAAAACGCAAACTGAGACCAGGAAAATAGTAATAACCCACTAGGGTTTAAGTTAAAAATGTTAAAAGTCAGCATTTTATCGCCACCTTTGGGTGGCGATTTGCTTTTCCTTTAAATTTGTTTGCAACTTCTATAACTTAACCAATAATGCAATTTATGAGAGGCGTATTATTTTCAATTGCACTTTCTGTATTTACAATAGCGCCTTCTTTTGCGCAAACAGCTCAGGATTACTTTAAAACAGGTGTTGAAAAACAGAATAAGAAGGAGTTTAAAGCCGCTGCCAAGGCTTATTCAAAAGCCATAGAAATGATACCGAAGTATAAAGATGCCTTTTTTAATAAAGCGACCTGCGAGTTTATGGTCAGTGATTTTGAAGGGGCTATGGCTGATTTCACTACCTATATAGGCATGGATTCCACTAGTGCGAAAGGTTACTTTGGCAGGGCTAAAGTGTACATAGCTATGAATCAGCATCAGGAGGCTATGCCTGACCTAAACCGTGCTGTAAAGCTTGATTATAGGCTGCCTGATTTATTATGTACACGCGGACAGGTGAGGGGAGAGGCTGGTAATAAAAAAGGTGCCTGTGCCGATTTTGCTAAGGCAAAGCAATTAGGCGACCCTAATGTGCAACAATTTATTGATCAGATTTGCGAACAAGGAAACGAGGAGTAAATACTACTTACTTATAACAAAATAATTGGAGCCATCATATTGAACTGTGATGGCTTTCATATTTTCAGTAATCACTAATTTCGGTTCTCCGTCAATAGTTCCACCGGCATGCTGAATTGTCACACTATTCTGAGCTGCTATTTTTTTGATAATAAATGTTTGTCCGGCAACCGCACCGCCCGGTAATTGAATAGTAATATTGTTGGCGGCAGTATTTACCAGCACGGTATTATCGGTTTCAGTAAGGGTTAAATCTATATTCGTTGTTTTAATGATGGCTGCATTTTGTTTACTGGTTTGTTCCGGCGACTGGTCAATTAATACCTGATTGTACAATTCAGTTCTTCCGTTAAACTGATCGGAGATGTTATCAAATAGCGTTAAAGTGCCACTTGTTGTATCTATGTTTTTGATTCTATAAACTCGGGTAGCTTCTTTGAATGTGATAAAATCACCCACTTGCAACATGGCAAAGTTCTCAGTGTTTTTAATTTCATTAGTGCCCGAAGTGATATTACCTTCGATGGGTACCGTCGCAAAAAAAGAGTTTGAGTACAACGCAATGTGCTTAGTAATAAATGTTTTTGTATGTGCCCATACTGTTGCCTTGTGTAGGTTGTGATCTATATTTATCACTTGCATAGTGGGGTTGTCGGTTAATACTCCTTCATTGATCCCAACTTCAGTTCCGAGAATATCGCCGGGTAATACATATTTGAAAAAATCATTTTCTAGCTTTTCAGAAAAGGAGAACTCAAGGGTGTCTTTTGAGTATTTGAAATCAGAAATCGCTCGACCATCAGCAGACATGTAAAACCTCGGTACTTTCCGAATAATTAGTTTCTCAGAGGTCATTTTTTTACTGTTCCCATTTATATATTCAACGTCAGTAACTGCTTTGTGAGCATTGAAGCCAGTGTTTATACGTTTTGGTTTGGTGAAATCGACCATAATTGTGTTGTTATAGTCTATCGTATGAGAATTAGGATTGAAATAGGTGTGTTCTATTGTAGCATTACCGTGTATGTGCAACATAGTTGCCTTCAATAATGAGCATCCAAGCAAATTAACGCTGCTGCCTACAAATCCGGGATGGCTGCTCCCTGAAAACATTGCCAGATACTTCCGACCCGTCCAGAAATTGCAGCCTTCAAAAGTTACATTTCCATAAGAAACCAATGTGTAGAAAGGAGGGGTAAAGGCATAACCTCGTCCAAGTCCATCATCCTGCATAAAAAACTCGCAGCCGGTAAATAACATTGAACTATTGTTAGGTCCGAAAGTGCCGATGTCTCCTATATAGCCAATCGCTTCGGTGTATAGTCCGCTTACAACGCATTGACCCATGTAAGAGGGTTGGACATCGAAGCACTTATAAATATTACACCATTGACCTCCTGTCACTTGAAAGTTAGAGCCCGTATGGTCGCCAAATGCCCTGTTTGTAATGGCGCACCAGTTGCGGTTCATATCAACATCCTGAAAATGGCAGGCACGGTTTTGTGCTTGTCCTACAGAAATTCCATAAACGCAAAAGTTAATCTGACATTCTTTGACCCGCATTCTATCTCCCTGTACGTTGCCCGCCTGAGATATTCCGATGCCTATTCCAAAGCGTTCTATCTGCAGTCTTTCAAACACAATGTCGGCAGAAAATACTTTGTTGTCTTTGATGCCATCGGTTGTGATGGCTGTGTAGTCCAATGAAAGATCTGGGGAAAGGAAATTTTCTGGTTTACTAACCGTTGAAGTTATAGTGATTGTATCATAGGCTGCCAATCTTTTTGGTTTAATATTTAAGCCTACTAAAGCAAAGTCAGAGATATAACATCTGCGTGATCCTTGGATATTGATTGCAGCTCCGGATGTAAAATCGGCAAATATGTTGCTGGCTCGGTCATCGGCTGAATAGGTAATAGAGTTGCCTCCGCCATGAAATTTTAACGAATAAAAGTGCAGTGTTTTTCTGATTTGAATCGTCGAAGTAATCCGATAGGACTTATTCGCTTCTACAGGAGGCAGATAAATGTCAGAAACTTTGTAGGCATTGTCAATTGCTTTTTGGATGAATGTGGTATTGTCAGTGCCATTGCCAGAAGTGAATGAGTTGCAATCGGGGCGTGCGCCGTACCAACATACGCTAGCCTGTGTTGTTGATGTTGCACCAAGCACCACCTTACCTTCGCCCTTGAAAATATGCTGATATTCGCTTGCTTTTACAACACCATTGAATTGAACTGTCACACCCTCCTTGACAACTATACTACCCTTATTGGTGAAATTGATTTGTTTGCCTTGGGGAATTGTCAAATTTTCACCAATAAGTACATTGCCCGAAATGTTTACTAGGTCATAAGCGAGTGCTTTCTTAAGAGGCTCAACATCGTTGGTCACACTGTCGCTCAATGCACCAAACCATGAAAGTTCAACACCATTTGAGGGTTGATATTGGCGTACCCAATAGCCGCCACGGGCAGCTTTGATTATTACGCCCCCGTCTTCAGTGAGTTTGGCATCGGAATGTAAAAAGGTCGCACTATTATTTTTATCGACAACAACCAATGAGTTGGCAGTTCCTGAATAAGCTTGAAGCTCGCTTATTTTTTGAACATTTTCAAGGGATTTAGATTGCCCCTGAGAAGTATTTACGCAAAGGGTTGAAATGAATAATGCAGTAATAATACCAGATTTAATGCCCACCGTACAATGCCTGTTTATTGTTAAAAGTTATCGGTTGTGGCATAGCATTTTTAATGCTTGGCTGTCCTGGATAGTACTCCACCTGCCGCTTCCTTAATAATATTCGTAAAAATGAAAGCCTTGGGGTCTACTCCGTGTACAGCATTTTTGAGCCTGCGTACTTCAAGACGCGTCACTACTGTGAATACAATATCACAATCGGTACTTACATCAAAGCTTTGTTTCATGAAGCCTCGTTCGCCTTTATAGACGGTAATACCTCTACCAAGTTCTAAAACGAGTACTTCCTTAATTCTTTGACTCTGCGCAGAGATAATAGTTACACCGGTAAATTCTTCGAGACCCTCGATAACATAATCGATGGTTTTGGTTACTGTGTAGTAGGTGAGTGTTGCGTAAAGAGCCGTCTCAAATCCAAGCTTAATTGCTGCAATAGAAAACAAGATTACATTAAGTCCAAGAATAATTTCACTGATTGTAAACGATGTCTTTTTGAGCGTATAAAGAGCCAGTACTTCGATGCCATCGAGTGCACAACCGCCACGCATACCTAATCCAATACCTAATCCCAAAAAGAAACCACCAAAGGTTGAAACGAGTAGCTTGTCATAATGTAAAGGAGGGAATGGCGCATATTGTAGGCAAAGTGCCAGAATGATAGCACCAGTGAGCGAACGTATCGCAAACATCTTGTTCAATTGAAAGCTGCCTACAATGATGAATGGTAGGTTTAGGGCAATAATGAGAATCGCGATATTGAAGTGAGTCAATTCGTGAATCAGTAGCGAAATACCTGTTACGCCTCCATCGAGAAATTCATTGGCAACAAGAAAGCTTTTCAAAGCGAATGCCGCGATTACCGCACCACACGTTATATAAATAAAATCTACTGCGTGATGTTTGAGAGAATGGGAGTGGTTGCTCATTATTAGCTTACTAATTTCTTCAGTTCGTTCAAATAAACTTCTTTTTGTGCTTTGCGGGTGTCAATTGCGGTTTTCGTGAAGTAGCTGTGTTGATCTAAAAACTTCACCTGAATTTTGTTCCATTCAAGTTCGGTACTTAAAATACCAAAGCCCTTGAGTTCTTCGAAAAGTCTGCCGCCTATGTCCCAGAAGTCATCCCTTCCCAGATAGTCCAAATCTGCGTCGCAAATTATTTGTTCTAAGTGGTTATTGGGCATTTGAGGAACTTTTGTGGCCATAATCATGCCACAAATTATTTCTATTTGTTCGTTATTGTAACCAAATCCTGGTAGAGTTTCACGTGCAATGTCACACGATATTCGTTCGTGTTCTTTTGCTTGAATCATGAAACCGCTGTCGTGAAAACTGGCTGCAGTGAGTAAAAGAGTCATTTCATAATCTGAAATTCCTTCTGCCGCACCAATTCTCCTAGAGGAATCAATGACATCTTGCACATGGGAAACGCTGTGGTAAAAAAGCGATTTTGGAAGCTCTTTCTCCAACCTCCCCATTATGTACGCTGTAGCCTTTTCAAGTTGCATATTCAATTCAGCTAGTGGTTTCTAATTGAAACCTTCTCGATTTGGTTTTAAAAAAGCTAAAATAGGTCTTTCCAAATTAAATTCATAATCCAAATTTCAATATCAGAATTTTCAAAGGGTTTCAATGATATTTTAATTGTTTTTCAGATCTCTACAAACAAAGCAATTTCTTACTTCAGTACTACTTGCACTGTTTTTCTGGTTTCTTGCTTCAGTAAAATTTGCCTGTTGGCTGTGAGCTCGCTCAATGTATCTGGGCGGTAGTGCCTGATAGTAAGTACAGATACATTTTCATTCAGCAATACTTTATAATTGGGTGAAAGCTGCTTTACAAGTTCTTCTATTTTTTCTTCCCTGTTGTCGATACAAGCCACGAAGCTGATCGCAGCATTTTGAATCATATTGATTTTGATTTTCAGGGTGTAGAAAATATTATACAGCGTGCTCAATGAATTTTCGGTTATAAACGAGAAATCTCTGGTAGTAAGTTGCACCAGCACCTGATTTTGTTTCAGGGCAATCAGGGGAGGGTAGTTGCCGTCGGGCACCTCTCCAACAATGGCAGTTCCTTTTAAATCAGGGTTCAGGAAGCACTTTACATACAGAGGTATATTGTGGTTTTGTAGTGGCTTTATTGTTTTTGGGTGAATGATCTGAGCACCATAAAATGCCATTTCAATCACTTCGTTGAAAGAGATTGATTCAATACGTTCTGTGTTCTGGAATATTTTAGGGTCAGCATTCAGCAGACCTTCTACATCTTTCCAAATAGTTACGCTTTCAAGTCCCAGCATAGCGGCGATAAGTGCTGCGGAGTAGTCGGAACCTTCGCGCCCTAAAGTGACGCTTTTGCCGTTTTGGTCGGAACCAATAAAGCCTTGGGTAATAACAGCTTTTCCTGAAGTAAGTTCAGTTTTTATCAGCTTTTCGGCCTGTTGCTTACTCGTTTCCCAGTCTACATTCGCATCACGGAAATTACTGTCGGTTTTTATCACATTACGTGCATCAACCCATGTGTTTTCTATGCCGGCCTGATGTAGGTAAAATGAAAATATGAGTGTCGAGAAAATCTCACCCATACACACTATTGAATCGTATGCCTCATCATTTGAAGAGGCAAGTACATTGTCAATGGAATTGTTGAGTTCGGTGAAATAGTCATTCAGGCGTGCAGTTAGTTGGGCGTATGATGAAGCATCAAGCAGCGCTTTTGCATAAGTGCAGTGCTGTTCAAAAAGTTTTGAAGCTTCTGCTTTTGCTGTTGCGATATCTTTAGATACAGCCGCAATTACTACCTTTTCAAGGGCATTTGTTGTTTTCCCTAATGCCGAAACCACTAACACCAGCGGTTCAGCTGAGGTTTTTATAACGGGCAAAAGGTCAACCATTCTACCTGCTGTAGCAATTGAAGCACCACCAAATTTAAAAACACGCATATAATAAAATAAAAATATAATTTTGAAATGGGTGTGCAAAGGTAATCATTTGCGCTTACCAACCATTCAAACTTATACGCACCCCAAAATATTGCAATTGTGTGAGAAAAGGAAGGTAAAACCAGTGCTAGACGCTGTTAAAAACCTTTAAAACGAAAAATACTTTTTCGTGACTTTCAATTTCGGACTAATTTTGCGTTATGACTAATCGTAAAACCGGAATAATTCTGCTCGTTTTTTTTATGGTGTTGGGCGTTATTTTTCTCAGCTACTATTATAAAGTTACACATGCCGTTAAAAAGAGCGATTTGCCGGTTATATATGCCGACCGCAATCACCATGTTGATACGTTCACATTTTTGAACCAGGATGGTAAAATTATTACCCGTGAAGACATAAAGGGTAAGGTAGTAGTTGTCTCTTATTTCTTTGCTACTTGTAAAGAAATTTGCCCAAGAATGAATGAAAACATGAGCAAGGTGTATGCCGCATTCCGTGGTAACCCCGACTTCCTGATACTCAGTCATACAGTAGACCCTTGGAAAGACACAGTTCCGGCACTAAAGGCATATAGCAAACGTTTTGATGCTGATGCGAAGCAATGGATGTTCCTAACGGGCGATAAGAAAAAGCTCTATAATATGGCACGTTACAGTTACTTGTTGAGTACTGATGACGATACAACAGGCGTGAAAATTGAAGATGATTTCATTCACGACAATCACTATTCATTGGTTGACAGGCAGGGCAGGATACGCGGTTTCTACAACGGTCTTGAACCGGCGGAGGTACAGAAGCTCATCAAAGACATCCCTTCGTTGCTTGACGAAAAATGACAATTGTTTTTCAATTGATACTGTTAAGCTGATTGCATGTTAAAGTTTTGTGATTAGCTTTGCATTCTACATTTTTTGCTAATAAAATGATTAAAAACTTCCTGTTGGGAATAGCGGCTACCGTTGTTTCCTGCGCAACTACTTTTGCGCAAAAACCCTGTAACACAGATACCAGGTATTCTGATCTGGTGAAACGTCACCCTGAATTAGAAGTACTTCAACAACAAATTGAGACGCAGGTGAGCGGTCAGTTTGAACAATTAGATGGAGTTAGAAACAGAATTACTGCGCTTTCTCCAAACGACACTACAATTTTTGATGTGCCTATCGTTGTACACATTGTACACGATTACTCAACTGAAAATCTTCCGGACACAGTAATTCTTCAGGCTTTCGCCAATTGGTCAGATGTGTACATGTTGCGCAACACTGATTCATCTGACGTTATTGCGCCGTTCAAAAGGTGGATAGGTCACCCACGTATTAGGTTGCACTTAGCTACAAAAGATCCTAACGGAAACCCAACGAAGGGCATCACTCGCCACATGTCGTACCTCACAACCAATGCAGATGATGGTGCTAAGTTTGACGTTTGGCCCAACAACAAGTATATTAATATCTGGTTTATCAGAACTTTCGGTTCCAGCGCATCGGGTGCTGCTGCATACGCATACCTTCCATCTATGGCAGCGTTTCAGCCGGAATATGATGGTATTATTTCGCTTGCTGAATATGTAAATATTGATAAGACTATTCCGCACGAATTAGGTCACGTGCTTAACCTCAATCACGTTTGGGGTAGGACGAACAACCCTGACGTGGCTTGCGGCGATGATAATATCTGGGATACGCCTCCTACAAAAGGTCATAACCCATCGGGTTGTACAGCGGCTGCATTGTATGATGTTACTTGTTCCGGCGGCTATACGCATCGTTTTACTTCAATTACCGGTGCCGATTCAATTGTTGACTACCCGGACACCAACAACTCTCAAAACATTATGGATTACACATATTGTGCGAGAATGTTTACCATGGGGCAAGCTTATGCGATGCGTTCGGCTTTGAATTCAGGTACAGCCGGTAGAAATAACCTAATAACTGCAGCAAACTTAAATGCTACCGGCGCGTTGGCTCCTTACCCCGATTTGGCACCGACTGCTGACTATATTGTAGATAGGGGTGTTGGTTCGGTTTTCGCTACTGACGCTCGTACTTACTTCTTAACGTTCAATCATCAGGATAGTTTCAACTTCAGAAATGCAAGCTGGAATGATACTGTTTCACGTGTAGATTGGCTTTTCTCTAACGGCGCTACACACCCTACTGCTTCATCAATGAACAGGGTGTTGAATCACTTCAGTCAGCCGGGTTGGGTTACTGTTACTCAAATAGCTACATCTAATGCCGGTGTTGATACGCTTGTTGATACTCATGCTGTTTATGCTGCTGACACTACAGCGATTAGCCCGTTTGGCTATGTGCAGGAATTTGATTCTGCAAGCTGCGGCAACTGGCCGATGTTCAATTTCTACAAAAACAATTTCTACTGGCAACTGTATTCAGGTGCAAGCTATTCTGGTGATGGCAAGTGTTTAAGGTATCGTTCAAAAGACAATACCAGCCGTTCAGTTGGTTCGGCAGTAGGTGACCATGACGATATTTACACTCCTGCATTCAATTTGAACGGTATTTCAGGTGGATTGTATCTCAACTTCAGAAGCATTGCCGGTACTACTAGTGGTGGTTCGGTAGGCGACTCTATGGAAATTGACATTTCTACAAATGGCGGTGCAAGGTGGACTAAAATTGGTGGTGTTTCTGGAACTAATTTAGCTAATGGCCCTAGAATGGCGGCTGAATTCGTACCTACAGCTTCTTCTATCTGGAAAGCACATTCAATCAGCGTTCCTGCTAGTTACAGAACAAATCAAACGTTCTTCAGACTTCGCTACTGGCCTGGTGACTATGGTAATAATTGCTACCTCGATAAATTCACAATTGGTGCAGTACCTGAAGAAGTAACTGACGAAATTGTAAGATCAAACGACATTAAAGTGTATCCTAACCCAACTGAAAATGGTTGTAATGTGGTATTTGGCGCAAGTGCCGATGCTACTGTGATTGTAACTGTAAAAGACGTTACCGGCAGGCAGGTGTACTCCACATCAACGCTTGGTCAGGCTTCTCAATACACTGAAATTCACATTGAAAAAGAAGTGTTTGGCGCACCGGGCATGTACTTTGTAACTGTTACTTCTAATGGTTTCTCAGCTACTGAGAAATTAATGGTGAAATAATAAGGCATTATTAATATTGTAAGAGCGGAAAGTCAGTCGTGACTTTCCGCTCTTCCTTTTTCAGACAGTTGTAAAAAATAGTTAGAGATGTCAGCAATGGGTTTGAAACTCATTTATTAGTGTAATTTTACCCAAAGTTTAATTATGCAGTTTGACAGGAACGGATTTAGTGACCCGGAACTAATAGAGATATACACGCAGCTCGTTAAGCCAAGGATGATTGAGGAGAAAATGCTGGTACTTCTCAGGCAAGGAAAAATAAGTAAGTGGTTTAGTGGAATAGGGCAGGAAGCTATTGCGGTTGGAGCGACGATGTCGCTTGATGCTGATGAATATGTAATGCCATTGCACAGGAATCTGGGTGTTTTTACAAGTCGTAACATGCCGTTTCCGCAGTTGTTTAAACAGTGGCAAGGTCGTAAAGATGGTTTTTCAAAAGGTCGTGAACGCTCGTTCCACTTTGGTGCCAATGAATACCACATTTGCGGTATGATTAGCCACCTTGGGCCTCAACTTGCTATTGCCGATGGCATTGCGCTGGCACATAAACTCAAAAAAGAACAAAAAATATCGTTGGCTTTCAGCGGTGACGGTGGCACCAGCGAGGGCGATTTCCATGAGGCATTGAACGTGGCGGCCGTATGGGGCTTACCCGTTATTTTCCTGGTTGAAAACAATGGTTATGGCTTGAGTACCCCTGTAAGTGAACAGTTCATCTGTAAACAAATTGCAGATAAAGCAGTGGGCTTTGGCATGCTCGGTCGCACGATTGATGGAAATAACATACTTGAAGTGATTCGTACGGTACGTGAACTGAGAAACTATTGTATTACCGAACAAAAACCTGTTTTGCTGGAGTGCATGACCTTTAGGATGCGCGGACACGAAGAGGCGAGTGGTGTTAAATATGTACCTAAAGAGCTTTTTGAAGAGTGGGGTAAGAAAGACCCTGTTGCCAATTTTGAATCGTTCCTGCTTGAAATAGGCGTGCTGAATCAGGAAATTATTGACAGTATAAGAGAAGGGATAAGGGCTGAGATAGACCACGGTGTTGCTGAGGGTTTAGCTGCTCCTCCGGTTCAACCGAATACTGCCGAAGAGGTGGAGGACGTGTATGCACCTTTGAAAGAAGCGACCGTAGCCCCAACGACTACAGGAACAGAAAAAAAATTCATTCAGGCAGTAAGTGAGGCCATCAAGCAGAGTATGCAACGCTACCCTGAACTGGTGCTTATGGGTCAGGACATTGCCGAGTACGGTGGTGCGTTTAAAGTAACCGATGGCTTTGTAGCTGAGTTTGGAAAAGACCGTGTAAGGAATACGCCGCTGTGCGAGAGTGCAATCGTGGGCACTGCACTTGGCTTATCTATCAAAAGACACAAGGCAATGATGGAAATGCAGTTTGCTGATTTTGTGACTGTAGGTTTCAATCAAATCATCAATAACCTAGCCAAAATCCATTACCGCTGGGGGCAAAATGCCGATGTGGTGGTGAGAATGCCTACAGGCGGTGGAGTAGGGGCGGGTCCGTTCCACTCACAAAGCAACGAGGCATGGTTTACACACACACCTGGCTTAAAGGTGCTTTATCCTTCAACGCCATACGACGCTAAGGGACTTTTGAATGCTGCATTTGCCGACCCGAACCCTGTTATGTTCTTCGAACACAAGGGGCTGTACCGAAGCATTAGTGGATTGGTGCCTGAGGAATACTACACAGTTGAGATAGGCAAGGCAAGGCAGGTACAAGAGGGCAGCGACCTGAGCATTATTACCTACGGCATGGGCGTGCATTGGGCAACCAACTACGCTGCCAAGCACCCTGAATATTCTATTGACATACTCGATTTGAGAACGCTTTTGCCGCTTGACTATGACAGCATTGCTGCCAGCGTGAAACGGACGGGTAGGGTATTGCTGTTGCATGAAGATACATTGATAGGCGGCCTGGGCGGTGAAATCGCTGCATGGATAGCCGAAAACTGCTTCCAGTGGCTCGATGCCCCTGTTACTCGTTGCGCTAGCCTTGATACACCTGTTCCTTTTGCAATTGAACTGGAACAAAACTACATGGCCAACTCCCGCCTCGATGCAACCATCCAAAAACTGATGAGTTTTTAGGAAGTAGTTTAATATAATTATTCAATGAGGGTCGACCTCATCCCCAGCCCTTCTCCACGAGTGGTAGAAGGGTGCAATAGCGCCGATGGCGCCATTGCTTTTTATAGAAAATTTTTTCTGTAGAGTATTCAATAGAGGTGTAGCGGCAAGACTTTGCCATGTGGGCTTAAACCGACGGGGTATTTATCTGCGCCTTTTTGGAACGTTGATGAACTTTGGTAAATTGAGTTATTGCTGCACTCTTAGTACTCACACAAGTGGCGAAACTATTTTTTGTCATTCATTACCATTGTTCGTATTTTGTGATTAAAACATCTGAATATGAAAGTGGTTTCTTTTTTTGCCGGAGCAGGAGGGTTGGATTTGGGATTTGAAAAAGCAGGGTTTGATGTTGTTTGGGCAAATGAGTACGATAAGGACATTTGGGCAACATACCTAAAAAACCATAAGCACACTTTTTTGGATAAAAGAAGCATAACTGAAATTGATTCAAATGAAGTTCCGGATTGTGATGGAATAATAGGTGGTCCGCCGTGTCAAAGTTGGTCTGAAGCGGGAAGTATGAGAGGAATTGCAGATAAACGCGGACAGTTGTTTTACGAATTTATGCGCATATTAGCGGATAAGAAGCCGAAGTTTTTTCTTGCGGAAAATGTTTCCGGGATGCTTTTACCCGGCAACAGAGATGCTTTAAGTAATATTAAAAGCATGTTTCAAGAAATAGGCTACAGTTTGTCTTTTGATTTGTTGAATGTATCAGATTTCGGAATTCCTCAGGACAGGAAACGGGTTTTTTTTATCGGTTTTCGAAATGATTTAAATTTGAAATTTGAGTTTCCAAAGGCAACGACACCGCAAAAAAAAATAACTTTACAACAAGCAATTGGAGATTTGAATACAAATGCCCTTCCCGCATTGGAAGGCAACCTAACAAACGGAGAAAAGTGTGTTGTCAAAAACCACGAGTATATGATTGGGGGATTTTCATCCATTTTTATGTCAAGGAATAGGGTAAGGTCTTGGGATGAGGTTTCATTTACCATACAAGCAGGAGGCCGTCATGCGCCGATACATCCTCAAGCTCCGAAAATGGAGTTTATCGCCCAGAATCAAAGAAAATTTGTTGAAAACGCTGAGCATTTATATCGTAGGCTTACTGTGCGCGAATGTGCTAGAATTCAAACATTCCCCGATAGTTTTGAGTTCCTCTATCATAATGTTACGGCAGGCTATAAAATGGTTGGAAATGCAGTGCCGGTGCGCATGGCAAAGACTTTAGCTGAGCAAATTATGAAACAACTGGCAAGTGTAGGAGACTCTTATATTCAGCAGAATGACGGGGGAATGCAAGCATTAGATGGGCAATTTGTAAGGAAAAGGCTTGTTGAGATTAAAACCCAATTTGTAACTAATGCCTAGTCAAAGTAGACAAACCACCAACGGCAAAGCATTTGAGTTTTCTTTGTTAAAAGCATTTCAATTTGTTTTCGGAAGTGTTGTTAAAATTGAATTGGTTGAAAACGGACCTTTTGAAATTGCTCGGTTATGTTTTGAAAGCTTGACGGCAAAAGAGAGAGCTATTTTTGAATCAAACGCCGTTGTTGCAGTCAAATATTTGCGAGATCTGGAACCGAAACTTTCCAAGGAATTAAATCAAAGTGATTGCTTACAATTAGAGGTTGTTGCAGACGTTGAAGGTCAAAGTGGTGATGTACGGGATATTTTAGCAATTAGGTCTTTGCAAAATTGGGAAATAGGGATTTCTGCAAAAAACAACCACCAAGCGGTTAAGCATTCTAGATTGTCAAATAATATCGATTTCGGGAAAAAGTGGTTAGATATTCCCTGTTCTTCAATATATTTTGAAGAAATTAAACCCGTATTTGATATGCTCGAAAGAGAAAAAATTGAAAGTAATGGCACGAAGTTGTGGAAGCAGTTAGGCAATTACCATCAAAGTGTTTACAAGCCAATTTTAGAGTCTTTTAAAAGTGAACTTTTAAGGATCAATGAAATAGAACCTGAAAATACTGCAAAAAGACTCGTTGAATATTTTATTGGAACTCGAGATTTTTACAAGGTCATTAAAAAACGAAATGCTGTAATTGTACAAGCGTTCAATTTACATGGTACTTTAAACCAGTCGGTTAAGGAAATTACCGCAATCACAAAGGTGCCACGTTTAAAATTGCCATCAAGAATTATTGAAATAACTTGGGCGACAAACTCATTCACTACGCTACTTGTAACGCTGACCGAAGGTTGGGCAATATCTATGCGTTTGCACAATGCCAGTTCGCGAATTGAACCATCATTAAAATTTGATATTAATCTAATTTCTACGCCTAGGTCTATGTTCTCAAATACTTTGGCAGTTGGAAAACCCGATTTTTAGTTTTATTTTAAATTATAGATACAAGAGCGATTCAACAAGTTGAACCAACTCTTGCGCCAGATATGAAACTA
>CANGIY010000008.1 GCA_947454235.1 Chitinophagaceae bacterium
CATATAAAACGTCGAAGATGGCTTAACGAAGACACCGGCAATGTTGTATACCGGGACTGGAATTTAGTTGCTAAAGGGACGCGGATCACGAATGATTTCGCGACTTTTTTAAAAGAAATCAATCGATACTAAGTCTTTGAGTGTCGAGTCCATTGGTTCATTTTATGGAATCAGCGGGAAGAAATTGGGCAGAACTTACCGAAATACACTAAGTGAGTACAGGCAAGCCTCCTATAAAGGAGACAACACAGATAATGCCTAAAATGGCCTAGCCGTCTCTTTCCTTTAAATAGTAGAGGAATGGTATCAGGTTAAGCATCTGCGCAAGCAGCCAGATCTTAAGAATTCTCATGATTCAAAATTTGAGTTTGAGCAGATTCAATGGTTTCTGAAGATTTGGGTACATAGGCCCGGTAGTAACAAATGGTTGCAACAAATGTTGCTGAAGCTGGAATGGCCATTATTGGCCATTCACGTAACGGAGCACCATCCAATACTGTTAATGTGTAAGCCGCTACCAGCGCTGTAATAGCAGGGAGCAAAAGAACAGAAGTGTAAAAAATGGTTGTCGTCTTTAGTTGCAGATTAACCAGCACCCAATTGGCAATTACAAACGCCAACAACGCCAATAAGCCACCCAAAAAAGAAATCATGCCAATTGCCCCCAGCACTATCCAACTTTCACCAGCCTCCATATTGATGATCAGAAACTGATAGGGAACCATATTCAGTAGCTGAGCCAGAAACCAGATTTTAATAACCCTCATAAAAGTACTTTGTATTACAAAGTTACAAACAATTTGCAAAAATTTTGATCATTTTTTCTAAGTGGCTTTTGATAGTAATAATCTTTCATATAGTAAATACATTGACGGTATAAAAAAAAGGAAAAATTTGTACCTTCGACAGTCTAATAAATGAAATGCAAATTTCGCCTTCGAAATCCCTGAGATTTAGTATAATAGTGTCCATTATTGCTTGGTGTATAACCACCTTACTATCCTGGAGCTCCCAAAATATATATCCACTACATAAGGCCATTGTTGATTGCGATACTGCTCGCTTAAACCAACTAATAAATAAAGGGGCCGATGTAAATGAATTAAATAACCATGGCCTAACACCTCTTCAATCGTCATTTGCGCTCCATTTTTCTTTGAGGCGAGAAATTTTAACCAAGTTAATTGCTTCGGGAGCCGAGGTGAACAAATATTCGAAAAATGGCTGGACATCATTACATTTTGCCGCTCAATTGAGGGATACCATGGCGCTGAGAATATTGCTGCTTAATGGTGCAGATACTAGTCTTAAAAATCCAAATGGAAAAAATGCACACCAGATAGCTTTAGAGGTTATTAATGTTTGGAGAAATATTGACCAAAAGCACGACACAAGGAATATTGCCACTCTGGACGCCTTTTCAAAATTCAAATCTTCGCCCTACCCACAAAAACATATCAATAGGAATGGCGGCGCATTATATAACAATAAATATCACTATATATTTTCCAAATTAAAAATTCAGCAAAAGGAATTGGATGCAACTTCAAATGCCCTTTGGATATTGGTTGTACTACTACTTTGGTTTATGCTCAAAGCTGTTTTAAAGAACGAGAATAGCCGAGGCATTAAAATACTGTTCAACAATTTGAGCTTAGTGGTTTGGGGATACGCATTATGGTTTGGAATATTGCAGCCCTTTTTTGTTGCTTCAGCATATATCCCATCACTTTCCATGTACCCGACACTTACCATAAACGACAATATTCTGGCTAATAAGCGGTATAGAAAAATAAAAAGAGGCTGTATTGTTATTTTTAATCCGGAACCAGAGCAAGAACTAAATAGGAATGTGTATGTTATTAAGCGAGTTTTGGGTATGCCAGGAGACACTGTGGAGGTACACAGAGCCAAATTACTGATTGACGGCATAGAACAAACAAATAGTAGCAGAAATGGAATTGCACTCCATTGCTGGCTGCGAAGACAACTTGGGTTTCCAGAAGGTGAACCAATGCGAATAAATAACGATGGAAAATTATTTATTTCAGAGAAAGAGATACCATTGAGCCAATTGGCTGAAGCGATTCAAATTCCGGAATACAAAATTAAACTAATCTCCGGCTCTTTACTAATCAACAGGAAAATACAAAATGAATACTATATTTTCGAAGACATGGACTATGATTTGCCTACTCACGTGGTTCCGGAAAATAAAGTATTTTTAATGGGTGATAATCGTAATCGTTCAATTGACAGCCATATTTGGGGGGATATTAATATTGAGCAATTAGAAGGAACGGTATTTTGCAGATATCTACCATTAAGTAGAATGATATGGTTTGACTGAAGAACATTAAAGGAAGCGTTTAGCAACCCGCTCCTTAACAGGTTACTGTATTTTCATCACCACCACTCGGCTCAGCCATGGCTGCTTTTTGTTGCTGTATTTTGTAATATACTCCTCCGCTCACTACCGGAGTTGCGACTACCAGCAATAGTATGATCGTTAATTTTTTCATCGTTATATGTATTTTGTTGAAACTAAACTAACAGTCACGGCCGCCGCCGCATTTTATGTTGTCACTACCCGGCTCAGCCATGGCTGCTTTTTGTTGGTGTACTTTGTAATATACACCTCCGCTCACTACCAGAGTTGCAGCTACCAGCAATAATATGATCGTTGATTTTTTCATCGTTATATGTATTTTGTTGAAACTAAACTAACAGTCACGGCCGCCGCCGCATTTTATGTCGTTACCACCACTCGGCTCAGCCATGGCTGCTTTTTGTTGGTGTACTTTGTAATATACACCTCCGCTCACTACCAGAGTTGCGGCTACTAGCAATAATATGATCGTTGATTTTTTCATCGTTATGAGTATTTTACAGCTAAGTTAAAATAGATATCCGAAATTACCAAACTTCTGTATAATAGATTTTCATCCCATAAAGTCTCTCATTTAAAGTCTTGTTTTACTGCCTACCTGTTCAAAAACCTCCCACTGGTAATAACAACACCAACATTAAAATAACATTGGGTTGCATTGCCCTTTAAAACATTTTGTACAATGGGTTGGTTGTACACCTTTGTAGCTATTGTATCGGTATATGAATAAGGGATGTATCCAGCCACTACACGGAATGCAAATTCCCCTTTAACATGTTTTATAAAAAAGTCACCATCATTTTTGGCGCGATAAATAAGCCACAACTGAGCCGCATACGCACCTCTATTAGGTGTAAGCACAGTAGAGATATAAGACTCCATTGAATTGTTACTGCCCTGTTGCTTGTAAGTCGATTTGGTATAATACCCGGAATTATCAAGATACCAATTATCAAAACTCACATTGATGTGTGGTTGCAGGATAAACTTTCCAACAGGCCAGTTGTAGTACACACCCCAATTAAAACCCGAAAAGAATGGCATGTCCTCGGTGTTACCATCCATGCCATAGGCTTTTTCCCATGGCTGAACGCCATTTACAAAGTAATCAGGATGCGCCGTGGCAAACTTTTGAAAGTATCTGTTGAAGTCCAGCTGTTTCCAAAAGAAACAAATCCCCACTTCCAGACCTATTTTATCTTTCCATGCGAGTCCTAACAGTCTACCCTGAGTTTGAATTCCCAAACCAAAACCTGTAAAGCTTCCGTCAGAATAGCCCTTGTTCAACAAAGAGTCTGTGTCAATTTTATCTATTACTTCATTAACTGTACGAACAGGATGATTTTGTGCTATAAGTTCGTCTAATGAGGGCGGCAAAAGGAAAGCCTGCGACTGACTGTATGTCTTAAAAACTGCTTTAAATTTCCCTTTTGGCATACTATAAATATACGCAAAAATCCTTATTTAGCAAAGTGTTCTGACAACTTTATTTCTTAGAATTTTATCTCATATCCTGATAGAATCAACAAAAAACAAAAAGAGGCTGCCCTTTTGAGACAGCCTCTTTTTTGTGTCCACCTCATCCCCTACCCTTCTCCGCCAGCGATAGAAGGGTGCATTGATGCCGTGACATCAATGAGGTTGTGTTAGAATAAATAGATTGAGTTTTGGTGTAGCCAAACCTAATGCAGGTTTGGCTCGGGGAATATCCATAACTACCACTGGCGCAAGTTTGGGGCGTGAGCTACGCGGGCAAGCCAACTTGTGCCTTGCCAAATAGATGCGGTCTCATGACCCGCATTCGACCATATTTTGTTAGATTCAGGATATTCAGAAAACACTGGCGCAAGTTTGGGGCGCGAGCTGCATGGGCAAGCCAACTTGTGCCTTGCCAAATAGATGCGGTCTCATGACCCGCATTCGACCATATTTTGTTAGAATCAGAATTACAGAATTTTCAGGATAAGGGGTGCGTGAAATATTGCGTGCGAGATATAGGGCGAATGCCATTCGCCCCTACATGATGATGGCATTTTTGTTGACCTAGCAATATATTTACCGGTAAGCTGTAGGGGCGAAAGGCTTTCGCCCGGCAACAACATCATTAGGAAATAGAATTACGTTGCCGTTATAGAATGCCTGCGCTCTCCCCCCCCACAAAAAAAAGCCGCCCGAAGTTCGAGCGGCTTAGTATTGTTAGATGCAAAAATACTAGGATTGGGCAGTGGCGTCTTCGATCATCACACTGGCTTTGTTGTTGAGTATTTCAACAAAACCTGAAGAGATTTCGTACACTTCGCTGCGCGTCTTATCAACCAGTATTTTCATTTTACCCTTTCCGAGTGCTGATATCATGGCAGCGTGGTTGTCCAGAATTTCAAACGAACCGTCAACGCCGGGAAGCTGAATTCCGTACACATCGCCACTATAGACCTTATGCTCGGGGGTGAGTATTTCCAAATGCATACTGCTGATTAGTTTTTAGCTTGTTGTAAAAGTTTTTTACCTTTTTCGATAGCATCGTCGATGTTACCAACGAGGTTGAACGCTGCTTCCGGATAATCATCCACTTCACCGTCCATAATCATGTTGAAACCACGAATTGTTTCTTCGATTGGTACAAGCACACCTTTAAGACCAGTGAACGCTTCCGCAACGTGGAACGGCTGAGAAAGGAAACGCTGAACTTTACGTGCGCGTGCTACTGTTTGCTTATCTTCTTCACTCAACTCATCCATACCAAGGATAGCGATGATATCTTGAAGCTCTTTATAACGTTGGAGGATCAATTTAACCCTGTTCGCTGTATTGTAGTGTGATTCACCTACGATAGCCGGAGTAAGGATACGTGAAGTAGACTCAAGTGGGTTTACCGCAGGATAGATACCAAGATCGGCAATTTTACGGTCAAGTACGGTAGTCGCATCAAGGTGAGCGAAGGTAGTTGCCGGAGCCGGGTCAGTCAAGTCATCCGCAGGTACGTAAACCGCCTGTACTGAAGTAATTGAACCGTTTTTAGTTGAAGTAATCCTTTCTTGCATCAGACCCATTTCTGTTGCAAGTGTTGGTTGGTAACCTACCGCTGATGGCATACGACCCAACAACGCCGATACTTCGGAACCAGCCTGAGTGAAACGGAAGATGTTATCAACGAAGAAAAGGATGTCTTTACCTTTACCTGTACCATCACCATCACGGAAGTACTCAGCGATAGTAAGACCTGAAAGCGCCACGCGAGCACGTGCTCCAGGAGGCTCGTTCATTTGTCCGAATACGAAGGTTGCTTTACTGTCTTTCAAACCTTCCATATCTACTGCGCTCAAATCCCAACCTCCTTCTTCCATGCTGTGGATGAATTTAGGACCGTATTTCACGATACCTGCTTCAATCATCTCACGCATTAGGTCGTTACCTTCACGAGTACGCTCACCCACACCTGCAAACACTGACAAACCAGAATATGCTTTTGCGATGTTGTTGATCAACTCCTGAATCAATACGGTTTTACCTACACCCGCACCACCGAACAAACCAATTTTACCACCTTTTGCGTATGGCTCAATTAGGTCAATTACTTTGATACCGGTGAAAAGTACTTCTGATGAAGTGGTAAGATCTTCGAATTTTGGTGGTTTCGCGTGGATAGGACGAGCATTTTCTTTTGAAGGAGCTGCAAGACCGTCAATCGCGTCACCAGTTACATTAAACAAACGACCGTTGATTTGCTCGCCTGTTGGCATCGCAATCGCTTTACCGGTGTCAACCACTTGTGTACCACGAACAAGACCTTCTGTACCGTCCATCGCAACTGCGCGAACACTGTCTTCACCGAGGTGTTGTTGTACTTCGAGAACGAGTTTCTCACCATTTTCGCGAGTCAACTCAAGCGCGTTGAAGATTTCTGGTAGTTGTGAACCCTCACCAAAATACACGTCCACAACCGGACCGATGATTTGTTTAATTTTACCAACGTTTGGCATAGATATGAAAATAAATAGTTAGCTTAACTGGAAATTTTGCGCAAAGGTAAGGGTGTATTGTCAAAAATCAAAAGTATAATTTCAACAAAAAAGATTTATTGCAATTCGTAGGTAGTTTTTTCACATTATTTGAACATTCAATAAAAGCAATCAGCTGCCATCCAACAACCCTTTTACCTCATATTCCTTTTAATTATTGTCCCCAGCATCTTTAATGCCCGCTCAACTTCGGGCGTCCATTGCATGCCATAGCTCAGGCGGAAACAGTTTTCGTACCGTTCCTGCAAAGTAAACATGGAACCGGGCGCAATACTTATTTTATGTTGCATGGCTTCGTGGTAAAGGTCGTATGTATCTATTTTGCCCGGCAGTTCAACCCACAATATAAAGCCACCCTTTGGTGCAGTTAGTTTTATCTCTGCCGGAAAATACTCTCCGATTGCCCTCGTGAATTGCAGGCAGTTTGAGTTGAGCGTTGTGCGCAACTTCCTTAAATGGTGTTCGTACCTACCTGTCGCCAGAAAATGTCCTATTGCTGCTTGTTGCGCCGTTGCTGTGGTGATGCTGTGGTACAACTTCAGGCTTTTTACTCTTTCGGCATACTTACCAGCTGCTACCCACCCCACTCTATAACCCGGTGCCAATGTTTTAGAAATGGAACTGCACCAAAGCACATTGCCCTCTTCGTCGTATGATTTACATGACTTAGGGCGTTTATCGCCAAAATAAACATCGCCATACAAATCGTCTTCAATCAACGGAACTCCCTCTCTTGCCAACAATTTCACCAGGGCTTTCTTGTTTTCTTCAGGCATACAATAACCGGTCGGGTTACTGAAATTGGTTACAAAAAAACAAGCTTTAATGTTGTGCTTTTTAATGGCTTTCGCAACATCATCAGGGTCTACGCCAGTATCAGGGTGGGTAGGTAATTCCAGTATTTTTAAACCAATGCTTTGGGCAAAACGCAATACACCAAAATAAACAGGGCTTTCGCACGCAATGGTATCTCCCGGCTTGGTGATGGCCATCAAGCTGTATGCAATGGCATTCATACATCCCGATGTGGTTATAATATCATCTTGCTTCAAAGCACCATCCCAGTTATAAGAAGTGCGGGCTATTTGCCTACGCAACACCTCATTGCCTTGCAAGTCTTCGTAAGAAGTACCGTTGGATGGTAATTCGCGCAATGCCTGAATCATGGATTTATTGAGACGGGCAAGTGGCAAAATTTCAGGGGCAGGTACACTTAACGAAAACTTTGTAATGCCCGGCATATTGAAATCGCGGTATACCTCCCCAATCATGGCTTCAACATTCTTGGTTTTCACTTCCAATGCAGGGTCGCTCTTCTCAATTTTCTTTGGAAAACGAGCGGGATTGAAAATGACATAGTATCCCGACTGTGGTCTTGACTCTATCAGTCCCTTTGATTCCAGCAAGTAGTATGCCTGGAGTATCGTACTCACACTCGCTGTGTGCAGTTTACTCAATGCCCGCACCGAAGGTAGCTTATCACCAATCTTAAGTACATTATTAATAATCTGGTGCTGCAATCCGTCAGCGATGTTTTCGTATAAAAACTGTTCTTCTGTTGCCATAGCTTTTAAAACTGTACTGGTCAAAAATACGTTTTTTGTATCTGTTTTGTTCAAAAAAAACTTTTGAAATTTGCCCTAATTCTTGAACATTATGTCAACCAATAAAAAAGCCTATCTGGCGCTGGCGTATGTTTGCTTCATTTGGGGCACCACATACATGGCTATCAGAATAGGGGTCATGCACTACCCTCCCTTCCTGTTTGCCGGCACCCGTCAGGCAATATCAGGACTCATTTTGGGAGGCTTTGCCCTGTACATGAACAAGAACGTTGATTTCTCATTGAAGAACCTCAGTGTTCAGGCACTCATAGGCTTTTTGATGCTTACCATGAGCAATGGCATGGTCACTTACGGTGAAATAACTGTACCGAGTGGTGCGGCAGCTTTGATTTGTTCCTTGATGCCCATTTTTGCAGTGCTGTTTAATTTGGCAGGTCCTAAAAAAGAGAAAGTCAACACCAATATTTTACTTGGATTGGCTTTGGGCACCGTTGGCGTCATTTTAATTTTCAGGCAAAACCTCGCCGACCTTTCTAACCCAGGCTACATAACAGGTATGCTTGCCATTCTTTCGGCGAATGCTACATGGGCATTGGGTAGCATCATCAACAGAAAAAACACCAAGGCGCAAAACCCTATGCTGAATTCAGGTTTGCAGTTGTTCTTCGGTGGAGTGTTTATGCTCATTATTAGTCCTGCCGTAGATGACTATTCGCACCTCGAAGTGAACAGAGATGGTTTAATAGCCCTTGTGTACCTTATTATATTTGGTTCGGTGCTGGCTTACGGATTATATATGTATTCACTGCAACACCTGCCTGTGTCGGTTGCAACAATATATGCTTATATCAATCCATTGGTGGCTGTAATACTTGGTTACTTCCTGATGTCAGAGCCGCTGAACTGGTACACTTTCTTCGCATTTATTGCCATACTTACAAGCGTTCTGTTAGTGAAGAAAGGCAACAATAAAAAACAAAAATCGAGCACTTAAAACGCACATATTTCTCAAAACCTTTTAAACAGAAAAGATATGAGTTACAACTTCAGCATTACCCGTAAACAAGACATGTCGGTGGCTAACACAACCAATGAGCCATTCGGAAAAGTACCGACCAACCACATGTTTATCGCCGAGTACCGCAACGGCGAATGGCACAATCCGCGTATTGAGCCAATGCACGATTTAACCTTGAGCCCTTTGGCACTGTGCCTGCATTATGGGCAGACGGTGTTTGAGGGCATGAAGGCTTTCAAATTCGCCGACGGCAGGGTCAATATTTTCAGGGTGGAAAAACACCATGACCGTTTTTGCAAATCGCTGGATAGAATGTGTATGCCACCGGTATCCTATGAATTATTCAGAGATTCGATACGCGAGCTGGTGAATCTTGACCGCGATTGGGTTCCTGCCGATGGCGACGGCTCGCTGTACCTGCGACCTTTTATGATAGCGACCGAAGCTCGTATTGGTGCTTCAAAAGCTGAAGAGTATTTATACATGGTATTGGCTTCGCCTGCCTACCAATACTATTCTGCACCGTTAAAAATTAAAGTTGAGCGCAATTTTACAAGGGCTGCCGATGGCGGAACAGGTGCTGCAAAATGTGGTGGTAACTATGGTGGTGCATTCTACCCTACTCAAAAAGCACGTGAAGAAGGCTTTGACCAAGTGTTGTGGACCGACAACAAACACCACGAAACCATTGAGGAATCGGGCACAATGAATGCCATGTTCTATTTCAATAACACTCTCGTAACTCCAGCACTTTCAGGGTCAATATTAGATGGCGTAACGCGCGACTCAATGCTCACAATAGCACGTGAAACAGGCATCCATGTCGAAGAAAGAAGTATTTCGATTACCGAATTAAAAGCACTTTTTGATAGCGGCACTCAGGTTGAGGCGTTTGGAGCTGGCACTGCTGCAGTTGTAGCGCCCATCAAATCTATTACCATCGACGGTAAAGAATACGCTTGCTATCTGGGTGAAGATGCTGTGATGTTCAAACTCAAAAGTGCATTGTTCAACATTAGAAAAGGATTGGCACCAGACACACACGGCTGGAACCTCGTTATTTAATTTTATGGAACCTATCAACACGCAATTCGGGGATTACTTAATTACCACCGACAAATCGAAGATGAACACCGATGATGTTTTTTATTGGCTGTCAACTATTTCTTATTGGTCTAAATTCATGCCTCGGGTAACATTCGACATAGCCTTTGAAAACTCATTTTGTATTGGTGCAATGCTGGGTGAACGGCAAGTGGGCTTTGCGCGACTAATTACAGATTATGCAACTTACGCTTACCTCGCAGATGTTTTTGTGTATGAAGAATACAGGGGGCAAGGCATTAGTAAAATAATGATGGAAGTTTTGTTTGAAATAGACTGGGTGAAACAGTTGCGCAGAATGATGCTGGCTACTAAAGATGCACATGATTTGTACCGAAAAGTAGGGTTCAAAAACTCTAACTTCCCCGAACGAATCATGGAAATTGCACGCCCAAACATTTACGGTGACATGGAGACAAGATGCTAGGCAAATTTTTCACTTAATGTTTATTTTCATTTAAAAATAAATAAAAACGAGATTAATTTTATCGGCAAACAAATCAATCATTAAATGAAATTAAAGTCAATTTGCGCAAGTATGCTTTGCGCAGCGACCATGTTCGCCGGAGCAGCACAAGCTCAATCAAAGAAAGATTCAGAAAACTGGCACCTTTACAAGAAGGCGGTCATCAATTCTGCCTACACCGATTCCAGCAAAATTTGTAACGAGCTGATACCGATTACATGTTGTAATAAATCGCTCATTGATACTATGATTAATGGCGAAAGATACATTTTGACCGTATCATGGAAACATTCAAATTACTATTGCCCGAAAAACCTCGATACTGCACAGGTATTGAACACAGGTCCTTACGACTTATGGATAACAGTTGCGCCGGAACTAAAAAACAAAGTAAAAGGAACAGCAAAAAAAGACATCGATTTACGTCTTGAACAAATGTTGGGTTTACCACCCGATTCAGGTTATTATGTAAGTTTCTTCGAATTCTGGGTGCGCCCGGAAGATATGTACCGCCCTTGTCCTGACAACGAAATTTCTGATAAATCGTGCAAATTGGCGTTTCCTGCAAACGTGAGCCCTGAATATGTTACATGGATGAATGCACAACGCATCAGCCGCTTCTTTGGAGGGGACCCTAAAGCGCGTTATCCGTGGACAGAACTTGGTTACACATACGACTGGAACCCGAGCAACGAAAAACACTTTGGTTGCAGTGAGTTCGTAATTAAACAAAACTCAACCATTTACCAACGCCATTTCTACTCAACATTAGAGTACATATACGGCAAATAAAATTGCTGTAAACCCTATCAAAATTACCTTTAAAAAATCATTAGCTATGTTAGAAGCAAACTACCTGGAGAGCGTCATAAAGCAATTTGAATATTATAAATTGCTGGCAGAAAAAACCTTTGACCAACTACCCGAGGAAAAACTGTTCTTTCAGTTCAATGATGATTCAAACAGTATTGCGACCATTGTAAAACATGTAGCGGGCAATATGATTAGCCGATGGACAGACTTCCTGACGACTGACGGAGAAAAGGAATGGCGCAACAGGGAAAGTGAATTTAAAAATGACATACAAGATAAAGCCGCAATGCTGCAATTGTGGCACCAGGGTTGGGAAGTGTTTTTGAACACCTTAAAATCGTTACAACCCGAAGACCTCGAAAAAACAATCTATATCCGCAATCAGGGGCATACAGTGATGGAGGCTATTAACAGGCAACTCGCGCACTACCCTTACCACATTGGGCAGATTGTGTATGTAGGTAAAATGCTGGCAGGAGCATGGAAGTCGCTGTCGATACCTCGTGGCGGTTCTCAACAGTTCAATGCTGAAAAATTCTCGCAGCCGAAACACAACGCACACTTCACTGATGAGTTTTTAAAAGACAAAAAATAATATGGACACCCAACAATTGCTCGAACGCTTTAGCGGCAATCACGCACAATTTTCAGCGCACATTCAGTCTTTGACGGAAGCGCAATTCAACTACTCCCTCAAAGGCAAATGGACTGCCGGACAACAATTGAAGCATGTGTACCTGACGCTGACCCCAATAACAGCTGCATTGCAATCAAAAGAGTATATCGCATCAAAATTTGGATTGATAGACCGCCCGGTAATGACCTATGAAGAGGTAGTGCAACATTACACGTCAGGACTGGCAAATGGCGGCAAATCGCCGGAACGTTTTTTGCCTGAACCAGTACATTATTCAGAAGCTCCGGCACTTCACGCCGAACTGCAAAAAACAGTCAACACCATAAGTACCCAGCTACAGGGCTACACCAACGAAGAATTAGACACACTGGTGCTACCCCATCCGTTCCTAGGCAAGCTCACCATCCGCGAACTCATGTACGTCATGACCGACCATGCATTACTGCACTTGGGGCAAGTTAAAAGGCATGTTGAGGAGATGGGTGTGTAAGATAAAAATTAGAAGTGCTATCGCCTTTTTGCAGTAACTTTATCTTGAATTCAAATTCAATGGAAGACCAAGTAAAATTGTTACGCGAATTGGCGATAAAACTTTCTAAAGAAAAGAAATCGAAAAAGGAATCTATCCAATCGCTTCAAGAAGCTGGAATTTTGTATAAGAAAGGTCAGTAGGCTAAACCTTATAAGAGTTTGGGCAAAAAGAAATGAACATCACTACAACAATAATCTACTAGATTAATGCACCTACGAAAATTTGCCATTATTTCAATTTATTTCGTCGTTGTAATATTGTGTTTGGTCACTGAAAATGCGACTGGGCAAATAAATGCTGTGTCTCCTAAAAATAGTCGGTCATTTTCTGTTTATAACAAGGTTGACAAACGTTATGAAGCCGCGATAAGCCTAAAAATTCAGACTAAAGATTCAATTTTTGTTGTACCCAAATTTGCTGACCTCGGATTTGTTCACCCGGATAATTATCTCAGTGAAACAGACTCTAACAGAATAATCATAGTTGAATTTGAAAATAGAATATTCAAGATTCACCAACTGTTTAAATATATAAACAAAAGTGAATTGATTTTAAGTTTTGAGAGAAAAAGAAAATACAAAATTGGAAAGTTCTACTTTTGTACAACAATTTTTCGGGAAGAATTATCAGGAATAGAGTGTTTTGATTTCTTTGAATGCAAAGGAAAGAATGAATTTGGAAAGGACTTATTCGAAAATGACGAAGTCTTTGCATTGGACTCTATAAGGAAATTAATTGATGAAAGCCGAAAAGTCCGCGAATTCGAAGAAAATTTAAGCAGAAAGGAAGGAGTAAAAATCCCGTTAACATTTTCAATTCCTACTTTCTATAACAAAAATTACTTTACACTTCGAAAAGGGTATCATAAAGGCTTAAAAGCCGAAGAGATATTTTTCTCTTTTGAATCCAAGCTGGTGTTTAGATTCTATCATAAAACAGGCTTACTGTACTTTTACGATGAAAAAAGTAAGAAGGAAATCAGTTTTGATGAATGGAGCAGACTTTGATGGAAAGCATTGGGCTTAAAAACTCAACTTCTTCGAGTACCTTTATTTCCTTATGCCGAATCGGTTTTTAAGAAATATACAGTTTGCTGTGGCTGCTTTGGCGTTTTTGTTGCTGGTAGTAGTGTTATACCCACTTTACCAAAACTATATTGACCCTGACGCTACTGCCTACCTTACCATTGCCAAAAGGTATGCCGAGGGCGACTATTCGGCGGCAATCAATGGATATTGGAGTCCGCTAGGGTGCTGGCTTACGGCTGCGTTCATGAAATTGGGCTTACAGGCTATACCTGCAGCGGTTGCTGCTAACACAGCAGGTGGTATGTTGTTTCTTTATGGTTCCAATTTGCTGTTCACAAAGTTCAATATCTCGAGTGTTTTAAAATGGTGGTACAATTGTGCGCTGGCTGTTTTTCTGGTGTTTGCGGTATATTACCAACTTTTCGATGATTTGTGGATGGCGGGCTTTTTGTTGGTAATCGTCAGGGTATTACAATACGAAGACTTTGCTACCAATATAAAACAATGGTTTTTAGTGGGGGCGCTAGGGGCATTTGCGTATTTTTCAAAAGCCTACGCGCTGCCCTTTCTGGTAATTTACTTATTTATTGCGCTAGCTATCAAATCCCGATTTTGTTGGGTGCAGGTGTTCAAAGCGTGGTCTTTTATATTACTCGTATTGCTCACTATTGCTGCGGTATGGATCAATGCACTATCAGCCAAGTACGGAGCTTTCACCACATCTACCGCCGGGGGGCTGAACCTGTATTGGTACAATATAGGGCACCCTTTGTATAAATCTGGCATTCAATCGTTGCTGCCCCCACCCTACCATAATAGCCCCTATTTTTGGGAAGACCCTTTTACTGTCAATCAGCAGGTCTCATTTTGGTCGGTACCTGGGGCATGGTTGATTGTATTAAAACGACTGCCTATAAACCTCTTGAAATTTGTTGTGGCGGTTTCATTGCTGCATATTCCAATGGCGGTAGTGTACCTACAAACCCTGGCACTCGCAGTTAAGAAACAATTCCAACACCCACTGTTCACCAAATACAGCGACCTTGTACTGCTGTTGTTTTTATTCCCTTCATTTTATTTTCTTATCAACTTCGAATCGCGGTATATATGGGTGTTGTTGCCAGTGTCTTTGGTGCTATCTTCCCTCATCGTTCCGACTATGAAACATTGGATGATTGCTTTTTCTGTTGCCTGCTTGGTGTTATACCCCATCAAAAAACTCATGAGCATGGCGCATGTGGGTAGGAACGAATTCAACTGCGCAGGTGCTATCAAATCAAAAGGGCTTAAAGGAAAATTCATCACCACCGCTGCCGAGGGTGCCGAAATACAGGGCATGGAGCGACTGGCTTATTTTTCAGGATTGCAATTGTATTCCAACGGCGGTGCCAGCTTTGATACTGCCAAAACTTCTACTGAAATCACACAATATAACATTGATTTTCTGGCAACATGCCACCCCGCAGATACAACAAAAACGTTTTGCGGCAAGCAATTAGTCATGCTGCTCAACGATGGAAATTACTTCTTGTATCGGTTGAAATAAGGTGTACTAATAATTAGACGGTGGTACTGTGATTCGGTTGCAACACAAAATGCCCTCGCTGCAAACTTGCATCATATTTAATCATGTGTTCAAGACAAACCGATGTGGTTTGCAAGCGGATGCTTGCCCAGTATTAGGACGAAGCGGGACGCCTCGACCAGGTAAGAGGTGGAGAAACAGGCCGAAAGCCTTTCGCCCCAACGTTTTGTGATATATTTCCTGATTATATCTACTTCTGAATGACAAGTCGTTTAGTAAGGATTCTGCCTTTTTGTTCAATTTGAACAAAGTACACCCCGGTACATAATTCTTTACCCAGTTGTATATTCAATGTTTTATCCTGATTTTGAAACTCCCTGTCAATTTTGACTACAGAGTTTACATCAACAATTTTCAAGCGAGTGCTTTCTCTCGAACTAAATGTTTCAGGTAAAACAATCGAAACTTCATCTTTTGACGGGTTGGGCATCAATTGAAATTCAGGCATGTGAAGGGAGCCTACTTGTATCACCGTCGTAGAAGTGTCGATCATATTGATCCTGATTAGAAAAGATTGAGTGTAGTTTGGATTGCCGCCACCGTGATCTAAACAAGCTCCCGGAGTTGCAATTTTATTTGTACTTGAAGTCGCACCTGCAATAAAAATTGCTTTTGGCGCGGTTAAAAGGCTAAAACCTTGATCAAGTTGGTCGCCGCCGATATAAGTTGCAAATTGCAATGCACCTGTATCGTTAAATTGAGCTATAAAGGCATCACCGTTTCCACCACCATAAGTAGTTTGAAATGAGTCTGAACTTATTGCGATACCCGCGGTACTATTGGTAATTCCAAGAATTAAAATCCTATTAGAATCATCTACCCAAGGACAACTATAAGTGACATCTTCATCATCAACACCGCCAAAATAACTCCCCCACTTTCTATTACCTAAAGTATCCAGAACGGCAACAAATGCATCCATACCACCTGCGCGGGTCGGTTGCAATGCATGTGGTGAAGCAATAGAGTCATCACTTTGAGTTTTACCCAACAAGCATACATTATTTCCTTTCGCATCTATACCTCCAGTCATTTCTTGCTCTGATCCACCATAATAGGTCCCCCATACGAGGTAGCCTGTGTCAACGTCAAATTTTGCAACAAATGCATCTGAAAGCCCGCCTGAAAAAGTATGCTGATAACACCCAGGAGTTGCTATGCCTGTATCACTGAAGCTGTAACCCGCCAAATAAATGTAGTTGTTACTCAAAACAGCTGTACCACCCAGTTCATTGCTCAATCCACCAAAATATGTCCCCCAGGCGCGCTCTCCAAAAATGTTATATTTTACTATAAACCAATCTATATTACCGCGGCTAGCACCTGTATTGGTACCTCGAATACAATTTTGATAACCCCTTGTCGATGCGATTTGTCTCTGGTCATTGGTGCAACCTGATATGATACAATTACCGAACGAGTCAGCAAAAACAGACTGTGGCAAAACCGTAGAGCCGCTACCAAGATAAGTTCCCCAATTTCTAAAGCCTCCGGAATCCATTTGAGCAGCAAATCCACACCAACCACCATTGTACATTTCTTGTTGAGACCCTGGGGTTGAGATACCAGTACTACTGGTTGTTGTACCCGTGATATATAAATTTCCGGCGTAGTCGCAGTAAATACTTGTTACATAATCATCTGAATCTCCACCATAATAAGAGCACCATTTCAGCAAACCTGCGGAGTCAAATTTACCGAAATACCCATCATTTGAGTATTGAAGTACAGTGTCGAATCGACCCGAAGTTGCAATTGATCCGGCTAAAGACGAATACGTCTGACCACAGAAATAAATATTATATGAACTGTCTCGCGCTATGTGTTTAAAATCGCTGTAACTTGAATCGGCACCATAATATGTGCCCCAACCTATTAACGGATCGATAGTTAGGCTATTTTTAAAACTACTTGAATACGAAAGCTGATTCCCATTCACCTTATATCTCACTTCGACAGGGCGGCCGCTTTCATCAAAGCATATTGGTGCCGATTCTGTAATTAATCCAAGCGAAGAATTTATATTAAGTACACCACTTTGCGACACAACAATTGAGTCGCAGCCCTTATACAATAGCTTTATATTCTCTATATTTCCATTGTGATGAATAATGAATTGATGCTTCAATTCGCCGTTGGAATTAAACAACCATTGCCAATCAATTCCGGGGTACAAATTCTTAAAAGTAATTTGTTGATATGCATTGGCTTTGATACCCCGATTTTTAGAATCGGCGTTATGAAACACTTCGTAATACGGTAACGCATCCTCAGTTACAATTTCACAACCCAAATTTGAATTTAAAAGTTCCAAATCAACCCTTTTAAAGTTGATTCTCGAGTGTGTCAGACTCCCCTTTCCTGCATTCTCAAAGCCCTGCTCCGGCTCACTTTTTTTTGTTTCTAAAATCTTAGTATGTTGATAGTGAACACCATTCTTCCCAATATAAACCGTATTAGAACCAGAATGGAAATAGAAATCAATATCAGTTCTAAGATTACCAAACTCGTCTTTTACTTGGCCTTTATTCTCCAAAAAGAAATTGCCTTGCTTCTTAGCTGCGTGCGCAAAAGGATTAATTAATGCAACTAAGAATAGCAAAAAGAATAGCATCTTCTTAAATACACTAACTATATATTTTGAGTTCATTTGAATTTACGTTTCGGCCATTACAATGAAAACTAACAACAAAAAAGTTAGGCATTGAACAGATGTGGTTGATTTCTCAAAACTAACAGAAAAATCTCCAAAAATCGAATAATTATAATTCTATATTTACAGTATTCACCTTCAAAATACATATAGATATTAATGCATGAGATTCAATATTCACCTCTACCCCAGCCCTTCTCCATGAATGGAGAAGGGTGCAAAGATGCCTGCTGCATCTTTGATTTTTGGTGCTTTTTGTCTGAATCAACATTTACAAGATTATAGGATTCTCAGGAATCAATTTGATACCGAGAAACTGTCATAGTTTTCATTTGATCATGATTAATCAAAGTTCAAGACAAGTCGATGTGGTTTGCAAGCGGATGCTTACCCAGTATTAGGACGAGGCGAGACGCCTAGACCAGGGGGCAAGATAAACAGGCAGGTCGGATACCTGCCGCCACCCAAGCTTAGAAGACTCTAAGCTTAACCTTAGTGCGTATTTGCGCAATGTTATTGGTGCCAACGGCACCAATACACCCTTCTCCATTCATGGAGAAGGGCCGGGGATGAGGTTATTCTTTCACCACCCGAATAACCCTATACCTATCAATTTTTACAAAATAAACACCCGGTGCCCAGTTGCTGGAGGTGAGTGAGTGCGATTTTGCAGGGGTTTCAAGGTGTGTGCTGTAAACAATTTTACCCAGCGCATCGCTTATTTCCAACTGATTCCAATATTGCTCTGATTCAATGGTTAGGTTTTTACTAACCGGATTAGGGTAACAGTTGATGGTACCCACATTGTAGTTGGTTACTTCAGGTATTGATACAGGACTATCAATATACTTATTGTTACTGGTTACAGAGTCGTAACAAGTACGGGCTGTACTTACCAACGTGGCTGTAATTGTATCGTTGCCTGTTCCCTTGATGTAACTCACCGTTGGAATTGTCGTTGTAGCAAACAAATTTCCGCGATTTCGCCAGTGTATTTCATAGCTGCCCGCTGTACCAGTAATGGTGGCTGTAAGCCGCACTGTATCGCCTAAGTGCGCGGTTACGCTGCCTGTGGTCAGAGATATAACAGGCGCAGGAAGGCTGCTTACGGTCATAATGATTATGTTACTACTCACAGGGCTGGTAGTGTCGCAAACGAACCGGGGTGTCACAAAACACCGGACTGTATCGCCATTGGTGGGACTATAACGAAAATTGGGGGCATCGCCGCTCATGGTGGTGCCATTGACCGTCCAGCGGTAGTGACCACGGTAGCGGGGGTTACCCAATGTGCAGTAAAACGTAATAGGCATGCCATAACACAACCAATCTACTGAACTCCCCGCAACAATAGTTGCACTCAAGGCGCCTGTTTGTGGAACTGCGATTTTACGGATAACGGAATAGGTATTGTCCAGGTAATATATATTATCGCAGCTATCTATATTTAAACCATCAACGTAACGCAGTTTAACGCTGTCAACCCTTGTTCCGTCTGCTGAATATCCTGTATCGCCCATACCAGCAAAAGTGTAAACCCGTTCGTCATCGGCATGAACTGACATAATTCTAAAGTTATTGCCAATTCGACGCCCTATAATTAAATCCTTTCGGGAATTTTGGACAATTCCATATGGGAGTATCTGACTAGACAATCTTGGAAGACCTTCTCCAGCGTAGCCAGAGGAGTCGTTCCCTGCGTAGCGATCAATAATGTGAGTTACAGGATCGATTCGTCGAATATTATATTGTTCCGCCAAATAAATTGCACCGCTGGAATCTATGATAAAGCCATGTCCATAAATTTTGGCGGCAGTCGCAGGACCTCCATCACCATCAAGCCCCCCGACATGAAATGTCCCGGCTACTTTATATATGTTCCCAGTCCGTCGATCAATCTTCGTAATTATAGTCTCGGTTTCTGAGCATATAAATAAATTATCATCTTTGTCAAAATGTAAAAACTCTGGATATGGCACGCCCGCTGCTGTCGCAGGACCGCCATACCCTGAATCAAAATGGGCTCCAGTGCCGGCATAGGTACTTATTATGCCTGTGCGCATATCTATTTTGCGCACCTTAAATTTTTCTCCTACATACATATCTCCATGGCTGTCAAATGCAAGCCCCCAAGGCCATTGTAAACTGGCGGCTGTCGCAGGACCGCCATCTCCCGACGAGCTATCGCCACCATTGAAAGCAAAAGGCAAAAAGGTGCCATCGGGTGTTATCTTTCTTAAATAACCACAATATCTTTCCATTATGTACGCAGTTCCATCAGGTCCAAGGTAAGGACCTGCATTACAAATTGTTGCGGCGGTTGCAGGACCACCAATGCCTGTTTCATATCCAATTCCAGGACGCCCAATTAACGTGGTGATACGTCCATATTGGGCAAAGGATAGGTGGGAATGAAAAAGCAGAATAATGAGTATGAATCTTCTCATGGGGCGGTATTTAATACAAAGAGTAAAGTTAAGATTTTTTGTTGAGTATGAAATGATTTTCCACCTCTTCCCCAACCCATCTCCGCCAGCGGAGATGGGAGCAAAGATGCCGGTGCCGTCTTTGTTGTTGGTTGGCTTCTTTTTGTCTGAATCAAGGTTTTCAGAATTATTGGATTTCCAGGAATGACGAGTGTTATCTGAACATCTTTTCGCGCTTTTTTCTTAACAAAAAAGGTGCCCTACCTCTAAGTAAAGCACCTTTCAATAATGTTTTGATTTGCGGTTAACTATTCACCCATGCATCTCTGTCATCAGGACTGAACTTCCATGGAGCCATGTTGTTTTCGATGTTACCAAACATCATGTTCCATTCCTGTGGTGCATTACTTTCTTCCATAACCAGGTTTCTGCGCAATTGCAGAATGATAGATAGCGGATCAATCATCACTGGACAAGCTTCAACGCATGCCTGACAAGTGGTACACGCCCTTAACTCTTCGGTTGAAATGTATCCGTGTAACAATGACTTACCATCGTCAACAAACGTACCATTGTTGGCATTCATGTTCTTACCTACTTCCTCTAAACGGTCGCGGGTATCCATCATAATTTTACGCGGAGAGAGCAATTTGCCTGTGTTATTAGCCGGGCAAGAATCAGTACACCTACCACACTCTGTACATGAATAGGCATCTAACAAATTCTTCCAGCTTAAATCCATTACATCTTTAGCACCAAAACGAGGAACAGCCTGGTCGCCGGTAGTAGCAGGCGCTTTGTCCGGTTCCATCATATAAAGCACTTCATTTTGTATGTCCTTCATGTTTTTCACTTCACCATTTGGTGTCAGGCGAGCGTAATAAGCATTAGGGAAAGCCAGCAAAATGTGCATGTGCTTAGAGTAAGGCAAGTAGTTTAAGAACGCAAAAACACCGGCAATGTGCAACCACCAGCATGTGCGCTCAATACCAATCAATGTACCCGAAGACATACCCGAAAAAGCACCTTTCAACATACCGCTTATCAGGAAGTTAGTCTGATGCCCTTCCATTGCCATAAAAGGTTTTATATAATGCTCTGCACCCTGCGCTTGCAACACCAAGTCGCACGCATTCATAATCAGGAACATAGACATCAATACAATCTCGGTAATCAAAATAAGATTTGCATCGTTTTTAGGCCAGCCATTTAACTCAGGGAGGTTAAGGCGTTTTACTTTAACCACATTACGGCGCATCAGGAAGATGAAGCAACCAATCAACACCGAAGCTGCGAGTACTTCGAAAAAGCCAATCAAAAAGGTATAAAGACCGCCCAGCATAGGAGCAAAAACCCTGTGCGTACCTAGAACACCATCGAGTACAATCTCCAGAATTTCGACATTGATGATGATAAAACCACCATACACAAACAAGTGCAGGATGGCAGGCAATGGGCGCTTGAACATTTTCTTCTGCCCGAGTGCCAACAAAATCATATTGCGCCAGCGTTGGTCGCTGTTATCAGAAAGGTCTTCATCTTTACCCAACTTAATGTTGCGCGCAATTTCTTTCACTTTCTTTGCGAAAAGGAAAACAGATACACCTGCAAGTACTACGAAAAGTATTTGTTGGACTATTGCCATCAGTAAACAGAATTAAAATACGAAATTAGTTGGTTTTACGCTAAAAAAGAAACCTAACCCACTCCGCAACTGCTTCTGTTGAACAACTAGGCATTAATTGGGGGAAACAACCGCTTATAGTTTCATCCACTTCAATCTTAAACTGCTTAAAACCACCGATACAGAAGAAAGCGCCATTGCACCACCCGCAATCATGGGGTTAAGCGTAAAACCATTGAACGGAAACAATACTCCGGCTGCAACCGGTATCATGATTACATTATAGAAAAACGCCCAAAAAAGATTCTGATGAATGGTTGAAACTGTCTTCCTGGATAAATAGATCGCGTTTGGCAGCACCTGCAAATCTGACGACATCAAAGTGAGCTGCGCAACTTCCATAGCCACATCGGTTCCCGAACCCATTGCTACACTCACATCGGCTTGTGCCAGCGCAAGGCTGTCATTAATTCCATCACCCACCATAGCTACTACTTTACCTTTTTGCTGCAGTTCTTGAATGAATAGGGATTTATCACTGGGTGAAGCCTCGGCTTTGTAGTTAGATATACCAGCTTCCTGAGCAATGGAGTAGGCAGTTATTTCATTATCGCCTGTAAGCATGTAGGTTTCAATACCCATGTCTTTTAGACGTGCAACAGCAAATTTTGAATTGACCTTGATTTTATCAGAGACAGCAAGTGCTGCAAGTGTTGTAAACTGGTTCGCAAGTATAACGATGGTATATGCCTTTTCGCTCCATTCACTCATTTTCTCCTTCATTCTGTCTTCAATCTTAATACCCATCGATTGAATCAGTTTCACGTTTCCTGCGAAATAAATATTACGTTCATGTACCGCTGTTACACCACTACCCGTAATGGAAGTGAATGAAGAAACAGCAGTTGGTGCTATGTGCAAATCTTTAAAAAACTTCGAAATCGCCTCACCAATCGGGTGCTCTGAAAGCATTTCCAGCCCCAGAAAAATAGAAGCGTTTTGGTTGGTATCAGCAGGATTTTTCCAATATATATCTACCACCATTGGCATACCCTCGGTAATCGTACCTGTCTTGTCAAACACCACAGCATCTACTTTCTTTAAGGCTTCAAGGCAAACAGCATCTTTGATAAGAATGCCATTTTCAGCTCCCTTTCCCATACCGGCGATAATTGCGGTAGGAGTCGCTAGTCCAAGAGCGCAAGGGCACGCCACCACCAAAACTGTAATCATAGATAGTAGTCCCTGATTGAAATAAGCTGTTCCACCAATCACAAGCCAAGCGATAAACGTTACTACCGCAATTGCCAGCACAACCGGCACAAAAATGGAAGCGATTTTATCGGTGAGTTGCTGAACGGGGGCCTTACTACCCTGCGCTTGCTGTACCTTTTTTATGATTTGTGCGAGCAACGTGGCGTTACCTACCTTCTCTGCATGGTATTTAAAATGACCCTTTTGGTTCAATGTTCCAGCAAATACTTTACTGCCTTCGTTTTTTTCCGCAGCCAGAGGTTCTCCTGTTATCATGGCTTCATTCACGAACGAATGCCCTGCCACTACAACACCATCTACTGCAATTTTTTCTCCCGGTCTGGCAATCAGCACATCACCCACCACCACATCTTTAAGCGCTATCTCTTCTTCCTCTTCTCCGTTCATCCTAAACACCGTTTCAGGCTGTAACCCCATCAGCTTTTTAATGGCTGATGATGTTGTGAAACGCGCTTTCTCCTCCAAAAGTTTACCTAACAAAATGAAGGCAATAACAACCGCAGCCGCCTCAAAATAAACCGGAGCTTCAAGCCCTTTATCTGTCCATATTTTCGGGAACAGCGTATTGAATACACTGAAAACATAAGCGATGCCGGTGCTCAATGCCACCAGCGTATCCATGTTTGCCGACATGTGTTTTGCCCTGTTCCAGGCGCGTACAAAAAAGCCTAAACCGAAGTAAAATACCACAGGGGTAGAAAGCCCCCAAAGTATATAATGGCAATATGGAATGCCCATGAAGAACATGGAAATAATGACCAGGGGAGTTGCAAAAATGAGCGCCAGCGTTGTTTTCGTTTGCAGCTTTCTGTATTCTCCCAACTGTTTTTTCTCGATATCTTCGGCAGTCACTTCTTCATCATACACCAGACCATAGCCTAACGCTTGCACCGTTTGAGCTATTTTATCAATGGAAGTTTCTACTTCTTCATATTCTACCAACGCAGTTGCATTGGCGTAATTCACATCAATGGTCTTGATGCCTTTTTGACCTTTAAGTGCGTTCTGTATACTCGCTGCACATGAAGCGCACGACATTCCGGTTACAGGCACTGATTTTTTAATGGTAGCCATATCGACTATTTCTACTGCAAATTTCGTGAGTGCTATTTATATTTTCGGGAACAATTAATACACAAGTAAAATAAAACCCGCCATTGATATGGCGGGCTGAAAAACACACTCTGAGTAAAAAAGGATTTATATGTATTCTATGTTCAAATAGCGTTAGTTACTAGCTGCAACCTGTAGTTGTACCGCAGTTAGGGCACATGTAGCATGTTCCGTTGCGTAACGTAATATTTCCACAATTTCTGCAGGCAGGCGCATCGGCACTGGTTCCCATCAATTTCTTGATATCAGCAGTATTCTGAGCCATTGACGCTACCGGAGTAGGTGCAATTACAGCCTTTGGCTTGATAGCTTGAGGTGCAGTTATGCGCACTTGCGACAATTCCTGTTGCATGCGTGCTTCATCCGACTTTGATACTTTATCCAATTCAGGAACGTGTATCAAATCTTCCCTGTCAAGGTATTCGTAAGCAAGCACCCTGAAGATATAGTCAAGTACCGATGTAGCTGATTTCAGGTTAGGGTGCTCAACCATACCTGATGGTTCGAAACGTGAGAAGATGAACTTATCAACGAATTCTTCCAAAGGCACACCATATTGTAAACCCACAGAAACCGCAATTGCGAAGCTGTTAAGAAGGCTACGCATGGTTGCACCCTCTTTCGCCATATCAATGAAGATTTCACCCAAAGTTCCGTCGCCGTATTCACCTGTTCTCAAGAACAATGCCTGACCACCTACTTTGCCTTTAATCGTATATCCACGGCGCTTGCTAGGCAATTGTTTGCGCTCAACAATACGGCTCAACTGGCGTTTCAACTGCGTATCAGGGCTGGCCTGTACGCGGCGATTCACCTCTTCGAGCAATTCTTCAACAGTCAATAAACTCATGTCCACTATTTGCGGTCCTTCATTGATTGATGTTGTTTCTTCTTCTGTTTTTGTTTCTTCTTTTTTCTTAGAATCGCTTTTGTTGCTCAACGGCTGGCTCAGTTTTGAACCATCACGGTACAATGCGCAAGCTTTAAGTCCAAGCTGCCAGCTCAGGTGGTAGCAATCTTTAATTTCGTCAACATTTGCCTCATTCGGCAAGTTGATTGTTTTCGAAATCGCACCGCTGATGAATGGTTGCACTGCAGCCATCATTCTGATGTGACCGTGAGCGTGAATGAATCTTTCACCTTTTTTACCGCACTTGTTAGCGCAATCGAAAACAGGTAAATGTTCTGCTTTCAGGAATGGAGCACCTTCGATTGTCATGGTACCACAAGCATAGTCGTTTGCAGCATCAATTTCTTCGTCGGTGAAGCCCAACTCGTTCAACAGGTTGAAGTCCATTGCATAGTATTGCTCAGGAGTAAAGCCAAGTCTTTGCAGGCAGCTTTCACCCAAGGTATATACGTTGAATACGAAACCAATTTCGAACGCACCACCCATTGACGAATCTAGTTTTTTCAACTCATCGGCAATGAAGCCTTTTTCACTCAACGACTGGTGGTTGATGTAAGGTGCACCCGCCAAGGTACCATGACCTTTAGCGTATTTAACGATAGAATCGATTTCTTCAGGTTTGTAACCCAATTTCTTCAACGCAGCCGGAATAGACTGATTGATGATTTTGAAGTAACCACCACCCGAAAGTTTCTTGAATTTCACCAAAGCGAAATCAGGCTCAACACCAGTAGTATCGCAATCCATAACAAGACCAATAGTTCCTGTTGGTGCAATTACAGTTGCTTGCGCATTTCTGTAACCATATTGTTCACCCAATTGAACTGCTTCATCCCATGCCTTAGTTGCTGATTTCAACAAATAATCAGGGCAGTATTTCGCGTTAATACCAATTGGTTTAATCTCAAGACCTTCGTAAGCATCGCTGGCATCGTAGGCTGCAGCACGGTGGTTGCGCATTACACGCATCATGTGCTCTTTGTTTTCAGCAAAGCGCGGGAACGCTCCCAACACCTTAGCCATTTCAGCCGATGTTTTGTAAGCAACACCATTCATGATAGCAGTGATAGCACCTGCGATAGCACGCGCTTCTTCACTGTCGTAAGGAATACCGCTCACCATCATCATTGAACCAAGGTTGGCAAAGCCCAAACCAAGAGTACGATAGTCATAACTCAACTGAGCTACTTCAGGTGAAGGGAATTGCGCCATCAACACTGAAATTTCAAGCACAACAGTCCAGATACGAGTCATGTATTCGAATCCTTCAACATCAAATTTGCCCGACTCTTCGTTGTAAAAACGACGCAAGTTCAATGACGCAAGGTTACAAGCTGTGTTATCAAGGAACATATACTCAGAACAAGGGTTTGAAGCCCTGATCTTACCACCTTCAGGGCAAGTGTGCCACTCGTTGATGGTTGTATCGTACTGTGTTCCCGGATCGGCACAACGCCATGCAGCATAAGAAATTTTGCCCCAAAGTTCTTTAGCAGGAATGGTTTTCATCACCTTGCCATTGCCGCGAGCAGTCATTTCCCAATCAGCATTGTTGTCTAATGCCTTAAAGAATGAGTTAGGAATCCTAACTGAGTTATTAGAGTTTTGCCCTGATACCGTCTTGTAAGCTTCGCCTTCATAATCAGAAGGATAGCCTGCTGAAATTAAAGCAGCTACTTTTTTCTCCTCTTCTACTTTCCAGTCAATGAAGTTTACTACTTCAGGGTGGTCAAGGTCTAGGCACACCATTTTAGCAGCACGACGTGTTGTACCACCACTTTTTATTGCACCTGCTGCCCTGTCGCCAATTTTCAGGAAGCTCATCAGACCGCTAGAAGTACCACCGCCACTCAGTTTTTCACCTTCAGCGCGAATGTTTGAATAGTTGGTACCTACACCTGAGCCATATTTAAAGATACGAGCTTCACGAACCCAAAGATCCATGATACCGCCTTCGTTCACTAAGTCGTCATCAACGCTCAAAATGAAGCAAGCGTGTGGCTGAGGGCGCTCGTAGGCGTTTTTAGATTTTTCTAATTTACCTGTTTTAGGGTCAACGAAGTAGTGACCTTGTGGTTTACCGGCAATACCGTAACTACTGAACAAACCAGTGTTAAACCACTGCGGTGAGTTAGGCGCACAGCTTTGATTCAGAATTGAATACACCAATTCGTCATAAAAAACCTGTGCATCGTTATCAGAAGCGAAATAACCGTATTGTTTACCCCACCCCATCCAGCAATCAGCTAAACGATGAGCCACTTGTTTAATGGAAGTTTCGTGAGAAGTGCTGCCGTCAGGTTGTGGTACACCAGCTTTTCTGAAATACTTTTGAGCAAGAATGTCAGTAGCAATTTGTGACCAGTGCTTAGGCACTTCCACGTTATTCAATTCAAATACCTTTTCACCGGTTGGGTTACGAATTACTGATGTTCGGTAGTCATACTCGAACAAGTCATAAACGTTTACACCTTCCCTAGTGTAGTGTCTTTGAAAAACAAGACCTTTCTGTGTTTTTTTTGAACTCATATCTTGATGTTTGGCTGAATAATTTCCTTTAAAATGTCGGGGTGTATTTCTCAAAACGGACAGCTAAATTATTACTTGCTGCCGCCCTGAACAAAGAAAGTTCTTAACACAGAAAAATCGCTGTGTGGATATCCGACAGGATTCACTAAAATCAACGTTAATCAAGTTTTAACATATATAACCCTATTTCGCTAGCTTGTTTTTCATCTTTAACAAGCCATTAATTTCTCATTTGGCACATTAATTCGGCATGGTTTTTGGAACGTTAGTTAGAAATTAAACCCTGTTTGGGGGAGTTTTAGGAACGTTGAATCAATAAAGTGTGTCAAATTACGCAGTTATTTATCTTTTTTACAAGGCGATCTGCCTTCCGAAAGTATTCGGAATAAAGACTTTTTCAACGAAGCAAAAATGGGAAAGAACAAGTAAGTTGGTATACTTTATTTATTCATTGTTCCTTAATAACTTTACAGCAATGAAAAAAGCAAGTTTTATAATCGCATTGAGCATTTTAGGTAGTAGTATATCATTTGGTAAAACAGCATCGAATAAAAAACGTGTTGCTGATTTAACCGTAATAGAAGCGTACAATCAACAGACAAATGCCGGTATTCCCGGAAGACCTTCAAAAACCGATGTTCACATTGTTTTGAAATGGAACGTTAAAACATATCCTGAAACATTCTTCTGGCGCGGCGATGTAGGCTTCCTGCCTTGTCAAACAGAAAAAGCACATAAGCTCAATAAAAAGAAAAACACCACCATTGTAAAAGGCGTTGATTATGAAACAGTTGCCGCTGCCGGTGATGAAATTCATAAAGGTGATACGCTGATGCTTGTTCCAATTATTGGAGGTAAGTATCCGGTACCAAAGGAGATTCCTGCTGATGCTAAAAATACCTTGTATTACAAGACAAACGGAAGCGGTTGGAAATCGGTGAAAATAAAAACACTGACTACCAAGGAAGCAATAGCAATGCCATAAAAAGTAGAGCAACTACTATTTACCTGTAATTGCGTTTTTAATGCGCATTACGAATGCTTTTAGCAGCCCGCCATCATTCTGAAGATGGCGGTCAACCGTCCAGACTGTAGCTTTGTTGCCTCCCACGTACTTGAGTTTACCGAAACCACCGTTACGCAACTTAACCGCCAGCCAACCGTCTTCGTTGGTTCCCGGCGGGTGTTCAAAGGCATTGACTGCCAAACAGTGCTCTTTTCTAAACGCTGAATTGCACCCATAAACATTCATGCCCTCTTCCTTAAAGTGTTTCTTGAACCAACGCAGTATATCTGCCACATTTTCATAGAGAAAATAGACAAACCTTGAATTACTGCCGCTTGGCAAAAATGCAAAACGACCATAAGCGAGGGCTATTTCGTCGCTTTTCTCCAGCGGTGAAATCATGGCATTGACCCAAAACGGAGGATATAAAGAATCTGCATCAGCATTAATGATGTACTTACCTTTTGCAGCCTTCAAGCCTGAGGTTCTTGCTGCAGTAACTCCTTTTTCAAATTCGTCGATACAACGAACACCCGTTGCGTCGACAAGCTCCTTGGTTCTGTCGGTGCTATTGTTATTCACCACCAATATCTCAACTGAACGCGAAGTGACGTTGGCTGTCATGGTGATGAGTGTATTCAATATTTCTTTTTCCTCGTTGTAGGCAGGTACAACGACGGTAACTTCAGGTGCGCCCTTCAATAGCTTCTTATTTTGCTCCTGTATCAATGCAATTTTCTCCTCATTGGTGTAATGAGCGAGTGCTTTAATGAACTTAGGAACACGGGTGGGACGCATCAGCAGTTTTTAGAGTTGAATGTGTATCGGCCAGCTTATTAACCGCCAATTGACTCTTGCTTGGTTTGGGCAAGTACTTGTTCCCATTTCCAGGCTGTAGACATCATATCTTCAAGACCGTACTTGGTTTCCCAACCCAACAATGTTTTTGCTTTGTTGTTGTTAGCATACACTTCAATAACATCACCAGCCCTGCGTGGACCAATTTTATAATTGAGTTTTACGCCAGATACTTTCTCAAAAGCTGCAATCAATTCAAGAACAGATACGCCATCTCCTGTACCCAAATTAAAGATTTCGCAGTTCGATTTGTTGCGGTCTTCTATGATATATTGCAATGCTTTTGTATGTGCATTAGCAATATCGCAAACATGAATATAGTCACGAATACATGAGCCATCACGAGTATCGTAATCGGCACCAAAAACAGTCATTTCGTTGCGCTTACCAATTGCTGTCTGCGTAATAACAGGCACTACATTTTCAGGCTTCTCCATGAATTCTCCAATTATACCAGATGGGTGACCGCCGGCAGGATTGAAGTAACGTAGCAGTATAGTATTGAAATGCTTATTGATGAATGTAAAGTCGCGGCACATAGCCTCGCCAACCTGCTTGGTTCTTGCATACGGCGATTCCGGCTCCTGAAAAGGGAAGTCTTCCGTTACAGGTAAGCTTTGCGGATTGCCATATACTGAACATGATGATGAAAACACGAAATTATTGACATCGAACTCAGCAGCACAATGTAAAATATTCATGAGTGAATTGAAGTTATTGCGGAAGTACATCAATGGATCTTCAACAGACTCAGGTACTGATTTGAAAGCGGCAAAGTGAATGATACCGGTAATATCCGGGTGATCCTGAAAAATAGCTTCGGTATCGTCGAGGTTACAAAGGTCAACTTTGTAATTCTTCACTTTTTTACCCACCAGCTTCTCGATGCCATGCATCATTTTCATAGAACCGCGAGAAAGGTCGTCAACTGAAATCACCTCAAAGCCATTTTCAATTAAATCAACTATTGTATGACCGCCTATATAACCGCAACCACCAGTAACCAATATCTTGTTCATTCTGTCTGTTTTACATTGCAAATATAAGGGAATTGGTTACTTATAATAGTGCTACTGACATTTCCTTGTTTTACGATGTATCCAATGAGATAAAAGCGTTGAAGTAAGAAATGTTCTGTTATTTTGTTCTAAACGTTGTCGCAATGGAGATTAACAAACCCAAGACACTCGAAGAAATCAAAAAACTTCGAAAGCCTTACTTTAATTCGTTACTGAAACACAAAGACAAGCTTTCCGGGCTTGATAAACTAGCTCTTTGGATTACGGTACACGTGGGAAGTATGGGCTTTTTCATAGTTATTTTTTTATGGACGCTGGTTTGGCTTGGCTGGAATATGCTGGCACCGGGCAATCTACGATTTGACCCCTACCCTGCATTCGTGTTATGGTTGTTCATTTCAAACATGATTCAATTATTCCTGTTACCGCTTATCATGATTGGGCAAAATGTTCAATCACGTTTTTCAGATCTCAGAGCCGAAGCAGATTTCGAGATCAATAAACAATCGGAAATGGAAATTGAAACAATCCTCTCCCACCTTGAATACCAAACCAAGTTAATAGAATTGCTGACTGAAGAAGTAGCAATGTTGAAAAAAGGAAAATGAAGCCAAAATTATACATAGTTGCAGGCTGTAATGGGGCTGGAAAAACAACAGCATCTCTTTCGATCTTGCCCACCACTTTCAATTGTAAGGAGTTTGTAAATGCAGATAATATTGCCAAAGGATTATCTCCTTTAAATTCAGAAGCAGTTGCTTTTGAGGCGGGTAGAATTATGTTAACACGAATTGATGAACTATTGAATCAAAGAGTGGATTTTGCTATCGAAACAACTTTGGCAACAAGAAGCTATTTTAACCTTGTCAAAAATGCTCAGAATATCGGATACATTGTGACATTAATTTTTCTTTGGCTACCAAGTGAGGAATACGCAATATGGCGGGTAAAAGACCGTGTTTTGCGTGGTGGGCACAATATTCCAGAGGATGTAATCAAAAGACGCTACTAAAAAGGAATAAAAAACTTCTTCGAAATTTTTGAAAATATCGTCGACAATTGGTTTTTTCTTGAAAGCGTTAATTCGAATTTAAAACATATTGCTTTCAAAGAAAACAACAAAATATTCGTAGAAAATGAGGAACTTTGGAAATCTATTTTAGAAAAAAACTGTAATAATGGATCAGGAAAACCTTAGCCTGTCGCAGCAAATTGTTTCAGGCATTAGATTGGCTATTAAAAAATTGTACGAGGAAAGAGCGAAGTACAATGAAGATGTTGTTGTTTTTAAAGATGGTAAAATGCAATTTGTCAATGCACGTCAGTATTTGAGGGAGATTAAAAACGAAAAAAGGAAAATGGCGCGCCTGAATAATCACAAAAGAAAAACTAGACATCGCTTTTCAAATTTATAAAATGATTAGGTCAATAATATTCTTTGTATCGTTTTTGTTTTTAGTTACTTTTTCTCACGCTCAAAAAGCTGTGGAAGGCTTTCAGTGGTATCACCCTGAGGCTGATGCTAAAGCTGAAATTGCGAAAGCTGTAAAACAGGCAAAGAAGGAACACAAACATGTTATTTTACAAGTTGGTGGCAACTGGTGCATCTGGTGTAAAAGACTACATAACTTAATGGATTCCAATGCTACTGTGCACAACTACCTCGATAGTAACTTTATATTGGTTCCTGTAAACTACAGCAAGGAAAATAAAAACCTCGAGGTTTTGAAAACCCTTGGCTATCCGCAGCGTTTTGGCTACCCTGTGTTAGTAGTGCTCGATGAAAAAGGCAACAGACTACACACCCAGAACTCGGGCTACCTCGAAGAAGGCAAGAGGCATAGTCCGGCAAAAGTGCTGGAATTCCTGAAACATTGGTCACCTGCAGCGCTCGACCCAAAAAACTACAAGTAGTTCTCTATCGACTTACTTAATGGCATTCATTAATTCCATTTCTAACTCTTTCAAACGCTCCTCACTTACGGCGGGTACTTGAAATTGATTGCTTGCAATGTGCTCGAAAAAAGATTTCTGAATACCGAATCGCGGGTACTTTTCCAGGTAGAATGTGTAATAATGCGGCCAAACAAAAGTACCATCAGTTAAATACGCACTCGGACCTATCGAAGCTCCATCCAAAACATCATGGTCAACATTCATCCAGCCCATTACGAAATGACCTTGTTTTAAATAGGCTATTGTCTTTGCTTTGTCCTCTTCGCTTCCGTTATACTCATATATCATAAACCCAATAGGCAATGCATTGGGAACTTTTGGGTCGTGGTCTGAGATGAAGCCGGTGAAGCGCATGAACCAAAATTAAGCATTCATCAATTAGTAGATTGAATTGTTAACTTCACTCGAAAATTTCGATTGTTGGTGAGACTCTTTTTTACATTTTACAGTGTTCTATTGTTATGCATTCAAACTATGAATGCCAAAGAATATACCATTCACTCCCCCAACCAAATCATTGCTTTTCATTTTGCAGTTGAAGATGCGAAACCGTGTTATTGGATAACTTACAATTCAAGGCCAGTTATTGAAAACTCTACGCTAGGGCTGGCATTCAAGGACAAAAGTTACTTTGGTAGTCCTGTTCAATTACTGAGCTTTAAAGCTGATTACTTCAACAATTACTGGCACGCGCCAGTAGGCACTGATAGCCTGATTAAAGATGAATACAATCAGGGGACTTTTACATTGAATGAGCCAGGATTAAAGGGCAAGGAAATAGCTATTGAGGTAAGAGTTTATGACGATGGAGTTGGCTTTAGGTATCGCTTTCCGGGCAATGAAAGTAACAGTGGGTATGAAATAGTCGCTGAACAAACCGAGTTCAATGTGAGCCCGAACGATTCGGTATGGTGGATAGATGCTGACGCTTTTGCTTACGAAGGTCTATATCACCACACTAAAACAGATGCTGCCATTTTTGCCACTACACCCATCACCTTCGAAAAAGCTGACGGATTGGTGTATTGCATTCATGAAGCTGAATTGCGTGACTACCCGGAGATGAACCTGATTAACTCAGTAACAGCACCAGGGCATTTTATCAGTCAATTACGCATGGACCCTGACTCAATTTGCGCTCATGTTTCAGTGCCATCAAAAAGTCCGTGGAGGGTGGTGATAATTGGGAAAGACGCAGGTGTAATTGCCACATCTCACTTAGTTCAAAACCTATGCGCACCGAGTGTAATCAAAGATGTATCGTGGATTAAGCCACTCAAATTCAACGGTATATGGTGGGGCATGCATACGGGCTACTACACCTGGGAAGCTAGCACTAGGCACGGTGCCACCACTGAAAGAACAAAAAATTATCTGGACTTTGCACATGAACACCATCTTGGCGGCACTTTGGTTGAAGGTTGGAACGAAGGCTGGGAAACTTGGAAACCTAACAAAGCCCCCAAACAAAATTACCTGAAAGCATATCCAGATTTCAACCTCCCCGAACTCGCTGAATATGCTAACATACACAATGTCGAATTAGTAGGGCATCATGAAACAGGCGGTAATATTCCCGATTATGAACACCAAGTCGATACTGCTTTTGCGTTGTATGAGCAGCTAGGTATTCATTATGTAAAAACGGGATACGCGGGCACCATTCTGCCTTTAGGCTACCCACACCACGGGCAGTATTTGGTGCGCCATTTTGAAAACATTGTAAAAAAGGCTGCAGAACACCACATTATGCTCGATGTACATGAGAGCATAAAACCCACAGGGCTTGACAGAACTTTTCCAAACTTACTGACCCAAGAGGCAGGACGAGGCAATGAGTGGAATGCAACTTTCAACTACATACCACCCTACCAACACACGGTTTTGCCGTTTGCCCGAATGGTGGCAGGACCTTTTGACTACACGCCGGGTATCTTTAAACTCAACCATTCCCCCGAAAAAGATAAACGAGTACCCGGCACATTAGCGCGCGAACTGGCATACTATGTTGTGCTCTACAGCCCCATGACCATGGTTGCCGATATGATTGAAAATTATAAAGGCAACCCTGCTTTTTCATTTTTAGAACGCGCTCCGGCTAGCTGGGATGAAACCAAGGTACTCAAGGCAAAAATTGGTTCTATAGCCATATTTGCACGCAGAAAAGGCAGTGAATGGTACCTGGGCGGTGTTACCAATCAACATGCACGATTAGAGAGTTTACCACTTTCATTCTTGAAGCCTAATAAAAAATACACGCTTACACAATACAGCGATAGCAAAACAACCAATTACTACGAAAATCCTGAAGCAATCGCTATTCAAAAATTTAGGGTTTCAAATAAAGACACTATTTCAATTGCGATGGCTGGTGCTGGTGGTTTTGCAGCAATTATTGAAGAAGAAAAAACAAACAGCAAATACCCTAACGTCGTTGCGTTTAACAAGCAATCTCGCCAATTATATGCGACTTTCAAACAGCAAAAGGAGTTTGGCGACTATAGTGTTGCCTCATCTGCAAAAGGAAGTAAAATCACGCTTGAAAACACTTATCACAAAAGCTACCCTGCATCCGGCGATGGTGCACTTGTTGATGGAAAGGTCGGTGACATTCATTCAGGATTTGAAAACTGGCAAGGTTTCTATGGCTGTGATATTGATGCAATTATAGACTATGGACAACCAACGGACATTCAAGAAATATCCTGTAAATTCCTCTTCGACCCGTCAAACTGGATATATGCTCCAGACATTGTAACTTACTGGGGTTCAGAAGATGGCGTAACTTTTGAAAAACTCTACATGCAATTCATTGACAACAAAAAGCTGCTTGGTGATGTTGAAAAGAAATGTGAAGATGTACATGTAAAGCTTGCTTCCGCTAGACTCAGGTATCTAAAAATGACTGCCCACAATTGGGGTAATTGCCCGAATGGGTTTCCGGGTGCGGGGCAAGAATCATGGATATTTACCGACGAAATTATAACTCACTAAAATTGTGAGGTAAGCTATACAAACAAAAGTAAACCAATTAAATAGTCTTTATTTTTCCACCGTCTATTGCGACAACCATTTCGTGCTCGGCACCCATTACAATTGGGTAATTGATATCAATATGGCCTGCAGGAAAATCAAAACAAACCGGGTAACTGTAGTCTTTGACGTGGTCTAAAATGAGCTCATAAATGTTTTTGCCAAATGGCCTTTCAGTGTCTTTCATATCAGAAAAACCACCTACTATCAAACCCGCCAACCCAGAAAGTTTATCAGCGCGCCTGAGGTGCAACAACATTCTATCTATATGATAAAGATATTCATCGAGATCTTCAATGAACAGTATTTTACCGTTTGTATTCACCTCTGAAGCTGAACCAGTCAAATGCACCAGCAATGACAAGTTTCCTCCGACGATTTTACCCTTTGCTGTCCCGGGGCGATTGTATTGTGAAGCAGGCGTTATGTAGCTCATTTGTTCACCAAACATAATTTTCCTGATCCCCTGTATGTACTCGGTATTTTCAGTCTCAGGCTTAAAATGTCCGCACATTGGGCCATGTATTGTAGGTATGCCCCAGTTAGCCTGTATGTGTTCGTGCAATGCAGTGATATCACTGAAGCCACAAATCCATTTGGGGTTTTCACGGAAGGCTGTAAAATCAAGGTCGTCGATGATGCGGCTCATGCCGTAACCGCCCCTCCCCATCATAATCGCATTGATTTCAGTCGAATCGAGCATCAACTGCAAGTCAACTCTGCGCTGGTCGTCGGTTCCTGCAAAGTAATTGAATTCATTCCCCACTGTATCACCCAATACCACCTTCAAGCCCCAACGCTCAAAAACTTTCTTGGCAAATGCCACTCGTTCCATTGATACATACCCCGATGGGCAAGTAATGCCGATAGTATCTCCCGGTTTCAGCTTCATAATTACTTCTTGTTGAATGTATTCCAGCCCTGAGCAATGATGGCGTGCTTATTCCCCGAAGGCGTTATCAGGTGCACCCCTTCGCTCGCTTCAGCGATATAACCAATCACCGATATATTTTCAGAATTAACTACTTTATCGTAGTCGTTTTGGTCAATAGTGAACAACAATTCATAGTCTTCGCCACCACTTAAAGCACAAGTGATTGTTGGGATATTGAACTGCATTCCCAATGATTTTGCCTCTTCGCTTACAGGTATTTTGTTTTCGTGAATTACTGCCCCTACACCACTCTGCTTGCAAATATGCAGTATCTCGCTACTCAATCCATCGCTTATATCAATCATTGAAGTAGGCATGATATTTTGCTCTGATAACCAATTAACTATATCAACCCTTGGTTCAGGTTTTAGAATCCTGCCAATGAGGTAGTTTTGGTTTTGGAGGTCGGGTTGAACACCTTTATTTTCCATGTAAATGCGCTTCTCACGTTCCAGCAATTGAAGACCCAAATATGCCCCACCAAGGTCGCCGGAAACACAAATAAGGTCATTCACTTTTGCACCACTTCTGGTAACAAATTTATTAGGCGTCACTTCACCTATTGCAGTAATACTAATAATAAAACCCTTTGTTGATGATGTTGTATCGCCACCCACTAAATCGACGTTGTAGCGCTCACAGGCAGCGTACACACCTTCATAGAAGTCTTCAAGCGCCTCCACCGAAAATCTGTTAGAAATGGCTAAGCCAATCGTTATTTGAGTTGGTGTTGCCATCATGGCGCAGATATCAGAAAGGTTTACAGCAACTGCTTTGTAACCAAGATGTTTCAAGGGCGTGTACATCAAATCGAAATGCACACCTTCTACCAGCAAATCAGTACTAACAACTGTTTGTTTGCCAAAATTATCAAGAATGGCAGCATCGTCACCAACACTCAATATTGTGCTTGCCTGTTGTGTTTCGTTGTTTTTTGTCAGGTAATCGATTAACCCAAATTCGCCTAATTCTGAAATTTCAGTCCTTTGTTCGCTCATGGCGCAAAAATAAGTAAATAAAAACTTCAACTCAGCGTTAAAAGTTCCCACATCTGCATCTAAAAAATATAAAATCTTTCTTATTTTTTACTCACACAATTACAAAATGCGGGAGCTATGTCTTATATTTGAAGCTACAAACAAGCTATTTATGAGGAAAATTATAGGCATTTTAATTTGTCTTGTTTTACCTTTTGGAATAAAGGCGCAGTGTTTAACCGATTCTATTGTCATCAACACCGCATATAACCCGGTGACTAACACTGCGTTGACTGCCGGCACCACAAGTTCTCCTGTTCAAGATCCACACTGGATTATTGGTTCCGCCACCTCAAGTATTTCAGGAGCAGGGGGTGTTGGCACTCCGGCATTCGTAATTGCCGGTGTTGGTGCCTGGGCTACAAATCCTGCTTCTAATCCGGGTCGTTATATTTCTTGTGTCAATTCAACTTCAGTACCTTCTGACGGACGTGGCACAGCATATAACACCACATTGACCCGCCCTTTCAGAATGTGTATTGATGACACAGTTAAGTTCGATTTACACATTTCGGCAGACAACTACGTTTCCAGAATTGATGTAGATGGTATCATCGTCTTTGGATTTTCTGAAACCGGAGCGATGACTTCTTATTTCACTTCATTTACCGCTTACGATACCACTATTTACCTCTCAGCGGGAACGCACTACATGAACATTCTCTTGAATAATTATAATGATGTTACTGCACTCGCCACCAACCCCATGGGGCTTGATGTATGGGGTAGCATTGTTTCAATGACAGGTATTAGTTCAATTGTAAAGGAAAGTGACACTGCATGTGCGCGTTACGCATGTCGGTTAACTGCCGACACAACGTGTAATACTGTTGTACTTGCCGATTCAGTGCATTTATGCGATTCAGCTACAGTTGCTTTGTCGGCATCAATTGTGGGTACCGATTCAGTTATATCTGTGCGTTGGTATCCTCCGGCAAATTTCACTGACACTACTATCCTAAATCCTTTATTGCATACTGGTTACACTTCTCAATACTATTATATCAATGTAAAATCGTTGAAAAGCTTTAATGCAGTAGTGAATGGCGATTTCGAAATGGGTAATTATGGTTTTTCCAGTACTTACACCTACTCTCGCCCACCATCGTCAATATTATATGAGGGCTATTATTCAGTTTATTCCAATCCTTACGGAGTCCATACGGGTTTCACATCTATGGGTGACCACACAACGGGTTCCGGGAAAATGCTGATTGTTAATGCGGGTTCTACTGCTTCTGATGTGTGGTGCCAGACGATTTCAGTGGTTCCTAACACCGACTATGATTTTTCGGCATGGATAGCCAATTGTTCTTCTGTAACTACCGGAACACTGGTTCCTATCATCAATTTCAAAATTAATAGTGTGTTGATTGGCACGCCAGATACTGTGCGTGCAACGCCGGGCACATGGGTGAACTTCCATACTATGTGGAATAGCGGCATTAGCACTTCCGCCAATATTTGTTTGTACGATGCTTTAACTGCATCAGGCGGCAACGATTTCGCGATTGATGATATTTCTTTCAGGCAAGTATGTACTTCGTTAGATAGTATTTATGTTTTGATTGGCGGAGGAGATACAACCTACTCTGTAAAAGACACCGCTCTTTGTGTTACTTCAGCACCTTTGCGTCTTACGCATGCTACTGCAACCAGGTATTTGTGGAGTACAGGTGCTACATCGGCTTCTATCAATGTATCCACTTCGGGCACATATTATTGCTATGGTTTTACAGGTTGTGCTGTTTCAATTGACACTTTCAATGTAACTTTCATCCCTCAACCGGTAGTGAATCTTGGCGCAGATACTGCTTTTTGTGTTGGCAATACACTTACTCTTTCTACAACCCAACCGGCAGGTTACAATATCACGTGGAGTGATGGTACTACAGGAAGCTCAATTGTGGCAAGCACAACGGGCGTTTATTGGTGCAATGTCAATAATGGCTGTAGCGTTACTGACTCAATTCATGTGACACTTTCGCCATACCCCGTTGTTGACCTTGGACCTGATACTTCGAATTGTTCGGGCACACCAATTACATTAAGTTCCAGCGGCACTTATACATCTCCTACTTATCAATGGAGTGATGGAATAACTGCTGCAACAGATATCGTTCTGTCTTCAGGTATCTATTGGCTTAAGGTTACCGATGTAGGCTGCTCTTCTTCTGATACTGTAAGAGTTAATATTATTTATGACACAAGTTCGTTATACAATAGAGATACTGCGATTTGCCTTGGGCAGATAGTTCAGGTTGCATCGGGTAATAACCCTAATGCGCGTTATCAATGGATTCCTACTGCCGGCATTGCCATTTCTAACATACATAACCCAACCATTGCGCCTGACACATCAGCAATGTACTATATGTACAGTTACGTTTCAGGGTGTCCTCCGCGGGTCGATTCTTTCTATATTGATGTACAACCAAACCCTACTGTCTCAGTAGGTAATTTCCGATTTGTATGTCAGTACGATACCATCCATTTACGTGCTGATGTGTATCCATTGGGATACACGCACTATTCATATCACTGGACTCCATCCACATTTCTGAGTGATACAACGCTGCAAAACATCTTTTTCACAGCAGGTACCGATTCCAAATACATAGTTGAGGTTAAAACTCCTGCTGGTTGTACAGGGAAAGATTCTGTACTGGTGCATGTATATCCGGGTGACTTCCTGACACAGCCAACCGATGTATATTTGTGTCCACATGACTCTGCACAAATTGTAATTCCTTCATCTAATGGCGGATATGCAAAATGGCAGCCTAGCTACTACTTAAGTGACTCTACTTCTTTGAGCCCTTGGGTGCACCCAATTAACTCACAATTCTACACAATTTATGGTACAAGCAGCGACGGTTGTAAAGATACTACCCATGTAAACGTACACGTTTATGCGGCTGCCTTAGTCAATTTACCTGATACTGTTGTGCTACACTCGGGTGAGTCATATCATATTATTCCACAAAGCAACTGTTCATCGTTTACATGGTTCCCTGAGTCTGCTATAGATAACATCCATATTATGGACCCGACGGTACACCCTACTGCCGATACTAGATATTGGGTAACTGGCGTCACTGCCAACGGTTGTGCTGTGACCGATTCAGTGAATGTTATATATGACGGCAGCACAACCATCGGTGTACCTAATGCATTTACGCCTGATGGCTCGGGTAACAGGACTTTCAAAATAAACATTCTGGGAGAAGGTAGCCTTAACTACTTCCGTGTTTTCGACCGGTGGGGCAATAAGCTTTTCGAAACCCGCGATATCAACGAAGGCTGGGACGGTACTTTCAACGGAAAATCCCAACCGCAGGATGTTTATATCTACGCAATTCAGCTAGTGGGTTCTGATGGCAAAATTGTCAACAAAACAGGCAACCTCACTCTACTTCACTAGTCTTTCGACACTCTTATTCAATTGAAACACTTACATTTGTTTCATAATAGAAAATTCATGAAAAAATTTCAGTTAACGCTCCTCACGCTTGCATTCGGTGGTATTGTTTCTTTTGCGCAGTCTGCTGACGACATTCTCAACAAACACATTGAAGCTATGGGAGGCGCAAAATGGAAAACAATTAAGACTGTAAAACTCACAGGCGTTATGAGCCAGGGAGGCGTTGATATTACCATGTCGGAAACCATCAAAAACAATGAATGGTCTCGTACCGATATTTCGGCGGCTGGCCAAAGCGGGTATGTATTGGTGACTCAAAAAGAAGGATGGATGTATATGCCATTCCTAGGTCAAACTAAACCGGAAGCAATGTCAGCAGAAGACGTTTCATTGTCAAAAGACAAACTGAACTACAGTTACCAATTGTTGGTTGATAAAGGCGGTATCAAATCTTCAACAATGGCAGGTAAAGATTCCGTTGATTCAAAGCCATGTTTCAAACTGAAAATAAAAACTACTGACGGAAATGAAATAAGCGCATTCTTTGATTGCAAAACTTATTTCCTTTCAAAAGTATCAACAATGGTTAAAGTAGAAGGAACTGAACAAGAAGTGGCGGTTACTTACGGCGACTATAAAAAACAACCTGAAGGTGTATTTATACCTATGACAATGGGTACTACTCAAGGTGACCTTCATTTCACGGCTGTAGAACTTAACAAACCATACGGCGACGAATATTTGAAGCACGAAACAAACTAATTGCAATTAAATTTCTTTTAAGGAGCCGTGATATTCGGCTCTTTTTTTGTGCTACACACCGAATAAATACCGTTCGTTCTAATTCAATTTTGTAGATTTGAACTTAATAATTAAGACTATGCTACAGGCTTCAACAATACAGTTTTTAATAGACCTTAAAGAAAATAACAACAAAATCTGGTTCGAAGCGAATAAAACTGCTTACGAAACTGCCAAGAAAGACTTTGAACAGTTCGTAGGGCAGGTACTCGATAAAATGACTGCAATTATACCTGAACTCGCCAACCAAAAACCAAAGGACTGCGTCTTCAGGATTTTCAGAGACGTTCGTTTTTCAAAAGACAAATCGCCGTATAAGCCGAATTTTGGAGCAGTTTTTGCCAAAGGTGGTAGGAAATCGATGGGTGCCGGCTACTACATACACTTAGAACCAAATGGTAGTTGTTTTGCAGGTGGCGGAATATGGATGCCGGAAAACAACATTTTGAAGGCCATCAGGCAAGAAATTGATTACAATCTGGATGAATTTGAAAGCATTGTAAACAACAAAAAATTCAAAACAATGTACCCTGCTGTGGAAGGGGAAAAACTCAAAAATCCGCCACAGGGTTACGATGCTAACCACAAAGCCATTGAATACCTGAAACTAAAAAGCTTTACAGTACATCATCAGGTATCTGATAATTTATTGCTGAAAAAAGACTTTGCCGAGAATGTATTTGAAATGTTCGAAACAATGACTCCATTTATTCATTTCCTTGACAGAGCCGTCGAACTGGAAAAATAACTGATTGATTTCCATAATAGTAAAGGGTCGGCTTCCACCGACCCTTTACTATTATTTCATCTTCACTTATTACTTCTTAACGTAAAGTACTTCCTTAACTGCAGCTATAGTCTTCGCTACATCAGGCAAGTAGGCTGCCACCAAATTAGGTGCGTAGTGCATATTTGTATCAGCACTTGCTACCCTTCTTACAGGTGCATCAAGGTAATCAAATGCTTCTTTCTGAACTCTGTAAGCAATTTCAGAACCAATGCTCGCATACGGCCATTGTTCTTCAACGACTACAAGTCTATTAGTTTTTTTAACCGAGCTAACGATTGCTTCCCAATCGAGCGGACGAATGGTGCGTAAGTCAATTACTTCTGCTGATATTCCTTCTTTTGCAAGCTCTTCGGCAGCGTTCATAACCACCTTCATCATCTTGTTGTAAGAAACAATGGTTACATCGGTTCCTGCTCTTTTCACATCAGCCTTACCAATAGGAATGAAGTATTCTTCTTCAGGCACTTCACCCATATCTCCGTAGCACGTTTCACTTTCCATGAAAACAACCGGGTCGTTGTCACGAATAGCTGATTTCATCAAACCTTTTGCATCATAAGGATTTACGGTTGAAATTACTTTCAATCCGGGAACGTTAGCATACCAGTTTTCAAATGCCTGGCTGTGTTGGGCTGCAAGCTGACCAGCAGAGCCATTTGGCCCCCTGAATACGATTGGACAATTGAATTGACCACCCGACATTGAAAGCATTTTGGCAGCGTGGTTTACTATTTGGTCCAACGCAAGTTCAGCAAAGTTCCAGGTCATGAATTCAACGATAGGACGAGTGTTGTTCATAGCTGCACCAACAGCAATCGCTGTAAAACCAAGTTCAGCAATTGGTGTGTCAATCACCCTTTCCGGGCCAAATTCATCCAACATGCCCTGGCTTACTTTGTAAGCGCCATTGTATTGTGCAACTTCTTCACCCATAAGGAACACGGAAGGATCTCTACGCATTTCCTCTTCCATCGCTTCCCTAAGTGCCTGACGTAATGCTATTTGTCTCATTTGGTTGATAATGATGTTGTTCTAAGTTTTGTTTTAAGTTGATATACTGCTAAGGTTGTGATTTTTTAGTGGTATAATCTGCCACCTTTAATTCCGTAATACCTGCGCAACGAATCGAGCATTTTAGTAGTATCTACAATACGACATTTAACAGGTAACAATACAGTAAAGGTCACTGAATCTTTAGTTAACAATTCAGGCTTCCAGCCGTTAATCTTAAATTTCCTGATCCTTGACTCCGCATCTCTTCTTTTTGCCGTGTCAGTAACAATTACTTTATATTCGTTAATAGCGTTTGTATCAACCGGAGGAGGTGCTACAACTGTATCTTTTTTGTGGGTTGTATCAATTGGAGGTGGCGGAGGTGGCGGTGCCTGCACTACAGGAGTGTCTTTTTTCACCACAACTGCGTTTTCGCCGCTGTTTTGCTTTTTGTAGTACATAAAGCCGAAAATACCTGCACCAACAAGCACTAGTAAAATAATAACTGTGAAAATGGCTGTCCAGTTAATGTTACTTGGTGTTTCAACAGGTGTAGAAGGTACATGCTTCGCAACAACTTTTTGTTCTTCGAGTTGCTTGCTGTTTTTCAAGACAGGAAGTCCTTGCGGAGTAAACGAGAAATTAGAAGCAGTAATGAACTTTACACGTCCATTTTCTTCGATAAACTTACCAATGCCCGGCACCTCTACGTCCTTGCCCAAGGCCATATCTTTTCGTGACTGAATACTGAAATCACGAAGTGCATTTGCAGCTTTTGAGATGCTAATTTGCTCGTTCGTAGCAATAAAATTAGCCAGACTATCATCTATCGACCCCCCGGACGTAACTATAACATCATAGGTTGGACCTTGCAAAGAACCGTTGTCGTATGACGCAGATTTCTTCACGAGCTCCATATTGCCAATTCCATGAATGTAGCAATAATTGTTTTTCAGGAGGTATTGCCCTATGTATTTAACTATATCCATTTTCGGTTGTAAATGTACGTAGCAAAACGAAAACTATAATTAAAATTTTAACCGTACTCCACCATAAATGTTAATACCGTAGCTAGTATACCCGTACCACCTTTGATACTTTGAATTCAATAAATTATTACATTGCAAAAATGCACCGAAGCGTTTTGCAAAGCTATATTCGGCATAAACGCCCGGTTCAAAAATCACTGGCAATGAAATATCGGTGCCATTTTCATTCAACGAATGAAGCCCTCCCAGCATATTAATATACCCTGAAACAACAAGCTCCGGTAACACTTTCACAGTGACATCGCCTTTCAAATCAACCATTGGTAAACCAAAGGGGTTGGAATAAGTGCCCTTATAAAATTGATTGAACTGCATATTAAAGCCACCCGACCACTTATCAGAATTGTTGTACCTGCCCTGAATATTAAGTCCGAAATAACTCACCTTGTCAGCAACCATCAAGTAATGCGGCTGAAACATCATTGAGTAGGCATAAACCGGCAGGGCGCTGTTGCTGCTGTACTTCAGGTTTACACCATAGGTTATGTGCGACTGGTAATGCCCGGCAACACCTGCGTATAACTCATCCTTTCTGTTTTGAATCACGCTATAAGCATCGCCAACATAAGGATTGAATTCATGAATTGAGCAATATTTATTCTGATCGATCGATGAAGACCAACCGGCAATTAAGCGCAACTCAGGGTCTTTCAAATTATAATTGATACCTACCTGTGGCAAAATGTAAGAGTTACCATTATAAGCTGTTGCCAACGACAGTTTACCAGTAGCAGTAATATCTCCCTGAACATACTTCATGCCCGGAGTGAGGGATAAAAGTGAATTTGCTTTAGAAGAAAAGCCACCTGCAAGGCTACTTGAATACATCTCGGTAGAAACAAGCGCATCGACACCAAATTCAATATTATCAGAAAAATTATGAGTGAATGGTGCAAAAATAGTAAAGTCGGTGCCCCTTAAGTTTGAATTGCCGCTTGAGCTCAATTCAATTAAAGGATGAGTGTTTATTTCCTTTCCAGACAATGTAAACTTGGTCGCCATATCGGCACTTGCTCCTATGGTTGAGTAGGTAAATGATGGTTTATTGGGTATTGAGTTTTCAAAATTATCGTTCATTGAAAACTGATTGCGCTCAAAAACTGCCGTAGCATGCAGCTTTTTTCCTCCCGAAAGATCAAATTTACCTTCCCCTTCAATGCCCGACATGATGACTTGCCTGAAATTGGAGCTACTGTTTTGAGAAAGGTGGTGTATGTGGAAATCAGTCTCATATTTTGCCCCTCTCAATGCGCCAATACCAGCGTCAAAGTATAATGTGCTAATATTTCCCAAACCAGCCTTTATATAGTTTCTGTATGGTTCAACAACTGAATCCATTCCAAGTGCCAACGGCTGCAATTGACCTGAAGTAAATGAATAGTACAATGTTTGCTGCGGCACCTCGTAGTTCAAAGAAGGTATCACAGTATCCTTAGGTGGAAGCTGCGGCATCCACTCAGGCTTTTGTGTTTTCCTTACCCTTGGCTTGTATTTCTGCATCACTTCAATGGTCGAACCCTTCATGATTGAATCTTTGCCCGATTGTTGGGCAAAGGCACCCGTGGTACTAAGTGCTGTAGCGGCAATTAAAATCCTGATAACAGGTTTCATTAGAGTTGTTTTGGAGGTTAGCAATTGGTAATCGCAAATTTATGGTTTATCTGAATAACCTTACAACGCACGAACACCCGGTTTTATTGAATTTAGAATAATATTAGTATTCCCAACCGTTCAGGCATGGTAAAGATTTCCTTAATTTGCTCAAAAGACAACAATATGCTACCCGATTATATTACTATGAATAAAGACGCCTGGAACAAAAGGACACAGGCGCATATTAATACAGCATTTTATGATACTGCCGGATTCCTTGCGGGAAAGAACATGCTCAACGACATTGAACTTCAACTTCTGGGCGACCTGAAGGGCAAAAAAGTATTGCACCTCCAATGCCATTTCGGACTTGACACATTGTCACTTGCACGACTAGGTGCCTCTGTAACCGGAATTGACCTATCGAATGAAGCGATCGATAAAGCTAAAGAACTTGCTGAAGAGACAAAGCTGGACGCGCGTTTTATTTGCTGCAATATTTACGATTTAAAGAATGTGCTCGATGATCAATTTGATATTGTGTTTACATCGTATGGCACCATCGGTTGGTTGCCTGATTTAAATCGCTGGGCTGACATAGTTGCACACTATATAAAACCGGGAGGCAAATTTGTATTTGCTGAATTCCATCCCTTCGTTTGGATGTGGAATGATGAGTTGACTGAAATCACCTATAGTTACTTTAATGTAGCACCAATTGTAGAGACACAGTCGGGCACCTATGCCGATAAAGAAGCACCAATTACTGCGAGTTACTGCACATGGAACCATCCGTTGCAAGATGTCTTTTCTGCTTTACTGAACAACGGTTTGGTGATAAGTGCATTTAAGGAATACGATTATTCGCCTTACGACTGCCTGGGGGGACTTGTGAAAGAAAGTGAGGGCATTTACAGACACCACACAATGCGCGACAAAATGCCAATGGTTTATTCGTTGGTGGCTAATAAACCCGAATAAATGAGCTATTTATTCACTTCTCAAAGATTGGGATTCAGGACATGGAAACAATCGGACGTTGCATTAATGGCTGAAATCAATGCCGACGCTAACGTGATGCGCTATTTCCCTTCAACACAAAATGTTGCAGAAACAGAGGCATTTGTTCAGCGTATGATTTCAATGTATGAAAAGAGTGGCTATTGTTATTTCGCTGTTGACGAATTAGACACAGGAGCGTTTATCGGGTTCATAGGAATAGCGTATCAGGAATATGATGCACCTTTTACTCCTTGCACTGACGTAGGCTGGCGGCTGAAACAAACCAGTTGGGGGAAGGGCTACGCTACAGAGGGAGCTGCCGCTTGTCTGGAATTTGCTTTTAAAAATAATTTCACTGATGAACTATATTCAGTTGCTCCCGGCGTGAACCATCCAAGCATCAATGTAATGCAGAAGATAGGCATGAAATTCGATCTGCACTTCAACCACCCAAAACTTACAGAATTCCCGGCGCTACAACTTTGCCATGTATACAAACTCAATAAAAATGACTATTCACAGTTAGGGAGTAAAAAATAGTGGGCTAGCTATTAATCTCTGAGTCAAAAATTGGTTCAAAGCCTTAATTTCAATCAAAATTTACTTTTATAGACATTCAACGGCTGAAAAAAGGTGACCAGATTGCCTTTAGAGAACTAGTTGACACCTTTCAACAAAAGGTAATGAATACTGTATTGGGTATGGTACAGGACCACCATGTTGCGGAAGACCTGACACAAGAAGTTTTTGTTACTGTCTATAAATCCCTTATTTCTTTCAACGAAAAATCATCTTTATCTACCTGGATATATCGCATTACTGTAAACAAATGCATCGACCACCTGCGTTCAAAAAATGTAAAAAAACGCAGCGGTTTTTTAAGTGCGATTTTCATGAAAGATTCCGGGGAAACAGCAGTTGAAGCGACCGATTTCAATCACCCTGGAGTTCAAATTGAAAACAGAGAAAAATCGAAGTACCTCTTCAAAGCACTCAATACCCTACCCGAAAATCAAAAAACCGTATTCATACTAACTTACATGGAAGACCTACCCCAAAAAGAAGTTGCAGAAATTATGGATATGACGGTAAAAGGAGTTGAGTCATTGTTGCAACGCGCAAAGGGAAATTTAAGGAAATACCTATCTGACCTTGATATTTGACACCCGCCTGAATTTCGTGGGGAATATTATTTTTAACAAAGCAGTAGAGTACTTTGCAATTGTAAATTGTTTTTTTACCTTTGGGGCGCTTAAAATTCACAATTCTATGCCAAAAAAAATAAAACCAACCGGTAAACAAAAGTCAATGTTAATGTTGCACATTGTCATTTTTGCGATTGGTACAATTGCTTCATTGATGCTTTATGACAAAGGCGCAAATGGCAAATGGGTATACCCTTGGCCAGCTTGGACTGTTGCTGCATGGGGTCTTTGCCTCATTGGTCACTATTGTATCGTTTACACTAGCTACGAAGATGAAGGATACGACATCTATCGTAAACAACAAGGAAAATAGTTTTCAAGTTATTTCTACATACAAAGCGACTCCAACGAGTCGCTTTTTTGTTGTCTTAGGACTTTTCTATTTACGTCCTGATTTTCAGAATCAATAACAAAATGGACATTTGGCGTTGCGCTCCTTACGTACTATTAAACTGCAATTCACACTATTTCAATTTGTTATATAACCACTGATTAATTAAAGCGCTATTTTAATAAAAATCATCCCTAGAAATAGTAAAATGCTTGGTTTTTCCAGTTTTTTTTGGTTAATTTTGTTGAGTTATTGATATTTATTTTATTAGTTCAAATCATTAACCAATAATTAAATTTCGATCAACAACCTTGATTTTAAACCTATCGAACAATTAAAACGGACCTACCTCCTGAAAAGTTGAATAGTTCCAATTTCTTCACGCTCAACAAACAAAGCATTGATTATGAAAAGACTTGTATGCCTGTTTCTTTTAGGAATTTTGTTTTTAAACCAGTCGAATGCCGCAACGGTTACACTTACACTAAACCCCAGCAGCACCGGTTGGGCCAATTCTTCATCTGCAACCAGTGGAGATTTATCAGTAAGTAACTCTGCCAACCGTGGTTATGCGGTATTTAACCTGAGTAGTCTGACCATCCCTACCGGTTGCGTGATAACCAGTGTTACACTTGGCTTTACAATTACCGCTATTACGGGTACTACAACGCCCACCCAAACCATTTACGGATATGCGGGTAATATCTCGTCGTTATCGGGTTCATCTATTTACAGTGCATGTACTTCCGGCACGACCGCGCTTTATACAGCCACATGGGGCACAGCCGTAACCACCAAGACAATGGCGAGCACAGCTGCCGCTATCTCATTCGTAACATCCAACATTTCGGGTACCGTGAGTATGTGCTGGGTAGAATCAGGCACCGGAACCAGGGCGTATTCAATTGATGGAAGCACAACACCTGTGCCTGTATTGACGGTGCAATATTGTACTGCACCGGCTCCCGTTATCACAGCAACTCCAAACCCTGTTTGTGCAGGCGCAAATGTTACTTTTTCAAGCACACCTGCAGGTGCTACCTATGCCTGGACGGGTCCAAACAGCTTTACATCAACTGCGCAAAACCCGGGAGCAATTACTGCTAGTTCTTTATCAGCAGGCACCTATTCTGTTACTACAACTTTGGCATGCGGTAGCTGGGCTATAGCAACAAAAGTTGTTACAGTAACCCCTACACCAACCGTAACAGTAACTCCTTCATCAACTACATATTGCTTCAGAACAGCAGTTCCATTAACGGCTTCAGGTGCAACTACTTATGCCTGGACCCCAACTACGGGATTGAGTGGAGCCACTGGCGCTACTGTCAACGCATCACCTGCTTCAACAACAACATATACTGTAACAGGAACTGCTTCGGGTTGTACGGGTACTGCAGTTACAACAGTGAACTATAGCGCTGCCGCTGATGCCGTTTTTTCGGTAACAGCAAGGGCTGCACCTACTACAACATGTTCTGGCGGTGCTTCAACACTATATAATACAATTACAAATACCAATTTCAATACAGTCACTTCTCAAACGTATTCAGCAGTTGCAACAGGTGGTACAGCGGTTTTAGCCGGTGCCGACGATGACTATGCAACAGTAACTATTCCGTTTAACTTCAATTTTTACGGCGTCAACTACACCTCTGTAAATATCTGCTCAAATGGGTTCATCAATTTCGGTACTCCTGCAACAGACTATTCAAGTGTTTCATTGCCAAGTTCAAGTGCACCCGAAGGCATCATCGCATTGTTTTGGCACGACTTGAACCTCACTTCGGGCAATATCAAGTACACATCTAATGGCACTGCCCCTAATCGTAAATTTATTGTGAGTTTCAACAACGTACCCGACTATTCAGGTTACGGAACCAACACAGGACAAATTGTGTTGTATGAAACATCTAATAACATCGACATACTCATAGCTAGCTGTTCAGAAGCAGGGGGCGACCCCGTAACCGTTGGCGTTCAGAATCTTGACGGTTCTATTGGCATTGCACCAACAGGGAGAAATTACACCGACTTTTCAACGACTTCAGAAGCATGGCGCTTTACAGGTGTAGCGACTTCAGGGTACAACTACACCTGGACACCAGCTAGTTCTCTATCCAGCTCAACTGCTTCAAGCCCATACGCTAGCCCAATTTCCTCTTCGACAACTTTTACGCTTGTTGCTACCGACCCTACTTCAGGTTGTACAAAATCTGCAACAGCGGCAGTTACTGTGGGTACAATTTCAGGCACTATATCGCCTAACACTACAGCATGTAATGGCGGGCACACAAATGTGGTTTTCACCGGACCTGGCAACGGTACCGCAACTTATAAAATAAATGGCGGCTCGCCCATAACCGTTTCTCTCGACTCGGCAGGTAGAGATACCGTTGTAACGGGCACATTGACTTCCACCACCATTTACTCACTCATTTCTGTAGGCTCAGGGGGCTGTAGTCAGTCAATTACTGGACAAAATGATACCATTACAGTTATTTCTCCACCAACTGTCTCTGTCAGCCGGTCGGCAGCCACTTATTGCGCAGGTGGAAGTGGAGTAACATTGAGTGCATCGGGAACAGCAACCGCCTACACCTGGTCACCAGCAACAGGCTTAAGTGCCACCACCGGAGCTTCAATTTCGGCATCACCATCATCAAATACTACCTATACGGTTACAGGCTCAATAGGTGCTTGTGCTGTAACTGCCTCGACTTCTGTCAATTCTTCAGCAGCTTATTTTAGAATATCTGCAACTGGGATTCCTACATTGACTTGTGTTGGAGGTTCATCAACATTGAGTTCAACAATCAACAACTCTTATTTTAATACAGCAACTCCAATTACGTATGCTGCAGTAGCTACTACCGGAACAAGTGTATTGGCAGGGGCTGATGACGAAGAGGTTTCAGTGACTTTGCCGTTTACATTCTATTTCTATGGTGCTGCCTATAATTCACTTTATATCGGTTCGAACGGGTATGCTAAGTTTGGTGCATACGGTCCTGATCTGACAGCATACGCGCTTCCAAACTCAAGTGCACCATCGGGCGTTGTATCACTTTTTGAACATGACCTCATTCTGTCATCGGGCAACATCAAATACTCCACGTTAGGGTCTGCACCCAACCGGCAGTTTGTTATTAGCTTCAACAACGTTCCTGATTATGACGGTTCATCGAATAACACAGGACAAATCATTTTTTACGAAACTTTGAACTACATCGATCTTTTAATTTCACATAGTGCATCTGATATTGAAGCGACATGCGGCGTTCAAAACCTTGATGGCTCAAGGGGCATTGGGGTATCAGGGCGTAACGGCGTCAATTTCACTGCGAATTCTGAAGCATATCGGATAACGGGTGTACCATCGACTGGCTATACCTACTCCTGGGCTCCGGCAGGAATGATGAGTAGCTCAACTGCAGCGTCACCGATTGCAAGCCCTATTTCTACCTCAACTACATTCACCGTAGTAGCAACAGATTCAACTACCGGCTGTGCGGCGTCAGCAACTACAACCGTTAATACAGGCACACTTTCAGGTACTATCAGCGGAACTGCGACAATTTGTAGCGGTTCTACTACCAATATCATCTTTACAGGCCCTGCAGGAGCTACAGCTACTTACACAATTAATGGTGGTAGTCCACGCACTGTTACACTTGATGCATCAGGTCGCGATACGTTGGTTACTGATACTTTACGTTCAACTTCCGGAACATCAACTACCTATACTTATGCTTTTACGCGCATTGACGTGGGAACATGTTCAGTTACACTTAGTGGAGTATCTACAGTAGTTACTGTACTCACACCGCCTTCGGTAATTACCGGGGCATCAGCTATATGTATATCTTCAACAACAACATTATCTGATTCAATTTCAGGAGGTACTTGGAGCAATACTCCTACAACAATGGGTACTGTAAGTTCTACTACAGGTGTATTTACGAGTACAACTACAACGGGTGCAACAACTGTTTCGTACACCATTGCTGGTTGTACTGCAGTTACATACCGCCTGGTTGTAGGTTCTGGTTCGCCTGCTGCAATTACCCCATCCACCGCTGTTAGTGTGTGTGTTGGGGCGACAACAACATTGGCTGATGCTACCGCAAGCGGTGCCTGGTCGAGCAGCGATATTACAATTGCTTCAGTTGGAACCACTGGTATAGTAACCGGAGTTTCAAATGGTTCAGCTACAATTACATATTCAACCGGTTGCGGTTCTCCGGCAACTAAATCGGTTACAGTCAACGGAGCTACAATAACTTTATCAAGCAACAGTCCGCTTTGTACAAGCAACACATTGAACCTAAGCGCTTCGCTTTCTTCATCAGGCAGTAGCTATTCGTGGACCGGACCGAACGGATTTTCAGCAACGGGACTTTCAGCAAGTCTTTCAAGTTTAACAACAAGTGCTTCGGGAGTTTATACATTCTCTGCAACTATTAGTGGATGTGCAAATACTGCCACTACAAATGTATATGTAGAGAATACCCCTACTGTAACAGTTACCGCTTCACCTGCTTCTATTTGTAGCGGTGGCACGAGTACTTTGACTGATGTGGTAACCGCACCAACGACTTACACAGGGCGTTCGTTACCTTACAGCCTTGTCGCAATCACGGGAACAGCAGGGCCTAGCGGTGACGATGATTATTTAAATGTTTCAATTCCGTTCTCTTTCAGTTTCTATGGGCATAGCTACTCATCTGTAAATATATGCACCAATGGATTCATCAATTTCGGTACCGGCGATCTTAGTTACAGTGCATTGCCTCTACCATCTAGCTCAGCACCGGAAGGCATTGTTGCACTTTTCTGGCACGATATGAATCCGGGAGCCAGCCAAATTAAGTATGCAACCGTAGGAACCACTCCTAACCGGAAATTTGTGGTGTACTATAATAATGTACCTGATCTTTCTGATGCTACGGTAAAAAGCACGGGTGAAATCATTTTATACGAAACTTCGAATAAAATAGAAATGCACGTTCTTAAAACCAACCTTGGTAATGTAAACGACCAAACGTGCGGTATTCAAAACATTGATGGATCTCAAGGCATTACAGTTCCGGGTGAAAATGATACAGCTTATGCAATAACAGCAGGAACAGCATATCAATTCACAATGCCTAGCTATACGTATTCATGGACCCCTTCAACCGGGCTTTCGTCAAGCACCAGCGCTACCACAACGGCATCAGGACTTGCATCTACAACAATATATACAGTCACTACAAGAGATATTTACAGTTATTGTTCGGGTAACGTAACTACTAAAACTGTCAATGTAGTACCAAACCCTGTGGCATACAATGTAACGGGCGGCGGTGGATATTGTAGTGTTCCGGGTACTGGTGTTCATGTTGGATTGAGCGGTTCAGATACCGGAGTTACTTATCAACTTTACAAAGGCGGTAGCCCTATTGGTAGTACGGTCGCCGGTACAGGTTCGGCACTAGACTTTGGTTTATTTACCGATACTACAGGCGCATACACTGTTACTGCAACCAATAACAGCCTTCCATGTTCTACAAATATGACCGGAAGTGTGCACGTGAGTATTAATCCAACCCCAACTGTGTATGCTGTAAATGGCGGCGTCGGTTGCTCTTCTCCGGGTGTTGTAATCGGCTTGTCAGGGTCAGAAAGTGGCACTAACTACCAATTATTTAAAAATGGAAGCGCGGTTACCACAATTTCAGGTACCGGTACACTTTTGAGTTATGGAACTTTAACCGATACAGCCACATATACGGTGGTTGCAACAAGCGGTGCGGGCTGCGTCGCTAACATGTCGGGGACGGCAACTGTAGGTTGGTCGCCTGCGGCATATACATTGACAGGTGGTTCGGGTGGTTGTAGCGGGTCTGGTATCACCGTGGGGCTTTCTGGTTCTCAAACTGGCGCAACTTACCAGTTGTATAATTATTCGAGTACAGTAGGCAGTGCGGTTTCTGGCACTTCTTCATCGCTTTCATTCGGACTTATGTCTGCAACAGGTGTTTACTCAGTCATTGCGACGGGCACGTACGGTTGTACTACTAATATGAATGGTAACGACACAGTGTATGCAGCAACTGCGATATCATTAGGAGGAAACCCTAGTGTTTGCGCTCCTGCGACATCGGCGTCAATCTCATATTCAGTAGTTACAGGCACACCAAACGTGTATAATATTTCATGGAGTAGTGCTGCTCTAACTGCAGGCTTTACTGATGTTTCATCTGCAACCTTGAGTGGCGGCTTTATAGGAATTAGCCTGCCGACAGGTGTAACAGGTACATATACCGGAAGCATTACAGTTTCAAATGGTTCTTGTATCAGTGCGAGCTACCCTTTCAGCGTTCGTGTTGAGTCATATCCAACAGCGCAAATTGCTTCCGCTGATGTTCCTTGTTCAGGACACTCAACAACTATTTTAATAACCGGCACAACAGGTGCAAGCATTAGCTATAACATTGATAGTGGTACTGTTGCTACGGCAACATTGACGGGAGGGTCATATTCATTCTCAACCGGTTCAATAACAACGCCACATGTTTATGCATTGCTGACGGCATTTAATGCTGTTTGTACTACTTATGTTGATACAGCAGTTGTTATTACTCCAAATCCAATGACTTGGATGGGCGGCGCTTCAGGCCATGAAACAGAATGGAATATTGCCGCAAACTGGTCTTGTGGCTTTGTGCCATCTGATACTGATGCAATAATAATTCCTTCCGGCAGAACGTATTACCCTGTTGTACCTGCATCAAGCTATATCATTGCTTCCTCAATAACTATTGCAACGGGCGCGCAACTTACACTTGATTCTTCCGGTGTACTAAGTTTGAAAGGAACGCTATCGAACAATGGCGTAATTAATGGCGGCGGCACACTGACATTGAACGGAACAACCGCCCAATCGCTCGATGGAATTGGAAAAATATCAAATTTAGACCTTAACAATTCGGCGGGTGCTACAATAGCATCGTCGTCAAGGGTTTCAGTTACAAACACTCTCTCCATTACGGCGGGCGATTTATTAACCAATGATAGCCTTGTTTTGGAATCTGACTCAATTTATTCAATGCCAATTACCATTGTTCAAAATGCGAGAGTTGCCGCTCTGCCTGCAAGTGGCGCCTCAATAACCGGCAACGTAAGAACAATGCAATATATATTGGGTGGAAGAAGAGCCTACAGATTCTGGGCTCATCCATTCTCCGGTTCAATTCCATTAAGTCAAATAGAAAACTACATTGATATCACGGGTCCTGGAGGCTCTGCAAATGGATTTACAACTACCGGATCAAACGCAGCTTCAAGCTTCCGTTACGACCCTTATACGGGCAACTCGGCATCAGGTTATGACCCGGGCTGGAAGCAATTTAGTAGCACTTACGGCACGCCTGACTCCAATGAATTCAAAAGATACATGGGTATAAGGTTGATGTATCGAGGCAGCAAGGGCACCGGGTTAGATGGTGCTTCATACACTATATATTCTTCAAAAATTGGCATGTGGGGGCCATTGAATCAAGGAAATCAAAATATCAGGTTGGCTAAAGGTTCGCGCGCTAACCAGGACTATAACATGGTTGGCAATCCATATCCTTCTCCAGTTGATATTGGTACTGTAGTTTACAATGCGAAAGCTGCCGGTAGAATAACAGGTGCTGCATTCTTTGTTTGGAACCCTTACTTAGGATCAGCAGGTCAATTTCAGGCAGTACCTATAGGTACATCAAGTGCTTCTCCTTACTATATTCAAGCTTATAATTCATTTCAGGTAAGGGCAGCACACGACGGTGATATGTTGAATTTTACAGAAAGCAACAAATCAACTACCTCTAACTCTGTTTTGTTGAGACCAACCAACGAAACACTTGAACTCACTATTTATGATGGAAACTACCACCCTTGGGACATGACTTATGTGCGGTTCGACGATAAATCAACAACGAGTGAAGATGATGCATATGACGCACTGAAACTTTCGGGGTTAGCCGACTTGAACTTCTACTCTACCCTGAAAGACGGTAAACAAATGTCGATTGACACGCGTCCGTTTGAAAAAGGTGCTATTATTCCTTTGGGCATTCAAAGTAAGTACCAACAAGAATTTATCATTAAGGCTTCAGCCTTTGAACTTCCGGATGGTGGTATTATCTACTTGCACGACAAGTTGCTCAATAAATATGTTCAACTGGAGGCTGGAACAGAATATAGATTTACAATTGACGAAAACACCAAAACACAAGGCAACAACCGTTTTGAATTGAGCCTTGATAAAACATCAGTTGTAAACAATGATGGAGAATTGATAAGTTCTATTGCACCAAACCCAACAACTGACAATGTAACAATAACCCTGAATGGCAAATTGCCAAACGACTTAAAAATCAGGGTGATTGACATTTCGGGTGTTGCTGTTTTCGAAAATGACATGACCGGTAAGGCAACCAGGAAAATCAATATTCCGGTTTCCAACTTCGCAGCCGGAACGTACATGGTTGAAGTAACAGGTGATCGTAAAAAACAAGTTCAGAAACTTATAAAAGAATAACGGTTTAGCTATAGTAATGCGCCCTGAATTTTCATTCGGGGCGCTTATTCATTTTTAAAGTGCCCTAGGTTTACAAAGCAAACGCAAGTTTGATAGGTAGCCTTGCGTCGGGCAATTTCAGCGGCTTGCAACCGTATATTATACTTCGTTATTTTCGGACGCAGTCATATGAAACTACACCTGTTAAGTCGTAGCACACTGCCCGAGACCAGAGACCAGACAGTGGCTGCACTAAACGTACTGTGGAAACTCACCACTTAAAAACAATTTAAATAAACATGCGACTTTATCCTTACCTTTGCGCCCAATTTCAAAATTGTATGAAAAAAATTAGCTCTACATTATTAGCTGCATTTATCGGTTTATTTTCGTTTTCCGGTGCAAATGCCCAATTGACACTTGGCACATCGCCGTATACTCAAAACTTTGACAACATTGCATCTGGCTTACCTACTGGATGGGGAGTTTATGTTTCAGCAACTGCAACGTCGTTGGGTACTCTTGCAATATTAGATACAAACCGTACTCGCGGATTGTATTATGATACAAGTTGTAGTTCTTCATTAGTTATTAACGGTGGCTTCAAAAACTACCCTTCAGCTACTGCGGTAACTGCCCGTACTTCTTGTACAACACAACCAACAATTTCGAACAGGGCTTTGGGTGTTAGACAAGTAACCAATACAAGTTCTCTTTTCCCTGGTTCTGATTCTGGTGCTTCCTTCGTATTGCACCTCGCAAATACAGCAGGAAAATCAAACTTCACTGCAACTTTCAAATTACAAAGTCTTGATTCCAGCTCTCCTAGAACTACTACTTGGTTGGTTCAATACAGAAGAGGTACAACTGGTGCATTTGCTACGGCTTCTGCTACAGGTACACTTACTACTGGTGGTAACAGCTTTACAAACCGCACTATTTCGGTAAACTTTGGTAGCAACCTTGATACATGTTCATCTGATGTTTACATCAGACTTGTAACATTGACAGGTAGCACTGGTGCCGGCAACAGAACTTCAACTACAATTGACGACTATAGCCTTTCATGGACTGGTTGTGTAGCGCCAACTCCGGGTGCAATCACTGGCCCTACGGCAGTTTGTATTGGTGCATCGATCAGGCTTGATGATACTACAACTGGCGGTACATGGACATCTTCTAACTCAAGTATAGCTAGCGTAAATGCTTCAACTGGTGTTGTTACTGGTGTTTCTGCCGGTACAGCGACTATCACTTATACTATTACAAATGCTTGCGGAAGTGGTTATGTAACTCAACTTGTAACAGTAGAAGCTTCGGCTGTAGCAGGTACTGTTACGGGTGCTGACTCAGTTTGTATGACCTTGACTACGACGCTTACTGCTAGCGCAACAGGTGGCGTATGGAGCTCAACAAACACAAGCCTTGCAACTGTTAGCACAACAGGCGTAGTTACAGGTGTTGCTTCAGGTATGGATACTATCAAATACACTGTTACCAACTCTTGCGGTTCAGTAGAAGCAAGCCACAATGTGTACGTTAAAAATTGCCACTTGGGTGTTACTACAGTTGCAGAAGGTGCTTTCACTATAAGCCCTAACCCAACAACAGGTGCAATCACAATTTCATCAAATGACATGATTAACTCTGTTGAAATTTTCAATCAAACAGGTGTCCGCGTTTACAACGTAACTGATTGTGGCAAAAACACAACTGTATCAATTGATTGGCTTCCGAACGGAATCTATTTCACAAAAATCAATGGTACTTCAGTTTATAAAGTAATCAAACAATAATTGGCAGTCATTCAGTAACTTTTTAGAAAGTGCCTGCCGGATTCGGCAGGCACTTTTTTTATGGCTTAAACAAATCTCAAAAACCTTTTTCTTTACCTTTAACCAACAACCATTTTTTATGTTACAACTCCCTTCTCCATTGCTGGGTGAAATATCGGCACTCACCATCAACACACAAGACCTCGACAAGTCGCTTCAGTTTTATAAAAAACTTGGCTTCCGGGAAACATTCAGGGCCGACTGGCCTTTTCCGTGGATTCAGGTGACCGACGATACCCTTTTGATTATGTTGCGCAAGGCCGATGAAAATTACCTTGCACTCACCTACTATGTAGCCGACATCCAACCATTGGTGAAGGAACTTGAAGGCAAGGGCATCAAATTTGCATCAAAACCTACGAAGACCGATAAAATCAAAAGATACCTGATTGAATCACCTGATGGCATGAAGATCAGCCTGGTTGAAATGATTCAAGGTTTTAAAAAGCCTGAAGGAAAGGACATGCTGCACATGAATGCAGAAGACTACTTTAAACCCGAAACCTACACCAATAAAACGGCGGGCATGTTTGGGGAGCTGGCGCACAATGTAAAAGACTTACAGCTTTCTATCATTTTCTGGCAAAAACTAGGGTTCAGGCTTTTGAGCCAGTACAATACACCTAGCAAGTGGGCAATTATGTCAGATGGAATCTCTATTATCGGTTTACACGAGAACGCAACTTTCGATAAACCTGCCATTACCTTTTTTGCGGCAGACATGGTGAGAAAACTGGCTGCACTGAAGAACAATGAGCTACCGGGCATTGAACAACAATCGAAAGGGAATGCACAAGTTGAAACACCGGAAGGTCAATTGATTTTCTTGTACCAATTAGGCGGCATACAGGAAACTGAAAAACCGTTCCCTGAAACCCAGGTGATAGAAACCGAACGACTGTTGTTAAAGATGTACACCCCTGAAATTATGAACGAACTCTTCGAACACTATACCGATGAAGAAATCATCAAATTTCACGGCTATACCACCGAAGAGGAACTTGAAACAGAGCGTATGAAATGGAAAGGTGGTATGACAACCTACAGAATTTCGTTCAGGGGATTTATTATGTTTGAAAAAGCTACCGGAAAACGAATAGGCCTTAGTGGCTTCCATAATTGGTATGACATGCACAAACGGGCTGAGATTGGATATGCATTAAAGTCAAGCGAGTTTTATGGCAAGGGATATATGAAAGAAGCGCTAAAACCCATTATTGCTCATGGATTCAATGAAATGAACCTGAATAGGATGGAAGCTTTTGTAGGTCCGAATAATATTGCGTCACAAAGGTTAGTACTTGGTGCTGGGTTTACGAAAGAAGGACAATTGAGGCAGCACTTCTTTGTGAATGGCATTTACGATGATTCTATATGTTACGGTCTGTTGCGTTCAGAATATTTCACCCCAGAACAATAATTCAAACACACATAACGACTAACTTATGGCGAAGCTTGCACCTAAAAAACAAATGCAAAATGTCTCCTTCAATTCATTAGAGGAGTTTTATGACTATTTGCCAGATGATGAAAAAAAAGTACTGGAATTCCTTCGCAAAATCATCTACGATTGCATTCCCGAAATAACGGAAAAGCTCTCCTACAATGTGCCATTCTTTAAGCGCAATAGTAATATCTGTTTTCTTTGGCCCGCCTCAGTAACCTGGGGCGGTGTCAAACAGATTGGCGTTCGTATGGGATTTACTAAGGGTTATTTGTTGACCGATGAAGAAAACTATCTGGATAAAGGAGGTCGCAAAAATGTTTACTGGAAAGACTTTGAAAGCATCAAAGAAGTTGATGTTGATATGATTAGGGCACTACTTTTCGAGTCGCTTGAACTAGACCAGCTTAAAAAGAAACCAACAAAAAGTAAGTAATTGAATTGACTACTTAAGGTATCTATTTATTTCGCGATCAATTTCACGATTCTTGGTAGTTTCACGCTTGTCGTGCAATTTCTTACCTTTTCCTAGCCCGATTTCCATTTTTGCCAATCCGTTTTCGTCAATAAAAACGTTGAGCGGTACTATTGTAAGTCCCTTTTCTTTCACTTTGGTTTCCCATTTACGAAGCTCGCGTCGGGTGAGCAACAACTTGCGGTCACGAACAGGGTCTTGTGCTGCATATCCGGCATTGACATACTCAGCAATGTGCAAACTCTTTACCCACAACTCGCCGTTATTAAAGAAACAGTAGCTATCGTTAAAGCTAACCCTTGAATTACGAATGGATTTGATTTCGGGACCAGTCAAAACCATGCCTGCCTTGAGTCGGTCTTCAATGGCGAACTCAAAGGTAGCGGGCTTATTTTTTATAAAAACAGACTGGTTACTCACGTTTAGTTTGAAGTGAATCTATGATGCGTTTGCCTTTGTAAACCATTCAAGCGAAGTTGCAACTTTATGCTTCAACACCTTGCGGTTCACAATAAAATCAAGGAAACCATGATCGAGCAAAAACTCTGACTTCTGGAATCCTGCAGGTAAGTCTTTTTTAATTGTCTCTTTTACAACCCTTGGACCGGCAAATGCGATTAATGCATTGGGTTCAGCGATATTAATATCTCCCAACATTGCATAAGATGCAGTTACACCTCCGGTTGTAGGGTCGGTCAACAACGAAATGAACGGCAATTGTGCTTTCGCAAGTTGCGTCAGTTTAGCGGCTGTTTTTGCCATTTGCATCAACGAAAACGCACTTTCCATCATCCTTGCTCCACCCGATTTCGAAATAATCATCAGCGGTAACTTGTTCGCAATACAGTAGTCAATTGAACGACTGATTTTTTCACCAACAACCGAGCCCATTGAACCACCAATAAAGTTGAAGTTCATACAAGCAACCACACATGGGTTACCGGCAATCTCTCCGCAACCAACAGTCATTGCATCGCGCAATTTGGTACTCCCCTGCGCTTCGATAATACGTGCCGAATAAGCCTTGATATCAACGAATTTCAGATGGTCTTTTGGAACAATGTTCTCAAAAAGCAATTCTATTTCGTCGCCATCGAATAATATATCGAAATACTCTTTTGCATTGATCCTGTTGTGGTAACCACAATGAGGGCATACAAAAAGGTTATCTTCTATTTCTTTTGTGGTATTGGTTGCTTTACACTCAGGGCATCTGTGCCAAAGGCCATCAGGAGTTTCCTTTTTTTCCTTGGTGGTTGTCAGGATTCCCTGTTTACTGCGTCGAAACCAGTTTGAAGACATACAGATGATTAATTAGGAGCGACAAAGATAAAGGAATATTCAGGACAACGGCAAAATCCAGCCATTTCTTGTACACAGAACACCCACACCTTCAATCGTTTTCGTTTGGTTCTGCTATTTTTGTAGCATGACCAGGGCCGAATTCAATAATTGGGTGGATTCAATACCCCATCAACCGGGGTGCTACAAATATTATGATGCCAACAAAGAACTGCTTTATGTTGGTAAGGCTAAGGATTTGCGCAAAAGGGTAACGTCCTACTTTGCCAAAACACTGGATAATTACAAAACCAGAAAACTGGTTTCACTCATTCATTCCATCGATTTTACTGTCACTGATTCTGAACATGACGCGTTTCTTTTAGAAAATTCGCTCATCAAACACTTTCAGCCTAAGTTTAATATAAGCCTAAAGGATGATAAAACATACCCATACATAGTTATTAAGAAAGAACCATTCCCCAGGGTGTTTTTTACCCGCAGGGTCATTCGCGATGGGTCGGAATATCTAGGACCTTTTACCGGGCTTTTGAGGGTAAAAGAACTGCTTGAGTTGGTGCGACACAATATACCACTGCGCACCTGCAGCCTGAATCTTTCAAGAGAAAACATCTTAAAGGACAAATTTAAAGTGTGCCTTGAATACCATATTGGTAACTGTAAAGGACCCTGTGCCGGATTTCAAAGTGCTGAAGAATACAACGAACAAATACAACAAGTTCGCCATATCCTAAAAGGAAATATTGGAGAGGTTATCGGGCGGCTCAAGGACGAAATGATGGAGTATGCAACAAAAATGGAGTTCGAAAAGGCCCAGCTACTTAAACTCAAGATTGACGACTTACAGAAATATCAGGTAAAATCAACTATCGTAAATCCGCGCATGGATAATGCTGATATAGCCTGCATTTTAAGCGATGAAAACTACTTCTATGTCAACTACATGATGGTAAGCAAGGGCTCGGTTGTGCATACAAAGACTTTGCAAATAGAAAAGAAAACAGAAGAAGAAGAAAGCGATGTACTTGCATTGGCACTCGATGAACTGCGAAATGCTTTTGGCAGCAATGCCGAAGAAGTAGTTGTGCCGATACCTGTTTTAGTGACCGACCCTAAAATAAAAGTGACTATACCAAAGCTGGGTGATAAAAAACAATTACTTGACCTTGCATTTAAAAACGCCACCATCTTCCTGAACGAAGTAAAAAGGAAGGAATCATTATTGCTCACTAAAGCTACTCAGGAAGACTTACTGAATACGTTGGCTGAAATGCAGGATGCGTTGCAACTTACCGAATTGCCAACCCATATAGAATGCTTCGACAACTCCAACTTTCAAGGCTCGTACCCCGTTGCCGCGATGGTGTGTTTTAAGAACGGACAACCATCTAAGAAAGACTACAGGCATTTTCATATTAAAACTGTAGAAGGTCCGAATGACTTTGCTTCAATGAGTGAAATCGTTTACCGCAGGTATAAACGCCTTTCTGAAGAAAACCAGCCACTACCCCAACTCGTTATTATTGATGGAGGTAAAGGGCAATTGGGGGCTGCCTTAAAAAGTCTTGAGAAGTTGGGGCTCTTAGGTAAAATGACAGTTGTAGGTCTCGCCAAACAAGAAGAATCAATCTTCTTTCCGGGTGATAGTGAGCCACTTCAATTGCCTTACGATAATCCCGCCCATTTAATGATACGTCGCATCAGAGATGAGGTACACCGATTCGGCATTACTTTCCACCGCCAGGTGCGCAGTAAATCAACCATTAAAAACGACCTTGAAGCCATTCCGGGAATCGGAGAAAAAACATCGATTGAATTACTAAAAACTTTTCGTTCGGTGAAAAACATTAAGACCCTTACAGAACGGGAACTGACAAGGGTTGCAGGTGCTTCAAAAGCCCGCATCATCTGGAATTACTTTCACGGCGAAGAAGAAAAACAAAACGAAGATTAGTACAATCTCAATTTTGAAAGTCGGTCAGATTCGCGATTGATAATTGAGTCGATTGCTTTGAGTTTTCCTTCTTTATTCCTGTATATCAGGCGGTGTTCCAGTACCGCTTTGGCAATGTCTTTCACGTCATCTTCAATCACATAAGTGCGCCCTTTCACCAATGCATACGCCCTCAGACAGCGCAAAAAGGCAATACCGCTACGGGTTGAAGCACCCAGCACAATATCAGCGTGTTCGCGGGTAGCTCTAACAATATTACTTACCGCTTTCACAATCTCATCGTGTACAAATACTTCAGTTGTCTGTTGTTGCAAGTCTAAAATATCGCGCATCGTAAGCACCTGCTTCATATCAACCAGGTTGCGGGCAATATCAAGGTAATCTTTATAAATAGAAAGTTCGGTAGCTTCATCAACATAACCGAAGTAAATTTTCATAAAAAAACGGTCGAGCTGGGCAGCAGGCAACGGGTAGGTTCCTTCCATTTCCACCGGATTTTGGGTAGCGATGGTAAAAAACATCTGCTCCAGTTGCAAGGTGCTATCTCCTATCGTTATTTGGTGTTCAGCCATTGCTTCCAGCAATGCACTTTGCACTTTTGGCGAAGCCCTGTTGATTTCGTCGGCGAGCAACACATTACAAAAAAGTGGACCCTTCTTGAAAATGAACTCTTTATTCACGTCATCAAAGATGTGCGTACCAATTAAGTCCATTGGTAATAAATCGGGCGTGAATTGAATGCGCTTGAACAATACATGCTCACCTGCTTTGCCGCCGCTAATACATTGAGAAAGCGTTTTTGCCAATACAGTTTTACCGGTACCGGGATTGTCTTCCATTAAAATATGACCACCTGCCAGTAAACAAGTTACTATCAGCTCAATTTGCCTGCGTTTGCCCTTAATTACCTTTTCTGTGTTGTCGATAAGGGCACTTATTGCTTGAGCGGCATCAATTTTATAACCCGAAGCTACAGTACTTTCCTGCTGGTTACTTGCTGACTCTTGCGTTCCGGCTTGTTCCCCGAATTCAAAATTCTCCATACTTTATTGTGCAATGTGTAGTCAAATGTACAAAAGCACTTTCGTTTTTAATTTTGAAAACAGCTAAAGGGAATGTGAAAATTTGGCGCCTGCCCCATTAACCATGAAATTGTCTCTAAGGAACATTATCTTTGCAGTTTTCTTAATATTTCTACAACCTATATGCTGTTCAGCGAATTGAATTTGAATGCATCGCTACAAAATGCACTCACCGACCTTGGTTACACTCAAGCTACTACAATTCAACATAAAGTTTTCCCGGTAATGATGTCGGGAAGAGACATTTGCGGCATTGCACAAACCGGTACAGGTAAAACAATCGCTTACCTGCTACCCTGCCTCAGGTTGTGGTCGTTCACTAAAGAAAAAAATCCTACGATTTTGATATTAGTTCCAACCCGCGAACTGGTGGTGCAAGTGGTAGAGGAAGTAAAACGCCTCACAAGCTACATGAGTTTTAGGGTTGTAGGTGTTTATGGAGGAGTAAACATGCGGCCCCAGGCTGATGCTGTTGCTGAAGGCTGCGATATGGTTGTAGGCACCCCCGGCAGGCTTATGGATCTTGTTTATCAGGGCACATTAAAACTGAAAGGCATTAAAAAGTTCATTCTCGATGAGGCTGACGAAATGCTGAACCTAGGTTTCCGTCCGCAAATATTCCAGATAATGGAAGTATTACCCCAAAAGCGTCAAAACCTGTTGTTTTCTGCAACGTTATCGCCCGATGTCGAGTCTATTCTGGATGTATATTTCAATACGCCACAAAGAATAGAAGCTGCACCTGCCGGCACTCCGCTTGAAGGAATTTCACAGTCGTATTACAAAGTACCAAATTTTTATACCAAGGTCAATTTACTTGAATCGTTGCTAGGTTTCGATAAGACAATGAACAAGGTCCTTGTCTTCATTTCAACCAGAAGAAAAGCCGATGTTTTGCATGAATTAATCAATGAGCGTTTTCAGGAACAAATTGGTGTAATTCATAGTAATAAAGACCAAAAAACTAGGTTCAATTCGGTGCGTAAATTTGATGACGGTTCATTTAGAGTGTTGATTGCAACTGATATTATAGCACGGGGAATTGACCTTGCAGGAGTTTCTCACGTTGTCAATTTCGATATACCCGATGAAGTTGAGGCATACATACACCGTATTGGCCGTACCGGTCGTGCCGATCAAAAAGGTATAGCCATTTCGTTTGTAACCGAAAAAGAACAACCACTTTTCGATGCAATTCAGGAGTACATGAAGTATGAAGTGCCGGAAGTGGAAATTCCTGAAGAGGTTGAAATTTCGACCGAACTCACCAATGATGAAAAGCCAAAAGGCAACCTAAAAGAGATTTACATCAAGCTACCAACTTTCAAAGAAATGAGTGGCGCATTTCATCAAAAACTTGAAAAGAATAAAAAGGTAAACGTAAAAGTTCGCCACTCAGATAAGATGATGGCAAAATATGGTAAGCCACAAAAACGCAAACCGAGGAAGTAATTGGGTTAACGTTGCATATAAAACAACTGTAAATGTATAGTCCATCCACGTAAATGTAGGTGGACTATATTATTTTTAAGCAATTAAAACCTTACCGTCATGTAAAACACCACCGGCAGCGCGAACTTAGCTGAAGCTGGTTTTTGTTTTGTTTCTACAGGGTCGGGAATTGGATAGCCATTGTGCAAATTCACCAAGTCGATAGTTGAAATTGTCTGCGTCTGATCGTTGGTAAGGTAATAGAAGCTTGCTTCTGTACCAACAGAAATGTTCTTATTAAAGTTGTACCTCAACCAGCCCATTGCTCCGCCACCAAAACCAGTTGAAGTAGTTTTAGTTGATGTAAGCACGGTGTCAAAAGAAGTACTAAAAGTCACATCGGTTTTATCGTCGTTTGTTTGAAAAAGGAAATCGATACCTGCACCTGCATCAAGCTTCGAAGTCAGTTCAAACTTCTTTTCTATACCTACCCTCAACCGCAAATCGTTGATCTTTGTATCGGTACTTGTAGCACCATCAGCTGATGATGTAGCCGTATAATTGTACCCTAAACCAAGGCGCAAGCCGTAATTGCTTTTCTTTTGAGTAATATTATAAGTAAGCAGGTAAGGATTTGAGCTAGCTGCAGGTGTAGTATTCGAAAAATTAAAAACCTGATTGATTAACTGGTTTATTTGAACACCAATTGCGTGCTCGTATTTTTTGCCACCTGTATTTCCGTTTTCAGCGCCAGGCACTACGCTACCTTGTGCATATACCGATGAACCCTGAACCATTGCTACCAACAGTCCGGCTATTAAAGTCTTTTTGAGCATCTATTTATTTAATTTTGAACGGATTAGAGAACCTAACATCGGTAATTGAAGTTAAGTCTGTCATTGTATTAAGGAAAGCGATAAGAGCTTGCTTATCTGCATCAGGAATGTTCATTTTTCTTGGCGTACCATCTGAATTCCTCAAAATTGGATCAAGATTATCGCTGCCTTTAACATTATGGCTGTAGTGCTCAATTACTTCATCGAGCGTTTTGTACCTGCCATCATGCATATACGGAGCTGTCAAAGCAACGTTAGCCAATGTTGGAACCCTGAATTTGCCTTTGTTATTTGAAGTATTTGCACCTAAAACTACACCACGACCTAAATCGGTATAATTGATATCAAGTCCAATATCCCTGAAAGAATTTGTATCTTCAGTGCTGTAAGAATTAGTAGATACCAAGTGGCAATTAGCACAGTTGTAAGTGCCGAAAAACAAATCTTTTCCTCTTTGCTCGAGTGAATTTAATGTCCCGCCTTTCGTTAATGATAAATCAAATTTCGAATTGCCTGTGTTCAAAGAAACCATGAATGCCCCCAAAGCACTTGAAATTTTATCCATTGTAACTTCAGAAGAACCGAAAGCCTTGTTGAATAAATCAGGGTAATACGCTATAGAATTGACTTTGCTTACAAGCTGATCTACATTATTGATACCCATTTCAATGTGATTGGTAATAGGACGTTTCACCAAATCAACGATGTTATCAGAACGACCATCCCAAAACAAAGGCGTCCTCATTGTTGTCATCATTTGGTCGAGTGTTCCAAAAAACATTCTAGAACTATTAGGCAACAAAGTGTGAATACCTTTTGAGTTGCGCAATGTAGGGCGACCATCAAAACCCATACTCAACGCCATATTATCGGCAAAGCCTAAAGCTTGCTTATGACAAGAAGCACATGAAACACCATTATTTACTGAAAGTGTCTGATCATAAAACAACACCCTGCCCAAAGTAGCCTTAGCATCAGCGGTAGAATCTGATACATTACCGGTAAAATACTTATACTGGGTGGCAGGCAATTCCAAGGTTTGGGTACCTGTTGGAGTTGTTGTAGTGGTTTTGTGGCAAGAAACTACAAAGGCTACAGCTGCAACCAGAGAACTAATAATAACCAGCTTTTTCATGCGTATGATTTTTATGTAACAAGGATTATGTAAAAATATGCCTTTTTCTGAGTTTAAATCAAAAAGAATACATTGAGCAAACGAATTTCGGAAAAAAATATTGCACAATTTGTGTATTCCTTTTTAATTATTACCCATTGGTTAATAGGCGTTAAGAAATACGCTTACTGTTTTTTGAAATAATATCTGAAAGGTTCGACTCAAAAAGATAGCCCCACCAATGGTGGGGCTACACAAATCACTATAAAATCAATCTTATTATGCTTTCTTAGCTGCTTTAGCAGGCTTTTCTTCAACTGTTTCTTTACTTGCTTCAAGAGCCGCGATTTGTTTGTTCAAATCATTCACTTGTTTTTTCAAGTCGTGAACTAATTTGTACACATTGTCAAGTTCGCTCCTTTTAGCAATTGGCAATTCTTCGATAGCACTTTCAAACTGAGCGTCAATTGCTGATCTGATTTTCATTTGCAATGCACCAACTTCAGCCATTATTTTGCTGTACTCGTCGCTTTCGAATAAACCAACAAATACTTTATCGCTGATGTTCAACCACTCTTGGTACAAACCGAGCATGCTCTTAACTTCAGTACCTTCTTTTACTTTCTTAGTTACATTCTCAGCCAGTTTGTCCATTACTTTTTGGCCTTGATTGTAAATCATGAACTGCATTTCAGCGTTTTTGATGTTGTAGTTCACAATCATATCATTGATATCGTTCCATGCAGCCAACATTTTAGTGTGCTTGTTAGGTGTAGCTAATTTGTGGAAAGGACCCATAAATTCGCTCATTTGAGAGTACCAGCTATTGTAAGCAGTATTCACACCACCAAACATGTTAGAAGAAGACAACAAAGCTTTGCTGTAGGCATTGCTCATTTGGTTGTATGCATTCAAACCGGAATCAGCCATGTTCATACCGCCTTCCTTCATTTTTTGATTGAAAGAGTTGTATTGTTCACGAACTGACTCTGGGAACATACCCAAGTATTTGTCCATCATATCGCGGTACAATTCAGGGTTGATGAAATTTTTGTAAACATCCATGTTGAATGTTTTATCCTGAATTGATTTGAACATTGGAGTCCACAATTCAGCGAATTTTGTAAAACCTTCACCTGTATTGATCATTGCCTTGTAAGCGTCCTGAATGTTACCTACGTTGAAGTTTTTCTGCCAGTTTTCAAAACCTGCACTCATAGTTTTGAAATATTGGTTGAACATTTCTGTCATTGTTTCAGCAGGCTTTTTGAAAGCATCAGCGTTAAATGGGTTCATGTTCGCACCTTGACCCATCCAGTTTGTCCAGTTGTTAGACATGTTCTGCCATTGGTTGTTCATGTTAGAGAACTGACTGTTCCAATTAGTAGTAAATGGATTAGCCTGGAATGGATTTGAAAAATTGAAAGCGTTATTTGGTTGAGCATTAGAAGCCATTTCCCACACTTTCTTTGCACCTTCCATTTGCCAGTTGAACCAGTTTTCAAAAAACTCGTTTGCTTTAGATGTATTTTCTTTTACTTTTTCTTTTACTGTTTCAGTAGCTTGAGTTGTTTGCTCAGTAGCTTTAGCGAATACGCTTTTTTGGGTATCTAACCAATTTTTGTACCACTCAGAACCTTTTTCTACAGTATCATTTACTACAGAGTTGCCTTGAGCGAATTTTTTTGTGTTCTCAACAACTGTGTCAAGCACTTGTTTTTGAGCGTTAACTACGTTTTCAACGAAGTTGTTTTCTTTTACAGACATTTTATCGGAGATTTAAAAAGTTTTTTGCTAAAAATTTGTTTTGTAATAATTGCTTTCTATCTTAGCACTTACGTTTTAGTATTTTACTGGAACTGTGCCTTGATTTTTGCGCTGCAAAGATACGCCAGTTACGTTAAACAAATGTAAAATTATGTTTAACGTTATTGTTCTAATGCGTTGTTTTATCCCCCATTTTTAGGCTGTATTCCTTTACCAGTAAGGCTTTCAAAGGTCAGACCTGCGCATCCCTACTATTTGTTAAAAATTAATTAAGCCTTTTTTACTCCCTTAGCTAATTCGCTTACTTTCGCACAAAATTTTAAAATTATGTTGAAAGTAGGAGATGAATTCCGTCATGAATTCAGTTACACACAAGCCGACGTTGATACCTATGCACGCGTAAGCGGCGACGTTAACCCATTGCACATTGACCCGGCTGCGGGTGCTGCGAGCATGTTCGGTAAAAACATCATTCACGGCTTCCTCGGTGCAAGCGTTTTCACAAAAATCTTCGGTGCTCTTTGGTATGCTGACGGTCACGTTTATATGTCGCAAAACATTAAATGGTTGCGCCCAATGTTTGTTGAAACAGGTTACGAAGCAGTAATTAAAGTGAAAGAAATTTTCCCTAACAAAAACAGGATTCTTTATGATTGCGCTGTTTACAACAAAGAAACAGGAGAGCAAACAATTACCGGTGAAGCATTGTTGCTGAACAAAAAATCATACGTTTGGTAGTAGCCAACCTGCGATATTTAATATATCCCCTACCCTTGTGGTGGGGGATTTTTATTCGTGGTGGTAGGGCGAATTATTTAAAATACTGAACGACCTGTAAACCTGCTCAGCCAAAATAAGACGTACCAACTGGTGTGGAAAAACAAGGTTAGAAAGCGACCACGTTTGATTGGCTTTTTTCTTCACAGCTTCAGTAACCCCAAAAGCACCACCAATCAACAATACAAGTGTTTTTACACCCTGATTCATGCACTGCTGAAACTGCGCCGCCCACTGTGGAGATGTGAGCATTTTGCCGCGCTCGTCGAGTACAACGAGATAGTGCCCCGGTTGCAGGCGCTTTAATATCATCTCTTCCTCAATCAGCTTTTGTTTCTGCACATCGGTTGTGGCCAGTTTGCGCGGGGTTTGCAGCACCACCAGACTCACATCGTTCCAGGGGCGGGTTTTCTTGAAATAGTAATCAACGCCTTCTTCAATGAATGAATCGCTTTCCTTGCCCAATGACCAAATCTCGATGTTCATGCGAAAATTTTTGAAAGATTTTTTTGCAAAGTTAAAAAAAGCGGTATCTTTGCACTCCGAAAAATTCGGAATGGCTTCGTAGCTCAACTGAATAGAGCATCTGACTACGGATCAGAAGGTTTCAGGTTTGAATCCTGACGAGGTCACTAAAGCGCAACAGTCGATGATTGTTGCGCTTTTTTAATTGGTTTAAGTGTGAAAATTGTATCTTACCACCTACCCAACCACTAAAAATCTCAACCTCAAAAATTCATGATTAAATTTGCGCCTGATAATGGGTAATTTGATGAACACGAAGTACAACCTGGTGCATATAACCACCAGCGGAGAGTATAAAGCCCCACTTGTGGCAAGCCAGCTTTTTGACCAGGCTGAGACTCAGGCGACAGTAAAAGAAGGATTAGTGCCGCAAAAAGTGGAAGCATGGATACTTGGCACCATGAGGGAATACTGGGACAAAGCTGCACAGGAAAAAGTGACTTCACTCAAAAAACGCTGCCCGCATATTAATATCAGAATGATTAACGGCATTGGAAAACTAAAGGGATTTCCGGCAGAACAAATGATGATAGCTGCCCGTAAAAACCTCGGAACTGATATCCCGGTTATCTATCATTGTCGCGGTGAAAGTGCGGCTTTAAAAGCCAGTTTTCTGAAATCTAAATTCCCAAATGATAAAATAGTATTGGATGTACGTGGTTTTTGGCCTGCCGAAAGCCTTTACAACAAGGGCATTGAGTACCCCGAGCTAGCCACAGGTGCCGATAAAACAAATTACGACAATCATCTGTCAAACCTTAAAAAAGCTGTAGCAGCAATTGACGGTATAACAACAGTAAGTCAGGCACTCAGGCAGTTATTGATAGATGTAGCAGGTGCCCCGCTAAGTTGTTGCGTAGTTCCGTGCTGCGTAACGACTGTGCCAAATGACTCAATGCGTGCAAAATGGCGCAACGAATGGGGCATTAAAGATGATGAAAAAATAGTGGTGTATTCTGGTACAACTGCTGCCTATCAACACCTTGGCGACCTCACTATTCCTTTCATGAAGGAATTTGCAGCTCAAAACCCCAAGGTTAAACTTGCTTTTTTCTCGTCGGAAATTGACAAAATAAAGGCACTGCTCAAAACAGCCGGCATAGACGAAAATACTGTTTTATTGAAAAAATTCACACAACAAGAGGTAGCAGGTGCACTTACAGCCTGCGATGCCGGTATTTTGATTAGAAAACCCACATTGGTAAACAGAGTCGCAAACCCTGTTAAAATCGCAGAATACCTGGCAGCAGGTTTACCTATAATTATTGAAAAAGGCGTAGGTGGTGTTAGCGACGAAATGTTTGAAAAAAATCTGCTCTACGGCATTTCGCTCACTCAAGAAAACTGGACGACTGACTGGAACAACATCAATAGGTGGATAGGAAGTGCTGCGAATTTGCGGACTGAAGTACGAGAGTACGTAAACAAAGTTTATTTATGGAAATCAGCCATTCAGGTGTCGAGGGAAATGTACCGCAAGTTATTGAGTTAACAAACTAAAAATACAATAAAAGAAAAGCCCCGGTTCAGTAGAAACGGGGCACTCTGTATAATGAGGTTATTCACCTTATAGTACTAGAAATCTTGCTTAGCAACTCCGTCTTTGATAGCTTGAAGTGCATTAGCTTCGCCCATGATAGCAGACATTTTGTTGCCTTTGCCGTCGTGACCTTTAGCGATATATCCACCTTTTGCAGTTTTAGAAATTACAGCATCCTGCATTGGAACATTTTTTTCCTTAGTTTTCAAGCAATATGCTTTAATCATTTTTGAAGTGTCCATCTCGTTTGATTTTGTTGTAAATAAGTTTGTTAATGATGAATTGAGTGCAATCTAGTACATTTTTTATAAACATCAATAATAGTCGGAAATAATTATCGGGTATTGAATCAATGAATTTTAGACGTTTGTGAATATCTTATCCAATAATGTTAATATTCATAATTAAAACAATGCCTTTACCATCTATTTACTATTGTCGGGCAGTAAAATTTCGAATATTGCACCGCTAGGATGGTTGTCTAAAATGGTGATTTTACCCCTGTGTTGCTGCACTACTTTGTACACAATATACAACCCCAGCCCTGTTCCTTTAGACTTCCTGCTCTCCTCATTTCCTACCCTGTAGAACTTATTGAAAATGTTCTTTTTTTCTTCGTCAGGTATACCCTTCCCTTGATCAACGACACGAATTACCAAAGAATTGTTGCTTCTTGAAAGCGATAATTGAACGGGGCTACCTGAAGGTGAATATTTGACCGCATTCTCCAGCAAATTGGTGAGCAGTAGTTGAATCATAATCTTGTCACCATTGATCTTACAATCTTCAACAGCCTCAATAGATAAACGACCCTGATAACGATTTGAATACTCTTGAAAAACGCTTTGGCATAGTTCGGTTAAGTCAAAGGTCTCTTTCACCGCTTTGTACTGCCTGCCTTCAAACTGCGACGCGAATAAGATATTGTTGCACAATTCATTTAGCCTGTTCGATTCGTATACACAGCGTGCTATGAGTGCGTCACGTTTTTCTTCATCGAGTTTTCTCCGCTCAATAGTTTGTAGATTAAGTTTAATTGCTGCTAAAGGCGATTTCAACTCATGTGTCACCGACAACATAAAGTTATTTTGCTGGCGCGATAAAGCCATTCTCCTTCTAAACGAAGAATAAACAATGGTGGCGCCAATAAGGATTACTAAAACAAAAGTTGCCCCCTCACCTATGTACTGATAAGTGCGGTGCTTTAAGTTTACTTGCAACTGGGCGACCTCAGCAAAGTAAAAATTATGATTCAATGAACTATCAACACGCGAGTTTAAAGTCAACACTTCCTGATCGAAAATGCGCTTACTCTGCCGTTGCAGACTGAACTCCCAGAATACAATAAAGACAATGATGTAAGAAAGAAGGAGAACGTAAACGGTGTTAAAGAATCGCATTGCTAATTCTTTTTAAACTGTTCAACGCGCAAGCCCACGTGTAATATTTCGGGCAATGGATTTACGCGCATGTTTTGCTCCATTGATATTTCATAAATACCCGGCTGTTTCAGTTTCACGGAATCTCCGAAATCAACATAAACCCTTTCTTCGAAAGTGGCACCAAGTCCCCTGCCCATCCATACACCTGCAGGGTCGGCTAAAGTTAAATTAACGCGTTCTTGCTTAATGACTTTTGCGCCTGGCGTTTTGATGTACAACAAAAGCCACAAATTGGAAAACTGATATGCCTCAGAATGTTTTAAAACAATGTACGGCTTATACACCGCATTTGAATCGGTGATCTCGAACTTAAATACAGGTTTGTAATTAAAACTCCACTGATTTTGCGGAATAGAATACACCTTCTGGAAATAAGGAGGCGCAGGAAGACATCCTGTAAAAAGCGTCGCAGCAACAATTACCAGTGCTATTTGTACATATTTGAGCATACAGCGGTTCAAAAGTAGCAAAAAGGTAGGACTTGAAAAGCAATGTTATAAAACCAAGTACATTTCCACTAACCTGAACATAAAATCAGACACAAAGCCTCCGCTAATTTTCTACTTCACAACAGCGTTAAACACTACTCATTCAGACTTTGAGATATTTTTAAACATTTGGAATTCCCAAACCGAACGACTATTAATTAAGTTTGCAGTATGAAACTATATTTCAAATCGTTTTTGGTGGTATTGGTAGGCAGTGTTGTGATTTTTGCATGCAAGCCCAAAGCCACTTACCAGCCCGATACCGACCCTATTTTCAAGAATGATGCCGCACTAAAAGAAATGACTGAAGCGATCACCAAAAATCCGGAAGACGCTTCTTTGTTCTTTGCACGCGGAGTGGCACTCAGGAAAATGAAACTCGATTCACTGGCATTGAAAGACCTTCGACATGCTACAGATTTGGACACCACAAAAGCCGAATACCTGAGCTATATTGGTGATTATTTGTTTGAATCAAACGACTTTCAAAATTCAATAACATGGTTTGAAAAAGCGATTGCCAAAAACCCTAAAGACCCAAAAACACACCTCAAAATCGCGAAGTTGTTCTATTACCTGAAAGAATATAAAAAGGCAGAAGAGCAAATAAATATGGTGCAACGCCAAAACGTGTACGACCCTGAAACTTACTTCCTCGAAGGGATGATTTTGAAAGAACTCAAAGACACAGTACATGCCATTTCTAGGTTCCAGACTGCCATTGAACAAAACCCCGATTACAAAGATGCCATTATACAACTAGGACTTTTATATGCTGCTAAAAAAGACACTTTAGCCATTAAATACCTCGAAAAGGCGTACAAAACCGATTCTAACGACGTAACAACCATTTACGCAAAAGGAGTTTATTTCCAACAACACGAAGACTACACTAAGGCCATTGAAGAATACAAACGTTGCATTCTCAAAAACTCACACTACATCAACGCTTATTTTAACCTTGGATGGATTTATATGCAGCAGGACTCAATGGAAAAATCATACAGGCAGTATGACATTGTCACTAAGTTGGAACCCGATAATCCTACTGCTTACTTCAACCGCGGACTTTGCAGTGAAATTTTGAAAAAGCCTAAGGAGGCAGTTATCGACTACAGAAGAGCACTTTTGCTAGACCATAACTACCAAAGCCCTAAAAAAGCACTTGACAGGCTAAAAGTTGATTACAAAGACATTCTGAACAGTAAGTAGCCCCCTAGAAATAATATTGCTCTGGAATTATACTTTTCCGAAAAAAATACGTCTATTTGAAGTTAATAGAACCCGATTCAAAATTTTAAACTTAAATGTCGTACCTTGTGATGATTTTACCATCATTTTAGGTTTTTACAAATACTTGATTATGAATTTATATGTAGGAAATTTAAGCCCTGAGACTAATGGAAGTAGTCTTAAGACGCTTTTCTCTGAATTTGGCGAGGTTGTTACATCAAAAGTTATTATTGATAATGCTACAGGAATGTCGAAAGGTTTTGGATTTGTTGAAATGACAGATCACAATGCCGGCACAGATGCCATCGACAATCTTGATATGAGCTTTTTTGAAGGTAATATTATATCGGTAAAAGAAGCGAAACAAAATACGGGTAACGATCGTGGCAGAGGCGGAAGCCAAGGCTTCGGTGGAAACAGAGGCGGTTTCAATCGCGACAGAGGTGGTTATAACTCAGGTGGTGGAAACGGAGGATACAACAGAGACCGTGGCGGCTACAATTCTGGCGGCAGCGGAGGTGGAGGCGGTTATCGCGACAACAACCGTGAAAGAACCGGTGGTCGTGATGGTGGCGGACGCCCGGGATATGACCGATCTTCAGGCGGTGGCTACAACAGAAGCTACAACAACGACCGCGGTGGTTATAATAATGACCGTGGCGGCAGCAGTTATAACAGCGACCGTGGCAACTACAACAGTGATCGCTCAAGCAACTATAACAGCGACCGTTCTAGTAACTACAATAGCGATCGCCCTAGTAACAGCTATAACAACAATTACAACAGCGATAGGAGCAACGACAGAGGTGGTTATAACAATCGTTATACCAATGACCGCAGCAGCTATAACACCGATCGCCCAAGTAATTACAACAGCGATCGTTACAACAAAAACGAAAACGAGAATAACAATAGTTAATTATACACACCTTTCTATCCCCAGGTACATAAGACTGCGGCTGCGTCCGCAGTCTTTCCTTTTTTATACCCAGCCAAAATCAAAACATTCGCCATTTATCTCAACCATATAAAATACACGCAACCCGATTCTGAAAATTCTGTAATTCTGTGAATTCTGATTCAACAACGCACATTTTTTAGTAATTTTATTTCAAATATTTCCCGGTGCTGAACAGATTGATTTACACGGTGATACTGATGTGCTTCTCTATAGTAGGAAGCGCTCAAATTAATTTGGTTAGAAATGGAACATTAGACAGCTTTAGTGAATGTCCCTGCATCGCTGACGAATTAACTTTCTGTATCGGATGGACAACCCTTGATTCAAGTTGGCGAGCACCCGATTGGGGGCATGATCGCCCTGGAATTCCAGAGTACGTGAATAGTTGTGCATCTTATTATAGTGGGTGTGCGTCTGCATCAGTACCATTAAATTCTAATTTTTTTCAATATCCACGAAGTGGCGGAGGGATGGTTCAGATGATTATGTATCATAATTATGATTTTACACCACAGGATCGTGATTACATGCAGACACGCTTTACCCAAACAATGCAGGCTGGGCATAGTTATAAGGTATCTTTCTTTACAGTAGCAGAATCTTTTTTTGCAACGAACAACAATATTGGTGCTTACATTGATAATGGTATTATTGATACAACTACCCACACGGGTTGGCCACAATGGCAATGTCATCCACAAATTGTAGATACTTCAATTATTTCAGACACTTTAAACTGGACGGAAATATCGGGAATATACACGGCAAATGGTACTGAAAATTATATAACGATTGGCAATTTTTACAAATCCTCAGATACAAGAGTTCATTTTGGTCTTGATACCACAGGTTCAGGCGGCGATATTCATTCTTACTATCTAATTGACGATGTCTCTGTTATAGATTGCTCCACCATGCCTTTTGCTGGTAACGATACCTTGATACACCCCGGTGATAGCGTATTCTTAGGTACACATGAGGCGTTGGTGCCATGGGTGTGGTATCAGTTGGGGAGTAGTACTGCAATAGACAGCGGCGGTGGCTTATGGGTACACCCTACTGCTACTACCCGCTTTGTAGTTACACAAGATATTTGTGGAGATGGTATAAAAGCAGATACCATTACAGTGCACGTGTGGCCCGATACCCCAACATTTGTACACACCATCATTGACCCAATAAATATCAATGTTTACCCTAATCCTGCCAATAGTGATATTACAATTGATGGCGCACGTGGTTGTACAGTTGAAGTAATCAATGCAATCGGGCAAACAGTGCTGCAAAAAGAAGGCATCTCTAAACGCGAATCAATTGATATTTCTATGTTGGAAGATGGCGGGTATATGGTTGTTGCCTACAACCCGGTGAGTGGAGTTAGGGTTGTGAGAATGGTTATGAAACGAGGGAAATAGATATTTACTGTTGTACGCGCGAATGGCATTCGCCCTGTATCTCAACCATATTAAATACACGCAATCCGATTCTGAAAAATTTTGATTCAAACCCAATATGGTCGAATTCGGGACATGAGTCCCGCCCATTTTTATAGACACAGGAGCGTTGCGCTAACTCCTGCGCCAGTTGCGCAACACCAACGACAAAGATGCCGAAGGCAACTTTGCTCCCTTCACCGCCGGCGGAGAAGGGCTGGGGATGAGGTGGACGAAAATCGCCACTCTTCTGTAGAAGATTCTAACGGAAAACAATAGAATCAGCACTCCAGCTAACTCCTGCGCCAGTGCAAAACCGCCTTATAATGTATGCTGGATAACAAACAGAGACACAGACCCGATTAAAATCCATAGTATTACACCTTGCACAATGGGTCTCCAGCCAACTTGCTGCAATGCCTGAACCGAAAGTCCTGAACCAATGAGGAACAAGGTGCCAACTGTACCACGAACACCCACAAAACTTGTCCAGCCAAAAATAGTTTTATCGCCAATTTTAGTTGCCAATGCAGGTATGTAAACAGGTAGATATGTAGCCACTAAAATGGCCAGTACAAAGTAGAAAATGAAGTATGGAATTTTGATTTTCCCGGTGCTTTTTTTCATGTAAGCTGTTAAAAGCGACACAGGAATAATCCACAAAGCACGCTCTAACTTAATTGTAGTTGCCACTTGTAACGCTGCCGATGAAAATTTACCGGCCGCCCCTACTACCGAACTGGTATCGTGAATAGCGATTGCGCACCAAGTACCAAATTGTTGATCGGTGAGGTGTAACATGGCACCCAGCGGTGGGAATATGAAGAGTGCAATAGAATTTAGGATGAATATCGTACCCAGTGCCACACTTATCTGTTGTCCATTCGCCTTAACAATTGGGGCAACTGCAGCAATTGCACTACCCCCACATATTGCAGTACCGTTTGAAATTAGGGTTGATGTATTGTCGTCAATTTTCAGTTTTTTACCTATAAAATAGCCTGCCAAAAGAGTTAACGCAATCGTACCGACTGTAAACAAAAAGCCTTCTTTTCCTGCTTTCATGGCCTCTTCAAAGTTCATTCTAAAGCCAAGACATACCACTGAAATTTGCAGCAAAAGCGTAGTCGCTTTTTTGTTCATATCAAGGAATGGGTGCCCAATGGTCAATGCAATTATTAAACCAGTAAACAATGCAACCGGAGCCGATATATCCGGAATTACCACACAAACCACTAACAGAACCAAGAAGATTATTTTTCTGTATTGGTCAGGTATAGTAAATAATGTACTTTTCATGCGCCAAAGATAATATTATGAACAGCAATTTTTTGCCCGTTCTCGATAAAGCCCTTGCGATGGAACTTTTTGAATCGGGGCGGTTCGATGAATTTTATGAATACCTGGTACAACCCCTACACGAAGAATTGTACCGTCGCCAACATTTTGAATTCATAGAAGAATTGAGTCCAGGGCAGCAGTTGCTGCTCGCTTACGATTATTTACGCACTCAGGTGCTTCAAGGTGGCTTTATTCAATTCATCCAAAACGGATATGTGCTGTTACTCCCCGATATTATTGAGCAATTATTAATTGTAAAAGCGAACAACATGGCAAAGGTGATTGATGATGTACTAAAAGTATATGTACTCAATCGTGAATCTTTGGACAAAGAAACATCAGTTGAAGAATTTGCAAAACTCTACGAAGAGTTTAAAGAATTCGAAATACTCGATCAACGTTTCATTGAATTGAACGTAGTTACAGAGCGCATTATGATTGAATACGCTTACAAAAATCTATCTTCATTCTTAACTGATCAGTCGGTAAACTAAGCTATTTTGCCTACACGCATGTGCAGTGGCCATGTATGCAAAATAGTATCAGCGCTGCCCCAGGCTTGCTTGAGTTCGGGAAGTACCAAAGCGAGCGGGTCGGTACCATTTTTCTTCATGTAGTGCTTTACACCGCTCCATGTGCGCAGGTACCCTACAAGTTGGTCGAAAGTCCATTCATATTGAATAGTCATGGGTGCAATTTGTATTTCGGTAAAAGGAAATGGAATTGTTTGATATGACTCGTCGACCCATTTACGCTCTTTATCCCAGTATGGCCCCGTTATTTCTGCAAACAACCGATGCACTACTGCTTCTAGCTCTGGCGTATTGTGCACCAGGTTGTACGTCCAGGCTGCTATAATACCACCCGGCTTCAGCACTCTGTTTACCTCTTTATAAAAATGGTCGAAATCAAACCAATGAATTGCCTGAGCAATGGTTATTAAATCAACCGACTGATTACCGAGAGAAGTGTGTTCTGCACGCTCGAGACGATATTCTAAATTCGGTCTCAACTCAGCATGATCTAGTTGTTCTTGAGAAATATCAGTGCCAATCACCTTTTCAAATACATCGGATAGCATTGCCGCCACTTGCCCGTTGCCTGTTCCGCAATCCCACGCAAGGCATCGGTCAGGCACTAACTTAACGACCTCATCAATTACACTTTTGGGTGTTAGCGGTCTGAAAGCCGCATAATTGTTTGAACCGGAAGAGAAATTATCAAGCACCTGTTTCATTCAATAAAAGTAGGATATTATCAATTGGCTGAAAGGCAACCTGTTGTTAAATCACTTCATGGAAGGTTAATAAAAGTGAAAACAGACTGATAAAACGTCGGATGAAAAAAATTACTTCCTGCTGTTTATTTCGTCGCGAATTTTGATGGCGCGCACATAATCTTCCTGGTCAAGAACAGTTTGTAATAATGTAAGCAACTCTTCGATGTCTAAATCTTTGAGTTCAGAGTCCGATTGTGCCGCTTCATTGGCAATATTCACATCAGCAGGTGTTGAACCCTGGCTTCCAGTTGCATTGATACTTGATTCAGGTTGGTCAATGTACAAGCCCGCAGCATCAAGAATGTTTTCGTAAGTAAATATTTTGCAATTCATACGCACAGCTAAAGCCAGCGCATCGGAAGTACGTGAATCAATCTCAGTTAGTTCTTCATTGTGTTTACACACCAATTTGGCAAAAAAGATTCCTTCGTCGAGATTGTAAATAATCACTTCCACCAATTCCACATCAAACATCAACATAAAATTGGTAAAAAGGTCGTGCGTGAGCGGACGGCTGGTTTGCATCTTTTCAAGTGCAACAGCAATTGCCTGAGCTTCGAAACCACCAATCACTATTGGCAACCTACGCATACCGCCAACCTCCCCCAACACAACCGCGTAAGAATGAGTTTGAGTAATGTTGTGTGACAGCGCAACAATTTCCAATTCAACTTTTTTCATTGCCAACCAGTGATTATAATACCTTTTGAGGGTGTGAAGGTACTCAATTTTGGACTAAATGAAAAACATGATAATTATCGGTTTTGTGAATTATTCTTCACTTTTTTCACCATTTGCGGCATCGGGTTCATCAAAAATTAGCGGTTTCAGCTTTTGGTACAGGAATGAAATAACCAACAATACAACACCCAGAAGAATGAACGCTATAATCTTACCCGCCAACGAAATATCCTGTATGTCGTAGATGAATAGTTTGAGTAAAACGACGGCAAAAACAACCAAGGAAACGACACGCATTTTCTTAAGGCGCTTTGTCATTCCCAAGTACATAACTACGAAAGAGCTTAGAGCCCAAACAATTGTGAGCCCAGCCTTTCTGTAGTTTTCCAATACGGAATAATAGTTCTTTCCATCAGCAAATTGTGCTACAGCGATTTGGTTTAACTCAAAACTCAAAACTACCATAGGCACTAAAATGAACACCAGTAAACTATTATTCCTGAAATATACCCTACCCTCCTCAACTGAACGGAATTTGAACAATGTAAGTACGTAAATGGCTATGAACAACAAAAATGCCAACCAGTGAGGAATGGTTGAAATGTGCTCAGAAACAGTGCGCGCGTACACATTGGTCATTAAAATATCAGATACATCTCCCTGACTGATTAGCATTAGCAAAGTGCTCACTAGTAACACCCCAAATTGCGTTTGAATCGGTCGCTCGCCTTCACGCTTACGAAGCCAAAAAAGCCATACCAGGAAGTAAACGTAAGTAACTACAAGATAAATACTGCGTAACAATGTAAACGCCATGCTGGTGCGCATCAGGTAGTTTACTGAGAACAAACTGATTATGTACAACAAAAGTATTCCAACAGTCGTGTAGGCCTTCGACAACAATTTTGTGTTGAACTCAAGAATCACTTCATCCTTACCCCGATGCATAAGAAACCCATTCACCCCAAATGCTGCAATTACAACTAAATTTGTAATAAAGCCTTTTAAGTCGTTGAATATGAGTGATGGACCGTGGTGTTCAAGTGTATTGACATAACTCCAGTCGATAAACAAACTAAAGAGTGTAAGTATAGTTACAGCCAATGAAGCATAACGGAAAATTGAATAGCCGGTATAATCAGCCAACCAGAATAACAGTACAAACTCCGCAGCCCAGAACATAGTAATTGCTTGCCCGTGCAACTGAATAGGAATAGTAAGTGTTGCAAAAGTGAGTGTAAGCCCGATGAGCATAACGAACAAGCTCTTTTCATTCTCTGAACGCTTCTTGATGAAGAACGCTATCGCCGCATATACAATACCCATAGCGAGTGTGAACAAACCACGGTAAGTGCCATTGTCCCATATAGCCACGAGCTGCATACCTAACCCGAAATAAGAAGCACCGGTTGCCAGAAAAACAGAAAAGTCAAGCACATGGAATTTGTCTTTCTTCAATAAAGGGTACATGAGGTTCATACCTATGAACATGAAGAAATAAACAGTCTCGAACGCAAACGCGACAGCCGGACTAAACTTCAAAGGCTTAAGGTCAATTTCTCTGAATAACCAGCCTGTGAATATGACCTGGGTAAATACAAGTGCCAAAACGTTGACCAATTGCCAGCGTTTGAAATAAGACAATGCCAATAAACCTGCATTTAGAATGATGAGGTAAGTGAATAACACCACATAATTACCTTGCCCCGTAGCCACCAGGAAAGGCGTCAAGAAACCGCCTAGAGCAGCAATTACTGCGAGCTCAATTTTATCGTACAACACAGAAAGCGTAACAGCAAATGCGGTAATGATTACCATTATTCCAAAGGTTGTCGTTTGGTCTAACAAGTGATATTGATGAAATCCATAGGCGATGGTGAAGTAAAATGTTGCAATACCTCCACCCGCCAGTACAGAACTGAAGGCGCGGTAATTCTTACGTAAAAAATGTGCAATACCCACCAAAATACCACCAGCAAGCATACCAATGCCTACCCTGCCCGCTTCGTTGATCCAGTCGTTATCTATGGCATACTTTACGAAGAATGAGATACCTAGAACCAGTATCGCAATACCGATTTTATTGATAAGATTGACCCCAATGAAACGTTCAAGGTCGCCATAGTCACGTGCCTTTTCTTCCTCTTCTGGCGAAATCAACGGAGCAGCAAAAGGATGAGATTTAACCTCCTCTCTAGGTTTAATTGTACTATCTAAATTACTTATAATCTGCTCACTAGATGCTAATATTCCTTCTTCTTCTATTGTATTAACTGACTGTCTGGTTTCTACTTCTCCAGTAACTTCTTCGGTGTTTCCAATTACATTTTCTACCGGTACTTCAATCCTGTGTTCGAGCGGCTGAGGTATTTCCAAAGGTTCTTCGGCAATCACTCTTGGTTCTTCGCCTGGCGAGCTTGAAGCTATATCTTCTGCTCCTTTAGGCTGAGCTTCAAAACTTGGCAGAAGTGGTGTATGCCCACTATAAAGTATTCTTTCAGCGGCTGATTCTATTTTGGTAAGACGTGCGTCTAAACGTGCGTCGCTTTGTTCAATGGCAGCACGCAATTGTTTTATTTCATTGAGTATTTCTTTGACGTCTGCATCAGGCATCATTGCCCTTCTTGGCATCGATTCAACCGGTGGTTCTTCTCCACTTGCGAGCATCTTTCTCAGCACGAAAATAGTGACGCCCACGATAATTATCAGAACAACGAAATATTCCATGGTTTGGTTTTAGGTATAGTTTTATTCCTCTAAATAACTCCACAAGTTAGACATTATCCAATTCTTACAAGTGTTGAAGAATAACTTTAGGGTAACCTTAAGAGTTTGAACAGAATGATTTAGCTTAATAGTTACGTGTAAAAGAATCATCTGAATTCAAATTTGCTTACCTATTTTTGCGAAAAAATTTAAAAACTGAATGGCTCATTTAACTGGTAAACGCGTTATAAAATCGCCTACAGGCAATAAACTCAATTGTAAAAACTGGGTGGCTGAAGGTGCTTACAGAATGATTCAAAACAACCTTGACCCTGAAGTGGCTGAACGCCCTGAAGACCTGGTGGTTTATGGTGGTATTGGTAAGGCAGCGCGCAACTGGGAGAGCTTCGATAAAATATTAGAATGCCTCAGAAATCTGGAAGAAGATGAAACTTTGATTGTACAAAGTGGCAAACCTGTAGGTGTGCTTCGCAGCCATAAGAATGCACCACGAGTGTTACTTGCAAACAGTAACCTTGTGGGTAAATGGGCTAATTGGGAACACTTCCGTGAATTGGACGCGAAAGGCTTAATCATGTACGGGCAGATGACAGCCGGTAGCTGGATTTATATTGGTTCTCAAGGTATTGTACAGGGCACTTACGAAACTTATTTATCTCTTGCCAATATTCATTTCAACGGTACACTTAAAGGCAAAGTAAACGTAACAGCTGGTCTTGGTGGTATGGGTGGAGCTCAGCCTTTGGCTATTACCATGAACGAAGGTGTTTGCCTTGCTGCTGAAATGGAAGAGTGGCGCATCTTGAAAAGAATTGAAACACGCTACCTTGACAAGTGGACTAAAAACATTGACGAGGGTATAGACATGGCGCTGGAAGCTGCGAAAAACGGTGAAGCAGTATCTATTGGTGTTTGCTGTAATGTGGTTGATCTATTGCGTCGATTGATTGAACGTAACATTACCCCTGATACGCTCACAGACCAAACTTCAGCGCACGATGAATTAATTGGATATTTTCCTGAAGGAATGTCAGTTGAAGATGCGAATAAATTGCGTACAGCTAACCCAACTGAATACTGCAAAAAGTCGTTGGATACGATGGCAGTACATGTAAACGAAATGCTGGAACTGCAAAAACGCGGTGCAATAACGTTCGATTACGGTAATAACCTGAGAGGACAAGCGCATGATAAACGTGGTGTTGACCATGCATTTGATTTTCCTGGCTTTGTTCCTGCTTATATCCGCCCTTTGTTCTGTGAAGGTAAAGGTCCGTTCAGGTGGGTGGCTTTAAGTGGCGACCCTGAAGATATTTATACTACCGACAAAGCACTCATGGAGCTTTTCCCTGATAACGTTGGTTTACATCGTTGGTTGAAAATGGCACGCGAAAAAATCGCATTTCAGGGTCTTCCTGCACGTATTTGCTGGTTGGGCATGGGTGAAAGAGAAAAAGCTGGTTTGTTGTTCAACGAACTTGTAAGAACAGGTAAAGTGAAAGCACCAATCGTTATTGGTCGCGACCATCTTGATACTGGTTCTGTGGCTTCTCCAAACCGCGAAACAGAAGCTATGAAGGATGGCTCTGACGCTATTGCAGACTGGCCAATTCTGAATGCTTTGATTAACACTGCCGGTGGTGCTAGCTGGGTGTCTTTCCACCATGGCGGTGGTGTAGGTATGGGCTATTCTTTACACGCTGGCATGGTTATAGTAGCTGATGGTACCGACGATGCGGCTGAAAGGCTACGTCGTGTATTACATAACGACCCTGCAATGGGTGTTATACGCCATGCCGATGCCGGTTATGAAATTGCTCAAGAAACTTCAAAGCAATTCGGACTAGACGTTTAGGAACGATGAATTCATATAAAACCCTTTGGTGACAATAAAAAGCACCAAAGGGTTTTTCTTTTGCCCCCTTTGGAGTAGATTTGCTATTCAAAGTGCTTTTACGAAAAATAACTTGGGCACTGCAATAAAACATACACTTATAAAACCAACAGTAATGGCTGAAAATCAAGACAAATCGCTTGAGGCACTCAAAGAAATAAGGTCAATTATGCATAACTCAACCAAATTCGTGTCGCTGAGTGGCGTGAGCGGAGTTTGGGCAGGGTTTGTGGCTTTGGCTGGTTCGGCATATGCTTATTACTTGCTCAATAAGCCCGATAATATGCTGGTGATGGGCTCTTCGTTTGAAGAAAACGAGTCCTATTTCGACCCAGTTACCCGTCAAGTGTTCTTTCTTGCGATTGGTATATTCGTAGTAGCACTGGCAGGTGCGTTCTATTTTACTCAGAGGAAATCTAAGTCGCTGGGGCAAACCATGTGGAACCATGTGGCGAAGCAAATGATTTTTCAGGGCTTTTTCCCAATGGCTGCTGGTGCGATTTTGTGTTTGCGTTTCATTTACTTCGGGTACATTAACCTTATTGCTCCTTCGTGCCTCATATTTTATGGCCTGGCAGTGATAAGTGCTTCGAAGTTTACCCATTCTGAAGTGAAGTACCTGGGCATAATGGAGGTTACTTTGGGCTGTATAGCTTTGACTATGACCAACTACGGATTGTATTACTGGGCAGCGGGATTTGGCGTATTACATATTGTGTACGGATTGTTGATGTGGAATAAGTATGACCGTAAACCGAAAGCATAGATGAGCATGAACAACCCAATACAACAACTTAATAAAATATTTGATAGCCGCATTCGAATCGGCATCATGAGTGCTTTATCGGTGAATGAAAACATGAACTTCAATGACCTCAAAGCCCTTATTGATGTAACTGACGGAAACCTGGCGACACACCTCAAGACCCTCGAAGACGCGGGGTATTTACAGGTACAAAAAGGCTTTATTGGCAGAAAAACGAACACTACCTACCAAATGACCCTGGAAGGCTCAACAGCTTTTAAAAAGCACCTCGATGCGTTGGAATCAATCATCAATGGCATGAAATAATTATGCCATTTTCACACGTGGATCTATCACCGAATATAGAATATCGGTCGCGAGACTTACAACAATAAATATTGAAGCTGAAAGTAAAACAGAACCCATAACTACCGGAAAATCAAATTTATCCAGAGCATCTACTGTCACCTTCCCTACCCCCTTCCAACCGAAGATATACTCTATAAAAAACGAACCCGCCAGCAACTCTGCCAACCAGCCTGTAATAGCCGTAATAACGGGATTGAGTGCATTTGGGAGGGCGTGTTTCAAGACCACTTTTCGTTCAGGGAGCCCTTTAGCCCGAGCTGTTTTTATGAAATCCATAGAAAGTGTATCAAGCATAGAACTGCGGGTGAGCTGAGCAATGATTGCTAAGGGGCGCACTCCAAGCGCAATTGCAGGGAGTATCAGGTTACGAACAGATAATGTTCTGCCTGTAAAAGGGTCGTAGCTCCACAGACTGCCCGACATATTTAAACCGGTCAATCCGTGCAATTTATAGCCCAGAAAATAAGCCAGCAGTAAGCCGGCAAAGAACGAGGGAACTGAAATACCTGTAACTGACCCCACCGTGATAAAAGAATCTAAAAACGTACCACGTTTCATGGCAGCAACAATGCCCAATGCCACACCAAAAACTGAAGCCAGCAACATAGCAGAAAAAGCCAGTACAATGGTACCCGGAAGAGCATCAGTCAACAAAGCAGTGACACTGCGCTGCGACCTGTAAGAACGACCTAAATAAGGAAACTTGAGATACAGTGATGCTTCTTTGCCCAACCCAACTACTGTCAATCCACCCGCTTCCTTGGCATAGTCCTTATCTTGATAAATGCTTAAAGGAGAAAGATCATTGAGGTAATACAAATACCTGACGTACAGTGGTTTGTCTAAATTCAGGAGCTTACGCGTGTTTTCAATGCTTGCTTTATCGGTTCGTTGCCCCATGAGCAACCTCGCCGGGTCGGCAGGCAACACATGAAAAAGGAAAAACACCAGTGAAACCACACCCCACATAACTATGACAGCGTATCCCGATTTGCGTAACAGATACCTGAACATGCTATAGTTGAAGTCTTTTAACGTAGGTTATTTAAAGGTAACAGCGCCGCTTCCGTCTAATGCAATCTCTTTAGGATAGTCGAGATAGCTCCATTTTTTAACAACTGTACCATCGTGCAACAACATCAAACCCGGGTCGGTACGCATAGCAGTTTTGCTCACTACCTGGTCAAGCAACATGAATTTTACGTCCTTCATTGCATAAGCTTCCTGGTATGCCTTAACGTCATCGGCACCCATAGAACTGAGGATATAAAAATCGACTTTAAGCTCTTTTGCTTTTGCCGCTAAAGCCTTAATTTCCTCCCTGTTTTTATCAGTTACATTTTTACCATCGCGCATGAACAGGAAGAACATATTGCCTTTTTTAGTGAGCAAGTCTTCTGTCATATCATCACCGTTAAGCGTATTAATTTGAAAATCATGCGGAATTTCAGCTTGTCCTGAACCTTCTCTCACTAATTCCGATTTCTGTTCAACGAACTTCCATTTCGGGTTTTCGCTGATATTCTGGTCCATAAATTCCTGCAAAGTGAACTCTTTCTTATTACCGTTCATCTCGTAAATGAGCGTGGTTTTGAAAGAATCGTCAATAGCACCGGGTGCAGCATGCATTTTTTCCCAAAGGTTGTTGCCCACTTTATAAGCCAAACAATCGTGATAAGGGAGATGATGTAACGTATAGTATTGGAAACCGAACGAAAATACTGTTGCAGCGCCAACAATACCTATGTTTACCGACGACTTCTGGAACAGCGGGAACACCCTGAACCTGAAAATCCATAAGAAAATTGAGATAGCTGTCAACGCAACGTCTTTATTGAATGTAGCCTGATTGCTGATTTTGATGCATGCACCAAAGCAACCACACTCTTTCACAGTGCCCTTTACGAGAATGTACCACGTGAGGAAGAAGTAAAATACATTGATAAGCACCATAAATGTAATCCAGGTAGGAAATGCATTACCTACTATCATTGCCACACCGCCAAATATCTCAAATGCGATCATACCCACTGAGAGCGCAAATGAATAGTGTACAAGCGAGTTCATGCCCCACGCTTCGAAAATCTCATTCATTTTGTACACCAACCCCATCGGGTCATTGGCCTTTACAAGTCCTGAATAAATGAATAACAGGCCCAATGCAACCCTCAAGAATAAAATAAGGTACTTCATCTAAATATATTTAGCAGTTTGTAATCAATGGTTCAATTGGCAAATGTACTCGCCAATACATGTTTCTACATCAAAAATAAAAGTAGGGATAAAAATAATAACTTTACCGCTTGATGCAACTATGACGAAACAAAGGTTTCAAAACAAATGAAAATATTTTGTTAGAATTTAGTTAGCATATTGGTAAATCACTCATTTCAATCTTCTCCCGTGTCTTCTGTAAATCAACTACTTCCGGTATTCACAACAATTCGTTCCAAGGGCAGGTTGTTAGATTTGAGCAAGCCTGTGGTGATGGGTATTTTGAATGTATCGGATAAAAGCTTTTACAAAACTGTTGGTGACGATACCCAAGAGCTACTTTCAACTGCCGCAAAAATGATTGAGGATGGAGCTACAATACTAGATATTGGCGGCACCAGCACGCGCCCCGGAGAAAAGATAAGTAACGCAACAGATGAGGCTGGACGAGTGATACCAGCCATAAAAGCCATTAAAAGCCAATTTCCTGACGTTTGGATTTCTATTGATACATACCACTCCAGTGTTGCCCAAAAAGCCATAGAAGCGGGTGCAGACATTGTTAACGATGTGAGTGCAGGCAACATTGACGCTGATATGATAACAACAGTAGGTACACTTAAAGTGCCCTACATTGCCATGCACATGCAAGGAACCCCGGAAACCATGCAGCTATCCCCTACTTACGACAATGTGGTGGTGGAAGTACTGGACTTCATGAAAAACAAACTGGAAGAATGCAGGAATGCTGGTATCGTTGACGTGATTTTCGACCCCGGCTTTGGATTTGGGAAAACGGTAGAGCATAATTTTGAATTACTCAGGAACCTCGATGTATTCAGGATGACCCAGTGCCCAATTCTTGCGGGACTCTCCCGAAAATCGATGATATGCAAGGCATTGAACATAAAACCGACCGATGCGCTGAATGGCACCACTGTGCTCAATACTTTGGCATTACAAAAAGGTGCTTCCATACTTCGGGTGCATGATGTAAAAGAAGCATATGAAGCCATCAGGCTTTTAGGTTGGTTTTAAGCCTTTTTTCAGGCAACCATCACTTGCGACAATTCATTTATATTTCTTTTAACCAACTCCTAGCCTATTTTCAGTTGAAAAAGGGGTAAAAAGTGTGCTTTTTTGAAAAAAGTTCACAGTATTTTCATGAAAACTTAAGACGAAAAAAACATGGGACGAATAAATATTCGAAGAAAAGCGAAAAAAAATTTTGCAAATCAAATAGATGCTCTAATTTTGTCCCCGGAGAGATGGCAGAGCGGTCGATTGCGGCAGTCTTGAAAACTGTTGACTGTAACAGGTCCGGGGGTTCGAATCCCTCTCTCTCCGCCGGAAAAAAATTAAAAGCGCCTTTTTGAGGCGCTTTTTTTGTGTTTGTGGGAATAGAGTGAGTCTGGGAGCGGGGAATTCTATTCCCCCAGCCCTACACCATACCCCACAATGGGTTCAAATCCAAGACTATCCGACGGAAAAATTAAAAGCGCTTTTTTGAGGCGCTTTGGGGGTGTTTGGTTGTATTAAAAAAGTTGTTAGGAATTATAATAGTAAATTTTCAAAGCACTGTAACTGCTTAGCTCGCCAATGTCATTTGTTGAAAAATTGTCATTGATTACAACAATCTGAGTGTTCTTTTCTTTCGGTTCAACATTTTCGATTACTTCAAATTTGTAAAATGCATTAATTTTATAGTCTTTGGGTAAAGGTTCAATATCCGCTATCAGCTTAAATCTTAATGACTTTATTGAGTTGTCGTTGATTTCTGGCTTATAATTAAAAAATGATATTAAATCTGAGACCCACGTAATCTTCCGCTTTTCATCCTTATTAGTAGTGTTAAGCATAATTTTCTTTGTTAATCTCCCTTCCTTGAAAACTTGAACTTCTGTCAAGTCCTTGATGTAAGCAGATTTAGTTGCTTTGAATGGAAAGTCATTCTTATAATTCTCTAGTATTTTTTTTAGATCTGAAGTCTGTTGTTCATTAAGCTTTAAACCTACTTCCAAACCCTTTAAAAGCCCATTTTCTATTAAGTTAGCTGTAAATACATAACCTTGATTTTCATCAACGAGCATCGCTTTAGCATGTACAAATTGATGAAAGAAAATTTGCACACCGGCATCTAAAAGCTCCTTCAATTGTCCTTCAAATTGTTTCTCAATTGGGCGACAGAACAGCGTGACTTCAACCCCATTTCGGGCCTTTTTAAGAATAAGCTGTACGAGCTCTGAACTTTTATCAATTTGAAAAGTTGAAATCACTATCGACTTTTGGGCATTAGTTACCGCAACTTCCAATGTCTTATTTAAAGAATTCACCATGGAATTAGGCGATGTCAAGAGTATTGAGGTCAGTTTTGGCAAAATAAATTTGCTTGCATATTTAACTTTTTCAAACTCATTTAATTCTGATTGTTCATCTTTTGAATGTTCCCAAAAATGATATACAAAAATTTTAAATAACTCTTCACATTGTAACATATTCAATTCAACACCAAATTCAGGATTTTTCGAAAAGCCATTTTCCGTAAAATTATTTGTGCAAATGAACCCCCTCGCATTTGCTTTTGGATCAACTAGAATATATTTTCCGTGAAAATTTTCGGCAGACCTATGTACAAAATGGTTTTTGAATTTTGTCTCAAGCATCTGAATATAGTCTTTGGTAATAAAATCCGCCTCTTCTTCAACGCTAGCTGTTAAACGTGCTTCGACTGAACTTAAAACGAACACTTTTACTTTTCTCTCAACTGCATTCAGCAATGCATCGATTAAAACCGAATCCTGGATTAAAAAAGACTGAAGACAAATAAACTCTTCGGCATTTTCGATTGCATCAATGATTTTAAACTGCAACTTTTTCTTTTCACCACTTTCAATAACAGAAAGATTATCGAGTTCTGTAGACTTCCAACCTGTACCATTGGGCAAAATAGGAAATTGAATGGCCCCGTCGTTTAATACATATATGTCCCTTGTAATTTCCTTCATATCAATAGTTCAAATAGTCTATGGTTTCAAGTTTCGCTGTCTGATAAAATGCTGTTGGTTTTTCTGCTAATAATTGTTTCATCCTGTTTCTTGTCGGTATTTCAACATTGTATTGGGAAAGAATGTGCTTTGCTTTATCTTTTGCAAATGATTCAAAACTATAGTCATCGAGAAAATACGAATCAATTCCTTTGTATAAAATTTCTAAAAGCCACATCTCTGCATTTTGCTGATTTAAAGGCATAAACCAAACATTTTCAATCTCTAACGGACTAAATCCAACCCCTTGAAAATAAGGACTATTGATACTTACTTTTCTCAAAAATGAAATGTCATTTGGATCAAACTCAACCAAAATATTCTTCCCCCGTTCATTGTATTCAAACTCGTTTGTGTTCAGTAACAAATCTTCTTTTAAATCTTGCTCGTTTATATCAACTCTATTTTGGAATAGGACTTCCTTCTCGTTCAAAACCTTAAGCAAACATTCATCTTTTGAAGCCTGTATTTCTAACACGCAATCAATTGAATTTGACTTAAAACATTTTGCCTCAACTTCCTCTATTATTTTTTCGTTTCCTTCAATTTTTAAAACCTCATTTTGATATTCGAGAATAGAACTCGGCGTGAATGCTTCCCAATTCCCGTTTCTATCATATTCGAAACGTTCCGTCTTCTTTATTAAAATAATTTGCTGATCAATCAATACTGAACTTGCAACAAAAACACTATAGACTCCTTTTTCGCCTACCCAAAAAGATTTATCGATTGCACTTTGCTCGCCAAGCTCCGTTAATGTATAAGCTGAATTTCCATTTATTCTTTCTAAATAACCTTGTTGCGAAATGCGAAGTAATAAATTGGCACATGCTCGGATTGGCAATGACGTTAATAAATTTTGCCGTAAGCTTTCTGGTGTAATTTCACCCTGCTCACTTGCAAGTATTAAAACAGCAATGAATGGGTTTTGCTTTGTTTTTTCTTTCAAAGTAAGTTCGACATGAAAAAGTTCTATCGTTTCTTTTTTTCGGAGTGTTATCATCTGTTGTATCGAATAATTGATTGAAAATTTGAAGCTAGAAAACGTAAAGCTTTGAGTTTTGCATGTTTTCTAAACCATTCTTTGTTTCCAAATAATACTAACTTAAACCTTGCTCTTGTTAGTGCTACATTCAAACGATTTGGACTGTTAAAATGTGCATCTTTAGTAAACTTAGTAAAACTCAATAAAACTAAATCTGCTTCCTGCCCTTGAAATTTATCGACGGTATAAAGGAAAATATCTGTATTGTCTTTATGAAACTTAGAAAAATTATTTTGGGTAGTTATTTTTTTAATTCGCTTTCTCAATTCAACTTCTTGATTTAAATAAAACGTCAAAATAGCAACTTCATAGTGTTCCCCGTTTGATTTCGGATTGTCTTTTGCCCAAGCTAAAAACTTCCTCAGTTCGCTTTCGATATCGTTGACTTCAGTAGGGTTTATAATTTTGCTACCAGGTTCATTTCCAGTTTTGTCGTTGTTAGTTACCCACTTTACTGGCGGCTCATTTAATGCGTAATTCCAATCACGATTTTCTTTAACCGTATTTGCCGACAACAAATTATTTTCGTAGAAGTTCTCCTTTGAAGTTTTTGCTATTTCGGGGTCCATACGATGCTGATAGGTCAAAGAGACGAAACGACTTTCCTTGTAATAATCATTAAAGCCATGGCTAATAACCCTTTCATTTCTTTGCATTTCCCCTCTACCCACTCCATTTTGCAACAATTCTAGAATAGAAGGAAAAACAAGCCTTTTTATTTGATGAATGGTTTCTCTAATTTCTATTGGAATTAAGTACTCAAGCTCTTGATCGATGTTTTTAAATTCACCTTCAGCTTTGCGGAAACTAAAACTTTGATTTAAACGGCTTGAAACCATTTCGGACCATTCATCGTTCTTGCTTGAAAACTCCGGCAGTTCTCTTTTGTGAATGTATTTTTGTTTGAATTGAAAATCTAAATCTCGTTTGAAACTTCCATTTATAACTATTGATTTTACGAAAAGATTTCTTGAAAGGAACTCTTTTACTTTTCGCGAATTCATACAAACCAAAATATCAGCACCGTTAATTTCAAATATTTGACTGTCATCAACACTATTGTCAACTTTTGAAATTTGAAGTTCTGGATATTCAGCCTTGAGTAATTTAATTTCTGCATTGATGTCCACTTCAGTAAAAAACACTTTCAAGCAATCGAAAAAACGTTTGTCATTCAATTTTATTTTTAGTTCGAACTGTCTCACAATTGATGCACGTAAGTCCATCTTTTTAAATATACTTGAAATATTTTCCGAAACATAATCATTTTCCACATAAGGAGAAAGTTGCTTTACATCTCCAACTAAAATCCATTTTTTAGCATGCAGTGCAGGAACGATAAAATCTGAAAACGTCAATTTTGACGCTTCGTCAACGATCAAAACATCAAAATTTGCTATTTGTTTATTGTTTTTGATATCTGGATGTTGCAAAACCCCAATCGTTGTTCCTGCAACAAGATTTGCAGATTCAAGAATGACTTTTTCAATTGGATCGTATTCAGTATTTGATCTAATGTTTTCTAGTAAGAATTTCTGACTTTCAAGTTTACAATTCTTTTCCAAAAATTTTTCAATATCAACTTTATAAGTGCTAACAAGGTTTCGAAGCAAATAAGGTCGAACACTTTCTTTTACAGGTTGTACAACACGACTTATTCGAACTGGAATAATCTCTGTATCGCAGACATTTTTATACTTCCCTTTTATTCGCTCAATTACATTATCAATAGCTGCGTGTGTAGCTGAACACAATAACACACGCTGGCCTCTAGCGGCAAACTGCATTATCAATTCTATTATTGTTGTAGTTTTCCCAGACCCAGGGGGGCCTTCCATAAACGCAAAGTCATTTGTTTGTAGCGAAAGCGATACGAATTCTCGCTGCTCATCAACTCCATCTTTTGATACGTCGGTTAATATTTTCCATTGAATTTCTTCTCTAAATTTTGTTTGTTCCCAAAATTCATTGTTGGGCGACCCAAATAAGTTCAGCAATGGCTCATGCTCTTTCAATGGCTTTTTTCGAAGGTTATCAAGGGCTTGCTTTTGTTTTATTAGCTGAAATGTGTCGGGCTGTAAGTAAATTATATTTCCCTCAATTTCTTTTGAAAGAACCACATAATTGTCATCAGCATTTTGATCTATTACTTGGATTGAACCTATTTTAAAATCTTTGTTCTGGTCAAAGACGCTTCTTGTATTTTCATTAAATAAAACTTCAATTGCCTTTTCTTCCCGTTTATTATTTGCTACCTCGGGGCTGTATCTTATAATATTTTTTCCACTTTCATTTACTACAGTGCTTTTTTTCACTTTAACAAATAAAGTTTCTCGCTCGAGAAATTTTATCGCTTTACCAATAAAATCCGTATATCGACGAATGTCGTAATCTGCATTTTGAAGAACATTACTGTCAACTTCTGTATTTAAACGATAAAGATTCATTTAGTCTGTTTCTAATATTTCCACGAAGTTTCTGCTAAATATATTAATTTCTAAAAACACTAAGTCAATTGACAGCAATTGACATTCAGAATACTACAACATGTTAGCCTATCAAAAATAACCAAAAAGCCATAAGAATTAAACTTACAACCAAAATAAATTTCATTGTTATATTTCTCAGAATTAGGCAGAGCGGGAGCGAGATATATTACAGAGCGGGTCTGAGAGCGGGAGCTAATTGGGAGCGGGAAAGGGAAAGAGAGCGAGGGATTTTATCAGAGTGGGTCTGTGAGCGGGAGCGAGTTTTTTTACTACCCCAGCCCAACACCATAACCAACAGCCTCCATCAAAACATCGAGATTGATATCTTTGAGGGATTTGAACTTGATGCAGTAGCCGGTTATTTTGGCTTTACCTATGCGGGTGCCGTAGGTTTGGGGTAGATAGTTTTTATCGGGAATACCCATTATGTACACTGATATGCCGGTGGTGTTGGCACTGAGCCCTATTCTGTAAAATTCACGGCTGGTGCCGTTGGCGTAGTTGATGGTGTATGAGCCATAGCCGATATTAGGATTGGTCACCACCTTTCCTGTTTCGTCTTTTCCATCAAGGAACCACATCTTGCAGCCGGGTGATGCTTGTAGCATCAATTCATGTAGTTGTTGCAATTCAATGCGTTTTGCTTCGGTTTGAGAAACAATATAATCTGCTATCTGGCTTTCGATGTTCATGGAGTGTAGCTTTTTGAACATTGAAGGTAAGGGAAAAACACTGAGAAGGTCAATCAGGCAACCTGAGCATTAAAGAAAAAACCCCAAATCCTACCCTATCTTCTCACCTCAAAAACTCCATGCAACACTTCAAAGCCCGGGCTGGATAATACAAGGATGTAAATACCGTTGGGGAGGTTTTCAGTGGAAATATGTTGTGTCGTTGAGATTGATTCGGATAAAATAATGGTGCCCGTCATAGAGATCACTTGAATGGTTGCATTAGGAAATGCTGGAGCTTCAATGCCTAACTTATTGGTGCATGGGTTGGGACTCAAGCGCAATTGTAAAGGATTATTTGAGACTATTGCAGCAGAAGTGGTACCGCAAAGGCTGCAGTTCTTGATAACTGTTATGGCAGTATCGCTGGCACTTTTAGTCTCGAAATACGCCCCTGCTGTGCATGATGATTTTAAAGTATAGTCGAGCCAAGGTATTAAATAGCTATCTATAATAGCATGTTGAGTTGCCATGCTTATGGAAGGAGCAGGTGTGCAGCTTGACTCTCCAAAATTACATGCCAGATTTGTTTCCGCCATCTGGCAGTGGCTTGCACCCTTTATGCCAATATAATGTTTGCAAGCTGAGGTCAGCGCGTTATACATCGGTTGCTGGTTGGTTGTGGGTGGCGATATACAGTCGTTCAATCCCGCAAAAACAAGTGCCGGAATACTGATGGACGCAGCAGCTCCTATTGCGGTTGGGCTTGTCTCAGCGGCAGCAAATGTCACCATCGATTTGATGGAAGCATCGTAAGAAGCCGCCAAAAATGAAGCTCCTCCGCCCATACTGTGCCCCATCACACAATTCATACTATCAACTTTATTGTACAGTGGCGATGTTGATGATGCACCCAAATCACGCACCTTTTTTAGTACAAAGGCAAGGTCTTTACCAAATTCACTATGGCTGGGCGACAGCGAACCTTCGGTAGTCGGAAAGGCAATAATGTACCCATTTGCCACCACTGCATTTCTGATATTAAAATAGGCATCGAACGTCATAAAGAAACCATGCCCGAAACTAATAGCCGGTACTTTTGAAGTGATACCACTCGCAAACGCCACATTATCTCCGGCAACATCGGCAGGGTAATAAATTTCAGCAGGCACCAAACGATTGCTACGGCTGCTATCAATAAAAGTGGCATTGATATGCCCAATTTGATATGACTGCCCCATTACGCCATTCGCCAAGAATACCAAAACAAGTAAAAACCAACTACCTCGCTGAATGAGAATTGCTATTTTGTTTAAAATTTTAGTCAAAAATATAAACAAAACTCATTTACTGCTATGAGAAAAAACAAATTGGTTATTGACAAGTCACGAGAAAAATTCAATTGAACAGCCCCAAGGTTCAAAAGTGGACTTACAAACGAATTGAACTATATAAAAGGTATGATCTGTAATTAATGAATTACGCCCCTACTCCCTCATCAACACTCTATGTATCGCAAGCACTTGGGGTATTACTGCGTGCTCACCGTCGTTGATGATGACAAAATCGCAAAGGCTCATTTTTTCGGCATCGGGCATTTGTTTGGCTATGATGGCTTCTACTTTTTCGCGGGGCTGGTTGTTGCGCAGCATGGCGCGCTGTATACGTTCTTCCTGGTCAGCAGTTACACCTATTACTTTGTCCATCTGCTTGTTGCTGCCGGTCTCAAAAAGTATGGCTGCTTCTTTAATAATGTAGGGGTCGTTTTTGTGGGCTTCCATCCAGTCAATGCCATACTGAATGGTGGCAGGGTGTACAAGCTTATTGAACGCTTCTAGCTTTGCAGCATCTTTAAAAATAACGCCCGATATATACCCACGGTTGAGTTTTCCATTTACAAAGGCATCATTACCTATGATGTCTATCACTCCCTTGTGGATGGCGGGGTCCGTTTCCATCAGCATTTTAGCAGTTTCATCGGCATTGAAAACAGGAACACCCATGGCAGCAAATACGCGACCAACAATGGTTTTCCCTGCCCCTATACCGCCTGTGAGTCCTACCTTTAACAATAATGGCACTTTAGAAAATAAGAAATCAGGTCCGGGTGTCCGGACCTGATGCAAAATTAGTGTTTTTGATTACTTGCTTTCAGTTGCAGGCGCTGCAGCAACGTTGTTCTTTTTGCGATAAGCAGCAGTCATCTCCATAGAGATAGCACTGCGCTCAAGCTTCAAAGTGTTACCGCGACCAATTTCCACCTGAATAGTACCGTCTTCGTTGGTACGTTGAATGGTGCCGTGGATACCTGCAGTTGTGATAACGTAATCACCTGCGCCAATAGCATCAGCGAACAATTTTTGCTCTTTAGCCCTTTTCGATTGTGGCCTTAAAACAACGAAATACATAACAGCAATCATACCACCGAAAATCACGAGGTTAAACATCGGATTTGGTCCTGCAGGTGCTGCTTGCAACAGAATGTGATTGAAACTCATATTTGTTTGACTTATTAAAATTTACTTTTTAGGTTCTACTTCGCCCTTAATGTACAACATGTGCACACTGCGCAGCGTATTTGTTCTCACAGTAACCGATTTTTCGATATGACCAGACTTACCCTGAGAATTGAAAATTACTTTAATTATACCCGACTGACCCGGCTGAACAGGATCTTTAGGGAATTCAGGAACAGTACAACCGCAACTACCGTAAGCACTGGTAATAATCAACGGCGTTTTGCCCTTGTTTGAAAACCCAAATTCATAGGTTACTTTCTCACCTTCGTGAATCTTCCCGAAATCATGAAGCGTATCAGTAAACTCCATGGTTGGCTTTCGCGCCGCCGATACTGTATCAACGCCGTTTGCACTCATGGGGTTATTCACCAATGTTGTTGGAAGCTTACCTTTTTCAGGCGTATTTGTCGTTTTACCGGAATTGCAGGCAACAAAAAACAAACCTGCGAAAATCAGCCATTTGTTCATCTTACTTCGAATTTCTGTCTTGTTTTCTAATCAAATTTTCTCTTTCGAGATCCTTCAAAATATTATCAAGTACACCATTCACAAACTGTCCGCTTTGTGGCAGGCTGTATTGTTTAGCGATGTCAATGTATTCGTTAATAGTTACCTTGGTTGGTATGGTAGGGAAATATAAAAACTCGCAAATTGCCATCCTGAGCAACAGCATATCAATCACCGCTACTCGTTCTTTATCCCAATTCACCAACTTAGGTGCAATCAATTCTAAGCAATATTCTTCCCTCTCAATCACCGCTTGCAATAACTCTTCAGCATATTCTTTCTTATCGGCAGTCAGCAGTCTTGAGAAATCTGTTTTTGCGCGGTTACTGTAGAAATTATCAACCAACATCAAAATGAGGTCTTTATTGTCTTCCCAGCCCGGCAATTCATCAGCGAAATAACTCATTACATCTTCGCTTTCAAGCATCAGCTTTTCCCAAATGAATTTGACAATCGCCTTATCATCGGCTGAAGATGAACCTTCGCTAAGTGTATAAAGCTTGTATTCAGAAGTCTCGCTCAATTGCTTGTACAACTTTTTAACCCAGTCTTCATCAAAAAACTTGTCAAGTTTTTCCTTCCTGACACGTTCAGTCATATCGGTACGGGCAACGAGTTTTTGGACAAATGAATTGTTCGCGATTTTAATGCTTACATTCATATCTTCTGAAGTCCGTAAGAACTTTGAAGACCTTTTAATATTATCTGATTCGGCATATTGAGCAATGCGAACCGGGTACAAAACTGCAACACAAAACACATTGAGTACTTCATCCAGCTTCTCATTGAGCATGTTGGAAGAAAGTCTTTTATTGGTCATTTCAGCCTTTTCAAAGGACGAAAGGGAATAAAGTGTTTGCATCACTTTTACCCTGATATTTCTACGGCTTATCATTTTTTGGTACTACAACCTAAATTGGGGTGCAAAGGTATATATTTTTGAAAGGTTTCAAGGGAGGTATAAACGTTAAAAAATTTTCACTTTTGCACATTCGGGTGCTCAATTAGCCAAGATATTTTACCAAATATTTGTAAAAATTACGCTCCAATCGTGCATAAATTACAAACACGACTTTGTGCTAATCGGTTATCTTTGCACAAACTTTTTGACGTAATGACCATTTCATATCAATGGCTTTTAAAATATTTACCTGTATCTCTGAGTGTTGATGAACTTTCTGTGATTCTTACTTCGATTGGACTTGAAGTAGAAGCTGCTGAAAAAGTTGAATCTATTCCCGGTGGACTGGAAGGTTTAGTAATAGGTGAAGTAAAAACATGTGAAAGACACCCTAATGCCGATAAACTAAGTGCAACAACGGTTGATGTTGGCACAGGTACTTTATTAAATATAGTTTGTGGAGCTCCTAACGTTGCGGCCGGTCAAAGAGTGGTTGTAGCTACTGTTGGCACTACCGTACACCCTACTGCGGGCGAACCATTTTTGATTAAGAAAGCAAAAATAAGGGGTGCCGATAGTGAAGGCATGATTTGTGCCGAAGACGAAATAGGTCTGGGTCAAAGCCATGCGGGTATTATGATTCTACCTGCTGATGCTCCTTTAGGACAAGCGGCAAAAACATACTTCAATGTAAAAGATGCCGATTTTGCTGTGCATATCGGTCTTACTCCAAACAGGTCTGATGCCAATAGCCACTTAGGTGTTGCGAAAGACGTGTGCGCCTATTTGTGCCACCACAGAAAAGGAGATTTCAAAGTCGTTTCACCCGAGACTAACCTCAGCCTGCCCGTTCCTAAATCACCTGTATCAGTTGAAATAGTTAATACGGAAGCTTGCCCAAGGTATGCTGGTTTGTATATTCAAAATGTAACGGTTAAAGAATCCCCCGATTGGTTGAAACAATCGTTGCAAACTATTGGCGTTAGAAGCATTAATAATATAGTAGACATCACCAACTACGTTTTACATGCATTCGGGCAACCTTTACACGCATTTGATGCCGACAAGTTAAAAGGCAATAAAATCATTGTCAGAACTTCGGCAGAAGGTGAAAAATTTGTTGCACTAGATGACAAAGAGCGCACCCTGAAAGCTGATGATATTGTTATTTGCGATGCTGAAGGAATTGTAGCACTTGGTGGGGTATTCGGTGGCGCACACAGCGGTATTAGCGACACTACTAAAAACGTATTCCTGGAAAGCGCATTCTTTGCACCAAAACATATAAGAAGAACAAGCCTGCACCATGGTCTAAGAACAGATGCTGCTTTGCACTTCGAAAAAGGTGTAGATATTAACTTTGTTTTACCTGCTATGAAGCAGGCTGCGGCTTTAATATGCGAACTGGCCGATGGTCAACTCACGGCCGATTTGGTAGATGTGTACCCTACAGAAGTAGCTCCGGTATTTGTAAAAACTACGTTCGACTATATTAATAAACTCAGCGGCAAACAATACGAAGCTGAAACTGTAAAACGACTTTTAAGCAACCTTGGTTTCGGGCTTAAAGAAGTGACTAACGAGTACATGCTACTCCAGGTGCCTACCAACAAAACTGACGTTTCTCAACCTGCCGATATTGTTGAAGAGGTGCTCAGGATTGACGGACTGGATAATGTGTTTATGTCGGGTCGTTTGTCTTATGCGCTTTCAAAAGGACAATTAACTGACCGCAAACTAAGAGATAAGGTCTCAGATATGTTGTGTGGTTTGGGTTTGCAAGAAATTGTAACCAACAGTATCGTTAACAGCAAGTACTACCCGGGCAATGAAACACTTGTGCGCATGATCAACAGTCTTACGGCAGAACTTGATGTGATGCGCCCTTCTTTACTTGAGAGCGGACTTGAAGTGGTTAACTACAACTGCAACAGGAAAAACCAGGATTTGGCATTGTATGAGTTCGGTAACATTTATAGCCAGGTTGAAGGCAAATACCACCAAGAGTCACATCTGGGTTTGTGGATCACCGGGGCTGCTAAAACAGTGAACTGGAACCAAAAAGTTGCTCAAACAGATATTTATGGCGTAAAAGGATTGGTGCAAAGCATTTTCAGTGCATTCGGACTTACGAAGATTGAAATGTTTGTTGATGATGCAAATGGTTCACTTGGCTGGAAATGGAAAAATAAAGTGCTCGCTACAGTTACAAATGTTGCTGCTCCCCGCCTTAAAGAATTTGACATTAAGCAAGAGGTATTTTTCGTTGACATGAACTGGGAGCTTTTCGTGAGCGCAGTGAATAACAATAAAGTACGATATACTGAAATACCTAAATACCCGATTGTAAACCGCGACCTGGCGATTGTTTTAGACAAAACAATTGAATACCAACAAGTAGCGCAAGTAACGAATGCATTGAAGCTGGAGCCATTGATGAGCTTCGGTTTGTTTGACATTTTTGAAAGCGATAAACTGGGTGCTGGTAAAAAATCACTGGCCTTGAATTATAGTTTCCGCCTGAACGACCGTACGCTGACTGATGCAGAAACTGAACAACTCATGCAACAACTGATTGATGCATATTCTAAAAAATTAAACGCACAAGTAAGAATCTGACATGGAATCATTTCAATTATTGAGCGAAAAGATTGATGAGCTCATCAAAAAGCACAATTCTGTAGTTGCAGATAATAAAAAGCTTCGTGCACTTATTGACGGACAGAACAAAGTGATTCAAAAACTGAACAAGAAAGTTTCAAGTTTAGAGAATAACGCCGTAAGCGTGAACCTGAATAATACAGGTCTCAATGACGAAGAAAAAGACGACATGAAAAAACAACTGGACTTCGTGATTGCCGAAATTGACAAAATTCTGGTTACGCTGAATGATTAGCCCGTCGAACCGATTTCTTCAGTTTGTTATTGTTGCCGGTATTTTAACCGTTGGGTTAAATGCTTGCAACAAAGACCGTCAGGTGTGCCTGACGCCAAAAACGGCATCGATGTATATTGAAAGTATGCACTTGCCTAAGGACACCTCAACTGTAGAAATCGATACTGCCCTACCTTCTGCCGTATTCACAGCAATAACATTGGGTGGCGATAAATCATTTCAATACACAACTCCTTCGGCCAGTTTCACTTTGTCGTTATCGCCCGTCGCTGACTCGTGTGTTTGGCTTTTAACGCCAGATTCCACAGGTACTTCGGCAACGGATACCTTGACATTTTATTACAGCAGGGAGGTAAAGTTTATCTCCAATGCATGTGGATTTACTACTTTTTTCCAACTCGATTCTGCGCATACAACCAGGAATAACATTACCGGGATTACTATCAACAATACTTCTGTAACCAACAATGCGAATGTCGCTAAACATATCAAGCTGCACATCAAGCCGAATTTTTAAAATTTTGGCTTGTATGTCTTTGATTTCCGGAAGCGCATTCGGACAGGCAACGGCTGTAGATACTGCAAAAGCCGACACAACCGTAAAACCTAAAATTGAAGCATCTCATCAGATAGAACTGGGTTTCGATATGGGCTGCCTTGCCAAAAACTACTTGGTCACCGACAGGGTGGGTTACGAATTTTTAGCTTCGTGGTACCACAAAAATGAAATTTACTGGGTGGCAGAGGGCGGCTGGGGCAATTCAACGGTAGCTTATCCCGACCTTTCTTACAAGACCAACAGCAGCTTTTTAAGGCTGGGGTTTGATAAAATGTTGCTGGGCAGAGAAAATCTTAAAGACTGGGGCGGTATGCAAATGGGGCTTCGACTAGGTGCCGCACATGTAAGCAGGGCAGATGCACAGTACACGATAGTTGATAGCACCTGGGGTACCACATCAGGTGCTGTTTCCGGTAAAAGCTTCGTTCCTGTATGGGCTGAGATAACAGCCGGTGTGCGTGTAGAGCTGATTAGGGGAATCATCACAGGCTGGAATATCCGCGGTAAATTTATGCTCAATGGCAAATCGTTCAATGATTTGTCGCCGACCTACATTGCAGGCTTCGGACAAGGGGACAAAAATTCGTCCTTCGATTTCAATTTTTATTTATTGTATGCTTTAAGGTGGAACCGTAAGCAATAATTGCCGACGAAAAGAGCGGGCCTGGGAATTTTCTCAAAATTCACATTAAAGCTTTATTCGCTATCAACATTGCTTTATTTAATTAGTTCTTTTACATTTGTTCAAAATCAAGTTTTTTAATTTTAACAACAAGTAAAACATGAAGAAATTTTTTATTCTAATTCTAATTTCGTTTACTAGCTACCAGTTGGGTTTTGCACAAAATCAGATATTGGGAAATGTAGGCGGCATGGATGTAACCAACATTGCTGACGGAGCCGCAAAGTTTATTGTAACCAGAACAAAACAAGAGCTGGATATTGCCTTTTTTTCGCACCTGAAGAAAGCTTTGAACGACAGCAGCACACGCGATTTCAGAACATTTTTCCCGGCAACTGCTAAAACACTGAACGTAATAGGTGCTGAGATTTATAACTACAAACCTTTCTTAGCGACATTGGTTGAGGCGTTTGATGATGATTTAAAATTGCTTCCGCAACACTTACCTAACATCATTCAAAACCACCCTGACCTTTTTAGGGCATACCCAGAAATTGGACTCTCTATAAAAAGTGGTTGTTATATAGCGGACAACCTTATGCACAATATGCACCCTATAGAAATTGTGAATGGTTTCCCTAACTCTATTATTGACAGTGTCAACAGGCTGAATCACAATGTTGCGTCAGGTATAAAAATGATGAAGCAAGCAGCTAAACTCATGGATGTTAAAATTGGGGATTCGACTGTGGCTGAACTCATTGAAGCAGGAACAATCAACTCCAAGTTGAAAAACGGAAGCACGCTAGATATGCTGTTGCAAACTTTCAAATCATTCACCAATGGAATTACCTTAGAAAGGAAAAGCCCTAACACTGGCAGTGTTTCGTCGATAGATATAGGTGTTCTGATTGGCGATGGCATTAAATGCAAAGAATACATACAATATTCAATCAGGCAAATCAAAGAGATAAATGACCTGATTCATGAATTTAAAAAAGCAAAAGGAGATTCTGAAAAAGTTGAACTGTTTGCAGTTTACGCCACAAAAGTTAACCACCTCATTGGCTATGTTACCGATATCAGAAACATTACATCAGACGTAGTTAAATCAAGTAAACTAGTAGTATATGTAACCGACATAAACGTCGCGATCAAAGAATATAGCATCGTTTCTGACAACTTGTTGAAGGTAATGACAGATATTGTTCGTAAAAACTACGAAGGTGCTGTTTTGTACGCCTGCAATATTTACCAGGAACTGTTTGTGAACAAAAGCAAATTACTGGCTGATAACTTCAGTACAAGTCTGGAAGAAAAAGGACTGAGGGGCAGAAAAGTATCTAAATCTCTCGCTGCATTTGTTGATACATTTTCACAAAAACCAAATGATTTTGTCTTAGCCCAGAAACCAAACGAAGTAGATCTTGTTTCATCATCAGATTCAATGGTAGAAGCGAAATTGGCATTAACTCCTGAAATTGAAACTGAACTCAAAAAAGTATTCAAAGAAAAAGTAGACCTTAATAATTCAATTACTGACCTTGAACTTGTTGCCGATGCGTTGAAATTGGTGGACAGCGATAAAATTGAAACCTTCGCAGAGGAAAGCAAGTCTTTCATTAATGTAATGCTGCGTTACGGTACATTCATGGCAGCAATGACCAAAGCAAAAACATCAGATGATGTGGAGCAAATTATTGAAACATTCGCAATGCCTCCGGGTTCATCGAGAGTGAAACGTGAAGCGAGAGTGAACATATCTTTGAACGCTTATTGCGGCACCTATGTAGGGTTTGAACAAATTCAAGGCTACAAAAACGATAACAAGTTTACAATGAATGCCTACGGTGTAACAGCCCCAATTGGTATTGCTTTCAGCATTGGTAACCGCCAGGGGATTGATGCAATTTTTCGAAAATCCAGAAGCGACTACCATTGGTCTTACAGTGCGTTCTTATCAATTATAGACCTCGGCACAATAGCTGCTTTCCGATTCAAAGACAGCACTTCTTCAATGCCTAAAATCGAACTTAAGAACATTATTTCTCCGGGCTTGTTCCTTTCAGTTGGATTGCCTCAAATGCCTATTTCTTTAAATGCAGGTGTTCAGTTAGGGCCTCAACTAAGAAGTGTAACCAGCAGCAATGCAGTCATTGAAAACTCAAGCTACCTGCGTTATAGTTTTTCTGCTGTAGTCGACCTTCCGGTAATTAACTTGTATACAAGAAGTTCAAGACTGAATAAATTCTAAGCAATAGACGTTGATTGCAAGAAAATAAAAACAATAAAATAGCGCAGTGTCAAATCGGCACTGCGCTATTTTATTTCGTTTAAATGTAAAAAGGAGACTGTAAACACAGCCCCCTTTCACTAAACAAAATACAGTATTTTATAAATTAATTATCGTCATTCTCGTCGTCGCTTTTTGTTGTTTTTTTAGATTTAGTTGCTTTTTTAGACTTAAATTTCGCATCTTCTTCTATGAGTTTTTTTGCAGCATCGTCGACATCTTCTCCTTTGCTCAAGGTCTGCATCAGTTGAGAAGGCGAACCGCTAATTGAAACCACAAATGGCATACTTTGCAAATCTTTATTTGTTGACCAAAGAGAACCTGTGATATTCATCGAAAACAAATCACCAACTTTTATTCCACCCCTCATTTGCAACATTGTAAAGTCGCACCCAATTTTATCAACAGCTCCTTTGAAATTTCCAAAAGAATAATAAAAAGGGAATTCGAAATACATTCTGACATATGAATTTGCATCTGCACTACCTAAGTCAAAATAGGGCATCAACCCCGTTTGAGAATTGTAAAAAATATTATCACTTGAGTAAAGCCCGTCGTGTACAATTTTTGCAGTATCTACGTTAGGATTAAATCCGATATTTTCAATTGCAAACAATCCAAAATGAGCTTTTCCATAGCGGCTTTTTGAAAAAATCAATGGCATGGAAAAATTCAAATTTATAGTACCGCCATTATTGACAACTTTCTTTAAGTTATTTCTCAAGTTTACACTATCATTTTTTCCTGTAGTAAAAGTATCAGTGGTCACCTTGAACATTCCACCAACTGCAAAACGAACTGGCCCAAAAAATGCGCTTACGAGCTCACCACCGAGGTAGTTTGCATTATTTATCGTGAAATAATGGAAATTTTGAGAGACGTCAACCATTGGTTGATTGTACAAATATCTATTTAGTGCTTCGTAGTTTGAAGGAGAAATCATTGAAGCATTTAGAAACCCATTTTTTGTATCGGTTTGAGACCCCAAAACAATTTTCCTTTGCAAAAGCTGATTCATTTCATACGTTCCTCCGCCGTTGATGCACTTGTTTGAGTCAACCCGCTTTTGCCAAAAACCAAATAAAAAACCATGTGCATTTTCACAAAACTCTCCGGTTCCAAGGAAGGTCGAATCGGCTGTCTCATCTGCGTACGCAAAATTAATGTGGTTTTGTCCGTAGCTTAACGAAGACAAAGCCAAGCAACTAAGTAAAATTACTTTCTTCATAATCTTTTTTGTTTGTTTTGTTTTTTTTCGTTTGCGAATTTATAATTTATTTGTTTCAATTTCAAACAAATAAAGTTTTTTCTTGAAAATTAGCTCCTTAGTTATCAAGAACAAAAATCCTTTACTTTCGCAAAAAATTATTTACATGAGTTTAGCTGAAAAACTATTTGGTATGAAACAAGAGAAACTTGCTGCCAATTTGAAAGAAGGAATGGACTTTCTCGCTGCCAACAGAACAAAAGAAGGTGTTGTTGAATTGCCTAGTGGCTTACAATATCAGGTGCTTGTACAAGGTGCGGGTCCTAAACCATCTGCGTCTTCAACTGTAAAATGCCACTATCACGGCACTTTGATTGATGGTAAAGTATTTGATAGCTCTGTTCAAAGAAATCAACCGGCTAGTTTCCCGCTCAATCAGGTAATTAAAGGTTGGACAGAAGGCGTGCAATTGATGGAGCAAGGCAGCAAATTCCGTTTCTTTATTCCACCTCATTTGGGTTATGGCGACCGTCAAGTGGGTCCGCACATTGGCCCTAACAGCACGTTGGTTTTCGATGTTGAACTATTAGATATTCTATAGTTCGCTTCATGGGATTTTACGATCTCGATAAAGATAGTAGAGCAAGTCTGGTAGCTGAAATACAAAATGCTTTGTTCGTTGATACTTCGAACGGTGTTTTAGAAAGCTACCAGACTTATTTTTCTGATGAAGACACTTACATCAGGAAGTCAGCATATTTAGCCGTAGGGCGAATTTATCATTCCGACGTCCTGCTTCGCGTGGGCGTACACACATCGCTTAACTCGCTTTTCAGCAGTACAAATGCCAAGATTCGGCAAACGGTTGTAAACGCAGCAGGTGAAATTGGCATTCACGACTTCGAGATTGTCCAACATTTTTTTGACAAAGGTCTATTTGATGAACACCATTCAGTGCGTAATGCTGTTATAGGTTCAATGAAAAAAATGGGGCAGAAAAACCCTCACCCTGTAATCAATTGGTCGCAGAAATACCTCCACCATCCCGACAAAGAAATTCGCCGTGAAATTTGCCACGGCATTGAGCTAAGAGGCAGAACCCACCCCGAAGATATATTACCATTACTTGAACAATTACAAAATGACGCCACAAAACGAGTGCGCTGGACGCTCGTACATGTTATTGGGCAAATTGCATACAAAAGGGGCTGCCTCGAAAAAGTCACACAAACCATCAGGCACTGGGAAAATCAAAAATTGGTTGCCGATGCCTTTGAAGAAATTGTTGATGTACACCACAGGTACCGAAACTTTAGCTACTACACGCAAGCTGAAGCAATCGAGTACCTGAAAGCGCAGGGAGTAGTTTCGTAATTCACGCATTGTAAACATTTTTTTAAATCTTTTTTCCGCCCGGGCAAATTTCGATTTGCAAGACTGGGAAATTGTTATATTTGCGATATTTAGTAAAGATATAAAACTAATAGAAATATGTTTTGGACACTAGAACTGGCGTCACACCTTGAAGATGCTCCATGGCCGGCCACAAAAGACGAGATCATTGACTATGCAATCAGGTCAGGTGCGCCACTTGAAGTAGTTGAAAACCTTCAGGAACTAGACGACGAAGGGGAAATTTATGAAGGCATCGAAGACATTTGGCCGGACTACCCTACTCAGGAAGACTTCTTCTTCAATGAAGATGAATATTAATCTGGTTAGTGAAGATGACAAAATAAATTCCACCATTTCCACCATTCTGTTCCATTTCTGCGTCGTTGCAAAAGTCCTTAAATAGTTCACTATTCTCGGATTTTGCGCCTAGCACAAAAGAAACATAATAATTAAACTTGATGAAATTTATTTTGTCAACTTCACTAAAATAATTGTTGAAAAAGCTGTTTCCCCAAATGGTGAAACAGCTTTTTTGTTACATTCACGTACCAAAATGAAGCTGACTTTTCAATTGAGACACTTTCAAATCAATGTCTTTTGTGTGGTGCTGACTTTCCTTGGCGGGTTATTGGCTAATGACGGTCTTGCACAAACGACACCAAGGCGAGACACTATTTTTCATGAAGAGCATTTGTTCAATGCTCCATATGGTTTTGTTGAAGCAGGCGTAATCAATGAACTTTGGATTGTCAACAAAAGCGTGGGTGCGGCAACTACATCTATGACCTACAGGGGGCCGGGCACCTATATTGGGTTCGGTGGAACAACTGATTTTGGAAAGAAAAAGCAATTTTACCTGAGGCTGGGCGTTTATTATTGGGACTATTCCCTTACAAAAACTTACAGTGAATTGGAGCAATCGAACAGACATTTCAGTTTTTTAGCATTGGCTCCCTCTTTAGAATATCTTTTTCTGAAAAACAACACAATCCGCATTACAGGAGGTGTTTCAATCAACTACTTGATGGCAATGCAAAACCAACAACAAGGTGGGGTTTCATTCGGTCCTTCGGCAACCATTATGTACAAAGCATTTGAGTTGAAACCTGCATTTAGGTATGCACAAGGTTCCTGTCCCGACCAACAAGTAGCGTTCAAAAACTGGACTGAGGAATCGTTTACGCTGGGTGTTGCCGTTTATCCGTTCCTGTTGCCTGCTGTACAAAAACATAAAACAGGCAAACTCTGGTAGTTATCTTTCATCACAAATCAAGCAATACAAGCTTCTAAGTTGAATCTATCCTTTTTCATAGCGCGTAGGTACTTGTCAAAACAGAAAGGCACATTTTCTGCATTGACGGTATTGGCGATTGTTGCTACAGGATTAAGTGTAGCTATTATGATTGTGTGTGTTGCGGTTGTTACCGGGTTCAAGAAAAACATCAGGGAAAAGCTGTTTGCGTTTACTGGTCATGTACATGTGTCTCCTTTCAACGGCAAATCGAGTACGTTTACTGAAGCACCCATTTATTTAGACCAAAAGCTGATAGCTCAAACCAAAAAGCTACCCTATGTAACGCAAGTAGCACCATTTGCAGAACGCCCAGTGATTTTACAATCGAAGGGAAAAATGGAAGGGGTTGAATTGAAAGGGCTCGATAAATCATACCGTTTTTCGGGGCAACTGGAATTTACCGGAAAGCCCATTGACTACTCCGACACCGCCTATTCGCGACAGATTATACTCTCACAAACTGTTGCATCAAAGCTTGATATTGGAGTTGGCGACTCGCTGTATATTCAGTTTTTCAGCAAGAATACAGCCCCCCGAATCAGAAAGGTGAAGGTCGCCGGCTTTTTTCACAGTGGGCTTGATGAAGTAGATAAAGTATTTGCGCTTTGCGATCTGAGAATGCTGCAACACATCAATCAATGGTCGGCTGATAGCATCAATGCCTATCAGGTAGAATTAAGCAATGAGGCGTTTGCTGATTCTGTGAGTAACCTTATTCATTACGATATTATCAATCCGCCACTGGAATCGTACACGAGTGTAGAAAACTACCAGTCGGTATTCGATTGGCTAAATTTACAATCACTGAACGGGCAAATTTTATTGATTATCATGGCTATTGTTGCTATCATTAATTTGGGCACTATATTGCTCATTCTAATCGTTGACCGCGCCGCCATGATTGGTCTTTTCAAGGCAATGGGGATGAGCATAGGTGGAATTATCAAAATTTTCCTAAGTCTTGGCTCTTACATTTCGCTTGCAGGTGTCATATTAGGCAATGTTGTCGGGCTAACGCTGTGCTATTTGCAGTACCAGTTCCATCTCATAAAACTACCCGAGGAAACCTACTTTATGCGCTATGCACCCATTGAAATTACATGGTGGCAAATAGCCATTATTGATGGTGGGTGCCTGGCTGTTTTTGTACTTTTTATTCTACTTCCGTCATTGTACATTTTACGAATTCAACCTTCGAGAGTCTTACAATTCAAATAAAACTGAAAAGGCAAAAATTGAACATGAGCGAACATTCGGCACTACAGAAAATAAATGCTAAACACACAATTCCGGTGTTTTGCCAGAAATGGTGGCTTGATATCATTGCCCCCAATTATGACTTTGTTTTTGCTGAAAAGGGAGATGAAATTACTGGTTTATGGGCGTACCAAACCGAGACAAAAATGGGCGTAAAACTCATGCGCACCCCACTGCTTACCCCCTACCTCGGCCCGGTAGTTTTTTACCCCGGCGACTTAAAACCTGCGGCAGCCGATAATTTCCAACACGAAGTGGTGGGTGCACTTTATAAAAAGCTCCCCCCGGTGGAGGTGATGAACCTGAACATAGCACCTGAAATTGTGCAGGTGGGACTTTTTAAAAATAACGGGCTGAACTGTACCGCCCGCCAGACATTTTATATTGACCTCAACCAAGGCGAAGAAACCATATTTGCCGACTTTAAAGAAAGTACCCGCCGCAATATTAAACAGGGGGAAAAGTCAATCTCTGTGCTTAGGGACGATAGTCTGCTACCGCTGCTGTTCAACTTTTATGAGCACACCTTAACCGGAAAAAAAGGTAAGTCTGTGCATTTTGATTACAACCTCATGCAACGCCTGTATAGTGCCTGTACCGAAAACAATGCCGGCTGTGTGTGGGTGGCAAAAAGCGGCGACGATGTATTGGCAATGATATGGCAGGTGTGGGACAAAGAAAAAAGCTACTACCTGATGGGCGCTAAAAACAATTTGCAGAACGAAAATAATGCAATGCCCTGCCTGCTCTGGCACGCTATCAAGCACGCAAAAACCCTCGGCTGCACCACTTTCGACTTTGAAGGTAGCATGGACCCTGGTGTTGAACGCTTCTTCCGCACCTTCGGTGCCACACGCAAAATGTACCTCCAGCTTACCAAAAACACTTCTAAAGTCTGGAAGTTGAAAGAGTTGTTGAGGGGGTAGTTTATTATTTTCAAATCCTTTCGTTAACTGTAGAATCTTCTACAGTTGCTCGGCGGCAAGAATCTGTCTTGCTGTCGCACTCGCAGGTCGGATACCTGCGCCCAGCTAAGCGTAGAAGATTCTACGCTTAGCTGGTTACCTGCGCCCATTCAAGCGTAGAAGACTCAACGCTTAGCTATTTGATGAGGAAGGAATAAAGCAAAACCACACCTCACTTACAACTCTTGCACTAGCCTGTAGAGTTTTGACTGCTTAAGATAGGCGGCGACGGTGTTTCTGTCGTCGAAAATTTGGTTGTCAAGTTTGCTAACATATACTTCATTGCCTAAGCGTATGTAGTCGTCGATTTTTACTTTAACGCCACGGAAAAGGATGTAATGTCTTTGGTAACTCCCCGCTGCATACTTTACCGTATCTGCACCATCAATTACATACCCTGCAGGGTATTTAACAGAATCGGAAGCAAAGTGTTCAATGGAGCTTAACAATTCACTTTTAATTGCTTCTGACTGTTCATATTTCATGAATAGCTTTTTGAGCTCTTCTATCACGAGATTAGTGCCATTTTCTTCAACTTCAAACGACACCTTCAAAAGCTCCTTTTCAGCATCACCTATCCTGTTAAGTCTGCGATACAAATTCGCATATTGAAGTGCTTTGTACACCCTATCAGACGTTTTATGCCCATTTATTTCGGCATAGAAATGAATGCTTGTATAAACAGTATCAGCCAAACTGAGGTAATAAAGCGATGAATCGTATTTCTTCTTTTTCAAGTAAATCTGAAACAAACTGGCTGCGGCTTCATGTTTATAATTGTACGAAGGGTTCTGCCCCACTCCATTGATGTCTATTGATTTGGCGGCTGCAAAATCATCATTGAGAACATGCAAAAACGCAGCTTTTGCTTGTTGGTACTTCCCTCTGTCTTTTTGCATTTCACCGATTAGAAAATAAACCTGCGGGCACATCGGATTTCTTGGGTGGTGCTCAACAATATAATAAAAACGGGAGAGTGCTACTTTCAACTGCTTTTGATACATAGCCTCAAGCCCCTCACCTCGGTAATCTTCGGCTGTTTTCTGCCCAAATGATGCAATAGACATCGACAATACCGCAAATAATATCAAGATTGCTTTATTGCTCATAACCTAATACTGTTTCGAAAAAATGAATTACCCTCTAAAGTATAAAATATAAATTCTTTTTGAGTTAAAAAACAAAAATTCCGAACGGTTGCAAGGGCATCAACAGATTTTTCATCAATGTAGTCACCTATCTCAAAATCGCGGTTATTGACCATCAAATGAAATTTTCCCTCGCCCACTTTTTGAATGAGCCAATATCCGTTTTCGCCAAATCCACTACTGAGAACACTTCCGTTGTATAGCCGGGTTAAATATTCTACTGATATAATAGGCTTTATTGGCTTTGATATTGCATTTTTATATACAATATACACGTCGGCTCTATTAGAAAAACCCCAAAGATTCTCATCAGCATATTTGCCATAGTTTTCAATCAAGTCTGAAATATTGAGCGTTAATGTTTGAGTAATGTGTGCTTTTAAAACTAAAGTGTCATCGTGATAGAAGTAAGATGAATCGTCTGTTTGATAAACACACCAATAATGACCATCGGGACTAAGCCCCAATGGCGTGGGGCGAACACCATATTTTGTAATCGGAGCCTTTTGCTCTAGGTTATTTAACACCCGGTACAAATAGTAATCCCTGACACCGAAATAGGCAGTATTGCAGTTGCTGTTAGAAACCATGTGGCTGACTTCAGAGTAGTTTTTCAAAACAGAAGAATCAACTTTACAATGTTGCTCTATCTCGATATCCTCATAATAAGTCGGCACATTGCTACTGTCAATTAAAAGCCCGTTTTTGAAAGTTTTGTATTGCTTGCCTATTTTGTAACAATATGAAACATCGCCATTCTTTTCGAACTTACACCATTTATGCTCCGGATCGGGTGCATCTTCTTCTTTCAAACTGGCAATCAAAGTTGAATTAATATACAAGTTTATTTTCCCGTACACCTTGGTCCAAAGCGCAACATTCTTCTTGTCAGATGCTAAAATAGTATGTACTATCCTTCCCAACTTTATAGGGCCAAACACTTTAGTGCCTTGATAAGGTACGAAATAGATTTCCCTGACTGAATCTGTTGAATCGTTTTTACTATGAGTAATTACTATATCATCAACGTATTCTGTCTTGAAAAATGGGCCGTATTTACCTTTTTGATCAATCAAAAAAACTGTGTCATTTTTTTCAAGCAATAGCGAATAGTTCCCTTCATCATCAAATTGTCCCCGGACATCTTTAAGTGGTAAAAAATCGTCCTTGTAGGTTACAATGAGCCTTCTTTGAATGGCCTGTGCCAAAGATTGAAATGACAACACACCCAGCAATAACGCACAAAAAATGTGTACCAGTCTAACCATAACTACAAATTTAGGCATCCTTTATATATTACAAAGGCGGCGGGCTTATGAATTTCATTCCATAATTTCAATGAAATTGAGTGAATCACTATTTTACTCCAAAGCGATATCCTACGCCAAATACGAGTACACCCTTATTGCCAATCCCCACTTCATTATAAATCGTATACCTCTTTCCCGCCTCGAAATTAAACGGAGCAAAATAAAACGCCAGATCGATGGGTGTTGAATGGGTAGAAATTTGGTTACCCAGCGTGTTTACTCCCCCTACAAAATGCTGGTTATAGTATGATGAGTCATAAGTATTGGTCTGGTCGCGGTAGCCAATCCCTACCCCAACTGCACCATACATTTCTATAATGCCCTTCATAAAATGACCGTAGTAAAACCTGAATTCAGCCATGCCCGAAATATCGGTTAGCTTAAAGTGTCCTTGAGGGTCGTAATAGTAACGATTCCGCCCACGCACTTTGTATGTTACATAATTGTTCCAAATACCTTCATCACTTTCAAAGTCTGCACATAACGACACCCCATACCTCTTCTTTCTCACAGTGTAGCTACAATGCCACGCCCACGACCCACTTTTAATTTGATAACGAGTCTTTTGTTCTATGTATACACCTTGTAAAAGCAGCCCCGTTGGATACCCAAACCCTACCCTCAATTGAGGCGCAGTATATATTGCAGAGGTATCTTTTTGCCGCGCATGACTCGTTTGCACACTCACAACGAACAAAATCAGAATAGCTGTTCTACATATTATTAATAATGACGTAAATCGGTTGCTTTGTTCCATTTCGGGTGCAGGTTCATTTTAGCTTCCTAGTGCATTTCTTTCAGCATCATCTCCTTGATGTATTTAACCGGAGAACTGCCGTAGCTTAAAAATTGTTCATGGAATGATTTCAATTTAAAGTTGCTACCCATCTTTTTCATGAGCATACTACGCAAATCGTAAATTTCGGTATACCCCGTGAAGTAACAACACAATTGCACCTGAGTAACAGATACACGCTTCCACTTACCCTCAGCCTCTGCTTCCTGTTGAAACGCTTCTTGCGTTAGCAATTTCATCGCATCTTGCTTCGACATGTTTTTTGTGTGCACTTTATAGTCGAGAATAGTATTGCAGGTGCTTCTTAAGTTCCATTTGTAATACATCAGCCACATTTCAGGCGATGCCTCGGTACTTTCTAAACCTTTATCGCCGTCGTATCCGTTTTCAAGCATCATACGTTCAGTGTAAACAGCCCAACCTTCTATCATAGCATTGTTACCCAGTATCGATTTAATAATGCTTGGTGCCTGATTGGCATACACCAATTGAGTGTAATGACCCGGAATAGCTTCATGTATGTTCAGGATCTGTAAAATATAATGATTGTATTCCCTCAGGTAACTTTCTGCTTTTTCTGCTTCCCAGCCATCGAGACTACCCACGTTGTAATAAGTGTTTCCGTTTTTATCATAAGGGCCGGGAGCATTGATTGAAGCTCCAGCGACACCTGCCATATAGTCCGGCTCGCGACGCACAACAAGCGGTTTTGTTGAATCGATGTAAATCAAATTTTTGTTTTGGATGAACTTAACCAGATATGGAATTTGTTGCTCAATGGCTTTTTGAAATTCTCCCGGTTTTACGTGCTTTTGCGATAACGCATCAATCATCATTTTTATCGCCTTCAACTTATCTTCAGGCATTGTTACTGCTGATAGGTACTTAGGCCACAACTGACTCGTTATTTCAAACATTTTCTGATGCAGCTCTTTCTTATGGCTTTCTGCCTTCGCAAAAATTTCATCAGCCGAATATCCTGACTGTATTTCAAAGTTGAATTTCTGCTTGTACAAGTCTGCACCCAACCTGAAGCTACGCGCATTTGACAGGTTTAATGCTTTGAGCCAATCGACATAGCCCTTAATTGCGGCAACACAAAGCAGTGATTTTGTATGAATCTTTTCTTTTTCAATATCAGTGAGCGTTGATTTCTTTATCGCTTCTTCTAGGTCGCTAGTGAATACCGAAAGCCCACCCAGGTTTTGATCAATTGCCAGTTGCGTATGCTCTGCGGTTGGGTTCTTGATGTTCGAGCGCGCCACATCGTAGTAGAGCGGTATTTGCAACATTTTCTTGTAGACATTCCTCAGGCGGTCGTCGAGGGGTGCATAATCGTTGCCCAACATATCGGCAATGGCCCCTGAAACATTGTACTGAGAAGGATCCCACTGCCATGCTTTGAGTTCGTTAATGCCCCAGATCGCATATTCCATCTGGTTGATGAGCAAATGGAGGTCAATCTTATTTAAATCGCTGAGTGACGAGTCGTCAATTTTACGCAAATGCTTTAATTGCTCCTCACAAAAATCGAGTTCTTCATTTCTTGATGCCTGAGTGGGTATCACCAAAACACTATCGTACTTATGGTAACCAATGCTACTCGCCCAACCCGGGTACATTCGCCACATTTGCTTCACCACCTTTTCTTTGTACTCATCAAATCTTGCATCAGCGCGCGAACCAGCAAAAACACTCATTGAAAACATCATTAAACAAACCAAAAAACCTACTTTTTTCATTACTACCTTTTGTACATCAAAGGTACTTTTTAGTTTGGTTCGAAAAGATGTTGTGGAGGTGATTATTGAGGGTAGATTGGTGGGTGGGGATTGGAGGAACTGAGTCCGATAATATAAGAGTGCCTTAGTTTGCCATAAAACAAAAAACTCCGCAATTTGCGGGGCGTTGTGGAAGCACAACTTGTCCCGAACATCGGGACGGGATCGAACCGCGGAACACTCCCGACTAGCCGTCGGGATGCGCTGAACTAGTTGAGCTATGCTTGTCAATTAATTTTTGAATCATCTTTTTGCTTTTCCAACCTTTAATCTGCAGTTCTCGGGCGTAAGCTAAGGCTTTAGATTCATGAACTTCAGTAAATACTAATTGCCAATCTTTTGATTTGGCAGTAAAGCCATCGTGTTCTGTCAGGTGCTTTTTCAATCGGTCATTCACGTTTCCTCCAGTATGCCCAATGTAAAATTTATCCATTGTCACAGAGTAAAGTATGTAAACTGTAAATGCCATAAAACAAAAAACCCCGCAATTTGCGGGGCGTTGTGGAAGCACACGGGATCGAACCGCGGACCCTCTGCTTGTAAGGCAGATGCTCTGAACCAGCTGAGCTATGCTTCCAAAATAAAGAACTAAGAACTTAAAAGAAACAAACGTTATCAAACCGTAGACCACTCCCGACTAGTCGTCGGGATGCTCTGAACCAGCTGAGCTATGCTTCCAAAAAGCACTATTCTTGTAAAACAAGATTTTGTGGAAGCACACGGGATCGAACCGCGGACCCTCTGCTTGTAAGGCAGATGCTCTGAACCAGCTGAGCTATGCTTCCAAAATAAAGAACTAAATACCAAAAAGAAACAAAGGAATCAAACCGTAGACCACTCCCGATATGTCGGGATGCTCTGAACCAGCCGAGCTATGCTTCCTGAAGATTTGCAATTGAATTTCAATCAATTACGCCTCATTTTCAATAAGAACTTGTAACCCCTTTTTCGTTTTGGGACTGCAAAGATAATAGCCAACTTCTAAATAACAAAATAATTTCTTGAAGAAATAAAAACCCAATACGAATAGGTTTGTTAGTCAATGATTTTAAAGCAATTACTCAGCACTATCGAAAATATTCACATATTGGCATACGTAGTCGCGCTCTACATATTTCTTTACTTTGATAAAAATATGTGTATTGGGTAACGTCGTGCCTTCATTGCTTTTTGAAACATCGAAAACATCTTTTTTGCCGTTATTAACTTCTTCTACAATAATTTGTTTCCACCTGTTCGATGCGTCATACCCCTCTTTAGCCATTTCCTTATTGTGGAACATATCAAATCCATACTTCACTTTGTTTACATTCACCGTTTTCCAATAACCTTTATCCACTTCATCTAATGACTTAGTTACCTGTACGCCTTCTTTGTTGACTCCAACAAATGTCACTTTCAGTAACTTTTCAGAACTACTCTTGAGACGTAATGTCTGCCCATTTGTTTTTGAAAATGTTGATAAAGCTATAATTGGAACGATAAGGAAAAACTTCTTCATGTCTGTTTGTTTAACGACCACAAAATAACAATAATTCCAGAAAACTATTATGCTACACTTTCAAAAGCTAAATCAAAAGATCCTATTATGCATATTTCCCCCTCCCCCACCAACAACAAAGGCCGCCCTTCGGCAGCCTTCATTTACAAAATATACAGTCGCTTTATCGCGCAACAGAAAGAGAAATGTGCTCAATTGAACCGCTCACTTCAAATTGAACATCATAGACCCCAGCCGCCAAATCGGTTGTTGGGATATCAAAAACGTTTTGACCTGATTTAACTACTACACCTGAAATGGTTTTCAGCAACGCGCCGTTGTAGGAATAAACACGAATTTCACCATTTGCTGTTTTTTCGCTGTTACATGCCAAATGTGCAACTCCTTGCGCCGGATTAGGATATACTTTTAAACCTGATACAGTATTGCGCACCTCATTCACATTTAAACGACCTGCACTTACTGCAATTGCAGTTTGTTCTATGAATTTACCAGTGTTATTCTGAATCCATACTACAACTGAAGTATCAGATGCTGTGTGTGGTATCGTCGTTGAAGCTTCTGACATCACAGCACCTTTAACAACGTATGTTTGAGAGTCGCCTGCAGCCCAACTGTTTTGAATTGTAAGTCCATTGTAATCAGGGTACATGCCGCGAACTGTGTTCAAGAAATCAGTTTCGCCATTCGTGCCGGGAGATGAAGTAAACTGAAGTGTCTTACACAACGCCGAACGAAGTTTTAAATTGGCACCTGATTTTGAATATGCAGTCACGGCTTTAATGTGCACGGTTATGGTTATACTATCGTATGCCGAATTGTATTGATAAGAGGCATTGATTTTGAACGAAGTAGGCTTTGCAATCGCACTATCTACATCACTTTGTGTGAGGTATGCACTAAAACCAGGATAGGCTGTCCCTGCATCAGGAATTGTGCCATCTAAAGTACCAAACGGTGCAAAAGGAACGCTGTAAAACGACTGACGACCTGTTTCAAACAACGTATTGGTCATGTAATAAAATGGCCCTGACGAAGGGATATTACACATGTACTTAATCATGTACACTTTACCGGCATTGGTCGATGATGTCATCATGGCATCTAACCCCGGATTGGCTGATGAACAAGATGGACAATTTTCTCCCGTAAATTCTTCATAGAGTACCATTCGGCTTTGTGCCTGAACAGAGGTCGCACCCAAACCTAAAAGTGCGCAAACAAGTAAACTCTTCTTCATGTTGTTTTATTTTCGTGTTAGATTATAAATGTTCAATTCAAAGTTTTATCTCAAATAAACTCCTAGGTTGAAGGTAGGAATTTTAAAAGTCAAAACCATTAATTCTTAAGTAGTTTTTGAAACATATTCTTCCTTATTAACCTGAAGTTCAACTAATAATCGCAAGAATGGCAAAACAAATAGCAAGATTGGCAAAAAAGTTAGGTACGGCGTCTGATACCTTTGTGCTAACTAAGACGAAATACAATGGATGCAAAAATTGAAATAAGAGAATCAAGCACAACAGAGCTAGCTGTTATGCATTGTACAGGCGTTGATGCGCTCGACGTGACTTTTGGAAAGCTTTACAAATGGGCAGAAAAAGAAGCTATAACCAATCACCCAGAATTTAAATTCGTGAGAATTTTCCACGACAGTTTTAGAAATACCCCACCCAACCAAGTGCGCATGAGCATAGGTGTGCCTTTTAATAATGCTGATAAAAGTGATGCAGAAATTGAGCACGCGAAAATTAGCAACTGTAAATGTATTGTCGGTAGCTTTAGAATTGCCCCACCCGACTTCGGCAATGCATGGGAGCAGCTATTCAAGTGGATGGTTTCACACAATTACCAAAAAGCGAACACCGAACCTTTTGAATTCATTTATAACAATTACCAAACTGACCCAGAGGGAAAAAGCACAGTAGAAATGTATATACCTATTTTATAAGTAAGAGGTGAGGAAACGCCCCCTCACCCACCTTCAATTCCATTTTGTACATTTGCGCCATGGCTATTCAGTACGCAATTGAAGAAAACGACTTCGTCAATTTTTACCTTTTTTCGATCTCCAGTTCACCCAAATTCCGCAGAAACCGAATGTTGACTACCGGCATTCTATCGCTCATCATATTTGGCTATGTGCTGTACTTCATTATCGAAAAAAAGTATGCCGAAGCTGTATTCTTCACTTTGCTGGGTATTATTTACATGGTGTTTTTTCCAAGATGGGAACGCAACAAATACCCAAAACAATTTAAAAAACACGTCAACAAAAGCCTTTCAAGCGAATTTGGCACCGAAGTAAACCTGACTGTTCACCAAAATTTATTAGAGTTTTCGAAGGGCGACAATCAAAGTACCCTGCCTGCTGACCAGATTGCACAATTTGTTGAAATCCCTGAATACCTGTTTGTTTTTGTTGAAAAAGGTGTTGCATTCATGCTTCCTAAAAAACGCATCACTGAAAATGGATGGTTGCAGTTGTTTCATGACTTTGCCGCTGAGAACAAAATAACCTACGTTTACCAGAACGACTGGGTGTGGAAATAACAGATAAAGAGTAGTGTTAGAGAATTGTAATAGTTTTCAAACATTCCTGATTTCAAAAATAAAAAAGAAAAAATGGTTTGTATATTGTGCCTCAGCCTGTCACATAAACAACCTTGCAAGCGCACATGAAAAGTGTTCTAATCATATCTTATGCTAACTGGGACTCATTGATTGAGTTGCCTTATGTATTTGCACAAGCGGGCTGCACGGTGCACCTGTTTTGTAAACAGGGTTCGTGGGTACTCGAAAACGAGTATTACACCGAATGGATAAAAGCACCTGAAGATGAAGCATCATTCCTGAAGGAACTATACGCACTTTTAGATAAACGAGGCAATGATTTTGGCTGGATTATTCCGGGTGATGACATCATTTTACGTATTCTAAATGATACTATACAGGACGAAAATCTGTTTTACAGACTTATGCCTCTCTCTAAAATTGAAAACAGAGAGCTGCTAGGGTCAAAAGCCGGTTTTTCGAACCTATGCAAAAAATATGATATCGAGACTCCGAAATTCATGATTTATGAAGCTGGAATGACAGTAGATTCCATCGCATCATATATGGAGTTTCCTATGATGGTGAAAACCGATCGTAGTGAAGCAGGTACAGGAGTCTTTAAATGCGATAATATTACCGAACTGACAAATTGCCTCAATGGTATCACCGACAAAACAAATGTTGTATTCCAACAGTTCATTCAGGGGTACGACATCAATATGGAGGTGCTCTTTCATAAGGGAGAACTGATGGTGTACAGTTACGCCAAACTCCTCAAGATTTTAGGTTTACACGGGTTATCTACACAGCGTCTTTTTATTCAGTACCCTGATATTGAACCCATTTTACAACAAATTGGACGTTCGTTTGGCATCAATGGCTTTTCGAGCATCGCATTTATGTATGACGAGGTGAAGAAAAAACACTACCTGATTGAAGTTGATATCAGACCAAACTCATGGATTTACTACGGTAAGTTCACAGGATCTGATTTTACTGAAGGTATACGCAGAATTTTTGCCGGCGACATCAGACTGGTAAAACCAGGACCAGAGTTCCCGAAAGAAATTAAAGTATCGCTGTACAAAAAAGATATGATGCGCGCCATCGTTGAAAAAGATATCAGTGGCATTATGTACTGGGTCCTTAATCAGGATGGCTCAAAACGCTTCATCCCTAACTACGACAAAAAACTACTTGCCTCAACCAATAAGTACCTTTGGTGGTATTTCAACGACTTATTCACTAATAAGCTTCGTAAGGTATTTGGCGGGAAGAAGTAAGTCTAAATCTATTTTACTAAAGCAATTTCATGCTTTTTCACAGCCATCATTCGTTTGAATCATGGCTGTTTATGTTTTCATGGTGCGACTGGCATCCAACTTGGCGATTGACTTTTGCTTTTAGCGTTTTTCGTACTACATTCACCATTGAATCATTTTCATTGTGGGATATAACAAATGAACAATAAAGTACACCTACCCTTTTGGCTTTTTGCGTTTGCAACTATTATAGCACTTACATTATCTGTACTTGTACAAGACGGTATGTTTATGGATGCTGTGCTTTACACCAGTGTGGCGCACAACGAAGCGATTGGTATTGGTACATTCTGGTTTCCGCAATACAGCACACTCAATATAGCGGGCTTACCTTCGTTTCATGAGCAACCACCGCTGGTATTTGGAATCGTTTCTTTGTTTTTCAGGGCTTTTGGAGATAGTATTTATGTTGAGCGGTTTTATACGCTCATAACATTGATTGTAACAATGTTGCTCATGCGCTCGTTATGGAACGAACTGTACCGAAACGAAAACCGTGAACGTAAGTACTTATGGATACCCTATGTTTTATGGATTGCAATACCCTGTGTTTACTGGGCGTACAGCAACAACATGTGCGAAAACACCATGGGCATTTTTGCAATGGCTTCGGTGTTACTGAGCTACAAAAAACTTGAACGCCCGACCCAATTTTCAAAAGACGTTTGGGGTTGGGTAGCATCGGGCTTTTTCATTTTTCTTGCCACTATGAGCAAGGGCATCCCTGCTTTCTTCCCAATAACAGTACCATTTTTATATTTCTTGTTTGTCAGAAGAGATAAGTTCGCTGCGGTTATTGTGCGCACTGCCCTACTTGTGGGTATACCTGTTGCCATCTACCTTGTTTTATTCAGCTTACCTGTGAGCGGTGAGAGTTTATCTATGTACCTATTCAAACGGGCATTACACCGCATTAACAATGACCCTACTGTAGATTATAGGCTCGATGTGTTGTTCAGGATATTCAGTCAGTTAATACCGTCGCTAATCATCATGCTGATTATCTACGCAGTTGCTAGAAAACAAAAAGCGCAACAACTGGTCGTGGTCAACAGAAATGCATTGTTTTTCATTTCTGTTGGACTGGCAGCATCAGCACCACTTATGCTTACCCTGGTGCAAAAAGACATTTACCTCATTCCTTGCTTTCCTTATCTGGCAATAGGCATGGCAATAATTGTACTGCCAGCTGTTGTAAAATGGGTGGAGCAACTCAAAGATTTAAAGAAAATTTACAAGTACATACTCGCGCTTACGAGTACTTATTTAGCTGTTTCATTGGTGGTGTTTTACTTCGGTTGCGGGCGTGTGAATCGCGAGCGTGAAACTATTCACGATGTGTACCTAATTGGAAAAATCGTTCCCAAATTTTCAACCATGACGGTGCCGGCAGAAATGTATCAGGAGTACAATTTCATTTTGCATGGCTTTCTCATGAGGTACGACAACATCAGCATCAGTCCGAAAAAAGAGTATGAATATTACCTGGTTGAAAAGAACATGAAGGTGAATATTCCTCCTGCATACAAAAAACTTTCGCTGGCTACTCAGAAATACGACTTGTATAAACGGCAGGATACTGTGGGCACAATTCGCAATCAGATCCGTTAATTAAACGACAATTTTATTGTACTTTTTACCTGCGTTTCAAATTTGCTTTGGGTAAATTGCAGTCTAACAAAACATACTTTCCAACAAAAACTATATCAATGGGCAACATCACTTCATTCATGCACGTATCGCTCGATGGCTTTGTATCGGGCTTGAATGGCGAAATGAATTGGATTAAAGTAGACCAGGAAATTTTTAGCCATGTGGGTAAACGTATTCAAACTACTGATACAGCACTCTATGGGAAAAACACATACCTTATGATGGAGGGATACTGGTCCACTGCTGCCGATAAACCCAATGCCTCACAACACGATATCGATCATTCAAAGTGGTACAAAAATGCCCATAAAATTGTATTGTCAACCTCGCTCGCTGCCAATGACTTGATAAACACGACGCTGATATCAGATAATAACGCAGAACAATTGAATCACATAAAAAGCGGTACTGAAAAAGAGATATTGCTGTTTGGCAGTCCTCGAGCTACGCATTCATTGATGAAATTGAATCTGATTGATAGCCTTTGGCTGTTCATAAATCCAGTTATACTTGGTAAGGGCGTGCGTTTGTTCCCTGAACTTGAACATAGTGTAAACCTCAAATTCTTATCGAGCCACACCTTTAGCAATGGTGTTAACGAGATGAATTACGAAGTGGTGCGATAGGAAATACCCTGCCTGCCAATACTTGGAATTGAAATAAAAAAGGATGACATGTGGCAACATATCATCCTTTTTTCGTATATTTTAAGTAACAGACACTATTAGACTACTATTTAAATTGAGTCTGAATCAAATTGCGCTGATCTTCAGGCAAATCTTCGAGCTTGCGTAAGGTATTTACCTGAATGTGTGGCCAACTCGTTGTTCCGCCATTGTCGCCGAACTGGAATTCGAAAAATATGATTTGCTCATATTGCAATTGCAGAATCTCTTTGCCGCCCTCAACCACTGTCTCAAGCCACATATTCATTTTCATTTCAACAGTTGGCACAAAACGATTGACGAATGGAATATTCAAAATACCACCTTCAGGACCAACGTCTTTTCTTGAAGATAATGATATTTTTACGTGGTTAACTATGTTCTCGCCATTGATGGAATCACGCACACGCATGTCTGGCCTTACAGAGTAAGGATATAGTGGGTGCGCCAAAATACGCTGTGTATAAATTAAATTTTCACCCGGGTCGTTGGTCCAGTTCAATTCTTCATGAACCCAAGCCGGTGCTGGCTCATCAAGGTTAATTGGCGTTGAAGGCGTTGTACCTGCACCACCCATTGTTGGCGATAAAGCGAGATGCGCAAAGTTCCAGGTTGCATTTCCGGTTGGGAATTTTGGTGCACCCTTAACCAAAAAATTACCTGCATTGTCAGGCACCATATCGCCCAAAATTGTGATAGTTGAACCATGTGGAATAACCCCACTGCGGGAGATGGTGTAATCAGGAATAAAATATGGCCCTGTTTGACCGGCTCCCGGAAGCAATTCCTTAGCTGGAAGAATTTCTACATACTCCCTGCCGTTCAGTTTATCCTTAGTTACATATTGAATCTTACCATCTACCATTACGCCATAAAGCGCAACATCCTGATATTGACCGGGATATGATTTGACATTAGGATTGTTAGGATCAAGCGGATGAATTCCTCTGTCTTCAGAAATCGATTGTTCTGTAGCCGCATGATTAAAAACGTCGCTCAACCACAGGAACATACCGTTTTCTTCATGAATTGAGTTATACACCAATTGAGTTGACGTAGCCGACTTGTTTACACTTTTAATACTTTGATCGTACTTAACTGCACCGCAAAACTGCTCGTTGTTACCACCACGATTACGCACACCACCCGGCACAAGGTCGAATGTCAGCTTTTCAATGTACTCTTCACACAGAAAACTGTACTTACCTGGAATACCACCAGGGTTAGTACCAGGAGAAGGCATGATAGTTGTGTGAACGCCTGTACCAATTAATTTACTGTTTGTTGCATCATGCTTGCTTTTATAACTACCCCATGTTCCGGCAAGTGCCTTTAACACACCGTAATCAACATTATCTGCAATTGACTGCAGGTTTTTAACATAAAAAGCAGGCATAGGCGACTCAATGAGCACTGGTTGGTACCCATTCAAAATTGAAGCCAATTGACCTTCGCTTTGATTCGCCGTCTTGATTTTACCCGATTTAAGCGCTTGTGGTGCCGGCTGAGCCTGCCCAGAAGCCTTATTGTTACGCTTTAACATGATTTTCCGATTGATTGTTTCTAGTAATAAAATCTTATACTTACAATAGTACAGTTAATTTTTAAAAAACAACTAATTTATGTTTATATATTTTTACTTTACTTTTGTTTGTAAAAATTATTTTTAGAACCCTTTGGGAAGGGTATAAGTTTTCAAAAAATAATGGTTAAAAAGCGATTAAAAATGATTCCGATCAATTAATTTCTAGCGCGCTTTAGTTCCTGAAAGGCATTACTTTCCTTCTCGAAACTCATGAACTCAGTTTTCGTAAACTTACTTGTTCGACAACAAATATCGGTGGAAAGAAAAGGCATCCTTTCCGGTTCATCATTGAAAACACCGATACAACTTACTTTGCATTCACCCATTTATTGGCTTTAAACACTGCCCAAATAGCCATTGAGTGACCATGCCCAAGGTCGTATTTTGCTTTCAGCCAGTTAACAAGTTCAGTAGCTTTCATGTCGGGGTTGAATAACCTTTTTTCGGTCATTTCATTTTTAAAATCTTCAGGCAATTTCCCGGTCTTTGATTGTATATTATCTATGTAGGCTTGAAACGACATAATTTTTCAGTGTTTTATCAATATTTGGAGTAAGTAAATAATTGATTTTAGTGCCAGTTGTGCATTCAGTAACGTTCTTAAAATAAGCTATTTATGATTAACGATAAAAGCTTCGCCGCGTTACTTCTTGACTGAAAAGCTCATTTTCGATTCACCAGTGATATCAGTGCGTTTGTCGAAAATAAAATCAACATATTGCCCTGAACCCGCCGCAGCTTTCACATGCGTAGTGGTTCGGCCATATTCAAAACCATTTTTATCGTTGAGCATTACTGCAATATCACCATCAATTGCATTTTTGAAAACAAAATAACACGACAGTTTGTTATCAGATGCTCTATTTGAATCGGCACCTATTATCACTCGTTGCAGACTAATACCAGCAGTGTTCAAAGATGCTGTATCATAGTTGTAAGGGCGATTTTTGTCAATGCCATTTCCAACACCCTTAGCAAACTCACTTGTACCCACTGCAACGACTTCTCCTGCTTTATTGATTGTTTTTTTTGCTTTGTCGGCAACAAAATGGCAACCGGTAATTAAGAATAATACGGCAGACAGGAACATAATTCGCTTCATGGTCTTTGGATTTATACATCAAAGATATAGAAAACCATGTTTGCATAACTGCAGACTTGAATTGTAACGCAATTGTAAAAGCACCAATCGTTAACATTACTTTAATCTGACATTGGCAAATTCTTAAAGCCTTTATCCTTTAATTTGCAGCAGTGAGAAAGTTTATTGCTTACATTTTTGTCTTCATCTTCTTTATTTCCGCTACTCCGGTGCGTGAAATAGGAAAACTATTGGCAAAAGGGCAATTGACTGAAGAAGTACAATCAGATGACTCAACGACCGGCGATGACGATCAGGGCGACGATGACAGTGATATTTTCAAGGTAAAACAAAGCTTCGAATTTATCGTTTCTACTGAACCCATCGAACAAAATGTCAGTTACGTCGTTGAAGAGACAAACACGAAGTACGCAATTCCATTTGAATTGTCTTTCAATCATCAGCATTACAAGCAAATACAGAGTCCCCCTCCCGATTTTTGTTAAGTAGCCAAAATTAATTGGCCTAGGTTTGATTTAGATCTTCGTTTATGAGGACACGCCTGCGTATATCATCAAACGCTGTCGCTGCCAATTATTATTCACGGTCAACACTTTTCCATTTTATTCTACTTACCTGACATCATCCGTCAATCAACCTGATGGGGGTGTTTCAACTTAACAATTAAACATGCAAAATAAATTTTCAACAGGCTTGAAGAGCGACTTCATGTCCGGAGTAATAGTATTTCTTGTCGCACTTCCATTGTGTTTAGGAATTGCGCAGGCGTCGCACGCACCACTTTTTGCCGGTATCGTTAGTGGCATTATTGGAGGTATTGTTATTGGCTTTTTGAGTGGCTCTCAATTAAGCGTTTCGGGCCCTGCAGCAGGTCTTACTGCCATTGTATTAACTGCAATTACAAAGCTTGGTGCATTTGAAATATTCCTTTGTTCGGTTATTGTAGCCGGGGCCATTCAGTTTATTTTAGGACTTATTAAAGCAGGTTCACTCGCCAACTTCATTCCTTCCAGTGTCATAGAGGGCATGTTGGCAGGTATTGGACTTACTATTATAATTAAACAACTGCCTGAAGCCGCAGGATATATTAAACCACACACACTCGAAAACCCAGGCATTGCAGATGCAGATGATGGTTTTTTGATGGCAAGCATTAAAACAATTACTCAACATTTAGAACCAACCGCAATAGTGATATCAATTCTCGGCATCGCTATTCTGGCATTATGGCAAACCAAAGCCATGAAAAAACTCCAAATGATTCCGGCGGGACTGATAGTTGTATTGATGGGTACGGTCATCAATGAAGTACTCAAACTTCAAAGCCCTGAAGCATCACTTGAGCATCATTACCTCGTAAACCTGCCTGTAGCACACAGTTTCAACGAATTTCTCGGACACTTCGCACTCCCCGATTTCAAAGGTTTTTTGAACCCTGCCGTTTGGGAGACAGGAGTAGTTTTAGCCATTGTAGCCTCTATTGAAACCCTTTTATGTATAGAAGCCACCGACAAACTTGACCCACTTAAAAGAACATCATCTCCCAATCGTGAACTCTTTGCTCAAGGCATTGGAAACATGTTGAGTGGTTTAATTGGCGGTTTACCAATGACATCGGTGATTGTACGTTCATCAGCTAACGTAAACGCAGGAGCGAAGTCAAAACTTTCTGCCATTTTACACGGCGTATTTTTATTGGTATGTGCAGCTTCAATTCCATTTATTCTTAACCTAATTCCGAAAGCGTCACTGGCAGCAATTCTGATTTTTACCGGCTACAAATTGTGCAACCCCAAAGTTTTTAAACACATGTGGAAAGGTGGAACAACTATGTTTATCCCATTCGTAGCCACTGCTGTAGCTGTAGTTTCACTAGACCTTTTGAAAGGTGTTGGTATTGGATTGGTAATCAGTATCATTTTCATTTTACGCCAAAACATGCGACTACCTTTCTACTTCCAGAAAAGTACATTCAGCAACGGTGAACTGATTAAAATTACTCTGGCTCAGGAAGTTTCATTTTTAAATAAAGCCAGCATCAAAGAAACACTTGACAACCTGCCTAAAAACTGTAGTGTAATTATTGACGCCAGCAAAACTGAATACATCGATTATGATGTTCTGAGCACCATTAGGGAATTTCATGACATCAAAGCAAAGGAAAAGAACATCAATATTTCTCTGGTTAATTTCAGGAACATTTACAATGTACCGGAAACTGCAAGTGAATCAGATATAGTACAACAATTTGTACTAAGTAACGAAATACCGAAACGAGTTGCCGGTGATCACAACAAATTGCTGAAAATGCTCAAAATGGCTTCAGCGCAATAACCAACCCATTAACTAATGTCCTAAAACAACTCAAAGAAATGAAAACCTTCAAACTACCATATTCCGAATTAACCCCTGCTAAAGCTCTAGAACTCCTGAGGCACGGAAATTTCCGTTTCATCAATAAACTTGCATTTGACCGCGACCACATAGATTCTGTTGACCTTACCAAGGACGGGCAAACTCCTTTTGCAGCCATAGTAAGCTGCATGGATTCGCGCACCTCTGCTGAATTGATTTTCGATCAGGGATTTGGCGATGTATTTAGTCTGCGTGTTGCAGGCAATGTTATTTCCACCGATATACTGGGATCGCTTGAATATGCCACAGCAGTAGCAGGTTCTAAATTGATTGTTGTACTGGGACATACAAATTGCGGTGCTGTAATAGGTGCGTGTAACCATGTTAAGCTGGGCAATCTTTCTCCTCTATTGGCAAAAATTGAACCTGCTGTAATGACAGAGCAGACAATTCAAAACAACAGGAACGGTGAAAACCTGCAATTTGTAAACGCAGTTGCTAAACTGCACACCATCTATTCGGTTCAGGAAATAATATCAAAGAGCGAAATAATTAAAGGCTTGATTGACGAAGGAAAAGTAGGTATTATCCCCGCCATCTATGATTTAGCTACAGGCAAAGTGACCTTCTTTGACCAGGAGGCAACCATCAATATTCAAGAAAAAAATAAAAACGAAGCCATGGCAATGGCATAAAAAAAGTGTTTGCATGTTTGAAATAGCCAATAAAGTACTTATCAAAGTATAATTGGTGAATGACCGGGGCGAATTGTGTTGGACGATTGGTGTGCCCCGGTTTATTTTTTTCATAGTGTCGGATGATCATTTTAGGTAACTTCGTTGGGCTATGTTGTGGCAATCTTATATGAAAGGCTTCAAAGCCTACCTGACCCTCGAAAGGTCGATGAGTGATAACACCCTCGAAGCCTACGAGCACGATGTACAAATGCTTGCCCGCCATATTACCGAACAATACCCTGAAATATCGATACAGGAAATCAATGAAACACACCTGAGAAGTTTTATTGATTTGGTCAATGAACTTGAACTGGCAGCTAGCACACAAAGCAGAATTTTGAGTGGTATCAGGTCGTTTTTTCGATTTCTGATATTAGAAAATGAAGTAAAAAAAGACCCGACCGAATTGGTTGAGTTCCCTAAACAAAAACGCACACTCCCCCACTTTTTAAGTGTCGATGAAGTTGAACAGCTTTTTACCGGCATCGACCACTCTACACCTGAAGGGCTTAGAAATAGGGCAATACTTGAAACTATGTACAGTTGCGGTTTGCGGGTTTCAGAACTTACCGACCTTAAAATCTCCAACCTTTACCTTGATGTTGAATTCATAAGGGTTGTAGGTAAAGGCAATAAAGAGCGGCTTATTCCTATAGGCAATGAAGCAATAAAGCACATCAAGTTTTACATACAATACGTTAGAAATCAGCTACCTGTCATAAAAAAAGGAGAAGAAGACTGTCTGTTCCTGAATAGGCGTGGTTCAAGGCTTTCGAGGGTTATGGTGTTCTATATTATTAAAGATGCGACACAAAAAGCAGGTATTCAAAAAGATATTCACCCGCATACACTAAGGCACTCGTTCGCAACACACCTGGTTGAAGGTGGTGCCGACCTGCGCGCAGTGCAGGAAATGTTGGGGCACAGCAGCATCACAACCACCGAAATCTACACCCACCTAGACAAGAAGTTTCTGAGAGAGACATTAGAAAAATACCACCCTCGATTCACCCAAAATCACTAAAAAGTAATTACTTACCAATTCGTTAAAAATTGGTTATTCAAAATCACAGGTTTAATAAAATACTATTTTTACGAAGTTTTTCTAAATCCTTGATTCATAACTAAACTTAGGGGGCTATTTTTCCCCGAAGCTTGGCAGTCATAACAATATGGAAAAGAGTTTCAAATACGTTCTATTAACTATCCTAACACTTTCTGTGTTTACACTTACCATCGTTGAACTAACTGGTGTAAGTAAAAACTCTCTTTTCAGAAGGTTTAAAGATGGCGGTGAAGGGTCGTTTTATTCGAGAGATGGCGAGGTGTTCAAAGGCGAAATTTATGCCGAACAAGTAAAAACCCGCACGCAAATAGTGAATGAAATGCCTAAAACTACCATGCAATTCTATGAAACCAAGTATAACTTTGGAAACATAGGTGCCGGCAGAGTTGTAACCCATGTATTTAAATTCAAAAACACGGGTCAAAACCCTTTAATGATTTCAAAAACCGACGTTAGTTGTGGATGTACTACTCCTAGCTTCCCGCTAGAAGTCATTAACCCGGGCAATGATGGTGAACTCACTGTTGTTTACAATAGCGAGGGACACTCAGGCTATCAGGCTAAAAACATTATTGTACACTCCAATGCTCTACCTGAAGCTATCTCAATAGGCATTGAGGCAACAGTACAATAACAGTAATTCTCAAACAAAAAACACGCTTCAGGTTTGAAACGCATCAGTCATTACCTGTCACTAATCAAATTCAGCCATACTGTTTTTGCACTTCCATTTGCTTTAGTAGGTTTTACACTTGCTATTAAAAGCAGCTACATGCCCGAGGTAACAACGGCATTGGTAGCTACCAAACTCTCTTTGGTGGTTTTGTGCATGGTTTTTGCGCGCAGTGCGGCAATGGCTTTCAATCGTTACTTAGATAGAAAGTTCGATGCTATGAATCCGCGTACAGCAAAAAGGGAAATTCCTGCAGGCATTATTAGTCCGCAGAAAGCACTCACATTTACCATTGCCAATTGTGTACTTTTTGTGGCGTGTACATGGTTCATCAACATTCTTTGTTTTTACCTTTCGTTTGTGGCGCTGTTTGTCATTCTGTTTTACAGCTATACAAAGCGCATTACTTCCCTATGTCACCTAGTATTAGGTTTGGGGTTGTCATTAGCACCGCTGGGAGCTTTTCTGGCAGTTACAGGAATTTTTAATTTGCTGCCTATTTTGTTTTCAGTGGTGGTGCTTACATGGGTATCAGGCTTTGATATTATCTACGCTTTGCAAGATGAAGAGTTTGATAAAAGTCAGGATTTACATTCCATACCGGCTGCACTGGGTACAAAATATGCTTTGCTTGTATCAACCCTGTTGCATATAGTTACAGGTAGCCTGGTGCTTTTCATTGGGTGGTATGGTGGCTTTAACTTTATTTATTGGGTGGGAGCCACAGCTTTTATAGGCTTACTCACTTATCAGCATTTATTGGTTAAACCGACCGACTTGAGCAAGGTAGGTATTGCATTCGCAAACACGAATGGCTTTGCAAGTATACTGTTTGCCCTATTTACAATTGTGTCTAAATTTATTTAGACAATCACACTAATTATTCAAAATCAACGTTCTTTCGCCATGCATTCTCTTTTTCGCAAGGTATTATTACTCTTGCTGTTCGGGCTAGTTTCAGTACAAGCTGCATTCGCTCAAAAATTTAGTATCAGCGGCACTATCAAAGAAAAAAAGACAGGTGAAGTACTCATTGGTGCCAGTGTTGTGGTGGTTGAAAATAAAAACACAGGATGCATTTCTAATGAATACGGGTTCTATTCGCTCACAATGGAAAAGGGTAAGTATAAAATCCTTTTCCGCTACATGGGGTTTAAAGACCAGGCGTTTGAAATAGACCTGAACAAAAATCTGACACTAAATATTGATGCCGAATCGAGCGAAGGTAAAGAGTTGAACGAAGTGACTGTGAGTGCCAAAAACAACAATGTAAAAACGGCACAAATGGGGCTCACAAAAATCGACATCAAAGAAATACAGGCTATACCAGTACTCTTTGGAGAGAAAGATGTGATGAAAACCATCCAACTTATGCCGGGCGTGAAAGCAGTTGGCGAAGGTAAAAGCGGCTTTTACGTGCGTGGTGGTGCCAGCGATCAAAACCTAATATTACTTGACGAAGCCATTGTTTATAACCCGTCTCACTTGCTTGGTTTCTTCTCCACATTTAATTCTGATGCGATTAAAGACCTAACCCTTTACAAAGGCACTGCGCCTGCCAATTATGGCGGCCGACTTTCTTCGGTGATGGATGTAAAGATGAAAGAAGGTAACAATCAGGAATACCATGTTGATGGTGGAATTGGTATTATTTCATCGAAACTGAACATTGAAGGTCCAATAAAAAAAGATCAGGGTTCGTTCTTAGTCAGTGGGCGCCGTACTTATGCCGACTTGTTACTGAGTCTTTCGAGCGATACACTCGTAAAAAAGACAAAGCTTTATTTCTACGACCTGAATGCGAAATTGAATTACAAATTTGGTAAAAAAGACAGGCTTTACTTATCTGGTTACTTCGGGCGCGATGACCTGGGATTGGGTTCAATTTTTGGAATCAATTGGGGTAATGCAACAGGAACATTGCGTTGGAACCACATTTTCAGCGACAAAATTTTCTCTAATACATCGCTCATTTTAAGCGACTATACCTACAATATCTCAATCAATAATTCAGGTATTAATGCCACTATATTTTCCGAAATCAGGGATTGGAATTTTAAGGAAGAGATAGAATTTTTCTCAAACCCTAAGAATACTATGCGCATTGGCTTATCGTCAATTTACCATACGATTACGCCGGGTCAAATCAATGGCACTAACATCACAGCCTACAACCAACCCGATACCCGCTGCTTAGAAAATGCTGTTTACTTTGCCAACACATGGAAACCAACAGTTCGCCTCAATATCGACTACGGATTGAGGTTGAGTTCGTTGTCATTGATGGGTGGTTCAAACTATTACGACCTGAATACAGATGGTTCAATTAAAGATACGCTGAACTATGCATCAGGCTCCATTTTTAAAACATATTTAAACCCTGAACCTCGACTTTCAATAGGTTATGTATTGACCGATGAAAGTTCAATTAAATGTGCATATACGCGCAATTCGCAATACCTGCACCTTATTTCAAACTCTACAACCAGTAACCCAACCGATAAGTGGGTGCCTTCTAACAATGTAATTAAGCCCGAGGTTGCCGACCTTGTTTCATTGGGGTATATCCGCACGTTTAAAAATGATATGTATGAGTTAAATGTAGAGACTTACTACAAAAACATGCTCAATCAAATTGACTATAAAGACAATGCCAACGTTGTGAACAATGACCCGATAGAGCCTAAATTATTGTTCGGTCAAGGGCGCGCTTATGGTTTGGAACTATTCCTGCGCAAAAACAAGGGGAAATTTACAGGATGGATTTCTTATACACTTTCAAGAACCGAAACCCAAATCAACGGCATCAATAACAACAAATGGTATGCTGCCCGCCAGGACCGTACCCATGATCTTGCGATTGTTGGAATATATCAGGCATCTAAAAAAGTAACGCTTTCTGCAACATTCGTTTACTATACAGGCGATGCAGTTACCTTCCCGAGCGGTAAATACCATGTCAACAATCAGGTATTGTTTTACTACACCGAGCGCAATGGCTACCGTATGCCGTCATACAACAGGTTAGATTTCGGCATAACTAAAAAGCTTAAAGACCATGGCAAGTTCTCTTCTGAGCTCTCTTTCAGTGTGTATAATGCTTATGGCAGACAAAACCCGTATATAATCACATTTGAAGACGACCCTAACAATGCCAACAAAACCCAAGTTGTTCAAACATCGTTATTCCGTTGGGTGCCTTCTATTGCTTACAATTTTAAATTCTAATCATGAAAACAATCAAAATTCTCGCCTTCGTTTTTGTGGTGGTTTTTATAGCAAGCTGCCAGAAAGTAATTCATATTGACTTAAACGCTGCGGCACCCAAGTATGTGATTGAAGGGCAAATTACCGATAGCCCCATGACCCCTTATTGGGTAGACATTACACAGTCGGTCTCTTTTGAATCGGACAATACATTTCCAACAATTAGCGGAGCGAAAGTTGTGATGAGCGACACTACCCTACACATTTCCGATACACTGGTGGAAGTAACACCTGGGCACTATCAGGGCGGCATACTCACACGCGTCTATGGTCATGTATATGGATTGGATATTACACACAATGGCAATCATTTCACATCTTATTCAACTATGCCTCAACCTGTGGCACTCGATTCTGTGATCATTGGCAAAGGCACTTTTAGAAACCCATATTCGGTGATTGCCGGCTTTATTGACCCGGCGGTGAGCGGTAACTTTTACAGGCTGCAAGTAATTGTGAACGGAGTGCTTGAAAACAGCATTTTCATCACTTCAGATAAACTCATCAACGGACAAGCAAGGGCTATCACCTTGCGCACTGATGCTGAATTGAAACAATATGATGAAGTAGGTGTTGCTCTGAGCTGCATTGACTCCGGCACCTATGTTTACTTAAGCACTTTAAGACAATCGTCAAATCAAAACTCTGGAACACCTGCTAACCCAACAAGCAACATCAATGGTGGCGCACTCGGTTTTTTCAGCGCACATACCACCAGTGTTAAGGGCACAATTATTCAGTAAGGTAAACACGCCTTTGCGGAAAGTCTTATTCCCCTAGGTATTTGGGGAAACTCTTGGATAAACAACTCCAACTACCTTTCGTAGTTAGGCATTTTGTATTTCTCCAAATCCCTGGCAAGTCTGTTGGTCAGGAAATAGCCAACTGCTTCATGGCCTTGATTGTTCCAGTGGCCACCGTAAGCTGCGCTGGCTTTGAAATAATATGCGTTGATGTTGGTATTCTTGATGTAGAAGTCGTTAAATGTATCGGAAAGATGTATGTTTTCATACGCTTTTTCCGCAAAATACTTCTTGATGCATGGTGCAGGCATTGGCTTATCCCTTACCACAAAAATTGTTTGACCACCAGGGTAACTTGCCAATGAATCATAGATTTTCTTGGTCACATCTGACAAAGGTTCTTCTGAAGCTGAAGAAGTAGCATAAGATTGTTCAGGAGCTTTTTCACCAGAGAACTTACCAAATGTGAGGTACGACAATCCACTTATTTTCACACGAGCCATTGCACGGTACAACAAACGGAAATACGCAGAGCTTTCGTAGTGTTTCAAAATCGGATTACTGATCAGCTTTGTGTGCAGTTTATACTCTGGAGTACTTTGCCATGAGAAAAATGGCACCAACTTTTTATTACTGTCAAAGGAGTAATAAGTTGATGGATAAGACATAGTGGTCGAAGGATAGAAGATATCCCTGTATTCAGTAAAATACAACACTATATCAGCATCATACTCATGTGATACATAAGACGTGAAGTAGTAAGAAGATGGAGCCAAAAGGCAGTTTCCCCTACCAAAGTTTAATACCTCTACTTTTCTATTCAGCCTTTTACTCAACAAGTTTTCTAAATATTGCGCAAAGTGATTATGACTGAAAACGTCAATCCCTTCTACAAAAGAATCGCCCATAAGCATAATACGTAGCGTTTTCTTATCCGACTTACGCTTAGGATAAGACTCCCTGAAACGCCCATCGTAGTTCGTTGAGCCAATATAAAGCCCTTCAACTGACTTGAAGTAGTCGATATTTGCGCGATTTAAAGACCCGTACGTTTTATTATAATATTTAAGCGTAGGAGGCGTAATTCTGCTCAGTTTGAGGAATGCCTCAATACCAAGTGAAACGAATATGAAACCAGCTACAAAAACAAAAATCTTTTTCATCTTTTAAAATTGGAAGTAAATAAATGGCATTGGTCTGCCAATTGTGTACATATAAAGAACCACTGCAACCCAAATTGGAATTGCTACACCCCACCTCAATGCAGGGCTAAAATGTTCGAGAAACTCATGACACTTGTATTTAACTTCGAAGTAATCAATAATTAAAATAACGCTGAAATACGCAAGGAAAATAACCACCAAAGAACCTGTCAGATTGCTAGGTGTGGTGTGTACCAATATCCGGTCGAGGAAGAACCAAGCTGTTTGAAAATCGGGAGCTCTGAAAAATAGCCATGCAAGTACAACAAACAGAAAAGTAACAATCAAACTAATCCCATCTGAAAAATACCTGAGCACGCTACTTTGTTTTTTATTTGCATGTCCTGTTACAGACATATACCACTTGTGCACAGCAAGGCCACCACCATGTAAACCTCCCCATACAATAAATGTCCAGTTAGCACCGTGCCAAAAACCTCCGATAAGCATTGTTAACATCAGGTTGATGTATGTGCGGACATTTCCTTTTCTATTACCACCAAGCCACCATATATATACATACTCTTTCAACCAGTCTGACAACGACATATGCCAACGGCGCCAAAAATCAGTGATGTTCTTGGAAAAATAGGGTTGCATAAAGTTATCGGTTAGGTCAATTCCGAACAGCTTGGCACTACCGCGGGCAATATTGCTGTACCCCGCAAAGTCGGCATAAATCTGGACAGTGAACAACAAAAGCGCAAATAACAGCTCGGAAGATGCGAAGTATTGAGGTTCAATAAAGATATGATTCACATATTTAGCAACTGTATCACCAATCAACACCTTCTGTAACATACCAACTGTAATAAGCGATAAACCAGTTGTGAAGTCTTTTTTTACTGGCTTTTCAAGTATAGCCAACTGAGGCAAAATGTACTTTGCCTTTACAATTGGACCTGAAACCATGTGCGGGAACACCCCAACGAACAAACAATAGTCTAAGATACTTTCAGTAGGCTTTAACTTGTCACGATAGATATCAAACGTATAGGATAAACTCTGGAACGTGTAAAAGGAAATTCCGACCGGTAGCAAGACATGTATGTGCAGGAAATCGAGCTTGTTGCCGAAAACAAGATTAAAGCTATCGATAAAGAAGTTGAAATACTTGAAAAAGCATAAAATGGATAAATTGAGAAAAAGACTCAGTAATAACATTGACTTTTTCTTTTGAGGCGTTGCTGCCCTGTCAATGAGCATACCCAAATAGTAATCCATTAAGCTTGACCCAATCAACAATAACAAAAATCTCCAGTCCCAATATCCGTAAAACAGATAACTGGCTCCCAACAAAAAAACCTTATCTGCCTTTTTAGGAAGAAAGTAGTATGCTGTTACCACTATCACCAAGAAAACAAGATACAACGGCGTATTAAATAGCATTTTTGAATAATTTTATCCTGTAACAATTTTAACAAACCAAGCCCCACCCGAAGACAATATTCAACGAGGTAAAATTTAAAATTTGGCACAAAATCCGAATGAATTTCGAAAACTACAAATTTTGGTTGATTTAAGCAACATGAATCGGTTTAGTATACGTTTGTAATTTGAATCAAGAACTAATAACAACATTGATAAACCACTCATCGGAAGCCCTAAATTTAATACGAATTTAACTAGCCCGGTGCAACACTTCGAATCCATGAAATTTTATTTAAGTTGCTTTTTTGAATTTATCTTTTCCTCTTTGCCGTGTATTTTTCTGGTAGTTTAACTGTACATAGCATCAAACCAAAGTTCATTATCTGCCTTGATAGATTGTTATCCCTAGGTAAACCATCGGTAAGTTTCAGGAAAAAATGTACCTTAGCCCTCGTTCTACGCATGGATTGTTTGAATATTGTTGAAGGTGTTTTAATTGTAGATTTTACTCCTTTGCGTTCAATTTGTTATACCAGCGTCGACATTCTACCGGATTAAACAATTTAAAATGAACAGGCAGTTATTTGAATACCACCCCACCATTGGCTACAAATTCATCAAGTCGTTAAAAACCCGCGTTGCACATGAGGCTGGCGGGTACCTTTTGCGCACTAACAATTGGGGGTTCAGGTGTGAAAATGATTTTCAGATTGGGAAAATACCCGGCAAAAAAAGAATACTCTTTTTTGGTGATTCGTTCACTGCTGGCGATGGTGTTTCCAACAAATTCAGGTATACCGATGTACTCGAAACAATGTTGCCTGATACTGAAATTTATAATTTCGGACTGTCTGGTTCAGGTACCGATCAGCAATTTCTGATGTATCAGGAATACGGAAAAGATATTGAGTGCGACGTTATTGTGCTATCGGTGCTTGTTGAAAACATAAGAAGAATTAAATCACACTACAGGTATTACTACAATGACAAAAATGAAAAAGTAATTTACGCTAAACCGTATTACGATTTCAAAGATGGTGCATTCCAACTTTTCAATACCCCTGTGCCATCACAGCCATTAACAATGGAGGAACTACCTAAAGAGGAACAAGAGAAAGTAGACACAGGTGGAAGGTTTGGTTTTGCAAGAAGTGTGGTGAATGCATTGGGATTGAAAGAAATCACGCAGAAAATTACGAAGTACCAGCCGGTACCTGAGTATAATGAAAGCAACACTCCCGAATGGCAGGTAATGCGTGAAATCATCAAACAATGGAAAGGTATGGCTCAAGCCAAATTGATCGTTATTCCATTGCCGCTGTATCAATTTGTAGAAGAAACCAGTGATGCATCGAACTACCAAAGCAGGTTTGCTGAACTTACGACTGAATTAGATATTCCTGTTATTGACCCATTGCCTGAAATGCGTAAATATACGATGGACGAGCGCCGTAACTTCAGACATAAAACCGACGTTCATCCTACCGCTGAAGGTCATAAAGCAATGGCAGAAGCTATTTACCCGGAACTTTCAAAAATATTGGAACAGTAAAGGATTATTCAAGCGAAACAGTAACCAAAAGTTAAATTAGTAACTGACGCTCTGAAACGCATATAGGAACAATTCTTAGTATTTTGACTACTTTTGTGCTATTGCGTTCTGTGGTGACGGTTCGGCTAAATTTTAAATACTAAAAACATTTTATCAAATAATGGCGCATCGGTATATTTTAGGCATTTCTGCTTACTACCATGATTCAGCGGCTGCAATTATAATGGACGGTGAGATTATCGCAGCAGCTCAGGAGGAAAGATTTTCGAGAGTAAAGCATGATCCTCGCTTTCCGGTAAACGCAATCAATTATTGCCTAGAAGAAGCTTTCATCGAAGCTTCTGACATTGATGCGGTAGTTTTCTACGATCATCCGTTTTTGACGTTCGACAGAATTACTAAAAACTGTGCTTTTGCAGGCGAATCAAGCTATCCTGTATTTAATTCTGCCATCAAATCAATGATGGGTATTAAAATATGGGTTGAAAAGCATGTTTGCAAAACCATTGGTTCTGCAGGCAAACTTGGAAAAATCATTTTTGCAGGGCACCACATGTCGCACGCTGCATCGTCGTACTACCCTTCTCCGTACAACAATGCAGCGATTCTTTCGCTCGATGGCGTTGGTGAATGGTCAACTACAACAATTGCAAAAGGTGACGGAAATAAAATTGAGCTTTTACAAGAAATCAATTACCCTAATTCACTAGGCTTACTATACAGTGCCTTTACATACTACTGTGGCTTTAAAGTGAATTCGGGTGAATATAAATTAATGGGACTTGCGCCTTATGGCAATCCTACTTACGTTAAAGAGATTTACGATCACCTGATTGACGTTAAAGACGACGGTTCGTATCGCTTGAACATGGAGTATTTCGGTTACTTAGATACCGGCAAAACAACGAGTGCTAAGTTCCATGAATTGTTTGGTGGCGATCCTCGTCAGCCTGAATCTGCCATTACAAGAAAAGAAATGGATCTGGCGGCTTCAATACAGGTTGTAACAGAAGAAATTGTTATTAAAATTGCTCGCCACGCTCAAAAACTTACCGGTTCTGAAAACCTTTGTTTGTCAGGCGGTGTGGCGTTAAACTGCGTTGCAAACGGTAAATTACTTAAAGAAAACATTTTCAAAAATATTTGGATTCAGCCTGCTGCCGGTGATGCCGGTGGAGCACTTGGCGCTTGCTATGTTGCAGAATACATGCATTTTGGCGGCACCAAGAAAACAGGTGATAACAAGAACGATTTCCAAATGGGCTCATACTTGGGGCCTAAGTTCTCAGAACAGGAAATTGAGGCTTATTTGGATAGAAACAGGTATCCATACCATAAAATGGAATACACCGAAAAGAACAAGACACTTGCTCGTGAAATGGACAACGGTAAAATCGTTGGTTTCTTTGCTGGCAGGATGGAATTCGGTCCTCGTTCATTGGGTGGCAGGTCAATTATTGGAGACCCAAGGAATCCGGGCATGCAGTCTAAAATGAACCTGAAAATTAAGTATCGTGAATCTTTCCGTCCATTTGCTCCTGCGGTGCTGAGGGAAGATGTCAACAAATATTTCGATCTGGATACCGACAGTCCTTACATGCTGCTGGTAGCACCGGTACAACATTCAATACGTAAACCGGTAGAACCGTTGGCAGGTGCAAGTGTCGATGATATGATTCCGGTAATCAACCAGATTCGTTCTGACTTACCTTCAATTACGCACGTGGACTTCAGTGCACGTATTCAAACTGTACATACTGAAACTAACAAAGCATTTTATGATTTGTTAGCTGAGTTTAAGGCGCAAACGGGCTGCAGCGTGGTAATCAATACTTCATTCAACGTAAGAGGAGAACCTATTGTTTGTTCGCCTAAAGATGCCTACCTGTGCTTCATGAGAACAGATATTGATGTTCTTGCGTTGGAAAACTATTTACTCTTCAAAGAAGAACAACCCAATTTTGATGACAAAGAAAACTGGCAAACTAAATATGAGCTCGACTAACGATATTGACAACAAAATCAAAGATATTTTTGACGGTATTGTGACACCTAACATCGGTAGCCACAACTTGAATACTCAACTTGACGCGGCCGCTGAAAGCTACTACGAGCAGCCTAAAAGCCCTGCTCATGTGTACTACTCTTTCATTGATACGAGCAGCCAGGAATCGTTTGCTAAATACATCGAATCTTTCTGGAATGAAGAAGGCACTCCGCAGTTTGCTGCCAAAGCAAATGAACTGAGCGCATTGGCTTTTGAACTGAGTAAAGATCATGAGTCGCAGTCAGAAGAGCTATCTCCTTTTGTTTACACGATGTACTAGCAGACCATCAAAGCGAAAAAATAATGAGTAAAAAACAGTTGATTGCTGCCTTCCTCGATGCCACGCTGATTAGCAGGTTTTTATTTTGGGCGGGAAATAAAAAATATGGTCAGCACATTCGTGTAATAAACTACCATAGAAGCGGACCTAAAACCTTGGCTAACTTCGAACAGCAATTGCAGTTTTATGCTCAAAATTATCGCCCGGTTGACTACAAAGACTTGCAGGATTTTTTCGCTTCAGGCAAGTGGATACACAATAAACCTGGGTTGATTATTTCGTTCGATGATGGTTTTCGTGAAAATTACGACTACGCAGTACCTTTGCTTGAAAAATATGGTTTTAAAGGCTGGTTTTTTATCCCTACCGGATATGTAGATGCTTCTTCAACCGATCAAATGGAATACATAGGTAAAACAAGCGGCAAGTACGACCATACTTACGAAGACGGCAGGTATTTCATGAATTGGGCTGAAATTGACCATTTGCGTAAAAAACACGTGGTAGGGTGCCACACTTATACCCACCACCGCATGAATATCAATGACACCAACGAGATACTGGAACATGAAGTGAGGGAAGCAAAACAAGTAATGGAGCAAAAGCTCAATCATGAGATTACCATATTTTGCTGGGTAGGTGGTGAGGAGCATACTTACTCCAAAGCCGCTGCAGAAAAGATAAAAAATGCCGGTTATAAATATTCCTTTATGACCAATTCCTGGCCGTTAACGGCAGGGCAAAGTCCACTACAGATTCAACGGTCAAATATTGAAGCCAATAACCCAATATCTTTGGTGAGGTTCCAATTGTCACCTTTAATGGATAGGTATTTTACACCTAAGAGATTGCGCGTTTGTGCCCTGACCAATGTCTAGTTTGTGTTTCTAAAATAGATTTGATTCAATTTATGAGGGAAGCATACTGATTACCCTCTCCCCCGCCCATGCCTTCTTTTAGACACCTCACCAATCGTGCAATAGTATCTTCTAGTGGTCCCAATATTTGTGGATGATGTGCAGGCACCAATTCTGAAAATGCGTTTTTGGTCTTTGTTTAATTCATTGACGCTGATGATGTAGTACTTGGTGGGGTCGTCAAACATTTGAGCGAGTGGCATCGAGACGAGTTTGGCACTATCTCCGCGCTTTAAAGTAATGGCGTAATGTTCGTTGGCGTCGTTCATTTTATCGGCATGGACCACTATAGTCGCCTCGGTCGTGTTGACACACCAAAGCTCCGATACCCAAATTTCAGCACATTTGACGATTTGCTTTGGTTGTTGTGCCGGATTTTTAGTGGGTACTGCCGGTGGCAGATTCATTATTTTTGTGCCATGATCGTAGCTGTCTTCCATGTAGCTTGTCTGGTTGCCCAATGAATCGAATGTAGTTACAGAAGAATACCATTGAATACCGGCATCGGGTGCTGAGTGCCACTCTGCCTTACTTACCGCACCATTCGGGTAAAATGAGAATAATACTGTCTCATGACCTCCAACCTTTCTGAGTCCCTTTTCAAAGATAACCTTACCCGATAAGTTGTACGCATAAGCCTTACCAAAACGATTGTCGTCGTAACACTCTTTTGCCGCCACTTTATGGTTGCGGAAATAATAATACTTGCAATCTTCTTTAGCCTGCACAGCCAGCACCCAAAAACTCAGCATTATTGTAACAACAGTTCTCATATCTCAAAATATTACAAAGACTGTGCCAAACAAAAGCTAGTGAATAGAATTCAAAATTTTGCAAGAAAAAACCCTTCGCTTACATACCAACCCCGCACCGTACATTTACAAAAATAAAAGCAATGGCTAGTTCGTTTTTTCAAGATGAAACATTTGAAAAGAAAGACTTTTCGAAGGATGGGATTGCAGGGAGCGATTTTGATAATTGTGCGTTTGTCAATTGTAACTTTTCTTCGATTGATTTGAGCGGCTGTAAGTTCATAGATTGTAAAATGGACAGCTGCAACATCAGCAATGCCAACATCAGCAATGTAACTTTTAGAGATGTAGTGTTTTCAAATTGCAAAATGTTGGGGCTGAGGTTTGATAGTGCTTCAAAATTTGGACTATCGTTCAAGTTCTCCGATTGTATTTTAGACCACTCTTCGTTTTATAAAACTGTGATTCGCAAAACATCATTTAAAAATTGCAGGCTCACAGAAGTTGACTTTACCGACTGCGACCTCACAGAATCAGTTTTTGAACATTGCGACTTCACCAGTGCTACTTTCGATAACACTACCCTTTCTAAGTGCGATTTCAGATCGTCAGTTCAGTTTGTCGTTGACCCGACCAGGAACAAAATCAAGAAAGCTAAGTTTTCATTGGCATCTGTTGCCGGGCTTTTAGCGGGCTTCGATATTTCCATTACTCCTTAGGTGGTTGCATAAAAAAAGCCCTGCCGTAGCAGAGCTTTTGAGTATTTATATTGTTGCGTATTAAGCAAGCATTGTAACCGGATTTTCAAGGTATGCTTTCAGCGTTTGCAGGAACTTACTTCCTACTGCACCATCTACTACCCTGTGGTCGCAACTCAATGTCAGTTTCATGATGTTACGAACAACCACCTGACCATTTTCAACCACCGGAGTTGGCGCAATCTTACCTACTGCAAGTATACATGCATCAGGCGGATTGATAATCGCTGTAAATTCATCGATATCCATCATACCAAGGTTAGAAATGGTGAATGTATTACCAGTGAACTCGTGCGGCTGAATTTTCTTAGTGCGTGCTTTTTCAATCAGGCTGCTGGCTTCCGCTGATATTTCAGAGAGTGATTTGCGGTCTGCGAATTTCACAACCGGCACAATCAAACCTTCTTCAACTGCAACAGCAGTACCAATATTGATATGGTGGTTCTGACGGATAAAGTCACCCATCCATGAACTGTTCACAACAGGGTTTTTCCTGAGTGCCATTGCACATGCCTTAATGACCATGTCGTTGAACGAAACTTTTACAGGCGCCACGTTGTTGATTGCCTTACGCGCTTCCATTGCATTGTCCATAGTAATAGACATTGACAAATAGAAATGTGGTGCTGCGTTCTTGCTTTCAGTGAGGCGTTGAGCAATGATTTTGCGCATTTGTGAAAGCGGCAAATCTGTGTAACCTTCTTTACCGTCGAACGTTGGTATTTCAACCTTAGGTGCCGCAGCTACAGGTGCTTTAGTTGCTTGCACAGGTGCAGCTACCGGAGCCACTGGTGCAGCAACAGCCGCAACCGATGGAACATAACTATCGATATCGCGCTTAACGATACGACCATAATCGCCTGAACCCGCCATTTGTCGCAAGTTGATGCCCTTTTCAGTCGCCAATCTTCTTGCCAAAGGAGAAGCCTTAATTCTATCGTCGTTGTTGATTTCGCTTAAACTAGGAGCAGCCACTGCAACAGGCGCAGCACTTGCCTGAACTGTTGCAACAGGGGCTTGTGCAGGAGCAGCCACTTCTGCAACAGTTGGTGCAGCATTATCGAGCAAGCCTGAAATATCGGTGCCCGCCTTACCAATAATGGCAATAATTTGATTGATTTTAGCCGCAGAGCCTTCTTCAACGCCTACATACAAAAGCGTACCGTCGCCGTAAGGCATTACTTCCATTACTGCTTTGTCGGTTTCAACATCAGCAATAACGTCGTCGCTCTTAATTGCATCGCCTACTTTCTTGTGCCAAGCAACTATTTTACCTTCAGTCATGGTGTCGCTCAAAAGCGGCATTCTAACAACAGTAACATCAGTTGGCACAGCAGCAGGGGCAGGAGCGGCCGAAGCCACTGGTGCAGCTTGTACTGGCTCAGCCACTATAGGGGCTGGTGCAGGTGCTACAGGTGCCGGGGCGGCTTGCACAACAGGTCGGGCAACTACGCCTTCTTCGCTATCAAGAATAGCTTGAAAATCTTCACCCGGATGACCAATAATTGCCATAATTCCATTCACTGGAACACCTTGACCTTTATCTACTGCAATATATAACAAAGTACCGTCTACGTACGGAGTTACCTCCATTGTAGCCTTGTCGGTTTCTACATCAGCAATTACATCGTCAGCTTTAACTTCATCACCCACTTTTTTGTGCCATTCAGCTATGATACCTTCTTTCATGGTATCGCTAAGCAGGGGCATTCGTATCGCTTCAGCCATATTTAGCTCTTTCAGTTTTTGAAAAATCAAAAGTAAAAAAACTTGTGTGAAAGCAGCGTTAGAACTAACAATGTAAGTATTAATTGTGCAAAAAAATTAAAAAAAGAGGTCGTTTAGGCACATAAAAAAAGCGGCAGGGTTACTGCCGCTTTCTAATATTTTCAAATCAACTAGTTTGCATCTTTAAAACCGGTAAAAGTACAGTCATTGATTGATGTATCGCCCGGTATGCGCAGGTCGCGCTCGTAGGTATGCAATACCAGTTTTTTATCGTCCTGAACAGTGATGTTGTAAATTTTCTGATAGTTTGTATCCGTTTTTTGCGGCACAATAATAACGTAAGTTGATTGGTTCACACTTAAAGTTCCAACAAACGTATCCATCGGGTGCAATTTCTCCCATATTTTGAGTTTATTCACCGACCTTGGGTACTGCTTTACAAACACGGTATCAATAAGTTGAGCACCGTTATTGCAACCTGAAAAACCAGAGAAAGTACCAATAAAATGGTTGATAGACATGTTCTCGCAACTAGGACCTTCGTAGCCTGTCGGGCAACTGCAAATACCTGTATGACAGCTACCGCCATGCTGGCAAGTAACGTTATCGCAAGGGTCTTTTTCGCACGACGTATATACTACCGTCGTGAGCACAGCAAAAAATGATAGTGTTGTAAAAAGTACGGGTTTCCAAAACTTCATACTAAATGGATATTTGGGTAAAGGTACATAATTATATTTATCAGTCAATACAGGGGTTTCGAAATCTCATGAACGCCAATTTCACAAGCCAGTTGTTTATTTCGGCGCATTCTCTATAACGTATACGTCCTCGTTTTCTTTGTGCATTCTATATTTTTCCCGAGCGTATGTTTCAATGTCTTTAAGCTGGGTTGAATCAGTGAGCGTTTTCTTTTCAGCTTCCATGCGTGCTATTTCAACGTTCATGTACTTGATGTTATTGCGCACCCCTTCCAGCTCTTTCTTCTTATCGCGGATGGAAAACCAATCGTTTTGGTCAAAAAATGCCGACCAAATCACAAATACCATACCGGTAATGACATATTTATTGGTAGCAATCTTGAAAATCTTGCGGAGCATGTGTGAATGAATGGTTCACAAATATAAGATAAAAGCCCCTCTCGATAACGAAAGGGGCTTCAAAAAAGTATTCCACACATTGTGGGGAGTAACTAGAATCCGAACTTCAGGGCTTTACCCGGATAGTAAGCATTCAGACCCAATTCCTGTTCAATACGAAGCAATTGGTTGTATTTAGCCATACGGTCGCTACGGCTTGCAGAACCGGTTTTAATTTGTCCGCAATTCAATGCAACTGCAAGGTCAGCAATAGTGGTATCTTCAGTTTCACCACTTCTGTGACTCATAATTGTATTGTATTTGTTGCGTTGAGCCATTGTAACTGCTTCAATAGTTTCGGTAAGCGTACCAATTTGGTTTACTTTCACCAACAAGCCATTAGCAACGTTTTCTTTCAAACCTTTTTCAAGGCGCTTAGCGTTGGTAACAAACAAATCGTCGCCCACCAATTGCACTTTGCTGCCCAATGCATCAGTCAGCATTTTCCAACCTTTCCAGTCGTCTTCGTCCATACCGTCTTCGATACTAACGATTGGGTATTTTTTGCACCAGTTCACCCAGTATTCAACCATTTCTTCGCTGCTTAGTTTTTTACCGTCGCTTTTATGGAAGTGGTATTTTTTGTCTTTGAACATTTCGCTGCTTGCAGCGTCCATAGCAATACCTACTTGCTCTCCCGGCTTGTAACCCGCTTTTTCAATCGCTTTCAACACTGTTTCAATCGCTTCGTCATTGCTTTGAATATCAGGAGCGAAACCACCTTCGTCGCCAACGTTAGTGCTGTAACCCTTGCTTTTCAATACAGTTTTAAGACTGTGGAAAATTTCAACGCCCCAACGCAAACCTTCAGAAAAAGAAGAAGCGCCTATCGGCATAACCATGAATTCCTGGAAATCGATTTTGTTATCGGCATGTGCACCACCGTTTAAGATGTTCATCATAGGAACCGGCAATGTGGTAGCATTAACACCACCCACATAACGATACACAGGCAAACCCAATGCAGTTGCAGCAGCGCGAGCCGAAGCAAGGCTTACAGCCAACATAGCGTTAGCACCCAACTTACCTTTATTTTCAGTGCCGTCCATTTCAATCATCAACTTATCGATGCCTTTCTGGTCGGTAACATCATGTCCATAAAGTTCTTCAGCAATAATTTCATTTACATTTTCAACTGCTTTCAAAACACCTTTACCAAGGTATTTTTTCTTGTCGCCATCGCGCAATTCAACAGCTTCGTGCTTACCTGTACTTGCACCGCTAGGCACCGCAGCACGACCCATAACACCTTCACTGGTATGAACATCTACTTCAACAGTAGGATTTCCGCGACTGTCAAGGATCTGACGTGCCACGATTTCTGAAATAAAACTCATATGCTTACAATTTTGCCCAAAATTATAAAGTTACATTTAATTTCTGCCTGCCTTTCGTCACTCATTCAGGCGATGTTCACATTTTTTAAGATTTTTAGGCTTATATTATTTTGTTGCTGATGTTAATAATTCTATTGAACTGGCAACTTTGGCAATCCCTAACTTTGGTTAAAACACAACAATGAAACCAAAAATCCTACTTATCTCAGGTAGCCTGCGTGCCACTTCAAGCACTCAACAGGTGCTTACTCACGTTGAAAAAACACTTTCACCGATGGCTGAACCTGTGGTCTATGAAGGATTAGGAACACTACCCCATTTCGATGACAGCCCTAATGTTTCTCAGGAAGTAACTGCGTTACGAACAGCCATTGCCAGGGCTGACGGTGTGCTGATTTGTACTCCTGAATACGCATTTGGGGTTCCTGGCTCGTTGAAAAATGCGATTGACTGGACAGTTAGTTCGGGTGAACTTGTTGAGAAACCGCTTGCATTAATTACTGCTGCCAGTCAAGGTGAAAGTTGTCATGCAGCATTGCAGAAAATTTTCAGGGCTATTAGTGCCAAAACAAACGAAAACACCACCCTGCTCATTCAATTCATCAGGTCAAAAATTGATAGCGATGGGTATATCAAAGATCAAAACACCATTGATTCTATTCAGGTTTTGTGCAACCATTTTGTAAGCGCAATTATAGAACATGTTCAGGCAAAAGCAGAAGTAGAATAACCAACATTTTTGTGTCTTATTGAAGATAAACCTTCACCACACTCAACCAGCTTTCAGACCTATGCCAGATATTTTTGACCTTACCACTCAACGGGAATTACTAGCCCGGCTTGCTTCAATTCGGCCTGATGCAAAAAGGCAGTGGGGCAAAATGACAGTTGCGCAAATGCTCGCTCACTGTTGTTTACCCATAGAATTGATGTTAGGCAAAGCTGATGGCTCTCAAACATTTATTCAAAAGTGTATAGCGATGCTGTTTAGTGGATTTGCAGCAAGCGAAAAGCCATTCATCAAAAACCTGCCCATGCCTGAATTTTTCATTGTTGCTACCGAAAAAAACTTTGACTTCGAAAAAGCCCGACTTACACAACTCATGCTTCAAATGTTCGCCACGAATGCTGCTGATGTTGAAGGGCGTAGGCACAAGCTTTTGGGAGTATTAACAGCTCGCGAATGGAGCAACCTCATGTACAGGCATCTCGACCATCACTTCAGGCAATTTGGTGCGTAAAGGCTAACTTTGGAACCATGAAGCTCATTCCGGCACTCACCATTTGCTTACTTTTTCAACTCAGTGCCTGCCGCGCACAGGATAAACACATTGCCCCAAACGACAATGCCATTGCGTACATGGGCAGAATGGAACCACCCACCCAAAAAATGGCAGACCTTTCATGGCCGGGAAGTTCAATATCCTTAGAATTTGAAGGTAAAAGCATCTCAGCAAGACTGAATGACCAGGCTGGTAAAAACTGTTATTACTTCATTGTTGACAGTCAACTCAAACACATCAGGCTCGATTCGGGTGAACACAATTATTTGGTTGCTGAAGGTTTATCCGCAGGCAAACATAAGATTACCCTATACAAGCTAACAGAAGGAAAATTTGGGCACACGCACTTCCTTGGTTTCAACATTAATAATGAAGGAACTGTATTGCCGGCATCAATACCTGAGAACCAGAAAAAAATAGAATTTTATGGCAATAGCATCACGGCTGGTTATAGTGTAGACGACACAGTTGAGGACAGAAAGAACCCTGATTTTTTCAATAACTATTTCACATACGCATCTATTACCGCAAGGCACTACAATGCCCGGTACAATGTGATAGCCAAAAGCGGCATCGGGCTAATGTTGAGCTGGTTTCGCATAATAATGCCCGAAATGTACAACCGGGTACATGAAGACGATTCTTTACACCAATGGAAGTTCTCCAATTTCAAACCCAATGTAGTTGTTGTTGACCTGTTACAAAATGATTCGTGGCTGGTAGAAAAGCCCAATCACACCGAGTTTAAATACAGGTTTGACACAAAACGTCCTACCGACAGAGCAATTATAGCAGCATACAAAAAGTTTATTTCAAACATCAGGAATAACTACCCCAACGCAACTATCATTTGCACTTTGGGCAGTATGGATGCTACGAAAGAAGGTTCTAAATGGCCGGGAATTGTAAAACAAGCAGTCACTGAAATTAATGACCCCAAAATTCTTTCGTTCTTTTTCCCTTATAAAGACACACCAGGACACCCTAAAAGAAAAGAACAACAAGTAATGGCTGATTTGCTAGTCAGATTTATAGATGCCAATGTGAAGTGGTAAATGCAACCTCTATTTATTGCCAATCATCTGTTCGGCAACAGTATTACTGTGGTCGGCACGAGGGTTGTTAAATAAGAAGTTTCTCCATCCCACATTGTGGTATTCACCATCGATATTAGAATGGAGCAGCATGTAATCGAAATCCAATTCATTGTTTTTCACAAACAAAATGAAGGCATCTGTGATTATTTTACCGTTACGTGTGGTTAAAGTGTTGTATTGCCACAACTCGTAAGGGTGCGAATCCTGATCATTAGCCTTGGTTACAATTTCGGTAGGTGCACCATAACGCAAATACATGAATCCACGCGGCGTCTCATAGCCCATTATCCCCTGGCTCGAAAACATCTTGTTCACCTTTATTACCAGATCGCTGTACTGCTTCCACTCCTTTTCAGGATTTTTAGAGTTCTTGTCTTTGAAGTAGTTGTAAACGAAGTACCTCATATAGGTTTCGTCAGGCTTCACCATAAAGCCGTCAACCGTTCTGGCCCCTGACTCATCAAGCAGCGGTTTAATCATTTTCAACATGGAACGAATTTGCGCCATATTGTATTTTGATACAAATGCTTTGTTGAGGTCTACTACGTTAACCTTCTCAATTCCAGTATCTTTTGTTACAATCTTTTTAGGAATAAAATCTTCTTGTTGGGGCTTAGTATTAAAGCGCTGGAACATCACATTTTTCGATGCAACAGGTTCTTTCGCAATAGTGGTGAGTTTAAAATTCAGGAAATAATTACCCGACGAGAGTGCCGTAATATCGAAGTCACCTGAATTAAAAAATGCTGATTGTCGCTGAATGGTGTCAGTTTTTACCAGATTGTAGATAGGCGATTCACCCTGCTTGCGTGAAATAAACGTTGTTTGAATCAGCGGGAAAGGCATTTTACCTGAAGTATCAAGTTGGTATACTTCGTTGAAATAACTGAGTTTATTTCTAAAATTATCATAGAAACCATCAACTAAGGGTAAAAAGTGATGCCCATGCTTTTGGAATGGCGACCGCATGCTGACATCCATTACCGTGTCAATGAATTCAACATCACTGTAGAAGGCGGTCCGGGGTTGTTTGGGTACAGTAACTGTAAACTTGTTGGTATATTTATTGTTGGTGTCGTTCATATCCACCAACTTAATCTTCACGGTCAATTTACCCGGTTTCACAAAATAACGTTTCAGTTCCAGGATATTGAGTGCATTAAGTTCTGCCGGTGTCTGTTTTGGGGTGGTTTGGTAGATATAAAAATCGTCTTTGAACAATTTGCCTGTATCATCATAAATCTGGAGTCGAACTTCCATTTTTGCAACTATACCCTTCCCTTCAACTGTTGCAAAATGCAGCGAACGAGGGGTTACCTGCCAGTATGTTTCCATTATTGGGTCAAGCTTGCCGGGATATATAGGGTCGGCTAAACAAAACACTGATTGAGAAATTGTAGCATCAATGGCCATAGCCCGGCTTGACAACAACAAAATCACCAATAACGCGCGTATCCCTGACATTTTCAATTGCTTTTGGAGGCAATTTAAATCATAATCGCCGAAACGGGACTTTAAAAGTTTCTTTTTTACACCATTTTGGGGAATTTTGCCCCATGCACGAAATCATATCTTCGTCAATGCCTTTTCCGCCACAAAACTGGTGGATGGAAGTTGTGCAATCAAACAAATTGCACATTGACCTCGAAGAGCATTTTGAAAAAATGAGTTACCGGAATAAATATAAAATTTCAGGAGCCAACAATGCCATCATGCTTTCTATTCCACTTGAGAAAGGACGCGACCAAAGAACACCCGTAAAACTCGTGCGTATCTCAAATACTACCGACTGGCAGGTGCAGCATTGGCGCAGTCTTGAGTCGGCATATCGCAATACTCCCTACTGGGAATTTTATGCGCCGCATCTTGAAATTTTATTTAAGCAAACATTTAGTTACTTGCATGAATTCAATTCAAAATCAATTGATTTATGCTTAAAAATGCTGAAGAATAAAATAGAAATCACCCCTACTTCAGAATACCGAAAAGATTGGGGTGATGCATGTAAAGACCTACGAAATATGAAGCCGTCGCACGATGGCTCGGTTGAAACGCCACGGTACACTCAAATTTTTGAAGACCGCCTGGGTTTCATCAATAACTTATCAATTCTAGACCTTTTAATGATGGAAGGACCTGCAGCACTATCTATACTAAGTCGGTAAACGGCTGAATATTAAGAATGTTTAAAGGGATATTCCTTCTGTAATAAATACCGATATTTGCGCCCCGTAACATTTCAATAGCATCAAACTCAAATGGAATTATTCGATAAAATAGAAAGTACTGCATCGTTTATCAAAAGCCGGATCAAAGAAACACCTACTTGTGGTATTATACTCGGTAGCGGATTGGGAGGAATGATAGAATTGATAGAAAACCAAACTGAAATACATTATAGCGAAATACCAAATTTCCCTGTCTCAACAGTTGAAGGGCATGCAGGTAAACTCGTGTTCGGAACAATGGGCGGCAAAAATGTAATGCTGATGGCAGGTCGTTTTCACTATTACGAAGGCTACGGAATGCAAGAAATTACATTCCCCGTTCGTGTAATGAAGGCACTGGGTATTGAATATCTCTTCGTTTCAAATGCAGCAGGTGGCATGAATCCTAAGTTCGATATTGGCGATTTGATGATTATTACCGACCACATCAATTTGTTCCCTGAACACCCATTGCGCGGCAAAAATGACAGCAGACTCGGCACCCGCTTCCCCGACATGGGTGAAGCATATAATAAAGAGCTCATTGAAATGGCAAATTACCTTGCAGGAAGAATGGAAATCAAGGTACGTTCGGGTGTTTATGTGGGACTACAAGGACCTACTTTTGAAACTCCGGCAGAGTACCGTTGGCTGCACACCATTGGTGGCGACGCTGTAGGTATGAGCACTGTACCCGAAGTGATCGTTGCACGCCATGGAGGAATGAAAGTATTTGCAATGAGTGTAATTACTGACCTTGGAATTACCGACATCCCTGTGGTTATTACCCATGAAGAAGTGTTAGAAGCAGCGAAAATAGCTGCACCTAAAATGGCAGCACTCGTGCAAGCGATGATTAAAACTATTTGATAACTTTGCAACCGCAACTTAAATTTATATAAATGCCATCATTCGATATCTCTTGTAAAGTAGACGTACAGACACTAGACAACGCAGTTAATGTAACCAAAAAAGAAATTGAAACACGTTTCGATTTTAAAGGCACACACGTTTCTATCGAATTGAATAAGAAAGACTTCACTATTCTGCTTGAAGTAGAAAGTGAAATGAAACTCCAGCAACTGGAAGATGTTTTAATTTCAAGATCAAACAAACAAGGCTTGAAACCTAACACATTTGACTTAAGCAAGGAGCCTTCAGCGAATGGTAAATACGTTCGTAAAACAGTTACAGTGAGAAATGGCATTGATAAAGACAACGCCAAGAAAATTGTAAAACTGATAAAAGATAGCGGCGAAAAAGTACAAGCAGCTATTATGGACGACATTATAAGGGTTACCGGAAAAAAAATCGACGATTTACAGGCAGTAATTAAGATTTGTAATACTTCAAACATAGATTTACCGTTACAGTATGTGAATATGAAATCATAGTCACATACTGCCTATGCCCAAAAACCTAAACCTATCAACTTTTGCACTTATTCTCTTAATCGTTATTGAGAATCTGCTGCTTTATGTCACCCATAGAAATCATGTTTTTTCTCAAGGGAAAAACTCTTCTCTGTTCGTATTAACGGGGCTGGCAATTGCTTTTACATTACTTGCCCGTTTTTACAAAAAAAGCATTTCGATTGCTGAAACCCCGAAATCTAAAGCCAATGCGATTCAAGTACTGGTTTACATCACTTTGTTTGCATTTTCGGCATTCTATATAGGACAGGCAGTTGTATTGCCATGGCTTGAAAAAATCAAAATAGACAGGAACAATTCTGACATTGTACCCATGATTCAGTACATGGAAGGCAATTTCATGAAGCACATCAGTCCTTACAAACCGGTCAATTTTTTTGGCACATGGGGAACACCTACATACCTGCCCATGCATTGGTTGCCGTTTATAATTCCTGACTTACTGGGTATTGATTTCAGATGGCTTCCCTATACGCTATGTGCTGCTTCTTTGCTTATAATCCTGGCGCGTGCACTCAGAAAAACTCAGAATTCGTTATTTGGCTTTTTGTTTTCAGCAGCAACTTTTTACGCACTTTGGATAATTCCCAACAACGGGCATACAATTATTACTGACACCATTGAAATTTTGATAGCCTGCTACTACATGTTCATGATAGTAGGTTGCAACATGCGCAAGGGTTATTTTGCCGGTATTTTTATTGCATTTTGCTTGCTTTCTCGTTTCAGTCTGGTTTTTTGGGTGCCGCTTTACGCATTTATCTTGTTCACCGGCGGGCAAAAGAAAATCTTGTTGCAGGCGGCGGGAACAGCCTTCGTTTGGGTTTTGTTGCTTTATGTAGTTCCTTTTTTAAGCAACGACTGGGGCTTGCTTACCAAGGGGCAAGGTGGTTATTTGGAAGCTGCTAAATTTGAATGGGGGCGCGACGATTGGAATGGCTTGCCGCTGCATTTATACTCCGGTGTCGGGTTTGCGTATTATTTCCTGTCTCATTTGCCTAGTCTGGACCTCGAACACAAAATAAAGTTGTTCCAGAAATTCCAATTAGCACTACCAATACTCACTTCAATAGGGCTTGGAACGTGGTATTATTTCAACAAAAGGAAAATTGATTTCAGGATCTTCCTGATGGTTTCATTCAAGGCATACTTTACTGTATTCCTGTTTTTTATACAGGTACCTTACATATACTTAATGTCGGTTGGAAACCTTGTGTCTATAGCTATGCTTCTAGAACAATGCAGATACAAAATACTGCCTGACAATAATTTAGATGCAACTAATTAATGTAGTACTTGAAGCTTTTGATTGAACAAAACTATACCCGTTTTATCGGCAACTTTCACAATGTAAATTCCGTTTTGAAAGTCAGAAAGCTGAAATGCATGAGCTGAGTTTTTCAACATTTCAGTCTTTTGAAGCATTCTCCCTGCCATATCAGTAATAATTACTTCGTCGCCTGCCTGCAACCCTGTAATCTGTAGCGATTCTCTCGCTGGCACGGGGAACATGTGAATAGAGCCATTCCTGTTAACTACAGGAACACCAATGTGGTGGTTGACCGTTGAATCAACAAGGGAACGGTCAAAAACATAATCGAAAAAGAACTCAGTAGCATACCCTGAAGGCATTAAACCAATACCCCAAATGATACCAATTGCATTTTCACCGGTGGTAGAATCATTGACATTGTACCTGAAGCCTGTTGTACCTGCATAAATGTCGTCGATGGTGGCTGTTGTTGGTAACGCAGTATTTGCAATAAATCCTACAGCTCTTGAATCTTGTGTTCCAATACTCAAAAACGCATCGGGGTTACTAATACCGCGTGACGTTACAAGCGTTCGACTGAATGTATCCGGCAGTTTATGTTCCACCTTACAAACTACATTCGGGCTGCTTGTTTGGTTCATTTCGTTGTGCGGAGTGATTGTGCGCATGTAGTAAGTACCTGCCATGCTTGCTAAACTTGTATTTTCAATAATTACATGCCCGTGTACTATCATTTTCCCTGAATCTACACTAAATATCTGAGTCACATAAACACCCGATGAAACAGATTGAGACATCACCGATTGTACTCCGTTTGTATCGTAATATGAATAAATAGAGTGTGTGAAGCCACCTTCGGTTGTATCAGATGCTGCCGCATTTCTCGACCAAAGATTATATTGATTGCCATCAATCATAAAGCTCCAGCCTTCGTTGAAATTGCCGGGCAACAAATAATCACCCCAGGTAGCAGGCGTGCCTGTTGTCCAGCCATCTTTATTGTAGTCCGTTACAAAGCCGAGATAAGTACCGGTTGCTGATGCACCGCCGCAGTCAGCAGAGTTATAGAGTGTCGCAGAATTAAGAGGGTGATAACCTGCCGGTGGTGGTGTAGATGAACCAAAAGCACCATTCCAATTGATACCAGCTTCCATGTACTTACCCCTAATAAATCCATTGCAATTAGAAACCTGCGCAAAAGCACAGGAACCAAAAATTGAAACAACGAACAGAATAAAATACCTACCCATATATACGTAATTGAACCTCAAAAATACCTTTTTCAAAATTAGTATGAAAAACCGACTTTATTCAACATTGTACTATTTTAGGGGCTTTTGAACTTTTGAAAATGAACGATGCACATCAATTCTTAAATAATTACCCACTTATTGTTGTAGAAAAAGGCATGCAACTTAGGTCTGTAATTTTACAAGAGTTGCCCGGAATAACTGAGCATATTGATTTACCTGCTCGCATGCTGATTTATGGTTATGGCGAACAATATAAAGACATTGTTTGCGCATTGATTCCATCTCAGAACGGCGTTAAAGTGAGTTTTGCAAAGGGCGCTACTCTACCCGACCCCGATCATTTATTAGAAGGAAAAGGGAAGGTCACTCGTTATATTGACTTTGCCAAAAAGAAGATTGTAAATGAAGAAACGCTTATTAAATACATTCAAAATGCCCTCGCATTGCATAGTCATAGCCAGTAGTTACCCATGGTAAAAATCAGCCAAAGACTATGTACTTGGGTACGCCCGACTCGGTTAACAATTAGGTAAATATAAGTTAACCATCAAATCTGCATTGTGGTAATATTGGTGTTGTACCGTTGCATTTAAAACCACAGACAAATGCAAAAAAGATTTTTAAGTGCAATTTTCGCCGTGCTGGTTGCATTCGGCAGTTGCACTAAGGTGAACAAAGATTCTGCTTTACCTGGGCAGAATTCAATAACGACCCATGCAGCAAACAGGGCTATTTATTCAGGCTTCCCTGAAACATTTGAAAGCGGCACCAAAACGGCCTATGCTGCTGCAAATGTTACGCTTTCAACCGGATCGTGGAATTTGAGCGATGCCCTAATTGGTAATTTAACAACCGATAGAAAAAACGGCACTCAATCTGTTCGAATTCAGAATACCGGAATGTTGACTATGAACTTTGATAAAACTGCAGGTGCCTACCAAGTAAGTATTGCAACCGCAGTTTTTGGCACCGATGCGTCAAGCACATGGGGACTTTGGTATTCCACCAATAGTGGCAGCACCTGGACACAAACAGGCAGCACTATTACCACTTCAACCACTACTTTAACTACAACAACGTTTACAACGAGTATCTCAGGAAACATCCGTTTCCAACTTCGTAAACTTTCAGGAGGTCGCCTGAATGTTGATGATTTAACAATTATTGACAATACTACCACAGGTGGCAGTTCAGACACCATTCCTACAAGAGATGATAACATGGCTCTTGGAAACCCAAGTGGTGCATCGACCACTAATTCCAACAATTACCTGATGAACAAAATTCAGTACACTATTTCCTACAACAATTCGAAAGGCATACCTAATTGGACGAGCTGGCACCTATCGAGGGCATGGAAAGGTACTGCTACTCGCTGTGATTGCTTCAATCAGGATGTAGCACTTCCATCTGGCTTCTTTCGCGCCAGCACCTCAAACTACACAAGCACAGGCTTCGATCGCGGTCACCTCTGCCCTTCTGAAGACCGTGACGGATCGGATACTGACAATGCAAAAACGTTTTTAATGGACAACATTACACCTCAAGCACCAAATATGAATCAACAAACCTGGGCTGCTTTTGAGACTTATTGCAGAACACTAATGAGTGCAGGAAATGAACTTTATATAATCGCTGGAGGATATGGAAGCGGAGGAACAGGTAGTTCAGGAGGCATAACCACAACTATTGCGAGTGGCTCAATCACAGTACCTTCTCATTTTTGGAAAATTGCTGTAATTCTTCCGGTAGGCACTAATGATGTTTCGAGAGTTTCAACTTCAACCCGAGTAATTGCAATTGATATGCCTAACACTCAAACTGTTAATGCACACACATGGGACTATTATCGCACTACAGTTGACGCTATCGAGGCTTCGACCGGCTACGACTTCCTTTCAAACATTTCAACAACCATTCAATCATCTCTTGAGTCAACTGTTGACTCAGGTCCAACACACTAATTGAAACCATGAAAAGACATTTAATTGCTGCCATAGCAGCCTCATCTTTCATTTCTAGCTGCTCAAAACCGAGCCCGGATTTGAAAAAAGAAACACCGATTACTCCAAAAATTGCTAATAGAATGAGCGCCAGCACAACATTGGGCGCACCTATTGCTGAGGCAAAAATTTACAAATTGCTACCGGGCTACAATAGCTCTGACGTATTTGAAGCAAGTGGAGTTTACAGCTTAAACGGCTATTTTTATGTGGCTTGCGATAACACACAAAAAATAGCAAAAATTAAAAACACCCTTCCAATAAATAGCTCAAATAATACACTTAACGGAACAGGGTCTCCGGGATCCGGCACTTCAAATTTCGAGGCGATTTCCTATGATAGCCACGGTACTGTAAACTTTTTCACGGTTGAAGAATCTGCTTTAAATGGCTCCTATTATCAACCAAGAATATATGAATACGACGCGTCTTTGAACTACCAACGCCGCTCTTGGGCTAATTATAATTTCACATCAGCTAACAGTAATAAAGCTTTTGAAGGAATTGCATGGGTGTACAGAGGAGGCAATGACTATTTGCTCGGATTGGTAGAAGGCACTGGCAAAATACCTGTATTAATGCGTACATCAGGTGACTGGACATTGGTTGATAGCATTACATTGCCATCGTCTGTTACTTTTACAGACTATGCTGACATCTGTTTGAAAGGCGATACGATTGCCATTTTATCACAGGAAGACGGGCAATTTTGGTTGGGAAGATTAAGCTCAACTTCCTGGAGTATTACTTCATCAATAGGAGCTTACTCGTTTCCAACTGGATCAATTGATGGAACAGTAGGGGCAGGTTCTTATGTTTTGTACGCTAACGTTGAAGGAATCTCATTTTTGAATGACTCACAGATTGTGGTGGTTTCTGATAAAGCAAAATCAAGTCAACCCTCTTATCAATCAATTAAAGACCAATCAGTACACATATTCAATTTACCTCATTAAAAACGACATTTACCTTCATACAAAAGCAGCGGACACTCAGTTGGCTGCTTTTTTGTTTTAAAAAAATGACGAAAATCATACATACCATGCCCCTGTTTTTACACTCACCTGACAATTGAGACCAGTTGGTTTTTTCAGCCTTTTTATCTTCGCACCTGAAATGAAAAACATGACATTCAGCGTAAAAACGGGTCTTCTTGCTACAACTCTATTGATATCAATGTTGGCGAAGGCACAAGATAAAAAGTCGACAAACCTTGCTTATCCTGACGAAAAACACTTCAAAAACATGCGCCAGTTGACTTTTGGCGGTGATAATGCAGAGGCGTATTTTGGTTTTGACAACTCTCACATCACTTTCCAACGTACTAATACGAAGGAAGGCGTAGAGTGCGACCAGATTTTTTATGGCGACATTCCTAAAGACGCTAAAAAGAAATTTTCATACAAACTAGTGAGTACAGGTAAGGGTCGAACAACTTGTGCTTACCTGATGCCTGACAAAAAACACTTTTTGTACGCTTCAACCCACAAAGCATCAGATGCCTGTCCTCCTACACCTGACCGCAGTAAAATAAAAAAATACGTATGGCCTATTTACGATAGCTACGATATTTATGTAGCAGATTTTAATGGTCACATTACCAAACAACTCACTAATACCCCTGGCTACGACGCTGAAGGTACTGTATCGCCTAAAGGAGATAAAATTGTGTTTACGAGTATGAGGAACGGCGACATTGATATTTACACAATGAATATTGATGGAACAGACGTGAAACAAATTACACATACGCTGGGCTATGATGGTGGAGCTTGTTTTTCGCCTGATGGTAAAAAAATAGTTTGGCGCGCATCGCGGCCACAAACTGAAGAAGAAATTAAAGAATACAAAGATTTGCTGGCTCAAGGGCTTGTAATGCCTACTAAAATGGAAGTTTTCGTTGCCAACGTTGACGGATCTGATGCACACCAGGTAACGCACCTTGGTAAAGCAAACTGGGCTCCTTCATTTGCACCTGATGGTAAAAGAATCATTTTTGCTTCTGACTACGAATACGAAAGAGGATTCCCTTTCAACTTGTACTTAATCAACATAGACGGAACAGGTCTTGAGAAAATCTCTCATGACGGAAGCTTCGATGCATTCCCGATGTTCTCACCTGACGGTAAAAAAATCATTTTCAGTTCTAACAGGAACAACGGTAACGGACACGATACAAATGTATTTGTAGCTGACTGGGTAGAATAACATTTTAATAATTCCAACAAACATTGGTTCAAAAAAGTTTTCCATATTTTGGAAAACTTTTTTGCTTTTAGACGATCATGAAAAACAACACGCATCAATTCAATTTCGTTTCTACCACTGTAGAAGAACTTACCAGAGAGCAGCAGGAACTTGTAAACGCTGCAATGGAGATTACACCACACGCTTATGCCCCTTATTCTAATTTTAAAGTTGGTGCTGCCGTGGGTTTAACCGATGGCTCTATTATCACAGGAACAAATATTGAAAATGCGTCCTATCCTGCCGGCATTTGTGCTGAACGGGCTGCGCTTTCTGCAATCAGGCCTTTTCCTCAAGGGCAGAAAATAAAAGCAATTGCTGTTTATTACATTTCTTCAGGGGCGCAATGTACACCCATTGCACCATGTGGCATTTGCAGGCAAGTGATACTTGAATATAGGTCGGCGCAAGACGAAGCGATACAAATGTTATTGGCATCTCCATCGGGAGAAGTGGCAATTGTAGATGATATAAATCATCTTTTACCGCTGTTTTTCAGCAAGCAGAGTCTGAAATAGTTCAGTATATTTACATTGACAGTAAATGTAAAACCTTGAATATACAACGCGATGAACGATACAATCACCAAAAACAAAACTTCGACTAAAGATCAGCAGATACTACATGACGCTATTAATGTAGGTATTGAAAAAGATAAGACCGCTGCAATTATGGCACTCAATGCCATCATCGAGAAATGGAAATCGAGGGACGCTGACTACATTTCAACATACACCGATCTTTATTCGACACTGCAACGATTTGACAAGGTAATAGCAGGGCGATATGACGAAGTGAACGCACCACAATATGTAAGTCTTGTAGCACAGCTTCTTGCCATCGGTCACATCAACGAAAGCAATCTTGAAGGGCTTTCAGAAGGTGTTTTAGATCGCATTTTGTTATATAAACAATTGAGGGATAAGCAATAGCCTACCCCTCATTCTATCTTTAGTTATTTTATTTTGTCTTTAAATACCTTTTTGAATTTCTCCAGCTTAGGTGCAATTACAAATGCACAATAAGGCTGTCCGCCATTTTGGTTGTAATAATTCTGATGATAATCTTCAGCCTTGTAAAACTTGGTGAAAGGAGCTATTTGTGTTACGACCGGTTTCCCAAACGCCATTTCATCGTTCAGCTTCTGTTTGTAGCTTTCAGCGATCTTACGCTGTTCATCGGTATGATAAAAAATTGCTGAACGATACTGAGTACCAACATCGTTACCCTGACGATTGAGTTGTGTAGGGTCGTGACATGTCCAAAACGCAGCCAACAACTCATCAAAACTTATCACCGACGGATCGTAATAAATATTACACACTTCGGCATGCCCCGTTGTGCCCTCACATACCTGGTGGTAGGTTGGGTTATCTACATGACCACCACTGAACCCCGATTCAACACCTTTTACGCCCTTCAACTGCTGAAATTGCGCTTCTGTACACCAGTAGCAACCCGCCCCGAAGGTAGCGGTATCAACCCTTGCCTCTGTTTTTGCATTGTGCTCGTTCATAGATTTAAATGTCTTTGATTTTGTGTAATTGCTTTGTTGCCCACACGCGCTCAACGATATGAGCGAAAGCAATGATAGTCCTTTTTTGAATAAACTCAACATAGCTGTTTTCTATTTTACTATCAGTTACGGCATACAAGGTATGATGGTTTTACCCCAAACCAACATTGATGATTCTTTAACAAAAAAGCAAGGCACTACAAGATGAACCTACGCATCCACATTTGATAAGAGATGCAGCGCCAGATTTCAATGGCTTTTTGAACAGGTATTGAAGACGCTTGAAGTGTATTTATAAGATCGGCTTTGTAAGCGGGCTTTAAAAAAGAAATTTCTTCAAGAACAGATGCCACCCATTGACTTTCTTTCTTGATAGAAGCAGCTAACGGAGTATGGAAGCCAATCTTATCAGTACGTTGGTATACTTCTTCCGGCAAATACTCTCTACAAGCTTCACGCATCATGAATTTACGCATTCCACCTATCAGGTGTTGCAATGGGTCAATTTTAGCAACAAATTCAGCAATACGATGATCTAAGAACGGCATACGCCCTTCAACGCTAAACGCCATACCATTGCGATCGTCGTAATGTTCTAGATGTGGTAAGTGTGAACCGTATATCGCTTCTTGCCATACATTATCTAAACTATCATAGACATATGTTCGAATCAAAGATTCATCAACGCCTGCCAATAAACTATCAGCCAGAACAGCCCTTCGACTGTGGCGTGACTTAACACGCATACTGTGTTCTATGCCCGGAGCTACGGCCTGCAGCAAACTGCGTAACGTATATTTGCTACCCAATTTCAGCTCGCTTATATTTTTCCTGTAATCTGAAAACTTGCCTTTTCGAAGTTGTTGGGGTAGAATTGCCAAGGCCATGTTGTTATACCCAAAAAACACTTCATCACCACCCTGACCACCAAGAATAACTTTGATATTGGCATTCGCGGCAGCTTCCATCAAACTACCGTGCGCGACAATTGAGGTGTCACCAAAAGGTTCTTCCTGAATGCCAAGGTAAGTTTCCAAAACGCCCTCAATCGAAATATGACGCATTTCGTTGAGATGCACCTCGAAGCCTCTGCCTTTCCATTTATTTAGCACCGCCTGAAAGTAATGCGACTCATCTCTTATTTCTCCTTTTGCCTGTGCCGAAAACACCTGTATTGGAGCATCATAGTGCATTGCTAGAACTCCTGCAATAATAGAAGAATCAATTCCACCGGAAAGCGTAATACCAATAGGAACATCAGACAGGGTTTGAGATAATACAGAATCAACAATCAACGACTTGAGTTGATGGCGGGTATCTGCATTAAATGGAATAGAATTATTAGTACTAATGCGGGGCAATGACCAATATTCGACAGCACTAAAACTTAATTCGTTAGGTTTTACCCAGCCATAATGTCCCTGCGGAAAATGCTTAATTTCATTAAAGAATGTATGCTGCCCAAGGTGGCTATAGTTGCCCAAAGCGAGATATTCTACTGCGGCAGTTTGATTTGCTGTAACCCTTGAGGCCTCTGCGCACATCAATGGCTTCATTTCGCTCGCAAACACCCACCCTGTTCCATCAATTGACCTGAAGTACAAAGGTTTTTGACCGTATCGATCGCGACTTACAAACATCTTTTCATTCGGGTTATCCCAAATAAGAATAGCCCACATGCCCACCATTTCCTTAAGCATATGCTCGCCCATCAAACTAAATAGTTCAATGATTGTTTCAGTGTCAGAATGCCCTTTGAAAGAAAAATCTGGCAAGTAACGTTTCCTAAGTTCAAGGTGGTTATATATTTCACCATTAAATACGATACAATACCTGCCACATCTCGAATACATGGGCTGTGCACCCAAGGGTCCAATCTCAAGTATTCGTAATCGGGTGTGAGTAAGCAACGCTTTGTCAAACCTAGCTGTTCCGTTACTATCTGGACCACGGTGCCATAGAAAATCAATACTGTTTTTTGCAAACGAAGTTGCAAAACCACCATCAGTTCCTATGTACCCAGATATACCACACATAATTAGCCACAAACTTAAAACCAATTCGCTTAACTTCCTCAATCTTCCCCGTTTAATTGGATTTTTTTTTTGAAACTTTTGTCCCTAATCTCATATTTGCCCCCACACTACGCATAATAATTAAATTAATTTGATTAAATTTAGAGCAAAATGGGAGTAATGGACAAAATTCAGGCTGTTTTTGAGACGATGTGTTGAAGTGGACAAAATTCAGGCTGTTTTTTTTCTTTGATTTTTGGGAGCTTTTGCCCTTTTTTATCTTTGTTGTATCAAACGAAACGGAAGTGGGCTCTGCTGGAGAGCAACCCACCAGGGATAGTTTGACGACTGAAATAATTGGCCGTTTTGACTTCGTCATGACGGCTTTTATTTTGGTCTTTATGCCTTGAAAAACTCATCAATAAACTTCTTCTTTCGGGCAATTGAAAGCCCGTTATGATTCCTCATTTTGTTTTTTAAATCTGCGAAGTGACCATCTATTGCATTTGTTGTGTTGGGTATTTTTAGTTCCCAAAAGTCATACCAAGTAAAAAGCCATGGTAAGTTTGTTTTTAGGCTTCTATAAGCACTGCGCAACTTTCTATGAGTATATCTGTACTTTCCATCAAAACCTCTCTTTCGTTCTTGTAAGAAGTCAACCCACTTTCTGTGCCATGCATCCAAAATACCAGTAAAACTTTCCTTATCAGTTTTTGTTAATAACAATGTTAGTTCCCAAAGTTCTTTACTGGCTTGCATTTTAGGCCGTTTTGTCAAGTATCTTCTTACTATGGCTACTTGATGGAAGTTACACATTTGCACTGGTACTTGGTCAAACTGTTGCAATAGTCCCTTGCGACCGTCACAGATTATTGCTTGAATTTTTATTCCTCTTCTCGCAATCTCTTCAATCCCTGCCAAGTAAAGTTTATTGGTCTCTTGCTTGACATACTGTTTGTACAAAATCTGACCACTAATGCTGTCTTTAAAGACCATAATGCCAAACTTTCGCCCAAAATAGGTTGTGTCCATCAGTACATTTACAGTATCTCGAAAGGTAGTTTCACGCTCTGTAGTGATACTGTCGATTCTTCTCTGAATAGTCTTTATAGAGCAATTGTATTTTATAGCCAGCTGATGGTACGTCTGTTTACCTTCAATATATTCTTCCCAAATTTGCTGGGAGTTCAAGCGAATACCTCCGCCAAATTGACGCCCACAGGCAATGCATTTATACTGTTGCACTCCCTTTAAAACTCCATTCTTTTTCGTTATTCCCGAATTGCAGTAAAAGCACTTTTTTTATTCAAAACCTTTCATTTGACCTAAAGCTAAGCCAGTAAAGGATTTCAGCGGTTCTTAGCCTGAATTTTGTCCATTAACCC
>CANGIY010000009.1 GCA_947454235.1 Chitinophagaceae bacterium
ATTTTTACCAGCCTAAATACCTGATAACCCTCGCACTTGATGTAGTAAACGCCTGTAGACCAATTACGCAGATCTATGTTTTGTTCATCACCAGTAGGGATACCTTCGTACACTTGTATGCCGGTGGCATTATAAATGTTGATGCGTGGTGGCACTAACGAACCCCAACTAAGGATAACACTGTGGGTGGCAGGATTTGGGTGGCAGGTAAGTTGCAACTGCCCAATTGCGGGTACAGGGGTAATACCCAGAATGTTTTGAGTACCGCTTGATACTGAATCGTAGCAAGTGCGTGCAATGCTCACCAGCGTGGCGGTGAGGGTATCGTTGCCCGCTGCTTTTATGTACGACAGTGCCGGAGTAGTGGTAGTGGCAAACCAAGTGCCTCTATTACGCCAGTGTATCTCGTACACACCTGCGGCACCACTTATTGTTGCTGTTACATGAACTGTATCGCCTACATGGGCTGTTACAACACCACCGGGCAGCGATATGGTGGGCGGCGTAAGACTACCAACCAGCATGACAAGGCTATTACTTGCTGCCCCTGTAGTTGTATCGCATACCCACCTATGCGAAATACTGCAACGCACAGTGTCACCATTGGTGGGGGTGTATGTAAATTGATTTGAATTGCCACCAACAGGTACACCATTCACCGTCCATTGGTAATTACCCCAATAACCAGGGTTACCAAGCGTGGCAGTGAAAGTAATGGGCATATCATAACACAGGTTTTCAACTGTGCTTGAAGGTGCAATCGTAATACTCAATGGCCCCGTTTGAGGCACACTTATTTTGCGAATTCTAAAGTTAGGAATGTCACTAATGTACACATTATCACATGAGTCTACTGTTGCAGCCTGAGCATCATATATTTTTGCTGCGGTTGCAGGACCTCCATCACCGCTGAAGCCTGCTACTCCCGTACCCGCCAGCGTATAGACTCGGTTATCGGATTTCCTGATGCAGAGTACACGACTCAGGTTACCAAAATCGCCCATGACTAAATTTCCGTGTTTATCAAATTGTAAATCGTGGGGGTTCATGGCTGTGGCTGTTGGCACACAACCATCACCTGCATACGCCCTGCCAACGGTGTCGTTACCTGCCATACATGTAACTATGTGCGTTGTTGGGTCAATGGTGCGTATGTATGTTATATTATCAAAATAAATCATGCCTGTAGAATCCACTTGAATTCCGACAGCTTCAACTGCTGCATCCGTAGCCGGACCACCGTCGCCACCAAAAGCTCTAGAACCTCCATTACCTGCATATAGGGTCAAAATCTGAGTACCTCTATCCACCCGAAGTAAGTGACCTAAATTTGTGCTAATAAACAAATTATCGTCCTTATCAAACGTAAGACCGCCCGAGTAAAAAGAAGCATTGGTTGCCAGACCACCAAAACCTGTGTCTATTCGCCTGGTATATCGCCCACCTGCATATGTGCTTATAATACCAGTGTGCATATCTATTTTGCGTATTCTATTACCGCGTTGTTCAGAAACATACAAATCGCCATGCGAGTCGAACGCCATGCGTGTTGGATAACTGATGGAAGCTGCCGATGCGGGGCCGCCGTCGCCGCCACCTGCAATAGAACTGCCATTGCCTGCAAAGGGAAGATAACGCCCATCGGGCGTAACAATGCGAATCTCATTCAAATCTTCAAGTGACACATATAAATTGCCATCCGGGCCCATTTTGCAAAGCGCTGATGTAATTGAAGCGGCTGTTGCCATGCCGCCCAATCCCCTATCAATCGTCCCTCCATTGCCAAGTATCGTAGTTATTATTCCTGACTGGGCATAACTTAAAGTAGTACAGAAAGATGCTAGTAAGAGGAAAAGGATGCGTTTCATAGGGGGATTTTTAATTGGGAAAATTTTTACAAGTTTAGGGTATAAAGTTACAATAAAAAAATTGTGTTGGATTACTTCGGCTGCGCTCAGTAAGTGACTTTGTTTGAACTCTCGACCTGCGGTTGGGACGCATATGATTTTTTCTGATTTTTATGACGGACTATGATTGTTGGTTCGGTGACTGAACGAAGTCGAAGTAAATGGGGTTCAAGACAAATCGATGTGGTTCGCAAGCGGATGCTTGCTCAGTATGAGGACGAAGCGGACGCTTCGACCAGGGGGTATGTAATTGTTGATTTTACTTCGGCTGCGCTCAGCAACCAAGGGGTCGAGACAAATCGATGTGGTTTGCAAGCGGACGCTTGCTCAGTGTGAGGACGAGGCGAGACGCCTCGACCAGGGGCGAGAACCACCAACGAGTTGGGGGTCAGGCAGCCTTGACCAGGGGCGGGTTAGTTTTTAACCGGTTACTGAGCGGAGTCGAAGGAACCGGGGTGGCCTGTTTTTACTGGTTTCTGAGGTCGGTTTCTACGACGCCGTCGCGAATGCGAATGACTCTTCTTGTGTAGCGGGCGATGTCTTCTTCGTGGGTAACTAGCACAACAGTGTTGCCCTGTGCGTGTAGTTCGCCGAAGAGGTCCATGATTTCGTTGGAGGTTTTGGTGTCGAGGTTACCTGTTGGTTCGTCGGCGAGTAGTAGTGACGGGTTGTTGATGAGTGCCCTTGCAATGGCTACCCTTTGGCTTTGTCCGCCGCTCAATTCGTTGGGTTTGTGGTGTGCGCGTTCTGAAAGCCCTACTTTTTCTAGCATGGCAGCAGCGCGTTCTTCCCTGATGCTTTTTTTGAGCCCTGAATATATTAATGGCAGTGCCACATTTTCTAACGCCGACAAACGAGGCAGTAGGTTGAATTGCTGGAACACGAAGCCAATTTCTACATTTCTTACATCGGCTAGTTGGTCATCGGCCATGTGGCTGACGTTTTTACCGTTGAGTATGTATTTTCCGCTGCTGGGTGTATCTAGGCAACCGAGGATATTCATGAGTGTAGACTTACCCGAACCCGAAGGGCCCATGAGTGCGACATACTCATTTTCTTGTATGAGCAAGTCGATACCCTTGAGTACAGGAAGCTCCTGTTTTCCCATAAAATAACTCTTCTTGATGCCTTCAAGCCTGATAACCTCTTTCATGAAATCGGGGTAGTTCCACGTTTCGACAGTGGAATGAGTTCCAAAAATACGTATAATTGCAACCTGAGTATGTTGTGTTTTCCAAATTGCAAAATAAATCTGGGTCTGTTTGTCACAGAAAAGCGACCTGACGGGTACCATAACCTTGAAACGGTGTTTTACCCGGTACATATTAACGATGTGCTGGAGATAGCGCCCGGCCCTAAGCCAGAGCTGCACATTACGGGTTTGGAAGTGGCGGGCAGCACCACCGACAATTTAATTTGGAAGGCGTACATGATGTTGAAGGAAGAATTTACCGACCGTGTACCACCTGCTGAAATATACCTGCACAAGGTGATACCTATGGGTGCGGGCATGGGTGGTGGCAGTGCCGACGGTGCTTTTATGCTGCGACTCGTGAACAATACTTTTAAGCTGGGGTTGAGTGATGAATCGCTTGCCGAGCGTGCGTTGCAACTAGGCAGCGATTGTCCGTTTTTCATTTATAACAGTCCGCAATATGCTCGCGGGCGCGGGGAGCTGATGGAGCCGGTTGAGGTAGATTTGTCGGGATATACCTTACACATTGTGTGCCCTGATGTGCACGTATCGACCAAGGAAGCCTTTGGAATGATACAACCTAAAAAAGCACCTGTAGATCTGAAGCAAATTGGTAGTATGCCTGTGGGTGAATGGAAGGGTGTTATTTACAACGATTTTGAAGCGAATGTATTTAAGGCACACCCTGTACTTGCTGATATTAAGCAGCAGTTGTATGATTCGGGGGCGGTGTATGCGTCCATGTCGGGAAGTGGATCGGCAATTTATGGCGTGTACCCGAAGGGCAGCAGGGGCAAGGTGGTTGCAGCGGTTGGATTTAAGGAGTTTTTTGTTGGGTAACAAGTTATTCTTCCTCGTCTTCCCCGAAAATATCGGTAAGGGTGATTGATAAACCGGGAAGCACTGAAGATTGAATTGTTTCTTCGACCGAAAAGAGGCGCGACGGTACATACTTGCCGTTGTGCAAAGTGTAAATCATCATCACCTTTACACTTGGGAAAACCACCCAGTATTCTTTAACACCGAACTCTTCGTACACATCGTATTTATATCGTAGTTCCTTCTTACTGTTAGATGGAGGCAGAATTTCTACCACGATATCTGGTGCTCCGAGGCATCCTCTGATGTCGGTGAGTTTGGTTTTATCGCAAATGACACATAAATCGGGTTGTAAGACGGCGAATATTTCTTCGTCTTTTTTGCCCTTGATGGGTAACCTCACATCGAATGGCGCGAAGTACACCTGACATGGGCTTTTGTCGAGAAAATTACCGATTTTCAAAAATAATTTACCTGCAATGAACTGATGAAACCTGTTGGGCGCAGGGCTCATTGGGAATATTTTTCCTTTGATGAGCTCTACGCGTTCTTCAAACTTCCATGAATAATAGTCAGCGTAAGAATATACCCCGTTGATATCCAAATCTGCTAAAGTCATTGCCGCTGTATTTATTGCAAAATACAAATATACGGGTAATTGGTGTTTTAGGGTTGGTGGGTTACTGATAACCAGTTCAAATAGTTCATTTACAAACATCAATACAAGGGGGGAGAATAAGAGCTAATTTTGTGGCATGGCTTATAATTCGTTGCAGGCTTTTGTAGAAGCACTCGAGAAAGCGGGTGAGTTGGTGCGTATTAAGGAATTTGTTGACCCTGTTTTGGAAATAGCAGAGGTTACAGATAGGGTTTCGAAAACCCCGGACAGGAACAAAGCGTTGTTGTTTGAGAACACGGGTACCGATTTCCCTTTGCTGATTAACAGCATGGGCAATGAAAAGCGCATGTGCATGGCTCTTGGGGTTGAAAAACTGGATGATGTGATGCATGAAATTGAGGGACTTTTCAAAATGCTATCGGCACCAAAGAACGGATTGCTGGAAAAACTCTCTATGCTGCCACAGTTGGGAAAATTTGCATCTTGGATGCCGAAAGTGGTGAAAGGAAGAGGTGCTTGCCAGGAGGTAGTGCATACTAACCCCGACCTTGATAAACTGCCGGTACTGAAATGCTGGCCGCATGATGGCGGTAAGTTCATTACGCTACCGGCAGTGCATACAAAAGACCCTGTTTCGGGCATTAGAAATATAGGTATGTACCGTATGCAGGTGTTCAGCAAGGACATGACGGGCATGCATTGGCACAAACACAAAGTGAGTGCACGGCACTACAACGAATACAAGAAAGCGGGTAAGAGAATGCCGGTTGCTGTGGCACTGGGTGGTGACCCAGTTTATACGTATGCTGCAACAGCTCCGTTGCCTGACAATGTGGATGAATACATGTTGGCTGGATTTTTACGGAAGAAAAAGGTGGAGCTGGTGAAATGTGTAACACAGCCTGATATTGAGGTGCCTGCTGATGCTGATTTCATTCTGGAAGGGTATGTTGACCCGAACGAAGACTGGATTTGGGAGGGACCTTTTGGCGATCACACAGGCTATTATAGTTTGGCCGACTGGTACCCAAGGTTTCACCTGACTGCCATTACACATAAAAAGAATGCCATTTACCCGGCTACCATTGTGGGTATACCACCACAGGAAGATGCATGGATTGGAAAGGCTACTGAACGTATTTTCCTGGCGCCTATAAAAATGACCATGGTTCCTGAAATTGCCGATATGAATATGCCGGTAGAGGGTGTTTTTCATAATCTGGTTATTTCATCGATACACAAAGAATATGCGGGGCAGGGGCAAAAGGTGATGAATGCCATGTGGGGCGCGGGACAGATGATGTTCAATAAGATATTGGTGCTGACTGACGGAGAAAACGACCTGAATGATTATAAGACACTTGCGCAGCGTGTATTTGCCAATCTGAACCCAGCTACTGATGTTTACTTTAGCCGTGGGCCTATGGATGTACTTGACCATAGTTGCAGCAAAATGGGCTTTGGCGGTAAAATATGTATCGATGGTACCAAAAAATGGGAAGAGGAAATAACGACACCGTTAACTCCATTCAGCTTTCCAAGTAACTATAATAGGGAACAGTTGATGAGTAAGTACCCTGAAATAAAGGCTATTAATGACATAGTTGCGCAGAAGCATGGTATTCCTGTTCTTTTTGTGGCTGTTGAAAAGAACAAGCTGGGGCATATAAAGTTGCTACACGAACAGTTGAGCCTTGAACCGGGTATTGCAGCTTTCAAGATGCTTTTATATGTGGAACATGTGGTGGACATCAATGACGTGGCTGATATGCTCTGGCGTTTCTGTAATAATATGGACCCATTAAGGGATCATTTGTATGGCGGGGCGAAAAGGGAAATACTGGGACTCGACGGCACAAGAAAGAGCAAGGAATTTGACGGATTTGACAGACCATGGCCAAATATTATTGCTGCAGACAAGGCTACGATTGATGCTGTAGATGCAAAATGGAACACTTTGAACCTGGGAAAAATAATTTTTTCTCCATCTTTAAAGTATTCTACCCAACTATATAGGGGGGATGCTACTGTCTATGATAGCAAGTAAACCATATTGTGGTTTTTGTTTAAGAAATTTTTATCTATTTTTGTATAACGAAGAAAAATTAAGGTAATGAAACGAGTTATTTTAGCGGTATGTTTTTTGATTGCTTCAACGGTAAGCTACAATGCTAGCGCACAATCGGCTGTTGCTGCAGTTACAGCTTCTGCATTCAATGCAAAAGTTAGTCAGTTAGATTCTTATCTGGGATCTGGCGACACAGCAAGTGCACGTACTACCTGGAATGAAATCCACAACATGATGTTGCAAGAATTTGGTGCTATTAAATATCAAATAAGCACAGCGACGTCTTCAACTACAGTTGCCACTTACATGAACCTGCACGATACGCAGTATACTTACTACAAACAAGCCTGGGGTTTGAAAAATGACCTTGTAAGCAATCGCACAGCGATTCACACGGCGTTAATGAATTACTCAGGTACACTGTAGTAAGTAGTCACAAAAAAGTATTTTTCAAGTCCCGATTGAACGTCGGGACTTTCATTGTTTTAAAGCATAACTAAATGGCAGAACAATTTAGGAGGACAACCGGATTTGGTGGCGTATTTTTTAGGTGCAAAGACCCAAAGGCACTCAGGGAGTGGTATAACCAACATTTGGGCGTAGATACCAATGATTTTGGTGCCACTTTTGAGTGGGGCAAAGGTTCCGGAGAAATGGTTTGGGGAACGTTTAAAGAGGACTCAAAATATTTTTCTCCATCTGAGAAACAATTTATGTTCAATTTTAGAGTTGAGAATTTAGTGTGGTTGATTGATCAACTAAAATCAGAAGGAATAGAAACACTAGGCCCTGTTGCTGAATATGAGTATGGCAAGTTTGCCCATATCATGGACCTTGAAGGCAACAAGATTGAGCTATGGGAGCCTGCTGAAAAATAGACAACTGATTATTCGGTTACACTATTTAAATTATACATAACTAATTCATTTTTACAACTTAAAGACCTATGAAAGAGCAATTAGAGAATATTAAGCTGAGGGACTGGACTGAAACAAGGGCACATTCGGGATGGCAGATTTTTAAGATTATGGCTGAGTTTGTACAGGGTTTTGAAACGCTGGCAAAGGTTGGTCCATGTATTTCGATATTTGGATCGGCGAGAACGCAACCTGGCCACAAGTATTATGAACTGGCTTATGAAATAGCTAAGCGCCTTGCAGAAGCGGGTTTTGGTATCATTACAGGCGGCGGCCCCGGCATTATGGAAGCCGGCAATAAGGGAGCCAATGCTGCAAAGGGTAGAAGTGTGGGGTTGAATATAGATTTGCCTTTTGAACAGACTTCGAACCCATATATTGACCCTAGCCACAGCATGAATTTCGATTACTTCTTTGTTAGGAAGGTGATGTTCACGAAATATGCCCAAGGTTTTATTATGATGCCGGGCGGCTGGGGAACGATGGATGAATTTTTCGAAGTTGCTACTTTAATACAAACCAGAAAGTTTACTCAAACACCCATGATATGCGTAGGTAAGGCATATTGGGAAGGGCTTTTTAACTGGATGCGCGATGTAATGAAAGATCAGGAGGGATATATTAGCCCGGGTGATTTAGAGATGATTAAGATTTTTGATAGTGCTGATGAAGTGGTGAACTACATAAGTGAGTTTTATACCCACAATAAGTTGCAGCCAAACTTCTAATAATAAACGAGGGATATTGGGAATCAACTGATGTTCAATTTTCTTTTGTTACTTTTGCGTACTAAATATATTTAAAACAACGAATGGCCAAGCAAACAGACAAAAGGTGTTCCTTTTGTGATCGCTCAGAAAGAGAGGTAAACATTTTATTTACAGGACTCAAGGGTAATATATGTGATGCCTGTATTGAGAATGCTCATTCTTTACTGATTCAAGCTGTTAGTGATAAGACTGAAAGTACATCGAGCCAATACAAACCTGAACTTGCAAAATTCAAGCAACACAAGCCTAAGGAAGTTAAGAACTTTTTAGACCAATATGTGATTGGGCAAGACGATGCAAAGAAGGTGTTAGCTGTAGCTATATACAATCACTACAAGAGGTTGAGTATACCACCTACAGATGATGTTGAGATTGAAAAATCGAACATTATTATGGTTGGTGAAACGGGTACAGGTAAGACATTGCTTGCGAAAAGTATTGCGCGCTTGTTACAAGTGCCTTTTGCAATAGTTGATGCTACGGTATTTACTGAGGCAGGCTATGTGGGTGAAGATGTTGAAAGTATTTTATCGAGGCTATTGCAAGCGAGCAACTATGACGTAGCTGCAGCGGAACGTGGAATAGTTTACATTGACGAAATTGACAAAATAGGTCGTAAGAGCGATAATCCAAGTATTACCCGCGATGTAAGTGGAGAAGGTGTACAACAGGCTATGTTGAAACTGCTTGAGGGTTCAGAGGTATTGGTTCCACCACAAGGCGGAAGGAAACACCCTGAACAAAAAATGATCAAGGTGAATACTACTAATATCCTGTTCATTTGCGGAGGTGCATTTGAGGGCATTGACAAAATGATTGCGCGCAGGGTACAAACTGCTGCGATTGGGTACAATGCCATTAAATCATCTAAAAATGTAGACAGGACAAACCTGTTACAGTACGTTAATGCACAGGACTTAAGGACATTTGGATTGATTCCGGAGCTTTTAGGTCGTTTACCTATTGTTACCTACCTGAATCCATTGGATAAAGACACACTGAAGCGAATACTCACTGAGCCGAAAAACGCGCTGGTAAAGCAATACACGAGATTGTTTGAAATAGATGGTATTAAGCTGGTGATTGAAGAGGGTGTATTAGAATTCATGGTTGAGAAGGCTATACAGTATAAACTTGGCGGCAGAGGACTGAGGGCTATTTGCGAAATGATACTTACAGATGCGATGTTTGAGTTGCCATCAGAGAGCCACAATGGTAAGTTTGTATTGACGCTGGAGTATGCAAAACAGATAGTTGATCATGCTAAAATAGACCAGTTAAAAGCGGCGTAAAACAGCATTCAATAATAGAAAAGTTAAAAACTAAAATCTTGGAATAATAATATTCCCCGATTTTAGTTTTAATGTAACTTCGTAGAGTAAATAGCGAGTATGAAAAAGTTATTTGTACTGGTATTCCTTGCCTTATTTATTCAAAGTTCAAGCTTTGGGCAGGCAGTATATCCGAGTACTTCAGGGATAAAGGGTTATAAAAAGAAACCTGCAAAAAAGGGTTATGACCCTTCTAAACTGGTGATTGGCAGCGGGATAAATTTTGGACTTGGTGGTGGATTTGCGAATTTTGGCATTTCTCCGAAGATTGGGTATAAATTCAACAAGTACATTGCTGCTGGAGTTGGATTGGGATATCAGTACTATAAGGCTCCTTATAGCGACTATTTTACGAACATTTATAACCGAGAGCATATAGTTTACCCTTCACTTTGGGCGAAGGCACCGGTATGGGGACCATGGTATTTAGCAACGGACCTTGAGTATAATGTCATTTTCTTAAACGGTTATTCTGATGGGATAGACCCTAGTACAAATCTGCCGTGGAAATTGAATACAACATTAACCGGTCCAGCATTATTGGTAGGTGGTGGTTATAAATACGAAATGGGTGGAAAGTTTTCAAGTACTGCCGAACTATTGTATGATGTTATTCAAAACGAGAATCTACCACAGTACTATCAACAATTAGTTTTTAGAATAGGCTTTTTTGTGAACTTTTAGTTGAATGTTCCACGTGGAACAAGGCATATAAATATTGAAGGCTCGTGTATTACACACGAGCCTTATTATTTACCTTTGCACCTGAATGAAAACACCAACAGCACAGGAGTTGATCAGTGGAGGAGTAATGCTCATTGATAAACCTACTAAGTGGACATCGTTTGACGCTGTCAACCAGATTAAGATAGTTTTAAGAACTAAAATTGGACATTGCGGCACATTAGACCCACTAGCAACTGGTCTTTTGATATGCTGTACAGGAGACATGACTAAGAGCATATCAGACTACCAAAAGCTACCAAAAGAGTACACTGGAACAATTTGTTTAGGTGCTACTACTGAAACTTACGACTTAGAAAGTCAACCTATCAATGAAAAACCGTACGACCACATTACCAATGAAATGATAATGGAGACCTCAAAGCAATTTGTGGGTGACATCATGCAGGTTCCTCCTATTCATTCGGCAATTAAAAAAGAAGGCAAAAGAAGTTATGACCTTGCAAGAGCTGGGCAGGAAGTAATACTTGAAGCCAGACCTATCACTATTGGAGAGTTTGAAATAACTGAAATTGCTTTACCAGATATAAAATTTAGGGTCACCTGCTCAACTGGTACCTATATTAGGTCTTTAGCGAATGATTTTGGTGCTGCTTTAGGCACAGGTGGCTATTTAAAAACACTCCGCAGAACCAAAATAGGTAACTTCAATGTTGATGATGCTATTTCACCGTTGGAATGGAAGAAAAGAATCAATGAAGAAATGCCGGAACTACCTAAGAAGAAAAAAAGGTAGTCTACCAATTTCAATAGAAAATAACTATAACCAAATCTTGTACTACCAATGTTCCACGTGGAACATTGGTCAGCTATTAGAGGTATAAACTTTATCTTTGCACGATGTTTCCTGAATATGATGTAATTGTAGTTGGTGCAGGCCACGCTGGATGCGAAGCCGCTGCTGCTGCTGCTAATATGGGTTCTAAAGTATTGCTTGTTACTATGAACATGCAAACTATAGCCCAGATGAGTTGTAACCCAGCTATGGGTGGCATTGCCAAGGGGCAAATAGTAAGAGAGATTGATGCTCTTGGTGGATACAGTGGAATTGTAAGTGATAAGAGTACTATTCAATTCAGGATGCTGAATAGGTCAAAAGGCCCCGGTATGTGGAGTCCAAGATCACAAAACGACAGAATGTTGTTTGCAGCTACATGGAGAACCATGCTAGAACAGACTCCTAACGTTGACTTTTGGCAGGATATGGCTAGTGGACTAATTGTTTCACGTGGAACAATTACCGGAATAGTTACTTCAATGGGACAAAGAATAACCGGAAAGAGTGTTATACTTACCAATGGTACTTTCTTAAATGGAGTAATTCACATTGGAGAGAAACAATTTGGTGGTGGAAGAATGGGTGAAAACAGAGCAACAGGTATTACTGAACAACTAGTAGAACTTGGATTCGAAAGTGCCAGGTTAAAAACAGGAACACCACCTAGAGTAGATGGTAGAAGCCTTGACTACAGCAAAATGGAAATTCAGGAAGGGGATGAAGAAATAGTTGGTTTCTCGTATCTACCGATAGAAAAAGTACAACCTAAAAAACAAAGGCACTGCTGGATTACCTATACTGGTCAGGAAGTACACGACATATTAAAGACTGGTTTTGAGAAATCTCCAATGTACCAAGGTAGGATTAAAGGATCAGGTCCTAGATACTGCCCAAGTATTGAAGATAAAATATCGCGGTTTGCAGATAAAGAACGCCACCAGTTGTTTGTAGAACCGGAGGGGTGGGATACAGTAGAGATATACGTAAATGGCTTTAGTACATCGTTACCCGAAGATGTACAGTATAAAGCACTTACAAAGGTACCCGGTTTTGAAAACTGTAGGTTCTTCAGACCGGGGTATGCCATTGAGTACGATTACTTTCCACCAACACAATTGAAATCGACACTGGAAACCAAGCTAATAAGGAATCTTTTCTTTGCAGGTCAGATAAACGGTACAACCGGATATGAAGAAGCGGCTTGTCAAGGATTGATAGCCGGAATAAATGCACATAGAAATGTACATGAGGAAGAACCATTTATTTTAAACAGAAATGATGCCTATATAGGCGTACTCGTTGATGACCTTATTAGCAAGGGAACAGATGAACCTTACAGGATGTTTACAAGCCGAGCTGAATTCAGAACATTGCTAAGGCAAGATAACGCAGACCTAAGATTAACACCTATTGGATATAAACTAGGGCTAGCAAAAGAAGATAGGTACCAGTTGGCAAAAGAGAAAGAAGCGCAAGTAGAAGCAATAAAAAATAAACTGGCTGACTTTCATGCTGAACCCGATGTATTTAATGGGTACTTAGAGGGTATAGGCTCATCGTTATTGAATGAACGTTCAAGAGCACTTAAGTTATTATTAAGACCGGGTGTTACCCTTAAAGATATGATACAGGCTGTTCCTGCTTTAAAAGAACAACTTGGTGCAGTTGATGTACTTACTATTGAACAAGTAGAAATACAAGTGAAATACGAAGTGTACATCAAGAAAGAACAGGAGATGGTTGCTAAGATGTCGGCACTAGAAAACTTAAACCTGCCCGAAAACTTCAACTATGAGCAACTCACTGCTATGTCGATAGAAGCACGCCAAAAGCTTTCGAAAATAAAACCCAGAACTATTGGACAGGCATCGAGGATAAGTGGCGTAAACCCAAGCGATATTCAGATACTTTTAATTTTCATGGGCAGGTAGTAAGCAATATGGAAATACCTGACGCTATACTTAGGTTTTGTAACTATCAGGAAAGATGCCATCAGGAAGTGCGAACGAAGCTCTCTACGATGTATTTCACTGATGCTGTGATGGAGGAAATCATATCTGACCTTATCAGGAATGATTTATTAAATGAAGAGCGATTTGCTAGAGCATTTGCTAGAGGTAAGTTCAAAATGCTTGAATGGGGCAGGGTTAAAATAAAGTATGAGCTCAAAAAAAGGCAGATATCGGAATATTGTATTAAAAAAGGGTTGAGTGAGATAGATGAAGATATTTACGAATCTGTACTGAACAACCTATTTGAGAAGAAATGGGCAGAAACTAAAAGGCTTCGAAGCCCCAATGCCAGGAAGGGAGCGGTATTGAGGTATATGTTACAAAAAGGGTATGAGTCGGACTTTATTATGAAACTGTTAAGGAATAAAACAGAAAAGAAATAACTGAATATTCAATTTTTCAATAACTTTGTTTGAAAGCGTTGGCTATGGAACAACAGGTAACCGATGGAATAAGCATAAAGGTTGAGAATTTCTTTCAACCTAACCAGTCTAATCCGCTGAATTCGGAATACCTATTCGCATACCGTATAACCATTGAAAACCGCGGCATGTATCCTATAAAATTACTGAGCCGCCACTGGCACATCATAGATAGTAACGGAACGCACAGAGAGGTTCAGGGAGATGGCGTAGTAGGAAGACAACCAGTCATAGAACCGGGTGATTCATATCAATACACATCGGCTGCCGGACTTAGAAGTGATATAGGCAAAATGTACGGAACTTATATTGTTGAAAATCTTTTTAATAAAAGAAAATTAACGGTAGTTATACCTACTTTCCATCTTATAGTTCCAGCGAAACTAAATTAAGATTTCTTCATTAATTGTTTGCTTAAATCCAGCATTCTATCTATCGGTTTTTTAGCTGCTAAACGTAGCTGCTCGTCCATTAAAATCTCCGGTTGTTCATACTTCAGGCAGAGGTAAAGCTTCTCTAAAGTATTAAGTTTCATGTGAGGACAATCGTTGCAAGCACAGTTGTTATTAGGAGGAGCTGGGATTAATTCCTTTTCCGGGCTATTTAAGCTCATTTGGTGCAGTATTCCCGCCTCGGTGGCAACAATGTATACCTTGCCGGAATCTTTGGCTACAAAGTCAAGCAATTGCGTTGTAGAGCCAATGTAATCAGCCATCTGCAAGATGATTTCTTCACATTCGGGGTGTGCAATCAATTTAGCCTCAGGGTGGCGTTCTTTTAGCTTAACCAGTTTCTCGTGCGAGAATATTTCATGCACCATACAAGAGCCGTTCCACAACAACATATTTCTACCCGTTTGTTTGTTGATGTATCCACCAAGATTTCTATCAGGTGCAAATATTATCTTTTGATCTTTAGGTAAACTCTCAACAATTAACTGTGCATTGGAAGAAGTACAGATAATATCGCTTAACGCTTTTATTTCGGCAGAGCAATTGATGTAGGATATAACAAGATGGTCAGGATTCTTCTCTTTAAAGGCTTTAAACAGACTCGGTGGGCAACTATCACTCAGAGAGCAACCAGCGTTTAAATCGGGCAGCAAAACCTTTTTACCGGGATTCACAATTTTTGCAGTCTCAGCCATGAAATGTACACCGGCAAATACAATGATATCAGCATTTGTGGAAGCTGCATTTTGAGCTAAGCCTAAAGAATCACCAATGTAGTCGGCTATGTCTTGTATTTCAGATTCCTGATAATAGTGTGCCAACAATACGGCGTTTTTCTCTTTCTTTAATCTAAGTATCTCTTCATGTAAATCTAACGACGGATTAATCTCCATATCGAGGAAACCTTTCTTCTCAATATTTTTCATTTTCTCCTGAAAAGCAACACTATTTTCCACACCCATAATTACATAATTAAAAAGTTTTTTAAAAAAAGGACTATTATTATTAGCACCGTGGAAACAGGGAAAAAATTTTCCTTATCCACTTGCAAAATTACTTTCTAAGTTCTTATCAACACCATTAATTCTTTTATCAACACCTTTGTACGGATAACATTAACACGCTATTACAACGTTTGAAAAGTGATTAACACTGCATTGTTAGAAAGTAAGGAGATGTGGAAATCGTGAAAAGCTGTTGATAGCTAATGGCTCAATGTGGGCAAATATTTTCGCTTCAGTTGTCGTGAGAACTATCAATAATATGTCTCAAAGTTGTTCCTACTTACTCCAACACAATGTTAGGCTTTGTTCACTTCGTTACCCACAACTATCCACATCATTTGATAAAAAATTGATTTTCATTGGTTATTCGGTTTTTACAATGTTTCAGTGAGTATTAAATTGGTGATAAAATGTTGGTAACAAAAAGCCACCCGTTAGTTGGATGGCTTTCGCTTGTTAGTTAAGGAACGATGAATAAATAAAGTATATCATCTTACTTGTTCTTTCCCATTTTTGCTTTGTTGAAAAAGTCTTTAAATAGCCCACTATTGGCAGATTTTTTGCCTTGCAAAAAAGACAAATCACTGCGTAATTTGATATACTTTATTGATTCAACGTTCCTAACTTATTTTTTCCTCGAGTTCAATGATCTGTTCGAATACTTTGTCGTATTCAGTATTCATTTTATTCAACGATTCAGTATTTTGTCTGTATGCTGTATCGAGTTTTTTGAATTCCTCTTTGTTTCCGTATACCTGAGGGTCAGCCAGTTTAGCTTCCAGTTGGCTATTGTCACCTTTTAATTTAGTGATATCATCTTCGAGCTTTTGAAACTGTCTTTGCAGTTTTTGAAGGTCTTTTTTAAGACTACTCAACTGATTGGCGTCAACACTGGGTTTAGGAGGTGCTTTTTCCTCTTTTTTTTCCGGCAAAGCCGGCTTAGTAGCAGTTGCGGTTGCTTTTTTAGCTTGCTCCTGTTGCCAAACTACCCATTCTTCGTAAGTACCGTCGAAGTCTTTGATTTCGCCATTTTCAATATTCCATATTTTATTGGCTACTTTACTGATAAAGTACCTGTCGTGGGAAACGATTATAATGGTGCCTTTGTATTTGTTCAATGCTTCGATCAACATTTCAACCGATTGCATATCAAGGTGGTTGGTAGGTTCGTCAAGCAAAAGGAAGTTACCTTTTGCAACAATTACCTTAGCTAGTGCAACCCTAGCCTTTTCACCACCTGAAAGAATCTTGATTTTTTTGAACACATCGTCTCCGCTAAAGAGGAAGCAACCGAGTAACTGGCGCAATTCAAGTTCGTGTTTACCACTGCCGCACGATTTAAGCTCTTCGAGAATTTCGTTTTCAACTTGTAAAGCTTCGAGCTGGTGCTGGGCATAAAAGCTCTCTTCTACATTGTGCCCCCACTTTCTATCGCCTTCAAATTGTTCGATACCGGTAATGATTCGTAGTAAAGTAGATTTACCTTTACCATTGGCACCGATGAGTGCAATTTTATCGCCTCGGTTGATTTCGGCGGTGGCGTTATCTAATATTGTGAGTGCGCCGTAGTTCTTGCTTACGTTCTTGAGTTCGCAAATAATTTTACCTGGTTGAACACCTACATCGAAGTTGATGTTCATTACGGCAATTGAATTATCGGGAGCTTCAATGAGGTCGAGTTTATCAAGGCGTTTAATAGCACTTTGAGCCTGCGCAGCTTTTGTGGCTTGTGCACGGAAGCGTTCAATAAAACGTTCTTGCTGGCGGATATAGTCTTGCTGGTTTTCGAAAGCGCGTTGTTGCATTTCTATGCGCTCAGCTTTTTCTTTTTGGAAGAATGTATAGTTACCGCTGTATTGATGCAGGTTTCTTTGCCATACCTCTACAATTTTTGTAACCATACGATCGAGGAAATAACGGTCGTGGGAAACAATAACTACACTGCCCGGGTAGCTGATGAGGTAACGCTCTAACCACTCGATAGAAGGGAGGTCAAGGTGGTTGGTGGGCTCATCGAGCAGCAGCAACTGTGGTGCTTGCAGCATCATTTTAGCCAACAAAACGCGCATTCGCCAACCTCCGCTGAATTGGTCAAATGGTCTTGAGAGGTCGTGGGTAGTAAAACCGAGGCCTTCCAAAACTTCAGCCGTTTTGTGTTCCATTTCATAACCACCAGCTACTTCGAAGTCGTGCAGCAAGTGGCTGTAGATATCGAGTAGTTTTTCGTCGTCGGGTTTTGATTCTAATTTTTTGAGAACTTCCTCCATTTCTTTTTCTACCTCATGTGCTTTATCGAAAGCCTGCATGGCAACCCTTAAAATAGAGTCGTTGGTAGAAAAGCTCAAAAGATCTTGGTTGAAGAAACCGATGGAAACATCTTTAGGTTTATTAATAGAACCTTCGTCGATGGAATAAGCACCAGTCATGAGCCTGAGCAATGTGGATTTTCCTACACCGTTGGCACCTACCAAACCAATACGCTCTCCGAGGCCTATTTGCCAGGAGGCATTTTCTAAAATGGGTCTTGCTCCAAAAAAGAAGGAGACATTCTGCAATGAAATGAGCATGTGGCAAAGTTACCCTGAAAAATGGGTAAATATCAAGTCTGTAAAGACACTTGAAAGCCTAAAAAGTTTAATATTCTGCCAATTTTATTAAATATTAGGGACGGCAAAAAAGAGGTGAAAAAAATGTTGTTTATCAATGGTATTGTCTATAAATTTGCCCAAAATTTTTAAAAATGAAAAAAATCGTTACTTCAATCGTTGCCCTTACAGTTTTGGGTTCAGTAGCTTTCGCTCAAGACGCTAAGAAAGCTGAGAAAAAAGCTCCTGCTAAAAAAGAAGCTAAAGCTGACAAAAAAGAAGAAAAAAAATCAGACAAGAAAGAAGAAGCTAAAGCTGAGAAAAAAGCTCCTGCTAAAAAAGGTGGCAAAAAAGCTCCTGCTAAAAAAGCTGAAGAAACTAAAAAATAATTTAACGTCAGTTAATTTATTTAGAAACTACAGAGGGGTTGCTGAAAAGCGCCCCTCTTTTTTTATGGTCTGCCGTTGAGTTCGGCTAGTCGGTTGCGGGCTATTTGAATGAGTGTACTACCCGGGTAGTCTATGATAAGTTGTTCGTATAGTTTTTTCGCTTCTTCTTTTTTCCCAAAGTTGTTGAGCGATATTTCAGCTTCCATCAGAATGGCATCATCAGCTAGAACGTCTTGTCCGTATTTTTCGACAATTAATTTCAACCACACCATTGCTTTTTCGAAATTGTGGTGTTTAACGGCAATTTTGGCGTGCTGCATCAGGATATCGTCGTTGAGTGGGTGCTTCGGAAAAGCCTGTGCAATGCTATCGAGCAGTACTTCAGATAACGAGTCTTTATTTTCAGACAGCAACAAACCTGCATAAGCAAACCGACTGAGTGGAATATAGAAACTGTCTTCAACGTTTTCGGTGATTTGAACTGACAGCAACAATGCGTCGTTGGCTATAAGTTCGGAGGTTGATGCTTTTAAGACATGTAATAAAAACTGGGCATATTCAAAGTCGCCGCGGTAGTAAGCAAGTTTTGCGTTTTTGAAGCGCGCCATTTCACCCAGAAAATCTTGTTTAAAATCTTTATCGACCTGGCTGTATAATAGGGAGGCATCCCATATTTTACCTTTAATTAAATAATAATCGCCGAGTTGGAGTTTGAAACTAGCAGCGACTTCCTTCCTAGTTTCCGGGTCATCGATTCCACGTTTCAATATTTGCATACCTCTTTCAATGCTGTCTGCAAATTCGGTCATAACCATAGCATAATCTTCTACGAGCGGCTGGCTGTAGAATTTGGGGAAATTGTTGAAAAACTGATTGAACTGCGTTACCAAATCGGTGATTTGGGCTTTTGAGGGGTTTGGTTCGTTTTTAAGGCGGGTTAAACCTACGTTCATTTTTTCATTTCGAGCGATGGTTGTATTTGGTTTGTCTTCGCCTTTGGCTATGATATCGTCGAAGGCTTTGATGGCGAATTCATATTGTTTTGCTGCAACGGCGAGATGAGCGAAGTTGAACAGGCGAAAACCATTTTCCTGATTTCTTTCGTCGATGGCTTCCATTTGGATGAGTGCGCCATCCCAGTCGTCGCGCATGGTGTACACCCATGTGAGCATTTCGGCGAGAAATATGTTATCTGGTTCTTTTGTGATTTTAGCCACAAGGAACTTTTGACATGTTTGGATTTTAACAGGGTCATTGCCCATCCATTGCAGGAATATTGTTTTCAGGCTTTCAGGTTGCAGGAACATACGCACATTGGTTGAGAGCATAGCATCGATAGCGCTATCGAGCATACCCATTTTATTGAGCGTGTTTCCTATTTGAATGCAATAGATTGGTGAGTTTCCGAAAATGGCTGTAGCTTTTCTATATGTTTTGAGCGCATAGGCAGGTTCGCCTGCATCGTCAAAGGCTTTTGCAATGCGTTGTGTGACGAAGTCGTCGCCATTGATTTTATTGAGTACTGTTTCAAACTGCTCGGTGGCTTTTTTGTCCTTTCCCTCCAGTTTGAGGATTTTACCGAAGTCAATTTCGGGAACAGTTGACTGATTTGGGTTTCCGAATCTGCCTTGTGACAGAGATTCAGCCTCTTTGAATTTTTTTGCTTTTATAAGGGCGTCGAGGTATTCGTTATAAAACTTGTCGGGTGTTTTTTGGTATAGGTCTTTATAGATGGTGATGGCGCTGTCGAATTTTTGTTCACCGAGGAAACGGTGAGCTTGTTCTTCAGGGTCAACACGGGTTTCGGTTTCCATTGTTGCAGACCCTTGTGCGTGAACAGAGGTTTGCGACATGGTAAAAAACGCTGCTACTACAGCTATAAAAAGCAACTTTGACAGACGCATTTTTGGTTTAAGGCAGTTTTTTATCAAATGTAGGGGTAAAAGTAGCAACGTATGGTTATAAAAAAACTAAATTCAATTACGAATTTAGTTTTTCAAAAAAAATGGAAGTAGTCTTTTACTAATCGGCTTCGTCGTACAGATCGTTTGTATCTACTTCGCTCGTCATTTTAAGTTGACCGGGTGCTCCGTAGGTATCAACATTTCGCAATTGACGCTGTATAGCGCGTGTACGTTTACCAATGACGTCATCAAGTTGATTGAGACCGGTACGGATATTGATTTGTGCTTTTTCCATGAGTCCGCCGAACTGTTCAAATTCTTGTTTTACTGACGCCAAAATTTTCCATACTTCGTTTGAGCGTTGTTGGATAGCCAAAGTCTTGAAGCCCATTTGCAGGCTGTTCAGGATTGCGGCAAGCGTTGTTGGACCGGTAATAATGATTTTATAATTTCTTTGAAGCTCTTCCAGTAAGCTAGCTCTACGCACTACTTCTCCGTAAATGCCTTCAAAAGGAAGGAACATGATTCCGAAGTCGGTAGTATATGGCGTGTCGATGTATTTTTCGTGGATATCTGCTGCGGTTTTCTTGATAGCCATTTCCAGCATTTTTTGAGCAAGTTCAATTTTGAACTGGTCGCCTGTTTCGTAAGCTGTTTGAAGTTCTTCGTAAACTTCTTTAGGGAATTTGGCACCGATAGGTAACCAAACAGTACTTTGGTTTTCATCGCGACCCGGAAGGCGGATTGCGTATTCAACTGCTTCGTGTCCACCGTTTTTGGTAACTACGTTGGCAGCGTATTGTTCAGGTGCAAGTATTTGTTCGAGCAACATTGAAAGTTGCATTTCGCCGATACCGCCTCTCATTTTTACGTTTGACAATACTTTTTTGAGCCCGCCCAAGTCTTTTGCGATGCCTTGCATTTCACCCAAACCTTTTTGTACTTGTTCGAGTTGGCGACCCACCATATCAAAACTTTGTCCGAGGCGTTCGTTCAATGTTTTTTGGAGTTTTTCGTCGACAGTAACTCTGATTTGGTCGAGTTTTTTCTCTGTGCTATCAACAAGGCGGTTTTGTTTTTCTTCGAGCAGTACAAATTTGTCTCTTTGCAGGTTATTGAAAGAGTCTACGTTTTTCTCGAAGCTGTGTTGGAAGTTGTTGATTGATGAATGTAGTGTTTCACGAACAAGTTCGTTTTCAGTACGTGCCTGAACAGAGATGTTGTTCAGTTTTTCTTCTACTTTATTAGTTATGCGTTCAAGTTGATCAGCTGTTTTAGCAGTCATTTCTTTTTGTTCAGCCTTGAGCTCGTCGAATTTAGATTTGAGTTCAACGGTGAAGTCTTTGAAACCTACGTATAATGATTCACGGTTGGCGCCTTGATTTTCGTCGAGGCGTTTAGCGAACGAGTCGATTTTTTCGTAGAGCGTTGCGTTTACTTTGTCAAGTGCATTTTGGTTTTGGGTTGCAATTGAGTTGAGTGTTTGCGCAAATTCAGTTTTGAAAGTACTCAACGTTTTAGCGAGCTCATCGCGGTTTTGTTTTACCGTGGTATTTACCTCATCGCGATTGGTTTTGAATTCGTTTTTGAGGTTTGCTTCCAGTTTAGCAATAGTACTTGCGAGTTGTTCAAGTTCTTTACTGTTACTTGAACTTTGTGCACCGCGTGGGCGGAATACGAAGTGAAGTACAACGCTTGCCACCATAAGTGCCAGCATGAGGATGTAATCAAATCCCATATCTATGGTTTATTTTTTGAATTTCAATACAAAGTACGACGAATGTGAAAGGGCATTAAAAAAAAGTTAGTCAGGCGATGTGGATAACCTCGTTAATAACAGCTGCTTTTGTGTGGACAATTGCGAAATTGTTTGTAAAAAATATTCGACATGAAATGACTAAAAATAGTTATAAATTTGCCGCAAAACAGAATAAAATGAAAAAACAATTTCTTTTTGTAGCTGGCGCAGCGATACTTTTCGCGAGCAGTTGCGGTAGTAAGAACGAAGGACAAGAGCAAAATCAGCAAAAGTCTATCGATTCTGCAGTAAATGCACAGGTTGCAGCGAAGGCTGATTCGATGAAGAAAGTTAACGACTCTATGGTGAACGCTGAAGCTGCTGCTAAAGCTAAAGAAATGGAGAAAGAGAACGAGAAAGCCGGAGAAAAGAAACATTCAAATGAGCATGGTGGCAAGAAAGTAGTAAAAGAATCTACACCAACACCACCTCCTCCCCCACCACCGCCACCACCAGCACCGGGCGGATTGCGTGGTCACTCAGATCAAAACCAATCTACACCTAAACCGGGTGGCGGATTGCGTTCACATGCTGACCAAAACATCAAAAAGTAATTTTCGATTTTTGATAGAAAAGGAGACTGTTTCGAGAGGGACAGTCTCCTTTTCGTTTCATGTACTTTTGAATAGGAAATTGCAGTTACAATATTTTTTTAATTTTGACGTTGTAACTATTAATTGTGAGAAGAATCAAGCAGATATTACTTGTAGCGTTTGGGTTGTTGCCATTTTGTAGCAATGGGCAAACATATTTTACCACTACTGAATACGGGCTTTCGGTAGGTGCCTCTCAGTATTTTGGTGATTTGAATGAGCATTATGGATTTAATACGCTCTCACCTGCCTATGGTGCTTTCATTAGGAAGCATTTGAATGCCTATATTTCGGTAAAAATATGTGGAGCGGCATCGAGCCTGAGCTATGATGATAAATACAATACAAATCCATTTGAGAAGCAGCGCAATTTGAATTTTGGGACTGATTTGTATGAGGGCACGTTGCAGGCTGAATTTAATTTTTTCAAGTTTGTTACAGGAAACGATGATTACAGGTTTACCCCCTACCTTACAGGTGGTATAGGTGCTTTTTATTATAACCCGTACACTACTTACAGGGGAGTGAAGTACTACCTTAAAGACATAGGCACAGAGGGCCAGAATAATGGTTATGAAAACAGAAAGTACAGTAATTTTGCTATGTGTTTTCCGGTAGGTGCCGGTATTAAATACTGGATGAGGGCGGGGTTGAACTTATCGCTTGAAATAGCAGACAGATTTACTACAACAGATTATATTGATGACGTGAGCACGACCTATGTTGATATGACTAGTGCTGACAGTAAAAATATTTCACCGATTACAAAGGCACTGGCTGACAGAAGCCAGGAACAAGGTGGTGTTGCACTGGGAAGGCCAGGAAAACAGAGGGGCAATAACAGCAGTTTCGACCAATATTTGACGGCGACTTTCAGTGTGTCGTGGCATTTTACGACATATAGGTGTCCACAAGCGCTGAAATATGATATGATAAGAACGTACTAGATTGATTTGAATGCATATAAAAACGAAAAAGGTTGCCAAACGGCAACCTTTTTGATTTATTGGAAGTATGATTTATTCAGTTGGTTTGTTTTCGCCTTCTTTTCTTTGACGTTCTTGCTCTTCAACGAATTTGAGTTCGTCTTGTCCGGCAGAGAGTTTTTCGTGGAGGCGTTTCAATTTTGTTTTACAGTCGTTGATAAGCACTGTAAGGTGATCGCGCAATTCATTGGCTTTTTTACCATCGGTAACGTTAGCGAGAGAATTTTCGAAGTCAGCAAGTTTTTCTTCTTCGATCGCGATTTCCTGTTGCATTTTGTACACCAGCGAATGCGCTTGTTCAGTGCGTTGAGAGCGTTGTGTTTCAGCGTGCACTTTACGTTGTTCGCGATTTGAGTCTTTGCGCGCGAAGAAGTGTTTACGTGCAGCGATGAAAGTTTCCCAAATTGGTTGATGGTGTTCTTTTGCAACCGGACCAATTTTTTTCCATTCGTCGAACAGACGGTTCATTTCAACTGTAACCTCTCCCCAGCGGCTTGAATTTTTGATTTCCTCAGCTTTTTTAACGAGCGCTGATTTCAGTTGGTAGTTTGCTTCGTGAACGGCTTTTACTTTGTCGAGGTGTTGTCTTCTATTTTCGAAGAAAAACTCCTGTGCGGTTGTGAAGCGTTTCCAAAGTTCTTCACCTTTTTCTGCCATTAACCTGCCAGCTTTTTTCCATTCATCCATGAGTGCGGCGTAAGCTTGTGCCGTAGCATTCCATTCTGTACTGTCTTTAAGCGCCTCAGCGCGTTCAACAATACTGATTTTTACGGTATAGCTTGCTTCTTGTTCAGCCTGAACAAGGTTGTAGTGTGCCTTTTTACGATCGTAGAAAGTATTTTTTGCGGTCATGATACGCTGCCACAACTCTTCATTTTTGCGTGGTAGTGTTCTGCCGATTGTTTTCCATTTTTCAATGATTTTCTGGAATTCTTCGGTAGCGCTTTTCCAGTTTTCAGAGTTTGCCAAAGATTCAGCCAACTCAGCCAATTCTATTTTAAGGTCAAGATTCTGGAGGAAGTCTTTTTCTTCATCATCCTGGTGTGCGCGTTTTTTGTCGAAGAACTTTTGTTTAGCTGCTTCGATTCGATTCCAGAGTTCGTCGTTTTTAATTTTATTGACGTACCCCGTTTGTTTCCATTTATCGGTGATGTCTTTATAAGCTTGTGTTGTTTCTTTCCATTGGTCGCTATCAGCAAGACTTTCAGCCTGTTCAACAATTTCGAGTTTAGCTTTAATGTTTGCTTCTTCAAGAATGCTGATTGCTTTATCCCATTCGTTGACCATTACTGCGAGGTTTTCGAAATCGCCTAGAGCAGTACCTGTTGCCAGGAAGTCTTTGTAATGATTGATACGATCGGCGAACTTCATTTTATCTTCAGTGTTCTGCCATTCGGTTTCAATTTCTTTCAGTTTTGCGACGTTAGTGTTGAATTTTTCAATGAGGTTTTTAAAAATGGTTTCTGCATTTTCATCATTCACTGCTGCAATCACACGTTCTTTAATAAGGGGTCTCTCACACAAGGTAATAACACCATTTTCATCCAATTTAAACAATTCTTTCCCTGGAAAACTAAGTTCTTCCCACCATGAAATAATGTTGTTTGCCTGTTCCGCTGCCATAGATAACGATTTAGTCTAAGTAGTTAGTAATGCAATGATAAAGCTAATATTTTATTTGTTATAACAGTTACGCCACGAGATTGATAAATTTTCGATTAAAATTAAACAATAACCGATTTCAAAAGTAACAAAGTCTGTTAAGAATTAGAATTGAATTATGTGGGAAAAATAGATAAAGCAAGTGAAAGAGGTCAAAAAATAGATTTTGGGTACAAAAAAAGGGTCGGCAACGAGCCGACCCCCAGAAAAAGTTGATGTGTGGAATTAAGCTACGAAAGGAAGTTTTGTTACCTGTGCTTTAATTGCTTTATCGCGGATGGAAATGAAAATATCAGCACCATCTTTGGCATTTTCAGTAGTTACATACGCAAGTCCGATAGCTTTACCCAATGTTGGTGATTGAGTACCTGAAGTAACGACACCTATTTCGTTTCCGGCTGCATCTTGAACTTTATAGCCATGGCGAGGGATACCTCTGTCGACCATATTAAAGCCAACAAGTTTGCGAGCAGTACCATTTGTTTTGTGGCCTTCGATGTGTGCACGATTGGTAAAATCTTTTGTGAATTTTGTGATCCAACCAAGACCAGCTTCTATTGGGCTAGTTGTATCGTCGATATCGTTACCATAGAGGCAGAAACCTTTTTCGAGGCGGAGTGTATCGCGAGCTGCGAGACCGATAGGCATGATGCCACCTTCTTTACCAGCTTCGAATACAGCATTCCAAATTTTATCGGCATTGTCAGCACTGTCTTCGAAGTATATTTCAACACCACCAGCACCAGTATAACCGGTAGCACTTACAATAACGTTAGGAATGCCTGCGAAAGTACCTTTTGCGAAGGTGTAGTATTTAAGGTTTACCAAATCCATGTCGGTAAGTTTTTGCATGTATTCAGTTGCTTTAGGACCTTGAACGGCTAGCAAACCTGTTTTAGGGCTGATGTTGTGCATTTCCACATTTTTAGTGTTGTGGCTGCTAATCCAATTCCAGTCTTTATCAATATTTGAAGCGTTAACAACGAGCATGTAAGTTTTATTTTGTTCGATGCAGTAAACGAGCAAATCGTCAACAATACCGCCGTCGTTGTTAGGTAAGCATGAATACTGAGCTTTTCCGTCCGTAAGCTTAGATGCATCATTAGTGGTTACCCTTTGGATAAGGTCGAGTGCATTTTCGCCTTTAAGAATGAATTCACCCATGTGACTTACATCAAAAACACCTGCATTGTTTCTAACGGCATGATGTTCTTCGTTGATGCCTATGTAAGAAATTGGCATGTTGAAACCGGCAAATTCAGCCATTTTCGCACCGAGTGCAATGTGTTTTTCTGTAAATGGAGTGTTATTCATTGTTATGGAATTGAAAGTTTGTCGCAAAAGTAAAAGGATTATTTTGAAATTTTCGGTATTCGAAATGAAGGTTCAGAAAAGCTTGTGCTTTAATATTGCAGTTATGAAACTTTTTGCTCTGTTAACATCGCTGATTCTGACTAGTTATTTTGTTGGTGCTCAAACGAATAGTGCTGATTCGAGTAAGCAGTTGAGGGAGTTTGTTGTTAGCGGATTTTCAAATAATTCGGTTAAAAGTACCTCAATGCATATTGAGCGATTTTCAGCTGAACAGATGGCAGAAAAGGCAGCGTTCAATTTGTCGGATGTATTATCGAAGCAACCCGGTATTGCCCAGATGACGACGAGCAATTCCATTTCGAAACCCGTTATCAGGGGTTTATATGGCAACCGGATTTTGGTTTTGTTTTCGGGTCTGCGTTTCGACAACCAACAATGGCAGGATGAGCATGGTTTGGGTCTTTCGCAGATTGGGCTTGACCGTGTAGAAGTAATAAAGGGGCCGGCATCGTTGCTGTATGGATCGGACGCGATGGGTGGTGTGATTAATATTATTGAAGAGAAGCCAATGGCTCAAGGGAAAAGCTTTGATTTTGGTACACAGCTTTTTTCAAACACTCTTGGGATTTTGACACATGCCGGATTTTCGAAGCGAGATTCAAACAAGTGGAGCAGGTTGCGGGTAGGAGTTGAAAATCATGCTGATTATGCGGATGGTGCTGGCACCAGGGTTTTGAATTCACGGAATGGGGGTTATTATGTAAAAGGTGGATTTGGATTTGAGCGAAAAGGTTGGATACAAGAAAACAGTTATAATTTCTCGTACAACCAGTTTGGGTTCATTATGCCAGATCTTGCAACGGTGTTTACAGAAGATGGCAGATATACCAGAAGTATGGCTGGACCGCATCACAATGTGATGTTGAATATGTTTCATTCACAAAACACATTTTTGCTTGAGCACTCAACTTTGAAATTAAATGTTGGCGTACAATCGAACTCAAGGAAAGAAGACGAAGGCGGAGGGCAGATAAGCCTGAACATGCATTTGATTTCGGTGTTACAGAATCTCAAGTGGGAGAGGCAAATCACTAAGAACACACAGTTTGTTGCAAATCAACAATTTACTTTTGAGAATAACACGAACTATGGTGGTAGAATTATTATACCGGACGCTACTTTTTTTGAGGGCAATTTGTCGGGATACCTGAGGCACAAGGCAAATGGGCTGATATTGGAAGCAGGTCTGGGTGCAAACTTCAAGAATATCAAGACACTAGCAACGAGGCACCTGAATACCCCTAACGACTCGATGCAGCCATTTGTGAAAAATCATTTCACTGTGAATGGGATGGCGGGAGCTGCTTACAATTTGTTCGAAAGTGTTCTATTGAAGGCAAATGTAGCTACAGGGTTTAGGTCGCCCAATTTGGCAGAACTTTCTTCAAACGGAATTCACGAAGGCGTATACAGATATGAATTGGGAGACCCCAACCTGAAGCCAGAGCAAAATTTAAACATGGATGTTTCTTTGGAAGTTGACCGGCCTCAATTTTATTTCAATGCTTCGTTGTTTGACAATGTTTTCAAAGACTATGTTTATCTAGCTCCGACGCAAATGAAGTATTATGGGTTTCAGGTGTTTAAGTTTATGCAGCAGGACGCCAACTTACATGGTGCTGAAGTTCAGTTTATTGTTAAACCCCAAAGTATAAAAGGCTGGGAGTTACACGGAAGTTTTGCGTCTATTACAGGTACATTGGGAAGTGGAGGGAATTTACCATTTATACCTGCTGCAAAAGTGAGTTCATCTATCAGAAAAGAATGGCGCCTTAGGGGAAAAGTTACAAGTTTATTTATAGAACCTGAACACGTTTATGTGTTTGAGCAGAGCTTACCGGCGCAGTTTGAGACATTTACGGGTAGTTATTATCTAGTGAATTTGAATACAGGAATGACGGTAAAAGGAGGAAATGGAGACTGGCATTTAGGCTTGGCGGGTACGAACTTGACCAACAATTTGTACGCTGATCACCTTTCCCGATTAAAATATTACGGAATTTATAATCAAGGTATTAATTTTGTTTTTTCCGTTAGGAAAAGCTTTAAATGGTAGCTAGTAAAAAAAGACATATTGTACGTGTGTTTTTCAGCATGATTACATTGCAAATCATGTTGCCAGCGTTATTTTTGGTAGGATCGATGGTAGTTAAGTTTCATCATTTATCGAATCTAATTGAACCCGATCAAAAGACTGTTCAGCTTGTAATAGATGACAGAGACCCTAACGTTGTTTTTCACGGTGATGATGAGATGACCTATAAAGGTCACTGGTTTGACATCAAGAAAATGGAACGATCGGGGCACAATTGTACTATAGCAGTTGTATGTGACGAAGAAGAAACGGGGCTGACACATTTATCGCAAATGAATTCTGATTCGTCATCAGATACTCACTCCCCGACTAAAAAAGTACTTCCTTTTTTATTTTTATTTTTTGAGCAACCCCCAACATGGGTTGCTTGGGTTCAACAGGTTTTTACCAGTTACAGTTGTAACTTATCCGCTCCACTTGGCGAGTTGCCAAGGGATGTAGCTATTCCACCCCCACTCAATTTTTAGAGGATTTACAGTGTTTTCGGCACTTTCATAAAGTGCGAAAGACATTACATTTTGTTTTTCCGGGAACGGAAAAAAGGTTGTGTGCAAACTGGCACAGCCTATTTCAATTATTAATTTTTTAATCACAAAATCATAAAACAAATGAAAAAGGTTTTTTCAATGCTGGCTATTGCCGGCTCATTAATGTATTTCAGTTCTTGCGAAAAGGACGAAGGTAAATTGCCTAACATATCCTTTAAAACAACGACCGGATATGTTTCAGCAGATGCAACTGTTAAGAAAGACACTGTTATTGTTGTTGGTATCAATGCTTCAAAAGCTGAAGACAAGGATGTGTTGACCACATTTACCGGAGCAGTTAGTTACAACAGCGGAGCTGACAGCACCATTACTAGTGAGACACTTTCAGGTTCGAACGGAGATAATTATTCGAAAGATATTTCTATTCATACCCGTAATGTAGCGGGAAGTGAGAAATATACATTTACAGTGGTTAACAAGGATGGTTTGAAGAACACAGTTTCTTTGACGCTGACTGTAAACTAGTAGTAACCAAACAATTAAAATACGGGGGAGCTTCGAAAGAGGCTCCCTTTGTTTTTGGGAAGGATACGTGATAGTTTGAATTTGGGTTCTGATAGTAAGGAAAGCAGACTTTGGTTGATTTCTGATTTGTTTTTCGGTAGAAAAGGGGTACACTTTTGTGCTGCAAAACAACAAATCCCCTATCATGTCAGAGAAATTTAAGAAGTCCGGTCGGCAATTTGTGTTATCGGACAGTTCACTCAATGTATACGGATTCAGGCTGCTTACATCAGGGTACCAGCTTGAGTCGTTTCAAAAGAATCCCATTGGTTATTATATGCATCGGAGAGAAGATGGCATTGCGCTTAAGTGGGATGATTTACGAATAGAAGGTGATACGATTGTAGGTACACCGGTTATCAATTTATCGAACCAACGCGGAGACCAGACATTTGATGAAATTGAACACGGTTTTTTGAATGCCGCCAGTGTTGGTCACATCGTAGTGCTGGAATATAGCAATGACCCGTCAATGATGTTGCCGGGACAAACCGGACCAACGATTACAAAATGGTACAACAAAGAATGCAGTTTGGTGGACATACCGGGTAATTGCAATGCATTGACCAACTTATACGATGCCCAGGAGAATGCGTTGATGTTACCAGACTTAATGGCAACGGGCAGTTTACCATTTACCGGTTTGAGCGACACTATAAAGAAGGGCTTATTGCTCGATGCAACAGCTACAACAGCGGAAGCAGAACAGGCGCTTATGGTTCTTTTGGACAAGCATCAAAAAAATGAGGCAGAGCTTCAGCAGTTACGTGACAACAAGGAACAACTGGAGCGCGAAGTAGCGGCACAAAAAGCTGAGCAATCAAAGAATAAGGTCAATTCAATTTTAGCCAAGGCGCTTGAAGACAGGAAAATAACTGTAGCCGTTCAGCAAAGATTAGCAGCTGACTATGCGCAAAATCCCGAAGGGTTGTTACAGCTTGTGAGCGCTTTACCTGAATACAAAAGTATTACGGAGAACATCAGACTATCTGCTCAAAACAATTTTGCCAACTGGAGTTGGGATGATTTTGAAAAAAACGACCCTACCGGCAAACACCTCAATGAATTGAGAGCGAGCGACCCAGCCAAATACCAGTTCATTTTTGAAGCAAAGTTTGGCGCAACGAAAAAATAGATTCAAAAATTTCTTTTATAAACCAACACCATTATGGCAATTCAAAGAGAAATATGGCAAGACCATATTGAGGGAAACCTATTTAAGAACAATGAGTTTCTGTTAGCATCAACCGATGCAGGGCAGTATGTACTACAAGGCAAGGTGGTACACATACCGCAAGCAGGAGCAGCACCCAACATTGTTAAGAACAGAACAAGCTTACCGGGTACGATTGTTCAGCGTACAGACACTGACATCACGTACACGCTTGACGAGTACACCACTGATCCGATTTTGATTCCATATGCAGAGACTATTGAGCTCAGTTATAACAAAAGGGAAAGCGTTCTGGGTGAGTATGAATCTTCATTAAAACAGACCATTGCAGACAATTTGATTTTCAATTGGGCAGTATCAGGAGCAGGCACATTTGCACGTACGACAGGTGACGCAGTGTCAAGCCATCTTACCGGTACAACAGGCAACAGAAAACTCTTTAAAGCAAAAGACCTGAAAGCTGCACAATTGTTGCTAAACAAGCAAAATGTACCGATGGAGAACAGGTATGCGCTGATGAGTGCTGACATGTTCCAACAGCTTACGGATGATCTTTCTGTTTCGGAATACAGGGATTTCAGTACGGCTTATGATGCGAAAGACGGTGTTCTCGGAAGGCTTTTCGGTTTTAAAATTATGATGCGTACGGGTGTGGTGACTTATACCAACGACACTATACCTGCATTGAACTCTTATGGAGCAACACCGGGTACAGCTGACAATGATGCAGTATTATGCTGGCACATTGATGCGGTAGAAAGAGCCCTAGGAGACGTGAAATTCTTTGAACGAGTGGATGACCCGACTTACTACGGTAGCATTTACAGTGCGAGCGTTAGAATTGGAGGTCGTAAACGCAGAGCAGACAACAAGGGTGTTGTAGCGCTCATTCAAGCTGCGGCGTAGAAAATCCAAATTTGATTTCAGGTGCAATATTTAAGATGCACCTGAAATCTATCACCTTAAAATTACCTATAAACCCCTAATTATGTTTTGCAGCAAATTTAAAGCAGCTATTAAGAAGCTGTTGAATCAATACGATTCTTATCTGGAAGCGCATGTTGAATCTGCACTTTCAATTACTACTGCCATCAAAAAAATCATTGGCAGTCCGGTGGTTGATATTCTAACTGCAATTATTCCAGGCAATATCGATGATGTAATCAAGGAGCAGTTACGTGCGGCACTTGATAAAACCATTCTGGCATTAAGTATGGTTGAGCGGTGTAAAGCAAGTGTTGATGCTGAGACACGACTGAAGTGTTTTGTTGAACAACTTTCGATTGCAGAACCGCAACTAAGAGATGCTATTCTACAAAAGTTAGCAAGTATGCTTGTTGGAGAACTTGATGGACAGAGATTCAAACAGAGTATTTATGATTTGTTCACCCAAGCCGGGTATACTGCAGTAAACCATTGTTTGTAAAGTTAGCGATGTGCTGAGAGCAGAGTTAGAAATCAATCGTCAAGCACCTAATTAGAATATTTTAAAAACAGTCGGGGTACGTCTTCTAAAGTCCCGATATAAAAAGACAAAAAAGTGGGAAGTGTAAATATTACGTTGGCTAACAACCAACTTGGGGCAACCCTTCAAACAAACGACGGAATTGCGGGCCTTGTATTGACAGGTCAGGATGATTCAGGTGGTTATCATTTAGGTACACCAATTTTAGTTACAAGTCTGGCAAATTTGGCTGTTCAGGGAATAACTGAAGCATCAAATGCTTTTGCGCACAGGCAGGTAAAGGAATTTTACGATGAAGCGGGGCAAGGTGCACAATTATACCTCATGCTTGTCCCAGCCACGCAGAAAGTGAGTGATATTGCTGATCATACAAATGCCGATGGTGCTCTCAAACTATTGACGTTTGCACAGGGAAAGGTCAAATTGTTGGGCATAATGAGTGACGATACAGCAGTGGCCAGTGCTACCTCGGTGCCAACAGTGGTTTTGAACAGTTTAAATGAGGAAGTTTATACTGCGATTACGAAAATGAATGTATTGGCTGCGAGTTTCTTTGGAGATCAAAAGCCGTTCAGAGCCTTGATTGGTGCCACGTCTTACAATGACAGTTCAGCGGGATTAAGTAATTTGACAGCAGGTACCACCAATTCGAGAACTGCAGTTGTTTTAGGAGACACACAAACGGGATTATCGAGTGCGCTTGGGTTGGTATTGGGCCGGCTTTCAGCGATTCCAGTAATGAGAAAAGTGAGCAGGGTGCGCACTGGAGCCATGTCTAATAGTGCAGCTTACATTGGAAGCAATAGGGTAGAGACAATTGCCAGTGAATTGTCGGTGATTTCGGAGAAAGGATTTATTACCTGGTGGATTTACCCCAATGTATCAGGATATTTTTTATCGGGCGATGATACCTGCAGTTCGTTTTCTGACGACTACCATTCACTGGCACACGGCAGGGTTATTGACAAAGCGCATTTGCTTGCCTATTCAACATTTGTACAAGAAGTTGATGATGAGGTACCAGTAAAGGCGGATGGCACCTTGGATTCTGGCTTTTGTAAGTGGTTAAGTCAGCAAATTTTAAACCAAGTCAACAATACCATGACTGCGAACAATGAGATCAGTTCGGCGAGTTGTTTTATTGATCCGGTACAAAACATATTAAGTACCAACAGGCTGAATGTTGTATTGAGGATTGTACCCGTGGGATATGCCACTGATATAGAAATTAATCTAGGATTCGGGAGTTAGGCGGGTAATTGATTTTTAAAAACCAAAAAATTCAAAGGAAATGGCTGGATTAGCATTTTTTGATAGTAAAGAATGTGAGTGGGCGGATATGTCAGTGATATTTGCCGGTTCGCTGCTCACTAAAATCAGGGGAGTAAAGTATAAAGCTTCCAAGGACAAGCAACTACTTCATGCGGCGGGTGACGAGCCAATAAGTATACAGAGCGGCAACCGGACTTATGAAGGTCAGATAAAAGTGTTGAAGGGTGCGCTTGATGACATGAATAAAGCAGCACAAGAGGCAGGCGGTAATGATATACTGGACATGCAGTTTGATATAGTAATTACGTACAAGGCTTCCGGTGCGAGGCCATTGCAAACGGATACATTGCACGGTGTTGAAGTGAAAGATTTTGAAAAAGGCTGGGACCAAGGTGCGAAAAACATGGAGATTTCCTTGCCCATTGTGTTTTTGCAATTGGAAACAGAACAATAGAAACGCCTCACTCAAACGAAAATAAAAGTAAAAAATGAGTATCGAGAATTCGACACAGACCTTAGTTGGTCAGGAGAGTCAGGAGACAATTGACCAATGGAAAACTAAGTACCGGCAAGGAATATATGCACTTGAAGTTGATGGGCATATTGTGTACTTCAAGAACCCAAGCAGGCATGAAATAAATTGTGCGATGAGCAAGGCCGACAGAGAAAGAGCATTGGATGTATTTGAAGAACTGGCAAAGTTGACATTTTTAGGTGGCAGCGAAGAGGTTTTAAGCGATGACCAAATGTTTGTTGGCGTTTGCCAGGAGATGAAAGTAAAACTTGAAGGCAAGCGGGCTAAACTGGTAAACTTATAGGGGAATCACGTGGTGGTCCGGAGCATGATTCCCTAGGGTATTTTGAGACCCTGATTGAGTTTTATTTACCCGGATTGCGGCATGGGCAGCTGACAGATGAGGAGTTTGCGCAAAAACTGGCTCACTTGAATTATATAAGAAGTGAGTTGCAGAATACATCAGAAAACACCGATTAAAACCTAGATCGACATTATGAAAAGCAATGAAACCACATCCTTTTTTCAAACAATTGCCGCGAGTTGGTTTTTTACGCTTTTGGATAATGATCTTTTTTTCGGGGTTCAAAAAGTTGTTGCGTTACCCTCACCCTTTAGAAGTACTAAGCGTAGCGTTGAACGAGGTAAGCATCAAATTTTTTTGAATACAGGAATAGCTAGCGTAGTGCCAGGTACAATTTTGCCAGCAACTAATAGTTTAAGCGAAACTTACTTTGTTTTGGTTCAACAAAATTTTTTGAAACCAGCATATATTTATTCTAAGTTCAACAACCAAGTTAATCGAGGCAGTTTTTTAATTTTTTCGAATGCTGGAAAAGCGAAAGATGTATATGAAACCGTTGCGGGAATTGTGCTAAATAGCAAGCAACAAAGTTTATCTTATAACGAAAGACCAACGGGAAATAAAAGTTATTTGACCTCGCAATCTAGTATTTCAAAACTATATAGTTCGCTTCAGCTTTTTTTTCCAAATTCTAGTGAAGTGTACAGAGTTCATCTAATTTCTAATTCGTTTTCAGGAAAAAGTCAAGCTGCCTTTACGACTAGATACCCTCAAGTACAGTTTCAAAATGGAAAATCAGGTGAACAAAACAACAGATATTATGATTTCCAAAGCTGGGAACAAACGGGACATGTAGCCCAACATTCCAGATCGCACTTACAAAAGACAAGTACAAGAAATTCCACCAATTCGACTCGACAAGTTGTTTTACAATTGAACCGGTCGATCATTGAACATTTGGAGATTCATGTTGCTGATACTCGTGAAGTAGGCAGGAGATTGCGAACACAGATTGAAGAAGAGCTAATTGACATTCTTAAAAACCTTATACCATAAAATAATTACAGATGCCCGATTTAGTATTTGATTTACCAGCACTGTTCGAACAAACTTTTGGCTATCGGACACGTGCATTCCAACCTGAATTTAGTGAAGTAAAAGGGAGCAAGGGCGATAGAACAGAGCAGGGAAGCCAAGGTGCACCGTACTACGGAGTTGACGCAGCGGGGAAAGAGTATTTTTTGCCTGTTACGATCAGCTTTGGAATTGACAGTGATGGGTCAAATAGTACTGGTTCCATAAGTAGATACATGTTACCCTATCCCGTGGTGAGCATAAGCGCGGAAAAGCACATCATTGAAACACAATTGACTGAGCGGCGTGGTACAGTAAAGGAACTGGTGAACACTACTGACTATACCATTAAGGTCAAGGGTTTTGTTATAGGTGCAGACAATGAGTTTCCTGAAGCAGAAGTTGAAATGTTGAGAAACTTGTACGAGCAAAATCAACCACTTTCTCTGGAATGTCCTTTGACAGATATTTTTCTACTTCGGCCAGATAGAAGTGGAAGTGATATGGTGGTGATCACTGACTTGAAATTATTATCGGTAACCGGGGTAAAAAACGTACGTCCCTACGAATTAACGTTCAGAAGTGATGAACCCTTCAATTTAATTTCAGTAAAATGATGTTTACACTCGACTCTGAAATTGAGATAGGTTCCTTTAAGTTTAAAGGAGTTTATGACTTAGTTATCAAAAAATCGATTTTTTCGACTGTGGAAACGGCCGTGATTAAGTTGCCAGCAAATGCGAAAGTTAAAAGAGACGGAAAGACTACACCAGTACTAGTAAAAACAAATACCCAATTTAATGTTGGAGACGAAGTGACAATCAAACTAGGCTACAACAATTCGCTTAAACAGGAGTTTAAAGGTTTTGTGAAGAGTATGGATATGAATAATCCGCTTGAAGTGCAATGTGAGGGGTATTCATATTTATTGGGAAAAACGAACATCAAACTTTCTGAAACTAATATATCTGTAAAAGACCTGTTGGGGCTGGCTGTAAAGAATATTAGTCCGGCAATTGAAGTGCAATGCGACTTGGATGTAACATTAGTCAATGTTCAAGTTGATGGTACTGCGAACGATGTAATAGCCGCAATAAGCAGATTTAGTGACGGATGTATAAAGTGCTTTTTTGTAGCATACAACAAGTTGTGGTGTGGATTTATCAATTCAAGGTATTCAGAAGGTGAGCAAGTGTTTCCAAAAACTACAGTGAACTTCAGACCCGGGTTTAACCTAGTTGTCAACAATACTTTGAACTTCAGGGGCATTAAGGACGTTCCAACGAAGGTAGTATATGGAAAGCGCATGGATCGAGGTGTGTACATTTTTGGTGAATCAGACAAAAAGTATGGCATATCTGGGAGGCATAAGCGAACATTAAATCAAGTTACAACTAAATCGGCTTTGCTGGCATTGGCGAATGAGAAGGCTGCAGATGTGAATTATGACGGATTTTCGGGGGCAATTAGAACTTTTCTTGAACCGTATACTCAACCGACATTTGCGGCAGCACTTTATGAATCTGGAAATGGTAATTATTTGGGTTCCTACCTGGTGGAAAAAGTAACCACGCACTTTGGTGTTGGTGGCGCCTGGAGAGAAGTAGAGCTTGGAATTAAAATTCAATCATAACACAATGAATAGCAAAATTACAAGCTTGAAAAATCAATTTGAATCTCTGATTCAGAGGCAGGTTGAATTGAGATCTGGAACGGTTGTCTCGGGAAGTTACAACGGCGATGAAAATACAATTTCAGTGTCATTAGACGCGTCAGATACAATTGTTACAGATGTAAAATTGAACGCAGTTTCGCAAAATACTCAGGGGTTTTATCTTATTCCTGAAAATGACAGCTATGTTGTGATAGCAACGATTGACGGAGCAGGTGAATGGTTTTTAGTAAGGACGTCAAACCTTCAGAAAGTGGTGGTGCTTATTGGGTCAGTTTCCTGTGAAATAGACGGAAATACCATTCGTTTCAATAACGACAGCGATTCGGTCATAGAAATTGAAGACCGACACATAAAGATTAATACAAGTACTGAAAGTCTTTACACCTGGTTGAAGGACCTTTTGATAAAAATTAGTGCTATTACTGTACCTACCGGAACCGGTGTTAGTGGACTACCTAACAATTCCGCTGAATTTAACGCACTGATTTCGAGATTGGGGAATTTATTGTCTTCTTAAAATTAAAATAAATGCCACTTAATACACCTGCGCTTAAAAGTGCACTTAAATCTGCATTCTTAGCTAATCTGCCCGCTGCAACTCCCACCCAAATTACGCAAATCGAAGCTTTGAGTGCCTCCATAGCATCTGCCATACAAGTTTATGTGCAAGGAGCAACTATAACATATACCGCTGGTTTAACGAATTCAGGAGGGCCGGTGGTAGGTGCTTTTGGAAATATAATTACCTAATAAACTGTAGTCTATGGCACGATTGATGAACGATATACGCATTGATGAAAATGAGGATTTAGTATTCTCCAATGGCGATTTTTTGGTGGAGGAAAGCACAAGCATTCACCAGCAACAAATCATACTCAACAATAAAGGCGACTTCAAACAGAATCCTACTGTTGGTGTCGGTGTTTTTGAGTACTTCAACGATGAAGAGGAAAAGGGATTGATAAGAGCCATTTCGGTTGAATTTGCAAAAGACGGAATGGACGTGAACAGTATAACAATAGATAAGTCTGGGAAATTGATGACTCAGGCAACTTACAAATAACCTTTTTTATGGGAAATGTTGTAGTACAACCTAATCAGACCTTTGCTGATATTTCATTGATGTACTGTGGTACTCTTGAATGCGCTATGGAGATCATGAAACAAAATGATTTTAGTATTTCAGATATACCCATTTCAGGTACTGAAGTACAGATCGCTAGAATTGATTTGCCAATAGATGAAGAGGCCTTGAAATATTTTCAGCAAAACAAAGTAAAGCCGGGGACTGCGACCGGCATTTAAAACACACAAATTTTTTTTATGGCGAGAACTATTTCGCAGATTCAGCAGTCGATAATCGACACTAAAAATGCACAGCCAGTATTAAACGACCTTTCCAGTACGAGCAACGTTTCGGTATGGATGTTGTGGACTTATGTAGTTGCTGTTTGTCAGTGGGTATTAGAAAAGCTATTTGATGCTCATAGGGAGGAAGTGAGTCAATTACTGGCAAAGCAGAAACCACACACCCTACAGTGGTATGTTTCAAAAGTCAAGGAGTTTCAATATGGTGTGGCATTGCCGGCAGGATCAGATACTTACTTGTCAATCTCCAGCGACCCTGCAATTGCGATTATCAGTTATGCTGCCGCAGTAGAATTGACAAATATGATTCGAATAAAAGTTGCGTCGGGTACTGTTGGGTCATTGGCGCCTATCACAACGGCTCAGCTTACAGCAACAACAGCTTACATGCAGCAAATCAAAGATGCAGGTGTAAGGATTCAATTGACGAGTGGAAATGCAGATAACCTGAAACTGACTTTAAAAATTTACTACGATCCTTTGGTTCTCGATGCAACGGGTGCCCGCTTAGACGGAACTTCCGTAAGCCCTGTAAAGGATGCTATTAATTTGTTTTTAGCAAGTCTGCCTTTCAATGGTGTGTTCATAGTCAATAAATTGATTGGAGCCCTACAACAGATAGATGGTGTCGTGATTGGGCACGTAATAAGTGCATTAGCAAATTATGCATCATTGCCTTATACTTCAATTGGTATTGAGTATACGCCTGATGCCGGTTATATGAAACTCGATGAGTCTTTCTTTGACGCCAATGTGATTTACATTTCTTACACTAGTTTATAATTACTTTACGATGGCTCGTTTTTTTGAAGTTGATTTTCAACGACTTATCCAAATTTTATTGCCGGTAAGATGGCGCAAAGAAAAACAAAGTGCCTGGCTGGGGGCACTTTGTAATCCTATTTTGGAGTTATACAATGCATTTATGCAAAATAGGAATTCGAACTTATACAGCTCAAGCCACAATAGTCAGGTTGTGTTTTTGAACGAGATGTTAAATGACACCTATGACCCAATAGACAGACGAATTTACATTTCTGACAGCTCAAACTTTGACCCATTGTATGTATATAGGGATGCTGAGAACAGACCATTGTGGCTGGGACTTGAGTCAGAAGTTGGTCTTACTGCATTTCCCGATCCTCAATGGTTATATACCAATTCAGAGTCCAGTATGAGTGTGTATGCATTCATAGTTTGGGTTCCCTTTACGATAAGTTTCGACACGCTGCGTATGCGGGCAATCATTGACCAATATCGACTTCCTTCTAAAAACTACTACACAATACTAAACTTCTAAAAGAAATAATAATGAAGAAAATTGATTTCTCGCATCCGGGTGGGCTACCACTTACGCAGGATAGACTTGACTTTTTACAACAATCTTACCTTGAGACAATTGATGTGTTATCTCAGGTGGGTGTAAATGGAATTGAGCCGATAGGAGTGAATGGTATGGAGGTTACTATACCGACAGCAGGTACTACAAATGTTACCCCTGGCTGGTTTTACTATAATGGTGAGATGATTTATTTTTTGGGGGGTACAGTTACGTACAGTGGTGGAGATGTGCCACTTGTTGCAATTTCAGATAGCTCAACGGATCTGACTTACAACGATGGAAGCGTGTTTACAGCCTTGCATGAGAAAGTTGGTAGTTTGACCACCGGGCCTTCAACGACAGACCCGACTCATTTTCCATTGAGTTCATTACAAAGTTTCTATACCGGATTTGGGATAAATGGTCGAGAAACAAGTTGGAACACTCTCGGAGTATCGACACCTGCATCTCAGGGCAATGTTACAGGTATCATTTACTACAAGAAAAATTTGATTACAAATACGCTCCAGATAAGTGGTAATCTCACAGTTAATATGGCGCAAAACTTAGCCTCGTCGCCAGGTGCGATATTTTATCTAATGGGTACGTTACCTTCAGGGTACTTGCCCGCTAATCAAGTGTACTTTACCAGTTACTACTACTCTGCAAATCTTTTCAAAGATGATCTAGGTGTTGCATGGATAAAGCAGTTTACGAGTGTTTTAAATCCAAGCGGGCAAATAGTTGTTAATTTCATCAAGCCAGATATATCTATATCAGCGTATTCAGTTTGTTTCAATACGATATTGCCGCTTGATTAATGTGATTTTGCAACATGCTGACGGGTAAATAGGAGTACATAAATGAGTATAAAAACCATTGATGTAATAAATGAAGTTGCAATTTTAAGCATTAACGCCCCGATGCTGTTGAACCCCCATGACTCCAACGAAAAAAAAACGATGTGGTGTAGCAAAAGCAAGAATCCACAGAAAACCAAAAAGGGGCTCCAACCCATGTTTTTGACTGAAGGTTCCATATTGACGTATTCGGTGGGGTTTCTTGGTAACAAGGCATTTAGAACATTTGTACGCAAATAAGCTAATAAAATAAGAGCGGCTGCATGCATGCCGGCAGTGTTCATAAAGCTATCAACTGCTAAGCCCATTAAAAATCCAAGTATAAGCAGCACCCAAACGGGCGTTTCAAACGGCAGCAATAATATAAAGAGCGGATAAATTAAAGGATTGAACAAGGCACCAGATGGGCTTGTAAACCAATGCAGCGTAATTTTATTGAGCACAATTACTTGTAACATCAACAGAATACAGAAACGAAATATGTTTTTTAGATAAACGTTCATATTACGGTTTCTTGTTTGATGGTTCAGTTAATTGTTTTCTTTCAACTTCCATTTGATTGTCTAATACATAGACGTATTGAAGATTTCTAAAGTTAGTGGCAGGTTTCAACATTATTTGTTGTCTGCCACTTTTTTTATTGATTTCTACTGAAGTTACTGTTCCAATGAGTACATCAGGCGGGAAAGTATTTCCGTAAGATGTCGTAAAAACAGAATCACCTTTTTTCACCTTAGCTTCGGCAGGCATTTCTTTCATTACCAATACGTCGGGGCGCTCGTTGTCCCAGTTGGTTGACTTAAACGTTCCGTCTTTGAGGCGGGCGCTCACTTGATATTTATTGGTATTAAGAATGGAAAGGACGCTGGCAAAATGCTGGGAGACATATTCTACTCTTCCTACCAGTCCATTTCCTGAAATTACGCTCATTCCTTTAGCAATTCCATCTTTCAAGCCTCGATTGATAGTAATGTAGTTATTGACATTATCAACCTGGTTATCTATAACCCTTGCAGTTCGGTAAACATAGGAAGCATATTGAACTACATGAACTGACGTATCTTTTGTTGGTAGGGCTCTTTGAACTGTGAAGTCCTTCAACGTATCTACACTGTGTAGTGCATCAACAATTTTCCTAAGCCTCATGTTTTCACTCAATAAACTATCGTTCATTGAGCCAAGGTTCATATAATAAAATAAGTCAGTTTTCTTTTTGTATACAATACCGGCAACTGCATTCGAAGATGATATTATATCATCACCTTGAATCGTTCGGGAACGGGCAATAAGTACAATACTTACTATTTCAAGTAAAGCGAACAATATCAGATTGAAAAATCGTCTGATAATTAAAATGAAATTGCGCATACCCGTTTAAAGTACTGAAAGAAAAAGTTGGCTTAAATTATTTCATTAAAAACGGCATTTTTGTAATATTCTTGAGTGCCATGCCAGTACCTCTTACTACCGCTCTTAGTGGATCATCGGCCACATGAACAGGAAGTTTAATTTTATTAGAAATTCTTTTATCCAATCCTCTTAACAGAGCACCGCCTCCTGTAAGGTAAAGTCCACGCCTGTAGATGTCAGCCGCCAACTCTGGTGGCGTGCTTTCCAAAGCTTTGAGAATAGCTTCTTCAACCTTGAAAATTGATTTATCTAACGCTTCAGCAACTTCCTGATAGCTCACCATAATTTGTTTTGGAATACCTGTAACAAGGTCACGACCATTTACAGCGATATCATCAGGAGGATTATCTAAATCTTTTAAAGCAGAGCCTACGTGAATCTTAATTTGTTCAGCAGTGCGCTCACCAATCATCAAACTGTGATAGCGACGCATAGCTTCTGTAATGTCAGCCGTAAATTCATCACCCGCAATCCGAATACTTTGGTCGCAAACAATACCAGCTAAAGCAATTACAGAGATACCTGTTGTACCACCGCCTATATCAATAATCATATTGCCGGTTGGTTCTTCAACATCAATACCTATTCCTAAGGCCGCTGCCATAGGTTCGTGAATCATATAAACTTCCTTAGCACCTGCTTGTTCAGCTGAATCTCTTACGGCTCTTTTTTCGACTTCAGTGATGCTACTCGGAATACAAATTACCATTCTCCAGCTAGGCGGAAACATTGGTTTCTTTGGGTAAACGAGTTTAATCATTTCCCTGAGCATTCCTTCAGCCGCATTAAAATCCGCAATCACTCCATCTTTGAGGGGTCTGATTGTTTTGAGATTTTCATGGGTTTTCTCGTGCATCATCATGGCTTTTTTACCAACTGCCACAATTTTATTTGTCGAGCGGTCAATTGCCACAATCGAGGGTTCGTCAACAACCACCTGATCATTGTGAATTATAAGTGTGTTGGCAGTGCCAAGATCTATTGCAATTTCCTGTGTAAGAAATTTAAAAAAGCCCAGAAAGCTCATTATTACGTTTATTTTGAAGCCATCGCAAAGTTGCGAATAAAACTTAGTTTTTTAACAATTTTTCCCTGAAACTTGCAAAGTTAGGTAAATATTAGCACCCATAAACCGACAATCAAATAACAATTAAAAATGACTGATTTTCAGGGTTAAAAATGTTGAAAACATCAACAATAAGTAAGAAATGGGTAATAAATCAACATTGGCCAGACTAAACCGTGAGATTTTCTTTAAAAACACTTAATTTTGCCACCAATATTTTGTCATTTTTACTAATATTACTATCAGTCAATGCCTCGAGATCTCTCTATTAAAAGCGTTTTGATTATCGGTTCTGGTCCAATTATTATCGGTCAAGCATGTGAATTCGACTATTCAGGTTCTCAGGCTGCTCGTAGTTTACGTGAGGAAGGAATCAAAGTTATTTTGATTAATTCCAATCCTGCGACTATTATGACAGACCCGATTATGGCAGACAGGGTGTACCTGTTGCCGTTGACTGCGGAAAGTATAGAGCAGATTCTTTCAGAGAATGAAATAGATGCGGTTTTGCCTACCATGGGAGGACAAACAGCACTCAACCTTTGTAAGGAAGCTGAAGAATTGGGTTTGTGGGAACGATTCAATGTTAAATTGATAGGTGTTGATATAAAAGCTATTGATAAAGCTGAAGACCGTGAATTGTTCCGCAAATGGATGATTGAGCTCGGCGTTCCGGTAGCACAGGCAATGTCTGCGAATTCTTTGTTGGAAGGTAAAGAGTTTGCACAGCAAATAGGTTTGCCAATTGTAATTCGTCCTTCTTTCACACTTGGTGGAACAGGTGGAGGTATAGTGATGGTTAAAGAGGAGCTTGACCTTGCACTTGAAAAAGGTCTTACAGCATCGCCAATTCATGAAGTGCTTGTAGAAAAAGCTGTTTTGGGATGGAAAGAATTTGAATTAGAGTTACTTCGTGATAAAAATGACAATGTAGTAATTATTTGTACTGTAGAGAATTTTGACCCAATGGGTATACATACAGGAGATAGCATTACTGTTGCTCCTGCGATGACATTAAGTGATACTGCATTTCAACTGATGAGGAACACAGCAATCAATATGATGCGTGACCTTGGAAACTTTGCCGGTGGGTGTAATGTACAATTCGCGCTGAATCCGGAAACAGAAGAGATTATAGCAATTGAAATAAATCCAAGGGTGAGCAGGTCTTCCGCTTTGGCATCAAAGGCAACTGGTTATCCTATTGCAAAAATTGCTGCGAAACTGGCAATTGGATATACACTGGATGAGTTAAAAAATCAGATTACTCAAACTACGTCAGCTTATTTTGAGCCTGCGTTAGACTATGTAATTGTAAAAATGCCACGCTGGAACTTTGATAAATTCAAAGGTGCCGATGACACGCTTGGTTTACAAATGAAGTCAGTTGGTGAAGTAATGGCGATTGGCAGAACCTTCACTGAGGCTTTGCAAAAAGCTTGTCAGAGTTTAGAAAACAATGCCATCGGACTCTCGCATATCAATCAACAAAGACTGAGACCTGAAGCATTGATTGATGCGCTTAAGCGACCAACCTGGGACAGGATATTCAGAATCAAGGAAGCTTTAGCAGCTGGTGTATCTATTAAGACCATTCGAGAGTTGACACAAATTGACCGCTGGTTCTTGTATCAAATTCAGGAAATCGTTAAAATTGAAAATAACCTAAGTACCTTTAAGCATCTCCACAACATAGATGCAACGACTTTGTTGCACGCCAAAAAGATGGGCTTCAGCGATGAGCAAATTGCTGAGCAACTTAGAGACTGTACAGCAGAAGAGGTATATGAATACAGAAAGACTTTGGACATAACCAGAGTCTATAAAATGGTAGATACTTGTAGTGCTGAATTTGAGGCAAGTACTCCATACTATTACAGCACATTCGAAAATAAAGCTGAAGTTGGTAACGTGCTTACCAATGAAAGCATAAGAGACAACAGAAAAAAAATTATCGTGCTGGGTTCAGGACCCAACAGAATTGGTCAAGGAATAGAATTTGACTATTGCTGCACACACGGATTGCTTGCAATCAAGGATTGTGGATTTGAGGCTATCATGGTGAACTGCAATCCTGAGACAGTTTCGACTGATTTTGACATCGCTGATAAACTTTATTTTGAACCTGTTTATTGGGAGCATTTGTGGGAGATCATTGAACATGAACAACCCGAGGGAGTTATTGTTCAATTGGGAGGGCAAACAGCTTTAAAACTCGCTAAGAGATTACACGAAAAAGGTATAAAAATTATTGGTACTTCTTTCGATAACATGGACATTGCTGAAGACCGTGGTCGTTTCAGCGATATGCTCAAGGATTTGGGTATTGCATACCCGGAATATGGAACTGCATATACCACTGATGAAGCCATTGAAGTGGCCGGAAGTGTTGGTTATCCTGTTTTGGTTCGTCCATCCTATGTTTTGGGTGGTCAAAGAATGAGAATAGTCATCAATGACGAGGAGCTTGAGAAAAGCGTAGTTAGTCTTTTGAAACATTTACCGGGTAATAAAATTTTAATTGACCACTTCCTCGATCGTTGTCAGGAAGCAGAAATTGATGCTATTTGTGATGGTGAACAAGTGCACATTATGGGAATAATGGAGCATATTGAACCAGCAGGAATTCATAGTGGTGACAGCCATGCTCTGTTGCCGGTGTTTAATCTGGGACCATTGGTAGTAGAGGAGATGAAAGATATTGCCAAAAAAATTGCCCTCAAGTTGAATATTCGTGGTCTGATCAATATTCAGTTTGCAATTAAGAATGGCAAAGTATTTGTGATAGAAGCAAACCCCAGAGCGAGTAGAACAACACCATTCATTGCAAAGGCATACGGAATTCCTTATTTGAATGTTGCTACCAAGGTTATGCTGGGAGAAGCAAAGTTGAGTGAATTTACATTTGAACGTAAATTAGAGGGTTTTGCTGTAAAAGAACCGGTGTTTAGTTTCAATAAGTTTCCAAATGTAAATAAGGAATTAGGACCTGAAATGAAAAGTACAGGTGAAGCAATCAGGTTTATTAAAAATCTAAGAGACCCTTGGTTCAGGCAATTGTACAAGGAAAGAAGCATGCATTTAAGCAAGTAGATTGATTGCCGATTAACCAATTTCAATATGAAAGCCAAAAATATGTACTTCAAGGAAGTCTTAAAAAAGATGAAGCTTGTTTTGGCTTTCATGTTTTGGCTTTCTTTAGGAGAAGTTTCAGCCCAGATTGTAATTACCGGAAGTGAACACATTCTGGTACTTCCAATGACTGATACATTGAAATTGACTTCTTCGGCTAGTACTTTTCCTGATTTATCAAGGAGAAACGACGGTGTTTGGGATTTGTCATTGTTGATTGACACTGTGATAGACTGGAATTTGTTTAAGATTCCAATTTCAGGTTCGGGCAGATTTGTAGACTCAAATGGTTCCAACGATAAAATTTTGACATTTGTTTATCCTGTCAAAAAGGGGTTTGTTTTTACGAACGATTCGTTAGTGGAACGTTCAAACTTCGTAAATAGCGAAGTATTTTCCCTGGCAGGTTTTTCTGGTATCTCTTCCGACTCACTCTTCATCCTCAGCCAAAGTGATACATTTACTAGGGCTAGAAAGATTCTGCCTTTTCCTTTAACTGTTGGGCAATCTTGGAATTCAGATTATGCTTTCAAGACACATTTTGAATTGAATTTCTCGTTTGATACGTTTGTTCACAAGCCGGGGTACAAAAAAAGTAATGTCAAAGTTTTTGATTCTGTTTGCGGTTGGGGGGCAATGAGGATGAATACCGATGCCGGAATGCCGTCAGATTACTGGCAGGTTTTACAAGTTCAGGAAACTGAGATCGTGACCGATAGTTTTTTTATCGGGGATACGACAATGTCAAATCACCTACTCACTTTATTGGGGATAAGACAAGGCCTGACCGATACAAGTTACAAAGTTCATTTCTACAGGCATTTCGATTTAACACCATTTGCGACAGTTTGGTATAGAGATGCAGGTTTCACACAGCCGTATAAAGTTATTAGGCACATGCAGGATTTGAGAAACCTCAAAGCCGAAGACATCAATTCAAACACAGTGAGTGTATTTCCCAATCCGTTACCGCAAAAAAGAAATACACTGTACTTGAAAGGAACACCAGGTAACAACACGTACCAGATTTTCAGTAGAAGTGGAACTATGGTGCAGTTGGGAGTAGTTTCAAATGAGAGCATTGAATTAAATACCAATATCTTACCGGGAGGCTACTTGCTCGTGGTGACTGACGGTGAAAATAGGTCGTTTAAAAGCACATTCATAAAACTCTGAAATATATAATATGCACGCAAAAAAGCCGAGTGACACATTTGTTTTGATGTCAGAACTGGTATTACCTAATGATACAAATACACTTGGAAATTTGATGGGTGGCCGATTGATGCACTGGATGGACATTGCTGCAGCGATAGCCTCACAAAAACATTGCAACTGTCCTTGTGTAACTGTTTCGGTAGATAACGTCTCTTTTTCAAACCCCATAAAATTGGGCAACGTACTTACAATTGAAGCGAAGCTTACACGTGCTTTTAATTCTTCAATGGAAGTGTACCTGAGGTGTTATGGTGAAGATTTATCAGCACAATACAAGTACCTCACGAATGAAGCTTACATGACATTCGTTGCACTCGACCCTAATGGTCGTCCGAGGCAGGTGCCAGATTTGATTCCAGAAAATGACGTAGAGCGTAAAATGTATGATGGCGCGTTGAGAAGAAGGCAGTTACGTCTGATTTTGGCGGGAAAGATGAAACCGGAAGAAGCTGGTGAACTAAAGGCGCTTTTTACAAATGAGTAATCTGTGTTTTTCGAAATAGACACAGCTCTAAAGTCAACGAATGGAACTGCGGGAAAAATATAATGTGATACTGGATTGGTTTGAGCGCAACATGCCCGATGCGGCTACTGAGCTCAACTACTCCAATCCTTATGAATTACTGGTGGCAGTGATTTTATCGGCACAATGCACCGATAAACGTGTAAACCTCGTAACTCCGGCATTGTTTAAGATGTATCCTGATGTTGTTGCATTATCTAAAGCAACTTTTGAAGAAATTGAACCATTTATCAGAAGTGTCACTTTCGCAAATAACAAAACACGCCACCTGATAGGTATGGCAAAGATGTTGCTTGAAAAGTTTGAAGGCGAAGTCCCTGATACAATTGAAGATCTGGTAGAGCTACCAGGCGTTGGGCGCAAAACAGCTAATGTAATTGTTTCGGTGGTGTTTAAAAAACCTGGTATGGCCGTAGATACGCATGTGTTTCGCGTATCGAACCGCCTTGGATTAACGAAGGACTCAAAAACTCCTTTGCAAACGGAAATACAGCTCGTGAGCTACATTCCACAAGAGAAGTTAGCAATAGCCCATCATTGGCTTATTTTACACGGTAGGTATACATGCGTAGCAAGAAACCCCAAATGTGCTGAGTGCCAATTGACACAATGGTGCGACTATTTTCAGTCAATAGCTTAGTTTATTTTTTAGGTTTTAGGCTTAGCCCCAGCTTTAATGCAATGGCGCTGCTCAGACCCGTAGTAATGAGTACAATACTTAAGGTGCTGCAAGGCATTAATATTGCGGCAATCATTGGTTGCAACATACCGCGCATTGCAAAATAAAGTCCTCCTAAGTTGTAAAGAATTGATACTACAAAGCTTGCTCCAATCACGGTTTTACCCAACTTTGCCAGTGCCATCAGTTCAGGTAGTTTCTGGAATTTTGATGCATCCAGAATAGCGTCGCATGAGGGTGTAAAATTGTTGATGTCGTCGGCGAGCGTGATACCTACGTTGCTTTGTTGCAATGCACCTGCGTCATTTAAGCCATCGCCAATCATAACTACCTTTTCATTGATGCTTTGTAGGCGTTCGATGTATTGTAGTTTGTCCATTGGTTTTTGTTCAAACATCAATTCGCTGGTGCTGCCAAAAAGCTCTCCCAATACTTCTTGTTGCCTGTTGTTGTCGCCGCTGAGTAAAGAAACTTTAAAGCGTTCTTTTAGTCTCCTGATGATTTGAGGGATCGAATCTCTGAAAATTGGTCGGAATGTAAAGCATGTGTAATTGCCATTGATACTCACATACACATTGGCTTTCTCTTTATTTTTTGTGTCGATGCCTACAAATTCAGCAGAACCCACTTTTATTGTATGGTTTTGAATTGTTGACTGAACTCCCGCACCTGTAACTTCTTCCCAGCTATCGGTGAGCATTAGTTTTCTATTGCCTAACCAATGCGTGAGTGCTTTGCTGTAAGGGTGTTTACTTGAACGCACAACAGTGAAAAGCAAATCTTTTTCATCTTCAGAAAGCTGGTGTCCGGTATATGTTACGTTGTTTTCCCCGCCTCTTGTAATGGTGCCTGTTTTGTCAAAAACAATTCTATTGGCTACGCCTAACTGTTCAATTACTGTTGTATCTCTGAGGAATAGACCATTTACGCTCAATATTCTCAATAAATTACCATTTGTAAAAGTAGCTGAGAGCAACAAGGCACAAGGACATGCTACAATAAGCATTGCAGAAACACTGTTGACTATTTTTGTTGGATCTTTGAAGCCCCAATAAACTCCCGTAAAAATAGCTAGACCAAACAGAATGTATGTGAAGTATTTACTGAGCAAATGGATATAACTTCCACGGTCGTTTTCTTCCACTTTGTTTTTGTTGAATGAATAGTGGTTCCAAAGGGAAGTGAGGTAGCTGCCGGCTACAGGTTTCAGTATTTGTAATGTGATTTGTGAGCCAACCTGCCTGCCTCCGGCATAAACCATTTCTTTCAGTTTTACGTTCACCGGTTCACTTTCCCCCGTTACGAAACTGTAGTCTATACATGCATTGCCATTGAGCACAAGACCATCAGCCGGAATAATTTCATCGTTATGGAGCAGCACCACATCATTTTCTTTCAGGTCGCTCAGCATTTTACTTTCTACACCGTCTTTTGTCATTACAGTAACGGCAATAGGAAAATAAGATTTATAGTCGCGGTTGAAGGAAATTGATTTGTAAGTACGTTCCTGAACAACACGACCAACAAGCATAAAAAACACAATTCCGCTCATGCTGTCGAGGTATCCCCCACCCGTTCCTGAAAATATTTCGTAGAGGCTTCTGGCAAACGTGATGAAGATAGCCAAAGCAATGGGTGCATCAATATTCAACGTTTTTTGTTGCAGACCCTTCCAGGCAGTACTGAAGAATTCTGATGAGCTATAAAAAAATACAGGTAGCGCCAATAAGACGTTCAGGTAACGGAATAAGTTTGCGTATTGGGCCTCAATACCTCCTTTCAACGAAAGGTATTCAGGGAAACTCATGAGCATGATATTGCCAAAACAGAATCCGGCAATACCCAGCTTATATATTTTACTCTTGTCGTATTTTTTTACTGATTTATTTTCTGCTTCGTCGAGGCTTATGTAGGGTTCGTAACCAATTGTTGCCAAAAGTTCAACAATCTTTCTGAAGCTAATTTTTGATTGCTGGAAGTGAATCGTAACTTCTTTGGAAGTGAAATTTAAACGGCTTTCAGATATGCCGGGATGAACTTTATATAAGTGTTCAATGAGCCACATACAAGAACTACAGTGAACTCCCGGCAAATAAAGTGTAACTATTGTGTGGTCGCCGTTTGTGAATTTGTACAGTTTTTTTGCAATTTCTTCATTATCGAGGAATGCATATTTATCAGAACGTAGGGGCTTGATTTGATTTAAACCAGGGTGCGACTGCAACTTATAATAATCACACAAACCATTGTCATTCAATATTTCATACACCAGTTTGCAGCCTTCGCAGCAAAAAATATGGTCTTCAATAGCAATTGAATCGGTTATACATTCGGTTCCACAGTGGTAGCACTGAGTTGCTGATGGTTCAGCTTTTTCGATTTTAGGAGCTATGTCCTCTTTAACTGCGAACATGAATATTTTTTTGCGCTACAATGATTTTGGGAATCAGCACGGCCTCTTCCAGAAAAAACAAATCGTTGATCGTGTTCTCTAAAATGGCAATCTGATTTCTTAATGTTTTATAAGCTTCAGGGTGTGTAGTGTCTAAATGTAAGGGTAACGATAGCATCTGCAAGCGATACAGCACGTCTTTTATATTGTTGTGGGCATTGCTGAATTCAGCGAGTTTTGTCTCGTGATTAAAGTGGCACCTGCCACTGCAATTCAGGCAATCGTGGTTGGTTTTTACTTTTTCATCCAGTTCGTTGAAATATGGAATGAAGTATTCGTACAGGGTTTTAACGTACTGGCAAACTTTTGACATCAGTTTTTTACAGGAAAGTAAATACTGCGAGTTGGATTGGTGAACCTCAAGCTCTTCAATACTTGCAGTGTTTTCAGATGTTTCCTTACAAATCTTAGTAATGACGCCATAGAAATCACGGTCAAGTTTGTGAACAAGACCTGCCAGACTCAACCCGGTAAATTCCGCTAATTGCACCTGATTCACGGCTAATAATTTTGAACAAAGATAAAATCGCACAAAACCTTCTATACTGACGGTAAGCGGTTTGAAATATGATTGTTGTCAGCAGCATATTTTTCTTTATTTGCAGGTGAATTAGGTGTGATTTAATCGCTTTATTTTTTACTGTTGGCGCTAGGGATGGCAATTTTTGACGGTTATCAGTCATGTTGGTTTTTTGAGCACTTTACTTTTGAATTTTGTAAATCCAATAAAAATGATACTTTTACCAAAAAACCGTTAAAGTGCGGGGGTACTATTTATTGTTGTAATAAATATTATCTTTGCCCCCCTGTTTTAAACATATTACGTAATAAATATTTAATTAGCGACACCTATGCAACTGAAAGGATTGGTGAAATTCTTTACGATAGCGCTTATAGTTTTTGCACTATATCAGCTTTCAATCACCTTCGTAGTTCGGAATCAGGAAAAGAAAATGCAGGCAATGGCGGAAAGGGAAGTAAAAGCCGCCAATCCCGGTGCACCTGATGACTCTGTCAAAAAACTCGTGGAAGCGCGTTATCAAGCTATCGCTGATAGCATGATGGACGAAACCATCTTCAACGCAGGTATCAAGAAGTACACTCTTGCTGCTGCTAAAGAAGAAGAGTTGAAACTCGGTCTCGATCTTCAAGGCGGTATGAACGTTACACTCGAGGTGAGCCTCGATGACCTCGTACGTTCAATGTCTAATAATCCAAAAGACATAGCTTTGAACAAGGCTATTGCTGCTGCCAATGAGAAAAAGGCTAACAGCGAAGCTAACTTCATTACGCTTTTTGGTGAAGCCTACATGGCACAGAATCCTGGCGCTAGTTTGGCAATGCTTTTCATGAACCCTAGTGAAAAACAAATCACTAGTAAGTCAACTAATGAAGAAGTATTAAAAATTATAGGTGACGAAGCTCAAAAAGCTGTAAAACGTACTTATAACGTTCTTCAAACTCGTATTGACAAATTCGGTGTTACTAGCCCGAATGTAAATCTTGATGAGAAAAAAGGTATCATCACTGTAGAACTTGCCGGTGTTCACAACCCTGAGCGTGTACGTAACTATTTACAAGCTACTGCGCAATTGCATATCTATGAAACAATCACTAACGAAGAATTGTTCGAGACTTTAAAAGGTGCTAACGACGCATTGTCAAGGTTCCTTTCTGGTTCTGGCGATACTACATTGTTTAAAGATTCTACTGCTAAAGCGAACGACTCTACTAAACTTGCTGCTAACGATACTGCTGCTAAAACAGGTAGTCTTAAATCAGCTTTAGCTGGTGGCGATGCAAAAACTGCTGGTGCCGATTCAAATAAAGTTAAAGAAAAAGAATTCAGGGATAAAAATCCTTTGTTCTCTGTGTTGCAACCTTTCACCGATCCTCAAAACCAAGGTCAATTGAATGTTGGTCCGGTTGTAGGCTTGGTGATGAAAAAAGATACTGGCAAGTTGAACAAAATCCTCAACTACGATGTTGTTAAAAACAAACTCAACAATATTAAATTAGTTGTAGGTGCTGAAGACAAGAAAAGCCCCGTATTGAGAGTGTATGCAGTTAAATTACCAACTGCCGGTGCTCCAAAACTTGAAGGTGATGCGATTGTTGAAGCTCACAAAGATTTCGACCCGCTTACAGGTAAGCCTTGTGTTTCAATGGAAATGAACATTTCAGGTGCTCATACCTGGAAAGACATGACTGCGAAAAACATCGGTAAATTCATTGCTGTTGTTCTTGATGATAAAGTGTATAGCTGCGCTCGCGTTTCTACTGAAATCGCTGATGGCCGTACAATTATCACCGGTAACTTCACGCCTGAAGAATCTGAAGACCTTGCAAACATTCTTAAGTCTGGTAAACTTCCTGCTCCTGCTCACATCGTTGCTGAGCAAGTGGTAGGTCCAACACTTGGTGCTGAAAACATCGACAAAGGAATGAACTCATTGATCATCTCTTTCGTGTTGATTTTTGCATTGATGCTTATCTATTATAACACAGGTGGTGTGGTAGCTGATATTTCTCTTATCCTCAACTTGTTGTTCACAATTGGTATTCTTTCAATTTCTACACTTCATGCTACTTTGACAATGGCTGGTATCGCTGGTCTTGTACTTACAGTAGGTATGGCGGTAGATACTAACGTAATCATTTTTGAACGTATCAAAGAAGAATTGACTGCAGGTAAGAGCTATGAACAAGCCGTTACTGATGGTTACAAACGTTCTTACGCTCCGGTACTCGATGGTCACATCTCTACTTTGATTACTGCGGTTATCCTATTCGTGTTTGGTCTTGGTCCTGTAAAAGGTTTCGCAACTACCCAAATCTTAGGTTTGTTGTTGTCTTTGTTCTGCGGTATCATGGTTTCTCGTTTGGTAACTGATATGTATACTAAGAAAGGTCGTCACTTCAACTACTTCACTGGTATTTCAAAATCAATTTTCAAGAAAGCACACTTCAAATTTGTTGAAGCTCGTAAATACACTTACTTCATCTCTGTTGCAGTACTCATTATGGGTATCAGCACTTACTTTGTAGGTTTCAATAAAGGTGTTGAATTCAGTGGTGGTCGCCAGTACAAAATACAGTTTGATAAGGCTACAACAACTGCTGACGTAAAAAATAAACTTGAAAAATACTTTGGTGCTTTCCCTGAAGTGAAAACAATTGGTACTAACAACCAATTGGCTATCACTACAACTTACATGATTACAACACCGGGTACTGATGTTGATAAGAAAGTTGAAGAGAAATTGTTTGAAGGTTTGACTAAAGAAAACTTGATTCCTTCTACTGCAACAATGGAAACTTTCAAACGTAACTATTTGAAGGAGTCTATTACAGTTCTTCCTACAATCTCTGACGATTTGAAACGTGGTGCTGTACAAGCAACTATCATTTCAATGTTGGCAATCTTCGTGTACATCCTTGTTCGTTTCCGTAAATGGCAATATTCATTGGGTACGCTTCTTTCATTGCTCCACGACATTTTCGTTACTTTGGCTGTATTCTCATTCTTCAAAGGAATCGTACCGTTCTCATTAGAAATCGACCAGCACTTTATCGCTGCGGTTCTTACGGTAGTTGGTTTCTCAATGAACGATACCGTTATCGTATTCGATAGGATTCGTGAATACTTCAGGAAGTCACCAAACGAAGACAAAGTAAGCGTTATTAACCGTGCGATCAACGATACATTGAGCCGTACTATTATGACGTCTTTGACAGTATTCATTACGCTCATTATTTTGTTTGTGTTCGGTGGTGAGGCAACAAGAGGTTTCGCTTTCGCAATGTTGATTGGTGTGTTCACTGGTACATACTCTTCAATTTTCGTAGCTGCCCCTGTACTTGTTGACATGGATAAAAAAGATTCATTGAAAAATGAAATCGACAACGAATCTCGTATCGAAGAGTTGAAGAAACTCGCTTAATACTAAATTCATTCTATGAACAGCCCCGGAAATTTTCGGGGCTGTTCTTTTTTCGGGGTATTCCAACCGTTCGTGAATTATTCCGACCGTTGGTGAAGTATTTTGGGAAACGCACCTTCTCTTAACCGAACTTAGCGTCATAAATCAAATTTTTATGACAAGTCACTTTTTTTATCGAAATGTGTTGCCGGCGGGCTTGTTGAGCGTACTAGCTATTCTACTCTATTATTTCCTCGAAAAAGTAGGTTAGCATCTTTCCTTCACGGTTTTTATCACTCAATTGTTTAATTAGTCAACTAACCACTATTGCTAAAGGTTGTTTTGCGTAATTTCGCAGAATGAATCTGACGGCTCCTGAATTTATTAGCAATTACATTGGTGGTGAATGGGTAAAACCAGCTAACAACAAGTACTTAGACAACACAAATCCTGCAACGGGCGATGTGTATAGCCATACGCCTGATAGCGATGCAACTGATGTTCAAAAGGCTGTTGATGCGGCAAAAGCTGCCCTGCCGAAGTGGAGCAAGACTTCACTTGAAGACAGATTCATGATTCTGAATAAAATTGCCATGCTCATTGACGAGCATCTCGATGAACTGGCACTGGCAGAAACTAATGATAATGGTAAACCATTGTGGTTGAGCAAAAGGGTAGACATTCCACGCGCCAGCTCTAACTTCAGGTTCTTCGCTACAGGCATCATGCATTTTTCAACCGAAAGCCATAACATGGAAGACCGTGCAATTAACTACACGTTGCGTCAACCAGTAGGGGTTGTGGGTTGTATATCGCCATGGAACTTGCCATTGTACCTGTTTACATGGAAAATTGCCCCGGCACTGGCTGCAGGTAACTGTGTAGTTGCGAAACCGAGCGAGGTAACGCCAATGACCTCTTACTTATTGACTCATATTTGTAAGGAAGCGGGTTTGCCTGATGGCGTACTGAATATAATACACGGTACAGGCCCGGGTTGTGGCTCAGCGATAGTAGCACACCCCGAAATTAAAGCCATTTCGTTTACAGGTAGTACACGTGCCGGTAAAGACATTGCAGCGGTAGCTGCGCCTATGTTCAAGAAGATTTCATTGGAACTGGGCGGCAAAAACCCCAACATCATTTTCGAAGATTGCGATTGGAAAAAAATGATGAACACAACCATACAGTCCAGCTTCAGCAATCAAGGTCAGATTTGTTTGTGTGGTAGCAGAGTGTTGGTTCAAAAGTCGATCTACGAAAAATTCAAGGCTGAATTTTTGCAGCGCGTTGCTGCACTCACGGTGGGCGACCCATTGCAGGATACCAGCAAGCAAGGTGCTGTTGTAAGCAAAATGCACTACGATAAAGTAATGGGCTGCATTGAGCTGGCAAAACAAGAGGGTGGTACAGTGTTGGCAGGCGGTCATGCTGTACGCGGTACCGGACGTTGCGAAAACGGTTTGTTCATTGCGCCAACTGTAATAGAAGGGCTCGGGCCTGCTTGTCGCACCAATATGGAAGAGATTTTTGGCCCGGTGGTTACGCTACAGTCATTCGAGACAGAGGAAGAAGCACTGGCACTTGCCAATACCAGCGACTACGGTTTAAGTGCTACCATCTGGACACAGGATGTTACGCGTGCCAATAGAGTAGCTGCAAAGGTGCAAAGCGGCATTATTTGGGTGAACTGCTGGTTGTTGCGCGATTTGCGTACACCGTTCGGTGGTTTCAAGAACTCAGGTATCGGTCGCGAAGGTGGTTGGGATGCATTGCGCTTCTTCACCGAACCTAAGAACGTGTGTATCGAGCTTTAGAGCCTAAAGCCCTAATAACTGTTTAATACCGGAATGGAATACCTTGCACTCGCCGGGTAGGTAGCCGTCAATGGATATTTTGCCCATTGAGTGGCGCACAAGACGCAGAGTAGGAAAACCAACTGCCGCGGTCATTCTGCGCACCTGTCTGTTTTTGCCTTCGGTTAATGTAATACTCAGCCACGAAGTGGGGATATTAGCCCTGTACCGTATTGGTGGGTTGCGGTCGGGCAAGTCGGGGGTTTCTATCTCTTTAACCTTAGCTCGGGCAGTCTTATGTTGTTTACCATCAATTTGAATAACAACACCCGCTTTCAATTGGTCAATTGCCTGTTGGGTAACCTGACCTTCTACTTGCACATAGTAAGTGCGTTCATGCGCCTTTTTAGGGTTCAGTAATAGGTTATTCAGTGATTTATCGTTGGTGAGTAGCAACAAGCCTTCCGAATCATAGTCCAGTCGCCCTACGGGGTAAATATCGGAAGCAATACCGGGCAGCACATCTTTGAGCGTCAGTTTATCGCCTTCAGGAGAAAACTGCGACATTACCTTGAATGGCTTGTATAGAACGATGTAGGTAAACATGACTTAAAAACCTGAAAATAAAAAAAGTCCGGCGAGGTTGTGGCTGCCGGACTATATAAAGATGGGTTAGTAAGTACAATCCCTACTGCAATATTACGTACACCCACACCCCAAAAGAAATATTAAGGATATTTTTTTCAAGCATGTCTATTTTTTGTTGAAAAACTGTTAGCAACTGCCTCTTTCTTTGTATTGCTCTATTTTTTCAGTTGATAACCTATACCACCTATTTAGTAACCTGTGAATACGGTTTTCCCATCGGTTGCTCTACTCTAAACAAACACCTCACATCCGGGCGGAGGATTTCCTTCGTCCTACTATTCTTGAAGCATCTGCTTCCGAAACACAATATTTTGAAAATTCTGTTTCGAACTTAATACGGTCAAATGCGGGTCGGGAGTTCCGACAATGGCGGCAAGCAAAAAATCAATTTTCAGAAATTCTCCATGGCGGGTTTTTCCTGTTTTCACCTGCATGATAAATAATAAGCAAGTGTCCATCAGGGTCAGCAATTCGTGCTTCGCGCCAAAGCCACGATTTGTCTTCAGGCATTTCAAGAATTGAAATTCCTTGATTTGATAGTCCCCTGATTGTAGCGTCAACATCTTCAACTTCAAAATACAGCCATGTAGCATTTATTCCTGACAAAGGTGCATTGCTTTGATGAAGCGAAAATGTAGATATACCGTCAGGGCATTCAAACCTGGCATAGTGTGGTAATGCGAGTACAATCAATTTCAAACCGAACAGTCTATAAAACTCCACCGATCTTTCCACATTGCGAACCGGAATGGTTATTTGATTCAAATTCATAGCCTCTAAGTTCAGCTAATTTTAATACCCACCTTCAATAGTTGTATTCACCAAAAATTTGCCACTTTGCGGGCTGGACGCATGTTAATACCAGCTGCTACTTTATATGGTCGAGTCCGGGACAGAGTCCCGCCCATTTTCATAGACACGGGAGCGCTGCGCTAACTCCTGCGCCAGTGGTAGAGTTTATTTAATTGCACGAAAGAAGCCGAGCTGGCCAAAAAACGGCGGCCGTGTGCTGGCTTTGCGCGTGGAGCGTTTTTTTTGGCTAGGGTTTTTTGCTCCACTTTTTTGGCCAATGCAAAAAAGTGGAAATTGCACGATAACGCCTTGTGGGAATATTTCAGTATATCAGGGTCAAGACAAAAAGTATCAAACATCATCAGGAAAAGATGTTCAGAATGAAATTTCTTAAAACTAAATCATAGTCGCCGCTGGCGGAGAAGGGCCTTAGAAGAGGTGGACGAAAAAAACGCCCCCATTTTCAGGGAGCGTTTCATCAATCGGAAATTAAAACGATTACTGGAGTTTTGCTTCTTTTAAAATCTCTTCTTCTGTCATCAATCCCATGTGCGACCAAACCAATTTGCCATCCATGTACAATTCAACGTAAGGAATGCTTTCAATTTTTTTAGCTTCAGCAAGGTCTTTGTTGTCGTCAACATTAATTTTTATCAACGCCATTTTATCCTTTCTTGCATCCACTATTTTTTCCATAATTGGCATCAACTGACGGCAGGGTGCGCACCATGGTGCATTGAAGTCAACAAATACATAGTGCTTTTGAGCTACTTGCTTGTTGAACTCATCCATCGTCATACCGGCAGCTTTAGCTGGAGCGCCTGCACCCGTTTCAACAGGTTTTCCTGAGCCCTTCCATTTCATGATACCGCCTTCCATGTTGTACACTTCGCTGAAACCTTTGTCGTGCATATCGCTTGCCGCCGAACCGCTGCGACCCCCTGAAAGGCAGTACACCAATACTGGTTTTGATTTATCCAGTTTTGCAATTGCAGCCTCATAGTCGGCACCATTGATATTAATGTTAATCGCATTTTTAAGGTGTCCGCCGGCAAATTCTTCCGGAGTACGAACATCGATAAGCTGAATGCCTGCTGTGCTAAGTTTTTGCTCAAATTCAGCAACCGGAATATTCTTTTTGATGCCGTTGCCCGCACCTGCACTCTGGCACGAACCAAAATGTACCGCCAGGGTGAGTAGGATGATTGAAATAATGTGTTTCATTGCAGAGATAATTTTTTGTGATTTTTTGATTTGGATTGACAAAAGTAGTTGACAGTCGTTTATTGTGGAATGACTTCTGTTATATTTTCATTGACACAGGCATTGTACAACCTGTACCCTCCTGAAAGATTCAGGACATGCTCATAGCCATTTTGCCTTAAAATACGTTGCCCCAGGTAGCCGCGTAAGCCAGCTTCACAGTAAATATAGATGTTGCTGTTTTTATTCAGTTCGTTCATCCTTTCGCGCAAGTCGTCAATTGGTATATTAATAGCATTGGGAATGCGCCCTCCTGCAAATTCTTTCACTGTTCTCACATCGAGCAAAACAGCATCGGCAGGCAAGGCAGCAACCTCATCCCAATAGAAAATGTTGAGTCTTTTAAGTATGATGTTCTCAGCCACAAAGCCTGCCATGTTCAAAGGGTCTTTTGCCGAACTGAAAGGTGGCGCATAGGCGTGTTCAAACTCCATAAGGTCGTAAATAGTACCCTGGCGTTGAATAATACCCGCCAATACATCGATGCGTTTATCAACCCCTTCGTGTCCTATCACCTGTCCGCCCAGCAACCTTCCGTCTTTTGGAGAGAAAGCAATTTGAATACTCAACTGGTGCGCACCGGGGTAGTACCCTGCGTGTGAGCCTCCGTGGTTGGTAGATACGATGTGCTCAATGCCGTTCATCTTCAGGTGTTTTGAAGCCATACCTGTTGCACCAGCAGTCATATCAAATATCTTGAGGATCGCAGTATTAATAGCACCCTTGTACGATTTTACATTACCGCCTACAATGTTATCGGCACAAATTCTGCCTTGTTTATTGGCTGGTCCTGCAAGGTAGGTAGGCATTGATTTACCTGTAATTGGGTTCACGAATTCTATTGCATCGCCTACAGCATATATATCGGGGTTAGAAGTTTGTAAATACTCATTCACCCAAATACCTTTTGAAGGTCCTAACTCAATGCCTGCCGCTGTTGCAAGTCTTGTATCGGGTCTTACGCCTATCGAAAGCACCACCACATCGGCATCAATACTTGTGCCGTCATTCAAAAGCACCTTCAATCCTTCGCCGTGTTGTTCAAAGCCCGTAACAGCCTTCTTCATGTACAATTCCACTCCTTTTTCCCTGATGTGTTGTTGTATCATCGCTGCCAGCGGAAAATCGAGCGGCGCCAGAATCTGATGACCCATTTCAACCACGCTTACATGCATGCCCAGGTGGTGCAGGTTTTCAGCCATTTCCAGCCCAATAAATCCCGCTCCTATAATCACTGCATTTTTGCCCTTACGTGCGTCAACATAACTTTTAATGTAGTCGGTATCAGTGACATTGCGCAACGTAAAAATACCCTCTAGTCCTATGCCCGGCAGGGGTGGTTTAATTGGGTCGGCACCGGGAGAAAGCACCAGTTTATCGTATGTTTCCTTGTATTCCTTACCGGTAATATGGTTAAAGGCAGTGAGTGTTTTCTGTTCAGCATTGATGGCAGTCACTTCTGTTTGTATGCGCACATCAATATTAAAACGCTGGTTGAAGGCAGCAGCAGTTTGTACAAAGAGTTTGTTCCTGTCTTTAATAACGTTGCCAATGTAGTACGGCAGACCGCAGTTGGCATAAGAGATATAAGCTCCTTTTTCGAATATCACTATTTCGGCATGCTCATCGAGCCTGCGCTGGCGCGCAGCAGTGCTTGCGCCGCCTGCAACTGCGCCAATAATTACGTATTTCATAATTGTTGAAACTTGAATAAAAATACTTCCCTCATTGAGCGGGAAAGGTAGAAGAACTAGCTGTTCTTTTCAATGATTGATTGCAGGTGGTTAGCTGCTACTACGCCCGACTGGCGCCAAAGAACCTGACCGTTGCGGAAAAGAATGAGTGTCGGCACACCCGAAATGTTGTATGCTGAAGCCATTTGTGGGTTGCGGTCAACATCAATTTTAATGATGGTGGCTTTTTCGCCCACACTGTCTTTAAGTTGTTTCAGAATGGGTGCCATCATTTTACATGGCCCGCACCACTCTGCCGAAAAATCGACCAATACAGGTTTTTCACTGCTGATAATCTCGGAAAATGATTTCGTTTGCATATAGTTGTTATTTTATTTCTTCAAACTCTACCGTTTTTTCTTCCTGCAACGGCGCAGTAGTACGCCTTTGCGTATAAGTATTACAACCCGCGTTGCTGCAACAACCTGTGTCGGTTACCGCCTGGTACAGGAAGAAAAGGCTGAATGAGCCCATCATCCAATCACGGCTTTGAATACCCATAATCAAAAGCATCAATCCTATGGCAAGGCGCATGATGCGCATAGCGTGCCAGTTAGCTGCTAATCTTTCAAGCATTACTTTTCGTATCTTTTAAGGTTAAACCAACTGCCGCCATTGTGTACTTCAGCGAAGCCTGCCGACTGCAACATTGACTTTGCAGAGCTGCTTCTCATACCCGAAGCGCAACATGTAATAACCGGTTTGTCTTTTTTCAATTTTGAAAGCTGGCTTTGCAGGCTTTGCAACGGAATATTGATGGAGCCCTTGATATGACCACCTGCATATTCGCCCGGAGTTCTTACATCAAGTATAATTGCACCACGACCCATAACTTCGCCCAAGTCAACTTTAGGGCCCATGCCAAATAATTTTTTAAGTGTACCTAACATATCTTCTAATTGTTTTTATAATAGTTAACATCAAGCCAAGAACCACCATCGGCACAATTAATACCCTGTTGCGCCAGAAAACCGCGCGCTTGTGCACTGCGACCCCCGGAAGCACAACACAACACAATATTACCCATTTTCTTAAACTCCTCAACACGACCCGGAATTTCATTCAGGGGGATATTGATAGAACCAACTACATGACCACCCATGAACTCACCCGGAGTTCTTACATCCACGATAACTGTATCGGGCGACTTTAATAATGAAACAATGTTACTCATAATGTTTATTTGAACTGTTTTTTGAAACGCTGATTCCTTTTAACATGCTAAAAGCCAAAGAACCCATGACACCAAAGTAGATACTGCTATTGATGGGGCTTGAGGTGATAGCGCAGTTACCGGAAGCACACCCTACAAAGTACCAGTAACCCAATCCGGCAACTGCACCAGTTATCATCCCTGCAATTTCCCAACCATATTTTCTAGCCAAATCTCTCATTGTTGTTTCAGCAGCTTTTGCTCTGTTTTGCTACACAAAGGTCTATCGCCCCACAAGCGATTTTGGGAACATTTGTTGTATAACTTGTGGTTGATGTGTGAAAGTTGTGTTAAAGGGGGTGGGGTTTTAAAAACACACTCCATCTTGAAACTTTTTTAAGTGCATCATTCCACCCACCCTATTTCAAAGTACTGCAACAGGGCTTTGTAGTTGTCTTGCGCCGAAAGGCAGGTATCTAACAGGTATTCTCTTACGCGGTTCCACTCCTGCAAACCCCTGTAGTAAAAGTGTTTTAAGTGGTCTTCGATAATAAAGGGCACAATATTATTCGCCAGGCATTCCTTGAACATGATGAGCCTGCCCACCCTGCCATTACCATCCTGAAAAGGGTGAATCATTTCAAATTGATAATGGAATGCCACAATGTCTTCCAGCGTCTTTTGCTGAAGCAGATTATAGTTATTCAATAGCTTTTTCATTTGCTTACCTAATTCCTTGGGGTGGGTGGTTTCAACACCCGCAACTTCATTGGGCAGTTTTTTGTAGGCGCCCACATTAAACCAGTCTTTTCTGCTGTCAGATGTGCCATTTTTTAAAATAGCATGGAGTTCTTTGATGAATTGCTCCGAAAGCGGTTCTGTGGCATTGATAATCATGAATTCAATGCACCTGAAGTGATTGGTAGTTTCAACAATATCATCGACATTCACTACTTCGTTTGTCAGCCCAATTGTATTGGTTTCAAAAATAAAACGTGTTTGGTCGGCAGTAAGCTTGCTACCTTCTATTTTATTTGAATTGTAGGTAAAGTCAATTTGTGTGCGGTGGTATATGCCGCCTTTCAGGCGCATTGTGCGCTCTTCTTTAAGCCGCTGTAATAAAGCAGAATCGGGCTGCGAATTGGGTAACGAAATGACCGTGGTTAAAGCATTCAAAGGTATATTCCACGTTTTCCCAACCAGGAAGGCTCCATCAATTTTTCCGGTACGGCAATGGTGCCTCACCGTGCGTTCCGGTAAGCCTGATTTTTGAGCATATTCACTCACTGATAAAAACCGCATAGTTAAAAGTTTGCCGATATCGGCAAAAATAGGGTAAAATCATCCATTTCCTTTGCCGATAATCACTAATGGGCACAAAAAAAGTCCGCCGGTGAGGGCGGACTTGAAATATGTTGTTGAACTACTAGTTTATTTTTTCGTTCCAGTTGTAGGTATCATAATCAGTAGCCCAGTTAAACTCTCTCCATTTGTAAGAGAAGGGCATAATAACCAACGAAACCATCAAATGATTATGAGAAGTTACTTTGAAAGGACCATCAGTAAATGGTGCCAAACCGTAATTGTAAGTAGTGTTAGAAGAATTAATCAGCTCGCAATTACCCCATGTGTACATGGCCCTTACTTTGAAGCAAACTTTCGCAAAAAAAGAAAGGTCAGCATTGAAGTATGGATAAAGACCAAAGTTAGATTGCGGAGGGAAAGATACATGAGCTGTATCAATAGAACTTACATTCATGTGCGGATAGATACCTGCACCCAAATCAAGACCCATTTTCAACCTTCTTGAAGCAATGGCATCGCTACCTATTTTCCAGTCAATACCTATAGGTACTGCAAATTGTTTCGTAGTCATGCTCATTTGGTTAGGCATGTCTTTGAAAGTACCATCTAAATTGTAAGCTTTATTCAGGTCGCTCCAGTTCATGTAATTGAACATACCACGAATAGAAATAGCCCAAACACTGATGTGACCCGTAGCTGCTACCGGCACCTGAACACCGAAAAAGCCACCATAGCCGTTGTCGGCTTTAATGTCACGTTTTATAGTTTCATCGTGTGTATAAAAGTTATTGAAGCCATAAAACGGTACTACACCTTCAAAATTTCCGTTTGATTGAATGTAATTTGCGCCAATTTCCCAACGGCTTTTATCTTTGAAATAACTAAAGAAAGGCCTAACGAGAAACTTGAATTGCCCGAAACTAAAAAGAGGCGCAACCAGAAAGCTTGCGACAAGTACCATTTTGAGGTTCAGGATTTTCTTCATATAATTACCTTTAAGGTTGTAAAAATATAAAAAGCACCACAAAAAACCATTTTTTTATTCATTAAAGTACAAGCGATTTTGGAAAACACCAGACACACTGCCCTATTCATTTCGAATACCGACAACAAAGGTCGCGGTGTGTATACAAAAACAGCACTGCAAGCAGATGAAATTATTGAGGTTGCGCCCGTTATTGTGATGTCGGGAGAAGAGCGCACATTGCTCGATAAGACACTGTTGCATGACTATATTTTTGAATGGCAGCCCGAGGGAAAACAGATGTGCTGTATGGCTTTGGGCTGGGTGCCGGTTTACAACCATGCTTATAATTCTAATTGCGAATACTTTATGGAATACGATACTGATACCATTTACATTAAAACCGTAAGGAACATTGAAGCAGGCGAAGAGTTAACCATCAACTACAATGGCGACTGGGACGATATACAGCCCGTTTGGTTTGATGTGCACCAATAGCCAATAAAAGTAAAGGTCATTCGTTTATATAAAACCATATGTTACTGCGCTACGTCTGATAAAAAAATAATACCTTTAATTACTATTCAATAAAACCATGAAACTGAAAACAAATATTTCCGCCTCACCACTCATCGTTTTTATAGCACTTGCCATTTTCGGTGCTTCCTGCAATAAAACAAGTGATGCAAATCTAGACGGTCCTTATACTATTACAGCAAAAGGCGAATTGTACAAGTTATCGACCATTGTTTTTGAAACCAATGCACCGGCAAGCAAAGACCTGGTTATTAATTTTGGAGATGGCACTTCTGATTTAATGTGGGGAAGGGCAGTAAAGGCACGCGCCTATAATTATGTTGGTCCTTTTCATGTAACTATTTACAACATCAAAGACCCTAAAAAAATTCTTGGTTCTACTGATATCACCATCAAGTATGCCGGGCAAGCTCCACAAGTAGCTCTAAAAGATACCACACTCCGATTTTACAGAAGATACGATAGTGTAGTTGGTTCAATGAATTTTGTAGATACCGCCACCGAATACATGGCTATCAAAGCCATTGATACGTTTACGGTTGTATTTAATAACGATACTTTTTATTTGAATAACGTTTATAACACAACCAACTACTATAATTTCAACTTGAATAATGGCACCGATCGCAAACAGGGTTCTCTAACTTTTTCTGACTACTACAAAGATTGGTCAAGTATTTCGATGAACGTATCTTATCAAACCTTCAGGCAAAGTTCAACAATTACCAGGACCTACTACCTTGTGAACTAACCCATATTCTCAGATACTATGCGTAGTTGTTGCTACAAAAATACTTTTGGAAAATGTCATTTCTACCATATAGGGCTTTTCATTGTGTTGTTGTTTGCAGCATGTACAAAGTCCGATCCTATCTACACGGGTCCTTATTCCATTGAAGTATCAGGAGGCAACACCAACCGTGACACAATTGTTTTCAAGACCAATGCGCCCACTGTGAGCGATTTAATTTTTGATTACGGCGATGGCTTTTTAGATTTAATGATTAGTGGCAATACCAGAAGACACCGTTTTAATTTGCCCGGAACTTACAAAGTGAGAATTTATAACCGACACGATCTGGCAACTGCATTGGGAGAATTAGACATGTATGTTCGATTTTATGGAAGCCCGCCAAATTTCATACCCTCATCGGGTGTACGGAATTTCAGAGTGTTAAAGAGAATTTCGACGTTGTTTAATTGGGATACAACCTACCGTGATATTAACTTCATTGTGCTTGATAGCTTTACCAATGCATTCGAAGGCGATACACTCCATCTCGGCTACACATCTTCATACAATCAGGAATATTGGCTAGCAGGTAAAACTTCATCAGAAAGGTATGGAAGTTTTGTAATCAGTTTCACCGATACGGCCCACTATTCATTAAGTTATTCAAGGGTAAAGATGGAAAATTCGACGTCTTATACCTACAACTATTATTTCAGCAATTACTAGCATGTCATACGTTAAACGAGTTTTTATACTCACCATATCAATGTTTATTCTGGGTGCTACCATCACAAACGCCCGCACCACCAATGAACAAAAAATAAGAACCATGCTTGCTGCACAGGTTACCGAATGGAATAAGGGCAATATAGAGGGCTACATGCACGGCTATTGGGAAAATGACAGCCTGATATTCATTGGCTCCAAAGGGCCGCGTTATGGCTATAATACTACCCTTAAACGCTATAAAGAAGCATACCCTGATGCCGAACACATGGGCAAGCTTACTTCAACCATTACACGCATCCAAAAACTCGATAGCCATCACTATTTTGTGGTGGGTAAATGGGAGCTTAAACGCAATGTGGGCGATTTGGCGGGGAGTTACACTTTATTGATTAAAAAAATACACGGAGAGTGGGTTATAATAACAGACCACAGTTCCTAAAATCTCGGGTTCATTTGTAGTTGTACGCACTTATCTTTGAACAAAATTTTCAAAATGGCGCTCGACCGCACAGTTGCACCTTCCATTCACGATGCAGTGGAATTCGATTTCAAATTGCCTGCTATCAATCAGGTTGCACTCGACAATGGTATTCCGTTATACTGGTTAAATGCAGGCGTGCAAGATGTAGCACAAATTGACTGGGTTTTTCCGGCGGGTTTGTGGTACGAACCGCGCCCGGCAATAGCCCATGCCATAGCCGGTTTGCTAAAAACAGGTACTACCCACCGCACAGCAGCAGAAATCAACGAAGCACTGGAGTTTTATGGTGCACAATTAAAAGTTGGTGCAAGTAACGACTACGCCACGCTCACGCTCTATACACTTACAAAACATATTCCGGCATTACTGCCTGTAGTTTTTGAAATTCTCACAGAGGCTACTTTCCCCGAAAAAGAGCTGGAAATATACAAACGCAACTCCGTTCAACGTCTTTTGGTGAATTTGAGGCAGTGCGAATTTGTTGCCAACCAAAAAATTGATGCAGTTCTTTTCGGCGAGCATCACCCTTATGGCAGGTACACAAGAAAAGACAATATTGAAAGTTTAACCCGAGAAGACATAGTTGCACACTATGCCAGTGCTTACAAGTTCGATGGCATGCGCATATTCTTGGGCGGCAACATTGGTGATACCGAAATCGCGCAATTGAACAAAGTATTTGGTGGAGTAAAGATTGGTGTGTACACCGAACCTCAATTAGATTTTGCGCCACCTCCGGTTTCAGAACATAAGCTTAAATTCGAAAACGACCCCAATGCAGTACAGGGAGCCATCAGAATTGGTAAATTGTTTCCTAATCGCCACCACCCCGACTTCACGCCAATGGTCGTGTTGAACACATTGTTCGGTGGCTATTTCGGGTCAAGGCTCATGAGCAACATTCGTGAAGAAAAAGGTTTTACATACGGCATTCATAGTTCGCTGATTCCTGAAATACACGGCGGCAGCATACTCATTCAAACTGAAACTGGTGTAGGTGTTGTTGACGCTGCTATTGAAGAGATTTACAAAGAGATGGAATTGCTTACCCGAGAAGCACCCGACGAAGATGAATTGCTACTGGTGAAGAACTACCTGCTTGGTGGTCTTTTAGGTGACCTCGATGGTCCGTTTTCTATCTTGCAACGTTGGAAGTCGTTCATATTAAATGGCTTTGATGAATCGAGGTTTAATTCGAACATCAATATATACAAAACCATTACTCCCGACGATGTACTTGCATTAGCCCGCAAGTATTACAAGCCGGAAGAGTTTTATCAGGTAGTAGTAGTTTAGTACAGACCGGTTTTAAGGCTTACACATCACCTACAATAAAGCTTCTTTCGCTGAAGGCTGGTATCGTTATGCCTCCTTCGTAGAAGAACTTGATAGGCTCATTGGCATCAGTTAACCCAAGGCTATAGAGCACAGGTACAAAATGATCGGGGGTAGGCGATGCGAGTTTGCCCAGCTTGTGGCTTGTTTCGTAATCAATTAGTGCCTTGAAATTTCGCGCGTTCAATTGCTGTGCTATCCATGTATCGTATTCTGCTTCCCAACCAAATGGTGTCATATCGTTGGTGCTGAATTTTTGCATCGCCAGCCTAAGGTTATGAATCAGCGAGCCACTGCCAATAATCAACACGCCTTTTTCGCGCAGCGATTTCAGTTGTCTTCCCAGGTCATAATGGTATTCAGGTTTCGCATAGTAATCAATACTCATCTGGAACACCGGAACGTTGCCCTGTGGAAATAGGTGCATCAGCATAGGCCAGGCGCCGTGGTCTAATCCCCATTCTGTAGTTTCAGCCACCGATGGAACGATTTTATTCACTTCATGGGCAATATCAGGTGCGCCATGGGCTGCATATTTCACTTTGTAGTACTCATCGGGGAAGCCGTAGAAATCGTATATCTGCGTTTGTTCTTTCGATATGTTGACAAATGTGCCCTTGCTGCACCAATGCGCTGACACCACCAGCACTGCCTTTATCTCAAAATGCTGCTGCAACTTTAAGCCCAGCTCATACAGCGTTTTCCAAAATGGTCGTTGTTCCCTCGTAAGCGGAATATCCATGGGGTTGCCGTGAGAGGTAAACAAAACAGGCATTTTCCTGCCCTGATTAGGAAAAGTATCGGTTATGTTTTTGAAGCTTGAAAGTGTACCCATAGCCATCAATGAGAGAATGCTTTTTAAAAAGTCTTTACGTTCCATACATACAGTTGAGTGTCATGAAATCTATAAATGAATGTAAAGGTAGGTGCCCCATTCATACAAAATGGCGAGGTATATTAGAGTATATCGCTATACTCTGGTATAGTATCTGTTTGCGCTTTTGCCTTTAGAAAGATTCAAGCCGTTGAATAATGCCAGTAACAGAGTGCACCATTATTTCGTTCGACAAAGGAAAGCTTTCATTGCCGGGGTAAACAACTATTTTTTCCGTTGCCTTGATATCTTCGCATCCTATATAAAACCCCTTGCTTACCTTGGGAGCATAGGCACGTTTTATTTCTATAGCAATTGTGTCTTTGTAACCTGATTCCAGTACTAAGTCAATTTCAGCACCGGCACCTGTTCGGTAATACCAAGCACTCCAGCCCTCCGGTAGATTCGAAATAATAGCATCGACCACAAACCCTTCCCAGCTTTGCCCGGCTATGGGGTGGCTCAATAAGTCGTCAATTGTTTTAATATTCAACAAAGCATGTGTAAGACCACTGTCTTTTATATACACTTTGGGCGACTTCACCAGTCGCTTTCCTACATTCCCCAACCACGGATGCACAGTTCTTATTAGTAACAAGTCTTCCAACAATCCAACGTATTTCTTAGCCGTTGGCCCGGTTAAGTCGAGGTTGCCTCCCAATTGAGTTACGTTTAAAATAGAACCCTGATTATGTGCAAGCATAGTCCACAATCTTCGCAGCGTTATTGCAGGTATCCTTGGCCCTAGTTGAGGTATGTCTCGTTCCAGATACGTAGATATAAAATTCGAACGCCATCGGAAGGAACCGGCATCGCTTGCTGCCAAAAGGCTATCGGGGAATCCGCCACGCAGCCAAAGTTGGTTCAAGTCTGTCTTTTCAGTATCTATTTCGTCAGCATGTATAATGGGTAGTTCATGCAATGCAATTCTACCTGCCAGCGATTCTGATGATTGTTGTAGCAGTTCCAGTGATGAAGAGCCGAGCAGAAGGAACTGGTGTGCTCTGAGGCCTTCTTGCCTTCGCTTATCGATAATGCCTCGTAATGCAGTGAAAATATGAGGTACTCTTTGCACTTCATCAAGGATAATCAAAGAACCTTTGTGCAATTCAAAGTAGGCGGCAGGGTCAGTAATTTTTATTAAATCTTCCTGTGTCTCTAAGTCTAGAAATAAAGTTTTGGGTTTGAATTGTTCTGCAATCCTACGGGCAAGGGTAGTTTTACCCACCTGCCGTGGCCCCAGTATAGCCACAGCAGGAAATTCTTCCAGCAATTGGGAGATTTTCGCAACCGATTTTCGAACAATCATCCTTGCAAATCTAAAACAAACTTTTAGATTTACAAGGTAAAAGTTTCCATTTTTGAATTTTTTGTCAAAAAAACAACCCCGGCATAACCGGGGTTGCAATAGACTTATATGTTGTATTTATTACGCTTCTGCGTATGCTTCAGTAGGTTCGCAAGTACAAACAAGGTTCCTGTCGCCGAATGTATCGTTTACGCGAGAAACAGTAGGCCAGAATTTGTTGTTTTTAACCCATCCCAATGGATAAGCAGCAGCACCACGGCTATATTTATGGTTCCACTCGTCAGCAGTAATAACAAACTGAGTATGTGGTGCATTTTTAAGCACGTTGTCCAGTTTATCAGCTTTTCCTTCTTCTACAGCCCTAATTTCTTCTCTAATGCTTAACAATGCATCGCAGAAGCGGTCAAGCTCACCTTTGTCTTCACTTTCAGTAGGCTCAATCATAATTGTGCCTGCAACAGGGAAGCTCATTGTAGGTGCGTGGAAACCATAGTCCATTAGGCGTTTTGCAACGTCTGATGCTTCGATTTCAGCACTTTTCTTGAACGGACGAAGGTCAACGATGAATTCGTGAGCGCAAGTGCCACCGGTACCTGTATACAGAATATCGAATTCGCCCTGTAGTCTTGCACGCATGTAGTTAGCGTTTAAGATTGCATACTCAGTTGCTTTACGAACGCCTTCGCTTCCCAGCATACGGATGTAAGCATAAGAAATCAGCAAAATGCTTGCAGAACCATAAGGCGCAGCACTTACAGCGTGGTGTGGTTTGTTTTCATCGCCACCGAAGTTAACGTGACCTGGAAGGAATGGTGCAAGGTGTTCGCGAACACAAATTGGACCTACTCCCGGACCACCGCCACCGTGAGGGATAGCGAATGTTTTGTGAAGGTTCAGGTGACAAACGTCGGCACCAATGAGGCCCGGAGCTGTTAAACCAACCTGAGCATTCATGTTAGCTCCATCCATATACACCTGTCCGCCATGGCTATGAACGATTTCTGTGATGTCTTTTACTGTTTCTTCGTAAACACCATAAGTACTTGGGTAAGTAATCATGATACCTGCGAGGTTAGCAGCATATTGTTCAGCTTTTGCTTTAAGATCAGTTACATCGATGTATCCGTTCTCAAGTGCCTTAACAACAACCACTTTATAACCCACCATTACCGCACTTGCAGGGTTAGTACCGTGCGCACTAATAGGAATTAATATTACATCTCTGTGCGCTTCGTTGCGGCTGAGGTGATAACCTCTAATTGCCAACAAACCTGCATATTCGCCTTGCGCTCCACTGTTTGGTTGAAGACTGCATGCATCGAAATGAGTGATTTTACACAAGTAGTCGCTCAACTCATCAGCAATTTGCTTATAACCTTCAGCCTGGCTAGCAGGTGCGAATGGGTGCATTTTGCTGAATTCAGGCCAACTTACTGGAATCATTTCCGATGCTGCATTCAACTTCATAGTACATGAACCTAAAGAAATCATACTCGTGTTAAGGCTGATATCTTTGTTTTCAAGCATTTTGATATAGCGCATCATTTGTGTTTCAGAATGATGGCTGTTGAATACTGATTGTTGGAGAATTGCCGATGTGCGAGACAAAGATGCTGGGATATGCTCAAGTATAGTTTCTTCATCGAGATTCATTGTTACAGGCTCATCTTTGTGGTTGAATACCTGTAAAATGTTCATTACATCTCTTGCTGTAGTTGTTTCGTCGAGTGCTATACCAATTGTGCCATTGGTGTGGTAACGAAAGTTCATACCCGCAGCCTCAGCAGCAGAACGAATAGCGTTAGTGTCTTTTACTTCTACAACAACTGTATCAAAATAGTTTTTATGCAATACTTTGTAGCCATCAGCAGCCAAAGAATCACCCAATGCCTGAGCCAAACCTGCCACTCTTCTTGCAATGTTTTTCAAACCTTCAGGACCATGGTAAACAGCATACATAGCAGCCATGTTAGCCAGTAATGCCTGTGCAGTACAGATGTTAGAAGTTGCTTTTTCGCGCTTAATGTGTTGCTCACGAGTTTGAAGTGCCATTCTCAACGCGCGGTTGCCGGAAGCATCAACACTCACACCAATAATACGACCCGGCATTTGCCTTTTGAAATCTTCTTTTGTCGCAAAGAAAGCCGCGTGAGGACCACCAAAGCCCATTGGAACGCCAAAGCGTTGAGCTGTACCCAATGCTACGTCAGCACCTAGTTCACCCGGAGGTGTCAATAATGTAAGAGCAAGCAAATCTGTTGCCATAGCAACATAACCACCTGCTTCGTGCATTGTAGCAATAAAGCCTGTGTAGTCTTCAATGCTTCCTTTATCGTTAGGGTATTGAATAAGCGCACCGCAATATGTAACGTCAATATCAGCAATCCTGTAATCGCCAAAAACAACTTCGATGCCCAAAGGTTCAGCACGTGTCAAAATAACGTCTTTCGTTTGTGGGAATACATCGTGATCAACGAAGAATTTAGGGCGCTCAGGGTTTTTGTCGTTTTTGTTCACCGAGTGGAAGAACATAGTCATTGCTTCTGACGCAGCAGTTCCTTCATCGAGCAAAGAAGCGTTCGCCAATGTCATGCCTGTAAGGTCGCAAATCATTGTCTGGTAGTTCAACAAGCTCTCCAAACGACCTTGACTGATTTCAGCCTGGTATGGAGTGTACTGCGTGTACCATCCTGGGTTTTCAAAAATGTTGCGAAGAATTACTGTTGGTGTAAGGGTATCGTAATAACCCTGACCAATATAGCTCTTCATCACTTTATTTTTTGCTGCTACTTTCTTGAGTTGGTTTAGGTATTCAGCCTCACTCACCGACTCAGGAATATCCAATGCATGTTGCATCCTGATAGCAGCCGGTACCGTACGGCCTATCAACTCCTCCATGCTCTCAACACCAATAGTTTTGAGCATTTCTTTAGTGTCTTTTTCTCCGGCTCCTATATGGCGACCGGTGAATTCTTTTGATTGCGCAAGAAATAAATTCATATTTTGAAAATGTTTAACTCGATGAACGCTTTTAAAGTGAAATTTGAGTGCAAAGTTAACGGGATATAACTGATTTGCAAAAATCAAACGCCGTTATATGTATCCTGATTTTTATCAGTGTTTTTGTATTGAAATCAAGCTGAAAATACACAACAAACTTCAACAAAATAGCGCGTTGATTTTCAGTTGGTTTATTACATGTAAATATGTGTAACTATAAATATATAATATCCAATTCTTGTCAAAAACATGTAAAATTGCGTTAAAACAAGGGTTTCAGCGCTACAGTATTCCACACCTTTTAGGTGCGTGGGTCTACATTTGCATCATGTACAGTCCCATTTCCAATCAGGCATTGATTGATATTTCCAATCAATACGGTACGCCTGTCTATATTTATGATACAGGTAAAATCACAGAGCAATACCAAAAACTAACAGGTGCGTTTCAAAAACACCCTACCCGTTTCTTCTATGCCTGCAAGGCACTTACGAACATTAATATTTTAAAACACATCGATGCACTTGGTGCCGGAATCGATTGTGTGAGCATCAATGAAGTGAAACTGGGCTTATTGGCGGGCTTTACACCCGATAGAATTTTATTTACCCCAAACTGCGTTGACCTGAATGAAATTATTGAAGCAACTGAACATGGTGTTATGGTTAACCTCGATAACATCAGTATTCTGGAGCAGTTTGGCAACAAGTTTGGTGGTTCTTATCCTGTTTGTATCCGTATCAATCCGCACATTGTGGCGGGTGGTAATTATAAAATTTCAACAGGGCATATTGATAGCAAATTCGGTATTTCCATTCATCAGGTACGCCACATTGAGCGTATCATTAAAACCTTGGGAATCAACGTAGTTGGCCTGCACATGCACACAGGCAGCGAAATCAAAGACATCGAAGTGTTTTTGGAAGGGTTGAATATGATGTTTGAAACAGCTATGCGTTTCCCAACAATCAAGTTCATTGACCTTGGAAGCGGGTTTAAAGTGGCTTACAAAGAAGAGGACCGTGAAACCGACGTACAACGTCTTGGGCAAAGAGTATCAGAAGAAGTGTGCAAGTTTGAAGAAGAATTCAAGCGCGAGATAGAAATATGGTTTGAACCGGGTAAATACCTGGTGAGCGAGTGCGGTCACTTTGTAGTGAAAGCAAATATCATCAAACAAACTACCGCTACCGTTTTTGTGGGTGTCAACTCAGGCTTCAACCACCTCATACGCCCTATGTTTTATGAGGCATACCACAAAATTGAAAACATCTCGAACCCCGATGGGGCACAAAGAATTTATACCGTTGTAGGCAATATTTGTGAAACAGACACTTTTGCCTGGGACAGGGTATTGAATGAAGTACGTGAGGGTGATTTATTGGTTTTCCGCAATGCCGGTGCCTATGGTTTTGAGATGAGCAGCAATTTCAATAGCCGCCTCAAACCTGCTGAAGTAATGTATGACAACGGACAAATCAAATTGATTCGCAAAAGAGACGAATTCAATGATTTATTGAGGAATCAGGTAATGGAATAATCAATAAGGGGTAGGCTACAGCACTTTGTACATTTTCATGTGGGGTATGCCTACCTCTTCAAATACTCCCTCAACAGTTTCATAACCCAGTTTGTCGTAAAAGGGTTTTGCGACCATGCGGGCATGTAGCGTAATCTTTTTATGTTTCAGATTGCGGGTGTGTTGTTCTCCAAAAACCATCAACTGCCTGCCCACACCGGTGCCCTGATGGGCGGCATCTACAGCCATTTGCCTGAACTTCATTTCTTCGGCAGAAACAGGGTGTAGCATCAGACAGCCAATCACTTGACCGTTAAGTTTGGCAATTAAAATATCATCTTCACCATCCATCGAAAGATTTTCATTCTTAAGCGACATACCTAGTGGTTTGCGCAAAACGTCTTCCCTTAACTGCCATACAGCTTGGTAGAGCGGGTCGGTATGTCTTATTACGCTGATGGAAATATCGTGCATGGTACTACTTTTTAAGAATCACCTGAGTTTCTTTGTTCGAAGAGATTTCAAATGTGATTACTCTATTTGAGCTTGAAAAATTTGTTTCACCAGTGCTGTATTGTACCTGGTATTTACCCGGTAAAATCATCTTCTTTTTATTAGAAGGGTCGGTAATATCCAGTTTCTTGAAATTAATGAAACGCTCACCGCTTTGCTTCCAGAGTGTTACTGATGTAGTATTTACTTCTGGTACAAAGGTTACAAAGCCAGGCTCAGGAATTGTAATAGCACCTGCAGCGTCCATATCAAGGTCAATATTAAAAATGCTTTCAGGGAAAGTATTCACCAGAATGTGGTAGTTGCCCGGTTCGTATTCCAGTTTTTCTGTACACTTTTGAATCACAACTTTTCCATTAGCCACATTTCTCTGAATCACTTCAGCCTGATATTCTGATACGTCACGTTTTGGATTGTTCAGGTAACGGAAATACAAACTGTAGTTTTTAACTTCAATGTACACCTTGTTGTGTTTGTGCGCCTGTAGTTCAACATGCGCTAAAAGATCGTCTCTGCCTGTAATGGTGAGGTCATAGTTACCTATAGCCAAATCAGTTATAGGGTCAGGGTTACCTGATGGGTCAACGAAACGATGGAACTTTTTAACTTGTTTGTTTGTGCCTTTTTCAAATATCACAACTTCAGGGGTAGTTGTATAAAATTTACCCTTGCCGTTGGTAAGGTACACTTCAAGCGTAGTTTCAGGTGCATCTTCATGTTCTACACTGTATTTTCCGGTTTTCTCAACTGGTTTTACAGGCGGTTTTACAGGGTTTTCATTTTTCTTTGGGTCTGGAGTTTTTGTTTGTGTAGCAACAGGCGAAGCAGGTTGCGCTTTAGGATATTCAATATGTGGCGGCGGCGCAATTTTTACAGGCTTTGCTTCATAGTCAAGAAACGTTCCACCATACAACAAGTGCATTTTGAACTTAGGCAATTTCAATTTTGCTAATGCTACTTTTGGTTTTTCCGGTGCTCTATATGGTTCTGGGTCCTCAAAAGCAATTGGCTTATAGCTTATTTTGAAGGTCTTAGATTTAGAAATTTTTACGCTGTTCACTGCAAGTTTAGAAGCTACAGGCAAAGAAACCTTCGCCATTTCAGCAGGTTTTACCGGGGTTGGCTCAACATATTTAACGCCTGGTTCTTTGATTGTAACAAGGTATGGTTTACCCAAATCTGGTGCTGCAACTTTCATTTTTTTGAGCTTCCTTACAGGGGCTGCTGTCAGGTCTGCCGGTTTTGGCGGCGTCGGTAATTCAGGGCCTTTCACGTTCGGGTAATCAGGTGTAACCAGTTGTGTACCTGCAATTTCAGGCATTTTCACCTTTAAGCGCTTCAGTTTTTTTACCGGTGCCGATGTCATTGCTGCTGCTTTCAGGTTTTGAGGTATTTCAACTTCAGGAGTAGCAACATTCGGCTCAATCAATGCTACCGTTTTTGCTTTTTTAAGTTTAATTGGGTCAACACGAAGCATTCCCATACCCGTTGTGCGTGCTTTCGTCAGCTTTGCAGGTTCAGGCTTTTTCTTTTCTTCTCCTACAGTAATGCTGTGTTTTATTTCAGCAGGCTTTTCCGGTTTAACCGTATCACGAATTGTTTTTTTAGCAACTACTGGTGTATCGGCACTTAATGTTGGCTTAACTACTTTAGTTGTGCCACCATCGTTTTTAATAATAGGTTGCGGAGTTGTTCTAATGGTAGAGTATTCAGCCTTTGAAAGCTTAAGCATTGGTTTGAATGCATCCACAATTTTGGTTATCGCCGGGTTAAAGTCTGACTTTTTAGTTACCTGAAGGTATTCACCCATACAGGCATACTCCTTTTTAAGTTCAGGCACATCTTCAAGGTTAATGATATAAGGGCGGAAGAAAATCTTTTTGTTTTCGAGTTTCCTCATAATTGCGCAGATATCACCACCGCAACTCTCACCACCGTCAGTAATCAGAATAATAGAGTAGGCATTCCTTTTTTCATCGACAAGGTCTTTCTCAGCAGCTTCATTGAGCGAGTAGGCAATAGAGGTAATACCCAATGGGTGTAAATCCTCAAGCCTGAATTCCATTTGGGTTTTATTGAACTTACTGAACGGAACTTCGTTTCTGGTGTCTGTACAGTCGTGTTCTTCTACAGTGTGCTGATTACCAAATACACGTAACGAGAACTCCACATTAGGGTTAACAGCATAAACGCTATCCATAATGCGAAGAATGATTTCATTTGCAACCTTAATCTTTTCTTTACCGCCGCTCCATTGCTGAATCATACTCGACGATTCATCAAGTAAAATCAATATTCGCGGTTGGGTAAATTCTTTGTCGTACTGCGCCCATGTGGGGAAAGCGAAAAGGCACAGTAAAACAATAAAATAAGACCTTATATTCATTGACACTAAATCTGTAAACAAACTTACGCTTTTCAGCAGATATCAATTGTACATACCTGCAGAAAAGCGTAAGACACTTAATTTTTTATGAATCTGTTGTTGATACCCGGTCTACATATTATGTTTCGCCTGAGTAGCTTTAGCAACTAATTTATGTTTTGGCTTGGCAATCTTTTTAGTTTTCGCTGGTTCTAAAACAACCGATGCACCGTAAAAATCAGCAGCCGAGTTCATTATTTTTTTGAAAATCTCAAAGTCACTCACTGAATAGTGTACCTGAGGGTACGATTCAGTGATGGTTACAACCAGGTTATCACCCGCAACTTTACAATCGCTCTTGAAATAAGCAATGGTGTTCCCTTCAGTTTTGTCGTACTGTTCAACTGATTTTTGTAAATTCTCAACATCTTTTACTTTGTACCCTTCAGGCAAATGGAACGAAATTGAGAATTTGTTCATGTGTGCATAAGGCAAATCGACAGGTAAAACGCGCTCTTCATTTGCGTAGAAGTTAGTTTGCGTGCCTATCACCTTACCTATTTTCAAAATGTAGTTGTCACCTGCTTTTTCAAATAATGGTGCGCTGTTCACTACATAGTCAATTGTTACTGGTTTATTTTGGTAAACATCAGTGAGGTTTTCGTTTTTCACACTGTATTTACCCATCATTTCAGGCTTTTCAGCAAGTAACGATTTGCCTAAAACAATTTTCTTTTTCTCGTCGTTATTAGCATTTGCAAGCGATTTCCTCAACTCCAGTGCCGGGTATCCCCAGAATTTACGAGTATAGTCAACCGTTGCATTGAAATCTTTATCGACGTGAATTTGTGCATGGTTTGAAACTGTATTGTGGCTTTCAGGCAATGCTTCAATGCGACGCAATTGCGCTTCGCCAACAATGTTTTCACGACCAACTGCGAAGCCTTTTTCAGGGTTTGTTTTACAGAAAATTCCTGTTGAATTAACGTAATCGCTTGGTATTTCCGGGTGTCTGAAATAGAATTCCGTTGGTGCTAAATAACTACCTGTAGCCGGGAAAAAGAACACATAGTCGTTAAATGGTGCAAGGTTTGTGAACGACGGGTCATAGGTATGGTGGAAACGGCTACCTACCAATCCTATTTCATGATTCACACCCGTTTGCAAAAAGCAGGCCGCGAATAACTTTACTATACCTGTGCTGGTAGCAATTTTATTATTGATTATTTTTTCAAGGTTATCTTGTTTGTCACCAATTTTTGCATTGTACAGGCTAATATTTTCTTTTATTCCATCTTCAATTTTCCTGATACGCTCGGCAGTTGTTTCACCACCGTTAATTCCAATGCTGGTTAAAAATTTATCGATTACCTTTTTGTCATTCTTAGAAACCAGGTAAAATTTGGTGTAGGTTTCTTTTGCAAGCATGTTGTATGTGAAATTGTCGCTGCGCTGGTATCCGCCTCTGTTGGTATAGTGGTCCAAGCCATATTCTATACGCATTTTGTAGAGGTCATAGAAGCTGTAAGGCTGTTTTTTAAGAACTGGAATGTCAGCTTTGTAAATCTTCATCTGTTTATGCCCACCAACCACTTTTTCTTCTTCAACAGGGAAACCGTGGTAACCTTTAAAGTTGAAGAACAATTCTTTAGGGTAATTCATTTCAAATGTTGCATTCAGAATCGGGAAGTCTTCTTGAAAATTGATTGCATCAAATGACGTGAGCCCCATTTTATAGTTGATCAGTATTTCGATCTCAGTATTCTTCACCATTCCTTCAATTGGAATGTAAAAACCGCCGTCGCTCAGGTAAAGTTTGTTATAGTCGTAGTTTTTAACTATTCCATCGGGCGATATTGTTCGCACTTTTATTGAATCACACCGAAGTTTACCAGCTACGTAAGGAATGACAACATCGTTGAACTCTTCAATACCCATTTTGTCAAGCACCTTAATGATTTTGTGCTGTGTTTTATAGGTAGTGATTCCCGTTCCTTCAAATACAAAGTCACGACGTTCGCTTTGTAAAATTATAAGGGCGTGTTCGTTGTTGTATTGCGGTGGTACTGCATGCATTTTTGGCGACTTCTCCCACTCTTCAAATTGCGGCGCCAGTCTGTCATCATAAATTACGTGACGTGTGTTGCCCGGGATTTTTGTCTTTAGAACTTGTGCCTGGGCAGCTTGCGCAACCTGCAATAGTCCGAATGATATGATCAGAAGTTTTTTCATTTCTATAAATATGAAGTTATTGGGATTGTTTATTTTTTGCTAGCTGTCAAAACCAGATTGTCTTTGTACTCGGTAATTAGGCTTTTGATTTCAGTATTGTTGGCTGCAAATTCAGCCATTGGCAATTTCACCGTGTTTATTTTGTATTCTTTTGTAAGTATAACCTTGTTTCCGGCTACTTTGTAAGTAATTGAATAACTCCAGTAATCTTTGAAATTACCTTTTACCGATTTAGGGAGGTATTTAATTTTATAACCCACAGGAATTTCAAGTATGGTAACTTCTTTTTTGGTCTCCTTGTAGTCATGGTAGAAATCTACGCGGCGATTTACTGTATCGATGTCAAACGATTTCATTGTTTTTAGTAAATTCATATTCAACATCAAGTCAGCACCGTTCTTAGTTATATAGCGTGGAATAATGAAAGATGTACCTAGGGTAACATCTCTATTTTCGTTTTCAACCTGCTTAAAGCTGAAGCTTTCAAGCACGTAGTTTTCGCCTCCACGGCCTGCTAAAGTTTGTGCAAATTTTTTATTGCGGTCGGCATCAGCGTTCAGGTAACTCAGAGCAAATGCGGAATTCCAAGCAGGGTAGCCAACAAACCTCTGGCGAGTTTTACCCATTACATCTTCGAAATTTTCTGTCGAAATTTTTAAAGAAGTGCTATCAATAGTTACATTTTTATCGGCATTGACGACAGGAATAGTTTCAATTTTGAAATGCTCATTATCTAAAGCAATCATAGTTTCCTTGCCCTGAATATCATCTCGATTTCCACCAAAAGGTAGATTTGAATGTGTGCCATCAACAAAAATCCATTCATTGTCAATGTTTAATGCACAAATCATGTGGTTTGATACATAAGGAACCGGAGTTTCTTCAAACGTAAAAGGAAGAAGGGTGGTGCCAATCCATGATAAGTATGTCTTAAGACCGGCGATTCTGCCCATTTTCATATACAAACTCGACATGTCTTTACAATCACCAAACTGGCGTTTACACACTGTATCGGCTTCCCTTGGAACCCAGCCACCTAAACCAATATTAATCGCTTTATAGTGGATGGTATTTTGTAACCATTCGTAGATGTGTTTCGCTTTTTGACGGTCAGTTTTGTCACCTTTAGTGATTTCAGCTACCAAGCGTTCAAGCATAGTATCTGATTTTACGTTCAGGTTGTAGATGAACTTTCTTTTGTACTTGAACAAACTTTCAGAGTTTTCACTAATCGCTGAATCTTTTGAAGTACCCGGCAACCTATACTTGGAAACCATTGTTACAATGTATGGCGAGTAGTAGAATGCAGAAGGAACATCACTAGGTGCATTGAGTTTATTTAGATGGTTTGCAGTGAAACGGTGTACTACATTTCCGGCAGAGTCTTTTTGTGTGTGGTGGAATATATTCGACATAGCACCTTTTGGTACAAATTTCAATTCCACATATTTTGGAGCAATTACTACAAATTCAGAATGCAATACAGGGTATGACTGGTAAGGCATGTGGATAGGTAGAAAACCCAACATTGGGTGCGATTGACTTGCATTTATTTGAATCACAGTGCCCTTGCATAAACCTGTAAATGGTGTAGGTTGATTATCATCATCTTCAAGCCCATCCTGTCCGGTATAACCACTCACCGAATTGTATTTTGCTACTCTTTTATATGCACCATTTTTCTGAGGAATATACGCGATTGTATTTCCTTGAAATATTTGTGAAGTAAAGTCGTTATCAATGGTATTGTCAAACCTTGCTGTTTTGAGCGATAGATCTGTAATTAAAATACGTTCAGTGTTGATATAACTGTTTGCTTTTAACTGACCACCTTCGAGGCTTATTACAAGTTTTTGAGTGTAATTAGTATAAACCGAACTTTCGTCATTGTACTTTTTAATAGTACTGTGGATGAGTGCAGTGTCAGGTTCTTGAGCATTTGCAGTAATACATGTTGCTGACATAGCAGCCGCAACTGTAAATATGAGCTTTTTGGGAGTGAGCATGGTAATTGCAAACTGTTTAATATGGTACAATAAAAACTTGCCCTGGTGTGTCAGGGTTGTTTGGCGGAAAATTACAACAAAAATTGAATATTAGTCCCTTGCCGGCATCATTTTTGGCTGCCATCGGTTTTTAAAGTTTTAAGCTATAGACTATTTAAATACTGTTGAACGGGTATTCATTTTATTTTTGCTTGTGCACAACATTCAAAATCGGGCAATTTTTTTCACCGAATCACTCAACAAAGGAACAGGGGAGATTAGTGAGATTTCTGTTATTAACGGCGTGAAGCTTAAAATTTCTCGAAATTTCAATTTGTTCGATGACAGTGAAGATTCCGGCAGGCTGGAGTTAATGAAAGATGCTGATTTGATACTGGATTTTTCGTTTCAGTCCGATTCTGCGAAAATTGAGTTGGTATTGTGTTACTCCCATCAATTTACTGAACAATTTTTGGGCTTTGCCCGTCAGTTAACCGCTGTGCTTGGGGGTAAAGATTTCATTTCCGCTGATATTCCGTTCTTACCTGAGGTTAGATCTATGTACGAATACAATATTAAAGTTGCAGATGAAACTAATGGAGGTGAGTTATATATAATGGAGTATGCCGTTAGGATTTTGCGGAAATCCCAAAGCTTCCTGTTTCAATCTGCGAATTTTATTAACACACCTGCTTGTAGCTTTTTATCAGAACCTAACGAGCGTGAAAAGATTTCAAGAGCAGTTAAATATCTGGACGAAAATATAGGCACTATTATTTCTATAAAATCTTTATCTCGCATTGCGGCAATTAATGAGTGCTACCTTAAAAAGGGATTCAAGGTTATGACTGGGAAGACGATTCTTGAATACCAGAACGAAAAACGCATGGAACGAGCAAGAGAATTTTTACATTCGGGACAATATTCTGTTTCCCAGGTTGCAGCAGCGTTAGGGTTCAGTTCAATTTCACATTTTAGCACTGCTTTTAAAAAGTTTTCAGGGCTAAAGCCTTGTGAGTTAATTATGTAAATGTTCAATTTAAAAATTTCCAGAGGGGAATTTGGTGTTTTTTTCATTTTTTTTGTTCAGGAAAAGTTAACACAAAGATTTTATCCACTTATCAACACTCAAATAGTTTAGCTTTATTTTTGTTGTGAATTCTAAGTGAGTTAAAAAGTCAATTGCGAGGTGTAAAATTGAATCTCAACCAAAAATGCGATTAATGTATTTGGTTTATTGTGGTTGTTAGTAATCCTTTAACAGTTCAATAACAGCATTTTTTGTTTGAAAGCTTTAAAATTTGATACCTTTGTTATAAGTTTGTACACTAAATCTGACTTAGACCGCAAAGTGGGCGATTAGCCTGCGTTGTGTCGTGTTATTTTTATCTTTAGTTTAAGGATTCAAAAAAGTTAATAAACTAGCGAAAGAAATTTTATTTTTTAACGTGTTGTGGCAGAAAAATAATGACAAATAAATACTTGGCAGTTATGAGAAGAATTTTCCCCGCTCTCCGGTTGAGAAACGTGATAAGGTTATGTAGTTTACTGCTAACCATAGGATTTGTGATGGGTGTCAATACCTCTAGAGCAGTGGTGCTAACTCGCGCAGAGCACACTACAGGTGCAACCTATGACACGATTACTATTAATTATTGTAGTGCACCCTACACTCGACTAAACTTGTCTCCATACTTTGAAGTAGCGGATACATTTGGTCATCGTGATTCGTTTGCAATTGATACAACTTTTGGTACTGCCAGAGGAGTGTATTTGGAAATTGATGCATCATATCATGATGTGCCGGGAAGTTTTTATGGTTTCGGTTCTACAGGAGATGCAATCGTTTCTACGCACTCAGGTACTGCAGTAGATACAGGTAGAGCTACTCCGAATAACCTTTTCTACGTAATTTCTTATTATCCCCATCCGTCTACTCATTATTTCAGGTTGAATGTAACTTCATATAGCCCTTCAGGTTTAGTTGTTGGTACAAAGACAGTTATTGTTAAAGTAATCGTTTGGGCTAATGAGGCTGCTTATTTGTTTCCAATAACTACTAGGTATAATACAATACATGTTGGCAGAACTGGTCAAATGAATGAACACTCAATAGGTGGAACATGGTCATGTACGCCGGCGTCTGTTGCAACTATCGAAAGCGGAACAGGTCTTTTACATGGCGTTGGCGTTGGTACAGCTACTATTCAGTATAAACTAAATAACGCATGTATTGTAGACTCTACTACTTCAACAGTAGCTGTAGTTTCTGGTACTGCACCTACAAGTACAGGAACTTCAATTACCAGTTCTGAAGTGATTGGCAACTCCCTGACATTAAATGTATCTGGTCTTGTAGGTACACCGCGTGTATTCTTTCCTGGTAATGTTGAAGGTACAGTAACTTCAACTTCAGGTAGTACAATTCGTGTAAGCGTTCCGAACGGTGCTCAGTTTGGTCAAATTTCTGTACTCGACCCAGTAACTCAATTATTGTCAACATCTAATAATTACTTCTATCCAAGGTTCGATTCTCAATCTATCGATCATAATACAGATTTTAAATTTGCTAAACCGATTAACATTCCACTTTTAAGCCGCCGCGGATCAAGGTTTGCGTTTGCTGTTGATACAAGTGGTACTAGGCCTTATTCAGTTGAGTTTGCCGATGTTGATGGTGATGGCAAAAATGATATCGTAGTAGGTGGTACAGGTTCTGATAGTGTGATTTTCTTTAGAAACACAATCACTGCTGCAGGTGATACCGCGGCTTCTCGTTGGTCTACTCCGGTATTCATCAAATCGTACGATTCGGCTAGTGTAATCAATGTAAAACTTGCCGATCTTGATGGAGACGGAAAGCCTGAGTTGATTACAGCTTCGTCTTCTACTGGTAGGATTTTAATTTACAGAAACACAAGTACTTCAGGTAACATTAGTTTCGATACGTCTAGAATTATTTATAATAGTACTCCTGTAGCAGTTTTACCAACAGAAGTTGTTGTTAACGACTTCAACAATGATGGACGCCTAGATATTGGTGTTGTATCTAATGGTTGGTTTGATCCAGCACATGGTCAAAATTTCGCTGGTCAGTTCATGGTACTTCAAAATGAATACCAAAAATCAAGCGACGCCTCTATCCATATTACTCGTGACGATTTCTCGCTTCGTACAATTTTTACTTTCCAGGATTCTGGAAAATCAGCTCCTTTGAGTATTTGTGCTGCTGATTTCGATCACGATAATAAAATAGACGTTGCTCTTACCGATCACAACAAAAGAACTGTAACAGTGTTTCATAATACCACTTCTGGAACTAACACTCCTGTTACATTCGATACTGCTGCTAGAGTAATTTTAAACACAGGTGCAGGTCATGGAAATCTTGCTTCTGGTCCGTTTAACAGTTACGATACAATTAACCATACAACTGGTTACCCTAACCAAATCAGGTGTGCAGATTTGAATAACGACGGATTTGCAGATTTGATTGTGGCCGTTTCTGATAGTGATTTATTGACTTCAAACAGATATAACGAAGTATACGTTTACCCTGGTTCAGCTACTGGTTTCACTTCAGTTTCTCCTGCGTTGAAAATAGCAACAGGTCACGCTGGTCCGGTTGGTATCGCTTTCGGTGATATGAACTCTGATGGCACTCTCGATATCCTTGTTACTAATTCTGGTAATAACAACGTCGGTATCATCAAAAATACTACTTCAGGTGGTACATTAACGGCATCTAGTTTCAGCCTTGCAGGTAACAACTTTGGCTTTCCTGCAACAGGTTCAACTGGAAGTTGGCCGAATTCATATGCAGGTCCGGTTACTGTTGCCGCTGGTGACTTGAACCTTAACACTGCTACAGACTTCGCATACGTTTCTCGTGAGATGAACTCATTGACAATCTTCCATTCTTATATCAGACCATGGTTGACTCCAATCAGTGGTCGTGATTCAGTTTGTGTTGGCTCAACTGATACATTGAGCAGCTCACATGGTGCTTCTGCTACCGGAACATGGAGGACTACTGGTCACTTTACAACTCTTTCTACAACAGGTGCTGATAACTCAATTATAGTGAACGGCGTTTCTGCGGGTATTGATACTGTTTATTATACTGTACGTCATCTGGAGATGGATTCTGTTACTTCATTCAGGGTTAAAGTATCTCCAATTGTTACAACCTCACCAATTACAGGTATTCATACTCCACTTTGTATTGGTGCTAACGATACTCTTGCTAACGCAACTTCAGTTGGTGGTACATGGTCAATGTCTTCTACGGCAGTTGCTACAATTGCTCCATCAACTGGTATCCTTACTGCTTTATCAGCAGGTTCTGATACTGCTATCTTCACTCCTAATGCTGGTTGTTTCTCAGGTCCGGTAAATGCAGTTGTTTCAGTAGCTGCTACTACAGGTTTTGGTACAATTACAGGTGTGCGTAGTGTATGCGCTGGTGATAGCGACCTCCTTTCTAACACAACTACTGCAACTGGTTCTTGGATCAGTTCTGATAATACAATTGCTACAGTTACTTCTACTGGTTCAGGCACAAGCCGTGTTAATGCATTAAGTGCTGGTGCAGTTATCATTTCATACAGTCACACTTCTGCTTGCGGAACAACGATATATGATACATTTGCTATCACTGTAAATGCAATACCTGCTACTGGAACAATTACCTCTTCGGTTACTGGTGATTCAATTTGTGCAGGAAGCACTTTGAATATGAACTCTACTGTTTCAGGTGGTACGTGGAGATTGTCTAATACAACTCCGGCAACAGTTAGTGCTGCTACAGGTGTAGTCTCTAGTTCGGCTTCTGTATCGGCACTTGCAATTGATTCTGTTTATTATACAGTATCAGTGAGTGGTTGTACTTCTGTTTCTTCTCCTTATAGAATTTATATCAAGCCTAGACCTGTTGCTGGTGCAATTGGTGGTGCTTCTTCTATGTGTTCAGGAAGTTCTGTTGTATTGACAAATACTACTGCAAATGGTCCTGGTACATGGTCAATTGTTGGTTCAGCTCCTGCTACAATCAACTCATCTACAGGCTCTCTTACTGCTAATCCTTTGTTGACAAGTGCTTCAAGTGTTACAGTTAAATATTTGGTTAATAGTTTGTTTGGTTGCGGTGCAGATAGCGTAACATTTACGGTACCTATCAATCCGGTTCCAAACCCAAGTTTCCCTGGTTCAAATCCAGACCATATCTGTATTGGAGCACCTGCTACAACATTTACAGTTAGTGCTGGTTCAGGTGTAATTGGTTCACGTTTTAGTTTGGCAAATAGCAACGCAACGTTCTCGAGTGCTTCTACTATTTCAAGGGCTTTTGTAACCGCTGTAACTCCAGGCATTGATACTCTGTATTTTGTTGATACGAACGCTTGTGGTGCGTCACCTGTTATTGCATGGCCATTCCAAGTGTTGGCGTTACCTGATACTGGTTTGATTACCGGTGCTAGGAACTATGTTTGCGTTGGTGATAGTTTGACTCTTTATAACACTGCTGCTACCTACATTGGACTTTCAACAGGTGCTGTAGCTTGGTCGGTATCTGGTACTTCTTTGTTCGATGCTTATGATACTATTGGTTATTCAATATTCACTGGTATTTCAGCTGCACGTGGAGCAGTTGTAACGTTCACAGCTAGAAACCAATGTGCTACGTTAAGTACTCATTTCGTTGTAAATATTCAGCGTTTACCACAAGCTGGCACAATCACTGACACTGTTCATCAGGTTTGTATCGGTGATAGCATCACGCTTGATATCAATTCTACAGGCTTCAGTTCTTATTGGTACTCTGCTGATACAACTATAGCAACCGTAAATGGTTTCTCAAGTTCAACTTCAACCGCTCGTGTACATGGTGTACGTTCAGGTATAAATGTTCCTGCTCCAGTTGTGATTTATAACGTAGATACTGCTGACGGTGGTTGTTTGGCTCGTCCTGGTGCTCAGGTGTTTGCTGCTGATACAGTTAGTGTATTGCCGTTCGCACCAACTCCAGGTGTAATCATCGGTCCTGATTCGGTTTGTAAAGGAACTCGTTTCTATGTAGTTGATACTGCAGCTCTTTCTATTCCTAGGTCTGGTTGGTACATTACTAATGGTTCAATGTTGTCAGGAATTACATACTCTGCTAGCAAAGATACGTTGACTGCTGTTGCAGCTCAAGGAGGTGACTATGTAGTATTTACATTCTCTGATACTAACCGTTGTGGACCTAACTTCGTAAGAGATACAATTAAATTGAACAATGCTGCTAAAATCACGAGCGTAACTACAGCTACAGTTTGTGATAGCCAAATTTTCAACTACACTATCACAACTGATAGTTCAGTAAGTACAGGTGTTGCATTCAATTGGAGTCGTGACCTTGCTAATGGTATTGGTAACCCGGCTGCTACTGCAACAACTAATGCTATCGCTGAATATCTTGACGATACAACAAGTGGCTCTAAGTCTGTAGTTTACGTATTGTCAACAGAATTGCATGGTTGTGTTGATACTGCTCGTTTGAGTGTTACAATTAATCCTACTCCATATTTGATTAGCGCACACACTGCTACAGTATGTAACAATGAAATGTTCAATTACATCGACACTGAGTCTACCGGTACAAGTACTGCTGCTCTTTGGGTGAGAAAGAACATTACGAACATTACAAATCCTGCTACTACTGGTTCACACGCTATCCATGAGGTATTAAATGATACAACTAGTCTTCCAGGTTCTGCTTGGTATGTTTATACAATGACGTTCAATGGTTGTACTAATAAAGACTCTGTTTTGGTAACAGTAGATCCTACAGCTAAACAGCCAAGGATTACTACCACTTCTCCTGCTACAGTTTGTGCTGGTACTATGTATCAAAACTTCGGTGCAGAAACAACGCCAACTAGTCCAACTACTTACACATGGACTGCAACTGGTGGTGGTACAATTTGGGCAACAGGTTCTACACGTCAATACTGCTTAGTTAACTTTGATGATCCGGGTGTGACGACTATTTATGTTGAGGCTGATTTGACAGGTTACAATTGTCCGGTTAAAGATTCCTTCGTAGTTTCAGTAAGCTCAACTCGTTCTGATAAACCTTCTGTGATTTACTTTGGTCAGGATTTGATTTGTACGTCTAATACAGAAGATTACTATCAGTGGGGTGCTGATATCGTAGGTACTTTGGATTCTATGTTGTATTTCGGTCAAACTAACCAAAATATGTTCACACCAATCCTTGACTTGACACATTACTACTATTGGGTAATGACTGGTAAGGATGGTTGCTTCCAAAAGACTTACTTCCGTATTCCTGCAGCAGTTCAAAATGTGAATGCTTCAATCGGTGAACTGTTGTTGTTCCCTAACCCTGCTTCTCAAGTTATTAATGTAGAAATTGGTAACAGCAACGGTAGTGAATACCAACTTGAAATTGTAAACATGACAGGTCAAAAGCTTGGAAATGGAGAGACAGTTGGTGCTAAATATGCATTCAATATTAGTGACCTTGCTTCAGGTGTTTACTTCGTAAATTGTTACAAAGACGGTGTGAAAGTAGGTACTTCGAAATTTGTTAAAAATTAATAAACTCAGCAGTTAAAAGATATATAGATGAAAAGATTAGTTCTAACGATGGTTGTTGCCGGCGCAGGTTTTACAGCAATGGCACAGGTGCGTGGTGGAGATAACTTTTATGCTCAAAAGTTGACGCTTGACTTAGATGTTCCTGTAGGTATGGTAATGCAGTCTCCTACTGGTTCAATGCCTTTGAATTATACTAATTATTGTTATTCAAACGTTGACAAGTTGAAGTTCAATGCTGGTTTGTCTTACGGTTTGAATGCAGAAGTAGGATATTTTGTAGGCTTGTACGGTAAATTCGGTATTGGTGCAGGTATTAACTACATGAGTCAGTCATCTTCAGCCGAAATTGGAAACTTTAGGGTTGATTATCAGGATAAAGATTCAAAAGGTAATATTTTTCGTCAGATTCTTTCTTCTAATGGTGCTATCAAAGAAGATTTGACAACTACCAACATCAACATACCTATTATGTTGAAGTACAAAAAGCGTTTTACAACACGTCTCGGTCTTGCTGTTGACGCAGGTTTCTTGTTTAACGTTTCTATGACTAACAAATGGAAAGCTGATGCTTCATTCGATTATGAAGCGGCATACAAATTCAGTGAAGGTGTTAGTTCAGGTGCGCCAACTTTGTATGATAACGGTACTACTTTGGGCGCTAACGATTGGTTGCTGACTCGTTCTATGTATACACATACGCTCACTCCATCTGTTTCTACTTTGGTGGGTATTTTCGATAGTTTGAGACTACGTGGTTACAATGTAGCTTTGAATACTAAGTCTACACAGAATTCAGGTACAGTAAACTATTCTTCAGGAATTGGTTTCATGCTTCGTCCTGCTGTTACTGTTCGTTTGATGCCTCGTTTACATGCTAAAATTGGTGCAGTTGTTACTTACCAAATGTTTAAACATACTTATGATGGTGCTTCTGCATCAGATTATAAAGTAAGCAGCAATCTTGGCGCCAACTATAATTCTATTTTGCAGCCAATTACTTCTATAAACGTTACTACTATTGCTTTGAATCTTGGTTTAAGATACTTCATTGGTATCCCTAAAGACAAACAATTTGATGGTAAGTACGACGAGTAGTATTATACTTGCTTAACATTATTTGGAGGCTGCACATGTGCAGCCTCTTTTATTTTATCTTTGACCTGATGAACATTGCCGTAAACACAAGGTTGCTTTTAAAGGGTAAATTGGAAGGTATTGGTTGGTTTACCTACCAAACAGTGAAGCGTATCGTTTTAGCTCATCCTGAGCATAATTTTTATTTCATTTTTGATAGGGAATACGACGCTTCATTTTTGTTTGCATCTAATGTAATTCCGGTAGTTATTGGTCCACCAGCCAGGCATCCGATTTTATTCAAGATATGGTTGGATGTTTCTGTTGCAATTGCACTGAAGAAATATCAGATAGATCTGTTTTTGTCAACAGACGGTTTCGCTTCGTTAACAACCTCAGTGCCTACGTGTTTGATTGTTCATGATTTAGCATTTATTCATTTTCCTCAACATATTGTACCCTCACATCGCAGGTATTGGCAGATAAATACACCGAAATTTGTTCGTAAAGCTGCACGTATAGGTACTGTTTCGACGTATACGAAAAATGACATTTGTTCGCAGTACGCAGTTGAACCTAATAAGATCGATGTTATTTACAATGGTGCTCATGATGAGTACAGAGAATTAACCCACAGTGTTAGGGAAGAAGTAAAAACGGCATATGCTGACGGATGTGAATATTTTATTTTTGCAGGAGCTGTTCATCCTAGAAAGAATGTGCTGAGTTTGCTACAGGCATTCGTAGCATTTAAAAAACATCAACGTTCGAATATGAAGTTGGTTATTGTGGGGCGTAAGGCTTGGAACTACAAGGAGGTTGAAGAGTACGTATCAGATATGCCTTTTAAAGAGCATGTAAAATGGGTAGGATATTTAGACGTCAATGAACTCGCGAAGGTGATGGGTGCAGCTTATTGCCTAGTTTATCCATCTTTTTTTGAAGGCTTTGGAATCCCAATAATTGAGGCATTTAAATGTAAAGTACCGGCTATTGTTAGTAACGCATCTTCAATGCCTGAAGTCGCGGGTGAGGGCGCTCTTTTAGTCGATCCCCATGATGTTGATGACATAGCTGAAAAGATGCATTTGATTTATAAGGATGAACGATTGAGGGCAAAGTTGATAGATAATGGGCAAAGACAGCTAGAAATATTTAGTTGGGATTTATCAGCCGTTCGTTTATGGGATTGTATGATGCGTAGTTTGAAATAGTTTGGAGTGATTTTCTAAATCATTTTTCAATTTATTGGAGATAATCGATGCCCCTTTTACGTTTAGGTGCGAGGCATCGAAGTAATTGTTTATGTCGTATTTCATTGAGTCATTACTATAGTCTAATAGTTCGCAGTTCAAATGCATCGATAGTTCATAAAATAGTCTTTGGGTTTCAAGTTTTCCTTTTCTTAATTTATCTAGTCTGCAGAATTCAGGGGACTCACAAAATATTACTTCGATATCCGATTTTTTCAATTCTTGTATTTTCTTTTTGAAGCTGTCAATTAATGAGTGTTGAACATTCGGTTGTATTCCAAATGGGTGTGAATATTTTGTGTTTAGAAATCCATTTTTTGAGAAGCCTATATTTGCCCAGTATCCATCTACCGGATCATTTTTTATTTTTTTAGAAAATGCCCAAATCAAACCTTCTTTCAAAAGTTTAGGTTTATTATTGTATTTGAATAGCGGTAGGTGAAGTTCTGCCCAAGTGTAATTTAGCGGGTTTTTATTGAGAAAACTAGCAATCTCGGGGTTTGATAAATAAGGCACCATATCGTCTTCGTTGAATATTTTATCTTGATTTTCGAATAAATATGGTTCAATATTCCATATCACTAATTTAGGTTTGGTATTTTTAGTTAGGTATTCTTCAAGTATCAGTTTTTGCAAGGTGTAGTTCGATCCTAATTGTCCTGCATTAAAAACTTGCAATTTAGAACCCCCAATAATTTTTGGGATAAAATGGTTGCTTGCTTTTGATGAACCTAATATAAGTATGTCAGCATTTTTTCGCTCGTGCATTATGATATTAAATGCGCCATTTGAGTATCGAGTTTTTTTGAGACCATAATCTGCAAGGTGTTCCACACCTTTAAGTATGAAAAGTGTTAGCACCACAAAAACCACTATTTTATAAATCACTTTCGCCATTGTTAGAACTGAAAATAGATAAAGTTGTGATTGCCAAATTGTCCGAATAAGTAAATGTAAATTACAACTGCACTGTACAGAGCCCATCTGAACGCAGTCCCGGATGTTTTGATTTGCCGAACAATTGTACCTTCCTTTAAATGCTTTTCAACTGTAAGCAGTGATGCAACCAATCCAAGGCAGTATGCTATCTGTACTGGAGATATCATATGGAATACTCTGGTATGAAACAACATTGGTTTATGGATAGCATTGCTTATTTCTTGTGGTAATTTATAAATCCCTGCAAGCATTTTGGTTGCGATTTCAAAGGTTGGAGCGCGGAAGAACGCGTATGTAACCATTAAGTATGCTAAAGTTAAAACCTGTTTCAGTAATTTTAATTGAGCAGGTATTTTAGCAATTAGCCTGTCAATAAGAAGGTACCCAATAGCATTCAATATACCCCAAATAACAAAATTTATGCTAGCACCATGCCAAAGACCGCTTAACAGAAACACGATGAATATGTTCGTTATTCTTCTTGCATTTCCCTTTTTGTTTCCTCCTAATGGAAGGTATACGTAGTCGCGGAACCATGAAGTCAAGCTAATATGCCAACGTTTCCAATAATCTTTAATTGAGGTAGCCGATAACGGAAAATTAAAGTTAGCAGACAATTTAAATCCAAGAATCCGAGCTGCACCAAGTGCCATATCAGTATAACCTGAAAAGTCGCAATAGAGTTGAAACAGGAAAAAGAATATACAAATTACATATTCTGTATTCGAGTATCGACTCGGGTAGGCAAAAACCGGGTCGGTGATTATTGCGATGTTATCGGCGATTACCGCTTTTTTAAACAATCCCCATGTCATCCTATATAGGCCTGAAACACATTCATCGTACGAGAATTTATTGTCACAATTGAGTTGTGGTAACAGATGCGAAGGTCGTTCAATAGGTCCGGCAACTAGCTGTGGAAAGAACAACACATAAAGTGCGTATTTTCCGATATTTTTTTCTGCTGGGTAATTTCCCTTGTATACTTCTATTGTATAACTCAGCGACTGGAACGTGTGGAACGATAAGCCGATTGGCAACAATAAATCTGTATATGGCAAATCAGGGTGAAACCCATTCGATATAGAGAAGTAATTGAAAATATCGAGCGAGAAATTATAGTATTTGAAGTAGAACAGTATACCTAGGTTTGAAACAATACTTAATAGTAAAATAAGCTTTCTGGAATGCTGCAATTTAGTACGCTCCAAGGCTAGAGCTGCCAGGTAATCTACTACAATGAGCGCAACAAGAATGAGCACATAAGCAGCTTTATAATACATATAGAATACAAAACCTGCTACAAGCAGCAATAGCCACCTCATATTGCGCGGAATCGTGTAATACAAAACCACTACAACCGGAAAAAACAGTAAAAATGCAAATGAATTGAAAAGCATTAAAAGGCGAGTAGCGCAGAAATAAAAGTACATAAGTCCTTTAAATCATTGAAAATAAACACCGTTTAGTTACTGAATCAAATAAAATAAATGAATGGCGAGAAAATATTGATTAGGGTTAATAAAAACTTGGATTTACTGTCGCACCTTTGTCGAAAATTAATAATAATGAAAAAAGCAATAGGACTCTTCATACTTATGCTGGCAAGCACCGGTATTTGGGCACAAGTGCAAAAAATAACGGGTCGTGTTTACGATGAGGCATCGGGTGCGCCAGTTGTTGGTGCAATTGTTACAGTTATTGACGTTACTCCAATGCGTGGTGATGCAACCGACAGCTTGGGTAATTTCAAGATTGATAGTGTACCATTGGGCAGGCACAACCTCAAATTTGTATACGTTACCTACGAAACAAAGATGATACCTGATGTGGAAGTAACACAGGGCAAGGAAGTGAACCTGAACGTGGGCATGGTAGAAGAAATCAAGCAACTTAAAGAAGTGACGGTTACGTATAGTAAGGCGAAAGACAAAAACAACACTGTCAATGACATGACGCTTGTAAGTGGTCGTTCGTTCAATCTCGATGAAACGAAGCGATATGCTGGTTCTCTGGGCGACCCTAGCCGCATGGCTGCCAACTTCGCAGGCGTTATTGCAGGCAACGATACTCGTAATGATATCGTAGTGCGTGGTAACTCGCCTGAAGGCATGTTGTGGCAAATTGATGGTTTAAATACACCTAATCCAAACCACTTTGGTGCACTTAACAGCACGGGAGGACCAATAAGTATGCTCAATAACAACAACATCGACAAATCTGACTTCCTGACCAGTGCTTTTCCACCCCAATATGGTAATGCGCTTGCAGGTGCTTTCGATATTCGTTTAAGGGAGGGCAACCATGACAAAGCTGAGTATGTGGCGCAAGTGGGTTTCAATGGTTTTGAGCTGGGCGCTGAAGGTCCTCTGGGTAAAAACAAAAACACTTCTTACTTATTCAACTACCGGTACAGCACCCTGGGTGTATTCAAATCTTTGGGTATTGATATGGGTACCGGCGGTGCTGTTCCATTGTACCAAGACCTGAACTATAAAATTGCTACCCGCCTGAATAAAAAAATGAAGCTGACAGTGTTTGGCATTGCAGGTTCAAGCGATGTGGCATTTCTTGGAAAAGACGTCGACACCACTAAGGCGGATTTATATACCGGCGGCGATCGTTTTAAAGATTCCAGGGCAGGCTATACCACAACCATTACAGGTACGTCGCTCGACTACCAAGTCAGCGAGAAGACTTCCACACGTTTAGTGGCGGGCTATTGTACCACCAGCGAAGGGTATTCACTTGATTCTATTTCGAACGACTACACTCAAAAATACGCTGAGCAAAGAGCTAATTTTAAAACCAATAAAGCAAGCTTGGTTTGGTCACTCAATCATAAATTCGACGCAAAAAACAGCTTACAGGCAGGTGCCAATTACGACCTAATAATGTTCAATATGAAAAACCAGTTGTTCTTGCCGGTACCATTGTATGATGTCAACAAAACGGGTAACATGGGCATTGCACAAGCTTATGCGCAATGGAAACACAGGTTCTCGAAAAAGCTGTCATTGGTGGCGGGGTTGCACTTCCAATACCTCGACAACAACAGCAGCAATGCAATAGAGCCACGCGTTGCGGTAAGGTTCGCGCCAAACGTTAGAAATGCATTCAGCCTGGGTTATGGCATGCACGACCAAACACAACCAATCTATAGCTACTTCGTTCAAACGCACGATGCAGCACAAACCATGACCAATAAAAACCTCGACTTTACTCGCAGCAACCACTTTGTTGCAGGGTACGACCACTACTTTACTCCAAATTTGCGTTTGAAAGCAGAAGCATTCTATCAGGCACTTGATAAAGTACCGGTGACCATGTATGCATCACCATATTCAGCCATTAACGAGGGTATTTCTTTTGCACCTCCAAGTCAGGATAGCCTCGTGAACAAGGGAACAGGTTTTAACTATGGCACTGAACTTACTTTAGAACAATTCCTAAACAAAGGTTTCTACTTCCTCATGACTGGTTCTTACATCAATTCGCGCTACAAAGGCTCTGATGGTATTGAACGCAATACAGCCTACAATACAGGTTATGTTGCCAACTTCCTTATGGGTAAAGAGTTCAAGACAGGCAAGAACAGCAGGCTTTCGGTGAATGTAAAAGTCGTGACAATTGGTGGCCGTTACTTCACTCCGCTCGATACGACTGCGTCGCGCATGCAGGGCTACGAAGTGTACGACAAGTCGAAATCATTCTCAGAAAAACAGAAGGATTATTTCAGGGCCGATTTAAAAATCGGTTACAAACGCGACCTGAAGAAAAGTACAATGGAGTTCTCGCTTGACTTGCAGAACATTACCAACAACAAAAACATCTTCGATCAAAGCTACGATGCACGTAAAAATCAAATCGTGAACAATTACCAACAAGGATTTTTCCCTGTGCCAATGTTCAGGTGGACATTCTAGTGCTTCAATAACAAATATTGTTAGGGCAGTGGCTGAAAAGTCGCTGCCTTTATCTTTTCAGGCTATGGAGCGTATCAACAATTGATTTAAGTTCGTTGTAGTCGGCAGTAGCAGTGCTTTTATCAACGATACCCGAAGAGTGGAATTCAGAAGCACCTGTCATGCGCGCAATCTCCAAGATATTGCCCGAGCGCACACTACCACCCGGCATAATGATAATCTCTTGTCTTGATGCAGCTACAAGTTCATACAGCATAGCAACACCCTTGAGAGCCGTTGGATGCAATCCCGATGTGAGTACCCTGTTCACGCCTGCCTGCCTCAAAGTTTCAAGTGCCTCAAAGCCATTGGGCACAAGGTCAAACACTTTATGGCAGGTAATATCAAGTTGCGGAAATTGGTTGCGCAGTTCATGCATGCGTGCACCATCAATACGACCATCGGGCAGTGCAACCCCGGTTGAAATACCCTTAAGGCCCATAGCAGCGAAAGCGGCAGTCGCATCAACTATGTGTGCCCATTCTTCGGTGTTGTAACAGAAGTCTCCGCCACGTGGTCGCACAATAGGGTATATCGGAATTTTTATTTCCTGAATCAACTGCTTTGTGAGTTCAAAATCGGGGGTAGTACCACCCACTTCAGGACTAAAACAAAATTCTATTCGCCCCGCACCTGCACGTTCTGCAATTCGGCATGATTCGGCATTGTAGGCACACACTTCCAGTAACATAGACTTTATTTTACATTTTCGTAGAAATATCCTGCATCAAAAACAGTATCGGTATCGTTAGTGCGCACCGAATAGGTAAAGCCTTTTTGCAAGGCCCATGCGCCCACAACCCCGGCTTTGTTCACTGCCAGAAAGCCCACCTGTATGTTTTTCGCTTTTTCAGGATTGAATTTCACCAATCGTTCAACTGCCTTTTTGCAAGCTTCGGTAGGGGAATGCCCGTGTCGCATCAGTTCTACAACAAGGTGCGAACCCACACACCGAATCACTTCTTCGCCTACACCCGTGCTGGTAGCGGCACCAATTTCATTATCAACAAACAATCCGGCGCCAATAATTGGCGAGTCGCCCACGCGTCCGCGCAGTTTAAATGCCATGCCACTAGTGGTACATGCACCACTCACCCTGCCCTTACTGTCGATAGCCAGCATACCAATGGTATCGTGGTTGCGCTCATCGCCGGGGAACGGTTTAGTGCCCTTGTTTTCTATATTCATTACAGGCTCATACTTTGATGTTTTGAGCCAATCTTCCCATTCTTTTTTGCTCTTTTCAGTGAGCAGATTCTCTTTTTTAAAGCCATTTTCCAGCGCAAACTGCAAGGCACCCTCACCCACCAACATCACATGCTGTGTTTTTTCCATCACTTTGCGTGCTACCGAAATAGGGTGAACAATGTGTTCCAGACATGCCACAGAGCCGCAGCGGTACTGGTCGTCCATAATGCAGGCATCGAGCGTTACATGCCCGTCACGGTCGGGGCGACCACCCAGCCCAACGCTTTGATTGGTGGGGTCGGCTTCAGGCACCCATACTCCTTGCTCAACCGCATCGAGCGAGTGACCGTCGGCGGCCAGTACTTTCCAGGCAGCGGCATTGGCTTCCTTACCAAAGTTCCAGGTAGAGACCACAACAGGTACTGTACCTTTTTCCCTTGGTTCAGGTGCTTCAGCAGCCTGAACATTGATTTTACCCGAGGCAACAATACCCGCAGCCCCCAAAGCAGACATTCTTAAAAATCTCCTGCGATTTTGCATAAATAAGATTTGAACCAAGTTATAAATTTTTACCGTAACCACCCCAAAACCCATAAAAAAAACCACGCCGAAAGCGTGGTTTTTGAAGTATTGTGTGGTAGTGAGTGTTATAATTGTACACCCAAAACCAAAGTGTAAGTATCGCCATTCAGCGTCAAACTATTCACCGCAGGGTCTGAAACAATTTTTGCGGTTGCAGGCAGACCTAGTTTTCGAAAAACTGCATCGGTTAAAGGGTAAGCATTAGCAAATTGGTACTTTACTGGAGTAGGAGTATTTTGAGAACTAACAATGCTATTTAAATAAATAAACTCATTTGGGTCGTTTTGGTTTACTTCGGTAGCACTAAAAGTCAAAGTTATTTGATTAGGTGTGCTAGGATCGTATTTTAAAGCGGTTTTTATTTCAGTTGCATCGCCAATAGTTCCATCTATTATTTTGTGTTTGCATAATCCCCCTCCGACGCACACGGAGCCACTTGACGGCTTGTTGCCATAGGATACAGTTAGTTGAATTGTACCACCGTTTCCCCCACGGCTAATTGGTAATTCAATTGTGAGTGCATCTCCGTTTTGAGTAAGTGTTGCAGGAGTAAGCCCCATAATAAAAGCACCTGCCCCCAAACCAAGTGCTGCAAAATCTGGTGCATCAAGTGCATAGTCGGTTGGGAACATGTAAGGCGTAGGGTTAGCTGTATTTTGGCTAGCTAAAATGCCTGTCAAAAATGCGTACTGGCTAGGATCAGCAACCGCCATTTCAGCCATTGAAAAAGTGATTTTTAATATATAAGGGTTTTTAGTGTCGTATGAAAAAGTCGAGTATACAGATTTTGTTGGTAATGGTGTAGTGTTGACCGCAACACGCATGCACAGCCCGCCTCCAGTGCAACTACCCCCACCAGCTGGAGGATTACCGTAAGATACACCTAAAGTAATATTCCTTTCGGATATACCATTATCTGCAATAGTCATATTGATGGTTACATCATCACCTATTTGATAAATAGATTCTGGTTTGTTGCCAACTATGTGGGCGTTACCGTTCAAACCTAAGGCTGCAAATTCCGAACCAGTCAAGGAAACATCGTTGGTGAAAATATATGGTTCAGGAGTAGGGGTAGACTGAGAAGCAAGAATCGAGGAAACATTGGCGTATTGAATCGGGTCGTTTGATAACAGGTCACTCATAGAAAAAGTGAATGACACCTGGGTAGGGTTGGATGGATTGTACTTGACGGTTGTATTCACTGCAGTTGCCGGAGCATTACTAGCATCTGCTGCATAGGTGCCACAAATTCCGGAGCCGCTACAGCTTCCATTGTTAGTTCCACCATAAGAAACGAGCACTTGTACGTTTTTGTCGTTGGGGTCTGCTTGCGCTGGTTTGCCGAAGAGCATCAATACCGGCAGCATAAAAATCAGATAAGCTTTTTTCATGTTGTAAAATGTTTTGATTACTCTAAAAGTAGCAAAAATGATAACAAATAATCTGTGCTCACATGTATATTTTATTCATTCACTTGAACAGCTTACATATTAACCGAGCATTAACAACGCATTTTACCCCAAAACCCATAAAAAAAACCACGCCGAAAGCGTGGTTTTTGAAGTATTGTGTGTGGGGGTTATTGCGTAATATCCATGATAATTTCTACAGAGTCTCCCTTACAAGTCAATACTTCTTCGACATTAGGCTTTATCGTCGCTGTAGGCTTCAATCCCAACGGTTTAAAAACAACATCACTTAAAGGATAGGCTTTTGTGAATTTGTACTTAATTGGAGTTGCTGTTGGTAAGGATGCAATAATTTTTGTTAAAGAGTCATACTCCTGGATATCAGCAGCCTGAACTTTCGAGAGTAAAAATGAAAGTTTGATTTTTGATGGATTGTTTGAGTCATAAGTAAAAGTCGTTAAGACGCCATGTGCAAGATTTCCATTAATGTCAACATGGTTACAAATACCACACCCAGTGCATTGTCCGCCCTGTGGTGGTGGATTTCCATAGGCAACTATTGCTTGGATTGATGTAAGACCTTTATTACCACCAGAGTCAGTTCCACAACTGAAGAACAAAACTAAAAAAGAAAGAAGTAGACTAAGTTTTATGATTTTCATCCCGAATTTTTTTGTTAAAGATAATATTTTTTAACTTCAACCACGCGAATGAATCAGATTTCAAATATTTTTAGATTGATAATTTTAAGTTGTTGCTTGTTTCTAGGAATATGTAAAGATACAAGTGCTCAAATTAATAAAAGTATCAGTCGACCAGATTCCGTAACCCTTGAATTGTTGCTACATTCAAATTGTGACAGCATGACTGATGTCTTAAGTAAGCTAAAAAAATTAGAAAAAAATTTTGAAGAAAATAATGAATATAGTTTGTTGTATCAATGTGAACTTGGAATTGGGCACTTTTATATTAAATGTGAACCAAATTCTGAGTTAGCGAATTATTATTTCGCAAATGCCTGCAAAGTTGCATTAGAAATTTGCGACACTGGAAAATATTATAACGGAATACTCGCGATATACAATACTTATCGGCAATCTCAAAAAATCGATTCCACCTATATATATCTACATAAAATTCTTTCGTTAAACTTGAATGATTCTCAAAGAGTTAATGCGCTAGGATGTGCCGGTGATTTTTTTTTTAGCATTGGCGATTATCGCAACTCACTGCTATATTTTGATAGTACGATTAGGGTCATTCAGTCAATACATTTCAACCGTAAATGGACGCTGAACGATACTTTTTCTTATGCTGCAACTTTGCTAAACATTGGGGTGATTTATAGTAGAATAAAAGACAAGAACGCAAGCTTAGTCAAATTTTACACAGCACTTGAATTAGGATTAAGAACACAAAACACGACAATTCAGTTCCTGTCAAATTTAGAAATCGGTAAAATTTTTTACTCGACAAATAAGACTGACTCAGCACTCGTTAGTTTACTAAGTGCATATCGAATTTGTAAATCCACACTTTCCACCGAATACGCCTCCGAAACCGCTAACCTCCTCGCAGAATGTTACCTGAAAAAGGGCGACTTAACGCAGGCGATGGCGTACAATGAGGAGAGCCGCAAACTGGCGGAGAGCCGGCAGTACACCAAGCAATTGGCTCTGTGCGATATCACTGAGGGAAAAATAAATACGCAACAGAAAAAGTTTGTGCCGGCTGTGGCTTTGTTCAAAAAAGGGTTGGCAATAGCTACCGAGGCGCGCGACCTGGAGATACAGAAATCGGCATGGGAGGCACTGAGTGATGCCTACACGGGGCTTGACAAACCGGCATTGGCACTGGAAGCATTCAAGAACTTTATTACCCTCAAAGACAGTTTGTTCAGCATTGAAAAATCGAATGAACTGGTGCGGATGGACTTAGAAGCCACCTACAGCCGCAAGCAGCTCGAAGACAGTATTTCCCACGAACACAAGGCAGCCGCCATTCGGTTGGAATTACAAAAGCAGAGGGTGGTTACTTATACTGGCTTTGCGGGTATTGTACTGGTGGGGGTTCTGGCGTTTTTCATTTACCGCAACTACAACACACAAAAGAAGTACAACGACCTCCTCAACAAAGAAAAGGAACGCCACCTTGCGCACATCGAGGCACAAAGCCATGTGCTCTCTGATATCGCGTTCACGCAGGCACATGAAATACGAGGCCCTATAGCCACCCTGCTCGGGCTCACCCAAATCCTCAATACCGATGATCCCGCCGACCCTGAGAATAAACAAATACTGGATGGCATAGTAAGCGTCACCGAGCGCCTCGATAAAACCGTTCAGGAGGTAATAGGCAAAGAAAACCAGGTGAGCGCTGCCGGCAAAGACATTGGCAAGAAATCATAGGTTGATTGCTGTTGGTTGCAGTGTCGAAGTTTCCACTAACGCCTTTTTATCAATCTTGCCAATAGCAGTCAAGGGTAGAGCGTCGCAAATGGTAATAGAAACCGGCATCTGATGGCGGGAAAGGGTAGATCGCAACCCATCGAGTAACATTGATTCATTGCTGCTTTGCCCTATATCGAGCACCACAAAAGCCCTAAATCGTGCATGAAAATCATCATCGGCAATAGATACAACTGCTGCTTCAGCAACATGAGGTAAGTGTAATAGAGCATGTTCAACATCGGTGGCATAGGCATTTTCGCCCCCCGAAACTATCATATCATCGGCTCGCCCCTTGAGGTAGTAAAACCCATTTTCATCTATGTGGCAAATATCACCTGTATCAATGTTGCGACTATGCAGCATTCCCCACTTACTTTGAATGATCAGTGTTCCGGTGGGTGATAGTGTTGCACGCACTCCCGGTAGCGGCTTCCCAATGGTTTCGGGGTGTAGCGCCAGCATGGCAGGGGTAGCCATCATACAAAACCCTGCTTCAGAAGAACCGTATAAATTATACACCACTTGCCCGAATCGCTCCAATAGCTTTGTAGCAAGTGTACCCGGCAATGGCGCTCCTCCGGTTATAATGCACTTGATATTGGCATTAGAAGGGATTTGCTCTATACAACGCTGAAAGACCGTAGGCACACCCACCCATACATCGGCACCGCCCGATTTTATGACGTCCAGCGTTTCGGTAATATCAAACTGACTGGTCAGGCTGATTTCCATACCCAGTGTAACTGCCATCAATAAAGACGCCAGTCCGAAGCCATGAAAAAGCGGCAAACTGATGTAAATAGACTTGTGGTTATTGATGTTGCAATTGCGTACAATGGCTTTAAAAGGTTGCAGATATTGCATAATACCTGCGTTCCTCGTTGCAGCTTTTTGTCCGCCCGTAGTACCACCGGTGAGTATTGTTATAGCTGCCCTTTTTTTATTGCTTTCAAAACCCGTATTGCCCTGTTGCGCACGTTCTATGGTTGAAAACGCAATCACTTTCACGCCGTCTAGCGACAATTGAAGCGAATCAGTGATTAATACTTCAATACTGTGTTTTGTCAATAATTCCAGCAACTGCACCAAGGGTGTACCGGGGTTTACTAATACTACGTCATACCCAAGATAGTTGGCAGCAAAAGTGGCTTGCATGAACGATACAGGATTGGCACACGCAACAGCCACTTTTAATGCTGTTTGCCTGCCGCAATAGCTGTGTAATTTGCCCGCCCATTGCAATGTATTTGTGTACAATTCGCCATAGGTAATGCTGTTTGTTCCGTGTTTTATCGCTGTTCTTTCAGGAAATTGTGCTGCACCGTATTGCAACAAAGCAATCATACTATACCCCGAACTTTTTACAGCCCGCCTCAGATTCATTAATCCGAAAAAGGTGAAAAGTCCATTTTTGCGCAATTCATTGAGGGTGTATAGCATACTGCTTGCAGATAGGTCAACAAGATACCTTAAGCCCGGCAATATTATTTCCTCTTCACAAAACTTTATCCGTTCAAATACTTTTTAGCTTGCTATTGCGTTTCATACAGGCACTAAATTTTCCGTTTTTGAAAATTCAGTGTAATTTCGGCATCACAATTCCTCATACGCTGAACCATCCATGAAAAAAGTCCTGTTCATAGTCGCCATGTTATGGAATGTGCAGTTAACACTGGCACAGTCTGCTGACATTATGGTCTGGAACAAATGGTGTACACGCACCGACACAGCCATTCTTTATCCCACAGGTAACAATGAGGTTTTAATAGTGGCTGAAGGCATGGATCCCAAAGACATTGTAGTAAAAAGCCTCGACCATGCCCTCAAAATTTCGGCTCCCGACTACAAAGGCGATACGATATCATTCCTTGCAATGCCCTACCCAAAGTATGGTCACCGCTTGCGCCTGAGCATCACCAGCAAGAAGACAAAAAAGGAACTCAAGCAGGTTAGTTTTAGTTGTGGCGAAGAGCCGGTACCTATTGCGCAACTGGGTACGGTAAGCAAGAACGAAGCCCACAAGAAAGACATAAATGGCCAGGCATTTTTGCGCGTAGTATTTGATAACTCATTGTACTGCTACCCGTATAAAGTGAAGGGCTACACATTCAAAACCCGCATTGCCGGTAAAGATTATGTGATTCCGGTTAAAGGTTTCTATCTCACCAAGGAGATTCAAACCATACTCACCAATGCCCCCGTTGGTACGTTTATGGAGTTTGTAGATATTGAAGCCGCCTGTGCGCAATGTAATCCGCGTAAGCTACCCGATATCCGTTTCTGGATGCGATAAACATCATTTTTTCACCGCCCCTTCAAAATGCAATGCGCCACCATTGGTGCAATAGCGTTGACCTGTGGGTGCGGGTCCATCATCAAATACGTGACCGATGTGCCCATGGCAGCGACCACACATAATTTCGGTGCGCACCATGCCATGCGATTTGTCGACGCTGGTAATTATGCTGCTGTCGTTGAAAGGTTGGTAAAAGCTAGGCCATCCGCAACCGCTTTCAAATTTCCCGTCCGACTTAAACAAAGGGTTACCGCAAGCAGCGCAGTAGTAAGTACCGGCTGCATCGTTATGCAGGTATTGTCCTGTACCCGGCGCTTCAGTTTGTTTATTGCGCAAGATGTTGTAGGTGTTTTCCGGCAATACCTTTTTCCATTCGCTGTCAGGTAGATTCATTTTTGAACTGCCTTTGTGTGTGTAATAAGGATTTGGCTTTGACGCTTTTTGTTGTGCCTCAGAGCATGAAGTAATTCCGAATACGAGTGCTGCCACCAGGGCAATGTTGTTGAGTCTCATTTTAATTGGTATTTATTAAATCAACGAACCCCACACAAAAACGGTTTTAGTAGCATTGCATTTTTAGAAAACCATAACAATTGCCGTTAGAACCGTCCAAGAGAATCAATCAATTCCTGAATTTTCTCTTTCGTAACCACCGGGAAGTTTGCAACGCGTATCTGGCGGTCTTTCAGCGATGCGTACCCTGAGCTCACCGTCAATCCCATGCTTTTTAGTTTGCTGATAACATCGGTGGGTGAATGATGCAGACAGTCAACCACTATCACGGTCTCCGACCTGTATTGCGGGTCTTGCACGAAGGCTTTAAAGTGCACCGATTGTTCCAGGAAATCATAGAGCATTGTAGCTTTTTCCTTTGTTTCAGCCCTCAGCTTTTCTACGCCGTATCGGTTGTATTCACCGGCAATTTTCCCCAACAGGTAAATGTTATAGATGTTGGGTGTTGATGGCGTCTCGAAATTTTTGTAGTTTTTTATGAGTGCGTCGAGGGTGTTTTGAGCGCCCACCATCTGTGTTTTGGCAAGGTGTTGTACTTTTTCTACAGCACTCTGGCGAATAAACCACACGCCCAAACCCGAGGGCAACCCAAACGCTTTTTGAACCGAAAAGAAAGCCATATCAAGTTGCGTAAAGTCGAGCCGTACATTGGGTGCCGATGATACTATATCAACCGCCAATAAGGCGTTGGGGTGTCTTTGATGCACCTCAGCAATGGTGTTTTCTGGTATCGATACTCCGGTTGATGTTTCGTTATGGGTCAGGCATATCAATTCAGCGTCAGCAGGTACCTTGAGTGCGTCAGCGGTAAAACCTGTTCCCAAAGGAAATTCCTGAGCAACAGCCTTCTTACCCAATGCCAATGAAAACTTATAAAACTTATGGGCAAACGAGCCATTGATTGCATGAAAACTATGGGTGTGTACGCAGTTCAACAGTAAACGCTCAAAAATTTCTGATGCCGAACTCAGGAACAAAATAGCGAAGTCATCGGGTACATTGAGCAACAGTCGCAATTCGCGGTCGGCTTCTTTGTACATATTCCTGAATGCCTCTGAACGGTGCGACACCGAACCCAGCCCCTCGTTATAAAACTGCGAAGAGTACTCTAACACCTTGGGGTGTATTTGCGCCGGCCCAACCGTAAAATAAAACTGTTCCATACTAGTATAACATCCTGATTTTATGGTTTCATCAATAGCTTTCAATGCTGCTACGCCCCCTCAAATTTCGCAAAAAAATGATACTATAGAGGTTGTGGTTTTTATTTTTATCGTGGGGGTCTATTTTCCCTCTGAACTAAGGATTTCCTTAGACCCCACATTCAGGAAGCATATGCTTCCGAAACAACAAGCCTAACCTCTAGCCCTCCTTGCCCTAGTTCCGAGAGCGTTCGGGATCCGAGGATTCTCCGGCAGGGCGTTTGCAAAGAAAGTTGATGAGCTACTCTGAACTATGATTCAAATGAATACAGGAATACCATTATTCCCCTCCCCGAAAACAGGCACAATCACTGAAAAATCATAGATCCCCCAACCGGTGCATATCCAACATACACCTATTTGTTATCTTTGATGAATGAGAAGGGGCTCTTTTAGGCTAATGATGTTGTTGGTGATGTGTATATTACACATTGCTGTTTACGCTCGAAAGACAACCGAACCTCATGGTAAAAAACGACGGAACTTTATTTGGTTCACGCCTTCCGCAACTTCGCAGATAAACGGTGTCGCAGTTGGGTTAGCTGCTGTCGCAATCGGCGATAATCATCAACAAATTAACGGAGTGAATATAGAGGCGACTGTTGCCTGCTTAGTACTGCCATTTTTTTTAGGTGATATGTACCAAACAGTCAATCTTCCTGTGTACAAATGGCAGAAAGGCAAAATACACTCAGAGGAAGTCTATCGTTTTTTCTATTGGACCGATTCAATTGCAGAAGTGATAAATGGTATCAATGTGAGTTTGGGTTCATTGCTCGCCGAGCAGCAGGTCAATGGCCTAACTATAAGTGTTTTGGGCAACCAGTACGTGAGGCACTGTGGACTGAGTATAAGCGGTATCTCAAACTGGTTTAGTTCATTTGACGGTGTTTGTATAGCTCCCTTCGGTAACGTAAGCCGCCGGGGTAGTGGCATACAGCTAGGACTTGTCAATTCATGCGGAAACTGTTCGGGGATACAAATAGGGCTTATCAACCAAAATGGCAGTCGAATCACACCGTTTTTAGGTTACAGGTCTAAGAGCAAAGCAAAACAATTCGACCAACACCCTACACCAATAAAGTACCAATCGCCGTGGTTCACCCCCCAATTCCTGTTTTTTACCCGCAGTCAAACTCAACGCCGCAACTAAAAAAGTGTAGATTGTCAGGCTTTTATCTGGCTTAAGCGGCTTTTCTGTTATTTTAGTTTTTTTTTGTGTAACCTCCAACATTAAAAGAAAATGGACCTTTTCTGAAATAGCCATGCAACCTTTTTAAAAACTCCCGTTACTTAGTGGTAGATCCTAAAAAAAGGGAATGATAAAATGGAGTAACTTATTTAAGAGTTCTTACGAACTCAAATGCCGTGAACTGTACAACAAGTTTGCGCGGCAGATGCTAAACGTAAGTTACCGTATAGTGGGCACACGCACCGAAGCTGAAGACATTTTGCAGGAATCCTTTATTGCGGCCATTAATAAGAAAGATTTGTTGGCGCGAGAAGAAGACTTTGGCCGTTGGCTCAAGCGAATAGTTGTTAACAAATCCATCGATTGCGTACGAAAACGCCACATATCTTTCGAATTGCAGGATGAACACAATACACTGCCCGTAGATGAAATTGACGAACGGGAACTGGAAGAATATACAGTCGATGATATAAAGCAGGCGCTTTCAGGTTTGCCAGAAGGCTACAAGCTTGTGCTCACACTTTACTTGTTTGAAGACTATACCCATGCCGAAATTGCAACTGCCCTAGGCATTAGTCAAGGTACATCAAAGTCCCAGTTCAACAGGGGCAGAAAAAAGCTGGCAGAGGCGCTCACCGTTAAAAATACGCTTCATGAAACACGATAAAATAAAAGGGTTTATTGACGAAAACAGGGAACAGTTCGATGAACTGGAACCTAATCCTCAGGCATGGAATAAAATTCGAAAAAATATGGTAGCTACAGGTTTATTAGCCCCGGGCGCGGGAAAAGTGGGGTTCTTGGCAAAGACAACTGCCTTGAAGTCTTTAATTGCAGGAGTCGTAAGTGTTTCTTTGATAGTGGGTGCAACGAAATACTATAAATCAACCCAAAGCCATTTTGTTCAGCGTTCACAGGCTGGTTCCGGAACAGCCAAGACAGACAACAATCATGAAAGTACATCCGACAATCAACCTAGTGATAACGGAACTGTAAATGAAGCACTTGCCGCAGGGGCATTAAAATCCGATTCGAATACAGCACCTACTTTAGTGCCAAACGCGACCCAACAAACAAAGCAAGATTCACCAACAATACAAAAAGCTTCGGTGCTCGCCACAACAAGTACATCCGGTGTGTCTGTACTCAATAGTGCACCGATGGTTCGCCGTTGGTTTGATTGTAGCTGGAAAGAAAAAGCCAACGAAGATGGTTTTGAGATGGATACAGTTTTCACGAGCATACATCATGTGGTTGTGAAAGGTAATGGGTTTGATTGGCAGATAGTGGGTAATGAAGCAAATGATGTAAAAATGAGGGCATCGGCGAATTTGGCATCGGAAAATTCCAAACCTGAGCGTTTTAAATCGCGTATTTACTGTACCGTGAATGGCGATACTTTGACCATTGGTGCCACTTTTAAAAACCCTAAAAACAAAGGCTCGTTTTCAAGGCATGCCAATGTGTGGTTGAATATACCGCACGAAGCAGACCTTACTCTTGTAGAGGAATGTGGCAATGTAAATACAGGGCATTTGTCGGGTAATAGGTGCGATTTAATAACTGAAGATGGAAATATCAAAGTGTCAGAAATCATGAAAAATGCTACCATCAGCACATCAACCGGTAATGTAAAGATTGAGCGTTCTGAAGGCACTTTTACTACACATACCCGCCTGGGTAATGTGAAAATTTCAAACACCAAAGGAAAATTGAACTTGTCGACTAACACTGGCAACATCATGGTCGATGATTTTACCGGAGAAGTGAATAGTGATGCGGGAACCGGGAATTCAATACTGGGCAATTGCGGCGGAAAATTCAACATAACCACCAATACTGGTAACTGTATATTGAATAGTTGTAGCGGGCAATGGGATATACTCACCGAACGCGGTAATATTAAAGCCCAAAAACTACATTTAACAGGCGATGCCGTATTTTCTACCACCACAGGGAACATCAATGTACAACTTACCAATCCTGCTGCTGAAGTAGCCTTCGACCTACATGGAGAAACCGGAAAAATCAGTCTTCAACGCGACAAAACGAATCAATCTGCAACTGGTTCATTACAAGTGGGAACAGGTAAATTCAAATTGACAACACACGTAGATACCGGTAATCAGGAATTTGAGTGTGGGGAGTAAGTTTGGCGTTCTATTGTAAATAACAGCTTTAATTTTCAAAATTGTGCTGGGGGTACTTTTACTTAGTTTGGTAAACTAAATTGCCGGGCAACGATAGATACAATCAGCGTTTTCACAAAAAAACTAGGAATTTTGTTTTGACACTCTGATTCTGTTCTGCACAGCAAACGTTGTAACTATGTCGCGTAATTCGTCAGGTTTTTTGGTGCCAATGATATATTTCTTGCCGTTCTTGAGGTAAATATATAGCCCGCACTCGTCGAAAATAGAATAAACATCGTATTTGAATGAGGAACTTATACGCCTGTTGTAAACGATATGATTATGCAACTCGAGGTGTTCAATATCATGCCATTCAATTTGCGTGGTACTCTGCTCAATAGGAAACATTTCAAAAGTGATGCCTTTTTCATTGATGTTGGTTTCTAGTTTTTCGGTAATAAATAACAGACAAACAGCAACCAAAGGCAACCCAGACCACATATACACTCGTTTTTTGAGGTAACGCCAAAAGAAAGCAAATACGCCAACCAATGCAATAACTACCAGCACATCAAATAACAAACTATAACTCTGATTTTCGGTGAATGTACTTACCATAGCATGTGGTATTTGAAGTAAATATACCAACAACTAACACAAAATGAAAACAGGCTTTCAGCGATTTCGTGTTAAATGAAAACTAGTTCAGAGGTCGATTTCCGAAAAACACAAAATACTCATCTAGCCCATGATTCCCTTTGAATACAATATCGTTGAACAAACTTTTATGTGCCAGCACATAAGTGTCGCCTGAAAAGTAGTTATGGTAACCGCGGTACATGGCACTATCTACATCAGTAAAATATTCAGGACCGGCAACACCATCAGTATATTGCGGTGGTGTACCTTCTTTGTCCCACAAGCGATTAACAAGGTATTTCTTGTTGCTAATTTCATTGATAATGGTCAATTTTTCTTCGGTGCATAAACCATTTTTTAGTAGGAGTTTAATGAGTGAGGGGAACACTTGATGCCTCGTATAAGTTGCATGATATAGACCCACAATGGCAACAAATGGCTTGCCTTTAAGTTGCGCATCCATATTCTGAAACATTCCCAAATCGCGCCGGGCAAATTTGGCTTCTTGGGTCGGGTTCATGAAAATATGTTCCAAGACATCGTAATCGGTAGAAATTTTAGCCTTTAACTGAGCTTGTTCTTTTTCAAAAATCCTTCTTGCAGAATCATAAATTGCTATACGTAACTTACTTTCAGTTGGCGACATATGAATCTTGAACAACAATGAATCGGGGAAATTGTTGAGAAAATGGTTCAAGGCAGTACCCTCAACGTGATTTAAAGCAAGAATTATCCTTGATGCCACCACAAACTCCATGCGTTCAAAATCTATACCGAATATCTTAATCTTTTTATCGACCGGCAGCAGGTCATACATATTTTTCATGGCTACAATTCTTCGGTGTGATCCGCTATCCTGAAAGTACATCAGGAGAGTAGTATCTCCGTACTGTAAGTATCTGTTGAATAAAAAAGCTTCAGAATGGCTGCTTTCAATGACCACATTGCTTATGTTTTGTTCGGTTGCAAGTGAGTACAGGAAGGCATTATAGAAATCGGATTTTTCTGTAATGCTGTGAGTTTCGGCTATAATAATGACATCTTTATCCTTCAGCGTACTGCCTGCCACCGAAATGGGTTTAAGACTAGTTTGCGCATTTGATTCAAAAACAAAAAAAATCAAAAAGCAAATAAAGGTTCTGATATACATGGCGATGGTTTTAAACAAAGGTAAAATATGTCTTGATCTGCTCCACAATTCTATATTTGTAATGATTTTTGAGGAAATAACTGTTAGGCAGGTCATTGCAAAAAAACAATTAACTATGCTGTGTATACTGCCGCCAGAATGGAACAAAAAAATCTTTACCTGGGGAAATTAAAATCTTAGAGTCTATCTACAAACTGGTAAAAAACGACTTCAGATTTGAATACCGTGTCGAAATACAGGTCAAGAGAAAGTGTTAAATGAAGATGTATTTGTTCCAGTCGTAGTAACTTCAATTCTGCGAAAACAGTAGTAAATGTGAATTCACTCCTAGCTATCTACTGTACTTTTCTTTTAGATGCCTTACGAAATAATTTACAACGACTCCAACTGCGAAAAAGAAAAGAACCCTTACCTTGGAATACCCGACGCTCTCGCAATAAAATTAAAACAAAAATTACATAAATACTATATTATTACGCTTTGTTTACTATTTTTGGTTTTGACCAATATTAAAAACAAACTTAGATATGTATTCTAGAATCCTTGACATCACGCCTCGCCTGATGTGGAACGAGTTCAACGGCTATTGCGGCGAAACGTCTTTTATTTGTGCAGGACTGTACTACGGCCAGTATTATTCTCAGTACGACATGCGCACACATGCTTATTACAAGGGGCACAAAGCGCAAACCGATTGTCAGCTATTACTTGGTGTGAATGATATAGAAGCAGCCAGAAGAAGTGATTTAAACTATACGCCACATAAATTCTACGACCATAAAGATTGCCTTGCGTGGATTAAGCATATGATTTACCTCGGTCATCCGGTGGCTGTTGGGCTTTATATGAATAATTCCATTTTTCAGGATGGTAGTACAGACGGTGAATACGACCACATTGTTTTGGTAACGGGTTTTGAGTCAAAGCATAAACTTGATGACGGATTGTTTCACGAAGAGGATATCATTATTTTCAGTGACCATGGACTGTACACACCTAACGAACCAAATAATCCACCTTTTCTTTTTGCCCGTAAGTGCAGCGATTTTGTGAGAGACAGAAAAGATTCAAGTAAAAAGAATGCCCCGGCATATTCTTTGCCTAAAGATGCCCAACACGTGGGAGTATTTAAAGGGCGTTACTCTTCTCTGCCGTTACAGCTGCGTCCGGCTAAAAACAGTGAAATACCTGACATTCATAAAAACGGCAAGCGCCCAACCGCCCGTCCGTTGAACATTTCTGCCTTTGTTGATAATTTAGACCCGTTCAGCAGGTATCGCATCACCGATAATCACGGACATGAGGCTATTATCACGGGTGTATCAAGTTGGTCGCGATTGTCATCCATTAAAACAAGCGAAAAGCTGATTTACAAACTTGAAATTCTTGAATAAACCCATTCAGGGTAGTTAGCCATTAAAGCAATAAATAGTGAAAGAAGCGGAGTGCTGATGCATTTCGTTTCTTTTGGTTTGATTGGCATATTTATGTAAAACTAAGCAATGTACTGAAAAATAGTTGGTGGCGTTTTTATTGTCTGGACTCTTCTTGTGCTAGTTTTACTTCCCTCTGTGCTTGTAGTACATCTCTTTGAGCAATTTTTACTTCTTTTTGGGCTTGCTTTACATCAAGTTGCGCTTGTTTTACATCCTTCTGTGCTTGCTGCACATCTCTTTGGGCGATTTTTACATCACGTTGTGCTTGTCTAATATCAGCCCTTACATGTTTTTCTTCCTGTGTTAATGGATTTACCTGCCAATTGATAGATTCTGTTGTAAGTCCACTTTTCGTGTACTTTTTAATAGTTTCTGTTTTCAATGTTCCATCTTCATCATAGTCCATTTCCTTTGACACAATTTTAGGGTCTCTATCAATGTCGCCAAGCTGTGTGTAGTGTGTAGGTGATTGGGTGGCTGATATCTGTTGTGTAGGTTACAGTCACAGTGTGGGTGCCATCAGGGCGTTTAACTAAATGGCGGTGTGCGATTTGACCAAAAGCAATTGGAGCCATGAATAGCATTCCAACAAACAAACAGTATTTTTTAGCCAACATCATTAATTAGTTTCTACGAATATAGCGAAAATATTGTTATTGCCGGCTACTACTACCTACCTCCGCAGGCCGCTTTCACAATCTCTACCCCCAATTGTTGAAATTGTGATTGAAGATTTGGTGGCGTGAACGGGAGTTCATGTCGCACTAGTATGCGTGTCTCATTCTATGCCTACCTATAATGTACAGCGGTACTCCTGTAGCGAACGCCAAGCCACCGGCAACGGCTATATAAGTTCCTGTCTCCAGATTGCCTTCGCCATAGGTTGTACCCACCATTGCGCCAAGCAAATAAAGAGCACCGCCGGTTATCATCATAATTTTACCGGTCTTTCGCAGGGTGTGCCCGTTGTTTTGGATAGCTGGAATGGTAAACGGCTTAAGTGCATTGGTTGTTCCCAGCCAGGTGGTGCTTGCATAGCCCACACCGGCAACACTTCCACGAATCGATACTTGACCTTCGATGGGTAGGCGCAACTCATGAATGCTTTGCGAATATCCACCTTTTGAAACCACTAACATAGAAACCATCACCGCACCTTTAAAAACACTTTTAACATTCATATTCATCCTTTGCAATTTCCTCAAACATAAAAAATATATCAAAAAAGATTACCACTAGTAGTAGTAATAATGATTGGTGGTGCAGGGTGTTTTCTCCGACCTACAGGTCGGGAACGCGAAACATTTTTTTCAAGTGTTTAGAACTCCGCTCTCCCATTAAAACCACAATCTCATCCCACTTACCATCAATTCCGAATTTGTGACACTCGTCTGTGCTTCCAAAACTTAGTGTTTTGCTTGCGAGATACTCACTACTTGTTTCATAATGTCGTTACAAAGCTGATCGCCCGGGAAGATGTTGGCTGCCTCCTTCAATGCTTCCATACTTTGGGTGAATTGTTGCTTATTGGCATATGCTATCCCTAGGGCACAATAGGAGTTATAGTTCACGCCATCGGAGAAACGGTATTCCAGTGCCCTGTTGGCATAAGCAATTGCACTATCGTTCTGGTTGAGAAATGCCTTTGCAAGAGCCAAATTGCCATCTAAAGCTGGGTTATTGTCGTGAGTTGTAGCCGTAAAGACCGCATATAAAGAATCGGCGGCTTTGAAATTGCCCAGTGATACGGCATTAATCGCCTTCAAATCGTATCGGTTGGTATCTTTCAAAACGACTGTTACCGGAAGGCCGTCAATTTTTTCGGAATAGCACGTAGTTCGCGGCGGAAACCAATTTTCAAGATACAAAGGCTTAAGCATGAAATTGTTGAAAACTGCGTACTTCCAGTTGTCAAGATTTCTGCTGGTGCAACCTACATTTACAAATTTTATCTTGTGTACAGCTTCGGGATATTGGATGGTGAGGTAATATTCCAAAATACGCGGTATGTTGGTGGCAATTGTTACGGTATCCTTCGACTGCGCGACCTGCTCCTTTTGCATTAACCAGTCCATAGCATTTTTCATGGATATTTGCCAGTAGTCATTGTCGTAATTGTAATATGCCTTGTTAAACCCGCCCGAAAGTTCATTAAAATAACAATATTCATAGGGATGGTTTTTTACCGACCAGATGACCGGCTTAATGAACAACAAAGCACACAAAGACACAATAGCTATTTTATATGGGAGCTTTGACGCCAATTGGTAAACAGTTAGTATACCTAAGGCTGCAATAATGCATATCGAAGGATAGATGAAAAGAAAGTGGCGCCAGCCGGTGTATAATGTAGCATTTTTTGCAAGTGCGTAAACAACCGGGAAAATGGAGGCAAATAATAGCAACCCAATAATCTTTAGGTTGACGAATTTATATTTTCTTACACAATAAATAAGACCGACTGCCAGAAACAGCAACACACCAATAGGCGCGGTTAGGAGCATCAGTTTTGGAATATATTCATTGGGCAAACTCAGTGAATCGATGGTTTCCCCTGAAAAGTTGATGCTTATTCTCATAGGGTATTTTTGAATAACTGTAAGTGCTCTCAGTAGGTTTGGGATGGGGTTAGACAGCAGATAAGGCCATGAAAGGGTAACAAGAACAAAGCTTCCCAAAATAACCACCGCATATTTTATTGATAATTTCAGGCGATTTTGCCATACCAACTTTCTGAGCGAACTATCAGTAACCAGGTAAATCACATTAAACAGTCCGGCAAATACGATCAGAATCACTCCGCCAATCCTGATGTCGATTGCAAAGGCAAGGGCAAACATCAGTTTTATAGTTGTTTTCCATGTAATGTTGGGCAATTCTTCAAGAAAGCAAATGATGTAGTACAGCGATGCAACGTACCCCAGACAGAACGGGATATCCTTGGTATTGAACAAAATTTGTCCGCTGAACGACGGGGAAAAAAAGGCAAGCCACGCAGCCAATAAAGCCGCCCTCCATCCCATAAGTCTTCGGGCTATCAAACCGGTAAACATGATTGCCAGTACTCCTAAAATCTGATTGACAGAATGCCTTACATTAAACTCTTGCTTGCTGTCGGAAGTTCCGCATACTTTGTTGGCACCAATCGCCAGGTATTCAAAGCCACAGCCGTAATAGCGAAGCAGCGAATCGAATGAATAAAAGCCGGTAGGCCTGCCTAGGTAGGTGGTATCTTTTCCCCCGCTGGTATAAAATGCGGCGTTCGCTTTCCCATACAGGTTCATATCAATTTCATCCTGATGGTACCCAACGTTATAACCTGAAAACAGGGTAATCAACAGCATGAGTCCGACAGAAATAAAAAATACCAATTTCATATTTCGCTCCGAAAAAATGGCATTTCCTTGGTCAGGTGCAGCAGCATTTGTAGTTTCTAAAGCTGGTTGCGCCGGGCTTTTCTTTAACATTTATAGTGATGATTTTCTTTCTAATATTAATACCTATTTTTTAATCTCCTCGTTCGAGTTATTTCCCGGATGCGCCACGGCACATCACCTTCATATATTCGGTACTGCGTCGTCTTGCATTTGAATCCCCTACCAAACCAGCTCTTTAGCAAACTTGGCGACGATGCCGAAATTGTAGCCCTGCGTGGCATCTACCCCTGCGTAGTTGACAGCGATGAGCTGGCCACAGTCGTTGAAGACGGGTGAGCCACTGGCACCGTGGGTGGAGGTGACATTGTATTGAAGCCTGATGCCATCGGTTTCTTTATTGAGCTGACCCTCATAAGCCTGCACCAATATGCCACGTGCTGTGTTAGCTAGATCGGTGCCCAAAGGGTAGCCGATCAATATAGCCTTATTACCCGGCTTCAGGCTACCATCGTCAACAATGGCATCCTGTAAATCGACAATGTGTTCAACACTTTCTGGTAGTTTTTCGCTCACTGTTTGCAAAACCCCAATATCTACACCCTCATCTTTCGAACAACCCACTTTTTTGCAAGGCAACCATTGCTCATTACTTCCGTGCAATGCAATACTAATGTCTACGCTCACTGGCTCCACTTCAATATCCTGTTCCTTCACCATACCAGCAGTAACAGGCATTGAGGTAGAATCGGGACTAGTAGCAGCCATTTTATTTTGAGATGTATCGGTAGTTATTGACTTGGTTGTATCGGTTTGTACGTTGCCTTCTACTATATCATCATCATAAATGTTCCACATGCGCTCGAGATAGGGTTTAATGCTATCGCCTTGAATGGAATCGGGAAGTATTTCCGCAATGCGTGCCTTAACGTTCTGCCTCGGGTCGTATTTGTCTGATGTCCATGGCTCGGCTACATGCCTGTTGGTTACTATTCTGCCATCGTGCGAAACAAAAAAACCGGTTCCCGAAATTTCTGTATTTAACAGTCCGTCGTCAACATTCTCTAAAATAAACGGTGTGCCGTGCTTGATGGTAATTTTGTAGGTGTACTTATGCCTGATGAGCACTACTGCTGATTTGTAGTGTTCGTATATCGCAGTTTCGCCTTGTATGCACGAGAAATCTCTTCTCTTTTTATTGCCCATGTACACAAAAACAATGGCAGTAATTCCAATTAAAGCGATTACAGTAAGGGTTATTTTGCCCACTTTCCCAGACATATCAATTACTATTTATGTACAAAAGTAGCTGTTTAAATGCATTAACCCTACGTATTTATACTTACAAACCATTGCCTTTCAAATGCCGAAATTGGGGAGCCTGTATAATAAAAGAAAGCGTTTACATACAGTTGAATTTGCTTTCAAATTAGAGTAATAAATATTGTCATTGGTTATTTTTCTTTTGTGTTTATTGTTATATGTTTGAGCAAAAATAATCTTATGGCAACGTTAGGCAATTATGCTGGCTTTTATCAAATCAATAACCGTTCGGGTGGTCAAAGTGGTACCTGGTATTCTATAGGTACACTTATTGTAATGCCAAATGGCTCTATGTACATCAATAACACATTATGTACATTATCTTCTATGTCGTCACAAAACGAAATCGTGACACTGCACTTTGTAGGGCCGGGCGGCATCAATGGTAACGTTTCTTTTACTCCGCAAGGCAGCGCGGGCTATTTCTTCAATCAAACCATTAATAGTAATGTTGTCACCGGCTTCTACGATCCGAACAGCCCGGGTTCAGGGGGTATGGATTTTATGGGTATAATGACTTCTACAGAGCAACTACCTGGCATTGGCAATCTACCTGTACTGCTACAAGGGTATGGCATTAATAATGCAACTTACATCCCTAATCCGGCTAATAATGCGCAGTTTCTGGTTACTTTCCAGCTAATTGGGCTTACCATTAATGCCACATTTACCAATAATTCCGGTAACTGGTCAATGACCTTTACAACCGAGCTTTTATACGACAATGGTGCTCAACAGTCGGCGGGTGTAATGGGTGGCAGCCTTGGGTCTGATGTTTATTTACGTTTCCCGATGGCGCAACAATTGTTGAACCCACCTATTGCAGTTATTGGAGCAGGTGTTGCAGGCTATACCACTGCACCGGGAGCTATTACGCCAGAACTTTACCAGTTAAACGGTCAGAACGGCTTACCTGAAGTACAAATAACCCTTGCTAACGGCCAGGGACCAAAACTTGATGTTATTTGTGGAGTGAACCTTTATGGCAGCTATTGCGATTCGGCAAATTGGCAAATGACTATAAATAAGCAAAACGTTGGTGCTCCGTCGTTTAAATTAAATGCACAATTAAACACTCTTTTGTTTGCCCCTGAAGCAATTAACCTGAACTTTACATATCAGCCTGTAGTCGAATCAACTTTAAGTGGCTGGCCAATTGTTGTCGTTAATTTTAACAATAACGAACTAGCCAACGCATTGGTTGATGTTTATAACAATGCGCCCGACAACGGTTGCGGACCACTGAATGTAGCTCCAGTGCCTTCGGTACCCATGGTTGTAAATTGCGAGATTCGACCAGCAACTATTGGTGCCAACGGACTCAATTTAAAGCTGCAAGGCAATTATAATGCGCCGCTGATTGGCATAGCTACCGTGTCAATTGATACATTGATCAATGTAGAAATTCCGGTAAACACCTTGGTTCCTGATTTCCAGTCAATTTTCAATTCAGTACTGGCGACAGCAATGGCTAACTACTTAGTAACCAGAGAAGGTAGGTTGCAGCAGGTTCTAAACGGTTATTTCGGCCCTGATGCTCTTAATATGATGCAACAATTCAGGTGTAAATTCCCTGCAATGGCATAAAAACACTAAATGGGTCGGTCGTCAAAAAACCGGCCCATTTTTTTAGTGGCTGCTCTCCAATTCTTTTATGGTAGCAATGTTTTTGAGTTCTATTGTTGTGAAAAACTTTGCCACATCGGCATGTCGAGGGTAGTACCCACCTTTCGCCTTAAAATATGCTTCAGCTTCACCGCCTTTCTTAAAAATGTAAGCATATTTGGCATACAACGAGTTGCGCAAAATCGCCAACCGCTGCTTTGATACCCCTTTAAAAAACTCAGGCTGCAAGACTTTTTGGGACAGTAACTCTACGGTATCTTTAGCGTATCCTGACTCTATGGATAGATAATCGCCCCTTTCCCATACGTTGCCTTTATACAACTCCCCTTTTCTAAACTCACCATTAATGAGGGCGCATTTTTTCTGTACTCCGTCCACTTTATGTGCCGCCAGCATCACCTTTAGCTTCCCGCACATAAGCACATTGCCAGTACGTGAAACGTGGTTAAAAGTAATGTAATCAAATACCCACGCCACAGCATTGTGGGTATTACTATCTTCCTGCCAGTGCCCAAATTTGCATTGAACAATACAGCTATCACCTGCCGGTATTATTTGCAGCGTCCATTCCCCTTCTGATTCACCAAACGCATAGCTTTCCGGAGTCGTAATTTTAACGGGAATATCGAGTACATAATCGTTGATATCCTCTTGTTCATTGGCTATCATATCCATAATCTTCATTTTGCCTGTTGCCTGCCCATGACTTAAGGGACCGCACACCATCGCACCAATGACTATGAAAATAGATAAGTACTTCATACTGAGTGTAAAATTAGGTCAAAACGCCATTGATGCCATAAACAACAACAAAGCCCCTCTTCCGAAGGGCTTTGTTGTTGTTTAGAAGTTTCTGTTAGGCTTTAACACCCATTTGGTTGAATACAGGGGTAATAAAATCAGCAAGCTCTTTCACGTATGCCGGTGAAAAATCGAACCTGATGCCGGCGGTAGCGTAGAGTTCTTTCAATGTTTTTGTATAGCCAAGGCTCAATGCACTCATGTAGTTGTTGAGGGCCTGCTCTTTGTTGTTGCGGTATTGCCTCCACATAGCAAGTGCACCCAATTGAGCTATGCCATATTCAATATAGTAGAAAGGCACCTCGAATAAGTGCAGTTGTTTCTGCCATTGGTTGGCACGAAGGGTATTAAAACCACTCCAGTCTACAATACCGGTAGAAAACTCGTTGAGTATGGCTACCCAGGCTTGTTCGCGTTCTTCAACACTGTGCCCTTTGTGGGTGTACAACCAATGTTGGTATTTATCGATAGTAGCTATCCACGGCAAAACTGAAATAGCACGTTCCAGCTCTTCGAGTTGCGCGCGCTTCAGTTCGCTGTCATCGGCAAAAAACTCGTCCCAATGTTCCATGCTGAACAATTCCATGCTCATGCTTGCTAGCTCGGCAATCTCCATCGGGTATTCTTTAAACGCTGATAATTTTAAATTGTGCGAAAGGAATGAATGTACCGCGTGACCACCTTCGTGCATCATCGTAATTACATCGCTCATGGTGCCAGCAGCATTCATGAATATGAATGGTACTCCTGTTTCAGCGAGCGGACAGTTATAACCACCCGGTGCCTTGCCCTTGCGACTTTCTAGGTCAAGACGTTCCATTTTTTGCATGGTTTCAAGACAACCACTGAAAAACGGCCTCAGCCTGCTGAATACTTTTACTGCTTTATCGCTGAGTTCTTTGCCTGTGTTAAACGGTTGAAGCGGTTGCGTGCCTTGCGGCTCAGCGTCGCCATCCCATGGCTTCATTACATCAAGTGCAAGGCGTGCTTTTCTGTGCTTCACCAGCATGGCGTGCAGCGGCACTATATGCTCTTTAACGGCATTATGAAACGCAAAGCAGTCGTCAACGGTATAGTCAAAGCGACCCAATTCACGGAATTTATAATCACGGTAATTGTCGAACCCTGCGTTTTCAGCGATTTTACCGCGCAGTGTCAAAAGCTCATCAAACAATTGATTGAGTTTGTCTTTTTCCAGCAGGCGGCGCTCACCAATTTTCCTGAAAACGCGCTCGCGCAAATCTCTATCGGGGTTTTGGAGCAATTTGGCAGCCTGTTGCAGCGTATATTCTTTGCCATCTACCTCAATAGTCATACCACCTGAGATAACGCCAAACTGCTGCGCTTTTAAGTTCACTTCAGCCTGTATTGCAACGTTCTCTTCTCTGTATAGGTCTATTGCGTTCTTTACATTGCGCAAGTAGGGGAAATACTGTGCTGAGTCGAGGTTAGCCGAATAAGGGCTTGCAACCAGCTTCTTATTCAATTCAAAACCGTATGGCTTCATGCGAGGCTCTATTTCTGACACGAAGAAAGTGAATGCCTCTTCAATAGCAGGGTCGGTAGTATCGCAAGTCATTTTGATTTGCCTCCAGCACGCATCTTCACTAATCACTGCTTCCAGTTCGCTGATGTCTGCCAACCATTGTTCCAGGTCAGCGGCTGAATTGAGCTGCCTGTCCAATAGTTTTTTAAACCATGGCTCAAGGTTTTCCCAGTCTGTAATTTTGAAGTCCTCGGGTAAAAAATGGCGTTTTATCTTCTCTAAAGGAACGAATTCGTGCATCATAAGTAAACAGTTTTACTGACTGCAAAATAATGCACGCAGGCATACAAATACCTTTATGACCCTATAAAAGAATGCTAAACGATGAAAAACAGGCTTCGAAGTACTTATTTCTTGTACACCTTCACCGAGAATGTGTAATTCTCAAGCTTTTCTATTTGCGCTTCACGACCAGCCCTGGTGAGTTTATTGGCCTTTGGCAGTTTGAAGGTACCTTCTTTTACAAGCGGTTCCACCAATTCTAACAAAGCACCTGAACCCACAGCATAAGTGTTTGACTCTTCAGGACCCGAAATAGCGGTAAGCATACCTACTACGCTGCCCTTTTCGTCAACAACCGGAGAACCACTCTGTCCGTGACCGGCAGGTAATTCAAGTGTGTACTGTGTTTCGTTGCCATTAAAGCCATTGCGAGCACTTATGTAGCCTTCGCTGTACACAAAATCATCAACCGGAAAACCGAGTGTAAAAATATGTGCGCCAAGTTTTGATTTGTCGTCGTTGAAGCTGTAAGGGATATCACCCTTTCCAAACTTAAAGTTTTTACCCTCCACCTTCATAATCGCGAGGTCGGTTTGGGCATTGAAGCTTACCAACGATGCTTTGTGGTATTTACTGTCTTTGCAAAGAATATAAACCGAGTCGAACTTGCCTTTGTTGATTACGTGGTAGGCTGTAGCAAAATAGCCGTCGTTAGAAATTGCAAAACCTGTACCCGTATACCTTGCTTCACTTGCCGGAACTGTAGTCGCATTGATTTTTTTGATAGAATCGATGATAGCAAGTTGCTGTTCCTGTAAGCGTGCCTGACCTTTTTTAATATGTTCTACCTCGCGGCTGATGTTGTTGTACTGAGATTCGCCTTTTTGCTTGCTGTTGAAGAACATTCCGAAGTTCACAGCAGTGGTAACAACTGCAACACCTGCTGCAACTGCAGCAGTTTTGAAGAAGTTGGGTGAAAGCTTGATGAAACGGGTAATGTGTATTTTCTTTTTGTCTTTCTGGTGTATGTCGCCCACCATGTCGCGAAAGCGCTTGTGGCTTCCTGATGAGTTAAGCGTTTGAATAAGCTGAATATTTTCATTGAACTCGGCTGCAAATGCAGGGTCAAGTTCCATTTTTTTGGTGATGTGTTCTATTTCAAAAGGCAACAAGGTACCTGATACCCATCCTTCAGCTAATTCCCAAATGTTTTTTGCGTTCATAGAGTTCCTCTATTAAGCCTGTACGCCGTAGAATAATTTCCTGAGGCGGGTAAGGCATTTATACTTTTGTGTTTTGGCGTTCTCCGGATTGGTATATCCGAATTCAGCCGCAATCTGTGACATGCTTTTATCGCGGTGATAATAAGCCTGAATCAAAGACCTGCAAGGTTCTCCCAGTTGTTCCAATGCCACATCCAGCTTTTTGTAATAGTTTTCGCGTTCATGGTGCGCGCTTACATCATCTTCGAAGCCGTGTATGTCGCCTTCATCGTCCATGTTTTCCGGCAATCTGTAACCATCGGCTTGTGGTTTTTGTAGTTTTTTGTACCAAAGGTTTTTGCTGATCGCAAAAAGGTACGTTCCGATGTTGCAGGTAAGCCTGAATTCATGGTTCAGGGACTTTTCGTACAACACTACCATTGCTTCCTGAAAGAGGTCGGCGGCATCATCAGAGCTACAGCCCTGTTTAAGCAACCAACTATTTACAACGTGAAAATGACGATTGTAGATTTTTTCAGTAGCGTTACGCTCTCCTACCGAAAGGCCTCTCAGCAGATTTTCTTCGTTGTTGGCAGCGTTATACACCTATTAATACAAATTTTGGAAAAAAGTAACCCAAGCACACCAATAATAACCTGATTAGCCGTTGAAATTGATTGTGGTTAAAGCCAAAGGTAGATAAAAAAAGTGTGTGCTTTTATGGCTTATTCGTGTGTTTTAACACAATTATTTAAGATAGTCGCAATACTCCAGCATTGCTTCTTCCATCGTGTTGTACACGTGCTCTTTTAGCAAACTGATAGTTTCCATGCTGTATCCTTCGGGTGAAATAGGATCTAAAAATATGGCTCTGTTCTTACCCGGCCACAATTTCCACCAACCGCTGTAGTGCCAACGCTCAAAGGTATCGGGTAAAATAAGCGGTAAAATTTCAGCCCCTGAATTCAGTGCCAAACGAAAAGCGCCATCGTAAAATGACTTTAATGGTGCAGGAGTTTCATTGAATGTGCCTTCAGGAAATATAAGGATATTGCCTTCTTTACGCAACGAACGCACCATCAGGCGCATGCTCTTTGCCCTGCTGAACTGACTGGAACGATCGACCATTATGACCACCTGCTTATAGATGTAACCCAGCACCGGAATTTTTACAATCTCTTTTTTACCCAGTGGTCTAAAGTAGCCCTTGATAGCAGGGAAAATGACCAGCGTATCCATGTAAGAAATGTGGTTGGCAACTATCACGTACTTTTTATCGGTAGGCATTGCACCTTTTACAGTCACACGCATACCTATCATGGGCAGCCATACGTAACTCCACCCCCTGATGAGGCTTAAAATCATGCGCCTGGATTTATAACTATTACCCAGACTAATAAGTACGATGAAAGGAAACGCTATTAATACGGTTATAACAAAAGTTACTAATACCCACCCTGCGTACAGGGGTTGTAACACAAAGCGTTTCATTATTGACTATTGTGCCATGGTTGTACCCGGCAAGTATGGTCTTCCTACTAATTTTTTGTAAGGCCAAGGGGTTTGGTAGAAGAAAATAAACAGCGCCAGAAAACTACACCAGAACAATTGTTTACTTTTCTTTTCGTCAGGCCAATTCTTCTTCAAACGGCTGTAACCTACGTGAACCAACACAATTCCTAGAATCATTCCAACAGGATGCTCGAGCGCATAGAAACGTGTATAACTATCTTTAAAGGCAGATTTGTCAGCAAAATGGCTTGCCTGATTCCCGAACATGTACACAGCCAATCCAACTAACAACTGGAGGTCGCACATAATCATCATCATAAGTGCGGCCATCTTGTTACCCTTACCTAGTGCTTTTTTTGAGGTCATTGAAATAACACTTTGCACTGCTACAACTAAGGTAGCAATTAACACCAGATATCGAAGTATGCTGTGAATTAGCAACACTGCACTTTGGCCATTTCCCATAATTCAAATTTAATCGGATAAATATAGTTTGAAAAGGATTACTTCAGTTGATTAGGCTGTTAAAATAATCATATTTGTTTACCAATGGTTGCGACCACGCAGGCTACTGATGTGGGCAAGGTGATGTTTGCTGTGCCATGCGTATAACTCAGCCACTTCCCAAAGCGCAAAATGCCTTTTGTAACCATTATGGTAATATCCCCTTTGCCAATCTTCGTCGGTCATGCGCTCCATAAGTGCTGTCATGCGGGCGTGCAACCCGTGTATGAGGGTAGTAGACATATTTACAGGCAGTGCAAAAACATCGGGTAATACAGCCCATTTATTTTCATCGTAGGCATTTACTTCGGGTGTGTCCTGGGTGAGGGCAAGTTTAATTCTTATATATGCATTAATGTGGCTATCTGCCAAATGGTGAACAACCTGATTAACTGTCCATCCACCATCGCGGTAAGGTGTATTCAGTTGGTATTCATCGAGGTTCTCGATTGATGCGTCAAGCCACATTGGGAAGGCCTTCAGAATGATGATGGCATCTTCTATCGATTTTCTGGAAAAAACCTCAGACTTTTTGAATTTGCCAATGGGATATTTCAGTAACTCCAAATCTTCACTCATGACCGTATTTTTATTTGTAACTATTGTATAGCTGTTTGTAAAATTCTTCTTCAGCAGGTGTTGGGGCAAATATCCTCATGCTTCTGGCGTACTTGTTGCGGTGCGAGAAATATTCTTCTAAAATATCATCGCCGTCGCTTACCACAATTACAACATCAGGCTCGGTAAAGCGCGCCTTTTCTTTATATAACGTTTCAAAGTCGTCCATAGTATAATGGAGCATGCCTGCATTGATTATTATTTTATCGGGGTGGCGTTTTTGCAATACAGCAGTTGCGATTGCATCGTTGCTTAAATACGGAGTAAATACTTTAGCGCCACCCATTACAAGCACGGTTTGCTTCTTTTTAGGGAATGTGATGTCATAGTCCATACGTAAGCCCTGTGAATTGGACTTAATGTGATAGGGTGTACTTACATCATCAAGGGTTTCATCCTGATTTGGTGGCAAATCGCCGAATGTGGAAGGTTTTTTTTGGTCGCCAATAAACCTCGAACTACGTTGAGTATCGTATTTCCTAAGCACAGTATCTAACAAATCAGCCATTAGTTTGGCACCAGCTACCGACCACGAGCCATCTTCAGGTGTTTGGGTGATTTCCATCACATCGCGGGCAAGAACTTTAGGCGTAAAATCATAGACATCTATGCCTATATTGTCGCAGGTTTTAATGATGAATGGAAAGCCGTAAGTATTACCGGGAGTAATGAATTTACCCACCTGAGGAGTACAAATTACCATTACCAGCTTGGCGCAATCGCGGTCGGTATATGCCTTCAAATTAATGAGGGCTGCTTTGTAACGGTCTTCCAGCTCGGTATAAAGCTTTGCTGCGGTAAACTGTTGCAGAATTTCGTCGTGAGGTATTTTGGGGAAGTCTTCCTGCATTTTTTCACGACGTGCCCTGAAGGCCATTTCATTAATGGACCTATGCTTCTTCAAATCACAACTTTCCAATGTCACTAAAATGCATAGCAATGCAATTAGAACAGCTGAAAGGTTTTTCAATGAATAGTTATGCATCAGTTTTCGGTCGTCGATTCCCAATAGTGCGCCCAAAAATAAACAAAAAAGAAAGATTCAATATATACCTGAAACTAGTAGAATTTTGTACGAATTTAAGACAACTTCAGAATCTTCAGTTCATTACGAAAAGAAGGCGAGTAATTGCGGCATTTTACGCTACAAGGTATTACTTTGTTCTTTCTCGCGTGAAATATTGTACAAATTATAATAAGCTCCTTTTTGAACCATCAGCGATTCGTGGGTGCCACTTTCAATGATTCTGCCCTTTTCCAACATTATTATCATATCGGCTTTACGGATGGTAGACAAACGGTGTGCAATAATAATAGAAGTGCGCCCCTTTATTAATGTATCGGTTGCCTTCTGTACCAGTATTTCACTTTCGCTGTCAATTGAAGAAGTAGCTTCATCTAAAATTAATATCGAAGGATTGTATAACAGTGCGCGTGCGAACGATAGCAATTGGCGTTGCCCCTGCGAAAGAGCGTTGCCCCGTTCGCGTACATTAAATTCGTAACCGCCCGGCAGGTTAGCTATGAATTCATGTATACCTAATAATTTGGTTACCTGCAACACCTGCTCCATTGTAATGCTAGAGTTGCGCAGTGTAATGTTTTCAAAAACGGTGCCTGAAAAAAGAAAAACATCCTGCAAAACTATACCAATGTGCTTCCGAAGGTTATCAAGTGTATAGCTTTTAATAGGTACGTCATCTACTAAAATATCACCTGAATCAATTTCATATTGCCTGTTGAGAATATTAATGAGTGTTGATTTACCTGCACCTGTGTGCCCCACCACTGCCAGTGATTTGCCGGGCGCAAGTTCAAATGAAACACCATTCAATGCCGGTGTCACTGACGAAGTGCCTGCCAAAGAACGTTTATAGCTAAAATGTACATCGCGAAATGTAACCTTACCATTCACCTTGTCAACGGAATGAGTGCCATTATCAGGAATCTCTGTTTCGCGGTCGAGGACAGTGAAAATGCGCTCTCCGGCTATCATACCCATTTGTAGTACATTGAACTTTTCTGCCATCATTCGCAACGGTCTGAACATCAGATTCAGGTACATCACGAACGAAATGATGACACCTGGTGATTTGTCGGTATCAAGGAGTCGTACGGCACCGTACCACACCAGTAGACCCATTGAAATAGCAAGTATAATTTCAACCACAGGAAAGAACACTGCATAAGCGAAAATACCTGCGATGTTGGCGTCGCGGTGCTCTTTGTTGATCGCATCAAATTTCCCGAACTCACGTTGTTCGGCAACAAATGATTGTACCAGCAGCATACCCGAAAGGCGCTCTTGTATAAATGCATTGAGTGCAGCAACGGCATTTCTTATTCTGCGGTTTGATTTATTAACCCGCTCTTTGAACCAATAAGTGGCAACAATGAGCAATGGAAAAACCGAAAGACACATGAGTGTAAGTCGCCAATCGGTCCATAACATCACCACCATAATAGAGACAATGGTCATAGAATCGGCAACTATTGAGATGATGCCCTCAGAAAACACATCATTCACCGATTCCAGGTCATTCACTGTACGCGTTGTGAGTGTACCTATGGGGGTGTAGTCAAAGTAAGAAATATCTTGCCCAACGATTTTTGCAAATACGCTTTTCCTGATGTCGCTCACTACATTTTGCCCCAGCCAGTTGATGCGGTACATGAACCAAATGCGGAGTGCATTTTCCAGAATGAGTACGGCAAGCTGCACGCCTGCTATCATTAATAGTCCATTGAGCAAGTGCCCCGAAATGTATGTATCGACTGTGTATTGTATGAGATATGGACGTAGCGGGGTAAGCATTGCCAGTATTACAGACAATATTACCGAAAGGACAAACGACTTTTTATAAGGGGCTGTATAAGAGAACAGTCTCCCCAGTAAACGGAGGTCAAGCCAAGGTTTCTTCTCGTTCGCAGCACTCATTGATAATGGAGGAATGCAATAATAAAGGTTATTAGTGATGCAGAATACCGCAACTTGTAAATATTACATTTAAAATAACAAAGAGGGCTGCCCTTTGCAGAACAGCCCTCAAATGATATATAACTACTTTGCTACTATTGTTTGATAACGCGCGCAGTTTGTTGGAAACCGTTGCCCGATACCCTTACAATGTAAAGACCTGATTGCCAGTTAGCACTGTTGAATGAACAAATGTTGCTTCCGTTGAAGTTTACTTTTTGGTTTGCAACTGTTCTGCCGTTAAGGTCAAATACAGAAACTGAATATTCGCCGTTCAATGCTGCACTGAAAGTTACATTCAGGTTGCCATTGAATGGGTTAGGATAAGCAAGCAATTGTGAGTTTGCAGCAGTCAAAACTTCAACACCCAAAGTTCTTTCGCTGATTGTGTCGATAGCTGTATTCCAATGGTCGCCAGTGTCGTTAGAACCGTCAGCATTCACAGCATTCAATACACCCCAAAGTGTTACTGTACCTGTACCGGTTGCAGGAGCTGTCCAACCAAATGATTCAACATAAGTAGTACCTGCACCACCTGTACCTGTTGTTGCAGCGATAGCAGCACTTTGTTCAACTAAGTTACACTGAAGCGAAGTTGCTGAAGCTGGGCTATATTGAACGCCCGTAGGCAGACCTGTTGAAGCAAATGTACCTGCATTTAACGGTGTAGCACCCGCAGCATTGCCCTTGATCGCAGCCACCTGGAAGCCAAATTTAGGAAGGCTGATACCAGTAGTGTTTGTACCGGTGATTTTAACTGTGTATGACATACCCGGTACATATTTTTTAACAGCAACGCCTGCTGAGTCGAGTTCAACTTTTACGGTAAGACCTGTAGTTGCTGCTGTAGCGTGGCAACCAGAACCTGTTTGCGAGCAACCTACTGCACCCATAGAGCCTGTTTCAGCACCTGTACAATCTACGCCATTTACACCTGCACCCCTCTCATAACTCATGAGTGTAATAGTTAGAATTCCTAATGAAGCGGTTAATAGTAAAGCTTTCTTTTTCATTTGCTTTTGTTTTAGAGATTTTTAGTAATACAATATTAGGGAGTAACGAAATTCAAAGACTTTTTTGTGACACATTTTTTTGTGAAAAATCAAATACTAGAGGTGTTTTTTGTGGTTTTTCAATGATTTTGAGCATCAACAGGCATTTTTACTCAAAAATTACATGTACCAACATGTAGGGGCGTATTTGCGGTTTTTCATTTAGCTTTGTACAAAGATTTTTTTCGATGAAAAAGCTCATGATTTTTGGTGCTGCGTCTTTAATGATTGTGGCATCGGCATTTCGCCCTCAACCGCGCCCTGAAGGACGCCCGGCGATTTCACTTTCTAAAGTAGGTCAGTCTCCCGAGTTTCCGGGGGCTACACTCAAAGTAGGTACTCCTGCTGCTACGAAAGTGAATAAAGACTCAACCAAGTTGTCATTTGCCTTTGAAGTATCGAAATACGACCTCAAAGCGCAAACAACCGACAATGGCACTAAGTCATGCGCAAATTCAAAAGACGGGCAACACATCCACTTTATCTTAGACAACCAGCCATACAAGGCATTGTATTAACCTAAAAACGATGTGGTATTGGCTAACAATACTGAACACTACCTGTTGTGTTTTCTATCAAGGTCTTACCACGAAGCCCTTAAAAACAAAGAAGCAGCAGTGATGGTGCACTTTAAAATTGACGAAAATGGCAATTACAAAGTTTTGGGTGCGCCGAAAACGCCATTGCTTTTCTATAGCCGCCCTAAGGGTGACTACATAGGCAAGGACACCGGCAAAGTTTTGTTGGATTACTATATCTATAACGGAAAACTTTCGAAAAGTGGCTATAAAGTGATGGCCGAAATTTCCAATACAACAACACCGGGTCGCGAGCTTTCAACTGAATTGAGCACGTGGGAAGCCAACTTCATTGAAAATCTGGGTACGGGTAAATGTAAAGTAGCACTTACGCTGGTTGATAAGAAAGGCAATAAAGTCAATGGACCGATGTCAACAGCAGTGCGTGAGTTCAACCTCTCTGCGACTGATGTTCTGAAAAAATAGTTAGTACAATCTTTTAATAGTCCCCCGTTTACAGGAGCGATTCAATATAGTTCCAGTCGTAAGCGGGGGATTCCCATTTTTTGCCGCCAAGCTTACCCATAACTGTTTTCTCCCGCTCAAACGTATTCTTTTGCAGCATAAGGTCGAACATCTGAATAGCACCCGATAACTGCACCTGTGATTCCCATTCTTTGCCTTTAAAGTGTTCGAAGAATGACTTCAACACCGGGCGTATTTCTTTCAGGTTCCAGTAGTGCAGGAAGTAGGGTAGTGCCGTATGTAGCTTCCCTGTTTTTTGGAAATAAACCGAGAAAGCAAATTGCTCGACAATATGTTTCGGGAATTGGGTGTAAACAGAGTCGGTGAACTGAAGCACCTGCTCAAGAATATGCTGCTGATTGGTATGAAAACCCAATACGCCTGCATTCCACATCATGCACTCGTTCAACAAGTTGCCATCATATTTTGGTGCATTACCTGTTTTCAGGAAGACGTTCAATTTTTTGAAAATGGGGTTCAGCTCGTGGTGAACGTAACCCTCGTAGGTGTGCATGTATAATTTGCCGGCTTCAATGCGTTTCCACATTGGTATCAACGACTTTGTTACTTCTACATCGGTATCGGCATAAATAACATTGCCTTGTTTGGTTTGGCAAAAGTCTTTGAGTACCTCGATTTTTACCCGATGCACAAAATCTATACTTCCCTTCCATTTTTTAATGGTATCGCTATCGATGGTGCGGAACCAAAGTTTTAGCGGACAATCGCTAAACTGCCTGAACCATTCAGGGTTATCGGTATAAATCCAAATCTCGAACTGCTGAATTTCTTCTGCGGTATGCCTTTGACTAATAGAAAGTAAGGCACGCGCACATTCAAAGAATATGCCTTCGTGCCCATAACATTGAAATACCAGAAAGTTCTTTACTGCGGTATCTGATTGGTTCATTACCGACTAGTATTGATTACCGCTTATTAAGTCGCCAAGTCCACCTAAGATACTGCCTTCTTCGCGTGTATTCGTAGAACCGTAGGTAAGTATGCGGTGCGCCAGACGGCTGATTGGCAGTGTTTGGATCCACACATGACCAGGGCCCCTGAGTGTAGCATAGAACATACCCTGACCACCGAACAGCGTATTTTTGATGCCCCCTACAAACTGAATGTCATAATCGACACCGGCAGTAAAAGCAACAATACAGCCAACATCTATTTTAACCAGTTCTCCCGGTGCAAGTTCTTTGCGCACCACGTGCCCGCAAGCGTGTACGAATGCCATACCGTCGCCTTCAAGGCGTTCCATGATAAAACCTTCGCCACCAAACAAACCTGTACCCAGGCGCTTTTGGAATTCAATACCAATGCTCACACCCTTTGCAGCGCATAAGAAGGCATCTTTCTGACATATAAGCTGGTTATTGAGGCGTTGGAGATCCATTGGTACAATTTTACCCGGATATGGCGAAGCAAAACTGACGCGGCGCTTGCCGTAGCCAACATTGGTGTAGGCTGTCATGAACAGATTTTCACCAGCCAGCACCCTGCGACCTGCCGAGAACAGTTTATCGAGTAAGCCAGAGCCTTGGCGTGAGCCATCGCCAAACATGGTTTCGAGTTGAATGCCGTCGTCCATCATCATAAAACTACCGGGCTCTGAGATTGCAGTTTCTCCCGGATCCAATTCGATTTCTACGTATTGCATCTCGGAACCGTATATCTGATAATCAATCTCGTGATTCTGTCTCATAACTCAATTTTTATCAAACCTACGTAAATTTTGAGTGCGTGAATGTAGACGGGTTTTGAAAAAATAGTTAAAAACACGACGTCAGGGTGTTAAAAGGTGGTGTGGGAAGCGAGTAGCCTAAATCACAGTATTGAAAAAGATGTAATTTTATGCCGCATATGCGTAACACGATTCTGTACTCACTCATTGCGGTGTTTTTACTTTCATCATGCGGCTTTGAAGAAAAGCGTGGTGCCAAGGAATTTTATGGCAATGTATTGTTATTGAACGACTCTCTCAACAGACTCACCAACGACTGGCACACGGAGCTCAACAGAGCTAACCAAAACAAATCGTATGAGAACCTGATTAATTTCAGGCTCAGGCTGGGGCAGTTTTTAGGGCGTAACAGAAACTACATTGCCAATATTCCTATCAATGAGCGCAACGAGCGCTTGCTGAATGCTGAAATCGCATTATTGGAGAACCAATCGAATTTGGTGGCAGATGTGTATCCAATATTTGAGCAGTTTTCATCGCTCACTCCTAAGCCTCAATTAGATTCCGCAATCAGTAAGTTGGGTTACGACTTAAGTAACCAACGCCTGGGCATAGACTCTATTAAGAAACAACTTGATGACTATGCGAAAAAGTATTCATTCAAGAAGAAGGGCAGGAAGTAGAACGAATATTTTTAAAAATATTTAATTTCAATCTTGGAAGTTTAGCAACAACATCCTTATCTTTGCAGCCCCAACGGAAAAGGATTGGTAGTTCAGTTGGTTAGAATGCCGCCCTGTCACGGCGGAGGTCGCGGGTTCGAGTCCCGTCCAGTCCGCAAAAAGCCTTACAGAAATGTGAGGCTTTTCTGTTTTTCAGACATTTTATTCAGTTGGTTAGAAAGTGTTTTGGGGATCAAGTTGGATCATGCTCAAAAGTTGTGGGGAAAGAAAAAATTAGGCATAAAGATTAGCTAGCCTAAACAAAAAGAAGTTGACGTTTGTGACTCCTCTGTATTGAGTTCTGAAGTATTTTATTTTGGCATTGAAGGCTTCAGCGGAGGCATTCG
>CANGIY010000010.1 GCA_947454235.1 Chitinophagaceae bacterium
CCTTTAGGCCACGATGCTATATTAAGTTGGGTACTGCGGTGCTGTTGATTGCTCTCACGGTACATGACCCGCCCTGAAACATCAGTAATAACAAGCTGTGCCCAATCGTTACCCGCAACTATTTGTATTTCTGTTTGTGCTGGGTTGGGTTGCAGCCATATCTCATTGCTTTTTTCTACCACAGGTACGCTTGTGTTATAGCGTACAATGGTTTTTACGGGGCTTCCCGTACTATCGTAGCAGCCGCGGGCGTTACTGGTAAGTACTACAGTAATGCTATCAATAGCTCGTGTTTTTACATATTGTACTGTAGGTGTGGTGGTGTTAGCAAACAGGCTATCGCTGTTGTACCACTTAAGGTTATAGCTGCTGCCCGCACCTGTTATAGTAGCCGAAAGATGCACTGTATCACCTATTGCAGCACCTGCAACACCAGTTATAGAAATATTGGGTGGGCTAAGTGTATCTACAAAAATGTGCACAGAATTACTTGAAGCGGTAGCATCAGAAAGGCAATTTAGACTACTGACCATGGTACACGTAACCACATCACCGTTTGCGGGGGTGTAGCTAAAGTAAGGAGTATCAGTGCCGGCTGGGATGCTATTAACAGTCCAGCTAAAATGCGGGTACCTGCCCGCATACCTGCCCACAGCATTCAATGAGATAACCCGCCTGTTACATAAGTGTATTACCGTATCACCTATATTAACCTGAACTGATGCAAGAGTACCTCTACCTAGGTTAAGCATTCGTACTCGATGATTATAAACATCATCTATATAAAGGTCACCACATGGATTTAATGCAATTTGGAGGGGACGATTTAGCATTGCTGAGTCAGCCCGTCCCCCATCACCACTAAACCCTGCAATCCCAGTACCGGCAATAGAGCGAATAAACCCATTTGTGTCAATATATCGAATTCTGTGATGCATAATGTCTGAAAAAAATATTCGACCCATACTGTCGGCGGCAACACTGCCAGGCCAAAAATGTGCATTAGTTGCAGGTATACTATCTTCGTAAAAAGTTGAAGTATCTCTTACACCGGCAATTGTAGAAATAATACCAGTCGCATGATCAATTCTTCTAATTGAATTGGTCCAGTCACTTGTTATAATATCCCCATTCTGAGCAAAGCAAAATAAATAGAAGTTTCCGGTTGCAGCAGTTGCAGGACCTCCGTCTCCGGTTGTTGTAACAGCGGTTCCGGTACCTGCTACAGTAGAAACAATATTAGTTAAGTGGTCAATCTTCTTTATATATCCGGTAGCACCAGAGAATAACAAATTTTTCTCTTGATCAAATGCAATACAAGCTACACCTGATATTGACGTTGCTGTAGCGGGAAACCCATCAGCAGAAACGACAGCTCTACCATCTCCCGCAATTGTACTAATAATCCCGGTTCTGGAATCAACTTTTCTGATGACATAGGCTAAACCATCGGCAATGTAAATATTGTTGGAATCATCAATTGCGATATTATTAGGGTCTTTAAATTTTGCGGCCGTAGCATCTCCCCCGTCACCTGTGTAACCCATCGCACCGGTACCTGCTAATTTGGAAATAATCCCGCCGGTATTGATTTTTCTGACTGAGTATCCCCAATTTCTTGTGCAAATATAAAAGTTCCCAAAATTATCAAAGGTTGACGGTACGCCATCATGAAAGCACGCATTTGTGGCAGGTCCACCATCTCCGGATGCACCAATTAAACCACAGCCTGCTACAGTGGTAATAGTTACGCTTTGCGAATAAATTTTTGTGTTGAAAAACAAAAATAATATAACTAACAGGTACTTCATAGACAACAAATAACGAAACAAATTTATTCATTTTTTATTGGTGATGGGTGCTTTGGTCAAAAAAAATGTTTGTTGTCTGAATCAGAATTTACAGAATTTCAGAATTTTCAGAATTGTTCATTTAGGAAGCACATGCTTCCTGAATGTTAGGACGAAGGAAATCCTTCGCCCAGATGGTATTTTTAATGTGAAAATGTAGGGGCGTAAGGCTTACGCCCGGTAGCAACATCAAACACCAGCAGGTCATATACCTGCCAACGCATAACAAGTTCGTTGAGCGTTGACGAAACGAAAAAACACCAAACACAAAAAAGGCCGCCCCGAAGAGCAGCCTTTGATTGAAAATTGAATATCTATTAACTGAACAAGAAAGCGATATCGTCCTTGGTGAGGCGTTTCATAATGGCATTGTCATCAGAAACGAGGTCGTTCGCCAATGTGCGTTTTGACTCTTGTAGTTGCAACATCTTTTCTTCCAGCGAATCTTTACAAATCAGTCGGTAAGCGAAAATGTTCTTGGTTTGTCCGATACGGTGTGTCCGGTCAATGGCTTGTTGTTCTACAGCCGGGTTCCACCATGGGTCAACAATGTACACGTAGTCGGCAGCGGTAAGGTTCAAACCTATACCACCTGCTTTCAGTGAAATCAGGAATACCCTGCAATCGTGATTGCTTTGGAATTCATTAATCGCATCTTCCCTTTGTGTCGAAGTGCTGCTACCATCGAAGTACACATGGTGTATTTTCTCTTCTTCAAGTCTTTGCCTGATGAGCCCCAGCATACCGAGGAACTGCGAGAATATCAATACTTTATGGTCACCCACGTTTTCCATAATCTCACGGCTAAGCTCGTCGAGTTTAATGGAGTGGTTAGGCAGTTTTTCAGATTCTTTAAGTATCGCAGGTGAGTCACAAATCTGACGCAACTTAGTAAGTCCTTGCAAAATGTGCATTTGCGAACGTTCCATACCGCGCTCTTCAATCATACCCAAAATCTTAGAACGGTAGGTATTGCGGTAAGCTTCGTAAATTTTACGCTGCTCGTTGCCCATTTCGCAATACAATATGATCTCTGTTTTTTCTGGTAAGTCTTTAGCCACCTGTTCCTTGGTACGTCTGAGCAAGAAAGGGTAGGTGAGTTGTTTCAACTGCACCTTCGCTTCGCTTTCCCTGAATTTGTCAATTGGTGTTGCAAACTCGCTCATGAAAAACTCTCTGCTGCCCAGCATACCCGGGTTCAGGAAGTTCATTTGCGCATAAAGGTCGAACGTGTTGTTTTGGAGCGGAGTACCACTTAGTGCAAGCCTGTTCTTACTCTGCAACAACAAAGAAGCCTTGGCTACCTGCGATTGCGGGTTTTTAATAGACTGCGATTCATCCAGTACCACATAGTCGAACTCAATGTCTTTCAACATTTTAATATCGCTGCGCATGGTTCCGTAAGTAGTAATCACCACATCATATCCTTCAAATATTTGAGGAGATACCGAGCGTTTTGGCCCGTGGTGAATGTACTTGGTAAGGGTAGGTGTGAATTTATTAATCTCGTTTTCCCAGTTGAACATCAAGGTAGTAGGGCAAATAACCAGGTACCTTGGTGTTTTGTGGGTATTTTTATAATGTTGGAAGAACGCCAGAGTTTGTATGGTTTTACCGAGACCCATGTCATCGGCAAGAATACCGCCCCAGCCTGCTTCGTTCAGGAATTTCAGCCAGTGGAAGCCTGCATATTGGTAAGGCCTCAATACTGCTTCAAGGTGGTCAGGTGCCTTGGTGTTGGAATAGTCATTGTCAATAATGCTCTCAAGGCGCACTTTCTTGCTTTCCAGCTCTTTCAATATTGAACCTTCATCAAGTTCTGCCATTAGCTCATCAAGTACACTGAAGTGGTACTTTTTGAGGCGCACTTTATTGCCCTTGGTTTCACCTACTTTGAGCAATAACGAATATTTTTTCAACCAGTCATCAGGCAACATACCCAACGACCCATCGCCGAGTTTTACATAGTTCTGTTTGCTGCCCAGTGCTTTCTTAACGTCAGAAATACTTACTTTCTGGTCGCCGAAGCTCAGTTCAATGGTGGCGTCAAACCAATCGATACCGCTCGAAACATTGATAATTGTTTCTGCAACATTGGTATTCACACGCAGGTTGCGTAAACGATCAAGACCGCGAAGCTCAATTTCTGAATCTTTGAGTGTCTTCGTGAATTTAAAGAACCAGTTGTTTGACAATACCGCTGCCCCTGAAAGTTGGTAGGTGCCTTCACGTTTGTTATAGGTCAGTTCGTTGTGCAATGCCTTAATCTCGTCAGCAAATTCAGCTTCAATTTCAGGGTTGCGTTGAACAATTTTTACAATACCGTTGTGCGGTTCAATGACGTCGCCATGAAAATTCATGCCTATTTCCATGCCTTCGTAGGCTAATTTTGGCTGAATCATGAACGTGTTGTCGCGCTCTTGCAGGTACACTATTTTCTGAGGTTTTGAAGCGGAAACCCTTTCAATGAATTCTTCAGAAAAATGAACGTGGATTTTGCTGTTCCAGTCCATCACATAGTCTCTCAGGTATGCCGGCCATTCCTTTGTTGGAATTTCCTTCAATCCATCTGGTTCAAAATGCTCGTTGATGATTACTTCCTTTAAAGAAGAAAGCGCGTAAATTTTATTTTTATACAACACCAATGCGGCATTGAGCAACTTCACATCTTTAAATGCAACGGCGTTGTTCTCAATAATCCATTCAAGGTTAATAGTTACTTTCCTGCCCGATTTTTTGACTTCAAGCTGTGGGTGCGCAGGCATCTCTCCGAATTCAATATCCGGTAAATTCAGCAATTGCGAACTCTTGCCTTGTGGACGAATGAACTTGAATGGGTGTACATTGAACCTTTGCAGGAGCTTTTGGTATTTTGGTAAAAGGTATTCCCACAATTGCTCACGCACATCGTTTGATGGGCGTGCCCCTACTGATTCAACTTCATCGGGCAATAAATCGCCGAACGGCAGGTTTTTCTTGACATATTTAACCAGCTCGTCGTCGTTGAATTTCCTCACCACCGGCAGCAAATCTCGGTCTGATTCCACAAATCGTAGTGGGTTCAGGAATTGATGCAGTTCAAGCAATTCTTCTTTCTCTAGTAGTTTTGTGTCGGCTTCATCGGTAGTCGCTGCCACCAGTTTGAAATCGACATAAGGGAAGTTTTGTTGAGCTGTATCGACGATAATACCCAGTCTTTTTGTTTCGTGCACAATTACCGGAATGGCAACTGTCTCTTTCTTTGGTGCAGGTATACCGCCTTGTGAAATCTTTTTAATGGTTGGATCCAGTACCCTTAAAAATGGTTTCCCGTTTTCGTAAGTGAAGGTGAACTTACCCTTAAGGTCGTCGCTCAGGCTATAGCCGTACTGCTCAAGTAATTTGTTCTTCTGGAAATCCCAGTTTTGCATGGTTTGGAAAAACTCCGCACCAAGTTTTTTCAGTACTTGTAAAAAAGTAGCTGTTTTATGAGCGCACAATGGGAAGCGGGCTTCCTTACATTGGCATGAAGTATCAAAATATCTTTCTTCGTTTTGTTTAATGGTAACCTTGTACTTTGTTTTACCGTCAACAACCTCAGCTTCAATTTTCTCGTTTTTACCCGGAGCAAGCGTAACCATCCCGTCAGAAAGCAGGTCTTCGGCTTTGTCTAGCGATTCGGGTGCAGTGAAAATTTGAATTACCTGTTTGCTTACCTGCCTCATGCGCACTACCGTATGTTTTTGGTCGTAGCTAACGTCCATATTCTCAAAGAAACCACTTTGAATAATGTCGTTAAGCTGGAATAGGGCAGCAACCTCGTGACGGCAAATCTCGCCCATGTTGTAAGGGCATTGGCAACGCGCAGCTAGTTCGGTAGTTGTGAGGTATTTATTAATAGTAACGGTGTAGTAATTTTGGTATTGATCGTTTTTAACACGAAAGCGAACTTGTTCAGCGAGGTGGTCAACATCAAGCATTTGAACGCCTGACGAATAAAAGATTTTCTTTCCTCGTTTAATAACTTCTTCTGTACCGTGATTGTAAACAAATTTTAAAATGGCCGGGAGCGACATTCAGCAAAAGTGCCCGTTTAAAAAAGGCAAGCCGCAAAAGTACCAAAAAAGTTAGTTAATAAGTTCTGAAATGATGGTTGTTACAATACAGTTTTGAAATAAATTTGAAATTAATGGGTCGATTGCGGCATAAGACGGTGCTTTCATTGCTCATTAAATCAACCATTCTGCCATGTAACAGCAACTGTTATCTACTTAATACGAAAATGAATACCTTTGCAGCCGAAAAAATTAGATTTGAGTATGGCTTCTACAAAAATTCAGGAATTGCTCGCTGACAAAGCGGAGTACTATCTTGGCCACGAGTGCAAAACAATAGACAAATCAGTTATACATGCACCGTCTGCTGACCACCACGACAATGTTTGGATGCATTCAAACCGTAATCTTCAAACTTTGCGTTCTTTACATGCATTGAGCAACACAGGTCGTTTGGCTGGAACAGGTTATGTTTCAATCCTTCCGGTTGACCAAGGTATTGAACATAGCGGTGGTGCGTCTTTCGCTCCTAACCCAATTTATTTTGATCCGGAAAATATCGTGAAACTTGCTATCGAAGGTGGTTGTAACGCAGTTGCTTCTACTTATGGTGTTCTAGGTGCTGTTGCCCGCAAGTATGCGCACAAAATTCCGTTCATCGTAAAAATCAACCACAACGAATTCATTTCTTATCCTAATAAGTTCGACCAAATCATGTTTGGTACTATTAAGGATGCTTGGAATATGGGTGCTACTGCTGTAGGTGCTACTATTTATTATGGTTCTGACGAGAGTGCTCGCCAAATCGTAGAAGTAGCTAAAGCATTCGAGTATGCACACGAATTAGGTATGGCTACTGTATTGTGGTGCTACCTCCGTAACTCAGCATTCAAGAAAGACGGCGTAGATTATCACACCGCTGCTGACCTTACTGGACAAGCTAACCACCTCGGTGTTACCATCCAGGCTGATATCATCAAACAAAAATTGCCTTCAAACAATGGAGGTTACAATGCGATGAATTTCGGTAAAACCAGCAAATTGGTTTATGACAAACTAACTACTGATCACCCAATTGATTTGACTCGTTACCAAGTGGCTAACTGCTACATGGGCAGAGTGGGTCTCATTAACTCAGGTGGTGAGTCAAAAGGTGCTACTGATATGGCTGAAGCAGTTATGACAGCAGTAGTTAACAAGCGTGCAGGTGGTATGGGTCTCATCAGCGGACGTAAAGCGTTCCAAAAACCTATGAACGACGGTATTGCTTTGTTGAACACAATTCAGGATGTTTATCTTGACGAAACAATCAAACTTGCTTAATCAAAGCTTGTAGATATTTTTGAGGCCGGCGGTTTTACTGCCGGCCTCATTTTTTGTTGCAATAGAAAGGTTGAAATTTTTAAATAACTTTTAATTTCTCACAGCTATTTTTGTACAAAATTCCATTTTGCGGTTTTCTCTGAGACATATTATCACTTGTTTCCTGCTGGCATGTATTGCCTTTGCGGGCATGGTGGCTAATGTTGAAAAGATTCAAGGCGCTGAAAAAATGGATAGTCTGGCGCAGGTCGACTATTGTATTGAAGCTGATGATGATGAGGAAGATGTAGCTTCTTTTTTCGAAGATCAGGGTGCTTCAATCAAGGCTTCGCATCAGCACCATCATAAAAAACACATGGTGCGCGGACGCAGGCGAACAGTAATTTGCAGCGTTGTCAATGATGCCGATGAACTTTCCGTATCGGGTAATTTCATTTTATCGGGCGCCGACAGAAGTCATGCACTCGCACTGGCTTACGACATACCTCAGCCATTTTATTACACATTTCTGCATCGCTGCTCGTTGTTTTAATTTTTAAAAGTTTCCCGACTGCTGTCATAAAGCAGTCTGCTACCTCAAACTTTTAAAAATTAATCGTCTACCCATGCGTAAAAATATTTTTATGGTGGCTGCAACAATCGTTGTAGCATTACCATCGTGCAAACACAAAGGCGCTGGTGTTTCTTCTGTAAAGGAAGAAATGCCGGTTACAACAGTCATTAAAAAAACAGTAAAGGCGGGTCACCATTATGTGGCCGATATTCAGGCTTTCCGTAACGTAGAGTTGCGTAGTAAAATCAGTGGCTTCCTTGAGCAAATTTTAGTGGATGAAGGAAGTACAGTAAGAAAAGGCCAGTTGTTGTTTAAAATCAGCGACGGCGAACATAGGGCTGAATTGAGTAGGGCAGAAGCTGCGCTCAACAGTGCCAAATCAGACGCCAAAGTGATGGAGTTGGAACTCGAAAGAGTATCGCTGCTGGTAGAAAGAAAAATCATTTCTTCAACAGAACTTGACCTCGCAAAGGCAAAGCTTAAAGCTGCAAAGTCGCGTATAGAAGAGGCCAACTCTATGAAACAGAATGCGCAAACTAAACTGTCTTACACCCTCGTTACTTCACCGTTTGATGGTGTTATCGACAGAATTCCTTTGAAAACAGGCAGCCTTCTTTCCGAAGGTACTTTAATAACGTCGGTTTCTGATATCGCCAGCGTCAATGCATATTTCAATATCTCAGAAACAGAATATCTGGCGCTCAGCCGTGAAAGCGGCAGGGATAGTGCTTTAAAAAAACACCCGGTGCGCTTGCTTTTGTCCGATGGTCACGACTTCGGTCACGACGGTAAAATTGAAACCGTAGTGAGTGAGTTCAATGAGAATACCGGGTCTATTTCCCTAAGAGCAAACTTCCCCAACCCCAACGGCTTATTAAAACACAAAGCAACAGGTAAAATTGTCATTGAAAATACGGTTAACGATGCGTTGCTTTTGCCTCAAAAGTCGGTGTTTGAAATACAGGACAAATACTATGTATTTACTCTCACAGATAGCAACATTGTGAAGATGCGCAATTTCGTGCCCGACGGTCGCAACGGGCAATATTACATAGTTAAGTCAGGGCTAAAACAAGGCGACAGGGTAGTGTTTGAAGGCATTCAAGGTATTAAAGATGGAGATGCCCTCGTTCCTAAAAATATCAATCCTGATAGTCTTTTCACCATTCTATCGAAGGACGACAATTAATCTGACCCTAAAAAAAGAAAAATCATGTTCGAAATATTTATCAGGAGGCCAATCCTCTCACTGGTAATATCGCTGTTGCTGGTATTACTGGGCGTTTTGGCATTGTTTAATATACCCATCACGCAGTTCCCCGATATCGTGCCGCCATCTGTAACTGTATCAGCGAGCTACAACGGTGCCAATGCCGAAGTGTGCGCCAATGCAGTAGCGATACCTCTGGAGCGAGCCATCAACGGTGTGCCGGGTATGACCTATATGACCACGGTAACCGGAAACAATGGTACTACCGCCATTCAGGTATATTTTAAAGTGGGTACCGACCCCGATGTTGCGGCTGTGAATGTTCAAAATAGGGTGACGACGGTACTCGACGAATTGCCGGAAGAGGTGATTAAAGCGGGTGTTACCACCGAGAAGGAGGTGAACAGTATGCTCATGTACCTCAATCTCACGGGCGGTGACAGCACAATGGACGAAAAGTTTATCTACAATTTTACAGATATCAACGTGCTTAAAGAGCTGAAGCGCATTGAAGGTGTGGGGTATGTGAACATCATGGGTACACAGGACTATTCAATGCGTGTTTGGCTGAAGCCCGATAGAATGCACGCCTATAATATTTCTGTTGATGAAGTGATGCAAGCAATTAAGAGCCAGAATATTGAAGCAGCACCGGGTAAAACAGGAGAGGGTTCAGGAAAAACAGCTCAATCACTTCAATATGTAATCAAGTATACAGGTAAATTCAATCGCCCGGAACAATACGAGAAACTGGTGCTGAGGGCAGATAATGCTGGTTCATCGTTGCGTTTGGGCGACATCGCCGATATTGAATTTGGTAGTCTTACTTATTCAATGACCTCAAGAACCGACGGTAAACCCTCTGCTTCAATTATGATTAAGCAGCGACCTGGGTCAAATGCACGTGAAGTCATTAAAAACATCAAACAGAGGATGGAAGAACTCAAGGAGTCTTCCTTCCCCGCAGGTGTAACTTACAGTATTAGTTACGACGTTTCCCGCTTCCTCGATGCCTCTATTCACGAAGTGGTAAAGACATTGATTGAAGCCTTTTTGTTGGTGTTCGTGATTGTGTTTTTGTTTCTGCAAGACTGGCGTTCAACGCTTATTCCCGGTCTGGCAGTGCCTGTGGCTGTTATCGGAACCATCTTTTTTATGAATGTATTCGGCTTTTCGCTGAACCTCATTACACTCTTTTCGCTGGTGCTTTCTATCGGTATTGTGGTCGATAACGCCATTGTAGTGGTTGAGGCTGTCCATGCTAAAATGATGAGTGAGCGGCTTTCGGCAATGGATGCCACTCTAAGTTCAATGAAGGAAATTAGCGGAGCGGTTATTGCGATTACGTTGGTAATGTCGGCGGTGTTTTTGCCGCTTACATTCATGACGGGTCCGGTAGGTATTTTCTACAAGCAGTTTTCTGTGACCCTCGCAATTTCAATTGTTATTTCGGGCATCAATGGTTTAACGCTTACGCCAGCTTTGTGTGCACTCATTTTAAAAGCTGAGCACCATACAGGTGAACCTAAAAATGCACTGGGCCGATTCTTTAAGCGATTCAACAAGGGGTACGACAAGTTGAGTGATGGTTATAAAGGAGTTATTTTAAAAATTACAGGCAGGCGGCTTGTTGTAATGGGGTTGCTGGCGCTGTTCTTTGCAGGTATTGTTGGTGTCAGTGCCATACTGCCAAGCGGGTTCATTCCGTCAGAAGACCAAGGGATGGTCTATGTCAATGTTACAACACCGCCGGGTTCTACGCTTGAGCGCACGCAACAAGTTCTCAATAAACTTGAATCTATCGCTTTGAAGAGTGAAGGTGTAGAATCGGTTTCTTCACTCGCGGGTTATAACTTGATGAATGATATTGCGGGCAGTTCTTATGGTATGATGATGATTAACCTAAAATCGTGGGAGGAAAGGAAAACGTTGCAGGAGATTATGGATGACCTTACTAAAAAATCAAAAGTGGTAAGAGATGCCGACATTCAGTATTTCCCTCCCCCTACTGTTCCGGGTTTTGGTAATGCCGGTGGTTTTGAATTGAGGCTATTGAATAAGCATGGCGATGAAGAACTTTCGGCAACAGCAGTGGAGACTGAAAAATTATTAAAGGCGCTCAACGGGCAAAAGGAATTGAAAAATGTGGTAACGGGATTTAACCCGAATTTCCCGCAGTATATGATGCACGTCGATCAGGAAGTTGCCGCTAAAAAAGGGGTCAATATCGATTTGGCATTGAGTACGCTCAAAACATTGCTGGGGAGTAATTATACCACCAATTTTATCAGGTTTGGTCAGATGTATAAAGTGATGTTGCAGGCGGCACCCGAATACAGGAAAAATCCTGAAGACATTCTGGCAATGTATGTTAAAAACAGCCAGGGCGAAATGGTGCCTTACTCAACATTTGTGCGTCTTGAAAAAGTGTATGGTCCTGAACAGTTAACGCGGTATAATATGTACCTCTCAGCAATGATTAATGGCGAAGCGTCGCCGGGGCATAGTAGTGGTGAAGTGATTGATATTGTAGAGAAAAAAGCGAAAGAGATTTTACCAAAGGGGTACAGTATTGAATGGAGCGGTATCACCCGCGAAGAAATATTAGCCGGTAGCCAGACCATCTACATTTTTATAGTTTGTTTGGTGTTTGTGTACCTATTGCTTGCAGCGCAATACGAGAGTTTTTTATTGCCGCTGGCTGTTATCCTGTCGTTGCCTACGGGTATTTTCGGGTCGGTGTTTTTCTTGAAAGTAACAGGATTAGAAAGTAATATTTATGCCCAGGTTGCTGAATTAATGTTGATAGGTTTGTTGGGTAAAAACGCCATTTTGATTGTTGAATTTGCAGTGCAGGCACACAGTAAGGGGCACACAATATTTGATGCAGCCATTGACGGAGCCATTTCCAGATTGCGCCCAATCTTAATGACGTCTATTGCATTCATCGCAGGTTTGTTGCCTTTGTGCCTGGCAAACGGTGCTGGTGCAGCGGGTAATAAATCAATTGGCGTAGCTGCGGCAGGTGGCATGCTTTCAGGTACTGTATTCGGACTGTTGGTGATACCGGGGTTGTATTTCTTGTTTGCGACATTGGAGCAAAAGATTAGAGGTAACCGCAGTACCCATATTCCGGATACTCATTTTTTATCGCAAACAGAAAACACTAAAAGGCATGAATAAGAACTCAATTTTAGTGGCAATTGCAATGCTGTTGACAGTACGTAGCGACGGTCAGCAAGTATTAACAGAACAATCGGTAAAAAGCTCGGTTGAATTTGTTTACAATGACTTGGTGCCCAATCCACGCCCACCATATAAGCTGTTTTTCAACGATACCAATCTAAATGCTTTAATCTCAATCGGGCTGGTCAATAATGCCGATCTATTGATGGCATACAATCGGGTGGAAATAGCAAGAGCCGAACAAAAAATAGCAAAATCCGGGTTGTTGCCTGCCATAAATGGATTTGGTTCAGTGGGAGGAAGCAAGGCTGGAAATAATACTGTCGATGGGGTAGGTAACAAGGGTACCTCCATTCCTTACCCATGGACACCCGATTATAACGTAGGTTTAAGCTTCAACTGGGAGCTGGATATATGGGGTAAGTTGAGCAATCGCAAGAAAAGTGCAATGGCAAAGACTTTGTACACCGCCGAAGGTAAGAACTATGTGTTGACCGGGTTGATAGCAGAAATAGCTACACGTTATTACTCTTTATTATCGCTTGATGAACAATTGGCTGTAGTAGAAAGGAACATTGAATTGCAAAAAAAGGCACTAGATGTTGTGCGATTGCAAAAGGAAGGAGGTAGAGCTACAGAACTGGCAGTGAAGCAATTCGAAGCCCAAACCGCCAGAACCGAGAGTATGAAATACCAGATAGAGCAGGATATTGTGACGCTGGAAAACGAGATTAATTTTCTTTTAGCACGCACGCCAACAACTATTGCAAGAGACAAAGGCGCAACATCTAAAATGGTAAAGCTCAGGAACGATTCTGTTCCTTCTGATTTATTGCTCGAACGACCCGATGTAAGGCAGGCTGGTTATGCATTGCAAGCAAGTGGCTACGATGCAAAAGCGGCTTTTCGCGCCATGATGCCATCACTGACAATAGATGCTAAAGGTGGTTTTAATGCTTATAACACAACCACATTGTTCGATCCGGTATCATTGGCGTATAGTGTTTTCGGTAGTTTGCTTGCGCCGGTGTTCAACAGGAATGTCTTAAAGACGCAGTACAAAATTGCCATGATGCAAAATAAAGAAGCTGCTTACCAGTATAGAAAAACCATTATGGGCGCATACTTCGAAGTGTCAACGACCATGAAATCTTTACAACTCATGAGCAAGAAAATAGAAAAGAACACGGCTGAAACAGAGGCGCTTGAAGCAGCAGTGGGCATAGCCAATGACCTGTATCTGGCCGGTTACGCCAATTACCTTGAAGTAATTACGGCTCAAAAAAACGCATTGGAATCAGAGCTCAACCTAATGCAAACAAAGCAGAAATACACAATCACTACTGTGTCTCTGTATAAAGCATTAGGTGGAGGTAGCGATTAATAAAAGGTTGCCGTCTACGAAAGAAATATCTTTTCAGATAATTTGAGTGACGGCAACACTTTTTACTAATTGTAGTTATATGTTTGGGGCGTTTTATCCAAAATCTTTGGGTTTCTTTCCCCAAAATAGTACCGGGTGGCTACCCATTTTGACTATATTTAATAAATTTTGGACTACTTTTGCCGCCGATGCTCTCAAAGGAATTATTGCTTAAGGCATACAGGCTCATGATGACAGCCAGAGCCATGGCAGACACATACGATGCTAATAGGCAGATATGTAAATACGTACACAGCACATCCAGGGGCCACGAGGCCATACAGCTTGCAACAGGTTTTTTATTACAACAACAAGATTGGGTAAGCCCTTACTACCGCGATGAAAGCATCATGCTAGGTATGGGTTACAGACCATACGAACTGATGTTGCAATTGCTTGCGAAAGCTGATGACCCTTTTACCGGTGGTCGCGCTTACTATAATCACCCCAACATTCGCAGGGTAGGTTTCCCCGGAATTATTCACCAGAGTTCTGCTACCGGTATGCAGGTTATCCCAACAACCGGAGTTGCTCAGGGTATTCGTTATCGCGAAACGCAGAAACTTTCAACATATGATTCGCCGCCTGTGGTTGTTTGTAGCTTGGGCGATGGTAGTGTTACTGAAGGTGAGGTGAGCGAAGCGTTTCAATTTGCGATTCTGCATGAGTTGCCAATCATTTACCTTGTTCAGGATAATGAATGGAGCATTTCGGCCAGTAGCGATGAAGCGAGGGCAATGAATGCTTACGAATATGCCGACGGTTTCAAAGGATTACACAAACTACAGGTTGACGGTAGCAGTTTTGCCGCATCGTTTGAAACAATGACTGAGGCATTTAATTATGTACGCACTGAGCGTAAACCTGTGTTGGTACATGCCCGCGTGCCTTTACTTGGTCACCATACATCAGGTGTAAGGAAAGAGTGGTACAGAACGCAGGAGGATTTAGATAAGTGCTACGAGAAAGACCCGGGTGTTTTGCTTAAAAATTTTCTCATTCACGATGTTGAGGTAAGTGCGAAAGAACTTGATAAAATTGAAGAAGAACAAAAAGAATACGTAAAAGCAGAATTTGAAATGGCAGCGGCGGCTCAGGAACCTGCGCCGGAAACAGTTGAGAATCATGTTTTTGCACCAACACCAATCACTGAAGAGAAAGGCATTCGATTCCCTGAAGGCAAAGAAAAGGTGGTAATGGTAGATGCAGCCTTACATGCTGTTGAAGAGATATTACAAGATTACCCTGAAGCTTTGTTTTACGGTCAGGATGTAGGTAAACGTCTGGGCGGTGTATTCCGTGAGGCGGCAACGCTGGCAGGTAAGTTTGGCGATGAGCGCGTTTTTAATACTGCCATTCAGGAAGCATACATTATCGGTAGTACAGTAGGCTTAAGTGCCGTTGGCTTGAAACCAATCGTGGAAGTTCAGTTTGCCGACTATTTATATACCGGCTTTAATCAGTTGGTTACCGAAATCAGTAAGTCTTGTTATTTGTCGTGCGGCAAATACCCTGTGAATTGCGTAATTAGGGTGCCTATAGGTGCTTACGTGGGTGGAGGTCCTTACCACAGTGGTAGCCTTGAAAGCACATTGGCAACCGTTAAAGGCATAAAAATTGCTTACCCAAGTAATGCAGCTGATCTTAAAGGTTTATTGAAGGCAGCGGTTTTAGATCCTAACCCGGTTGTGGTGCTGGAACATAAAGGTTTGTACTGGAGCAAGGTTCCGGGAACTGAAGATGCGAAAACAATTGAGCCTGACCGTGACTATGTTTTACCTTTTGGTAAAGGTGCGGTTGTTTTAGAAGCAACACAGGATAGCATTGATGAAGGTAGTTCAATGTGCATCATCACTTACGGGATGGGCGTATATTGGGCTAAAAATGCAGCAAAATCGTACCCTGGGCAGGTAGAAATCATTGATTTAAGAACTATTTACCCTGTTGACGACGAGTTGGTTTTCAAAACGGTGAAAAAACACGGCAAATGCCTTGTGCTTACAGAAGAGCAACTACATAGTTCATTCGCTGAAGCACTGGCGGGAAGGATAGCACAGAATTGTTTCCAGTACCTCGATGGTCCGGTGCAGACAATGGGTGCATTGAACTTGCCTGCTGTGCCAATGAATATGGGGCTTGAAGCTGCAATGTTGCCCAATGCCGATAAAGTGGCAAAAAAAATAGGGGAAGTATTATCATGGTAAACAAAAAAAGTTGAACGTCATTTCCAATCGTTTGTTTTGGGTTGGAGCGATGGCATTCGCCTTTTTAGATTTCAATTTTTAGCTTACTTTGCGTATCGTATCGGTTTCTGGTTATCAAATGTTGAGGAAATTTATTCTTCTAATTAGCTTTGTTACATTGGCAACATTTGCCAATGCGCAGCAATATGACGATACTGCATTTATTCGTAATTGGTTGAAGCAGCAAATCGATTCGATTTCAGATCCAGGCATGTATGGCAGGGGATATGTGAACAAAGGAAGAGACAAGGCTGCCGACTATTTGAGCAGGCAATTCAAAGCGCTGAATTTAAAATACCCTGGTAAAAAAAGGTCTTATTTTCAACAGTACTCCTTTCCTGTGAATACGTTTCCGGGTAAAATGAACTTCGCTTTTGATGGTAAGCCATTGGCTGCAGGTGAAGATTTTTGGATAGATGCCGGTAGTAATGGGATTTTCGATACATCAATGCAGGTAGAGGTGAAAGATCTGGCTTCAATTGCCACTACAGAAGAGTGGGATGTTTTTGCAAAATCATTTCAACCGAAAGGGAGAGCGTACATCTTGTTGAACGCAGATTCTTTATGTAAAAAACTGGGAATTCGTAAACGTTATCTTACTTATATACTTCCGAAAGGTTGTTTCATTTTGGGTCAAAAGGGTAAATTCAACTGGACTGTAGAATGCGATCACGCAGAAGCAACTGTTTTGTATGTGCGTGATGAATTGTTGAAGAACGTTCCGTCAAAAGCCAGTGCCAACATTGCTTCTAAATGGTTCAGCTCAGCTAAAAGCAAAAACCTCATTGGCGTTTTGCCTGGTGCTATTGCCGATTCGTACCTCGTTGTTTCGGCGCACTTTGACCACTTGGGGATGATGGGCATAAATACAGTATTTCCGGGTGCGAGCGATAATGCCAGCGGTACAGCAATGTTGTTGTATCTGGCGAAATATTTCTCTACACACCCGCACAAATATTCCATTATTTTTATTGCTTTTAGTGGCGAAGAAGCTGGATTACTGGGATCGGAGTATTACATACGCCATCCTAAATTGCCGCTCAACCGTATCAAGTTTTTGACCAACATTGATATTATGGGCGACGCGACAGAAGGTATTACAGTAGTTAATGCAACTGAATACCCCAAACAATTTGATTTTTTAAAGGAAATCAATAGTAGGAATCATTATTTACCCAAAATTGTTTCGCGCGGAAAGGCTTCAAACAGCGATCATTATTACTTTTCTGAATTAGGAATTCCATCAATTTTCATTTACACAAACGGAGGAAAAGGGTATTATCACGATATTTTTGACAAAAAAGAAGAAGTAACCCTGATGAACATACCTCAAAACGCCCGTTTACTCATAGATTTTTTGAGAGATTACCAATAACATCTAAATTGCACGCGCAGTGTTGAATTTTAAACGGGATTTATTAATTTTACCTGCTAAACATAATTCTGCATTTTATATGAGGAAGAGTTCGCTGAAATTTCTTGGTTTTTTACTGCTCACTGTTGTGATTTTTAATGCTTGTAAAAAGGTTAATCCATTGAACCAAACGCCTAAAAACGTGAGGTTGATGAACTATACCAGAACGGTGCTCAGCATAAACCCTGGCTCAATTCCTTACATTGAGAATTATAGATTTACATACAATAAAGTCAATCAGGTTGATTCAATTTACTTCACTACCAATCAACCGGGAGGGCAGAACTATGTGTCAATTTTCCATTACAACGATAGAGTTGTGACTGATACCATTAAGCAATTAAATGGTACTATTTTGGAAATTGATACTTTCATCACCGATTACAACAGGAATATTGATACCACCTACATCACCGGTAACAAAGTGGCGTATACTTACTACAACAACCTTATCACTAGAATTGACCACCCAAATTATACGTTTTCTACATTCACGTCGTACAATAACAACCTTACCAAGCAAATTTTCTCAACTACTACGCCTGAGATTTCTTACAAGTATTACACTGACATGCCGTTCAATACACTTGATTATTTATACATTGTGTCGTTGTCAAGGTATGGTATGAGTATGTACCACACTGCTAATCTGGTTGAATCTATTTCATCTGTAACTGATACTACTAAGGTGTTTTATACTTTAGATGCAGATAGCAAAGTTGTGAAAATGGTAGTTGCAAAGATTGATACTTTCGTTACGCCAACGCTTGGATATACATACCATCCGTTGTCAGATACCGAAACCTACTACTTCCAATACCAACGTTATTAACAGATACATCGTACCTTTGTTGAAACATTTTCAATTTTGGAAACGATAGTAAACAAAGTCGCTGAAAGCGGTATTGTAACGCTTGATTTAGCTCCATATATCCCTGATTTAAACAATTTCAAGTCGTTTGATTTGAAGCCATTTCTGTTTCGTGAGCTCATTTTAAAAGAGAAAGATTTTCGTGCCTCACTTGTTGAGTACGACTGGTCGCAATTCGAAAATAAATTTGTAGCTATCACCTGCACTGCCGATGCCATTATTCCCGTTTGGGCATACATGCTGGTCGCTTCTTACTTACAGCCTATCGCTGCTTCGGTTGATTTTGGCTCGATTGAAGATACATTCAATGCAAAAGTGCGCGAGGCAATATCCGCTATTGACATAACTGAATTTTCAGGAAAACGTGTTGTTGTTAAAGGCTGCGGCACTATTGCAATTCCTGATGTTGCATATGTTCTTATGACTGCCAAACTTCGCCCGGTAGTTAAGTCGGTAATGTATGGTGAGCCATGTTCCACAGTTCCTATATACAAAGCGCCCAAGACTAGTTAATGTTCGCGAACGTTAAGTATCTGAAAATTAGTATACTTGAATTATATTTTAAGTTTTTGCCAACGAAAACGGGTGAAATGCTGTCTTTGTAAGTTGAAATACTTATATTTACGATTCATTTTATAAACTTATAAACGCAAGACCATGCCCACCCTTATCAGACGAATAACGCTGCTATTATTTGCATTGGTTTTTCCACTGCTGGCGAAGGCAGTAACAGCCGATTTCACAGCAGACCATATTTCTGGTTGCTGCCCATTAGTTGTGCACTTTACAAACACTTCTTCTGGCGCAAGCACCTATGAGTGGGATTTGGGGAATGGTACAACTTCGACGTATACCGATGTGTCGGGCAGTTATATTACGCCCGGAACCTATACTGTAACATTGACAGCCATCAGCGGTTCAACAAGGGTCACACATACTATGACCATCACCGTTTACCCTACACCAACTGTGAGCTTTACTGCGTCTGATACTACTTTATGCCCTGGTACTTCAACAACTTTTACAAGTACAACGGTCTTGGGGGTCTCGGGTCCTGCAACGTACTTATGGACCTTCGGAGATGGCTTTACTAGTACTCTTTCTAATCCAACTCATACTTATGCGACATCCGGCACCTACAACGTTTCGTTAATGGTTACGAATAGTCAGGGGTGTTACTCAACTTTATTCAAGGGTGGGTATATTTATGTTTATCCGCATTCGGCTATCAGGGTTTCTGCCTCCAACGTCTATTTTTGTAGTCCGCCGGCCCACGTTGTATTTTCAACAACCATCACTGGTGCATCCCCTTATTCCTATTACTGGACTTTTGGAGATGGGCACACATCTACGTCTGCTACACCTACGAACGACTATTCATCGACGGGTTCTTACAATGTAAGTTTAGCGATTATAGATTCAAATGGTTGCAGGGACACACTCAATCTTCCAAACTACATCACTGTCACAACCATTTCTTCGTCTATTATCGGCCCAACCTCGGCATGTCAATATAGTTTTGTAAGCTTCACTAATTCGAGTTCTACCCATACTTCAGCAGTTTGGGATTTTGGAGATTCTGGCTTTGGTGCAGGAGATTCGGTGAGGCATATGTACACGACCGCAGGTACATACAGGGTGAGACTTATTGTTAGGAATGGTCCTTGTTCCGATACTTCATATCAAGATATTACAATTTACCCGGCGCCTAACCCAACCATCATTACAAGCCCACGCCACCCATGCCCACCTCCAACGACAGTAACATATTCAACTTCCGGAGTTTCAAGTGGTACATATTCCTGGCATTTTGGTGATGGTGTAATTTCTTCAGGTGCTACGCCATCTCATACTTACGCCTCGGCTGGGGTTTATTCCGATACGCTCTACATTACAGATTCGCACGGCTGTAACGGTACTGTTATTTTTCAGGATACAGTCCGAGACTTGTACGGTATGATTACCGATTCTAATTTTTATGGTTGCATACCGTTAACAGTTAGTTTTTGGGATTCTGCCAGAACTTCATTTCCTACACCCGGAGCTTATCCCGACTCAATCACTTCCTATTATTGGGATTTTGGCGATGGTGGAAGTGTATCGGGTTCTCCCCATCCAACCCACACTTATACTGCTGCGGGAACATATACTGTTACTTGTCGCATTACAACGGCAAATGGATGCGTTGTAACCAACAGTACATTAGTATATGCAGGTACGCCACCTCGTGCTATATTTACAGTAACGCCCGACTCAATTTGTTTTCACGGAGGCTGGGTGACTACGACAATAACCGTTCTTTCGGGTCCGGTAACAGATTTTCATTGGTTCTGGGGTGATGGGTCAGGCGATAGAGATACTTCAACAACGCTTGTTCGTGGGCACCACTACATACGACCGGGGTATGATACAATAATTTTGATTCCATACAATAATGGTTGTAGGGGAATTGGGGACACCTTTTTTACGATCACAGTCGATTCGCCAATGGCAATCATCCATGATACGTTTACTTGCTCACCCCGCCGAAGGGTTATTTTTGCCGATAGTTCATGGGGCGATACTTGGCACGAGTGGTATTTCAGCGATGGTTATACATCATTAGCAACTACAGTTGATCATACTTTCCCTCGCGATACGATATATACAGTTAAATTGGTAACTTATAATTCGAGAAGCGGTTGTAGAGACACTACAGAAGAGATAATTAACCTCATTCCTCCGCGGATAGCCATTCATGTATCTGATTCTACTATTTGCCTCCACGATACAGCCAGAGTCTGGATAGATGAACTGACCGGTGTTGGTACTTCAGCCATATTTATGTTCGATCCATTTGTGTCAATGGCATGGCTAGATTCAACCAGGCGTTGGGGTGGAGAAATTGATAGTTTCGGTGCCCCCGGGGTTTATACGGTCACGGTTGTTTACTATGACCAACATGGTTGCCCCGATACTATGGTTAGACCCGATTTAGTAACGGTAGGTCATCCAATCAATGTAGTTCACCCTAGCATCGATTCAGGTTGTTGGCCACTTTCAGTTGTGTTTACCGACTCGTCTCGAGATACCAGAGGTGTCAGCATCACTTCGTATATATGGGCATTCGGCGATGGATATACTGCAACTACAACAACCGGGGTGGTGGCACATACATATACTACGGCCGGTACATTCCATATTACACAAATATTGACCGATAATATCGGGTGTACTGATACTGCCGTCCTTGATACCATACAGGTATTCAGGCCACATGCCGCTTTTAATATTTCAACGCGAACTCCGTGCCGAGGGCAAACAGTTACTTTTACAAATACTTCAACCGGTTCGGGTGGGGTATCAGGTTATTATTGGATATTTGGCGATGGTTCAACCTCAACAGTTACTTCCCCAACCCATATTTATACAGCCAATGGCACTTATACCGTCAAGCTTGGGCTAACCGACGGGCATGGGTGTACAGATACAGCATTGTTCGTCAACTGGGTTTCCGTCACGAGCCCGGCGGCGAGTTTCAATATGAGTGACAGCTTTACCATTTGTCCTCCATTGAACGTCACATACCTCAACACCAGCACGGGTGCTACTGGCTATCGTTGGGATTTGGGAGATGGAACGACTTCCTCGATATTCTCTCCAACTGACTTGTATGTGTCGCCGGCCTTGTACCACATTGTTTTAGTCGCGTATAACGCGGCAGGGTGTACCGACACTGCCCGTCATGACGTAATGGTATATGGTTATGCCGGTGCGTTTACATACGACCCAGATACCGGATGCGCTCCGTTAACAGTGCATTTTTCAGCACATATCGCCAATGTGCCAAGCATTATTTGGGACTTTGCTGATGGTAATACAACAATTGCTTCGTTGGTAGATACTGCTTCGCATACATATTTGCAACCAGGTGCCTACCTTCCGAAATTGGTTTTGAGTGATAACACTGGCTGTCGTAACTCGAGCGTTGGTATTGATACGATTAAAGTAGATGCTGTGCTTGTTAAGGCAACGACAAATCCGAGTCCGGTATGCGTCAAGACCAATATCAATTTTGTAGATTCTTCTTATTCTTATTTCTCCCACGTAACCCAATATTTGTGGACGCTACCTGATGGTACTACATCTACTTCGCCATCACCAGGATTTTATTTTGATACAATAGGTACTTTTGTTGTTGAACTTACAGCTACGGATGCCTGGGGTTGTGTTGGCCATGGTAGGGATACAATGAGAATTTACCCTTGGCCGACCATTGTAGCTTCTCCAGACACCATTATTTGTTTCAGAGATTCTGCAACCATTTTTGCAAATGGCGGTATCAGCTATACGTGGTTGCCGACAGCCGGATTGGGTTGTCCAACTTGCCAGTCTACTACCGCACGCCCTTCCGCCGATCAGACGTATACAGTGAAGGGAACCGACATACACGGATGCTCAAATGTCGACTCAGTGACAGTTAGTCTCAGGTATCGTACAGTAAGTACTGCATTCCATGATACCGATGTATGTAAGAACGTTGCAATTCAGTTGAATGATACGGGTGCTACAATTTTCAATTGGGTGCCCGCTACAGGCTTGAGCGATCCGCATGTTGCAAATCCTATTGCAACTCCTCCGGCAACAACCGTATATACGGTTTATGCGAGCTATGGAACTTGTGACCCTGATACTAACTATGTCAATTTTATCGTTTATCCGCTACCTACAGTTGATGCCGGCGCTGACCAACACTTGGTTGCTGGTACTGAAGTTGATTTGAGCGCTACAGGTACATTGATTGACAGGTATTTGTGGGAGCCTTACAGGTCGGTTAATTGTGATACGTGCAAAGATATTGTTGCTCACATCATGAGTACTACTACATTTACTGTAACAGTTACATCTATTCATGGCTGTAAATCTTCTGATACTGTGAAGGTGTGGTTGTTCTGCGACCAAAGCCAAATATTTGTACCTAATACGTTTACTCCTAACAACGATGGTCAAAACGATGTGTTTTATCCTAGGGGCTCGGGTATCTCTACCATTAAAAGCTTTAGAATTTATAATCGTTGGGGTGAGTTGATGTTTGAGAGAAACAACATAAATATCAATGATGCTACCAATGCATGGGATGGTTCTTACCTGGGTGGCGAACCGAGATCTGATGTATATGTTTATCTCATTGATGCCACTTGCGATACAGGGACTCCAATTTTTGTGAAAGGTGATGTTACTATTGTTCGATAAACCGCTCATTCAACTCATATGAAAGCATTAAAATTTCCTTTGTTGATTGGTGCCGTTTTATTGGCATGTAACACAAACGTTATCGCGCAGGCAGATGTGCATTTTTCACAGTTTTACGAACATGCTACATTGCGCAATCCTGGTTTGATTGGGATTTTTTCTCAGGATTTTAAAGTAGGGGCATCTTATCGAGAACAGTGGAGTAGCATTAGTAAACCATTTGTAACGGCATTGGGTTATGGAGAGGCGCGCTTCTCGGTAGGTAAAGTATCTGACGACTTTTTTAGTATTGGTTTGCTGGCTTTTACCGATAAAGCAGGTAGTGTGGATCAGCGGATTACTGCTGTTTACCCTGCCGTTAATTACAATAAGAGCCTTAATCCCGAAAAGAACAGTTATTTATCGCTAGGCTTTACCGGAGGGTATAATCAATACGATTTTGACTTAACAAAGGCAACATTCAACAATCAGTACCAATTCGGTTTTTTTAGTCAGTCCAACCCTACTTTTGAACATATTGATAACACTAAGATGTCGATGTGGGACTTGGGGACAGGGCTTAACTTTAATACCAATGCCGGTGAATTTAACCAGGTAACTTATATGGTTGGTATTTCAGGCTATCACCTCACCCGGCCTAAGTTTTCGTACTTCGATGTTTCTTCAGTTACAGAAAATATTAGATGGAACGGAAATGCAGCCGCAGGATTTGACGTAGATGATAACATGGTGGTGTATGTACATGCCAACTACGCTAAACAAGGCACCTATACCGAGATAATGGCTGGCGGTTTATTCAGTTGGTCAGAAGCCAATGCGGGAAGGCGTCCTGATTATGTTTTGACCGGAGGTTTGTTCTATAGATATGGCGATGCGTTGATTCCTGTATTAAAGGTCAAGTATAAAAATGTTTCAGTTGGCGCAAGTTACGATGTGAATGTATCGAAGCTTAAACCTGCCAGTAACTTAAGAGGTGGTTACGAATTGTCGATGAGTATTTTGAGTGATTTTACCGATAAAAATGCTGCTGCAAAGAAAACAGTATGCCCTAAATTCTAGAGAAATAATTGAAATTATTGGAGAGTCCGGATTGTAGGAAACTATAATCCGGGCTTTTTTATTTACAGAAAAATAATTTTGAGAGAAGTTGCTAAAACAACCATAAATAGAATTCCAGATAATACGTAAGTGCTAACGTCGGGGTCGCTTAGTTTTTCTGATAGTCCTTTTAATTTCATACACCAAAAGTATTTCATTGTTTCAGTATTTCCAAAAAAATATTGATAATAAGGGTGTTATGTTTTCGAGTTGCTTGAATCTTGGCATGATTAAATTTATAATAAGAAATTTATAAATGTGTGTATGTGTACTTTATAGGTGTTTCAAAAACACTATATGTAATTGGTTGGCGTGATTTAGGGGGCTATAAAAAGTTAGATAGTTAGGTGGTTCAGTTGAAATTTCTGTCATGAAAAATGCTGATTGAGGTCATGATTGAAGGCGGTATACTATGGTAGTTTTGTTTAAAATTAATGACTATGATTAAGGAGAAAATTTCAGCGATGAGCGATGAGCACCAAAACAGTTTGAAGTCTTTGGCGTTTTATAAAGAAGAATTGAAATCAATTAGAACACGCCTTACTGATATGGCGGGGAAAAACACTGCTCGTGAGTTTGGGTCAAACGTTGAGCATTTCGAAAATCAAATTTCAGTTCAACTTGAAAACATTGACACACTCCACCACAACATCAACGATAACTTATCGAAAATAGCTGATCAGTTGAAACACAACACTGCAGGATATGTAGATGGTGAATTGATTGAAAACCAGAAGAAACAGAATGATACTTTTGCCGGCATCGAAAAAGTAGTAAACGAATTAAGGCAAGAATTCAATAAGTTTGCATCAGCACACTTATAATGGAATTAGGTAATTTTATTTTCAGCGACAAGAAGCTACTTGAAGAGATACATAGGTATGGGATGATTAAGCCTTTTCCGGGCGATACGGTTGTCCTGAATCCGGGCGACGACATTTTCTTCATGCCAATTGTTTACAAAGGTGTTTTGCGCATTGTAAGGCAAAACCCTGATGGGAATGAAATTTTCTTATACCATTTATACCCCGGTCAAACATGTGCAATGGCACTGAATTGTTGCACCGGGCGCAAAAAGAGTAATGTAAAGGCGATTACAGAAGAAGACACTGAATTGCTTTTAATTCCTGCAAACCAGATTGAAGACTGGCATAAGTTTTCAGAATGGAGGGAATATGTGTACAATACTTTTTCTACTCGTTTTAATGAGCTTATAGAGGTGATAGATTTAATTGCTTTTTCTAACATGGATAAGCAGGTTATGCACTACCTCAACGAAAGAGCCCGCGCCACAGGCACGCGGGCTCTTTATATTACCCATCAGCAAATTGCCGATGAACTTCACACCCATCGCGAGGCCATTAGCCGGCTCCTGCGAAACATGGAGCAAAAGAACATGTTGAAGCTCGGCAGAAATATCATTGAGCTTACTTAACTACATCGGCAGTTACCTGCTTGTAAACGATATAGGAATATACTACTGCTACCAACGGTACGCCAATTGAAATGCCCATAAATACTGGCATGAAATTGCCGGGAATCAAGAAGGGTAAAATCATATTTATAATGCCGGCAATGAACAAGAGTTTTCCTGAAAGTTGGTGGGTTTTGCGCCAAACCGTTTCGTTTTCAAGTGTCCAGGGTGTTCTGATGCCAATAAAGTAATTGGGCTTCATGGCAGGCATATAGTTTCCGAGCACAGCAAAGAAAGCACCCGTAATCACAAAAATCATTTTCCCCTCTCCCATCGACGATGTTTTCGCCGATTGTACGATAAACATACAAAGTATGGAAATGAATAGGGTAGTGAACAGCTTTACCAAAAAGTACTTGTTGCCCATTTCCAGCACTTTTTTCTTTGGGTCTATGAGTGGTATAAATGTTATGAGCAAGTAGATACCCAATGAAAGTGCCGCCATGATAACAGCAAGTGTCGATTTTGAGCTCCAGTCATCCGGCTCACCATTGAAATTGAAGTGGGTAGCTACTGTGGCTGGAAGTTCTGACCAAACAGAGTACAGGAATACAAGCGGTGAAGCCATAATGAGCCACAGCCAAATTTCTTTTTTGAGATCAAATAGTTTCATGCCTTTATTTTTTGAGGTTAATAATGAAGCCTAGAATGTCATCGAGCACAGTAGTGTTGATGGAGTATATGATGAACTGCCCCTTTTTTTGTGCGGTAACCAAGTCGGCATTTTTAAGCAGCTCCAGGTGGTGTGATATCGATGGTTTGGAAATATTGAACGATTCAGCGATTTCCCCGGCTGTAAGGTCTTTTTCCTTGAGTAGGTTGAGTATTTGCCTTCTCGTTGGGTCGTTGAGTGCTTTAAAAACGCTTTCCATTCTGCTTTATTTAGTTATTTAGGCAAATGTCTAAATAATATTTTGCACAGCCAAAAATTTTTTTGCGCGATCATGTCGAATGTCTTTTAAAGTGCACCTCGTTGCAACGTTTTTAATGCTACTTTTTCTCCGTCGCTGCTTTCTTTTTTGGAATTATAAGACGAAAAACGAATAAGTGGAAAAATTATTGAGAATTGTGTGCATATTATTTGGCGGTATCAACCAACATTGTTAACTTTATCTGATGTAAATCATTTAATTAAACGTTTGTAATCATTTCGGCTATGAGCAATATTAAGGACTCAATTGTAACAATGGTACACAACCTTCTGGAAGAAGGAAAAGGACGCGAGCACATAGAATCTATGCTGCTGGAAGGTGGTCATGATGAAGGCACAGTGCGTGAAGTTGTGGCGACTACAATTAAACTACGAAATGAAACAAGACGCAATCAGGCGGTAACATGGATTATTATTGGGGCGTTCTTGTGTTTGGTGAGCTGCTTGGTTACATTGTGTTCGGCATCAACGACTAGTATGCCGTATGTACTGTATGGGCTTACATCTGTAGGAATCCTGATAATTTTTGCGGGATTTTCAAGAATATTCTAAAAATGAAGTACTTTTATATTAGAATTCACTCTCTCTCCTCCCTAAAGGGCGCAAATTTGATTTTGCGCCTTTTTTTTGCCCGTGCAAAGCTGCTCTATTGAAAAAATATTGCCAATAAAATGGTTGATAATCAGTAGTTTGTGAAAGGGTCTTAAAAAAAACTAATAAAAATTTTGGTGTGTTCATATGTAGTTTTTACTTTTGCAGTCCTCAAAAATGCGTCGTTGAAAAATGGACGGTGAGGCAAAAGAAAAATTTACGTAATAACAATGAGACATTTAAGTTTTAAAACGCAATCTGCCAACGCGAACATCGTAAAACGCGACTGGTATGTAATTGACGCTACTAATCAGACTGTAGGTCGTATGTCATCTAAAATTGCTGCGATTTTACGCGGTAAAAACAAGGCATACTTTACTCCTCACTTCGACTGCGGTGACTATGTAATTGTAGTTAACTCAGGTAAAGCTGTATTCACCGGCAACAAATTGCAGGATAAAGAATATCAAACATATTCTTTGTACCCAGGTGGTCAAAAAATCGAAAGCGCACGCGATTTGCAAGGTCGTCGTCCTAACGTGGTTATTGAGCGCGCTGTAAAAGGCATGCTTCCTAAAAACCGCCTTGGTAGAGCGATGTACAAAAAATTGTTCGTTTACGAAGGCGCTGAGCATCCACATGCTGCTCAAACTCCAAAAGAAATGAAATAATTTTCAGGAGCAGATTTAAACAAAGTCAACAATCAATAAAATAAATCATTCTTTATAAAATGGAGAAACAAAAAAACGCAGTAGGACGCCGTAAAGAAGCCGTAGCCCGTGTATATCTGGCAAAAGGTACCGGTAACATCACTGTAAACGATCGTGAATATAAATCATATTTCCCCATCATTTATCTTCAAAATCAGGTTGAATTGCCTTTGAAAAATATCGAAGGTGGATTGACATCTTTTGATATTGTCATTAACGTTAAAGGCGGAGGTTTGAAAGGCCAGGCAGAAGCAATTAAAATGGGTATCTCTCGCGTATTGTGCGAAGTTAACCCTGACTACAAGCCGGCATTGAAAAAACTCAGTCTTCTTACCCGCGACAGTCGTTCTGTTGAACGTAAGAAATTCGGTAAACGTAAAGCTCGTCGTAGCTTCCAGTTCTCTAAACGTTAATGCCACATTTATTCTTTTTTTATTAAACAACAAGCAATTAATCAGATGGAAGATAATAAATCATTGCACCAGCAGCTTCTTGAAGCAGGTGTACACTTCGGTCACCTTAAGAAAAAATGGAACCCAAAAATGTTGCCTTACATTTTTGCTGAAAAGAATGGTATCCATATCATTGACCTTAATAAAACCATTGACGGTTTGCAGGAAGCTGCAGCTGCAATGAAATCAATTGCAAAAAGCGGTAAGAAAATCATGTTTGTGGCTACTAAGAAACAATCAAAAGAGATTGTTGCTGAGGCTGCTGCTAAAGTAAACATGCCATTCGTTACTGAAAGGTGGTTGGGTGGTATGCTCACTAACTTTCAAACGATCCGCAAAAGTGTAAAGAAAATGTTGAGCATCGAAAAAATGCTTACTGACGGTACACTCGACAGCGTTACTAAAAAAGAGCGTTTGACTTTGACTCGTAGCAAAGACAAAATGGAAAAAGTATTGGGCGGTATCTCTCAAATGGGTCGTACTCCTGCTGCTTTGTTCATTGTTGACATCAGCCACGAACACATTGCACTTGCTGAAGCTAAAAGACTTGGTATCACTACTTTCGCTATGGTTGATACTAACTCTGACCCTACTAAAGTTGATTTCGCGGTTCCATCAAACGATGATGCTACAAAATCAATCGCTATCATCACTAACTACCTCACTGCTGCTATCATGGAAGGTCTTCAAGAGCGCGCTACTATTAAAGATAGCGACGAAGATGGAGAAGAAGTAGTAGAAAAATCAAGAGGCCTTGATATGGCTGATGAAGATGGCGAAGGTGGTCGTAAAGGTGGCCGTGGTCGTCGCGCAGGTGGCGGTGCCGCTGGTCGCTCTACTCAAGGCAATCGCCCGGGTGGCGGTACAGGTGCCGGCGCTAACAGAGGCGGTGGTGCTCCAAGGCCAGGTGGTGGCGGTGGTGGAAGAAGATAATCTTCAACTCACAAACTACAATTTAAATAATAACATATCATTAAAGCCCCTCGTTGGGGGCTTTAATGATAAAATACGAATTTCGCTTTTTAAAAAAATAAATCAAGAATAAATGAGCACAGTTACTATAACTGCGGCTGACGTTAACAAACTTCGTCAGCAAACCGGTGCCGGAATGATGGACTGCCGTAAAGCTTTAACTGAAAGCAACGGTGATTTTGAAGCTGCAATCGACTATTTGCGTAAGAAAGGCCAAAAAGTGGCTGCAAACAGAAGCGATCGCGAAGCAAAAGAAGGTGTGGTTGTGGCTAAAGCTAACGCTGAAGGAACTTACGGCGTTATCGTTAACCTTAGCTCTGAAACTGACTTCGTTGCTAAAAACGAAGACTTTATCGCTTTCACTAACGCTATTGCTGACCTCGCATTGTCTTCAAAAGTTACTTCTGTTGATGAGTTGAAAGCTCTTTCAATGGACGGTGCTTCTGTAGGCGAAAAATTGCTTGAAGTTGTTGCTAAAATCGGCGAGAAAATCGACATCATCCGTTTCGAAACGCTTTCTGCTGCCGGTGTTGTTGCTTATATCCACTCTAACTACCGCATTGGTGTTCTTGTAGGTATGAACCAAGATGCTAACGACGTTATCACTCAGGCTGGTAAAGACGTTGCAATGCAAATTGCTGCGATGAACCCACTAGGCGTTGATGCTAACTCTGTATCTGAAGAAGTTATTGCTCGTGAAAAAGCAATCGCTATGGAACAAGTTGCTGCTGAAGGTAAAACAGGCGACATGGCTGAGAAAATCGCTATGGGCAAATTGAACAAATTCTTCAAAGAAAATACTTTGTTGCCACAAGCTTTCGTAAAAGACAACAGTAAAACTGTTGAAGCTTACCTTACTAGCGTAAGCAAAGGCTTGACTACTACTGCATTCTTCCGCGTTGCTGTAGGTGGTTAATCAAATAATCGCATTTAAATAGTAAAGGTTCGGGCATCCCGAACCTTTATTGTTTTTATACATCATCAGTATCTTAAGCTTCCAGAATTCTACGCAAATAGTTCACTTGCCCAAGGTGATAACTCAGGTGCCCATAGAACAAAGTCACATAATGCAAAGCCGATTTCTTACCGAAAACCTCAAATGGGAAATCTTCGTTTAGGGCTGCGTCAGTAACACTACTAAAGGTGCTAGCAACAACAGTTTTAGTTGCATGAATTGATTCAATGAGTGTTGCCCTTGTAACATTCTTCGATGCAAATTCTGCATCTCTGTTGCGTTGATAGCCTGAATTGCCCAGCATAGACCCGATAAAATGGTTGAGGTTGCCAACAAGGTGTAGCGTGAGGTTGCCGGCACTATTGGTAACACCCGGAGCGGCTTTCCAAATGTTTTCTTCGTGCTTGAACGACTTAAGCTCGGTAACGAGTTTATCAAGGTCTCTAACAATCAGTTCACTCAGAATTTGTTGATTCATGTTTCATCATTTTTAGTGGTGTCAAAATTACATCCATTGTGGCAGCCACCTTATTTTTCAATCACAATCTTGCGGGTGAATTCACCATTATTAACGATAAATTTAGCCAGATAGATGCCCCCCGGCATTTGGGAAACATCGATATTGTTCGACTGGCCAGTCAAGTTTTTGCGTATGAGTTCACGACCAGAAAGGTCTGTGATAGATAACGTGGCTTCGTTTAAGGTACCCAGGTTTATCATCAATTGATCATGAGCCGGTATTGGTTGTAATGTAATGGTACTATTATTTACTTGCTCAATGGAATTAGGTATTGATGCACATGTTTCGATAGAACGATAAGTGCAACCACGTGTAGTTGTAACCTCTACCTGATAGCATCCATCGACAATTGTAACGTGCTCAATGTTTGAAGTGCCGGAATCGAATAAGACACCGTTGCGGTACCACCTGTAAAAAGTATATGCACTGCTTATTGTTGTGGTTAATGTACCCGCTGTAAATGTGATAGTAGGTGTGTTTACTATAGGGGCATCAGATAGAAAGCTGTCAGATACAGTTTTGAATGCTATTTTACGGTACATCCTTGCAACTGATGAGTCAAGCCCCCCAGTGAAATTGATATTGGTAGGGTCAATTCGATAGATAGAACAGAAAATGGTTGCAGCAGTTAAATAGGCGCCACCCAATGACTCATGCACACTATCAGGCCCCCAAAGGTCAGAAGAGGGGAGTGAATCGGTGCCGCGTACCCATGCTTTACCAATGGGTACAATGGTATGCCCTAATGAGTCTTGTAAGTACAGGTAGTTTTGATAGATATTGTCTATTAATCCAAACCCGGTTGAGGCATAAGGAGGGTAGCCGCTTTGTGGTCCCCAACCAGCAAACCACAACATTTGCGCACAGCTACTATAGAAACGCACTGAATCTCTTATTTTCTTGTGCCCTGCTATTACTTTTGAAACTGCGGTATCTGGAAACCTGCCACCGCCATAGATAAAGCGACCTTGATTGTCTTGAAGAGAAACATAGTCCCAGTGCGTGCCGCGTATCATATCAAAGACAACGGGGTTATTCATATGTGCGCTTGTGCCTTGTGCTACATCACCTACTGAAATGCCTCCGGGTGCCCACATCTGAAAGGCAAAAGGAAAACCAGCCGCATCAGCAAGCCCCTTGGTTAGCCCCGGCACATCATTCATATACGTAAAGGAATTGCCAATAAACAACACCCGCGTAGTGTCGGTGCTTGCAAAGGAAGTGATTGAAATAAGCGTGGCAAAAACAAAAAGTAATCTTTTAATCATGGTTTCCGGTTTGCAACAAAAGTAACCAATCGGTTTATTTTAGAAACTGATTTAGGTTAATAAAATGAGGGGGGAGTTACGCTGCCACCGACTTTTTCGCCTGAGAGATGGGTACTAATGTGCAGAGGGCGCCTATGAAGCAACCGAGGGAATCAGCAACCCAATCCATAAACTCGCATGAACGACCGAGAGAGGTGAGTGCACCTTGCAAAAGCTCAATGGCGCCGCCTGTTGCAATGCCTGCAAGAACTGTAATAACAAAATTTTGAAGAAGTTTTTTGGGGAATGCCATGAGCCACCAGAAGCCAAAGCCGGCAAACATCACAATGTGTACCCACTTATCAATAAGTGGCACATCGACTTTGGGTATTTCTTTGGAAGGAGTGAAGCACCCAATAAAAATCAGCAAAGTCCATAGCACTGCCATGAACTTTGCTGATCTAAAAAAGTAGTTGTTAAAGGGAGCGATTCCCTGCATAAATATTAATGACCGATAAGGGCTTTGTAACCTGCTGCGTCAAGCAAACCATTGAATTCATCTGCCGATTCAACAGCTACCTTAATCATCCAACCTTTGCCATAAGGGTCAGTGTTCACGTCCTGAGGATTTGAATCCAGATTTGGGTTCAATTCCAATACCTCGCCACTAATAGGCATGTAAAGGTCAGAAACAGTTTTTACAGCTTCAACAGTTCCAAAGATATCGTGAGCATTAAGCGACTCACCGATTGAAGGTACGTCAACATAAACGATATCACCTAATTCGTGTTGAGCGTAATCTGTAATACCGATAGTAGCAGTATTGCCGTCAAGCGAAACCCATTCGTGATCTTTGGTATAGCGAAGATTGCTAGGAAATTCCATTGTCTTTATAATTTTTGGAGGTAAAAATAGCAAAATAGTCAAGAGTAAGAAATGATATTGGTACTATTATTTTTTTGTTCACACCCCATGTTTATTAACAACTCATTTTCACCCCAAATAGGTATTTAAAGATTACTTTTGTGGCAACTTTTCCGCAAGATGGACATCCAAAATTTGAAGACAATGGCGGCTCAGGTTCGCCGAGATATAGTTAGAATGGTGCATAAAGTACAAAGTGGACACCCTGGTGGCTCGCTTGGTTGCGCTGACTTTCTGACTGCATTGTATTTTAACGCAATGACCAGAAAGCCTGGTTTTGACATGGATGGTAAGGGCGAAGATTTGTTCTTCCTGTCTAACGGTCACATTTCTCCTGTGTTTTACAGTGTATTGGCGCGTGCAGGTTACTTTCCTGTAGCCGAGCTGGGTACATTTAGGTTTATCAATACGCGTTTACAAGGTCACCCAACTACGCACGAGCACCTGCCGGGTGTACGTATCGCAAGTGGCTCACTGGGTCAGGGATTGAGCGTTGCAGCAGGTGCCGCTTACTCTAAAAAGCTTAATGGCGACAATTCAGTAGTTTATTCATTGCACGGCGATGGCGAAATGCAGGAAGGTCAGAACTGGGAAGCTATTATGTTTGCCACACACCACAAACTTGATCACCTCATTGCTACAATCGACTTCAATGGTCAGCAAATTGATGGACCTGTGAGCAAGGTAATGGACTTAGGTTCGTTGAAAGTGAAAATGGAAGCATTTGGCTGGGCTACTCTCGAAATGAACGGCAACGACATGGAAGATGTGGTGCGCATACTTGCTCAGGCGAAAGCAGAAACAGGCAAGGGCAAACCAATTGCAATTATCATGACTACTGCAATGGGTAAGGGCATCAGCTTTATGGAAGGAACCCACGAGTGGCACGGTATTGCACCTAACGACGCTCAATTACAACAGGCACTCACTGAGATTCCTGTTACTGAATACGGCGATTACTAGACTGAATTTTAAGATACTGGATGCAGGGGTAAGTAAATCTACTCCTGCATTTTTTATTTAGTTTGTTCACACCAGTTTTGAATCATTTTCAATCCATGCACAGTCCCCACCGATTCAGGGTGAAACTGCACTCCCGTAATAGGTAAGTATCGATGCTCGAACGCCATCAGAGTACCATCAGTGCTATGTGCAGTTGGAATGAATGATGGCAAAGAATCGTAACTGGTGAGCGCCAGTGAATGATATCGCATTACCTCGGTTGATTGTGGGATGCCAGCAAAAATGCCCTTTTCGGTGTGGGTAATAATGTCTGTTTTCCCATGCACGGGTTGTGATGCATGGCTGAGTTTGGCACCCATGTACATACCCAGCGCCTGATGCCCAAGGCACACACCCAGAATGGGCAGTTGATTAAAAAACGCCTCAATTACCTGCAAAGTACAGCCCGCCCTATCAGGTGTTTCAGGGCCAGGCGAAAGGATGATTCTTTTGGGGTTGAGTTGTTTAATTCCCTCTACGTCTATTTCATCATTTTTGTAAACAACACAATCGCTTCCTGCTTGCAAAAGGTAGTCGTGCAATATGTAGGAAAACGAATCGTAGTTGTCTATCAAAATATCCATCACTATTCAGGGTTGTACGGCGCAGGGTTCATTAGGTCTCTGATAGCTACAGATGCCACACCTGCACCAAATGTAGCTGGTAGGTAAGAGATAGTACCGTACGCCGACTTTTTAAAGTTAGTGCCATCAGTCAACATAATAGAGTTCCGGTCGGGTAGTTCGGTAGAATAAACAGCTTTAAATCCTTTTCTGATGTCGTGCCTGCGCAGGTACTTGCGCACCTGATGCGCGAACGGGCAGTTGTAGGTTTTAGAGATATCAGCCACTCTTATTTGTGTAGGGTCAACTTTGCCTCCCGCACCCATTGAGCTCACTATTTTCAATCCTTTTTTGTAAGAAGCAGCAAGAAAGGTGATTTTTGGTGTAAAGCTATCTATTGCGTCTATCACATAGTCGGGGTTGCCTTCAAGCATACTTTCTACTCTTTCGGGCATCACAAATTCTTTGATGACAGTCAGTTTTAATTCTGGATTAATGGCTAAAAGACGTTCTGCCATTATTTCAACCTTAGGTTCGCCGTGCGTAGTAGAAAGTGCAGGTAACTGTCGGTTTCTGTTAGAAGGGTCAACCACGTCGCCGTCAATAATAGTCATTTGTCCCACTCCTGCGCGACAAACAAATTCGGCAGCAAAAGAGCCTACACCGCCCATACCTACTACCAATACATGCGATTTCATGAGGTTTTCTAGTCGGGCATCACCCACCAACAAACGTGTGCGCGATAACCAGGCTGTATCTGTCATCATACCTTAAAAATAGTCTTGAATGAATTATGAACCTGCAAAATAACAGTTTCTACATCAGTTTCAAGAATTTGAGCTGCGAATTGGTACAATTCACGAATGCCGAATGATGCGTCATCGGTCTCCAGAAACCAATGCTGGTGCTGTATTTCTTGCAACAATTGCTGTAATTTTTCGTTTTTGAATAAATGCCTGCCAAATGACAAATAATGCCCCTGCTTTGTGATTTGCAACCCCAGTTCCTTGCTTTTATTAAAACCATGAAAAACAACTGGCGGCGTTGTTTGCTTTTCATGCAACATCGCTAACACTTCATCGAATGCTTTTACACAATGAATGATCAGTGGCTTTTGAATGGTTGTTGCTTGTTCAATCTGCCACCGGAAAGCTGTTTTTTGTACAAGAAAATCTGTGTCACATAGTTTGTCAAGCCCACATTCACCAATTGCAATGCATTTTTCTTGCAGTACCAATTGCGATAATTGCTCCTGCTGCTCCGCCAAGTTTTTTATAAACCAGGGGTGTATGCCTGCGGTGAAGTAGGGTGCTTGTTCGGGAACAGGTAAAGCAGGTTCATTAACATTAAATACTTCCACGGTCCCATTTTGATGGATTTGGTGCGTGTGTATGTTGATGAATGAAGGCGACATTGTACAAATATAAGTGTCACTTTAATTATTCTGCCATACCCCAATAGTTTAACGTCACAGTATTGAAGCGTTCACTAAATTTGGCAAAATTTCTTTTATGATTGCATTTTTGGGAATGGGGCATTTAGGTGCCAATTTTGTAAAGGCGCTCCTGCGCAACGGACATCAGGTACAAGTTTGGAACAGGACTTATGAAAAGGCATCAGCCTTGGAAGCTGATGGCGCAAAGCCATTTCAAAACATCGAAGATGCAGTTAAGGGTGCAGACAGGGTGCATATTACTTTGAAAGATGATGCCTCGGTTGATGAGATGCTTGCAAAAGCGGCAGGTGCTTTAAAACCTGGTTGTTTTATCATTGACCATACAACAACTTCGGTTGAGGGGGCAGTAGAAAGAACGCAAAATTGGGCGGCAAAGGGTTTTACCTATGTTCATGCACCCGTGTTTATGGGACCACAGAATGCACTTGAAAGCACTGGCACAATGTTGGTTTCAGGCAATCAGGATACTCTTTCAACTGTAACTCCTATGTTAGACCAAATGACAGGCAAAGTGTTGAATTTTGGCGATACTTTGGGCCGTGCAGCAGGCATGAAGCTATTAGGAAATATGTTCTTGATTGCTGTTACCGGTGGGCTATCTGATTGTCTGGCATTGGCTAAGTCATTGAATATTCCATTTGATAATGTGCATCAATTATTTGGGTCATGGAACCCTGCGGCTATGATTCCTGCAAGGTTGAATAAGATCACATCTGAATCATTTGACCAGCCAACATGGGAACTGCACATGGCAAGGAAAGACGCCCGCCTGATGGTTGAGGCGGCACAAAAAGGCGATATGTTGTTGCACGTAATTCCTTCGGTAGCTGCGTTAATGGACGAGTGGATTGCAAAGGGTTTTTCAGGTTCTGACTGGACAATTATTGGTAAAGTGTAAAACACCCAATGGTCTCTAAATTTTATAAATCGGGAATTATTTGTTTGTCATTGCTGTTGTTTGGGAGTGTATCTTCTATTCATGCACAGGCGAGGGTAGCGGTAGTGCCTGCATTTTTCAACCCCAATATTACTAAGTTGGGCGACACTGATGTGGTGTTTGAATGCTTTGATAAGGCAAGAAAGAAAATAGCAAATGATTCTGTGGGCGAATTTGGGAGCATTTGGTATGTTTCGAAATTGAAAAACTACATTGACTACACTAAGAAGTTCAAAGACACCGATGGGATAGAAAAGCCACTTCCGGTATCGGTGATAGTCTACAGATACGACAGGCTCAATAAGATTTCGTGGATGGCAGTTGACTATGCAACCAACAAAATGTCAACGCTTACTGAAGAGAGAAGCAATACTACAAAAGTGGAGAAAATGAAAGCGAAAGACGGGAGCGAAATTGAATTCCGGTTTTTTAACTGCACCACTTCGCAAGATTAAACATACTAAAAAGCCAAACGGGCGGCATTCGTTAAGAGTGCCGCCCGTTTTTTATAAAGTCAATTCAAGAATTAGAATGAACTATAAAGAAGTTTACCCGTTTTATTGTCGAATACTTCCATGAAGTTGTTGTTTTCTCCTGTAACTACGCCTTCAAGAATAATCATATTTTTATAAGCTGACAGATACAAAATGTCAGCCGCAGTCGTAGGCTGTTTTACCTGAGCCAACCATACATTTTTGCCACCTTGAATTTTATTGGCAGCAAGGCTGATAGTAGGTGTTCCTCTGTAATAACGCGCAAAAACCAACGAAGAATCCTGTAAAAGACCTTCAGCCATAACGTTGATTACATTGTTTTCTCTAATCGCCCATTGGTTACCTGCAACTGAGAATTTTAGTGTTTTTGCAGTTTCATCGCGAATAACGTATCCTTTAAAAGCCAATTCATTTTCAGCACGAATAACGCCACAAATTGAAAGCTCAATATTGTTGAGTTTACCATCTTTCAAGTCTACAACCACCGATTTATGAACAGTACGAGTGTTCAGCGCACTGAACATCATAAACCTATCGGTGTGTGTAAGGTATTGCAGGTAAGGTACCGGGAATTCTTTACCGTCACGTTCGGTAATTAGAGTGTGCGGGAAGTTGGTTTTGTATTTCAATTTTGCCCACTCATCATATTTCGAGATACGATAACCCGTTTTACCTTCAAAGCGCTGTACGCAAACGATACCATCAGTTACAGCAAATACAAAGTGTGCACCCGGTATTTTATCAATCACCTCTTCTTCTGAATTGGTCATAATCTTAATGTCACGACCTTCAGGAGTAACCTTGTACGCAAGGTGGTTATCATCAAGTACTTTGAAAGGGCGTTCCTGATAGTACGCAATTGGCGGAATAGTACCTTTTGTATTAATTACATTGAACCGATTTGCATAGAATCCTTTATGCTTGAAGTCTTTCTCTGCAACCGCAGCAGAATCTGTCAATGCAGCAGGTTCAACTTTAGTCAGGTTGTCTAAATCAATATACGAATTATTGATTTTGTAGTAGCTCTGAGCTTGTGCAGTCATTACACTTGCAGCAATGACTAACTGAAAAGTAGTAAAAATTTTCTTCATAAAAGACCTTTGGTATGGTCAAATTTATGAAAAAACTATTTAGGTAGTATTGACCAAGAGTTTATAAAATATTGTTGCTACCTCAGTTGCATCGGAATTTCAAATACAACAAAGTCAGATTTTGTTTTTGATGTTATTGTAAGTTCTTCATTTCCAATTACTCCAATCGCATCTCTACGCCCAAGTTGATGTCCTTCTATTTCCAGATCGCCTTCTAAATTAAAAATGTAAAAACCGTTTGTCGAAGTGTGCAGTTTAACCGTTGTTTGAAGTCCGGCATCGAAAGTGGCGCGATAAAGCCATGCGTTTTGGTGAATTTTCAATCCATCGTCTTCAGTATCAATAGGCGATACCAACATTTGTAGATTGTTGATTCTTTCCGTTGGTTCGAATATTTTTTGGTCGTACCGAGGCGTAACATTTCTTTTTGCGGGGAAAATCCATGTTTGCAACAAGTTGATGCGTTTATCGGGCAAATTGTTGTATTCGCTGTGGTAAATACCTGTACCCGCACTCATCACCTGTACTTCATTTGGTAACAAGCTCTGTACGTGCCCCATACTGTCTTTATGCGCCAGTTCGCCCTCGAGCATAATGGTTATGATCTCCATATTATCGTGCGGGTGTGTACCAAAGCCCATGCCGCCTGCAATAATATCATCATTCAAAACCCTAAGTGCGCCGAAGTGGATTTTCTTTGGGTCGTAAAAACCTGCGAAACTGAATGAATGCGCTGCTTTAAGCCAGCCGTGGTCTGCAAATCCGCGCTCATTGGCGGGGTGAAATGTAATCTGTTTCATAACCTTGATTTAAAATACAAGTATGTACATGAATTCAATATTCGTGCCGAGGCAATTTATGACAAATTTGCAGAATGTTGTTCGGTTGGCTTGTCATAAATGGCTACAAGTATTGTCATAGAATTTCTATTTTCCGACATTATTGCATTTTCAGGAATTATTTCTGTGTTTTCAATACGTTTTAACTTAAAATCTTGGTTTTCGGACTTAATTTTGAACTACAATCGCAACATCCTCGTATATACCTGAAAACTGACACAGTTATAACAAAAGATATTTTATGACCATCATTCAACTTGAATATGCAGTTGCGCTAGCCACCTACAAAAGTTTCGTGGCAGCGGCTGAAAAATCATTCGTAACACAACCAACCCTAAGCCTTCAGATTCAAAAATTGGAGGAAGAATTAGGTGTTAAGATATTTGACAGGAGTCGCCACCCAATTGAAATCACAGCAATGGGTAAGGTGATTATTGAACAAATCAAGAAAACACTCGAAGAGTTTGAACGCATACAGGAATTGATACAACAGCAGCAAAATGTTATTGCTGGTACTTTCCGTTTAGCGGTTATCCCAACCATTGCCCCTAATATTTTACCTGCGTTGCTGGAATCATATTCTAAAGCAAATCCGGGTGTGAAACTCGACGTAAGCGAATTAGAAACGCACCGAATCATTAGCGCTTTACGCAACAACGAAATTGATGCCGGTTTGTTGAGCACTCCGCTAGAACATAAAGACATTAAGGAGTATCCATTGTTTTACGAACCGTTTGTGGCTTATTTCAAAGAGGGCGACCCGCTATTGAGCAAGCGTATGATTGACGCAGGAGATGTGGAACTTGATAAAATTTGGTTGTTGAACGAAGGTCATTGTATGCGCAATCAAATTCTTGACTTGTGCAGCGACCAGGTGCAGCGCTTACAGGCAAAACGTCCTTACCGTTATGAAAGCAGCAATGTGGAAACACTCAGGCGCATGGTTGACAGAAATGGTGGTGTTACAGTGCTTCCTGAACTTTCTGCATCAGATTTTGATGAAGACCGCTTGGAACTCGTTCGTTACTTCAACGATCCTGAACCGGTGCGTGAAATTAGCCTCGTAACCAACGATCACTTTGTACACTTCACCATCCTTCAATCAATTATGGATGAAATTTTGAAGCTAGTGCCTGAGAAAATGCGCGTACAAAAGAAAAACCGCAAAGTACTCCGCATCCAAAGTGCGCGCCTATAACAATAGTTTGATTTTAATAAGCTCAATCCCTGCCAGTTGGTGGGGATTGTTGTTTGTGGGGGGAGATTTGCTTTGAAAGTGCTCCAGCCTTTATACTCAAACGATAAATAGGTGTTTGTTTGTAATATTGTTAAAATCTCAAAAAAATGGAGTTCAATAGAAAACTTGCGAAACATATTAAGGAAGTTCATTTTGGTGGAAACTGGACGAGTGTGAACTTAAAAGAAGTGCTGGGTGATGTAAGTTGGAAGCAAGCAACTACACAGTTGGGTGATGTTAATACAATTGTTGCGCTTACGTTTCATATCGGCTATTTTTTTGAGGTGGTTATAAATGCATTGAAAACACATGAACTGGTTGGTAATGACAGTTTGAGTTTTGTGCATCCTCCAATAAACAATCAAGAGGATTGGGAAACAATGCGTCGGAAACTATATTCAAACGCTGATGAACTGAGTGACTTGTTACACCAATTGTCGGAAAATATAATGGAGCAAGTTTTTTTCAATGAAAAGTATGGTTCTTATTTTCGCAATATAATGGGGCTAATAGAACACACCCACTACCACATGGGGCAAATTGTGATTATTAAAAAGATGCTGAAAGGCGCGGCATAGAGCGCCCATCAACCTTTTTGAAGAATAGGTTATTTTCTTCTGATTGAAGATTTAAATCCGACAATATCCCCCTAAAACAACACAAGCCCCTTGTGGGGGCTTGCGAAAAAAGTAGAAGTATTTTTTATTCTTCGAGTTTAAGAACTGCAAGGAAGGCTTCCTGTGGTACGTCAACTGAACCGAACTGGCGCATACGTTTTTTACCTTCTTTTTGTTTCTCGAGGAGTTTACGTTTACGCGAGATGTCACCGCCATAACACTTAGCAGTTACGTCTTTACGCATAGCCGAGATGCTTTCACGTGCAATAATCTTAGCACCAATTGCAGCCTGAATAGCTATCTGGAACTGTTGACGCGGCAAAAGGTCTTTTAGTTTAGCACACAATTTACGACCGAAGTCCTGCGCCCTGCTTCTGTGAATCAACGCACTCAATGCATCGAGCGCATCACCGTTCAGCAGGATATCCATTTTAATGATGTCACTTTCGCGATAATCGAGCGGATTGTAGTCAAATGATGCATAACCCCTTGTACATGACTTCAAACGGTCGTAGAAGTCGAATACAATTTCTGTCAGCGGCATTTCATAAATAATCTCAACGCGGGTAGGAGTGAGGTAGTGCTGGTTAATAAGGATACCACGTTTACCCAAACACAAGCTCATGATATTACCAATATACTCTGGTAATGTGATGATTTGCGCCCTGATGAATGGCTCTTCAATCCTGTCTAGTTTAACAGGCTCCGGCATTTCGGTAGGGTTATTAACTATAATTGCTTTTTCAGGTTCGCGTGTTGAATATGCTTTGAAGCTTACGTTCGGTACAGTAGTAATTACTGTTTGGTTGAACTCGCGCTCCAGGCGTTCCTGAATGATTTCCATGTGCAACATGCCCAGGAAGCCGCAACGGAAACCAAAGCCAAGTGCTTGTGATGTTTCAGTCTCGAAAGTGAGAGAGGCATCATTCAATTGAAGTTTCTCCATACAATCGCGCAGGTCTTCGAAGTCGTCAGTTTCAACAGGGAAGATACCCGCAAATACCATTGGTTTTACTTCCTGGAAACCTTTTACAGCCGCTGTAGTAGGGTTATTCACCGTAGTGATGGTATCACCCACTTTTACCTCTTTGGCGTTTTTAATACCTGTAATGATATAACCAACGTTACCAGCCGAAATTTCGGTTTGCGGCATCAGGTTGAGTTTCATAATACCAATTTCATCGGCAGTATATTCTGCATCAGTATGTATGAAACGTACTAAATCGTTTTTACGGATTGTGCCATTGAACACCCTGAAGTAGGCGATAATGCCCCTGAAAGGGTTGAACACACTATCAAAGATGACAGCCTGCAATGGTACAGTCGGGTCGCCCTTAGGAGCAGGGAGGCGAAGCACCACAGCCTCTAAAATATCTTCGATACCAATGCCCGATTTACCACTAGCCAAGATAATTTCTTCCGGTCTGCAGCCAATCAGGTCAACAATCTGGTCGGTTACCTCAGGAATCATAGCACCATCCATATCAATTTTATTGATAACCGGGATGATTTCGAGGTCGTTATCAAGCGCAAGGTAAAGGTTAGAAATTGTTTGCGCCTGAATACCTTGTGAGGCATCTACGAGCAACAAAGCACCTTCACAAGCAGCGAGTGCGCGCGACACTTCATAAGAAAAGTCAACGTGACCGGGAGTGTCAATGAGGTTGAAAATATATTGTTCACCCTTATAGTTGTACTCCATCTGTATAGCATGGCTCTTGATGGTAATACCTTTTTCACGTTCCAAATCCATGTCGTCAAGCACCTGAGCCTGCATATCACGGTCAGAAATTGTTTTGGTATGTTCCAGTAAGCGGTCGGCCAAGGTGCTTTTACCGTGGTCGATATGGGCAATGATACAGAAATTGCGAATGTTTTGCATATGATTCTAAAGAGCGCAAATATACGTTATTTCATTTTTGTAAATGATTCGCCTCACGTAATGTTAGTACAAAAACAATTGTAGGCTAAAACGCACGGTGTTTAAGGGGGATTTTTGAAGGGTTTGTTCTGTTTAATATGAACCCACAATTTGGTTAAGCGTGGAATCTTCTACGCTTGGGTGATGCAGGTATTTGACCTGCTGGTGCAATGTTGTTGTTACCGGGCGTAAGCCTTCCGCCCCTACATTTTCGCATTAAAAATTACCTGTCTAAAAATAAATCCCCGGTAGGGGCGGAAAATTTTCCGCCCTGTATCTCCACCATCTAAAATAGGCGCCATCCTTTCTGAAAATTCTGTAATTCTGATTCAAACAATCCCTTATTTTTAGTAATTTTATTTCAAAAAGAATTTTTGCGTGTTTAACAAATGAAAATAATCCCTTATGATTACACTCGACACCACCGGCTACGCAGCCCGTCATTCCAGAATCAATGAAAACTCGAGCACGATCAAATACTCTGTTTACCCCAACCCAACAAGCGGACTGTTTTACATTGTTCAAAATGTTGCTTTTAATCAAAGCGTACAAATTGTTGTAAAAGACTTGCTCGGTAAAGAAGTGATAACAAAACGAGACAATTTCTATAACGGACGAATATCAATTGATGTAGAACAATTAGTTTCTGGCGTGTACATTGTAGAAATGCTTGATAGTAAGAGTGTAAAATCGCAGTTTAAGTTTGTAAAAGAATAGTATTTATGCGACAGATTGTAGCACTAATTGTTCTAATTTTTTTACCCATTTGTAGTTGGAGTCAAATTAACTTGGTATTAAATCCATCATTTGAGAATCATACAGCATGCCCTGACAATGAAGATGAAGTTACTTACAGCATCGGCTGGACTTCGTTAGATAGTGCGTGGCGTGCACCAGACTGGATACATGATAAAAGTGGAGTACCTGAGTATTGTCACCTCTGTGCATCTGATCATACAGTTGGCATTCCGTCTGGAGCATATTTTTTCCAATATTGCCGCACAGGGAACGGAATGATGCAGGTACAAATGTATCATAGATATAACGAATATGGCACGTACGATAGAGACTATTTGCAGGGCAGGTTTACCCATACTTTAGAGGCTGGTAGAAGCTATAAAGTGTCCTTTTATGCGGTTGGCGCAGGGATATTTGTAGTAAGCAAAATTGGAGCTTATTTTGACGATGGTACAATTGATACAACGTTGCACCCACAATGGGGGCAGTATCATTGCCACCCACAAATTGTTGATACCAATATTATTACTGATACTGCCAATTGGGTGGAGGTATCTGGTGTGTACACTGCGACTGGTAATGAAAAGTTTATAACAATCGGGCAGTTTGCGCATAATTATGAAACTAGGTCTTTAACTTACCTAGATACCACTCATTTAACGTGTACTCCTTGTGATTTCTATTCGTGGTATCTTGTTGATGATGTCTCGGTAATAGACTGTGCCACCATGCCCTTTGCGGGTAATGATACCTTGATACACCCCGGTGATAGCGTGTTCTTAGGTACTTATGAGGCACTGATACCGTGGTATTGGTATCAATTGGGCAGCAGTACTGCAATAGACAGCGGAGGTGGCTTGTGGGTACACCCCACAGCTACTACCCGGTACGTGGTTACACAGGATATTTGTGGTGATGGTATAAAAGCTGATACCATAACCGTGCATGTATGGCCTGATACCCCAACAGTGGTACACACCATCATTGACCCAATCAATATCAATGTATACCCTAACCCCACCAGTAGTGAATTTACCATTGATGGCGCACGAGGTTGTACAGTTGAGATAATAAACGCCATAGGGCAGACAGTGCTTCAAAAAGAGGGTATCACTAAACGCGAGACAATTGATATTTCGATGCTGGAAGATGGCGGTTATATGGTTGTTGCTTACAATCCTGTGAGTGGGGTAAGGGTTGTGAGAAGGATTGTGAAACGAGGGTGGTAAAATATTTTGAATATATGATGAACAAGAGCCAGTGCCGCAGTGCTGGCTCTTGTTGTTTGTTATACTAAAACTGGTCGAGGCGTCTCGCCTCGTCCTAATACTGCGCAAGCGTCCCGCTTGCCGGTCATAAATTGAATATTGTTGGAAAGCAAGCGGGACGCTTGTATGTGTATAGGTCGAAGCGGATGCTTCAACCAGGGTGCGGATTATATGTATCTCCACAGCGTGAGGGATAGCAACGGAAAGCCCACAGCGCAGCGAGGATTTGCAGTGTATAGCCCGACCCGCAGGGACACGCCCAAAGACCTTCTTATGTTATGCGGAAAATGCTTGACCAAGTGAGCGTTTTTCCAACACGACATGTTATTTCATTTTTGTAAATGATTTGCTGTAAGTACATCGGTTAAAAACCATTAATTTTGTACACTTGAAATTCAAACATGCACATAGGCCGGCACCGCGTTTGCCGCTTATTATAGGTCGTAAACCACTTCTCGAAGCCCTTGAACAAGGAAAGGGAGTGGAGAAAATATTTATGCTTCGCACAGCGACGGGGCCTGAAATCAATGAAATAAAGGCGGCTGCCAGAAATGCCAATATCCCGTTGAGCATGGTTCCCATTGAAAAACTTGATGGCTTTACCAAAGTGCAACACCAGGGTGTTGTCGCTATTTCAACGCAGTTGGAGTATGTCGATTTGCAAAACGGCATTTCTCATGTTGTGGAACAAGGGCTAAACCCATTGTTTATTTTGCTCGATGGCGTTACTGATGTGCGCAATGTGGGAGCTATTGCACGTACAGCACTTTGTTGTGGTGCGCAGGGGCTTATTCTACCCACGTCACATGCGGCATCATTGAATGAAGATGCCATTAAAACCTCGGCAGGGGCACTCACTAAAATTTTATTATGCAGGGTTCCTTCTACGCCGCAGGCAATAGACATTTTAAAGCTCAACGGTATTCAGATTTTGGGTACGCAAATGAAGGGCAGTGTACCTGTGTTTGAAAGCGATATGACAGGGCCTACTTGCATAGTTATGGGTGCCGAAGACACCGGCATCAGCAAAGATGTTTTAAAGCGCGCCGATCAATTAATCAGAATTCCAATGGCGGCTCAGTTCGATTCGCTGAATGTTTCGGTGGCTACGGGTATGATTCTTTATGAAGGCTTGCGCCAGCGTACACTCGGCAAGTAAACTACTGCACCATGCTCGATACTCAAATTCCATTGGCGGAACGCCTGCGCCCTAAATCACTGGCTGATTTTATTGGTCAGGAACATTTGGTGGGGCAGGGTAAGGTATTGGAGCAAATGATTAAGAGCGGCAAGGCGCATTCGGTTTTATTCTGGGGTCCTCCCGGTGTCGGTAAAACAACCTTGGCGCAAATTGTAGCACACTCGCTCAGTATGCCGTTTTTCACCCTTTCAGCGATTGATAGCGGCGTAAAGGAAGTAAGGGCGGTTATTGATTTGGCAAAGAAGGCGGGTCATGCGTTATTATTTATTGACGAGATACACCGATTCAACAAAGCGCAGCAAGACAGCTTGTTGGGAGCGGTAGAAAAAGGCATTATTACGCTCATAGGTGCCACCACCGAAAACCCATCGTTTGAGGTAATAGGTGCATTGCTGTCCCGTTGTCAGGTGTATGTTTTAGAGGCACTCACCCCCAATCACTTAACGGCGTTGGTTGCCAATGCCATGGAAAAAGACCCGTGGCTGAAAGAACAAGGCGTTACCATAAAAGAGTATGAAGCGCTCTTCCAACTTTCAGGTGGCGATGCCCGCAGATTGCTAAACCTATTAGAACTGGTTGTAGCCTCGTTGCCGACAGGGGTAAAGGAAGTGACTAACGCCCATGTGCAAGAGATTGTGCAGCGCAAAATGGCGGTTTATGACAAGTCGGGCGAGCAGCATTACGATATTATTTCGGCATTTATAAAAAGCATGCGTGGCAGCGACCCTAATGCGGCTGTTTACTACCTGGCACGCATGATTGAAGGTGGCGAAGACCCGAAATTCATAGCCCGTAGAATGGTTATACTGGCGAGTGAAGACATAGGCATGGCGAATCCCAACGCACTACTTCTCGCTACTAGTTGTTTTCAGGCAGTGGAGATGATAGGCTACCCTGAGTGCAGAATTATTTTGTCGCAGACTGCTGTCTATCTGGCAACTTCACCCAAGAGCAATGCCTCTTACATGGCCATTGAAGAGGCTTTGGCATTGGTGCGCCAAACAGGTGATTTGAGTATTCCGTTGCATTTACGCAATGCACCCACCAAGCTTATGAAACAACTCAATTACGGCAAGGGGTATGAATACGCTCACAGCCACGAAGGTAATTTTGTAGACATAGAATTCCTTCCCGAAAATATTGCCGGCACAACATTGTACAATCCTGGTGCTAATGCCGCTGAAAACAAAGTGCGCGAGTCCCTTCGTCAGAAGTGGAAAGAGAAGTATGGCTACTAACTTAGACTAGTTTACCGCACTATTGAAATGTCACCCTGGTAATGGAATAGGTTGCCCAATTCGCACTCAACTTCAATAATGTAAATGAAGTTGTCAGGTGGCATCATTGTCCCCTTAAACGTACCATCCCATCCCTGTGAAGGATCGTTGGGTTGAATGTTAGATCGGCTGAATATTTCTTCACCCCATCTGCTGTACACCGTCATTTTTTTGATGAGACCGAGCCCCGAACCACTCACATAAAACGCATCATTCAGTCCGTCGTTATTCGGAGTGAATGAATTTGGGATAAATACCTCGCTTTTGTCGCAGAATAAAGTAACAGTTATAGATGTATCGGTTGCGCAACCATGTTTGGTGGTTGACGTGAGCACGTAGGTGGTTGTCGCAGTTGGTGTCGCTACCGGGTTGGGGCAGTGTTCGCACGTTAGTGTCGATGCGGGCGACCATGTAAACTCATTGACAGGCGTATTGCTCGCGGCATAAGCATGCAACTGCACCTGAGACCCGGCCATTACGGTAATGTCAGGGGATATGACCACGCTAGGGAATTGCTCTACAACCACTTTCACGTAAGCGGTATCAAGAAAGCAGATATTTTCTTTGATAATAACTCTGTAGATAGTCGTAGAATCGGGCGATGCAAATGGGCGGGCGATGTACTTATCTGAGAGGCCCTTGCCCGGAGACCAGAAATATCCACCCAATCCGCCCATTGCCCATAATTGAACCGATTGTCCGGGGCAAATTGCCGTGTCGGTGCCTGCGGATGTAGGGTGTGGTTTGATTACTGTAACTGGGTAAATTTCTGAATCATGACAACCATAGGCTGTTGTAGCTGTAACAGTGTAGAACAAATTGTCGACCCCGAGTAAGGAAGTATTGCCGCACGTATCGCATGTTATATAAGCATTAGGTCGCCATGAGTATGACGTACCTCCAACGACACTTACATTCAAATACTGGTCTTTACATATTACCGGAAGGGTGGGGTTTAATACAATGTTGGGCAATGGGCGAATAGCTAACCCAAAATAGGCTGTATCAACGCAGCCGAAAGTATCAACCGATGTTACTGTGTAATTGGTGGATACTGTTGGGCATGCCACTACTGCAGGGCAAACATAGCAATTGAGCGAAGGCCCATGCCATGTGTAGGTTGCGCCTATCGCGCCCGAAATTGCAATTGTATCACAATCCCCAATACACGCATTTACTCGTCCGGTTAGATGCAAGTGTCGTGGTGGGTCAATTACTACAAATGTTGTCGCACTATCGCGGCAGCCGTGAATGTCGGTGCCTATAACTACATAAGTAGCAGAGTCGCGGGGGTGTGCATTGGTAGTGGCGCAGGTATCGCAACTGAGGGTCGCTGCCGGGAACCAGTGGTATGAAATACCCCCCGTGGCTGTGATGTCAGACGAGGGAGAACAACTTAAAGGGGGATGGGTTACTGTAACTACGGCGTGGGGATATACCTTAAAACTATCGCGCGTATGAATTGCAACCTGGCATCCACTGCTATCAATTACCACAAACGGACTATAGGTACCCGGGGTATTGTACCTGAATGTAATACCCGGTGTGTCAGTTCTGAATGCACCATAAGGCGGTAACGACCAGTTATACACTGAATCAAGTGGGTGGCTGCTCGTATTGATAAGGTGGAAATGAATTTCACCGTATTGGCACAAGGTATCGGGCGTAAACGAAATAATACCTGTCGGTCCGCCTATATGAACTGACTTTTTAATGGAGTCTTTACAGCCAATAGCGTTACTGTCTATGAGCGTTACTGTATAAGCACCAGGATAGTCGTAATATGGTGTAGAATTAGTAAGCCTGTAATTGATGGTTGTAGAATCAAGTCCGTATTTCCACATATAGTAGTTGACTCCTGCACCTGTAGAATGGTTGATTGCGGTTATGAAAGCAGGTGGACAGGGAACAAAAGTGTCACTCACCGAAAAATTAGCAATGATGCTGGTGTCACTAATTGTTACATAGTTGCGACGCACCAATGTATCGATACAACCCGCCGGATATCCGCCTCCGGCTATTGTTGTAATAATTACAGTATCGGTATATACTCCATTTCTGGTATAAGTATGCCCAACGTTTTGTCCATAGGCTGGCGGTGAGCCATCGCCAAAAAACCATTTATATGTAACATGTGTATTGGTGTCATGAAACGGAATTGCATGTCCGGAACATCCTTGAATATAGACTGTTTGAAACCATGCATGAGGCTGCACCGAACTCACTCCAATCACATCGTATGCCTCACATCCATTGGTGTCAATGTCGTGCATTGTAATAGTATAGTTTCCTTCCGGGAATGTTACTGAAGTATCGCCTCGCAGTGCCCCGATAATCGGACCTCCGGATGCAAATTGCCATGTACGGGTGGCTATCGGTACTGTAGTTAAATAAGAATTTGAGTCGGTAAAATGCACGGTAAGTGGGTTGCAGCCGAGAATAGGAGTTGCCCGAAGTCCACCCCCGGGTTGTTCTACAAGTACTGTACCATGAGTTGTGTCTCTGCAACCCCACCAGTTGGTTGTAATCATCGACACATGGTAGCGTCCAGGTGTGGTATAAAAATTACTCCAAGCCCATCTGTAGGTTATGTGGTCATTATAAGGTTCGTCGCTCAATACGTTTCCATCACCAAAATCTAAAGTCACATTTGAACCACCAGAAAGCACATCAAAGTTTACCCAAGTATTGGGGCAAACAGATGAGTCGCTGACGATCATAGGGTGAACAAAGGGCTGGATATTTATAATTGCCCCTCCCCAGTTCACACAACCAGTTCTTGCTGAAGAATCAAACATCGTTATTGTGTATTCCCCGTCATCGGTATAGGTGTGAGTCGGGCTATGCACGATTGATGAATCCCCATCTCCAAATTTCCATTTTACAAAAGTGGCAGATGTGTCAATGTTGAATAAAATAGTTTTCCTATCGTTGCAATTCGGGACTCGGGAAGTAAAAGCAGTGGGCGGTCGCAAAATATAAGTGGATATTCTGCCGGTATCGAGGCACCCATAATTTTCTAACAATACAGGTACTGCCTGAAAACCGTTCTGGGCAAACCTAAAATATGCAGAATCTACTGAATGAGGGAGAGTATCGATAGGTGCTTTTAGCCAGAATGGCGGAACAGAGCAATTACTACAAACTATGGTATGCAGGTTTGGTGTACGCGGACAGGTAGTATCTGAAGCATGCCACATCGTGTAAATGGGATGTTCGCCTACTTTAATAGTGTCTACAGCAGTTCCGGTACAACCACCATAAAGGTGATAGTGCATTGTGAATACATAAACACCCGGGAAATTGTATGTATGGCTGCCCGTATCGGGTGCTAGTGAATATCCAACGGTAGTATCTCCATATTCAATTGAATCTATTGTCATAAAAGAATCTAACCGACCCCGATATACCCTATAAAAGAATGTCTGCCATTTGAAGTTAAACGGGTAACAACCATTGTGTTTAGAAGACATTATTTCTGGTTTGTTAGGGTGTCTCGAAAAAGAAGTATCAACCTCTACTAATCCTAATTTTGTTACCGAATCACGGCACCCCAAACTGTCAATTACTACCAGACTTGGCGAGTAAAAACCTGTTCTTGTATACGTATGTGTAGGAGTATCTATCCTTGAAATACTGGCGTCTCCAAATCTCCATAAGTAAGATACAATTGGAACCGGATCGGATGTTGTTGCATGGAACCTGATTGGAATTGGTACGGAACATGCGTAATAATGGTCAACTTCAATATTAAGGTCATACCCTGTTCTTACAGACACAGTTCTGGAAAGGGTAAATGAACAGCCTGAATCAATTGTGATGTGATCAGTCAATGAGTAATCGCCTGCTGAATCGCAATTAAAAATAGGTCGGTCTGCTGTACTTGATGTATCAAATCCCGAAATAGAAAAATGCCATTCATGGTGAACATGGGCATCCACTGTATCAGAACAAAAAACACGCGTGCCAATACAAGGAGAACTTGGTGTTACAGTTAAATTGATGTAGTTATTGAAAAGCCTGACGTAATTCGGCTTAATTATAGTGTCTATGCACCCACTTGATGAATGTGAAATGAGTGTATCAGAAAACCGACCCGGTGTATTGTATACATGGCAGGGATTTCTCGTTGTATCCTGTGTTCCATCACCAAACTTCCACAGAAACTCTGCTGAACCAGATGTGCAATTTTCAAAACAAACAGTTGCCGGGTAATAGCAAATATCAGTATCGCTGGTGCGAAAACAAGGGTCGGCAAGCGGTAATACATTTACGTAACTCGGCTTAGATAAATAAGCAACACAACCACAAGTGTCAGTGATTCTTAGTCCAATATCATACCTGCCCGGCACTGTAAAATTGTAACTGGCATCTCGTGTATACAACACTGCGGTATCAATATACCATGTGTAAGATTGACCGCAAATCGATGTGTCTGATAGGTTTCTGAAATTTATGAGAGAAGGAGGGCAGTTTACAAAAGTATCACTTGCAATAAAGTCAATATGTGGGGGCGAAAGTACATTTACAAAACCTGCAGCAATTAATGAATCAGAGTGACCTGACCCGTCGTATACATAGAGTTTTACTAGGTAAGTGCCTGTAGCTGTATAAATCCATGTTGGGCTGGTGAGATTTGAAGTGTCAGCAGGATTAGATTCGTTGAAAACCCAGTGATACCTCAGCGAAGTGCCTGTACTGGTATTTGAAAAATGGGTTATAAGAGGGGCGCACCCGGTTCTGTCAGTTCCGGTGAATCCTGCTCTTACCTGAGCAAGGCTACACGTGGCTGATAGGAAAACCACAATGAGTCCGCACAATAGGTGGAGGGACAATTTCATAAGTACCTGCGGTTTAGTTTTATAAAAAATGCCTACCGTGCTATCTGAAATTCTAAAGACAAATTAACCTTTCCAAGACTATAATAATAGTGAAGGTACTGAAATTAAACGAAGTTGCAAAAAGAAGAAAATATTAATTCAAAAAATGACTGCTTTGAATTAGAGGGATTTTGTGGGCCAATTTAGTTTTGGGAAGAGTTTTTTCTTTGAGATGAAATAATCAAAGATGACGCTTTTCTCATAGATGCCTACCTTGTTTCGTGTGGTGATGATGGACTGAGCAGCTTTTCTCGCTTTCAACCATTTGCCAATTTTTTGGTAGACATGGAAGTGGGCTTTAATGATGATTGTCATTTCTTTGAACTCACCCTTCAATAATAACCTCAAACCAGCAACGCCATCAAGTATTAATCTCAAAGGGAAAAGCCACATCAGTTTTGAAGACTCTTCGTTTTTAATGAGTAGAATCAGGTTGTTGCGGAAGTTGTAATACAGTTTTTGCGGACTACCATAGGAAATCACGCTGCCGCCTACATGAAATACGGTCGATTTGCCTACATAGCCTATTTTGTAACCTGCGTTTTTCAAGCGCCAGCAAAGGTCTACTTCTTCCATGTGGGCATATAAATCAGCATCAAGACCGCCTACGTGGTGGTATAAATCAGCTCGCACGAACAGGCAGCCGCCTGACGCCCAAAAAACTTCAATGCTATCGTTGTACTGCCCGTGGTCTTTTTCTATGTCGAAGAACATGCGCCCCCTGCAAAACAAGTAGCCATATTTATCCATGAAGCCACCACCGGCACCTGCATATTCAAATGCCTCTTTATCACGCCAGTACTTTATTTTGGGTTGGCATGCAGCAAGCATAGTGTCGGCCTCCATTGCTGTATGTAACGGTTGAAACCAGCCATCCGATACTTCGAAGTCAGCACTGAGCAGTACATAGTACTTTGCCTTAATTTGCTTGAGTGCATCGTAATAACCGCTGGCAAAACCACGATTAATGGCAATAGACAGTGTTTTTACGGTGGGGAAGTTGGTTTTAACGTACTGAAGCGTATCGTCGGTTGATGCGTTGTCAACTACAATTACATCGTAGTCGTTTTTTGCATTCGCGATAATTCCGGGAAGGAAAAGTTCATGCCACTTTGTACCATTGTAGCTCAATATTACAACAGCGGTATCAGTTTGGCACGTTATCATAAATCAGAATAACCTCGGCTTTAAGGTCGTGGTAAAGGGTAGGGGTGGTTTAAACCAGGTTATTTGTATGTTGGTTCGTACAACGTACTAGATGGATAGGTCATCTTGTCGTTTTTCTGATACTCGTGCTCGTACAGGTTGTAGCAACCAGCCCACGAGAAAATGAAAATTCCGAAGAAACCTAAGTAAAACAAAAAGCGAGCTCTGGTAGGTTTACTGTATTCCATATCCAGTGGATTGTCCAGTTCCTGATGAGTGTTGTTAGTTTCGTTGCTCATGAATGATTGAAAATTTCGAACGCAAATGTAAAATGATTTGCTTCAAAATCATAATAATTTTCAAAAGCTGACGTTACTTTTTACCAAAACCACCTATTTTAGTGTGGACACGCGCATGCATGGTGCTTAAATTAAATGAATTAACTTTCCGGTTTTTGGTAAAATTGGAAAAAATACGCCGAACTTTCAGCGTGAAGGAGTTTCGGGAGTTAGTATGAGGAAGTACATCAACAGAAAGACGATTTTATTTTTTACTGCAATTTTTATTGTAGCCACTTCACTGTATTACACAGGCACCCTTGCAGGCAAACTCGCTGAGGAAGAAAAAAGGAAAGTGCAACAGGTTGCTGATGCCATCAGAACTTCGACAATTTCTAATAATGAGAGGGAAATTGAACACGCCTTCAATACCATCACCGAAAATACAACCATCCCACTTATACAAACTGATAGCAAAGGTAAAATAATCAGCTACAAAAACATTGATACCACAGGAGAAAGTCCTTCCAATAAGTTTATCTTAAAGAAACTAAATGAGTTTACCACCGAGCATGCACCTATTGTTATTGATCTCGGGCAAGAGAAGTCATGCATTTATTATGGCGACACCTATCTGCTTAAGCAGCTAAGATACTACCCATATATTCAGCTTACAATTATCGTGCTCTTCTTGATTGTGCTTATTGTGGCATTGACCTCGTCTTACAAGGCACTCCAGAATCAGGTGTGGGTGGGGCTGTCAAAAGAAACAGCCCATCAGTTGGGCACTCCCTTGAGTTCAATAGAGGGTTGGCTGGAATTGCTGCGAGAAACCGATGCAGGTAATGAGGCTGTCGTTGAAATGCAAAAGGACCTCGACCGGCTAAAGTTGGTTGCTGACAGGTTTAGTAAAGTAGGTAGCGAGCCTAACCTCGTCGAAGAAGATTTGAATAAACGCTTGAGCGATATGGTGGGGTACATGCAAAAGCGTTCGCCTAACAGGGTGAAAATTACGTTCCACGAACCTCAAAAAGAAGTTCTTGTAAACATAAGTGGCCCCTTATTCGATTGGGTCATTGAAAACCTGATAAGGAATGCTCTTGATGCGATGGAAGGGGTAGGCACTATTGATTTATTTGTAGAAAATACACCCCAGCACGTGCATGTTGATGTACAGGATACAGGCAAGGGTATGCCCAAAAGCCTGGTGAACAAGATTTTTACTCCGGGCTTCACTACCAAAAAACGCGGCTGGGGGTTGGGATTGTCGCTATCAAAACGCATCATTGAAAAATACCATCATGGTTCTTTGTTTGTCAAGCACAGCGAAATAGGAAAAGGCACTACATTTCGCATTATTTTAAGGCGATAATAGGGAAAAACTATAATTGCATGTACGTACATGTATTATCTTTGTGCAGTAAATCCGCTATATGGATCGCAAGAAATTTCTACAAACGTTAGGCTTAGTTCCTTTCATCAAACCTGCAATGGCTATGAATTCGCTCAGTGAATTGGCAAACCTGCCTGCATCAGAAAAAGAGATGCCGGTATTGTTTTTAGGGCATGGCAACCCCATGAACGCAATTGAAGAAAACCAATTCGTTGCGGGGTTCAGGAATATGGCAAAGACAATTCCCCACCCAAAGGCTGTTTTGTGCATCAGTGCACACTGGGAAACCAAGGGAACTTTGGTTACAGCCATGGAGCGTCCTAAAACTATTCACGACTTCGGAGGGTTTCCAAAGGCACTTTTTGACGTACAGTACCCGGCACCTGGTAGTCCTGCTTTTGCAAAAGAGTTACAGTCGTCCATTCATGGTACTTCTATAGGGCTCAATCAAGACTGGGGGTTAGACCATGGTTGCTGGACAGTATTGAAACATTTCTTCCCGAAAGCCGATGTGCCGGTGGTTCAAATGAGTCTCGACTATTCACAAGGTCCAAAATACCATTACGAACTTGCGAAAGAACTGGCTGCGCTGCGTAAAAAGGGTGTATTGATAGTAGGTAGCGGGAATATGGTACACAATCTGGGTATGGTTGCGTGGGACAAAATGAATGCCGACGATTACGCTTACGACTGGGCGCGGGAAGCGTCCAACAAAATGAAGTCGTTGATACATAGTGGCGACCACGCAGGGCTCATCAATTACGCATCGCAAGGTAAGGCGTTTCAAATGTCCATTCCGTCTCCCGATCACTTCCTTCCGTTGCTTTATATACTTGCATTGCAAGGCAAAAATGAACAGCCAGTGATATTCAACGATAAAGCTGTTGCTGGGTCGTTGACTATGACTTCTGTTAAATTTGGATAAAGGCTTAAGTTAGTAAACAGTCGTTCGGGTGAAACCTATTTCACTCGAACTTTTTTTTGTACCTTTCGCCCTTGGTATGAGCGATCATACCTTTTTTATTTTTTGATTACATCAGGGAGACAATAATAAGGTAACTATGTTTGCTTATCTGGAAGGAGAAATGGTATACAAATCTCCGTCAGTTATAAACCTTGCGGTGGGGGGAATAGGTTATGAAATAAACATAACCTTGCAGACTTACAGCAAGATATCGACACTCGAGAAATGTAAACTCTTTACGCATTTGCAAATAAGAGAAGATGCTTGGGTGCTTTATGGCTTTGCTACTGAAGAGGAGCGGGCTACTTTCAGGTTATTGTTAAATATTAATGGAGTTGGTGCTGCCACAGCCCGTCTTATCCTTTCTTCACTCACTTCTGCTGAACTGGAACATGCTGTTGCACGCGAGGATGTGAAAACGATGGAGAAAATTAAGGGAATTGGGGCAAAAACAGCTCAGCGCATTATTCTTGAGTTAAAAGGTAAAGTGTTGAAACAGACTGATTCAGCGACTTTTGAATTCGCTCAACACAATACAACACAGGAAGATGCGTTAATAGCCTTGGTAAACCTGGGCATCGCGAAAGCAATGGCTGAAAACGCTATTAAAAAAGTTAAAGACGCCGCATCACTGACGATTGAGGAGTTGATTAAGCAGGCATTAAAGGCGTTGTAAAACTGAAAGATTAAATTGAAGCATAAAAAAAGAAAGGCTGGTTATATACTTTGGTTTATAGCAATCACTTTTGTGGTGTTGATGCAGGCATCAGCACACCCTAGAGTGCCGTTTCTTTCTTTTTTTGATGGTGGCGACACTACAGGCACCGATACCGCAAAGTCTGACACTGCACGCAAACTGCATTTCCCAATTCACGATAAAACAGGTAACCCTGCTGATGACTACGGTCGTCCAAGGTCGGTGGATTTGAAAGACCCTTCGAATGAGAAAAGCGACCTTTCTTACGACCCCGATTCAAACCGATATAATTTTGGTAATAAAGTAGGTAGGCTGTACTCGCGCCCTCCTTCCTACATGAGTCTTTCAGAGTATGAACGATACAGAGGCAGGATGGAAGAAGATGCATATTGGCAGCGCAGGCTCGATGCATTAATGCAGTTTACAAAGACACCTGAGTTGCCGCAGATGTACAAAGAAGGGCTCTTTGACCGCATTTTTGGTGGCGATAAAATCACAGTAAAACCACAGGGTAATGTCGATGTAACACTAGGTGGTACATGGCAAAATATCAAAAACCCGACACTCGTTCAAAGAGCGCAGAAGTACGGTATTTTTGACTTTGATATGCAGATGAATATCAACTTGTTAGCCACTGTCGGCGATAAGTTGAAATTCAATATCTCTAACAATACCAAGGCAACATTCGATCACCAGAACGTGCAGAAAATAGACTATGCTGGTAAGGAAGACGAAATGTTGAAAAAGATTGAAGCAGGTAACATTAGTTTCCCGCTCAAAAGCAGTCTTATCAGCGGCGTACAATCTTTATTTGGTTTAAAACTTCAGTTGCAGTTTGGTAAACTTTGGGTGACAGGTGTTGTTTCTCAGCAGAAGTCGCAACGCAAGAGCATGACCATTCAGGGTGGTGCACAAGCGCAGCAATTTTCTGTAAGGGCCGATAATTACGAAGAAAACAAAAACTTCCTCATTGCTCAGTATTTCCGAGATCACTATAACGTTGCACTTAAAAACTTTCCTCAATTGGCATCCCTTATCAACATCACGAAGATGGAGGTTTGGATTACCAACCGAAACGGGCAAGTAAATGGAGTGCGCGAAGTATTGGCGTTTCAGGACTTAGGTGAAAATCACCCTTACGACTCAACCATGAAGGATCCATTCACGAAAGTTCGTGACGGCATTCCGGATAATGGCTCGAACAGATTGTACAGTTTGCTCGTTTCTAACCCTTTGGGTAGGAAACAAGGGCAGGCAATGAACGCGCTCATTCCATTGGGATTGAAAGCGGGCACCGACTTTGAACATACTACAGCAAGGCAACTTTCTGCCACAGAGTTCAACTACAACGCGCAGTTAGGTTACATCATGCTTCATACCCAAATGAACCCTGATGATATCCTGAGTGTGGCGTTCAGGTATACTTACAAAGGACAGGTGTATCAGGTGGGTGAGTTTGCGAGCGATATTCCACCCGATTCAACCAATCCTAAAGTGTTGTTCCTGAAATTGTTGAAAGGAACAGCCAACAGGCCTGCAATGCCAACGTGGAAATTGATGATGAAGAACGTTTATTCTTTGGGAACCGTAGGTGTAACCAAAGAAAATTTTACGTTAAACGTTGTATATCAGGATCCGTCAGGTGGCGATAAAAGGTACTTCCCTGAAGGCCCGAAAGAAGGAACTCAGTTCATTTCGTTGTTAAACCTGGATAGGTTGAACTCACAAAGTGAAGCGCAACCCGATGGGGTTTTTGACTATCAGGAGGGAATAACTATTTATCCGCAACAGGGTAAGGTTGTATTTCCTGTACTTGAGCCCTTTGGTGAAGATTTGAGGGAGGCAATAGGTCCGAACCCTGACCCTGTTCTTGTACGCAGGTATATTTACAGTGCCCTTTACGATTCTACTAAAACGGTTGCACAGCAGTTCCAGCGCCTCAACAGGTACTACCTGAAAGGAACCTATAAATCCAATACTTCAGCCGATATCTTTCTAGGTGGGTTCAATATTCCTCCGGGCTCTGTCTCTGTGACGGCGGGTGGTACAAAATTGGTAGAAAATGTCGATTACCAGATTGAATACGGTTTGGGTAGGCTTAAAATACTCAATGCGGGCATCATGGCTTCGGGTGTTCCTATCAATGTTTCATACGAAGACAACTCGACCTTTGGCTTCCAGCAACAGAACTTTTTGGGGCTACGATTCGACTACTATTATAACAAGTACCTCAACTTTGGTGGTACAGTTATGCGGTTGACTGAGCGTCCGTTCACACAAATTGTAAATGTAGGTGAAGACCCTATTAAGAACACTGTACTAGGTTTTGATGCGAATTTCCAGAAAGAAGTACCTGCGGTAACAAGGGTGCTCGATAAATTGCCAATTTACTCAACTACTGCATCTTCAATACTGAATACACAAGGCGAGGTAGCGGCTATAATCCCGGGTCACCCGCAGCAAATCAATACGCTCGATCCGGAAGGGGCTGTTTACGTCGATCACTTTGAAGGAGCTTCCAGTAGTTATGATTTAAGATTCCCTTTCAATGCCTGGTCGTTATCATCGACCCCAACTGGAGCAACCAATGGATTGGGGCAAACGCTGTTTCCTGAATCAGCATTGGGCGATAACCTGGCTTGCGGAAAGAACAGGGCGCGACTTGCATGGTACACAATCGAGCCAACACTTGTTGATCCCGGTACAGGTGGTACTCCATCGTATGTTACCAACGACTCGTCGCAGCACTACGTGAGAATCATTCAAATTCAGGATGTATTCCCGAACAAGCCACAGTATGGATTCCAGAACATTCAGACTACTTTCGACTTAAGCTACTTCCCTAAAGAAAAGGGGCCTTACAACTATGACGTTGATGACATTGATGCCAACGGGACTATTGTACACCCTGATAAAAAATGGGGCGGTATTTCAAGATCGGTTGATAACCCCGACTTTGAAGCGTCGAACGTAGAATACATCCAGTTCTGGATGATGGATCCGTTCATCAAGAAGCCAAACCTGAAAGGTGAATTCTACATCAATCTGGGTTCGGTATCAGAAGATATCCTGAAAGATTCAAGGATGGCATTTGAAAATGGTATACCAACTCCTTTTGATGCATCAAAACTTGATACAACAGTTTGGGGTAATGTGCCAAGATTCGCTCAACAGATTACACGGGCTTTCGACAACGACCCTAATAATAGGGCAATACAGGATGTGGGTTATGACATGATGCCGAGTGCACAACAAGGTACATTCAATGGTCGTACTGAACAGCAGTATTTTCATAACTATTTGTCTTCATTAGCTGCTAAGTTCGGTACCAATAGTACCGCTTACAAACAAGCACTTGAAGATCCGTCAAACGATGATTTCCACTACTATCGTGGCACCGACTACGATCAGGCCAATGTGGGTGTATTGGGACGTTATAAGAAGTTTAATAGCCCTGAAAATAACTCACCGATCACGTCGGCAAATGCGTCTTATTCAACTGCAGGTACTACAATTCCTGAATCAGAAGATATCAACCGTGATAATACGCTGAACGAGGCTGAAAACTATTATCAATACCGTATGGAGTTCAGTCCTACGGCTATGAAAGTGGGCTACAACAACATCATCAACGTTCAAACTTCATCTGTAAAACTTCCTAACGGACAAACAGAAGACGAAACCTGGTATCAGTTCAAGATTCCGGTGAGGAACTTTAATGGTGTTGTAGGTGGTATTTCTGACTTCCGTTCTATCAGGTTCATCAGGATGTTCCTTACAGGCTGGCAAGATTCAGTGACTTTGAGGTTTGCAACACTTGAACTGGGTCGTAGCCAATGGCGTACTTATCGCTATTCACTCAACTCTCCGGGAGAAACTTTACCGCAACAAAACTCAACAACGACCGATTTCACAGTTGCAACTGTAAATATTGAAGAAAACGGACAGCGCCAACCGGTGCCTTATGTAATTCCTCCGGGAGTACAACGTCAGGTGGTAATGGGAACAGTAGGTAGCACAACACCTATTGCGCAAAACGAACAATCACTTTCATTAAAAGTGTGCGGATTGCAGGACGGTGATGCAAGAGCAGTATTTAAGGACTTGAACCTTGACCTTAGGTTGTATAAGAACTTAAGGATGTTCCTTCACTGTGAGTCTCAGGTTGATGCGCCGGCAATTAAAGATGCCGATGTGGACATGTTCATAAGAATGGGTAGCGACTTTACGTCAAACTATTATGAATACCGCCAACCATTGAAGGTGACACCTCCAAACGTTTCAGTAAATAGTGTTGACCAAATTTGGCCAAGCGCAAATAACCTCGACATTGTGTTACAAGATCTTGTTGACGCAAAGAAAGACAGGGATAGACTTGGTATTCCAATTACGGTGCCGTACTATTCAAAAGACAGCAAGGGTAATACCATTGTGTTGATAGGTAACCCAAGTTTGAGTGCTTCAAATGTGATGTTGGGTGTACTTAACCCTAAACGCACGAACCAAACTCCGGGTGACGATGGTATGTCAAAATGCTTTGAAGTATGGTATGATGAATTGCGCATGGCGGGCATGGATGACTATGGCGGATATGCGGCGTCAGGTAAGGCTTCACTTCAGGCGGCTGATCTTGGTACTGTTAATCTATCGGGTATCATGCACACGCAGGGGTACGGTAATATTGATCAAAAACTCAACCAACGTTCTAAAGACGACTACGGACAATATTCTGTATCTACCAACCTTGGTTTGGGTAAACTGATGCCGCGCACATGGGGTGTTCAGTTACCTATGTATGTGGCCTATACTCAGAATTCCAGCACGCCGCGTTACAATCCGTTTGATCAGGACGTATTGCTCACCGATGCGATGGCGGCACAAAACAGTGCGGCTAAAGCAGACTCATTAAAACGTGCTGCTCAAGATTTTACTTCAATTACCAGTATCAACTTTACCAACGTAAAGATCAATGGCAACAGCACGAATGCAAATAAAGCCCGTGCGCCATGGAGCATTAAAAACTTTGACTTCTCTTATTCGTACAACAATCAGTTCAAACACAACCCATTTATTGAACTTGATAATACAAATACACAGCGTGTAGGTTTAGGTTATACTTACGGACTTAAATTGAAAGCTGTTGAGCCGTTCAAGAAATATATCAAGTCTAATAATAAGTGGTTTAGCTTAATTAAGGAATTCAACTTCACACCATTGCCTAATACTATTACTTTTAGAAGTGATGTCAATAGAATGGTGGAGGAAACACGTATCAGGAATTTTGATGAGGGTGGTAATGGCTTCCATCTGCCTTCAACATTCTACAAATTGTTTACGTGGAACAGGAACTATACACTTCGCTGGGATCCTACAAAATCAATATCGCTTGATTATTCCGCCACTAATATTTCCAGAATTGATGAACCTTATGGCAGAATCAATACCAATCAGAAACGAGATTCTTTGATTAAAGTGCTGGAGACATTTGGTAAAAACACATCGTTCCAGCAAACATTTAATGCGTCTTACACTTTGCCATTCGCAAAACTTCCTATAACCGATTGGATAAGCGTAAAAGCAACATACAACACGCGTTATAATTGGTTGGCAGCAATGCCTGTAGCTTACGATTTGGGTAATACCATTGGTAACAATGCTACAAAACAGTTGAATGGCGATTTCAACCTTAAACAGCTTTATACTAAATGGAGATGGTTGCGCGCACTTGACAATCAGAAACCGGGTAAAGCAGAAAATAAAAAAGAAGAGCAGGGTAAGCCCGGCGAATTTTTAAATAATACTAAAGGAGGAGGAGGCCCTAAAGTTGGGGAGCTTAAAAAGTTACCCGGTTCAGGACCAAGTTTTGGTGATGTTGACGATGGTGGTGCCCCTCCGAAAGAGGCAGGTTCGGCTGGTCCGGGCGGCGGTCCTTCAGCTGGCGGACCGGGCGGTAGCCCTGGTGCATTACCTGGCGGTCAGCCTGGCGGTAACCAACCTGGTTCAGGTGGTGCACAGGGTGGCGGAGCAAGCAGCGGCGGTGCAACTGCTGGTGGAGGTACAGGCAACGGCGGCACTGGTAATGGTTCGGGAGCAACACCGGGTGGCAGTACAGCGTCTACGACCGGTGGTGCAGGTGCATCAGCGGGTGCTTCGGGCGCTGGAACTGGATCATCAGGTGCCGGCACAGGAGCAACGGGCACGGGTGCAACTCCGGGTTCAGGCACAGGCACTGGTGGTGGTAAAAATGGTGGCAGTAAGGGTACAGGAGGGTCATCAACCGGCACTGGAGGTAGCTCTGGTTCTTCGGGTAAAGGAGGCTCTGGTGGTTCTACAGGTACAGCGGGTTCATCAGGATACACAAACGTTTTTGATGGCATAGACGTGTCAAGCCTTACAGAGGACCAGATGGACTCGTTATTAGATGTTCAGAAGAAACTCGATAAAGCCCATAGAAAGGCAGAAAGGAAAAAGAAACGTGCTGAACGAAGGGCTAAACGCAAAGCGCGCAGAGCGAAATTGCCTGAACTCAACGAAGCTGAAATAATAGGTGGTAAGATTTTGACCATGGCAACACGGGCAACAGTAACTTATTCTGAAACTGAAGGAACGACATTGCCGGGTTACATGGATAGCACCCGATTTATGGGTATCAATAATTACAATGGTGCTCCGGGACTCAACTTTGTGTATGGCTATCAGCCTGATATGGCCTGGTTGTATCAGAAAGGCAAGGAGGGCAAACTCACGCACGACTCAATGTTCAATGCGCAGTTCCAACAAACGTACTCGCAAAACCTGAGTGCGACAGCAACTCTTGCGCCTGTAAAAGACATGAAAATTGACCTTAACCTCACCAAGACTTTCACTAAGGCCTTTAATGTACTTTATAAAGATACAGGCACTGGCGATTATCATGCATTTGACCCCTACCAGAGCGGTTCGTTCAGTATTACTTATGTTTCAATAGGTACAATGTTTAAAAATACCGGAGTGAACTCTGATATTTACAAACAGTTCTTATCAAACAGAGAAATTATTTCTACACGTTTAGGTAACAGCAACCCTTACACAAATAGCTTGCCTGATCCTCAAAACCCGAGGTATAAAAAAGGTTATGGCGAGTTTTCGCAAGATGTGCTTGTGCCTGCATTTATTGCGGCCTACACAGGTAATTCAGCGAATGATCAGGCGTTGATAGACCATAGCTATAAAACAAATGTGACTGATAATCCGTTCAAGTACTTCTACCCAATGCCGAACTGGAAAATCAACTACATGGGTTTAGGTAAGTTGCCGGGACTTTCTGAAGTGTTCACCAATTTGACACTGAATAGTAACTATACAGGTACTATGGCGATGAATAGTTTCAATTCAAACTTGTTCTATAACGACCTTTACACGCTTGGTTTCCCGTCGTTCATCGATTCCAATTCACATAACTACGTGCCTTACTTCCAGGTGCCAAACATTACAATTACGCAGCAATTTGCGCCATTAATTGGTATTGATGCACAGTTGAAAAATCACCTTACTGCGAAGTTTGAATTCAAACGTTCTAAGACTACTAGTTTAAGCTTAATTGATTATCAGGTGAGCATGAACAACAGCACCGAATATGTGATAGGCATAGGCTGGCGTAAAAAAGGTGTCAAACTACCGTTTAAAATTCTGGGTGTTCAGAAGTTGGAAAACGAACTTATTTTCAAAATGGACATTGGCCTAAGAGACGATAAAACCGAAAATACCTTCCTGGCCAACAACATCAGCGTTACTTCCCGCGGACAACAGGTAATCAGAATTTCGCCATCTATAGACTATGCAGTAAGGAAGAACATTACATTACACTTCTTCTTCGACAGGCAGCAGACAATACCATACGTGTCGTCTTCTTACCCTACAAGTACCACAAAAGGTGGCTTGACGTTTAGGTTCCTATTCGCGCAATAATTTTTGAGGTCGAGCATAAAAGAAGTTGTTTGAATGTTAGACATTCAAACTCAGTGCGATTTCTCAATCAGTAAAAAATGTACTTGTAACCTTTAGCTACCCCTGTCGTTGTAAAAGCTTGATGCATTTTACGATTGGAGTGTGTTGAGGCACTGATTTATGTTCGGGATTCACTTGTGCTGCGCAAGGATGAATAGAATTGAAGAGCAGTTGCAGCAGGAAGATTTTTACTTTCATAACGTAGGGGTTTGTCTATAAAGACGTAACAACCCACAATAACATGCGTTGCGAAAGAAAATTTAACAAATGCGCCCTATGGTTGTGGTATAGGCGCTCCGCTGTCGTCGAGCAAACCCCATTTGCCTTGAAGTCCCGCATACTCTTCGCTATTCATGCGCGATGTTCCGTTATAAAACCCTGCATTGCTGCGCTGCCTATAGCCCTCATAGAGCGATATTGCACATGCTACCGAGATGTTCAAAGACTGAATCATTCCCACTTGCGGTATAATGAAATTACCATCGCACTTAGCCAAAGCCTCGTCAGTGACTCCATGGTGTTCGTTGCCAAATACAAGCGCAACACTTTCAGTTAAATCAAGGTCATACAGCGATTGAGAAGATACTCCTAAGTGGGTAGCGTAAATTTTATTGTACTTCTTACGCAATGCTTCAAAACAAGCGTCGGTATCAGTAAAGGTGTGAATAGAAAGCCAACCTACTGCGCTTGCACTACTTTTCTTGCCAAATTTTTTATGAGGCTTAATGGTATTATTAAGTACATACAAATTTTGCACCCCAACAGCATCGCATGTACGCATAACGGCAGCAATGTTGTGTGGGTCGTGTACGTTTTCCATAACAATAGCCATGTCAGGCTGGCGAAGGTTCAGTACTCGATTGATTTTAGAAAAGCGTTCGGGTGTCATTTTGGAAATATTAAAACAGGGCAGCCAACGAACTTAGCTGCCCTGCGTTATGTTTTTAGATTACTACGTTGATCATTTTACCTTTAACGTAAATGAATTTTTTAGGGGCTTTACCTTCAGTCCATTTTGCGATGGTTTCGTTTTTCAATACTTCGGCTTCAACAAAAGCGGCATCAGCATCCAAAGCAAATTCCATTTCGCAACGAGTTTTACCATTTATAGCTACTGGGTACACTTTTGAATTGTCGGTAGTGTACTGGCTATTGAATTCAGGGAACGCTGCTGAAACGACAGTACCCTCATTGCCCAGCATGTGCCAAAGCTCTTCAGCGATATGAGGAGCAAATGGGCTGATAAGCACAGCCAATGGTTCCAGTATGGCGCGTTTATGGCAATTGAGTGTGCTCAATTCATTGACTGTAATCATGAACTGGCTCACGCAAGTATTGAATGAGAATTTCTCGATGTCTTCCCTAATCTTTTTGATGGTCTTGTGCAATACGCGCAATTCAGCATCGGTAGCAGCATCGTTGTTTACAATGCAACCTGTTTGCTCGTCGCAATACAAACGCCACATTTTTTTGAGGAAGCGATGAACACCTTCAATGCCTTTTGTATCCCATGGCTTACTCATTTCAATTGGGCCAAGGAACATTTCATACATCCTGAACGTATCGGCACCGTATTGATGCACAATGTCATCGGGGTTAACAACATTGTATTTTGATTTGGACATTTTTTCTACTTCACTGCCGCAATAGAATTTACCGTCATCATCCGTAATAAACTCAGCACTTTCATATTCCGGTCTCCACTTACGTAAACCGCCCATGTTCAATTCAGTGCCGTCAACAAGATTTACATCAACTCTAATATCATTAGTATCGTAGTCTTTTCTTTTCGCGGCTGTTACGTATTGATTAGTGCCTTTCACACGGTAGATGAACCTTGAGCTGCCCTGAATCATACCTTGGTTCAGCAACTTCCTGAACGGTTCATCAAACGAGATTTCGCCTAAATCGCACAATGCCTTAGTCCACATACGTGAATATAGCAAGTGTCCTACAGCGTGTTCGGTACCACCTACATATAAATCAACCTGATTCCAGTATTGTGTCGCTTCTTTCGATGCGAAAACCGCATCGTTGCCTGGGTCCATGTAACGCAGGAAGTACCAGCTACTACCGGCATATCCCGGCATAGTATTGGTTTCACGGGTTACTTTCACCTCTGGCAGGGGAGATGCCCAGTCGGTTACATTCGCCAAAGGCCCTTGTCCTTCAGGTCCCGGTTTGTAGTTTTTAACCATCGGCAACTCAACAGGAAGACTTGTTGGTAAGCCCAAAGCAGTTACCTCTGCCTCATCGGTGGCGTAAGGAACATCATCGATGTACACAATAGGGAATGGTTCGCCCCAGTAGCGTTGACGACTAAACCCGGCATCGCGCAGTTTGTAATTGATCCGTCTGCGGGCCCTGCTATTACTTTCAAGGCGGTCAATCACAGCATTCATAGCTTCTTTTACATCCATACCCGAAACAAAATCACTGTTCATGATTTTGCCCGATTTATCGGTATAGGCATTTTCGCCATCGTATAAATCACCAAAAATATTGGTGATAGGAATATTAAAGTGTTTGGCAAATTTATGATCACGGTCGTCGCCGGAAGGCACTGCCATAATAGCACCTGTGCCGTAGCCCGCAAGCACGTATTCTGAAATCCAAACCGGTATTTTGTTGCCCGTTAAAGGATGCTCAGCATAGGCACCAGTAAAGCAGCCCGTTACAGTTTTTACTTCTGCCATACGCTCACGTTCTGAGCGACTTTTTACGTAGCTGATGTATTTTTCAATTTCTGCTTTCTGGGCATCGGTTGTAATAATAGCTACAAGTTCGTTTTCTGGTGCCAATACCATGAAGTCTACTCCATAAATGGTATCAGGGCGTGTAGTGAATACAGTTATTTCATGGCTGCTATCACTCAGTTTGAATTTCACTTCGGCACCTGTGCTTTTACCAATCCAGTTGCGCTGCATCTCCTTCATTGGTTCACTCCAGTCGAGTGTATCCAGTGACGAAAGCAGTCTTTCAGCATATTCAGTAATGCGTAAAAACCACTGGCGCATGTTTTTGCGTTCAACAGGGTGTCCGCCGCGTTCTGAAACGCCGTTTACCACTTCGTCGTTGGCAAGTACAGTTCCTAACGCTTCGCACCACCACACCTGCGCATAACCTTGGTAGGCAAGGCGGTACTGCATTAATATACTACGCTGTTCAGCCTGTGAAAATGCCTTCCATTCATCGGCAGAGAAACTCAGCGTTTCATCAGCAGGGCTGGTATTGTTTTTATTGCCTTCAGTTTTGAAGATGGTTTCCAGTTCGCTGATGGCACGTGCCTTGTTCGCCTTGCGATCATACCAGCTATGAAACAGGCGCAGGAAAATCCACTGTGTCCATTTATAATAGGAAGCATCGCTGGTGCGCACTTCGCGGTCCCAGTCGAAGCTGAAACCAATATTGTTCAATTGTTGTTTGTAGCGTGCGATGTTTTTCTCTGTTGTGTCTGCCGGGTGCTGACCAGTTTCCAAAGCATACTGTTCAGCCGGAAGACCGAATGCATCAAAGCCCATTGGGTGCAACACATTGTAGCCGCAATTGCGTTTGAAACGCGCAAAGATATCAGAAGCGATATAGCCTAGCGGGTGACCAACATGCAATCCCGCGCCACTAGGGTAGGGGAACATGTCTAACACATAGTACTTAGGTTTGTTGAAGTCATTGTTCACCTTATAGACCTTATGGTCGGTCCAGTACTTTTTCCACTTTTGCTCTATCTCTAAAAAATTGTATTCCATTGTTTGAGTTGCTGTCTGATGATTCAGGGCTGCAAAATTCACCAAAATCTTTCTAATGATATGCATTCATTTTCAACTTCTTTAAAATTGTTCTTTTTGAAGGTTATTTTGATTTTATCCGGCGCGTTCAAAAACTATTTATAGGGATAAAAAAGCGTTATTTTGCGGTTGCGAAAATTCAAAAAAATACTGTTGGGTATAAATTTCAATCAGCTAAAAATAAAAGAAAATAAAATCTAATGGCTGTGGAATGTTAAATAATTATAAATCTGTAAAAGGTTTTGAAATAACAAAATGTGTTCTTAGTTTTACCTAACGAATTATTAACTAAAAACAAAATAATTAAACATGACAACACCAATTAATACTCAGGCTGCTATCGCCTTAGTTAAAAACTATGGGCTCAATCATTGGGCGCAAATCAACTTGAATCCTGATTTGACTGCATTGCGTAATCCGGACTCAACTCAAGACAGCAGAAGTGGCTGGGTGAGTATGGCCGATCTGAATAGCTTTATCGCAACATCTAAGGCTTTGGCGCAGGCTAATTGCCCAAATGTCGATACTTCTAAAATGGGTGTTAGGTTCTATTGGGGCGAATACCCTGAGGCAGGTAGCTCAATGTACGGTAATGAATTACCGCAAAGTTTAGAGCAATATGCAGGAATGCTGACACTGTTATTGGTCCCAACATACAGAGAAGGTAGTATTGATGTTGATTTTGACCCGGGTCAGGGCGAGAATGGAATTCCAAAGGCTTGGTCAGTTTTCGCAAAAACAGCGCCTACAGTGAATGTAGCTGATCATATGGGGGTTATGCCTCCACCGTTTAATAACTATTCAGCAGTTGGGGCAACCTTTATGGTGTATGCTGATAATTCCTAAAATTTAGGATGATTGAGATTTATGTATCAGATTTTGCAGAATTAATAGCAGCAATTGTAGGCGTTTTGCATTGGAAGAAATATCGTCATGAAATTTGGCGGAATTTCACTTTTTTTCTAGTCGCAATTGTTATTTGTGAAGCGATCGGAATTTATTCAATCGTCAGGAATTATAGGGAGTTTAACTCTCTGTTTTATCATTTTGTCGTGCTGTTTGAATTTTCTTTTTATTTCTGGTTATTTTTCAAATTACAGGCGTTATGGAAACAAAAGAAGATAATATTGTTTTTGTTTGGATTGTACTTTGTTTCTTGGATTTTTGAATTGATATCACTTTACACTAAAGATATAAGATTTTATTCAGATTCATATACGTTTGGAAATCTTTTACTTTTAGTCTGCATTATTTCGTACTTTTTGAGGATTTTAGCGACTGAACAAATTCTAGGGTACAAGCAAGATATGCTGTTTTGGGTTAGTTTGGGACTGTTAATTTATTTTTTGGGAAGTTTCCCTTTTTATGGATTGCACGATTTGCTTTGGAGTAAATATACAAGTATTTTTTTATATTACAGGCGATTCGTTACCTTTTTAGATATTCTCATGTACGCGATGTTTTCAATTGGTTTTATATGGGGAAAGACGAGTACCAAATCATAATATTCTTGGTCTTAACGACTGCCATAAGCCTGGTGTTTATCATCGGGTTTTTGGTGTTTCTTACCCGTTTTCACAAGCGTAAACTCCAATTTGAAACTGAAAAACTCATTATGCAGCAAAAGCATGCTGAGGAGTTGTTGAATACAGAAATGGAAATACAAGAAGCTACAATGCAAAGTGTGGGGCGCGAGCTGCACGATAATATAGGTCAAAGGTTGGTTCTGGCTTCTCTGAGGGTCAATGCCCTGCAACAGGGAAGCCAGAATGCAGCCGATTTTGCTGACTTGCCTGCGGTGCTCAACGAATCGCTGGAAGGTATTAGGTCTATATCAAAATCATTGATGAAGTCGAAAGAACTGATGGCAGCCGCATCTTTGCAGCAATTGCTCGAAAAGGAATGTGTGCTGGTGAATAAACTTCAAAAATGCTATGTCACATTGCAATACACCGAGGGTATACCTGAGGTGTCGGGGGCAATCAAGAATTTTATTGTGCGTACAGTGCAGGAATTCACACAAAACAGCTTAAAGCACTCGCCGGGCTGCAATATTCAACTTAACTTTACAGTAGTTGATGAAAAAGTGGTAATGGACTTTAGCGATGATGGTAAAGGGTTTGATGTTGCTGCAATACTTTCTAATCCTAATAAAGGAATAGGACTGACGAATATGAAAACCAGAGCCGAATTCATTGGCGCTACATACACCTTAGAGAGTGCACCCGGACAAGGTATCAGGGTGCATATTGAATTACCCTTTGATAAGTTAACAATAGAATCAGATGTCAAAAAAGGTAGTCGTCGTTGATGATCATACGCTAATAGCAAATGCTATAGGCAATATGGTGAATGGTTTTTATAACTACAATGTACTGTTCGAAGCTGAAAACGGAAAAGTGTTCATCGAAAAACTGGCTCATTCAAAATCAGTGCCCGATGTGGTGTTGCTCGATATCTCTATGCCCGTAATGGATGGTTTCGAAACCGCAGCATGGATTCGGGATAATTTGCCCAAAACCAAAATTATGGCACTTTCCACAATGGACGATGAAGATTCGTTGATGAAAATGATTAGAAGTGGTGCAACGGGTTACTTACTCAAAAACATTCAACCCGGTGAACTCCACAAAGCCCTTGACATTTTACTTGAAAAAGGGGTGTACTATCCCGAATGGGCTTTGCCGAAAATCAACCATAGCCTTAACGAACCCGATGCCGCGAAAAAGGCAATTAAAGAAGTGGTGAAATTCACCGAAAAAGAAGAGTTGTTCATTAAGCTGTGCTGCACCGAAATGACCTACAAAGAAATGGCAGAGCACATGAATATTGGTGTGAGAACCGTTGATAACTACCGGGATATGGTTTTTTCAAAGCTTTACGTCAATAATAGAATTGGTGTTGTGATTTTTGCCATCAAGACCGGGCGCTTTGGCGTGTAGATAAACAAGGTCTTAACTTAATGAGCACTAAATATAATTATGAATCCTGTTTTATTCACGGGGTGAAATGTTATATTTGCATTACATACTCTAATTAAGCTCATGAAATATTCTATCGCTGGCTGTGCCCTATTTTTATTGTTACAAATCACCGGTGCAAATGGTAAAGAAATTGACGGGAACAAGGCGCGGCAAATAGCCCACAACTGGCTGGAATCAAAGGGGCAATCCTACGCGGTAAGCCAACTCAATACAGTGTATACCGCCAAATCGGCGGGAGGTATCAATACGCTTTATGTGGTTGCTGCATCTGACAATACTTCTTGGGTTATCGTATCAGGTGACGATGTTGTTGAACCTGTTTTAGGGTACAGTACCAGTTCTAAGTTTGATGCAGGTTTGAAATGCGCTTCTACCCGAGCTTGGATAAACGGATACAGCAACCAGATAGCCTGGCAGGCAGCACATGTCGCAGGGCCGACAGAAGTAGTGAAAGCTCAATGGAAGCAGTTAGAGCAAAAAAATATAAAGATTGCAGAAAGAACCACTTCGGTTTCTCCTCTGTTAACTACTCAGTGGGATCAAAATCCATATTATAACATTTTATGTCCATTTGATTCAACTGCATCATTGCGCACCGTTACAGGATGTGTGGCAACTGCGATGGCTCAGGTGATGAGGTATTGGAAGTGGCCGGTTCGTGGTTGTGGCTCACATACCTACACCGATGCAATATATGGCAATCAGTCGGCTAATTTTGGCGCCACGGCTTACAATTGGAGTGCGATGCCTACCATGTTATTCAGTAACAGCACGGCTGTGGGTGAATTGATGTATCACGCAGGTGTGAGTGTGAATATGGCATACGGAACCGAAAGGAATGGCGGTAGTGGTGCTTATGTAAACACCATAGAAAGTGCGTTTACGCCATGTGCTGAATATGCACTAAAGGCAAATTTTCATTATAAAAGGTCATTGTACAGCCTCACCCGTTTTGGCGAAGGAGATGGTAGCGGATACGATTCAATTGCAGAAGCAGCATGGATAAGTGCTATTCAGAGTGAGCTTAATGCCCGCCGTCCTGTTATTTATTCCGGCGCCAACGATACTATTGGGGGGCATTGCTGGGTGTGCGACGGGTATTCAACAGGTACTTATTTTCACTTCAACTGGGGTTGGAGTGGCATGTCTGACGGCTATTATTCAGTGAACAGGCTGGCACCAACTTCATTAGGAGCGGGTGGTGCCGGTGGTAATTTTAACTACGACCAAACAGTTATTCTAGGCATTGAGCCTGATAGTTTTTCAAACGTAGCCGGAGAAATTCAGTTGGCGGGTTGCCTTAATTTATCAAATACACCTGTGCGTTTTGGGCACAGCTTTACGCTTAGTACCCATGTTGTTAACGCAGGTACATCAGCATTCAGTGGCGACTTTAGTGCTCGTTTATTTGATTCAGCAGGAAATTATGTTGATGAGTTGAATATTGTTTCAGGCGTAAACGTTGCAGCAGGCGATACAGGCGTTCTTACATTTTCAACTACCGGAAAGTTCAATTTGGTTACTGGTTTGTATGGCATAAAAGTTTTCTCTCGCACCAGCAGCACTGCCGACTGGGTGCAAGTAGCTAATAATGGCAATTTGGTGAATTTTACTTATTTGGGTGTTTATGATGATACCGACATTTTAATCAATCAGGCGACTGTCGTAACGCCGGGTACTATCATTAACCAGAACAGCTCAATTGATGTGCGCGCAATAGTGACAAACTGGAGTTCGGGTACTTTTGACGGAAGCTTTAAAGCAACCTTGAATTCTGTTACCGATGGAACTGAGCAATTTCTGATTCAGGAATTTACAGGGCAGTCTATTGATTTGTACGGATTTGATACGTTGAATTTCCATAACAGCTCGGTTACGGTGCCACATGGCGCTTATACTTTACAAATTCAGCATCAATATTCAGGAGCGGGAGACTATTATTTGACCAGCTCAATTATGAAGTCAAATCCAATATTGATTTGGGTCGACTGGCCGGCAAAGGTTACAGACCCTAATGCGTCGCCGGAAGTGGTATTTTGTCCGAACCCTAATGAGGGGATTTTTACGGTGGGTTGCTCCAATTCAATCATCGAATCGATTCAGCTTTATTCTATGGATGGAAGAATGGTGTGGAGCAATGGAAATATTGGAAAACAACAAACACAATTGAGCCTCACTTTGCCTGCCGGAATATATTCTGCGGTTGTAAAAACTGAAAACGGAACCGCTACGCAAAGGGTGGTAATTCAATAGGCTACTTTTTTCGAAACAGATATTAATTCAAAGGCATGCTGCATAACTTTGCTGCATGCCTTTGTTACGTAAATGGAATATCAATGAAAATGCAGTAGCTGCCATTTGGCTGGCTGACGAGCCTGAAGCCTATTTTGCCGAACAGACAGGGCTGCAGCCGCCAATAAGTCATGAAAAGCGTAGAACAGAGCACCTGGCAGGGCGCTTCTTACTCAAGTTGCTAAAGAACGATTTTCCGCTTCATGATATAAAAATTGACGAACATGGTAAGCCGCATCTGGCGGGTGATGATGTTCACTTTTCAGTATCACACTCATGGCCGTACATCGCTGCTGTGATTGATAATGGCCGGTCGGCCGGTATCGACGTTCAAACATGGACAGAGAAAATAGTGCGTATCAAGCATAAATTCCTGAGTGAGGGGGAGCAGGAATTGCTGGGGCATGACCCTCGAAATTTTCTGGCAGCATGGAGCGCAAAGGAAACAGCCTACAAATGGCACGGTAAAGATGGTACTGAATTTATAGAAGAACTGCCCATTATTGAATTCCCGGAAAAGAAGTACTTGAAGATATTATTTAATCTGAATGGATTTCAACAGATTTTGCACATTCGCGTTGATTTTGAGCCCGATTTTGTGTGTACTTACCTTGAAAAGGTCGAAATGGAGCATTAATTAACGTGTTGAAAAAACGTAATATTTAGTTTTTGGTGAAATTTTCTAAAAAAATTTGCTGATTTGTAAGAAAACAGTAGTTTTGTTGAAAATTATAATATTATGTCGTCAGTTCGATTACAAGCCATGCAATCTTTGCAAGGGGAAGAAAAGAAAGTTTCCGGCTATGGTGGTAAAAAAATCACAGCAATGTTCGGAAGTAATGTTTTCAGTGGGCGTACCATGCGCGAGCATCTCAGCGATGAAGCCTACAAAAGTTTGATGAATTCTGCCAAATCAGGTCAGCGCATCGAGCGTCGAATTGCCGACCAGGTAGCGGTAGGTATGAAAGCCTGGGCAGAAGAACGTGGTGTTACACACTACACACACTGGTTCCAACCACTTACAGGTACAACCGCCGAAAAACACGATTCTTTCTTCACTTTGAAAAGCGATGGTACTGCTATCGAACTTTTTGATGGTGATGCACTCATACAACAAGAACCTGATGCGTCAAGCTTTCCGAATGGTGGCATAAGAGCTACATTCGAGGCGCGCGGCTATACAGCATGGGATCCATCTTCACCTGCATTCATTATGGAAGCCGGTATGGGTAAAACGCTGTGCATCCCAACTATCTTCATCGCTTATAACGGTGAATCACTAGACTATAAAGCTCCTTTGTTGAAATCAATTGCTGCACTTGATAAAGCGGCAGTAGATGTGTGCCATTATTTCGATAAAAACGTAACTAAAGTAACTGCTACTTTAGGTTGGGAACAAGAATATTTCGTTGTTGACGAAATGCTTGCCAACGCTCGCCCTGACTTAATGATGTGCGGACGTACATTGCTCGGCCACACACCGGCAAAAGGTCAGCAATTGGAAGACCACTATTTCGGTTCAATTCCTGAAAGAGTGTTTGCCTTCATGCAAGACTTCGAGCAAGAGTCTTACAAATTGGGTATTCCATTGCGTACCCGTCACAACGAGGTGGCACCTTCGCAGTTTGAGTGCGCGCCAATGTTCGAAGAAGTGAACATTGCTGTTGACCACAACACTTTGTTGATGGATGTAATGAACAAAGTAGCTAAGAGGCACAAACTCAAAGCGTTGTTGCATGAAAAACCATTTAAAGGTGTAAACGGCTCGGGAAAGCACAATAACTGGAGTATGGCTACCGATACGGGGGTGAATCTTTTGTCTCCGGGCAAAACACCACGTACCAACCTCATGTTCCTTACTTTCTTTGTGAACACGATTAAGGCTGTTTATACGCATGCTGATTTGATGCGCGCATCAATCGCTTCTGCTAATAACGACCACCGCTTGGGCGCTAACGAAGCTCCTCCGGCTATCATTTCAGTGTACGTAGGTAAATATCTTTCACAAGTACTTGACGAAGTAGAATCAAGGGTGAAAGACAAATTCAGCGAGCAAGACGAGGTGATTTTGAAATTGGATATCCATAAGCAAATCCCTGAAGTGTTGATGGATAATACCGACCGTAACCGTACAAGTCCGTTTGCATTCACAGGTAATAAATTCGAATTCCGCGCTGTAGGTTCTTCTGCAAACTGTGCTTCTCCAATGATTGTATTGAACACAATTGTTGCTGATACATTGAAGCAGTTCAAGAAAGACGTTGACGCATTGATTGAAAAAGGCGAGAAAAAAGAAATCGCTATCCTTCAGGTATTGCGCACTTATATCGCTGAGTCAAACCCTATTCGTTTTGAAGGTGACAACTACAGTGAAGAGTGGGCTGAAGAAGCTAAACGCCGTGGCCTGAGCAACTTCAAAACTACACCTGAAGCACTTGATGCATACGTGAACGAAAGTTCTAAGAAGGTGTTCCTTGATAATAGTATTTTCAGCATCCGCGAATTGGAAGCACGCCATGAGATCATGGTGGAAGACTACATCAAGAAAGTTCAAATCGAAGCACGTATCATTGGTTACATCGCAACAAACCACTTGTTGCCGGCTGCTATCAACTATCAAAACACTTTGATTGCAAACATCAAAGGTTTGAAAGATATTGGCTTGAATGAGAAATCATACAAAGCTCAATTGAACCTTGTTGAAATTATCAGCGATCACATTCAGCATGTAAACGATAACGTTGAAGCAATGATTGAAGCACGCAAGAAAGCAAACAACACTGAAGATTTGCATACACGTGCACACATGTATTGCCATGAAGTGAAGCGTTATTTCGACGACATCCGTTACCACGCTGATAAACTCGAATTGATTGTTGACGACAACTTGTGGCCTTTACCTAAATACAGAGAATTATTGTTCATGCGCTAGTAACATGAAACTATAAATGAAAAAACGCACTTTGGTTTTCCATTGTGCGTTTTTTTTGTGCTTGTATTGTTGGAAAATCTAGCGGGAAAATTATTAAGTAAGGTGAGGATTTTTGCTATTTTTACGTGTTCTTATATTTTTTATCTATTATGCATAACGTCGGCATTCGGTTTTTGTTTTTTGTGCTGTTAATGCTCATAGGTAGTGGCACATATGCCCAAATAATTACCACAGTTGCTGGTGATGGCATTCCGGGAGAACCTACTGCTGGGATTGCTGCAACAAATACCCATATATCGCATACTCCAATAAGAATCAATAAATTTAATGAAGTTTTCTTAATTACTGATACTCTTAGGGGCGTAAAAAAAATTGACCGAAACGGCATTGTAAAAAATATTTTTCGTGGAACATACGGCTTTAGTGGTGACGGAGGACCCGCGACTTTAGCAAAATTCTCTCGTATTGGAGATTTTAATCTTGATAAATTTGGGAATATTTACCTTTGCGATGCCACCAATTATAGAATTAGGAAAGTCGATACATCAGGTATTGTAAACACGGTCGTGGGAAAAAATTCAGCACCTTATACTTACGTTGAAGGTGCTGCTGCAACAACTGAATATATAGGGTCTCCAGAATGGGTTGTACTAGACTCAAACAATTGTATCTATTTCACATATCTAGGGTATTCAGGTTTGCGCAATAGTGTTCGAAAAGTAGATACTATAGGTATTACTACTACTTGTGCAGGTTCAATTTCAGGAGCGCTTTCAGGTTCAACGGCTGATTCAATCCCTGCAACTTCCGCAAGAATAAATGCACCATTACGGCTCGCGGTGAACCGTCAGAACCAGTTATTCTTTTTAACATCTGACATGAAAATATATAAATTATCGCAAAGCGACACATTGAGCATTTATGCAGGAACTGGGACACGAGGATATACAGGAGACGGCGGAAATGCGAAACTTGCTATGATTTACCCCTCATATTTGGCGTTTGATAATTGCGGTAATTTATACTTTCCTCAGGCATCAGATCATGTCATTAGAAAAATTGACACTTCAGGTATCATAAGCACTATTTGCGGTACCGGTAGCCCCGGCTTTTCGGGAGACGGCGGACCTGCAAGTGCAGCGACTCTCCACAATCCCGCTGGGATTGATGTTGATTGCGTGGGCAACATATACATTGCTGATGACTCCAACTTTAGAATCAGAAAAATCATATATCCTAATAAAACACCAAAATTTACTTTAGGCAATAGTGTTTCCATAGCTTTTTGCCACGATACAGGGCCTTACGATTTAAATACTACACTTGCCGTTCGCGACAGCGACTGCGGGCAAGAGCTAACTTGGGCGCAGCTTAATACACCCGCTCATGGCGTTGCTAATGTTGCTTATTTAACAAATACCAATACAAGGGTGGTAACCCCCACAGGTCTCAATTACACAGCTAACCCCGGTTTTACTGGCATCGATTCTTTTTCTGTCGTCATAAGCGATTGTGGTGGGCTATCTGATACTATATCAATCAAAGTAAAAGTTGATACCGATGCCTATGTGGGTGTAATTACAGGCCCACCTACGCTCTGTCTAGGTGATAGCAGTCTATTAAATGCAGCTTCTTCAGGCGGTTCATGGTATTCTTACAACCCCACAATTGGTAACATCAATGCGGCAACTGGTATGGTTACATGCATTGATACCGGAACTGCTACACTGGTAGATATAATATCCAATACATGTGGTATTGACTCGGGTAACTACGTTTTAAATATTATTGGCAATCCCGACCCCGGCACTATTTCAGGCCCTACATCGTTGTGCGATGGTGCTACCGCCAGCTACAGCGAAACAGTACCGGGTGGTGTATGGAGTACAGCACTCGGTAATGCCACCATCGATGCAGCAGGGGTGGTAACGGGTGTACATGCCGGCACTGACACTGTTGTTTATACAGTTACAGGTGCCTGCGCTAATGCCTCGGCTCATTATCCAATAGTCATTAATCCGCTGCCCGGTGCTATTACCGGCACTATGCAGGTGTGCGCTTCGGGTGGCAACACCAGCCTCACCGATACTTCCGTTGGCGGCAACTGGAGCAGTGCATCAGCAACCATTGCAACAGTAAGTGCCGGCGGTGTGTTAACAGGTGTAAATGCTGGTACTACAACTATTACCTATTCTTTCCCTTTAACCGGCTGCTATACTACTACTAGCGTGTTGGTGAATCCATTGCCAACAGCCATCAGTGGGGTAAGTGCTGTGTGTACAGGGCTTACTGCCACTTACAGCGATACAGGCTCGGGTGCATGGTCGGTTTCCCCCACCTCATTGGCAACAATCGATAATACCACAGGTGTTTTAAATGCGCTTAGTGCGGGTACTGCTAACATTACATATACAGCCCCAACAGGGTGTATAACCACACGAAGTATAACACTTAATGCTACACCACCTGCAATTGCCGGCCCTGCCAGTACGTGTGCGGGAGGTGCAACCATTTCATTGACCGATGCACTGCCCGGCGGTGGTTGGGCTGCAAGCCCTTCATCAGTTGCTACAATCAGTAGTTCGGGTACTGTAACGGGAGTTGGTATAGGCACAGCAAGTGTTACTTATACCGTATCGGGGTGCAGTACTGTTACCTCCATCAGTGTACAAAATACGCCTACATCTATTATTACTCCCCTCGGCGATACCGACCTTTGTCCCGGCGATGCTGTAGTGCTTACAGGCAGTACGGGTACGGGTTATAACTATCAGTGGTATCTTGGCGCAACACCGCTCAGCGGCGCCACCGATAACTTTTATGTGGCTTCTGCTGCCGGTGCTTATAAACTGTATATTTCTTTAGCGGCAGGTTGTGGTAATATGTCGGCACCAGTGGGCGTATCTGTTGCTCCTGCCACCGCTTCATTAACGGCTTCGGGTACCACAGCCATTTGCTCAGGCACTTCTGTTATGCTTACTGCCTCTACCGGCACAGGTTATACCTACGAATGGTTACATAACGGTGTGGGTATTGCGGGGGCAGGTGCTGCCTATCTCGCCGCTACCGATAGTGGCAACTACCAGGTCATGATCTCTAATGGCTCGGGCTGTTATGCTACTTCAGCACCCGTATCTGTTACGCTTCTACCTACCCCCGACGGCACATTTAGTGTTAGCCCACGTGCTGAATTTTGCATTGGCGATAGTGCGGTACTTTCTGTGGCATCAGGTTTGGGTTATAGCTATCGGTGGTCAAATAGCGGTGCTTCTATAAGTGGCGCAACAAGCAACAGGTTTGTGGCAAGGGCTGCAGGTTATTACGCTGCAACCATCACCAACAGCTATTCGTGCAGCACTACATCGCCAGTTTTGCATGTCATCACCGATACTATACCATCAGCTAATATCACCGTTACGGGCACGGGCGTTGTGTGTGCAGGTGGCGCGGTAACACTGACAGCCAACACCACCAACGCCGGCTACTACTGGTATAAAGACGGGGCCATTATTGCAGGGGCTACATCACGCGCTTACCGTGCAGTTTCAAATGGCAGCTATGCCGTTAAAGTAACGACGGCAGCGGGTTGTACGTCCCTCACTACGCCTGCTGTGGCAGCCGTATTTGTGGGCGATGTGCATACTTTGCCGTATTCAAGTGCACAGTTTTGCTGGGGTGGTAATGCACTGTTGGGCACCGATATGCCCTCGTACACGGGTACAACCTATCAGTGGCAGCGCAGCATGGTGAATATTGCAGGTGCTACTAACAGCACTTACCGCACCTATGTACCGGGTAGCTTTAATTGTGTGCTCACGCTGCCCGCGGGTTGTTCGCTCAGTTCCTTGCCAACACTTGTTGCGCAGTATCCTGTTCCTAACCCAACTATTGTACCGGTAGGCACTCAATTAACGACACAACGCAATTTTGTGGGTTATCAGTGGTTTGAAAACATGGTTCCACTTGCACGCGCCACAACTTGGAGAATGGCACCTGCCGGCACTGGCGACTACACTGTAAAAGTGATTGACTCTAACGGCTGCGAAACTATATCGCCTATTTTCACCCTGCGCACGAGGTTAGAACCTGTTACGGGCATTGAAACGCTCACTGCTGATGATATTAAATTATTCCCAAATCCCGTAACTGCCGACTTGTTCATCGATGCCCCTGAACCTGTAATTGTGTCGCTATCGGCACTCGATGGCAGGGTACTTATACCTCAACAAACCACCCAACAGTTATCGCTCACACCCCTTGCAAACGGCACGTACATTGTGCAATGCTACTCTGCAACCGGTAAACTGATAAAGGTACAAAGGGTCGTGAAGGAGTAGTTGTATAGTACGACTAAGCGTAGAGAATTCTACGCTTGTGCAGTGTTAAACCTGCGGGTGTATTGTTATAAAATTGCAGCTATTTATGAGGAAAATGTTTGTTCAGCGTTTTCTGCATGGTTTCAGGGTTAATGGGTTTGAATATGAACTCATCGACCCCAAATATTTTGAATTGTTCCTGCATCTCTGGGCTGGTAGAGGCTGTTAGGGCAATAATGTTGATATCGCTGTTGAATTTCCTGATTTCGCTTGAAGCTGTTAAGCCATCCATAACCGGCATTTGAACGTCCATCAATACCAGGTCGTAATGGTTTGCTTTTACTTTCTCTACTGCAATTTGCCCGTTTTCTGCAAGGTCAACTTCTGCATTCCACTTGGTGAGCATTTTTTTCGCCAGTATGGCATTGAAGCTTACATCTTCCACCAGTAAAATTTTAACGCCGTTCAAAACAGGTGCGTCCAGTTTTAGTTGGTCAAAGTCAATGGCTTTGTGCTCGCTTTTTGGGAAGCTTAATCTGAAAAAGAATCTTGAACCTTTTCCTGCCTCGCTCTCTAATTGAATTTCACTTTTTTGAAGAGATAATAGTCTTTTAATAATCGCCAGTCCAAGTCCCGAGCCTCCATATTCACGGGTGATATATGCGTGAGCTTGTGTAAATCGTTCAAAAATCTTGTCCTGGTGTTCCCTGCTTATTCCTATGCCTGTATCTGATACTGAGAACTCAATCTCATAAAAATCACCTTTTTGCCCTGTTAGCTGTAGTTCTAAGGTAATTTTTCCCTTTCTGGTAAACTTAATGGCATTTGAAATAAGGTTATTGAGAACTTGCGTCAGTCGGGTAGTATCTCCCTTCAGGAATCTCGGAATGTCTTCATCAATCATGGCTTTCAGCATATTGCCATTTTCTTCAGCCCTTATTTTGTTGGAGAGTTTAATGTTGTTGATGAGCCCGCGAATATCAAAGTCACTTTCTGCAAAAACAATTTTTCCTTCTTCAATTTTATTAAAGTCCAGAATGTCATTGATAAGAGAGAGTAAATTTTGACCCGAAACTTGTAAGATGGAAAGGTATTCCTGCTGACGTTCCAGCGGTTCTTCTTCTATTAATAAATGTATGTATCCAATAATCGCATTGAGTGGAGTTCTTATTTCATGACTCATAACAGAAAGGAACTCGCTTTTTGCTCTTGTTGCCTGTTCTGCTGATTCTTTCGCCTGAATTAAAGTGTTTTCAAGCTCTTTTGCTTTTATAATTTGTTCCTGAAGAAACCCGATCAAATGAATAATATCGTTTTCCTCTCCGGTGTGTTGGTCATTCAGGTCGGGCTTGAAAGTATTAATTGCATTGCGCAACTGGTGCAACGACTTTTTCTTGATATCAAACTGTTCCTGCAAACGCTGCATTGCATCCTGATATTCTTTTTCGCTGATCTGAAATGCGTGGTCGGCGATTTTAATATCCTTTTCGAACGCATAATAGTAATCACTCACCGTATTTAAAAATGGTGCCATTTCCGGCATTTCCAAGATGTTAGGAGGCAAATTTTTTGCAATCTGACGTTTGAGCGCTTTATGGAGTTCCATGTATTGATATTATGGTTTTTCTGCCAGAGTAGTGATTGTCATTGTTTGGTTGTGGAGTTCGCATTTGCCTGAATTCGTGTAGGGCGATAATTCTCCGTATGAATAGAATCCGCAAATGGCTGTTTCAGGTCCAAATATTTCGCGCGCAGCTTCTACTTCCTCTTCTGTTCTTTGTTGTAAAATAAGTTTGCGACCTACACAACTAATCAATATAGCCAAACCGGGGGTTACCTCAGGGTCTTTAATCGACTGTTGTGCAGCTTCCGAAGAGCCATCAATTAGCTTGTCAAAGTTTGCTTTCATTAGGCGCACTTTAGCTCCTTCCGGCATGTTTCCGGCAAAGGTCATTGTGTCAGCCTCTTCGTCTATGCTTAAAATGGTTCTTACAAGTGTAGTTTCGTTATCAGCACTTTTTAGAGCCAGTGGGAAAAGCAATGCAGAACCCGGTAGCTCGTTGGCGTAATCGCCCAGATACTCTTTATATAATATTAATGCGCTTTTACCATCGAGCTCATGCAGTATGTTTTTCGCTGATTTTGTGATTTTGCGTTCAGTGCCAAATTCATCCCAGCCCCCAAACGAGCCGTGATTTACAACGACATTTTCACCGTAAAAACCAATGGCGATTACATTTTTTTCGTGAGGAACACAATTGAGTCCGGTCGCTGTTTTGTCAAAATCAGCACCATCGCCCGCAAGACCGCCCGAGATGGTTACATTATGGACATTTTCACTGTTGAAGCCTGCAACAAGTTCGGTTCCATTTACATGCGAGCCATCACTTATCACCATTACCGATTTTAGTTCAGCGCCGTTGAGTACGCGCATCAATTGCGCACCAAGGTCAAACGAAGAACCGGTAATGCTCAATATGCCATTGACACATTTTACCTTCGAGCGCTCCATGTGAATAGCTGTCACAATAACAGTATCGTCCTTTACTGTATTATCAACAATCTCACCCGACGTTGAAGCTAAAACGATATCAGCATTGTGGTATTTCGCTTTTATATATTCATAAACCGATGGGGTTGATACAAGGTTTCTAGCCCCAAATACGAGCGTAACCTGGCAATCAACCGGCACTGCATTCGAAGTTTTATATAATGGAGTCCAGTTTCCCCCTTCCAATTTTTCCTGATAAATTTTCATTGTTCTATGGCTGTTAACTCGGTGTTTTATGAAAACGATTGTTTTAGCATTTTTACTAAAACACGGGCTTCTTCAAGTGTAGTTTGTATCTGTATCTTCAAAGAATCCAATGGAGTTCCTTTCGACAATTCTTGCTCAATATCCGAAATTTTTGCTGATAGATCTTTAATTTCCATATTGTTAAGCGGTGATTTCATTTTATGAATCTGGAACTTAACCTGGGCTGCATCATTTTCAGCGAGATGCATTTCCACAGCGTCTATTGATGCATCAATTACATCAGTCATGCTACCGACCAATTCCTTTAATTCATCTTCACTATCAACAAGGGCACTTAAAAATTCAAATTTAAAAAGCATGGCATGGATGTCTTATCCCTAACAAAATTATCATATTAGATTTTGATATGCAAGCTTTAGTATAAAGAAATTTGCAATGCATTTAAATAATGTGAAATATAATAAAAGAATTAAGCATAAAAAGGCCGCCCGAAAACGGGCAGCCGCTGTTGAACCAAATATTTATCTGCTATAATTACTCTTGCTTTTCCTTAACAACCGCTGTGTACGTAGCACATTTTATAGTTGTTTTTAAAAGCTTGTCTTTGTTCAGGTGTTAAGCTTTCAAAGTGTTCTTTCCATTTCATTTGCATGCGGCGAGTGTGGCAATGCCCCATGTGACGGTGGTGTCCGCGTCCAAACAATAGTTTTGCTAACAACAATATTCCTGCTGCTTGCCAAAATGTAACCATGCTTACGTGTACAACCGGTACTAGAACTGAGTTCCACAATGCCATTACTGCAAAAGTGAACCCTGTAACTGCCAAAATTGAAAATCCGATGATAAGCGGTATTTTCTTTTTCCAATTTCTTTTCATTTTTCTGTTTTTTAGTCAAAGCTACCCCCTGAATATGCCGATGCATATTTGAATTCGGGGAATAGAAACAAATGAGAGGTGAATAGAGGAATTCCTGCGGTGGCTGCAACCGCGGTGCGATAGTTTTTAATAAGGTAAAAACGGGCTTAATTGTAAAGGAAAAGTCAAAAACGCACCGTAAAAGGCTTTAACAAAATGTTGCGTAACATTTGGCATGTGCTTTGCGTTATACGATTAAAATCAACTACTATGCCAAATAGATCTTCGAATTACATGAGAAAAGAAAAAGCAAGGAAAGTTATGGAAAGCCCACTTTCTTTCGATTTGAAAACTTTGTTAAGCGCATCTTTAGCGTTGACCAGAAGTCACATCGTGCGCAACCACGTATCAACAACATTAAATGTACTCAACGGCGCAAAATAAGCGCAGCGTTTAACAATGAGACATTTTAAAAGTACTCACCCGGCTAATTTGATTTTCAGTGTATGCCGGCTTCCTGAAAATCAAATAACGCCGAGGGTAATGGACCGAGTGCTGATAAAAGATTCGGGTTATTCAGATCTTCAAAAAAAGGCTGATCATTTTCGAATTTACCAATAGCGGTAAGATCGAAATAAGTACCTGCGCCAGCTTGGCTGAAAGCCATTGCCTCATCTCCTTCAAATAACATATACAAGAGATAAAATCGTTGTTTGGCGTGTGCGTCAGCAGGCGTTACAACTATTTTTTCTATTTCAAGCATTCCTTTTGGGGTTGAATGCAGTCCAATAAGATATTGGGCTTCAACACACTTCTTATCAGCTTCAGTTAGAGTGAAAGGCATTTAGAGTATTTTTAGGTAAAACAAAAATACAATACATTATTTAATCTAACAACTGATTTTCTCTCTTTAACAATTCAATTGCAAAAGGTAATTAGTTGATAGTCATTTGAGTAAAAATAATTTTTAAAAATACGTGAAAAAACCCTTGATTTTTACGTTATTATTTTTATCGTCATTTCTGTGTGGTATCAACAATGTTAAAATGTCACTTATTCTTTGTGTCGGTTGGCAATGTGGCATAATTTTGCCGCTGAATGAGAATAACTTTCTTACATATTTTTGTTTTGTTGTTTTCTGTCACTGTGTATGGGCAATCGACATGTGGGTTGAGTGGAATTCCCAATAATTCAGTAGAAGTTAAGACTAATCCCGGATTTGCGTGGCTCGAAGAAGACAGGGCGCATATCACAATTGGTTCGTTAAGTGGAGCTTTTGGAGGAAACAGTTTTTCATTGAATACATCACCTCTTCATTTTCTTACAAAAGGCACACTTACTCCCGGTGAACAAATTAGTCATTCCGGAGGTAACGGCGATAAGTCGTTCATGGTGAATGCAAATATTGGAGGTCCTGGTATCGTTTTTAAGTACCACAAATTTCTCTCTTTCGGTATTTCAACCGGAGTTCGATACATAGCTAATTCTGATGGGCTTGACTCCAAAGTACTTAATCTTTTGGGTGTTGGTGCTGCAGGTGCAGCCATGGGCCAGGATTCGTTGACAATCAGAAAATATTCAGGTGCAGCGCAGGTATTTGAGGAAATCAATTTGACTTATGCTGGCTTCGTCATGCAAAACGACACTAGAAAGTTGATTGCTGGCGGTACTCTTAAATTGTTGAACGGAATGGGGGCGGCTGGTTTAAATGTCAATCAGGCTGGTTTTTCTGTTAGAAATAATGATGGTGTTGCCTATGGTGTTAATGGATCGGTTGATGTAGCATTTTCTCCATTCGCTAATCGTTGGTTGCTCACTTCCGACCCTTTTTCTGCAAATGCCAATCATGAAACCAATTTTGGAGTAGGTGCTGATTTCGGGTTGGTATATTACTCCAATCCGTACCGAGGTTTTAGGTTGCATAAAGGATATAAAACGCGTTTGGCAATTTCAATAACCGATGTGGGGTCTATTTCTTACAATGCATCTTCGACTTCAGCAAGTTACGACATAGCCGGTAAGAACATCAATTATCGTGCACTCAGTAATGCACCCAATACAACGTTCGGAAATGTTATTTTCAATAATTACATAGTTGATAGCGTAGCGACATCAAAAGGAGGAAATAGGAAATTTTCTGTAGGACTACCGACAGCATTACACATTGACGGAGACTTTAAACTCAATGATTTCCTGTTTTTGAATGCCAATGTGCTTGTTGACTTGCGTTCAGTTCAGGCGCACAGTTTTTCAAATCACTACATATCTACAGCAACTATTACCCCAAGAATGAATTTCGGGTATTTTACTCTGGCGGTGCCGGTTTCATACAATATCTTGAATCAGTTTTCTGCTGGTGCTGTAGTTATGGGAGGGTATTTTTATATTGGTTCATCAACAATGTTCTCCAATTCTATCTTAAAAGAGAAACAAGCATTTAATGTATTCACAGGTCTGATGTGGAAGATAAAACCCCACAAACTGACCGAAGAAGAAATGATGATGATGTAATTTATGAAGAAATTGAGCTTTATTCTGCTGGGATTTGTAATTGTATTAGGAGCTTGTCAAAAAGGATCAATTCCTCAATTGAAACACGCCATGAGTGCAAAAGTGGGGAAGGAGCTCTGGTCGTCCAGCCATTCTGACGTTTCGTTGCAGCAGGGCGTAGGTACAGGAATTACCATTGTCGCCGATTCTGCTGATACTAAATGTGTGTTAAGTATAGGCAAGTACACCGGGCCAGGCACCTATAGCCTTGTTAACCCCGAAAATGCAGCGGCTTTTACCAATACGGTTTCAGGAGCAGGAAACATAACACATACTGCCAGCTCAGGTAAAATAGTGGTAACCGACAATTTTCTTAATGCCGAAGGAATGACGGAAATTAAAGGCACTTTTGAATTTTTGGGCGATACGCTTTCAGTAGTAAATGGTGCATTTGATGTGTCATTTAATCTTGACTAACATCGACTGTTCATATTTTGCAAAAATAGTCTGCTCAAGGTTTTTAGCTGGTATTTCAATTAAAATTCATTTAGTTTTGCTTCATGTCAATTAAAGTATCCTCACTTAGTAAGACTTATCAGGAACAGAAGGCTGTAGATAATATTTCGTTTGAAGTTGGCAAGGGGCAAATCGTAGGCTTCCTTGGTCCAAATGGCGCAGGTAAATCTACCACCATGAAAATGATAACAGGATACTTGCCACCTACTTCAGGAACTGCCGAAGTGTGTGGTTTTGATGTTACGGCTCAGCCTATGGAAGTGAGGAAACGTATCGGGTACCTGCCTGAAGCGAATCCCCTCTATTTCGAAATGTATGTTCGCGAGTATTTAGAGTTTTCAGCCAACATTCATCAGTTGGGCAAGAAAGCAGGCACCCGAATTGAAGAGATGATTTCTATTACCGGCTTGGGTAAGGAAGCGCATAAAAAAATTGGTGCACTCAGTAAAGGTTACAAACAAAGGGTAGGGCTTGCACAAGCACTTTTGCACGACCCTGAAGTTTTGATACTTGACGAACCTACCAGCGGACTTGATCCGAATCAGATTGTTGACATCAGAGATTTAATCATCAACGTAGGGAAGGAAAAAACTGTATTGCTGAGTACGCACATTATGCAGGAAGTGCAGGCTATGTGTAGCCGAGTGATTATCATCAACAATGGTAAACTTGTAGCCGACGATTCTATTTCGCGCATCAGGGAAAACAACACCCATCAGGATGTGTTGGTGGTTACTTTTGATAAAGCGGTGAACGTAAGCGAGCTCAAGTCTATGACAGAGTTGGTGAAATTGGAAACAGTTTCTGACGTTCAATTCAAATTCTACACCAACGACATGGAGAAAATGAGGCGTGACATCATGCAATGGGCACTCAATAATAACTTAGCAATCAACTCAATGCAAACAGAAGTGTACAGTCTTGAAGATGTATTCCGTAATCTGACCAAGAAATAATGATGAGTAAATCGAGTTGGGGTATCTTCTTTATTGTAATTCTGACATTCGGCTTTGGGTCTATTTCGAGGTCGCAGGCACAGAACAGCAATGTAGATTTTTGCGAGGCTATCACGGCTATTTTACGCGATGCGCCCAATAAATTCAGGAATGTGCGCACCAATGTTGTTGAAACCGGACTGAACGCTATGATCTACAAATCGGGTGTTCCCGTGCCGGGAGTAATAAGTGCCAGGTTTGTGGCAAATATGGGTAATTTTTATGAAGGCGGTCTCGTTAAAACCGATTCGGTGTACAAGCTTCGCACAGTTTACCAGCACTACGATAGTTTACTCAACGATTGTTTAGGTAAGCAAGGTTTTAAACGTAAGTATCTGGAAAATGTTTACCCCGGCTTAGAAGACTATCAGAAAATTGCATTTTTCCCTCCCGTCGGTGATGCCGAAAATCCTGCGCCAATTCAAGGGCATGTAACAGTAGAAGCTCAGTATGTAAAAGAAATGAGGGCATACTTCCTTATTTTATTCATCTACGAACACTAGATTAGCTTAAACTTATATTGGCTACTTTTGTCAAAATGAGTGTAAATCATGTTTTTATGAATGTTAAAAACGTTGCTGGAAGGCTGCTGTTTTGTCTGTTTGGGTTGTTGTTTTTGAATAATGTTTCGTTTGCTCAGGCCGATGATGATGACGACGACCCGTATGAGTCGAAAAGCTACTTAATGGGCGGGTTGAATTACCTGTCAAACAATGTTTTCATGGGGCGGCATGATTCAGTTGTTGTTCCTTACATTACGCCCTACTTGGGGTATCACCATGCGTCAGGTGTTTATGCAAAGGCGCTATTGGCGTATGCAAATGGTAAGAATAACAATCGCATTGATAATTTCACCCTCGATTTAGGGTACGAGCATTCTTTCGGAAATCTGAATTCGGGGATAAACGCCGAAAAATATTTCTACAATAAAAATTCAAGAAGTGTAAGGGCAAATGTGGCGTTTTCGGCGAGTGCCTATGCGCAGTACGCCAATAAAATAGTCCAGCCACAAGTGGCCATAGATTTTAACAAAAACAAAAATTCCTCCGACTATTACATTGGGTTGTCGCTTGACCATGAGTTTAAAATGCTGGATACTAGGTTGAAGCTGATACCAACATTTACTTTTAACTTAGGTACTCAAAACTATTATGACGAATACTTCAAGGCGCGGGCTTTGAAAAATGATAAAACACTAAAGCTTAAAAACCTTGTCTCCAATGCATCTGTCTTAAAGCCGCTGGACTATGAGTTTTCGTTGAAGTGTGAACTTAGGTTGAAGTCATGGCTTTTCACGCTAACGCCAACCTATGTGATTCCGCTCAATCCTGCTCAAATCACCATTCCTAATCAAAATAGGGAAGTGAGCGAAGCGTTGTCTAATACGTTCTTCGTTGAATTGGATATCTGTAAAAGATAGTTTTTTTTACGAACCCTTGTTCCAGCCTGCTACTTGCAGAAATGCTTTTCCCAGATAATCTATAATATCGCCTGCGAGTAAAGATTCTTCTGAAAGGTTTTTTGCGCCGATGTCGCCGGCCAATCCATGTAGGTAAACTCCAAGGGTTGCAGCTTGAGTAGGGCTGTATCCTTGTGCTAATAAACCGGTAATGAAGCCAAGTAACACGTCGCCGGAACCGCCCGTCGCCATGCCGGGGTTGCCTGTGATGTTGTACCAACATTCACCTTCTGATGTGATAACAGTGGTATGGTGACTTTTAAGAACAATGTTAATATTGTAACGCATAGCCTGAATACGGGCATTATCAACCTGAATCATGCTGTTGGTGTTTTCTCCGAACATGCGCGCGAACTCCTTAGGGTGTGGGGTCAGGATAGAATCCTTCGGCAAGTGCGGCATAATGTCTTTGTGTTGAGACAATATGTTCAATGCGTCGGCATCAAGTACAATGGGTTTTTTGCAGTGATCTATGAAGTTCAGCAATGCCTGTGATGTAGCATAGCCAGTGCCCATTCCGGGACCTATTCCAATTGCAGAATATTGTTCCCAGTTTTCAATGCTTTCAATGTCGTTTTCGCCATTCACAAGGCACATTGCCTCAGGAACGTAGGTCTGTACCATTTCATAGCCGCATCGCGGTATCAATGATGTTACCAGCCCGGCACCGGCCCGCAAAGCCGCCTTAGTACTAAGTGCTATTGCCCCCATTTTTCCGAAGCTTCCACCAACTATAAGGGCATGCCCATAAACGCCCTTGTGCGCGAAGGGTAGGCGGGGTTTGTAAATAGATTGGTTGTATTCTTTACTGTTAAGTTTGTACTGGCTGTGTGTGGCTTGAATAAATGATTTGTCGAGTCCGATATCAAGAATGTTGACTTCGCCTGCCAATTGACCACATTCCTTGTGCAAAAATGAACGTTTATAAAACTGGAACGACAGTGTAAAATCAGCCTTTACAACAGCACTTTCAGCATCAGGAATAGAATCAGCAGGCATACCGCTTGGCATATCAATTGAAATTTTGATATTTGGCATGTTGTTGATTTTCCGAACAAAATCTGCAGCCCATCCTTCTAAAGGTCTGTTGATTCCTGTACCGAAAATTGCATCTATGATTACTATAGGTTGCGGGAGTTCTGTGATAAATGTTTCAGGCTCAAGCACATCAACCAAGCCCTCGTCAATGCGCTTAAGTCGGTCTAAATTAGCCTTGCAATCGTTTGAAAATTCATCGGTAAGGCGCAATACAAATGCTTTTACACCAAACTGACGCAGGTGCAGCAAGCGCGCAATTGCAAGCCCGTCGCCGCCATTATTGCCGGTGCCACAAAGTACCACAAAAAGAGAATCTTTAGGCAAATGGGTTTTTATCCAGTCTACGCATTTGCTGGCAGCTTTCTCCATGAGTTCAAGCGAATTCATGTTTTGGCTGGCGATCGTGTAAGTATCACACGCCCTTATCTGTTCGGCTGAAAATATTTTCATGCTACCAAATTACTTAATCTTACGCTAGCTTTTAAATGCACTATTTTTTAAATGCAAAATTGGGGATAACGTGGTATTAACTCGTATCTTAATATTCTTCTAACAGAAGTTTTCCGAGCATCGCAGCTGTTAGTGGCTTGTTGATGAACTGCCTGATTGATTTATATCTATCTACATTCAGCATGTCTTCATCGTTTATTGATGAAGATATTACGAATACAATGTAATTCTCAACCACTGAAGGCGGAAGCTTTTCAAATTCTTCAACAAACTGGAAACCATTCATTACCGGCATTTGAATATCTACCAGAATGATGTTGGGGTAGGGGTCTTGAGCCGGCGTATTTGCCAGATGTTCCAATGCATCAGAAGGGTAAATGAAAGAAGTGACACTCAAACCCTTACCTGTATTGCGAATAATACGTTCTGCAATAAAACAGTCTAGTTTGCTGTCATCTACTATTATAAAGTGGTATTTATCATTTTGACCCATAGCCGCGTCCAGGAATTATTACTTTAAATACAGTACCCTCGTTCAAAGTTGAAGTTACTTCAATTTTTCCATTTAATCTGTTCAGTGCGTCTTTCACATTGTAAAGTCCAAAACCGGAACCGTGGTCTTGTGAAGTGGCGCGATAAAACATCGTAAAAATGTTGTTGATATAATTAGAGTGAATACCAATACCATTGTCTTTAACATAGATAGCTGCTGCATCGCTTTCTGCAACAATTTCTATCTCTACAAATTTTTCAGCCGCACTCTTTCTTTGGTACTTAAATGCGTTCGAAAGCAGGTTGTTCAGAATAATTTTCAATAGAATTTTGTCCGATAAAAAGGTGTCAGATTGCGATACTTTAAGCGTAAATCTGATGTTCTCCATACTGCCGGCAATCCTGAAAAACGAAGCAACTTCGTTCACCAATGCATTGAAATCAATCTCGGTATATTCTACACTACCTCTTTTCAGGTTGTAATATTCATGGAGGTTAATTACAAACTCATCAAGTTGCTTCATAGCCGAGCTCATCATTAGTGCTATTTCGCGAACCTCTTCAATGTTTTCGGTTGTTTTGAGTATTTCATTGGCAGCCATAACGCCCAATATGGGGCCACGCATGTCGTGAGTTACACTATAGGCAAATTTGCCTAACTCGTCGTAAGCAGTTTGTAATTCTTTGTTTTTTTCTTCCAGCAGAGAACTTGTAATGAAAAATTTATTGGCTTCTTCAATTGCAGCCCTTATTTCATCATCGGTCCAGGGCTTTTTGATGTACCTGAAAATGTGTCCTTTGTTAATGCCGTCAATCACTGCTTCAAGGTCAGTGTATCCGGTAATCAACATTCTTATAGGCTTAGGGTATTCGGTTCTTATTGTTTCGAAAAATTGCACGCCTGTTTCATCAGGCATGCGCTGGTCGCTTAAAATAATCTTTATATCGTCGTGATTCTGTAGTAAAATCTTAGCGTCAGCCGCTGAAGCAGCAGTTAAAATATTGAAATCAAATCTGAAGGCAGCTTTGAAACTATTAAGGTTATTGAGTTCGTCGTCAATGTAGAGAATTTTGATTTTGTCCATATCACTGCTTTCTAATTTTGTAAAATCGGCAATTTAATAGTGAATTTTGTGCCTTCGCCCAATTTCGATTCAATATTAATTTGTCCGTTGTGCTTATTAATTGTGTTGTAAGCAATTGAAAGACCAAGTCCTGTTCCTTCACCTACTTCTTTTGTTGTAAAAAACGGTTCGAATAATTTCTTCTTGGTATTTTCATCCATACCGGTGCCGTTATCTTCAATTACTACATACACAAAATCCTCGTCGCGATACGTTTCAATACTCAGTATTCCATTATCAGTTCCATCATGCCGCTTCCTGATTGCATACACTGCATTTGAAATCATGTTCAGAAAAACCTGATTCAGTTTGCCGGGGTAGCACTCAATCAACGGTAAGTTACCAAATTTTCTGTTAACTTGTATATGGCTACCTAATAAATTATTCGAAATTACTAATGTTGAAACCATCCCTTCATTGATGTCGGCTCTTTTTAATGTGTCTTCATCGAGGCGGCTGAATATTCTGAGTCCTTTTACAATCTCAGCAGTTCTGGAAGCACCGTCACTTATACCGTTTAACAACTGGTCTATTTCAATTTTCAAGTAGTCGTAGTCAATTTCTTCTTTTAATTGATTGACTTCTTTCTTTTTTTCAGGCGCATTTTCAACCAATATCTTTTCAATGGCATCAACCGTTTCTAAAAGTATTTTGACATCTCTGTTCAATGGTTTTACGTTTGATGTCACGAAATTGATTGGGTTGTTGATTTCGTGGGCGATACCTGCTGTTAGCTGACCGAGCGATGCCATTTTCTCCGATTCTACCAGTTGGCTTTCGGCTTCTTTTAGTTCGTGCAGTGTTTTTTCAAGCTCAATATTAGATTCTTTTAACTGTTGGGTGCGTTCATCTACTTTTCTTTCAAGAACAATGTTTTGCTCTTTGATAATTCGTTCGTTTTCCAGAGATACAGCGAGCGCCTGAGCTTGTGATTCCTCTTTCTCTTTCCTGAAAATATTGATTCTGTCGGCGAGTGCGAACGAAAGCATTACAACTTCTACAGCCGAGCCTATTTGCATGGCATAGAATGTAAATGAGTTATAAGGCAAAACACCCTGACTGCGCATTACAAATATCACCACAGCCACTATAAACACAGACCATGCAATCAGGAAAATTTTAGCAGGTCTGTAACCCTTTAATGCAATTTTTACTGCCGTTACGTACACAACCAAGGCTAATATTGTAACAGCCAGTTGCATTACCGAAGTAGCCATGAGGTATTTACCCGTCAAACTAATAAGGAATACAATGCCGTAAATGCCTAAAAACACGTTAAGTATCGTGTAAAAAAGTGGCGCATGTTTTTTGACCTGCAAAAAGTGATTGATGAACAGAATAGAAAAAATGCCCGATAATGCCGGTATCCAAACAACCATAGCGTTCGCCAACATCTCAGAATTAGGGTAGAAGTACCTTGGAGCATAGCCCTGTAGACATGCCTGAGTGAGCCCGGTGAATAAAATATAGCCTACATAATAAAGATAAGCCCTGTCTCGTACTGAGAAAAATACGAATATGTTGTACAGAAACATAACCAGGATGATGCCGGCATACAACGCAAAAATAATGTCGTTGGTGTATGTTTCCTCCATTATAGGTTTGGCTTCACCTATCTTTAAAGGTAGTTGAATAGGTTCCTGTGCTTTTAATTTGACATAAATTGTACAGTTTTCACCAGCCTTAATGTTGAGAGGGAAGAAGTAATTTTGGTGGTGGTAATTCCTTTTATAAAACGGTATATATTCCCCGGAAACTAAACTGTCAATGGCACCATTTGCGTGAACACAGTAGAAGGTAATAGAGTCAATTGTGGCGTATTCCAACACCAAAAGAGGATTGTCGGTTAAGTTGCCATTGTTTATATTAAGTTTAAGCCAAAAAGTAGAAAGCTCAGGAGGTAGAGACGGCACCGAGAATTTTTGAGGCACCCATTTATTGGTTTTCAAAACATCAGATAACGATAACTGTTGATCTTTTGCTTCTAAAATACTCAAGTGATTACCGATATAATCGTAGCTATTACCCGCTTTTAGTACGAGAGTATCTTGTGCATTAGCAGAATTGAAGACGAAAATTGATACTAGTGCGAAAATCCAATAGACATGCTTCATGGTTTGTTTTTTATTTCCAGATCAAAATACAAGTCAAATTTACCCCGAATACCTTCAGCAACCTGCTTTTGTTTCAAATTTTCCCGAATCCCAAAGATTTCTTCCCTTTCAGTAGGGGCAGCAGTTTCCAAAGTATAGGAGTCGGGCAATAACATGCCGGTTGCGACAAGGTCTTGTTTTGGGTAATAGAATGTACCATTATTGCCTAGAAATGTTGTGACCCTGAAGCCTACTTTCTCACCCATTTCAACGGTGTAGGGGGCGCACAATGCAAAGAGGGTTTTTAGTTTTAGTTGTGGTGCAATACACACTGCAGTACGTGTAAGATATACAGAACCAATGCCCATTCCCGCAATCTCGCGGGAATTCCAGAGTCCACACAGTTCGCCGGTACCCTGTGGTATGTGCTCTTCGACCGATTCTTTTATTCGTTCGTCAATTTCCTTTACTGCCTTTTCAATGGGCAGCGGATACTTTCCACCCGCAATCTGTACGCGTGCACCACCCAACATTCTTCCATCTTCAGTCGATTCTGCTGCTATTACGAATGTATTCGGATCATTAAACCACTCAACATTAGCAGAAGTAATCATGGCTATATCAAAAACCTTGAGGATCTTGGTGTGACCCTCAACAAATTTTAAACATGATTCCAATTCATCAATAGCCCTGAATACTCTGATTCGTATCATTATTTGTTGCTATGTATGATAGTTACTTTTTCTATTTGCTTTCTATAGGTTTTGTTCAAAGGTCTTTCTGCAACACTCATGCGGAATAAAAACGCAGGCGTTTTGTTTTCTAGTTCATTAAAAACAGAAGAAAACGCATTCCTGTTTACCTGTATTTCCTGCTTTAAGTGTTTAGGTATCAAGCTATTTCTTGAGGCGGAAGCATGGTTGAACTGAAGTATCGAATCATTCAAAGGTTGAATTGCAACATCATATTTTGTTGCAGCTAACCACATTCTTTCCATTGCTTTCCCTGCTAAGATATAATTTTTTGTTGAACTTTCAGGAATCGTTAACAAACCTACCGCAAATGACGATAAAATTTTCGATTTAATACCATATTCTAGTGCCTGCCCGCCGTTCCAATCGCTCAATAATTGACCTACTTCCTGCTTTTTGAGCATTTTATGCATAATTATTTCCATCTTCGATAGCCCAAGTTGATCAATATGTATGCCGTCACTTGTTCTTATGCACTCATCATTACTCCATCTAATTGTCTTAAAATACTCGTGGTGAGACGCCGGCGTAAGTAATTTGATGCGCTCTGAAGCTCCGACGATATTTGCAATCGTTGCAAGTTCTTCTTCGTAATCAACTATTTGTAAACTCATGCCATCAACAGATCTAACTACATTTTTGAGTTTTTCATATCTGTCGCGGGGAATTCCTTTCCCTGAGCCAATATTTCTGTTGGTGGATCTGTAACTTATATAGTTAACTAGGTCATCATGCCCGGTGAATTGTGGTGCGCCAGCTCCGTCCTCAATAAATTTGATGACAGCGGCGAGTTTTGGTTGTTTCTCAAGCGGCGCAAATACAATCTCAAGTCCGATGTTTTTTCGACGCGCCTCAAGTTCAAGATTTTCAATGGCAGCTCCACAAGCCATAAATTGACTGGCATTGTGCGTAGTCTCGTACGGATACAAGTCTTCAGTTTCTGCAAACAAGCAAAGAAAATTATCTACCATAACCCATTTCCATGGCTGAATATTTCCCGGAGACGGAGCCTTGATTGCTTCGTGAATGAGTTTCCTCAATTCCGAAGGTTCAGGGCAAAAGTCGGTTGGTTCCAGTTGCGCTGTTGCCTTGCGGGCTATTGATATCATGGTTTTATCATCCAGTAAGCGGTGTTCTTCGCTAGGCTCGTATTCAGTCTTGGGTCTTATGTCCCGCACCAGATTCTCCATGTCTATAAAGTATCTGCCCGAATCGGTGAATTGATTCAGAAATATCCTGCGGCAGGTATCGGCGGTTATTGCGCCGCCCAAAGTAACAGCCGTAGCCAATTGAGGCCAGGTGGTGATGCTATTCTGTATTTCAACCATCGATGCCTTCATACGTGAAGAAAGGGTTTCGAGGCCAGAAATTGGTAAAATATATTCTAATTTTTGGTCAGGAGTATTCAGGTTTTTGAGCACCTCCATATTGATAGGTAAATGCTTCAGCCAACCGTGCATGATTGGGCGCTGTGGGTCCAGGTCAAATCGTTCAATATCCAGCGTGCCTCGGTCACTTGCCTCCATTAATACCGGTACATGCAGCTCTTTGGCTACCATTCTGCATTGTATTTTCACATTAACCCCATCACATTCATCAATCACAGCATCAAGCTTGCCGCCATTGGTAAAGAAGTTGTAGATGTTTTCGTCTGTTATGCCATCGGTGTAGCAAACGACTTTAAAATAAGGGTCAAGCTCTGCAATTTCCCGCGCTACTGAGTAAGCCTTGTAAACACCTAAATTGTGGCAACCGGTTCGTATCCGATTTAGGTTATTCAGTTCCAAGGTGTCAAAGTCGGCCAGCCTCAATTCTCCACAGCCTCTTTCCATTGCAAGTGTAACCGATACCGATTGCCCAACTGAAAGACCTATAACCCCAATTTTTTTAGTTGCCAGCAAGTCGCGTTCCTTAGTAGTTATTTTTTGTCTGTTAGCTGAAGTCCTTAGATCAATGAACTCCGCCTCGTCGAGCATGTGCACCATCCTGTTCGACCATGGGTAGAACACCCAAACACCATACTCTTCAATTTTCTTTCCTTTTAAGTGCTTTGTAATTTCTGCGTCGTACTCGCTATCAGTAAATCTCTTTTTAGGGTTCCTGCTTTTAATGAGTTCTTTAAGTTGGCTATAGATCTCATCATAAACCATCACGCCTGGTTGTTCCACTACCGCTAAAAACTGCTCCCGGCTTGCCTTTTCGCCTATTCTGAAAAAATCAGGTTTGTATGCAGTTGCAAGTTTTTGAGTGGCGTTTATTTTATCAGAAAGAAATTTCATTGAATTTAAAATAATATTATAATATATTGATTCAATATAATAACTGTCGATTTTTTATTTTTTTGTAAATCGCCCGTACTAATTTTTAAAAGTTTAAATGTAGGCAAAAAAAGGCGAAATTTTTCAGGAAATTTTATTACCTTGCCATTAAATAATTTTCAAACCAGTCAAAAATAGATCCGTATGGCTAATGAAGGAATCAACATATTGTATGTAGACGATGAGTTGAATAACCTGATTTCGTTCAAGGCGTTATTCCGTACCAAGTACAAAATTTACACAGCTATTAGTGGTGAAGAGGCGATTAAAGTGTTGAAGGAAAGTCCGGTCAATATCATCATCACCGACCAGCGCATGCCGCACATGACTGGTGTTGAATTTCTCGAAACAATTCTGGGTGAATACCCCAACCCGATGAGGATTTTATTGACGGGTTATGCCGACATGAATGCCGTTGTTGATGCGGTGAACAAAGGCAAAATTTTCCATTATCTCACCAAGCCTTGGAACGAGGAAGAACTGGATATGACCATCAATAAAGCTTTTGAAATTTATAAAAAGAAAATGGATGAAGTAGAGAAAACCGAAAAGCTCGGTGTTTCAAACGAACAACTTGAATTCCTGCTTCGCCAAAAACTTTTATCATAGTCACTTAATACGATACAAGAAAAAAGCACCTCTCGGGGTGCTTTTTTGTTGTCCGAATGTCGTCTACGGAAGAGTGGCGGCAAGACTTAGCCTTGTCTGGAAAACTGCTTCCCAAGTTATTCGATTTATTCGCCGGATTGTTTTTCCCTGTCCAATAATGCCTGTACTTCAGCTATTATCGGTGATGGGGCAGGAGGATTAGCATCGCCAAATCTGTTATTCATTGCTTCATATTCCTGGAGGAATTGTTGATCTTTTTGTACTTCCTGCATTTCTTGTTGAATTTCAGCAGCCGTAGGAAAAGTGACGTTTTCTAAACCTAATTCCTCCCTGATTTCATTAACGTTCGTTGGTATGTTGTCTTGTGGCATGAGTTGTTTGTAATTTTAGTTAATAATAAATTTGTTTGCTCTACGGCTGTCCGCCATTTTCGAATTTTTTGATCTCGTCCATCACTTTTTTTTCCTGCTCAATAATTTTTTGAGCATCGCTCATAGACGGGTTGTCAGGTATAACCGGAAGGTCGAGACCTAAATCTTTTTTTGCTTGTTCTGTTTGTTTTTGGTCAGTGTTGTTTTGTCCCATGTTAATCAGGTATTTGAGTTGTTGTTTGAAATTTGCTGTATTGATGCCGTTTACAGCGTTTTTAGGCTCGTTCAATGCTTTTGGTTAACTTCTTGCAGTTAAAAACAAAGGGTTGAAAATTTAAGCTCTAAAATAGATAATTCAACGAAAGATTTATAGTGTTGCCTGTAAAATTTATTCTGTCAGGAGTCATGGTTAAATAAGCAAGTTGTTACCGCTAACTACAACCGACCCAAAAATCTTAACAACCTAATTTCACCCCTACAACAGCAAATTCACCGTTATATTTTTTTATTTTGCCAAAAAATATCAAAAATGGCAGATCAACAGTTTTACGAAAGGTTGCAAAACGAACTTGCTTCTATCAAAGAATCGGGGTTGTTTAAAAGTGAAAGAATTATAGCATCAGAGCAAGGCCCTGAAATTACCGTGAATGGTAAGAAGGTATTGAACTTTTGTGCGAATAACTACCTCGGACTTTCCTCGCACCCTAAAGTAATTGAAGCTGCACACAAAACCATCGACAACCGTGGATATGGTATGAGCTCGGTTCGTTTTATTTGTGGTACTCAGGATATTCATAAGGAGCTGGAGCAGAAGATCTCAAAATTTGTAGGCACTGAAGATACTATTCTGTATGTAGCTGCCTTCGATGCCAACGGTGGTGTATTCGAACCACTATTGGGAGAAGAGGACGTAATTATCTCCGACGAGCTGAACCATGCGTCAATCATCGACGGTGTGCGTTTGTGTAAGGCTAAAAGAGCACGTTACAAGCACAACAACATGGAAGACCTCGAAGCGCAGCTTCAGGCGAGTAGCGATTGCAGGACCAAACTCATTGTTACCGATTCCGTTTTCAGCATGGACGGTACTATTGCTCAACTTGACAAAATATGTGACCTCGCCGATAAGTACAATGCAATCATCATGATTGACGAAAGCCACTCTTCAGGCTTTATGGGTAAATCGGGCAGGGGAGTACACGAGCTTTGCAACGTAATGGGGCGCATCGATATCATTACAGGCACATTGGGTAAGGCACTCGGTGGAGCATCGGGTGGTTTTACCAGCGGTAAAAAGGAAATTATCGAAATGCTTCGCCAAAGAAGTCGTCCATATTTGTTCTCTAACTCATTGGCTCCTTCAATTGTAGGTGCTTCAATTGCAGTGCTCGATATGCTGAGTGAAACAACTGCACTCAGAGACAAGCTTGAAGAAAACACTATGTACTTCCGCAGCCAAATGACAGCTGCCGGTTTCGATATCAAGCCGGGTACACACCCAATTGCACCGCTTATGCTTTATGATGCGGTGATTGCACAACAATTTGCAGCTAAAATGCTTGAAGAAGGTATTTACGTTATTGGTTTCTTCTATCCTGTAGTTCCAAAAGGTCAGGCGCGCATCAGGGTGCAAATTTCTGCCGGTCACGACCGTAACCACCTCGATACTGCTATTGCGGCGTTTAAGAAAGTGGGCAGGGAACTAGGCGTTATTAAGTAATTGTTCTATATCTCAATATTTCTAAAAGCGCATCTTCGGGTGCGCTTTTTTTGCGCTAAAGGTGTCTTAATAGCAGTACACCACCCCAACAAAACAACAAGCCCCCGCTGCGTGGCAGCGAGGGCTTGAAATAGATTATATTGAAAGACTAACGTGCAATATTTACTGCTCTCAGTTCTCTGATAACAGTTACCTTGATTTGACCAGGGTATTGCATTTCTTTTTGAATCTTATCTGCAATTTCAAATGACAGTTTTTCGCTGTCACCATCACTCACTTTATCAGCTTCTACAATTACGCGCAATTCACGACCAGCCTGAATAGCATACGCTTTTTCTACACCATTGTAGGCCAATGCCAGGTTCTCGAGGTCTTTAATGCGCTGCATGTAGCTTTGCATCATTTCTCTTCTCGCACCCGGTCTTGCACCACTTATTGCATCGCACGCTTGAATAATTGGAGAGATAATATATGTCATTTCCATCTCATCGTGGTGTGCACCAATCGCATTCACTACCGACGGATGTTCGCCATATTTTTCAGCTAGTTTAGCACCCAATAATGCGTGGCTCAATTCTGTTTCCTCGTCTGGTACTTTACCAATATCGTGTAAGAGACCAGCGCGCTTGGCAAGTTTCACCACTTTCTGACCCAGTCCTAATTCTGCCGCCATAATACCGCAGAGATTAGCTGTTTCGCGAGAGTGCATCAACAAGTTTTGACCATACGACGACCTGAAGCGCATTTTGCCAACAATACGAACCAAATCTTTGTGGAGGCCGTGAATGCCCAATTCAATGATTGTGCGCTCGCCAATTTCCATGATTTGTTCTTCCAGTTGCTTGCGGGTTTTATCCACAACTTCCTCAATACGGGCAGGGTGTATACGACCATCTTGTACCAAACGTTGCAAAGAAAGCCTTGCAACCTCACGACGGAATGGATCGAAGCAGCTTAATACAATTGCTTCAGGAGTGTCGTCAATAATGAGGTCAACACCGGTTGCTGCTTCCAGCGCCCTGATGTTCCTACCTTCACGACCGATGATTTGACCTTTAATTTCATCGCTTTCAAGGTTGAAAACCGTGATAGCATTTTCAATTGTTTGTTCAGCTGCAGTTCTTTGAATGCTTTGAATAATGATTTTCTTAGCTTCTTTCGATGCATTGGCTTTAGCCTCTTCCATGATGTCTTTTACATGGGCAAGGGCGCGTGTGCGTGCTTCTTCTTTTACTACCTCAATCAACTCAGCTTTCGCTTGTTCAGCCGAAAGGTTGGCTACTTTTTCAAGGCGTTTAACGTGCTCTTCGTGGTGTTTTTCAAGCTCCTGACGCTTAATGTTCAATGATTCAGTCTGGCGTTGGAGGTTTTCTTTGAGCGCCTCGTTTTCCTGAGCTTGTTTCTGAACCTGAGCTGTTTTTTCGTTAATTCCTTGTTGTTGTTGTTTGAGTTTGTTTTCTGACTCTGTTAGTTTTTGTGTCCTTTGGTTTACTTCTTTTTCGTGGGTTGATTTTAGTTGCGAAAAATGTTCTTTAGCTTCGAGTAGTTTCTTTTCTTTTAAAGTTTCTGCCAAAATCTTGGCGTCTTCCTTCATCTTGTTAGCATCATCAATCAGTTTTTTAGAAAGTGCTTCAGCGTCTTCGATTTGCTTTTGAGTATTTTTTGCAAAAATCAGTTTTCCTAGAAAAATCCCTATAACCAACGCACCAATCGCCGCGACGACGGCTACAATAGTTGAATCCATAATTACGAATAAAAAAATATTAAGTTTATATAACAATAAAGCACACCACGCCAAACTAAGCTTGGTAGTACATTGAGCGTGCTAAGTTAACAAAAGATTTCGTTAATGGCATCCGTGAAATTCATAGTATTTAATCTATTATGTTTAAAACTAGTTACCTTTGAAAAAATGGTCGTTAATACCTTTATCGCCTGAATCTAGGTTAAATTATATTGATTCCATGACCCCTTATATCTCGTTCTGTAATGTGGCATCAATGCCTGTAAGAAGCGAACCAAGCCATAAGGCTGAACAGGTTAATCAGTTGCTTTTTGGAGAAAAAGCACTGATTACCGAAGTGAATAATCGTGAATGGGCTAAAATCCGCAGCGTTTGGGACAACTATCAGGGTTGGTGCAAATTATCGCAGCTAACGCCCGGAAGACCTAATGAGTTGAAAAAGGATGTACCTTACATTGTTACCAATAACAAGGGTAAGTTCATTCAGAATGAATACGAAATTGCCTTGCCTGCCGGCGCTGAGTTGGTTAACCTGAAAAGGGGTTACATAGGCACTGAAAATAATTTTGGTCTGTTCAAGGGAAAGAGGGTCAAAAAAGCAGCTATGGAAGCCACCCCCGAGCGCATCGTTGAATTGGCGAAAATGTACTTCAACGCTCCTTACGTATGGGGTGGAAGAACGGTTGCGGGTATCGACTGCAGCGGGCTCACACAAACAGTGTTCAAAATGTGCAACGTGAAACTGCCGCGTGATGCATCTCAACAAGCTGAAGAAGGTCAACTGGTAGAATTTCTGCAAAGTGCAAAAACTGGTGACTTAGCCTTTTTTGATAACCCCGAAGGAGCCATTGTGCACGTGGGTATCTTGCTCGACAACACACGCATCATTCACGCTGCCGATACAGCCGGTAGGGTGGTAATTGATAAAATTGACCAAGGGGGCATCATCTCCATTTCACGGAAAATGCGCACACACAACCTGCGTTTTGTAAAACGTATTTTGGGTGTTGAACTGGCTCCTAAAGAGAGTCAGGATGTTGAAAATCAATTGCCGTTGCTCTAGCCGGGGGCGTTTAGTTAATCACTGAACCATCAGCCATTTCTACAATTCTATCTGACCTGCGCGCGAAATCTTCGTCGTGGGTAACGGTGATGATGGTTTGATTGTATTCTTTTGAAAGCTGCTGGAATAAATCAAATACAATGCCTGTGTTTTTAGAGTCAAGGTTACCCGTTGGTTCATCGCCCATTACAATTGCCGGATCGTTGATGAGTGAGCGGGCAATAGCTACACGTTGCTGCTGACCACCACTTAGCTTATTCGCTTTTTTTAGTGCTTGTTCGTGTACACCAAACATTTTCAGTTTTTCGTAGGCGCGTTCTTCCACTTCCTTGTAACTCCATTTGCCCAGTTTTAAGGCCGGAATCATCACATTCTTAAGGCATGTAAAGTCTGGTAACAGGTAGTGAAACTGGAAAACAAACCCTATAGATTCATTCCTGAGCCGCGCAAGGTCATTCAATGATTTGCCAGTCGCTCTGGCGCCATTAATAATCAATTCGCCTTCATAGTCGGTATCCATAGTAGAAAGCACGTAAAGTAGTGTCGATTTACCACAACCTGATTTGCCGACGATGGAAACGAATTCACCTTTAAGTACATCGAGGTTAATGCCATTGAGTACTTTCATATCCACGGGGTCATGGAAATATTTGACGATATTTTGAGCCGAAAGTGCAGTTTCTTTTTGCATGGTACAGCGATGTTTTTATCCGCGAATAATGGTTACAGGGTCAACTTTTGAAGCTTTACGTGCCGGGAAATAGCCGGCAGCAACCGTAGTGAGTACAGCAAAGCATACCGATTCAACATAGTGTGGTACATAAAACGACATAGGTAGATACTTGAGCGTGCCGGCACCTATATAAATCTTAGAAACCATAAGTGTGATTCCGTAACCGAAGGTCAATCCAACAATCGCACCAAGAACTCCGATGTAGATTGCTTGTTGCAAAAAGATGCTCACAACTGCTGGACCAGTAAACCCCTGAGCTTTCAAAATAGCGATTTCCTTGATTTTCTCGTAGATGGTCATGTTCAGGATGTTGTAGATACCAAAACCTGCCACAAGTAGAATTACACCAATAACCGAGTTGAGGATAATTGCCCTGATTTTGAAGGCTGCCTTAATCTGTTCGTTGGCTTGCACCCAGCTTTCTGCTTTATATCCGGTAATAGTCTCAATATCATGCGCTATTTCAGGAGCTGTGTTGTAGTCTTTAACGTTGATCTTTATCTCTGTTACATAGCTTCTGTCTTTTCCAAGAATATTTTGAGCCTGAGAGATATTAGAGTACGATTTCGATTCATCAATTTGCTTAATGGTTGTTGCGAAAATGCCAACTATGTGCATCACTTGCGACGCCCCTTTGCCGCTTCTTACTGTAATGTTATCGCCCATGTGCAGCCCAAGTTTATCAGCTATACCCTTACCAATTAGTATCCCATTGTTCACCTTCACAAGGTCTTTGAAGTCGCCTTCAACCATGTTGGTTTGCATGTCAAACATCTTGTCTTCTTCAATGATGTCAACACCCGCCATCGTTCCATTAAGGGTAACGCTGCCGCTGTTGTAAATTACCATCGCCGAAACTTGTGGCGTGATATTCGTGACGTTGGGGTTTTTCTTGATGTTTTTAATGATACCAAACGGGTTCAGCAAACCATCGTTCTGGAGCAACATTTTGGGATTGGTAATCATTTTTACCGATCCGTCCTTGTAATAGTTCTCCAATATGTGTTTGTCAGCGAGTTTGTTCTCGTTGTACACCTTTATATGGGCAGTTGTAGCAAACGATTGTTTTTCAAAGTAGTCGTTTGTGCCCTTCATCAGCGATTGCATGAAGATGAACATAGACACGCCAAACATTACACCGCAAGCGGCAATAATGGTCTGTTTTTTCCTTGAAAAAAGGTACGTCAGCGCTATCTCAGTATTTACACCGAATTTCATTTGAGTTGATTTTGCTTCGTGTGAACGAATAGCTTACTTAATTAGTTTATCAGTTGTAGTGAGACCGCTAAGTACTTCAATGTATTCGTCAGATACAATTCCCGGAGTGATGCTTACAGTATCTACTTTGTCGTTTTTGAGCACTTTAACTCTATTGCCATTCATTACATAAGCATGCGGAATCAACAATGCGCTTTCTTTTTTCGAAATCACAATGTTTGCCTGTAACTGAGTGCCTGAAATAAGTTGCGACATGTCTTTTTTGAACCTTGCCTCCACTTTATACGATTGCGATTGGTCGTTGAAGTGAGGGTATATTTTGCTGATCGATGCTTCGTAGGTCACATTTTTTTCAGTGTTCAACTCTACCAATACAACCTGGCCGAGTTTTATTTTAGCGATGTTACTTTCATCAACATCTAGTTTTACAACAATAGAGTCGGGGTTGCCGAGTTGTGCCACCTGGTCGCCTTTTTTCACAAAGTCGCCTTGTTTTTTGAAGATTTGGTACACTTTGCTACTGCCTATTGAGGTGAGGTCGAAATACTGGAATCCCGCTTGTGCATTTGAAAGCTGCGCCTTTGTGTTTTCAAGGTTTTGGCGAAGGCTGTTCAACGTAACGCGTAGGTTTTCCATGTTTGCCTTGTAAGTGTTGGTAGACGACTGGTAATTGAGTTGGGCATTGTCATAGTCTTGCTGCGAAACTGAATGCGTTTTAATGAGTTTCTGATATCTGCTAAATGTCACAGAGTCATTCATCATTTTCAGCTTCGATGCTTCTATTTGCGCCTTTATTTGCAATACATTAGGCGAATTTTCGGCGGCACTTATTTGAGCATAACGCAAGTTGTTTTGTGCTATGTCAACCTGTGTGTGTTGTTGTCTGCTGTCAATCCTGAATAATATTTGTCCATCTTTTACTAGGTCATTTTCCTGCACGTATGCCTTGGTAATGTATCCGTCGGAAATTGACGTAAGTGTGTAAGCATCAACCGGCTCAATGCTGCCTGAAGCGAATACGGCTTCAGTAACAGGTGCCATTTTAGGTGATGCCTCAATGTACTTTTGTTTGCATGAAAAGAAACCAGTAAACGCTACGGCTCCCAAAATAATACTCACCAATGGGGCAATTCTGGTGTTCACCCTTAATGTGCGTTCACTCTTATTCATATTTGTGATATTTTTACTTGACATGGTCTTGTGTTTTATCTGTATTGGGACTTTTAGAATTTGTATTGCCTGATTTTGTATTGGTAGAGTTGCACCAGATAGTCAGACATATTATTCAGGTATTGGTTTTGTGCATTAATGAAATCGCGGAATGCTGTTAGTTTATCGTCAAGCGATGCGAGCCCTTCGTTATACCTGTTGCAAACGTGGCTATAGTTGTCGGTTGATAGTGCCAGCATCTCCTTACCAAGATTCAGTGCTTCCCTTGTTTTATTGAAATTGAGAATGATGTTAGCGTCAGCTAATGCAGATGTCTTTTTGATTGACTCAAATTGCTCCACCGATTCTTTATAGTTCAGCCATTGTTTTTTCGATTGAAATACCCTGTTTCCACTGTTAAACAACGGAAACGAAGCCTGCAAAGCCCAGAATTTTGAAGGGAAAAATGCCGCTGTGCCCTCCATGCCTGTAAATGGTTCGAATGTTTTGTCGCTGCGAGTAGTATTGTAGTTGTAAACGATATTGATTGTTGGGAGGAACGCCATGTTGGCAACATTGTATTGCGTTTTGGTGAGTTTAGTGCGCCAATAAGCAAGATTCACAGAAGGGTCTTCTCCCCATGTTTGAACATTCACATCGGCATTAATCGATTGACTCAGTGAGGCATCAATTTCAAGTGTGTCTTTTTCAGCCATGCCTAACAATGATTTTAGGTTGTTGACTGAAATTTTTACCTGATATCCTGCGTTCGAAAAGTTTTGAGATAGTTGCTTGAAATTCAATTCTGCTACATCTAGGTTGGCTTTGTTGGCGGTGCCTGCGTTAAATTTTTCTTTGACACTTTGAAAAGTTGAATCTGCCGAAAGCATAGAAGCTTCTGTGAGGCGCATCGCTTCGCGGAGCAACAAGTAACTATAAAACTGGTTGGCAAGTGCTTGGTAAACTGTTTTTTTCGCGCCTGCCAAAGAGTCTTTGTTCATAGCTTCTGTTTGCATTGCCAGCTTGGCATTAAAACAGTTTTGGAGATTCAACACATTCATTTGTGCGTTCAATCCGCCTGCATAAACGAACTGTTGCCCGAACTGCAGTGTTTTGTAGCCACCAGATGTTCCTCCGGTCAAAGAAGAAGGCACCAATGTTGTTTGCAAAGAAAGGTTATCTGTGTACGAGCCAGTCGTGTTCACCTGTGGCAACAAAGTACAGTAAGCCTGATATTTCGCATATTTCGACTTTTCGTATTCGTACTTTACTGTCTTAATTGTGATGTTGTGTTCATCAGCGTATTTCCACACATCTTCCAGATTTCTGAAGGGTGTCTGCGCCTGAGCAGATGCAGCAATGGTGAAAATTGAAATGAAAATTATACTTCTATACATTAGAGTAAATTTTTATTGAAATTGGCGGGCAAACTTAAATGAGGTGTTTTAATTGAAAAATAACCATCGTCACTTGGAGTACTTTTAACCGTTTTGTAACATTGCTTTTATCCACCTTGGAATCAATATGATTCGCTCTCTCATCAAAGCATTGAATTGTTCATCACTCATTGAGCCTTTATGTTTTATCATGGGTGCGCCGAGGAAAGGGAACAAAATCAGGGACATCATGTTTACGTAAATATGCACCGGGTTTATCGGTGGCATTTTCCCATCTTCAGCCATTTGCCTTATTTGTTTTACCATGTGTAACGGGCGATTTTCTGAATTGATTCCGGTATTTTTAAAAAATTGTTCCGGGTCACTTTGCACTGTATTGAGCACAAACATCGGAAGACCTGGATTGGCAATGAGCATTTCGATGTAATGCTGCACCAAGTGCTCAATTTTAGATTCTAGTTCAGTCGTTTCGTTGGTTACAATGTCCAAAACGCCTTTTACAAAGTGTTGTATGTTCTCGAACATTACAATTTCAAACAACTTTTCCTTACTCCTGAAATAGTAATTGATGAGTGCAAGATTGTAGCCCGACTCTTCAGCGATGTCTCTTGTGCGCGTCGCTGCAAATCCTTTCCGCGTGAACACCTTTCGGGCTGCTTCTTTGATTTTTTCTTCGGTTGATTGTTGTGTTTCCTCTGTAGCCACTTTAATCAGATTTCAGTGCAAATTTAGGACTAAATTTTTGATTTAATCAAACGATTAAAAAATATTTTTAAAAAAGTTGATTAGGAGATTGACGAACAATGAAATGGGGTTTGGAATAACAATTTCTTTAGGGTGAAACACAAAACTTTAACTAACATATACCACCCTAAAAAAACCGTAAATAAATTTGAAATATTACCTTTGAGCAACTCAGAAATTCAGTAATCAGGAATGGGAAAAAAAATCGCCTTGCTTGCAGGTGGCTATTCGGGTGAATACGTTATTTCACTGAAAACCGCCGTTACAATTGAAAATGCGCTTGACAAACAATTGTATGATGTGTACAAAATTGTTGTTGACAAATCAGGCTGGTTTTATACGCAAGGTGAAACAAAGATTTCTGTTGATAAAAACGACTTTTCCCTCACCCTGAACGGCGAAAAAATTAAGTTTGACGCTGCATTTATTGCTATTCACGGTACGCCGGGCGAAGACGGCAGAATGCAGGGCTACCTCGATATGTTGGGTGTGCCATACACTACATGCAATGCCATAGTTTCGGCACTTACCTTCAATAAGGCATATTGCAACAAAGTAGTGAAAGCGTTCAACGTTGTAAATATTGCAAATTCGGTGCACCTCATCAAAGGGCAGTCGTTTTCAATGGGTGCAATTCTTGATGAATTGCAATTACCAGTATTCGTGAAACCAAACGAAAGCGGTAGCAGCCTGGGAGTGAGCAAAGTAAAAAATGTAGAAGAGTTATTACCGGCTATCAATAAAGCATTCGGAGAAGATAATCAGGTGTTGATTGAAGAGTTTATCGAGGGCAGGGAATTAACCATCGGTATTTATTCCATTGGTTCCGAGATATTCGCATTGCCTGCAACTGAAATTGTAAGTAAGAACGAATTCTTTGACTACGAGGCTAAATACACTCCGGGTGTAACCACTGAAATTACGCCGGCGCAAATAACTACAACGATAAAAGACCAACTGGAAACAAAAGCCATGCAGATTTACAAACGACTCAATTGCAGCGGCGTCGTACGTATGGATTTTATCATGCAGCACAATACAGGTAAATTATATTTCCTTGAAGTAAATACCATGCCGGGGCAAAGTGAAAATAGCATTGTACCACAACAAGTGCGTGCTAGCGGCAGAAACCTCACCGATTTCTACGGTGCATTATTGGAAGATTGTCTGTCAAAACATAATTCATAAATTTGCCGCAAATGTTGATTAAGGAAGAATACAAACAGAAATTTTGGTTCCACTTGCTGGCAGCAGGAGGAATTTTTACGTTTATATACATTACTTTCTTCCTTACACTAAGCTTTTTGACGCATCACGGCGAGCAAGTAAAAATACCCGACCTTAGAGGCAAGTCAATGGATTCAGCGATTGCGATCCTGAAAGACATGCATTTTGATATTCACATCGACTCTACTTTTGAACCTACTGCACGTCCGCTTTCTGTGTTGAAGCAAGTGCCTGATACGGGTTCAATTGTAAAAACAGGTCGTATTGTAATGTTGACAGTAAATGCATTGACCGCTCTAAAAGTGCCAATGCCTAACCTGGTGAACCTCAGCTACCGCAGTGCAGAGATGTTGCTGAAAGCCAATAAACTATTCGTTGGTGACACTGTTTATGTACCCGATATTGCTCGCGGAGCAATCAAGGAGCAACGTTTCAAAGGTCAGGTTATTAAGCCGGGAGAATTGATAGCACAAGGTAGTAAAATTAGCTTGGTGATTGGAAACGGCTTTGGTAATACCGATTTCGATGTGCCTGATGTTACGCGAATGACTGTCGATGAAGCGCTTGCAATCATCAACCAGTATAACCTGATTCCAAATGTTTATGTTGAGCAAACATCGGGTATTATCGCCGATACTTCTACTGCATACATCATTAAACAAACACCGAGGGCATATACTGAAACCGGAGAACGCAATAAAATTAAGATGGGTGCCGTTATTGACCTGTCGATTAAACAACGTCCCGACCCAGAAGATTATGGACCATTGCCTCCAACCAAGGCAGGTGAAGGCGACAATGCTTCTCAAAAAAATCCTGACGAAGACAAGTGAGTCAATTCTATAAATACATTGTAGCTTTTTGCTTTTTGCTGGTTTTGGGTCAGTTGGCTCGGGCGCAGGAGCATACTGCTGCAGTAGGGTGTAATCCTGCATTGTATCACCAGCCTGCAACCAAAGCTTTATATCGTACAACGAGTGCTTTGACACTACCTTTTTTTGAAGATTTTACCGATAACAGCCCATACCCTAATTCGGCACGATGGCAAGACAGGGAGGCATTTGTAAACAATACTTTTGGGTTCAGGCCAATTTCAAAGGGCGTTGCAACCCTTGATGCGCTGAATGAACATGGTGTGCCCTACGATACTTTTTCAAACTACAATTTCAGGTACGCCGATAGTCTAACTTCACAATCAATTGATTTAAGTACTTCAGTTCCGGGCGATAGTCTCTATTTGAGTTTCTTTTATCAGCCACAGGGCAACGGCTTTTATCCTTTGGAAGGTGATTCCATTATTTTGTACATGAAATTAGTGTACGGAGGATGGATGAAAATCTGGAGTGCTCCCGGCACCGCCTTACAGCCATTCAAGCAGGTAATGATTCCTATTACCGATACGCTGTACATGCACAGTAATTTCTCATTCAGGTTTGTCAATATCGCGGCACTCAATTTCTGTAATGCACATTGGAACGTCGACTACATACGCCTTGACAAAAACAGGAATATGTACGATACCGCCATTTCAGATATTGGCTATACAACAACTCCGTCATTTTTACTGAACGACTATACATCAATGCCTTACAGGCAGTTTTATGCCAATAGAACGGCAGAAATGGCGCATTATTTTTACGATTCGGTAGCCAACCTGAACTTAATGGGGCCGTATGGCATTACCGAAAATTACGTAGCGACAGCGTTGAATACAGGAGCTACATTACATGCATCGGCAGGTATTACCCAAAATCTGGCAGGTAGTTCGGTGACTGGGTATGTTGATACTGCTTACACAAGTGTCATCACGCCTCCGGCAGACCCTTATGCGAGCGTGGTTTTTGAAAATAAGTTCTACATACAACAAACAGCAAATACGGGCTCAACCGGCAATGACACCACTGTGCGCAAGCAGGTTTTCGACAATTACCTTGCTTACGACGACGGGTCGGCAGAACAAGCTTATTACCTCACTTTGTACCCGACACTACCGGGAGAGATCAGCATTGAGCACCACTTAAATGTCGCTGATACTATGAAGGGTATGGCGATATACTTTGCGCGCCAGGTGCCTCGCCCTAGCTACAAGACTTTCTACATTAAAGTGTACTCTGAACTTGCCGGTGTGAATGGTGCTGTTGCCGATAATGTATTGTACACTCAACGCGACTGTACACCGGGTTACATTGATTCTATCGACGAGTTTTACAATTATAAGTTCGATACTCCTTTGCCATTGCCTGCTGGTACATTTTATGCGGGTATATTTCTATTGGCCGAAAGTGGTGATGATAGCCTTTATTTTGGGCTTGATTTAAATCGCATTGGCGGCAACCATACTTACTATAAAGTATTCTCCGATTGGAATCCTTCACTCATTCAAGGGGCTGTAATGATGCGCCCGTTGTTGGGTAAGAACTTCGTTGGTTCTGGGGTACAACCTGTTCGTGACGGCAATACCACTTATGGCTTTAGTCTTGTACCAAACCCGGCAAATACTACTGTTCGAATTCAAATATCAAGCGAAGAAGAAACTAATTTTGAATTGACTGACGTAGCAGGCAGGGTAGTGCGTACAGGCAGCCTGCACCAAAATGCAGATGTAGATATTTCCTCACTTCAGCCGGGCATATACCTGGTGCGGTTGTCGCAAGGTGGAGTTTCATTGGGTACACAAAAATTAATTAAGCAATAAATCATGAATCAAATTTCAGCAGCAGAACTTAAGGCACGTATAGATTCCGGCGAACAACTCAATATTATTGATGTACGTGAGCCGGGAGAGTATGCACAATTCAATATCGGTGCTAAACTCATTCCGCTTGGTAAAATAATGGGCATGCAAATCGATGAAATTGAAGACCTGAAAGACCAGGAGCTCATTATCCATTGCCACGCAGGTTCGCGCAGTATGCAGGCTTGTATGATGTTGGAACAAGCTGGTTTCACTAATACCGTAAACCTTTCAGGTGGCATGGTAGCATGGCGCCAACTCCCATAATAGTAATCAATCTACAACCTTATAAACGAACAGGTCGAAGCTCGAGCTTCGACCTGTTTCAATTTATGAATAAACTATTCAAACTATTTCCCTCTTAATCCCCCAATTCAACATCATTGGTGAACCAAGGGCATGAATCTGCGTTCTTGCTGTATTCCCAGTAGAACGGAGTGCGTTTTTTATCGGTGTTACCCACTTCATTCATGGTTTCACAATTATACAAACGACCATTCACCATCGTAAAGTGCACTGATTCGGTGTTGTAGATATTTTCAAGTGGGTTTTTGTCCATAATCAAAAGGTCAGCCAGTTTTCCTTTCTCCAGCGAACCAATGTATTTGTCAAAACCTAGGCTTTTAGCCGGGTTAATGGTAGCCGTTTTCAGGGCATCCATAGGTGCCATGCCGCCTTGTGCCATCATCCATATTTCCCAATGCGCTCCAATACCTTGTATTTGACCGTGGGCACCCATGTTAATCAGCACATTGTTGTTGATTAACTTCCTCAAAGTACGTGAAACCTGCATGTGTCCGTTTTCGTATTCTTCTTCAGGAGCCATAGTACGGTGGCGGGCGCGTGTTTCAATTACAGCCCTTGGCGTAAATTTCAACAATCTCTCTTTTTCCCAAACATTGGTGTGTTGGTACCAGTAGTTTTCACCTGAAAGTGCACCATAGCAAACTATCAAAGTTGGGGTATTAGCTGTTTTTGAATGCCTCCAGAATTGCAGTGCGTCGTCGTACAATGTAGCAATTGGAATATTGTGCTCAATTGTAGTATGTCCATCGGCTATCATACCCAGGTTGTGGTAATAAAACGAGCCCCCTTCTGGTACGACTTCCATTTTGAGTTCGCGGGCAGCTTCAATAATCATTTGGTTTTGCTCCCTGCGCGGTTGGTTGTAGCTTTTTACACTAAATGCCCCGAATGCCTGTGTGCGGCGCAATGCACTTTTTGCATCTTCATACGAATTCACAACAGCCTTAAAGTCGCCATCAGCACCGTAAAGAATAGTGCCTGTAGAAAATACACGTGGGCCCACCATGTCGCCCGTTTTTACCAATTCGCTTTGTGCAAATACAAGTTCGCTGTTGGCACTAGGGTCGTGCATGGTTGTTACACCATAGGCAAGGTTAGTATAGTATGGCCAGTGTTTATCAGGCGTAATTCCGCTGCGGAAGTGACCAGCATGTGCGTGGGCGTCAATGAAGCCCGGCATTATTGTTTTACCTGAGCAATCCATCTCCTTAGCGCCGGCAGGTATTTTCACCTCGCCGTATTTGCCGATGTCTGCAATTTTGTTGCCGTCAACAATTACAACACCATTTTCAATCACTTTTGCGTCTCCCATTGTTATGATGCGTGCGTGAGTAAATGCCATTAAACCTTTAGGTTTGTCTTTTTTGGCGTACAAACCAATGTCAATGCCTTTTTCAGGTGCTTTAAACAAAGAATCAGGTTTACCGGCTACAAAGTCAAAACGGTCTTCGAGATTTATTGTATAGTATTGTTCGCCTAGCGTATAATGCAGGCTTTTGTTATCAGCACTCCAATGAAGGTTGTAGCCAGCATCTTTCGATACTTTCTTAACCGGAAGGTCAGAGGCGTCGTCACTTAGATTAATAGTCTTACCTGTTCTAGGTATTGGGGTAACAAATACATTGAATAGGTTAGAGTAAGCTACCCATTCTCCATTTGGAGACACAGTAAACTGACCCGCATAGGTACTTTTGAACAAGCTCTTTTCATGGTTGCCGTCAAGGTCGCAAGTATTAAAACGTTTTTCGGGCCAGTCGCCCGCTTGGTAGTAAATTGATTTGCAATCAGGCGCAAAAACAGCGTCATCGCCATTTTCAGTAATAAAAGTTTCTTCACCACCATTCGCCGACATTCTGTAAATACCCGGTTTTATGGTATAGGTATTACCCATCACATTGCTGCTGCCTTCTTTCGAGTACAGCAACAGTTTGCCATCCGGGGAAAAGCGTGGCGTGCGGTACAAACCTTTTTTAGTAGTCAGTACAACCGGTTTGCCAATTTTCGGGAATCCAATTTTCTTAATTGTTCCGGTCAGGCTATCGTCCCATGTTACATAAACCAGGGCCTTGCCATCAGGAGAGAATGAAGGCTCGAACTCATGTTCTTTAGCATCTGTAATTCTGGTTACACTACCATCTTTGAGGTTCTTTTTCCAAAGATGACCTATTGCATTAAATACCACCCAGTTCCCGTCAGGCGAGGTAACTGCATTGCGTATTACGTGTACCTTAATTGAATCTTCATCTAAATTTTGTTGGAACCGTACAGCTTCTGTGATGTGGGTTTTTACATGGCAGGTAAACGGTATTTCAGTGGCATCGTCAAACTTCCCAACGTTTACTTTCATGATTTTACCCTGAGCCCAAACTGCGATTTCTTTATCTCCCGGCATCCATGAAAATCCCGTATAAATCCCGAAAATCGTCCAAGCTTCAGCTTGGTCTTTAGAGAGTTTATCATAAATAGGCCACTCTTCGCCTGTTTCTAAATTACGCAGAAACAACACCGATTTGGTACGCACCCTGCGCACAAACGCCAGTGTTTTACCGTCGTGTGATACTTGTGGTCTGAACGCACTTCCCGGTCCTCCCGTTACGGTTTCAATGGTGCCCTTCTTGCGGTCAAAACGTTTAATGACGAATATTTGATTGTTGGGGTCTTTGTTGTATTGAAAATAACCGCCGGGATAAACATCTTCACTGTAATAGATGTATTGCCCATCGGGTGAAAAACATGGTTCGTTCAGGTCTTGCTGGTCGTTTTTACGACTTGTAAGCTGAATGCCGCCGCCTCCCGTTTTATGGTAAATCCATAGTTCTCCTGCTCCCAGCGATCTGCCTGAAGTGTAGTGTTTGCGTGCAACAAGGTAATTGCCATCTGGCGACCAAACAGCGTTATTCAACAAACGGAAATTCTCCTTGGTTATCTGTGTCGCATGGCTTCCGTCTTTATCCATGCTCCAAATATTATCGCCTCCACCGGCATCTGATGTGAAAAGTATCTTTTTACCATCGGGACTGTAACGAGGTTGAACCTCCATTGCCATACCTTGCCTAATTACTTTTGCTTCGCCACCTTTCGAAGGAATGGTGTAAATATCTCCAAGTAGGTCAAATGCAATTTCGCTGCCATCAGGAGACACATCAAGGTTCAGCCAGGTGCCTTCATTGACATTGAAAGTATAGTCTTGACCGGGGCCACCGGGATTGTTGACATCCCATTTCTTTTTTTCTTTTTCCTGTCCGTTTGAAAGGAATGGAAGTGCGATTGACAACCCCAGTACAAGTAATTTATTGATGCGCATTACGGAGATATTTGGCTATAAAGATAGAAAAACACTTTAACCAGTTATTACCCCTTTTTGCGTGATTGCTTAATAATTCGGAAACATTGCAGTAACTATTTCGTTACAATCGAATAATGTAAAGTTAAAATACGACGTTGCCCCAGCCGCTAATTTTGCGCAAAACTTTCACATGAGGATTTTTTCGACCATTTTTCTCTTTTTATTGATTGCTCAAGTAGGTTTCGGCGCTGTGGTAAAAGGTACAGTAACCGATGCTAAAGACAATTCGCCACTTGTTGGGGTTGTTATTTCTTATCAATTAGCAAGCGGTGAAAAAGGTGGTGCAATAACTGACATAGACGGTAAGTATGAAATTGCTTTAAAAGAAGGCAATCATACTTTGTTGTTCAGTTACATTTCTTATGTGGCACAAGAAGTAAAAGTAGAGGTGAAAAAGGGTGCGGAGCTTTTACAAGATGTTAAGTTGAGTCAGTCGGTGACAGAAATGAAATCGGTAGAAATTAAAGCCTCAAAAATTACACATACCGAAAGTGCAGTAATCAATGAGATTAAGGCGAGTACTGCAGTTGTTAGCGGAACTGGTTCTTCGCAAATTTCAAAAACAATGGACAGGAATGCGGCAGACGTTGTGAAACGTATTCCGGGGGTATCTATCAAAGACGAAAAATTTGTCATTATTCGCGGTTTGCCTGACAGATACAATACTGTTTGGTTGAATGACGCCGGGACACCAAGTGCCGAAGACGATAGAAAATCGTTTTCATTCGATATCATCCCTGCTGGCTTAATTGAAAGGATTTTGGTCTATAAAACACCTTCGGCCGAGCTGCCGGGCGATTTCGCCGGAGGCATGGTGAAGATTTACACGACCACGTTTCAGGATAAAAACCAGTTGACTGCCAGCTTTCAAACTTCGAGCAGAGAGTTTACTACAGGTAGTGCTTTCGCTACTTCAAAAACTTCTTCTTCCGATTGGTTGGGTTACGACAAGGGTATAAGAACGCTTCCAACGGGTCTCAATAGCCCCGTACATTGGAATGATGCTAATGCTGCTACCGAATCAAAATCTTTTGGTAACGACTGGGCTATAGGTAAATCAACTGCGGCACCAGATAAGAGGTTTTCTGCATCTTATACCGGAGGTAAGAAATTGGGTAAGGTGAGAATAGGCAATACGTTCGGCGTTACATACGCTAATACATCTAACGTGAACAACATGGCGCGTGGTAGCTGGGATGAAACAGGCAAACGTTGGGATTATTACTTCAACGATAGGGTTTCATCATCTTCTGTTAATGCTGGCGTTCTTGAAAATCTTGGTGTGATGTTTGGAAACTCAAAAATCGAGTTCAAAAACTTGTACAATCAAATTGGAAAGAATACAGTTTTAGAACGTTCGACCGATGTTGCTAAGATTGATTTTGAAAGTGACCCGATGATAAAAGGGTACATGCTTTCTTACGACAGCCGCGCCACATATTCTAGTCAGTTGAGCGGTACCCATAAAACAAAGAACGAGCGCACCACCTACACATGGACTTTTGGTTACAACGATGTATTCAGGAATATTCCTGATACACGCCGCATTAAATATGCCCGCGCAGCCGGCGACACCGATGAATCGCATTATTCAGCAGCCGTTCAGTCGGTTGCCAATGCTATTGACGGTGGCGGTAGGGTGTACACGCAATTGTTTGAGAAACAGAAAATATTCTCTCATCAATTCACCCACATTTTCCAACTGAAAGACAGTTTTAAAATTACCCTGAATGCAGGTAACTACGTAGAGTACAGAAGCCGTGCTTCAGAAACCCGCAACTTTTCATACATCATTAAGCCCGGTGCGAACGCGTTCAATTTCAAACGCCTCGGCATTAATGATATTTTTGCTGATACGAACGTTGGAGGTGCGAAGTCATTCCTTGTTGATGAGTCTACTTCTGCAAGCGATAAATACAGCGCATCTAACAAACTCATTGCTTCATTTGTTTCATTAAATATTCCTGTCACTAAAAAGCTGAACGCTATTGCGGGAATCAGGCACGAATACAATGAATTTGCATTGGTAGGTTACAACAGCACAAGCGCTTTAAAGCCTGAATCAAAAACCAACTTTTTGTTACCATCGTTGAATATCTCTTACAATTTCAATGAGAAATCGTTGTTGCGTGCAGCTTATGGTTACACATTAAACCGCCCTGAATTCAAGGAGGCCGCACCATTTAACTACTACGATTTCTCTGAGATTTTCATGGTGAAGGGTGCTCTTTACCCTTCAACAGTCAACGGACAATCGGGCGATACTTTGGCGGTAGCTAAAATCCATAATATCGATTTCAGGTACGAATTCTATCCAAGGCCGGGTGAAATGATGCATGCAGGTTTCTTCTACAAAAAGATTCTTGACCCAATTGTAAGAACCTATGACCTACAATCGAATGGCGATAATAAAGCGGTTACTTATTTCAACGGTACTAGTGCTTATTGCTATGGCTTTGAATTTGATATGCGCAAGAACCTGACGTTCCTGGACAATAAACTGGGTACGCAATTCTTCAAAGACTTAAATGTGATTGCCAACGTCGCTATCTCTAAAAGCGAGATGCTCATTGATACCAACCAAAAACCGGGTGAAATTGCAAAATCAACTTTTCAGGGGCAATCACCGTACCTCGTGAATGCAGGAGTTTACTATCAAAACGACAAATCGGGTATCAAAAGTTCGTTGTTGTATAATGTCTATGGTGCACGTTTGTTTGCCCTCGGTAATAATCAACCTAATGGTTTCAGTATGGGAGAATTGCCATTCCATTCACTGGATATGACTATCTCGAAGCAGTTCTTCAAGCACTATGTGCTGAATTTCGGTATCCAAAATTTGCTCGGATCAGAGATTAAGTTCGTTGATGATATCAACAAAGACGGCAAGTTCGATAATAGCGACAAGGTTCGTCAGTCGTATCACCCGGGCCGTTACTATACGCTTGGCGTGAAAATTAACTTCTAAAAATTGATATTTTTTAGATAATATTCCGTTAATATAGAATTAATATTCTAAAAATAAATTTGCTAAAATTTTATAACAGAAAATGAAGAAAGTTTTACTTGGACTTAGTTTAGCTGTCCTCAGCACATTGAGTGCAAATGCTTACACTACTGTAGTTGTACGCGACAGTATTTCTACAAACACGCATTGGACTTGCGACAAACAGTACTTGTTACAAGGTTATGTTTATGTAACAGCAGGTGCATCTTTGACTATCGACTCAGGTGTAATTATCAAAGGCGATAAAGACACAAAAGGTACTTTGATTGTTGAAAGAGGTGCACAACTCCATGCAATGGGTACACGTAATCACCCTGTTGTGTTCACATCTAATCAGCCGGCAGGCGCTCGTTCTTATGGCGATTGGGGTGGTGTAATTCTTTGTGGTAACGCTCCTGTGAATTGGACTTCAGGACAAGGTCAGGTTGAAGGTGGTCCTCGTTCGTTTTATGGTGGTACTAACCCGGCTGATAACAGCGGTGAAATGCACTTTTGTAGAATTGAATTTGGTGGAGTAGCATTCTCGCCAAACAATGAGGTGAATGGTCTTACTTTCTGCGGAGTTGGTTCTGCAACTCAAATCGACCATATTCAGGTTTCTTACAGCGGTGATGATAGCTACGAGTGGTTTGGCGGTGCAGTAAACTCTAAATACATGGTGGCACTTGCAGGTTGGGACGATGACTTCGATACCGATAACGGTTATGTAGGTCTCAATCAGTTCATGGTAGGTTTGCGCGATCCTTATGCTGCTGACCAAAGTGGTTCTAAAGCATTCGAAAGCGACAGCTACCAATCGGGTACTGCTACTGGTTTGAGCGGTGATACTTCTCACATCACTAAACCTGTATTTTCAAACTGTACAATCATTGGTCCATTGGTGAACCCAGGTTCAACAGCTTACGATCCTCAGTTTGTGGCATGCGCACAAATCCGTCGTGGTAGTGCTATCAGCATTCTTAATAGTATTCTTTGCGGTTACCCTGCTGGTTTGTTGATTGATGAATCTTCTTCTTCTTTCGGTTCTACAGTAGCAAACATTGGTAACGGAGTAATGCAGTTCCGTAATAACATTATTGCTGGTATGGCTACTTCTACTTCATTTAATAAAGATGTTGTATTCGTAAAAGACGGTGCTCGTTCTTTAACTTCGACTTCTACAATTGCCGATACAACGTCATCAGGTACCAACTGGTTAGCACTTACTAACAACGGTACTGATAGTTTCTCTGGTCCTTACAACTGGTTGCACAATCGCGCTTTCAAAAATGTTCAGTATACTACCGAACAAACTGGCGTTCGTTTGTCAAATCCGTTTAACCTTACTAACCCTGGTATGGTGCCAACAAGTACTTCTCCAGTAGTTTATAACTCTACACACTTCGCTAGCTGGGGTACTGGTGTAAACGATGTATTTAACCCATCATTGCCTATTAGCTACGATACTACTTCTCCATCAACTTACAATGTTCCGGGTGTTGCTCCTGATTTCAGTACATCAAAAGCAGCAAATGCTTTCTTCGATCGAGTTAATTATGTAGGTGCATTCCCAGGTACTGGTCGCAGCACAGACAACTGGATGTATGGCTGGTGCAATTTCGATCCGTTGAACGAGAACTACGATATCACTTGCTATACTGCTGATACTTCACACCTCGCTGTTGGCGCAGTTTACGCTCCAGTGTCAACATTCGCTAAAGTTTATCCTAACCCTGCTGAAGGTTCTGCTACTATCGCATTAGATGTAAACCACACTTCAGTAGTTAAAGTTGAAATTTACGATATGTCAGGTCGTTCAGTAATGCAGGTTTGCAACAACAACTTGAACGCAGGTTCTTACACATTCGATATTTCAACTGTTGATATGAAGCCAGGTAACTACGTTATCTCAATCTTATCAGACGAGAAACACAAAATTTTGAAGTTCGTTATTAAATAAAGTGTTTGTTTTATTTCACAGATTACGCCGGTGCAATTTTAATTGCACTGGCTTTTTTTTTTAGTTCTCTACCAAAATGTCGTTCCATAGTTTTAGGAACAAATTGGCATTCGGGTTCGAAGCTTCAAATTTCTGCAAGTACGGTGCGGCTTCCTCATATTTTATCCACGTCACTGTTTGGTAGCCACGCAACTCATGGGTTTCCATTCCATACACTGCGCGTTTAGGACCAATGGCTATAATTTGCATCGATACCTTGCCCGTCGTTTTATTCATAGTCCAATCTTCCAAAATGCTGAAACGGTCCATGCCGTTATAGTCAGGGTCTCGTGTAATCACTCTTTGTACGCTTTTGCCGGTTACAGGATCTACCACATTCATGGTATCAGAAGGGCCACTCATTATTTCTTTCAGGTATTTTGGGTCGATTGTGCCGGTGAAGTTGCCGCTGTAGTCATACTTATAGCCGTGTGCCTTTCCTGAAATAACAGCCTGAATCAGCATTTCAGCCAGGTTTTGGTTAGCCCCTACATCTTGTTTTTTCTTGTTGTTGATCATCGAGGTGTCCGACAAAACAATTTCTCTTGAAATGGTTTTATGCCAATTCATGCTTGCTCCAGAAGTTTGTGCGTAAGTGCTGCACGTGCTGGCGCAAGCAATTACTAAAAGGAATGTTATCTTTTTCATATAATACAATAACCGCTAATTCCGCAAAATATTGTTTTTTGGTTAAAATAGTAGGAGAAATGGTATAGCATCATTCATTGAACTTCATAGAAAGGCAGGTATTTTTACACCGTTCACCCCAAAAAACGCTCCATGTCAACAACTGAAACAACAACTTATTACCACGGCACGAAGGCGCAGCTTAGGATTGGCGACTCGTTGGTTCCAGGTTTTAATTCTAATTTCGGTAGTGGGAAGGCGGCAAAATACATTTACTTTTCAGCTACGCTTGATGCTGCAACGTGGGGTGCTGAGTTGGCACAGGGCGAGGGTAGAGGTCGTATTTATATTGTAACACCAACCGGTGCGTTTGAAGACGACCCCAATTTGACCGATAAAAAGTTTCCCGGCAATCCCACCAAATCATACCGAACACTTACTGCATTGACAATTGTTGGTGAAGTAGAAAACTGGGTAGGTCACCCGATGGAGCAACTCGAACTAATGAAAGCCAATGTTGAGCGCATGAGGGCACAAGGTGTTGAGGCAATTGAATAAGTTGGTATAACACCTTACGCTTTGATATACATGATTGATTAATACCTAGCTTTGTATCAATGAGTTTAACCGACCAATCAGCTTATTGGAACAAAGTAAGCCATAGTAAGACATTCACCCATCCGTTGAATATTGATTTACTTCGCACTTTTGTAACTCCTGAATCGCTGATTGTTGATTATGGCTGCGGGTACGGTAGGGTAGTTAAAATGCTCAAAGAGGCGGGCTGTAACAAAGTCACAGGCTTTGATACTTCCATTGAATTAGTGCGCCGCGGAATAGCTGAAGGCTGCTGCGAACTCCATCATTTCACTACACTGGCAGAACTTCCCCTTGAAGATGGTTCAGTTGATTGTTTCCTGCTTTTTGCGGTAATGACTTGCATTCCTGAAAATGCAGCGCAAATGGCTTTGATGAAAACGCTGTTCTCTAAGCTCAGGTCGGGAGGTGTTATTTACATTTCCGACTACTATCTACAGCCCAATTCTACCGAGTTCGTAACTTACGATACGCTCAATGGCGACCCCGATAACTACGGTGTTTTCAGTCTGCCCGAGGGAGCCACATTTCGACATCACACGCATGAATGGATTAAAAAACTGGTAGGTGCATTTGCAGTGGTAGTTGAGAATGCAGTGCCGGTAAGCACCATGAATGGCGCAAAAGCTGAGGCATTTCAAATGATTTTGAAGAAGCTGTGATACTAGTTATTCCATAAATTCACTAATTTTCAGAAAAATACACACATGAAATTCGTTTTGTTTTTAAGTGCGCTATTTGCTTTTAGCTCCCTAAGTGCGCAAAACATTGATAAGAGTTATGATGCATACGACTTTGTAGCGGGCGAAAAGACCATTTTTGAGGATAATTTCTCCTACTCCGGCACCGAAAATTTCGCCACCAAATGGAAACTGTTGGGTGGTAAGGCTACTCCCATTGATTTTACCGGTCCATGCCTAAGCATCGATGAATATTACACAAAACTGCAGCCATTGTTGTTTGGGAATAAGTCCCTGCCTGATAGCTTTTCTATTGAATATGACACTTGGTTAGATAACGGCTACGATGGTAACCCTGGTATTGAAGTTCATTTAATGAATGGTGAAAGTGATGCTGTAATAACGCCCAACAAGCACAATTTGACTGTTTTATTTCCCAACGATGGTCGAGAATCAAAAGAAAACCCTGAGGCATATTTCGGAGAAAATAAATTTTACGACAGGTGGGTACATATTTCTGTTTCGATGTACAACAAACGATTGCAGGTGTACCTTGACCAAACCAAAATGATTGACATTCCCGACTGTAGGGTAAAAGCCAAAAGCATACTTGTGACAGGTAATACATCACAAAACATGAAGATTTTACTCAAAAATTTCAGGGTGGCAACGGGTTTTGCTTCAAAAATCAATTTCGTAAATGGCAAGTTCGTTACCCGCGCAATCCGGTTCGATGTCAACAAAGCAACCCTAAAACCAGAAAGTATTTCGGTGATTAAACAAGTGAAACAATACTTGGCGGCAAACGCGTCGGTAAAGCTTGAAATTGGCGGACATACCGATAGCGACGGAAGCGATGACTACAACCTCGACCTCTCACAGAAACGTGCCGAGGCGGTAAAAAGTCAGCTTGTTTCGATGGGCATTGCTGCTGAAAGAATGACAGCAAAAGGCTATGGTGAAAAATCACCGGTTGATACGAAGAACACACCCGAAGCGAAAGCTACTAACAGAAGGGTAGAATTTACCATCATTAAATAACACCACTTATGAAAACAACAATACTGGTTGCGCTCACATTGTTTAGTTTTTCAGCAATGGCACAACGCCCTGCGACACAAGCCGAAACCGCCGAAGACGCCAGGGTTTTGAAAGAACTTTCGGAATCGATGCCGCATAATTTTGATGGTGCTATGGAGTCTGAACGCAGTTTTTCTTCCAGCAATTTGAGCGGGCTTACTGGGTTCCATAACAACATGAACTTTGCCACTCGCGATGTGTTCAATCATGAATACACAGCAACTTATGAATACACAAAAGCGCCCACAGGGTTAGAATCAAAAATTGAAGCCGCCAAAGCTAAAAACGATCTTGTATACGTAGTTGGGGCTTCATCTTGCACCATTGAAATTATGGTGAACTCGGTGCCGGCGCCCGACAATATGCATTTCGCTATTTCGAACGTAAAAAAGATAAACAGCCCTTACTGCGATCAGGTTTATCGCGATGAAGCCGGACGGGAATTTACCATGATGTTTTTTGGTAAAAACTGGACGTTAAAACCCAATTCCTACGTAGGTACCGATCCGTACGGTAAAGACCAGACCAATTATTCAATAGATGCAAGGCTCAAAACACACCCCGGTACCGAAATTCAGGGCATCTATGTGTGCTTGCAGGGCAATGCCGATTTGGTAGATATCATCATGAAAAATGTTAACTGGCAAAAAATTGCTGCGTTAATTGGTACAGGAAAAATAACCGACGCAACAACACAAACCACACTTAAAAAGTACATGGTTGAAAAGCCTGTAGCCCCTGTTGTAGGCGAAAATACGCTCTCGTTTACTTACACTGATGCCAATGGAGTAGAAAAATTATTTTCAATCACATCAACAAAACACGACAGGAGCAACTGCGCTATTTTGCGCAACCACAACGAAAACCCGCAGGTGATGGAGTCGGCCCATATGGACCTTTACGTTGACGATGATAAAGACCACGCAAGGTCATTCATGTTATCACTACCTATCATCCGAACAACAGGTAGCATTGATGCCGATTTTCAATCGGACTACGACTATGAGGTGATGTGGCGTGGCAATACGGATGCCAATCATTCCTTCAACCCCGAAAATATTCATATCGTTCTTTCAAAGTGGGCACCCGAGGGCGACTTCCTGGAAGGTACTTTTTCAGGTACTGCCACCATTAAAGACCACAACGATTTTTCCACCGAAAAGCCCAAATTCACCATCAAAAACGGCAAGTTCCGCATCCGAAGAATTAAAGATGAGATGAAGTAGCAGCTTCCTTTTCTGCAATCTGTTTCTTTAGTTTTGCTTTTAAATCAGCGTATATGGGGTGATCGTTTTGTTCAATTTGATGCAACAAATCTTTCGAAGAATGTAAATCATTCAAAAAGTAAAACCTGTCGAGCATTCTAACCGTCTTTTTGTTGGGGTATTTTATAAGAGCTTTTAAAGAAGGCCACTCACTGTTATACCATTTATTTGGACTATGCCATTCATATTCAAATTTAGAGACCGCAAATTCATAGAATGCAGAGTCGGGGAAAATAGAAATAATATCAATTGCCTGCGAGGTTCCTAGTTGTTTAATCACTTCTTTTATAGCCGAAATATCCTTTTTGTCTTTATAGGCAGCTAACAATTCTAAATAGTCGTACTTTTTCTGTGCTACCACTTTCTTTCTAATCAGGTGATGAAAATCTCCATTTTCCATGCATTCTTTTAAAAAAAATGGAGGGACCTCAAACCTCGAAGAGGTGTCTTCTAAAATCTTTTTACAAATTTTCAACTCGTATTCGTGTGTCAGAACATGTTCATGAATATGGCGTTGTCTGGTTAACAATAGTCGTAGAAAAATATCTGAAACTAACTCAGGGGATGTAACACAGCTTCCAAAAGTAAATTGGTCTGTGTCATTCCAGTGATTGATTACGACAGAATAAAGTAATGGGGATTTTTTTTCACAAAGTGTTTCAAATGCAACTAGTTTTACTCCGGGTTCGGGCAAGTCTATCAATTTGATGATTGTCGAATCACTTGCTGCATTTTTTAACGCATCTTTCCACCCATTAAAAATTGTATAAGCAAAGGGGTTTCTGATATCAATTTGATAATTAACAAGTTCATCAACAATGAAGCGAATTGTATCACTCATCGTTGTATTCGTTTGAATTTCGTGGATGTAAACTCCTGTTTTTTCACGGATTCTTACCAAAATTGGAGAGAGAAATACCATTTCTGGATCATTAGGATTTTCTTCAATGATGTCGCCAAAACAAATCCCATCATTTGTTTTACAAAGTTTAATCCTTTCAATGACCGAATCTGGAAAGTGGACACCGTTTAAATCATCTTCTTTGTAGTATCCTGATAAAAAAGTGTCATTGTATTTCACTGCTAAGCGATATGACGTCAATTTATATGGGCATAACGCAAGCGTATCTTCACTATAAAACCGTAAACAGGGATTCTTTAAAATTTCTGCCCTTGTAGCGAAGGGGTAGCTAATATCACCAATTCTTAACTCGAATCCCACCCATTTTCTGCACTCAAATTTTTTC
>CANGIY010000011.1 GCA_947454235.1 Chitinophagaceae bacterium
AAATTTGATATTAATCTAATTTCTACGCCTAGGTCTATGTTCTCAAATACTTTGGCAGTTGGAAAACCCGATTTTTAGTTTTATTTTAAATTATAGATACAAGAGCGATTCAACAAGTTGAACCAACTCTTGCGCCAGATATGAAACTAGTTCAATGGCGTATCTCTGTAATCCCGGCGACGTTGGATTTTGAGGTCCTGGAGGACTGAGGCTTTTACGTTGAGGGTGAAATTATAGCTTTTACGTGGGCCAAAAGGGAACGCCTGGAAGTGCATTGCCCAGCAGTGCAGGTCACGGAACACATCGATAGAGGTGAGCGTGATTGTATTGGCAGAGAAGTTATAGCCTGTGTTCACAGAAAGCTTCCAGCGGTCGGTCAGTTTTACTTCGCCTTGAAGGGTAGCGTTGTGCGCCATTACTACGGTGTCTTTCTTAGAGAACGATGAATAGTTGTTGTTGGCAGTGAACGTATAGCTCACATTGAAACTCCAGGGTACATTGAAATCAACATAGTCGTTGTACCCCGCGTTGCGCATGATGCGGGCGTATTCTTCACTATTTGTTGGGCTGTTCGTGCCGGTGTTTGTCTTTGAGTGGAAGTTTGCTCCCATTGAGAGGTTAGCGTTGGCAAAACGTGCAATACCTGTTCCGTTGGCGTAGTTGGTAATTGGCAGACGGCGGCCAGTATTGTAGTCGAACGCATACGGGTCGTAAGTAGCAGCAGAAGTGATGCTTACTTTATCCAGTACATTCGTCCTGAAGCTTAAACCGATATTTGACCACTGGAATGAATCAGCCGCCAGGTTATAAGAAGTATTAACACCCAACCCATCAATCAAGGTCACATTCTTGGTGGTCGAGCTGGTATCCTTGCCCGATTTTACTTTAATTTGAAGGTTATTACCCAAACCTAAATTAATCATGCCAGCCCTTCCTGAAGGAGGTATGCCCACGATAGAATTCGCGAATGGAGATAGTGTCGATAGGTTTGCTGTTGAGTCAAGGCGTGTTTTGTAGTAGAAGTTGAATGGCGCTGCGCCAAAATCGGGGTGCCACGAAAGTCCTACGTTCGGAGTGATTACATGCCTGATACCCCTAAGTTTACCTGTCTTAAACAGCTTCATACCATAAATACGGGTCGATAGATTGACACCGGTATTGAAGTCGCGCGCTGAATAAAACCCGAATTGTTCAATAGTGTCAATCTTGCGGTCGATGTCGTTGTAGGCACGGTTCATGCGTTCTGTGAGCCAGTACTCGTTGTAACTCACATTGAACGACATATTGATGTAGCGCAAAACGGTATAGCTGGCACTCACAGGTATGCTGTGGTGTATTCCGCTATGAAAATCTTTCTGGCTCATGGTGTTCAGGTTGAGCGTACTATCATAAAAAGTAGTCTTATTCAACATGTCCAATGTATAGCTCGATGTGATTTTATCGAACCAATGGGTGCCTACGCGTTTTTTACTTGCAAACGGGTTAAACTGCGTAACATGAAAGTTGATAGCAGGTAGGGTAACATTGATTTGTTTGGTTTGTGTGTTCTGGCTGTGTAAGGCACTCACAGTAAAGCCCAACGGCAAATTCTGCCACGTTTTGGCATAGCTGATGTTGGAAGAATATTGGTTCTGTAAGATTTGGTTAGGGTCGTAGCTGTTGTTAGAATAAAACGACGACGAACCTACCTGTACGCTGGCGTTGAATGTTTCTCCGGGGCGCGCCTTTGCGTCAGATGAATGACGCCAGTTAATCATGAAGTCTTTTTGAATGCTGGCACCGGGTTCAAAGTCTTCACCCGTTTTGTTGAATGCGTATGAAAGGTTTAGCCCACCGCGATAGTGGTAGATATTACTGTAGTTTGAAATAGCACTGATGCCATAACTGCCCTTGGTGTAGATGTTTGCCTGTGTGAGGAGGTCTACGTTATCGTTCAAATAAAAGTAGTAACCGCCATTGAGCAAACCCAATCCGCGTGCCTGCTCAATAGTATACGTAGGTATTACAAATCCTGATTTTTGTTTGTCGGAGATTGGGAACAGCGCAAAAGGTAGGACAAGTGGGGTAGGTACACCCTCAATGAACAAATTTGCAGGACCCGATACCACAATTTTATTTGGTACAATCTTCGCTTTTGAAAGCGTGATGCCAAAGTGCGGCGTATCGAGGGCGCATGTAGTGTAAACACTCTTAGAGCCGTATATCACCTGGTCGGGCGTTCTTTTTATTTGCTCGCTGTGCATGAAGCCTTCGCCATATTGGGCTTGCGCGTTTCTGATGAGGGCTTTCTTGCTTTTGAAATTGTACTTGAGCGAGTCGTAGGTTATTTTTTCCTTGCCTTGGGTGAAAGACCCTCGATAGGTATTTACAGTATCACCCGGACTGTAATTGACGGGTGGGGCAGCGTAAACAATACTTGATTTTTGGCTGAACGAAATCTGACCCGCGCTCACCAGCATATCGTCGAAGTTGACTTGAGTCTTGCCATACAGGTAACTTTCATTGCTGTCTACAATCATTACAGCCGAGTCGCGCGCCTCTGCAGTAACCACTGAGGTGAGTTCGTCTTTCGATATTTTTATACCTAGTTCACGTTCTAATTTGAGTTTTGCAGAGCTATCCCCAACTGATGCACCTGAATTTTTAAAACTATCGATTAATTCTTTGCTATGGATTATCTTTACGCTGTCGTTTTTGCCGGGCGATACTTTTATCGTATCAGCAATAGATTGCGCCCTTAATTCGTTATTAAAACAACAAAATAGGATAGCAACGAGTGCTAATGGCAAACGGCCCAATTTTAGAAAATCAAAAACTAATTTACCGTTCAGGTACATAGAAGCCGCAAAACTATCAATTAATAACGGAGGTTTTAAAGATTCGGGTACTTAAATGTTTTGTAAAAATCTTATGCGACGTCTCTTTTTTAAATATATAGTAGTACTTATTGCCTTTTTGCCCTTTACAACATTTGCAAAAGGTAAAAAAATTTCAAAGATTGTTGTTGATGCAGGCCATGGAGGTAAGGACTTTGGCGCACACGGTACTTTTTCTAACGAGAAAGACGTAACGCTGGCTTGCGCTCTGAAGTTGGGTAAAATACTGAAAGACAGCATCAAAAATCTGGACGTAATTTATACACGTACTGTTGATGAATATCCATCATTAGTAAAACGCCATGACATAGCCAATGAGGCGCAAGCTGACTTGTTCATTGCTATCCATGCTAATTCTACAATGGATAGGGTAACCAGGCAGGTTGTAGGGTACAAGACGATTAAAAAGAAGAAAAAATCGGTGAAACAACCTATCTATAAAATAGTTCGCCACCACGAAACGAGCATGATGGGTGTTGAAACCTATGTGATAGGTCTTAAAAGGCTGGGGCAGCAGGCAGGTGAAGTAACCGATGAGTTCTCGCACGATTCAACTGTATCAGAAGGCGTATTGAATGAAAACGATCCGCAAACAGCCATTATTATTTCGCAATACACGTCAGCGTTTTTTCAAAGAAGTGTAAGGCTTGGTACAAAAATTCAGGAGCAGTTTGCCGCTCAAAAACGCCCTGATTTGGGTGTGAAACAAAAGTCGCTTGAAGTACTTGCAGGTAGTGCAATGCCGGGTGTGCTTGTAGAAGTAGGCTTCATTAACAACCCTGAAGAAGAGGCTTACCTCAATTCTGAGAAAGGACAAACTGAAATTGCCATGGCAATTTATAGAGGAATACTTGCCTACAAAAATGAGGTGGAAAAGTAACCCCGAATTAATTTTTTCACCCACTTTATAGCCTTCAATTACAGTGTCTGAATACTTCTGTGGTAGGGTATTTTGCCCATTCTTAGTGCTAGTTCACATTTTTGTAAATTAGATTTAATAAACTGTTTGGGATTTCGGGTTTTCGGTTTTACTTTTGACTTTGAAGTAGTGTATCCGCACGGGTGCATTATGTTAAATTTTGTTGAATAAATAACTAATGAAATCGACATACAGGTCAATCTTTCTTACATCAGTACTAACCCTTTTAGCATTTGGGGGTGTCTTATATACTTCGTGTAAGCAAGATAAATGTAAGGCGATTGTATGCGCATACGGCGGAACTTGTATTGACGGAGCATGTAAATGCCTTCCGGGCTACGAAGGAACCAGTTGCGAGACAGTTGCACGGGATAAATTTATTGGGTTTTACAATGTAATTGAACAAGGAACTATTACGCCATTGCGTCAATATCCTTTGGCAATTACAGCCGACCCTAGTGACGTTAGGTTTGTGTTGATTAATAATGCTTATAACTACTTTTCAGGGGCTATCACGCGTGCGCAGGTTAAAGGCGATACATTGATAATTCCTAACCAGCAGTTGTTGGGAAAAGTAATAGTAGGTTGGGGTACAATGGGGCATACGCCTTCGTACCAAACAGGTCCTGCTAACTTTGTAACTATGAACTATGAAGTAGTTGATTCTGCTTCAGGCAATAGAATTGTCGATGATATAGGTTTATACCACGATGTTGACAATAGTGAACCTTCGAAGTGGATTAAGTACTAACTTTGATAGACCTCAACAAAAAACTTAGAAAGTAAGTTGATATGAAAAACAGGCTAGGTAAAATATTATTTTCATTTGCAGGGTCACTTGTCGTGACGCTTTCTCTATTTTATGCGTCGTGCCAAAAGCCTGATTCTGATACGAAGTGCAAGGCAATTGTATGTGCCAACGGCAGCTCGTGCAGAGATGGAAATTGTATTTGCCCAACCGGTTATGAAGGCACCCGCTGCGAGACCAAAATGGCTACTAAGTTCATCGGTTCTTATAATGTGCAGGAAACGGGTACTATTTCTCCTTACAACGAATATCAGGTAGCAATTACTGCTGATAACAGTGTTGCAAATGGTGTATTGATTAAAAATTTATACAATTACTTTAGCGTTCCTGTGAAGGGGCTGGTGTACCACGATACTTTGGTTATTTACAACCAGCAGTATTTAGGTAAAGTTGTGGTTGGGCAGGGTAATATTTACCTCGACAGTCCTTCTGACAGCCACTACCGCATCAGTTTACGCTATGAAGTTGTTGACTCGGCTTCGGGTAATAGAATTATTGACGACTTTGGTTATTTCGAATCGATTGACCACAGTAAACCTTCACTTTGGATTAAACAATAATGTTTTCGTTTTTCGTTAAATTGAAGGAATTAAAATCGCAACAGGAAATGAAGAAAAATATTAAACCAATTTTACTCAGTTTTATTGTAACAATCGCTGCTTTTACAATGGCGATTTACAACTCATCCTGCAATCTGGATAAGTGTAATTCTGTTTCATGCGCCAACGGTGGAGTTTGCCAACACGGCTCTTGTGTGTGTCCAACAGGTTTCGAAGGGATATACTGTGAAACGGAAGTGCGTCAGAAGTTTACAGGTAACTGGCAGGTTTTTGAGAAAGGTAGTCACTCATTGGCTGCACAATATCCAATCCACATCATCAACGGCGATGCCGATCAGCCTGTTACTTATGTGAGGATATATAATTTCTACAATTACTTCTTCAGGGGGCCGATTTATGGTTATGTACAAGATTCAACTTTGATTATCCCTGTTCAGAACATTCAAGGTAAAATCGTTTACGGTCAGGGTACTATCTATAGCAGCAATACTTATGGTCAATATGGTGGTATCACAATGAGGTATATTGTTCAAGATACATTGACACACATTAAAGATGATTTTGGCTATGAAGCAACAGTTGACTTCAGCGAACCATCTCAGTGGAACAAATAAAAAAAACAAACAATCATAATAGCAGCAAAGCCGGTGAGTTATCATCGGCTTTGTCATTTTAGTATTCTCACTCTAGTCAATTAGTTTGGAAAGAATAGCTACGATTTTTGCTGAGTTTTCTTTTGAAATGATTTCAATATGCTTGCAGTGAATATTGAAATAAGAAAATTTGCCCTTCGTGTTTATTTTCCAGTTTCTGCCGTGGGTACCATGCGATGATAGTGTTCGTGTAGCCCTAAAAAAAATACAATCACAGCTAATTCTATCGTTGCCTTTTTCTCGTGCTGCATGGTAGTAAGATTGCCACAAATTCGATTTCTTTTCTAATGTCGCTTCCTTATTTATTTTTTGTTTTTCGTCCTTTAAGGGTAAAAGTCGAGATTTTAAAAAGCGAAACAATAGTTCAAAATCTCCTGCACTAATGGCCGTTCTGGAAACATTTATGAGGGTTTCAATTTTACTGCGTTTTCGGGCGTATGATTCCAGTTCAAAATAGTTATAGGTATCAAGCATGATGCAGGCTTTAACTGCATTGCAACTTGTTGCTACTTGATGGGCTAAAAATCCCTGAAAACTAAATCCCAAAAGGTATGCGCCGCCTGTACTTGAAAGAAGCGTGATTTCATCTGCCATTTGCTGAATGATTGCTTCGATGTCTGAAATATCTTTTACATCATCGAGGTGGTTCAGTAAGTGAACGATATTGAATGTATTTGAAAGTACACTATCTGCAATGTGTTTATAGTCGTTATTGTCTGCAAACCGGTTGATAAGGAAAAGTGTCTTTCTTTTTGGGTTGAACTCGTTCACTTTATGAGTTACTATTTTTTTGTTGCCGACATTTTCTCGCAAATACAAGGCTAGCGAGGAAGGTGTGTGGTGCGTCCAAATGCTATAAACAGGCAGTTTTATACCAAGTTGCTGTTCAATAGCGGCCAGTGCAACCATGCTTTTTAGCGAGTCGCCGCCCAGGTCGGTGAAAAATGAAGTGTGGGCAGTGGCATTTTCAGTCTCCAAAGTAATGTTGAAAATGCCAACTATTATGTTCACTAAAACGGAGTCTGATTCACCAACGGAAACTAGCCTGTTTGAAATTGCTTCAAATTCACAGTGCTCCAACGCATATCTGTCAATTTTCCCTGAATGGGATAGCGGAAGTGCTTCTAATATGCAGAAATAAGAAGGGTAGTGACTGGCAGGTAATTTTCCCTGTAAGTAGCTGTTGATAACACTTGTATCTACGTTTTTTTCTGCCGCTTCAATAAATGCTACAATTTGTCTAACTCCTTTCCTGGTGGCATTAGCAACAACAGCCACTTTCAAGATTGCAGGATTTTTTGTTAGAATATCTTCAATGAGATTGAGGTCAATAGCGATGCCATTTATTTTAACTGCGCCATTTACTCTGCCTTTAACATACAGGTTTCCTTCTTTGTCGAAATACCCTTCGTCGCCCGTGATATAAGTGGTTTCATTGCCTATGTTATTAAAAGTGCTGCTGTATTCAATAGGGTTGCCTGCGTATTCGGTTGCAATAAATGCCGATTTTACTACAATTTTTCCGTGTGCTCCGGCGTTCACTGGTTGGTTGTTTATATCAACAATTTCTATGCTTTTTCCTTCCACCGGTTTCCCGACTGTCCCAGTGTATTTCAGGTATTCGTTATTATCAAAAATTCCCTGTGCCATCGTTCTGCCTTCGGTTGACGAATACGCTATTTTTAATTGAGTATTGGAGGGGAAGTGCGATTTGAAGTAGTCGATAGCAGTTTGCGTTACAGGTTCAGTACCGAGCCCCAGCAGTCGAATAGAAGAAAGGTGTTTGAAGTCGGAATTTAATTTGCAAAACGCTGTAAACACACTCACCGAAATGGTAGAGTAAGTAATTTGTTTTCGCTCCCAAAATGGCAATAGCCCGGCAATACCTTGTTGCCTGATCGAGTAAATACACAGTTCAGCGCCGGAACAAAGGGCTGTATACACACATGAAACAGACGCACTGAATGTAAGTGAGAAAAGTAAATCTACTTTATCGGCACTGGTAATATTGTTGTCGCAGATTTGCCGGAAAATATCTTCGTTGATGTTTTTGAATGAATGGATTACCACCTTTGGTTTCCCCTTAGTGCCTGATGTTATCAACGCATAGACGTTTTCATCATCGTGTCGTATTTGGGGCGTAAAGTCAGAAGCGGGTGAAATATCACTGAAATTGAAAATAGGGTAGTCTTGGTGTACGGCAGGGGAGTTTGATAGTTTTGCGGCAATTTGAATCGGGAAGTTTTCGTTGATGTACCAAGCATTATCTTCAGTTACTGATAGATAGTAGTTGCCCGACGCAAGTACTCCCATCATCGCTGCAACATGTTGAATCAGATTGTCGGTTTCTATAGCAATACACTCATTGCGCAGCCCTTGTTTTGATATAAATGATGCTATGCTTAATATTTGTTCATGTAATTCTTTGAAAGTGATTGAGTCAAGTTGGAATGAGACGGCTGTTTTCTCAGGGTATTTAACACAATTGCCCAGTATGGCTTCAAGGATATTCATTGATGCAGATAAGCTTTTGCTAAAATAGAAATTTCAGGCAACAGACGGTAATGTCAGATATTTTGAGGGCAAAAAAAGAGGGTGGTCTTTTGCGAAACCACCCTCCTGGAAAATACTTTAACTGTATTAATACAGGTTATTAGCGTTTCTGAAAGTAGGTTGTTTAAGGTCTTTCTCTGAAACGATGGCGTTCGATAAATCTATCTTCCAGTCAATGTTGAGTTCTGGGTCAGCATAGAACATACCGCCTTCGCATGGTTTGTTGTAGTAGTTGTCGCATTTATAAAATACTTCTGCCGTATCTGTCAACACCGAATAACCATGAGCAAAGCCATGAGGAATAAGGAATTGTTTCTTGTTGGCAGCAGAAAGCTCAATGCCATACCATTGACCGTAAGTAGGGCTGTTTTTACGAATATCAACAGCAACATCCCATATAGCACCTTCCAATACCCTAATGAGTTTTGCCTGAGGTACAGGGTTGTTTTGGTAGTGCAGTCCTCTTAGTACATTCTTAATAGAACGCGCCTGATTGTCTTGCACGAATTTTAAATCAAGTTTACATTCTTCTTCAATTACGCTTTGGCGAAATGCTTCGAAGAAATACCCCCTGTCATCACCATGAACTACAGGTTCAAAAATGAAGAGCCCTTCAATGTGTGTTGTTGTAACTTTCATGGTTGCTTAGCCTAAAATTTCAAGTACTGATGAAGTGATGAAATGCAATTCTTCTTCTGTAAGTTCGGTGTGCATTGGTAACGAAACAACTTTACCCTGTAGCTCTTCGGTTACTTTAAGGTCGTAGTTAGTGTTTTCGGTAAACTCCTTCAGCATGTTTTGTCTATGGCTAGGCACAGGGTAGTACAGCATAGCCGGAATACCTTTTTCTGCCAGTTTGCTTACAAGCAAGTCTCTATCAAAACCTTCCACTTTTAGTGTGTATTGATGGAACACATGATATGTGTACGGTGCCCTGTAAGGTGTAGTGAGTTTCGGGTGATTTTTGAACGCTCTGTCGTAGTAGTCAGCAGCCTGACGACGTGCATAACAGTATTCGTCGAGGCGCCTGAGTTTTATGCGCAATATTGCAGCCTGAATAGTATCTAAGCGACTGTTGCAGCCCACCATTTCGTGGTAGTAGCGCACTTTTTGACCATGATTGGCAATCATTTTTAATTTTTCTGCCATTTCATCGTCATTGGTGAACATTGCACCGCCATCGCCATACGCTCCCAGGTTTTTTGAAGGAAAGAACGACGTGCACCCAATGATACCCATAGTACCCGATTTAGCCTTGCGACCATTCGAGAATGTGTACAAGCTACCAATTGCCTGTGCATTGTCTTCTACTACCGGAATGTTGTGTTCAGCAGCCAGAGCCAGCAACGGTTCCATGTTCACGCACTGACCGTACAAGTGAACCGGAATAATGGCCTTTGTTTTTGAGGTAATAGATTTTCTAACGCTGTCAATGTTAAATGTGAAGGTATCAGCATCTACATCAGCAAAAACAGGTTTTAACCTTAAAAGAGCCACTACTTCAACAGTAGCTATGTATGTAAAAGATGGAGTAATTACCTCATCTCCCGGCTGAAGACCAAGTGCCATCAGAGCAATTTGAAGGGCATCAGTACCATTTGCGCATGGGATAACGTGTTTTACACCCAGGTATTCACTAAGTTCTTTCCCAAAACCCTGAACATCAGGACCACCTATGAAGGCTGTACTTTCAAGTACATTCAAAACAGCGGCATCTACTTCGTCTTTTATTTTTAGGTATTGCCTTTTCAGGTCAACCATTTGTATTTTCTGCATAGCAAGATTTGAAACGGCTGCAAAAATAAAGGTTTATAGTTGCAATAGTGGCAAAAAAAGGCAATAACAGTGTCAAAGTACTGTGAACGTGTATAATAGCTGAATATCGCGCCTCATCCCCGGCCCTTCTCCATGAATGGAGAAGGGTGATTGATGCCGGTGGCATCAATACCTTTGATATTAATTGTTAAGTCTTCTATGGATAAGTAGGCGCAGGTATTTGAATTTTTAAGGGAACACAACCCAGGTACGGGCGGAAAATCTTACGCCCTAAAACTGCGTTAGCTTTAGAAATATAATTAAACAAAGGCGTTGCAAACGCCCGTCCTTCAGGAACTCGTTTCAAACGAGTACCAGTGGGGATTTCATTTGCAGTGATGGCTGTGTTGATACCACAGGAGGCGTCACTAATATTAGCACACTAACAACACCGGGTTTCGGCGGTTGCAACAATGTAACTACAGCTACGGTTGTTCCTTCTGCCGGATATTCTGTTGTTGGCTATAGTTGGAACGGAGCACCTATGGTGCCTTCAAATGTTTATAGTGGTTTTACCATAGCAGGAGGAACCTACTTTGTAACGGTTGATGTTACTTTAATGGATTCGTATGGTCACAAATGCCACTATACGATGGCTGATTCAAACGAATGCCCTCAAGCTGATTCAACACATTGTTTTGATGATACTAGTAGGATTGTTGTTCTTAATGTTGTTTCAGACACACTTTCTGATTCTTGCCATTTCCAATTAGATTCTTGGCCGCATGCTTCAGTTGGATATACATGGGTTGGTCAGCAATGGTATGATGGGTCAACACCAATATCCTCTTACATCTGGGCAAATGTTAGCACATCTGGCGGCACCACGAAGTTAATAACAGTTGTTTGGTATGCAGTCGATAGTCTTGGCGATACGTGTGTTTCATCTAGCCATATTTATTTGAATTGCGATGGCACTGGTCATGGAACATATCATTCAAAGCCGGGAAGAAACACAAGTACAAATACTAGTGTAGGAAGCACTATTAAAGTACTTCCTAATCCAAACAACGGCATGTTTACGCTAAACATTACCAATGACGGCATAAGAAACGTAGAAGTTTATGACATGATGGGACAGAAAGTTTTTGAAAATGTATATAATTCTCCACAACAGGTAGCAATAGACCTGCGAAAGCTAAATACCGGAAACTATTTAGTGCGCGTTAATTCATCGCTTTCCGCACGAATTATCAAACAATAAATAGTTCATTTAAAATGAGGTTATCCTCAACTCAAAATAAAAAGCAGCTTCTGATTGGTGTACTTCAGAAGCTGCTTTTTTTACAATCATTCGATTCTTTGCCATTGATTTGGTGTTCACTTTGAAGGTACGTTCAATCGCTCAGCTTCCGAAACTCTACCAACTCGGTAGCCGTACAGGGGCGTTTTGGCGTAAAAGTTTGCATCCCACTAAAGTACTGGTAGTAGATGTTCTCGCTCCACTGCTCTACAATACTTTCATCACTTAGGTTGCGCAATTGTTTTAAAATCAATAGCGAAACCATCAATCGGATAGGCTTCCCTGGCTTACCCTGAGTTGCACTATAATGAACCGAAAATGCTCGTTCAAAACAGTGCCAATCTAACTTGTTTGCTAAAAGGTACAGGCTGTGTTTTTGATCCAGTTAATCAGCTAAGCTTGTGAAAAATCCAAGCTGTGAAGTGTTCGTTGGCTTTACAAGCATATCAATTCTGCAAGATTTTGGAACCTCAATTTACAAATCTTGCAGAATAATCCACCTATCTTTTTCTCTAATCCCTTTACGGGCGCACGTTTGCGCCTTTTTTGAGGACCGACTAAATAACACCTTAAATTTTCAAAAAACAATTCAAGACATTTTTGACGAACAACTAATTATTCTTTCGATACTAGTCTTATCATTTTCCCTGTTGAATCGGTGGCTACAAACAAAAAATATCTACTACAACCGACATAATGACAGATCGCGTATGTGGTGTTTTGTTTTAATTTAATATTTTTTCTATCTATATTTTTTATGGAGCTACTTGTTTTATTAACGCAATATCCCCAACCATCTGGTAGAGGAGATAAAGTGATTTTTCTAGGTGCGGGTCCTTCTCCAATCCAAAAAATATCGAAAGATTCACCATCACTTTTAAAGGTCAAGAGATTTAGATTACTTGAAAACAAAGCGGATTCAATAGATTGACTATTAAAATCAACTTTAATTTCGTTTTCTCGACACGATGTGATTAATAAAATAGTAAAAATCAAAAAAAATCTAAACATAATATGTGTGAATGTTAATTTGTGGCTATTATTTTTTTATCGGATCAAAATACTTACTCTTTGATTCTTCCTTGAAATTTAATTCATCTTTGAAAGCTTTATACCAAGCATCAATTTTTAGAATTTTCTCTTGATCGGATAAATTTTTATCGTCAAATAATTTCATTAAGTCGTAGTCGCTTCCTATATTTTTATGTATTGTTCTAACAAAACTTTTAAACTGAAAATAATAATTTCGATTGGCATCTGCACGAATCTCTTCAGGACACCCATCATGTGGGTGTCCTGTTAATAAATAGGCCTTAAAATATCTTCCCGCAAATATCGCCATATAACCTGGTGCTCCCCGATTAATGTCTTGAATATCTTTGATGTGATTGACCTCGTGAGATAGAATATTCAGCCAATCAATAGTACTATTGGATTCATCAGAAGGGAATTTGATGGATTTAATATCAAAGTAGCTTCCACTCAAGATTATTTTATACCCACCATTGCCATCTGGATATGTCATACCGCCACTATTAGAAAAACGGAATAAACCATAAAATCCGTTCCAAACTGAAACTTTATTAAGATCGTCTTCCGCTACTCCACTTACAAGACTCAAAAGATGAATAGCTGGTTTGGTTAATTTGAAATCGTCGACATTTCTATAGAATATTTTTTTTCCTGTATAGTCGGTTTGCCACTCACCTTTCTGAACAACACTTGCTGGCTCTAAACCATCTACATCAACTGCTTGAATTGGCGTATTTCCAGCAAATTGATAGGGGGTGTACCAAGGATATTGCTTTGTTAGAGGGTCAACACTATTGAACCTTGCAATCCTTGTATCTTCCCTTCGAAAACCATAATCCAAATGATTTCCCTTACCAGCCCATTCATCATCTTTCAATTTCCCATTAAATCCATATTCATAAACCCCCTCATCACACACTTTTGTAATTACCAGCTCGGGGGTGAACGAAATACTGTCTTTAACAATACTGTCTATCACTATTGTTGTTGTTGCAAACACCGAAGGTGCTGTGATAGAAAGTTGTATTGCATTAAGATTGCAAGGAGTAAAATAAATCGTATAGTTTTTGGTGCCGGGTGGTATTGTGTTCATTGGTAATGAACATCCACTTTGAGCAACTTTGTAATTTAAAATAAACGGAGTAGGTGCATGGAAATATATTTTTATTTGTTGTGCCAAGTTAGGCACTACAGGAGCAATATTGTATGAAAATCCCTGGTTAGGGGGTGTAGCAGTCACCTTGAACGCAAGTGGAGCAGTCGTGAGGCTAGCTCCTAAAATTGATAAAAAGTCAGAATTCAAGGCCGTGATTTCAACATAGTTGTGAATTGGCATCAACGCAGTTTGCGTCACATTTTGGCAATCACTGGTACTTGACTCCCACGTTTGCCCCGGCATTGGCATACCAAATGGATAATAATTGAAATTAGGCATAGTCGATGTATTTTCAACTGGTTAGGGCGGTAACCATCAGTTCTTGTTCCATAAAAGTAATGAAAACTATCCATAACTGGCACAGGCGTATCAAACGCCCATCCTCCCGGCACTCGTTTCAAACGAGTACAAAGAGTGCCAGTGAGTAACAGTGATGTATCACTTTACTAACGACAAAGATGCCATCGGCATCTTTGCTCCCATCTCCGCTGGCGGAGATGGGCTGGGGAAGAGGTGGACTTATACCATCAATACTTAAAATGCACCTCAGTTGCGCCAAACCCATACTTGCCGCTCCATTCGTTTTTGAAACGTTTTACTTCGGGGTAGGTTTTCAGCTTTTCGTGCACTTCTTCGCGCAAACGTCCCTTGCCCAAACCGTGTATTACGGTCATACGGTCTTGTCGGTGGGCTACTGCTAAGTGAATATAGTGATCGAGGGTATCGAGCTGCTTTTTGATGATTTCTGCGTTCGACATGTTTTTCCAGTTGGAAGAAAGCTGCTCTATGTGCAAGTCAATTACTTGTTTGGCAGGCTCCAGGTTCTTCTTGGTAACCACTAGCGGAGTGGGTTGCAGGGGTGGCGGTGGCGCACCCGAGGCAATTGTTGGTGACTTTTTCTGAAACTCTTCTATGAGCATGTAACTAAAAGACGGTGCCCCATCCATCATTACCTTGTCAATGTGTTCAAAAAGCTTGGCGGGTTTTATGCGTATTGTGCCTTCTGCTGTTTCATTTGATTTGTTGAGTGTATCTACCAGCTTCCACACAAAACGAGGCTGTTGCCCCATGTCTATGTAGCTTACATTGTTGAGGTAAATATTGCCAAATTCATGAATCGTGCCTTCGTGCGAGAAAATGCTGTCATTTACCAATTTTACATCATAGTAAAATTTAATCGCAGTAGGTGTTTCATTGATTAAATGCACTTTCAGGAAATCAACCATTTCCTCCATTTCCACGGTTTTGAAAACCGGTATAAACGATAAATAAACCCCTTTGGCTAAACGAGGGAGTTTATCTTTGGGCTTTTCCTGCGGTATTTCAAGGGGTATGTTTGATTTCTTTTTGAGAAGCTCTGGTTTTTCGGTAAACCATTTCAAATAAGGATGGTCGCAATCGTCAGCATAAACCGGGAAGCTGGTACCACCTACTTCCACTTCAATCATCTGTTTGTTGATGATTGAAACGACTTGTCCTTCTTCTCCGGTGCGTTTTAAATATACTTTATCTCCAATCGAAAATTTCATTGTTGTTGGGGTGTTTTTTTCATAATTATTGTGCCATTTCACTCAACTCAAGCCATTGCAGCTCCATTTCATCCAGCATCTCGGTTATTTCCTGAATGCGGGCACTTATTTTTTGCAGTGCATCAAATGCAATACCCGGTGTTGATAGTTGTTCGGCAAGTTCGTGTTTTTCTTGTTCAAGCTTAGGTATTTCTTTTTCCAGACGTTCAAATTCGCGCTTTTCCTTAAAGCCCATTTTCTTTTTGGCAGTCTCGGTTTTTGCAGCTTCTTCTATTTTTTCCACTTTGGCTGTTGCAGGACCATCTGTTTTTTCATCTTCTTTATCTTTCATTGCTATCCTGTATTCAGAATAGTTACCGGGGAAATCAGCCACTACACCATCACCCTCAAAAACAAATAAATGGTCAACAAGCCTATCCATAAAGTACCTGTCATGCGAAACAATAATCAGGCAGCCCTGATATTCAGACAAGAAATTTTCCAACACCGAAAGGGTAGGGAGGTCAAGGTCGTTTGTCGGTTCGTCAAGTATCAGGAAGTTCGGGTTACGGAACAATACGCACAGCATTTGCAGGCGTTTTTTCTCACCTCCACTCAGTTTCGAGATGTATGTAAATTGTTGTTCCGGCGGAAAGAGAAATAGCGTCAGGAATTGTGAGGCACTTATTGAACCGCCACTGGCCAAAGGGAAATTTTCAGCAATATTTTTTACATACTCAATCAGGCGCATGTCTTCTTTAATCTCAAGCCCTGTTTGCGAGAAATTTCCGAACACTATGGTGTCACCGATATTGATTTTACCACTGTCTTGCGCTTCGTGTCCTTGTAACAGCTTCAGGAATGTTGATTTGCCTGCACCGTTCTTTCCAATTATACCAATACGCTCACCCTTTTTAAACGTGTAATCAAAACCTTTCAAAATGGCTTTATCGCCATAGCTTTTGTACACCTTTTTAAGTTCAGCAACTTTTCCACCCAACCTACTCATTTTCATGTCAAGCTTTACCTGCTGGTCCACCACTTTTTGTTTTGCCTTTTTCTCGACATCATAAAAGTTGTCTTGCCTGCTTTTTGATTTGGTGGTTCGGGCTTTTGGCTGTTTGCGCATCCATTCCAGCTCTTTCCTGTATAGGTTTTTAGCTTTATCTATGCTCGCCATCGTATTTTCTATACGGGCCGATTTCTTATCGAGGTAGTTGGCGTAGTCGCCTTTATAAGAGTATATTTTATTATCGTCGAGTTCCCAAATTTCATCGCACACGTCTTCCAGAAAGTACCTGTCGTGGGTTACCATCAGTAACGTTACATTCTCCTGGTTCAGGTAGTTCTCTAGCCACTCCACCATTTCAATATCAAGGTGGTTGGTAGGTTCGTCCATAATCAGCAGCACGTGTTTGTGTTCAAAGCCTATGTCTATTAGGGTTTGTGCGAGTGCTACGCGTTTACGTTGTCCGCCGCTCAACATTTTAACCTTACTGTTGAGGTCGTGAATATTCAGCTTACCCAGAATTTCTTTCACTTTAGCTTCAAACTGCCATGCACCTAATTCATCGAGCATAGCGAGTGCTTCTCCCAATGCTACGGGGTCCTGATTAGGCGAAGCAATTATTTTCTCATACTGCCTCAGCGCAATTGCAATAGGGTGTTGGTAGTGGAATATATTATCTACTACCGACAGCTCCTCTTCAAATTGCGGGTCTTGTTCAAAAAGAGCAACCGTTACATCTTTATGAATCCATACTTTACCGTCATCAACAGTATCCTTGCCCGCAAGTATTCTCAATAGCGTCGATTTGCCGGTGCCGTTTCGGGCAACCAATGCAATTTTATCTCCTTCATTAATGTGAAAGGTGATATCGGTGAAAAGGGGTTTTATTCCGTGGGTTTTACTAATTTTTTCAGCAGTAACGTAATGCATGTCGCAAAGTTAGTTTGTTTGCGGTTCAAAAAAATTAAGCCGGACATTAAAGCCCGGCTTAAAAAATATAAAAAATGAGGAGATTTAGAATTGTTCCAAACCGCTGAAGTAAAATGAACCTTCAATTGCAGCGTTTTCGTCGCTATCACTACCGTGAACAGCGTTTTCGCCAACTGAAGTAGCGTATTTTTTCCTGATAGTACCTTCTTCAGCTTGTGCAGGGTTAGTAGCACCAATCAATTTTCTGAAATCAGCTACAGCGTTGTCTTTTTCAAGGATAGCTGCAACGATAGGGCCGCTGCTCATGAATTCAGTAAGTTCGCCAAAGAAACCACGCTCTTTGTGTACTTCGTAAAATTTTTCAGCTTGTTGTTTAGTGATGTGCAAATATTTCATAGCAACGATTCTGAAACCTGCTGCATTGATCATTTGAAGGATGTTTCCAATATTGCCGGCTTTAACTGCGTCCGGCTTAATCATCGTAAAAGTGCGATTAGACATGAAGTAATTTAAATTTGTGCAAAGCTAATTTGAAAATGTTTATCGATTCGTGAAAGAAAACTTAACATTTGCCACAAAAAAAGGGCTGCTCGGTAAAAGAGCAGCCCTTTAATATAAAAGTTTGATTATCTACTAGTAAACAATCAGTTTTTGTGTGTTTGTAGCAGCACCCGTAGAAGTTTTTACTAAGTAAATACCTTTTACTGATAAAGCTTCAGCAGGGATTTCAACTTTTGCATAACCGCCATTTGCAGCTTCAGTAGTTGAATAAACCATTTTGCCTGTGATATCAAATACGCTCACTTGAACATCGTTGTTGTTAGCTTCTTTAACTACAACTGTAGCAGTACCGCTAGTTGGGTTAGGAGCAACAGTTACGTCAACGTTGTTTTTCATAGCCATTTCAACTTCAGCAGTATAGGCATTGAAAGAAACCCTGTCAAGGTAGAAGTTGTTACCGCTACTGTAGATAGTGTTGTAAGAAGTGTACCTGCTGCTTTGGATTGTACCTGGTTTGTAACGGAAGCGGAACAATACATAGCTCTTACGGCTTGTAGTTGGGATGTTGATTGATTTAGGAACCCAATCAGAAGCACTTGTAGGAGTGTACGGAGTGTACATTGTACCCATGTTGCAAATGTTGCCTTTGTCGTAAGTCTGAAGTAATGACCAAGTCTTAGAAGAATCCGTAGACATATAGATTTGCAATGAATCGTTGATGTCTAGTACGTTTGCGCTTCTTGAAGCACCTGAAGTCCAGAAGTTCAAGTAAAGGTTGCCAGAAGAGAAGCTAGAAAGGTCAACAGGACGGCTGTAAACGTCATCAATATCACCATAAGGGCTACCCGTAGTTGGGAAGATACCCATAGTTGAATTGATACGACTATCATAACCGTCGTATTTCATACTATAATTATCAAACAGACCTACGTTTGCAGATTCCCATTTGAATTCGTTGTTGTAATAGTTGAATATAGGCCATTTGTCCAAATCACCAGATGGGTTGAATTCACCGTAGTAAGAAGCACCAGCTTGTGGTGTTTTTTCAGCTACATAAACAACATGAGGGAATTTGATGCTAGAGTCACCAGTGTGGTTACCGGTAGCAGTAACTGACATATCAACCCAGCCGCTTTCAGGGAAAGATTTCTTTATGAAAGAAGAGAAGCTAACTGCAGAAGTAATTGAATCATTAATTGTAGTGCTACCGTCGTTGAATGTGAATTTCACTTTAGTAACAGTATCATTCCATGATTTGTTGTTAAAACGAAGAGGAACGTTTACTGCTGTGAAATACCTCATATCTGTAGTTCCGTTATAAGTAACAGAAAAGTCAGGAATTGGTTTCAAATCAGGGCGTGGAGCAAGAGCACCAGTGATAGCCAAGTTTGAAGGAGACCATAAATTAACCCTGCCGGCTACTGTACTGTTCAATGCAGCGTGCATACGTGCAACCTGACCTTTCGTAAACATCTTAGCACAATAAGTGTAATCCATGATGTTTTGAGAGTTGGTAGTATCAGGGTAGTTTACCAACGAGTCCATAAGACCAGTGTGGCTTGTGTACAATTTGTAGTAGTTAGTTGCGCACTGTGTATCGTACATAGGACGAGGAGTACCGCAACCACCGTACATGTGACCAATTGTTGGTGGAGTATCGTCAACATCATCAGTTCCGCCGTCAGCGCAAGTACCACCTGCAGCATCGTTATTATCGCCCCAAGGGTGCTTGATGTTTAAAACGTGACCAATTTCGTGGTTAATCGTTTTAGCAACGTCGGTATTTGCAGCGTAATCATAAAGGCTGATAACACCGTCAGAATAAGGAATAGTTGCACCTGCAGATGGATACATTGCATAAGCAGCAGCGCTACCATTTGCTACCGACATTTGATTAATGAACCAAATGTTGATGTATGAAGTTGGATCCCAGTCCTGGAATTTAGCTTGGTCGCCACCATTGTGCGTCAAGTAAGACCTTTTTCTTGTGATACCTTTTGTAGGGTTACCAAGTGGGTCTTTAGTTGCCAAATGCAACCTGATATGCGGGTTACCTATATATTTTTTGAATGGAGGAATAACTGATGAAGTATCAGTTGAGTTCTGACAAGCATAAACTTGGTTCCAACCGATTAAGTCGTTGAAAATTTCGTCATCGGTCATGTACTCTGCCCCGAAATCGTGAATAATATGTACAACGATTGGAATATCGTACCAAAAGCTGTCCACACCTGACATGTCAGTTGTGTGTTTGTACGCCTTTTTTAAATCAATGTGTTGCAGTTTTTCTGCAATTTCCTGATTCAACTGAGCTTCAAGAGTAGCAATCTCAGGGTGCAAGCGAATCAATTCCTTTTTATGCTGGTCTGCCGAGCAAGGTCCATTTTGAGCGTGTACTTGACCCGCCAATGCAACAACAGAAGCAAGGATGAGTAACGATTTTTTCCTCATTTTAACTTATTTATGTGCCAAAGGTAAAAAAAAAATAAAATTGCCAACCTCAATTTTTATTATGTGTCGGCTGTCTCTTAAATAGACGAATTATTTGTTGGAAACCTTGGGTATTATTTTGATTTTTTTTTAAAAATCTTCGCCCAAATAAATTTGATATAGTATTAAGAAATTAAAGGCTTGCAAGTTCTTGTTCCACTCGGGTGATTCTTAATTCAATATCTTGTTTTCTTTCTTCAAGTTTTGATATATAAAGAGATTGTTTTTTAAGTTGATCGGCTCTTTCTTCATCGGTTCTTAAAAAGTGGAATTCTTTTAAACTGTTTAACTTATCATTTGCCGCAACTAATTCGGCTTTTAAATTGTCGAATTCGCTGCGCAGATTTGAGAGACTATTTCTTAGGTCATTTTTGTGTTGAACTTTTGCAGCAGAAACGGCTGCGATGCTATCATCCCGCCTTTTTTGTTGTTGCGCGATTTCTTCTGCGTTAGGACCACAAGATTCAAATGTTAAAACTGTAAGTGAGACAAGTAATAATTGAAATTTCATAACTTTGTACATTTCATTTTTTGTTTTCGAACGAATCAAAATTAATCAAAGTCTTGAAATTTTTATGATTTTTTATGTAGTTTAATTCATTCCTATGCTTTTTTTAAATTGTTGGTAGTTTTGTTTTGTTTCGAATTCTTTGAGTTTTTGATTTTTCTCATTCATTAGATAGTAATATATATCGCGTCCTTTATCTTTAATTTCACTTTTACCCACAAGTAAAAGCGATGAATATTGACCCTGTTTGATTAATTCGAAGAAATCGGCATCAAAAAGACTTATCCATTTTCCTGTCTCTAAATTAACCTTCACCAAACCGCCGCTGGTAGTATATGCTTCCGTTATAAAATACAAGTACTTTTCATCTAGCGAAAGCGTTGGGTTAGTAACTGTCATGAGGCAAGTAGTAAAATATGATCCATCTTGTTCAGGTTTTTTAGAAACTAGGGTTTTTTCCAATAAACTAGAAAGGTTTACTGTCATAATTTTAATCGCTTCAGGATTATCAACATCACAATATGTCTTGCGAGTAAATACAATTTCATTTCTTTTCTTGAGAAGAAATGGATTCAAATCGGAATTTGAAAATGTAATTTGTTTAACGGAGTTATTCGATAGTTTGATGAATATGTTGCCACGATTGACAAAGGTCGATATTATGCTTTGACTATTCTGTCCAAATGAAATCGAGGCAAAAAACAAAACTTGAACTAACGATATAAAATATTTTTGCATGGTATTGTTTTGAAAAAGCAAATTACAACAACTTTGTACTCCTTGATTGGATTTTTTAATTAAAAAAAATAGATGATAGCATCGTCATAGAGCGAGATGCTATCATCTTATTGGGGTTGTTTTATGATGGATTTTTAGTTCAATTTTAATCTGTCTAAATTTTAATCAAAAAAAGTATGAGGGCTGAGATGAACTACCAACCCAATAAATATGCAAACATAAGCGGAGCAACAATAGTTGCATCACTTTCTACGATGAATTTCGGAGTGCCGATATCCAGTTTGCCCCATGTAATTTTTTCGTTAGGTACTGCACCTGAATAAGAACCGTAAGAGGTTGTACTATCGCTGATTTGGCAGAAATAGCTCCAGAATGGAACATCATGCCATTCAAGGTCTTGGTACATCATAGGAACCACACAAATTGGGAAGTCACCGGCAATACCGCCACCAATCTGGAAGAATCCAACACCTTTACCCGAAGAATTGGCTCTGTACCACTCAGTAAGCCACATCATGTATTCGATACCACTTTTCATGGTAGAAGGTTTCAATTCACCTTTAATGCAATAGGAAGCGAAGATGTTACCCATTGTACTGTCTTCCCAACCCGGAACCACGATTGGCAGATTCTTTTCTGCTGCCGCAATCATCCAGCTATGTTTAGGGTCTATTTCGTAGTCAGCCTTCATTACTTCACTCAAAAGCAATTGGTACATATATTCATGCGGGAAATAGCGCTCGCCTTTTTTCTCAGCGTCAGACCACAACTTGTGAATATGTTTTTGAATTTTCCTGAATGCTTCTTCTTCAGGGATACACGTATCGGTTACCCTGTTGTACCCTTGTTCAAGTAAATCATATTCTTCCTGTGGGCTTAAGTCGCGGTAGTTAGGAACGCGCTTGTAGTGTGTATGTGCCACAAGGTTCATGATGTCTTCTTCGAGGTTGGCGCCTGTGCAACTGATAATTGCAATTTTATCCTGACGAATCATTTCAGCAAGAGAAATACCCAATTCAGCGGTACTCATGGCACCTGCCAGAGAAACCAGCATTTTACCGCCTTCCAACAAATGAGTTTCATAGCCTTTAGCTGCATCAACAAGTGCTGCTGCATTGAAGTGCCTGTAGTGGTGCAAAATAAATTGCGAAATAGGACCTTTATTCATATAAAATAGTACTGCTTTAATTATTTACTGTGCCGCAAAGATAATCATCAATTCTTCAAACACTGTTAAGATTGGCTTTTTAATGAACATAGGTATCTATGTATTCATATATTTGCATTCTATGGAAGAAAGCAAACGCCAGAAACAAGTAGGAAAGCTGATATTGGAAGAGATGAGCGACATTTTCCTGCGCGGCGGTATCAATATTATTGACGGCGGAATGGTGTCTATTTCTAAAGTGGTTGTGACGCCCGATTTGTTAGAAGCACGTATTTATTTAAGTTTCTTTCAGGTAGGCGATGCCAAAGAATTGCTTCATAGCATCATTGAGCGCACCCCTGAATGGCGCAAACTTTTAGGTATGCGTGTGAGGAACCAGCTACGCAGAATTCCGTTCCTTGCATTTTATACCGATGATACGCTCGATTATGTGTTTAAGATGGAAGAGTTGTTCAAGAAAATTAGCGACGAGCGCAATTCACGCGATACAGGTCATTCAGCCTAATTTATAGATGGTATCTTTAAAGATAGCTTACAGGTATTTCAAGGGGCGAGGTAGCCTTAATGCAGTACCTGTACTCTCAACTATCAGCATTGGTGCAGTTGCGATCGCTTCTGCCGCGATGGTTATTCTCTTTTCTGTTTTTAACGGACTGGAGGGTATGGTAAAAGACATGTACAAAACCTTTTACCCAGAAGTGAAAGTGACGCTCGCAAAAGGGAAGTTTTTTGACGAGAAACAAATCAACTTACAGGCGATTTCTCTATTGAAAGATGTTGTGTGTATTGCAGGCGTTATTGAAGACAATGTGCTTGCAGGTGATATGACCGCAACAGGTCAGTCGGCGAACAGGCAAAAGGTGGCAATAGTAAAAGGTGTTGACGCGAGTTTTTTCAAAGTACATGAACTGAGTCAGTACATAGAGGGTGACACAATGGTATCGGAAGGGCACCCATATACAGCCATTGTAGGAAATCATATTTATCATCAGTTGGGGCTCGATGCCAGAAACAATTTTAGTTCATTTGATTTGTACTATTCCAACCCCGAATTGGTGAACCCAGAGACCAATCCAGAAAGTGCATTCCAGTCGTTAAAACTTCATCCCGCAGGTACATTTATAATTAGCGACGAGTTTGACGATAAATATATTCTTGCTCCCAAAAATCTTGTAGCGCAGTTATTGAAAGCAGAAGGAATGCTTTCTTCAATTGATATTAAAACGGCACCTGGGGCAGAAAGTTCAGTGAAAAAAACGCTGCAAACTATGTTGCCCAATGGGTTTGTGGTAGCAACCCGATACGAACAGAATAAGACTGTTTATATGATGATGGCGATAGAAAAATGGGTGATGTACTTTATTTTATTGTTCGTGCTCATTATTGCTTCTTTCAACATGGTGGGTGGGCTTACGATGATGGTTTTAGTGAAGCGCAAAGACATTGCAATTTTGCGTACACTGGGGCTTGATGAAAAAAGCATCAAATCTGTTTTCCGACTTGAGGGCATGATTTGGAGTGCTATCGGTGGTGGTATAGGTATATTGCTGGGGCTGATAATTTGCTTTCTACAATTCAAGTTTGGGTTTGTAAAATTAGGCGGCACTTTCCTTGTTGATGCTTATCCCGTTCAGGTATTTTTTACCGATGTTTTAGTTGTTATCGCTACCGTACTCTTGATTGGTTTCGTCGTTTCGCGTTATCCAGCCAAAAAAGCGTTGAAGTTAATGGATGAAACTTTAAAGAGTGCGTAGGTTTGAATTGATATTGTCTATTTTATTGTTGCTGTTCCTAATGGCTGGTTGCAACGAAAAAGAACTAGAAGCTTCTCACAATTACAAGCCAATTCTGCCAACAACTCATGGAGCTGTTGGTGTGGAAATAGTTTTGAATCAAATTTGTAGCGGGGCTGATTCCAGTCGAATGGTAAAACTGAAAAGTCCATTTTATAGAGATGCTCAGGGGCACCTATACTTAAAGACCATCGCTCAAAGAGAAGTTAAAAACATAGACACCTTGGTTGATGTAATTTGTTTCAATGGCGACATTCCGCAATTTATTGATGTCCCAACTTTTACTGCGCTCGACGGATGGTATGCAAAAGATATCAATCACATTTATTTTTTTAGACCTTATTCTGACGGAGAACACTTGACCTTGGTAAAAGATGCTGACTCAAAATCCTTTCATATCCCAAAAGGCGAATACCTTAATGGCGAAGATGCACAACATGTGTTTTGTAATGGGGAATTACTAAAAGGATTTATTGCAGGCAAAACCACATATTCAAAAGACAATCAGGGCCTCACTGTGAAACTTAGATGTGGCAGGTTGGTAAAAAGCATTGAATAGCTAATTTTATCCTTTTCTTTTTTAACATCTCTAAAATTAATCTCTGCCTTAATTTTAGGCTGAAATATGAGCATTCAAAGAGCCACCCCTGTGAATGAGTTTTTAGCGAAACTCATTTTCCTCATGCTACCTACGGTGGGTATAGGGTATTTCTTGCTCGATGCTGTCAATAGACATTTTTCTATTCTCCAAAACCAGGCAGTAGCACAAACTGTTTATTATGCTTGCGGAGTGGGTATTTCGGCTTTGTTCTATTCATTCCGTTTTCGTTTTGTACCAACATTTTTAATGTTGTTGCTGGCGTTTTATACGTTTTCAAAAGGGTTGAATAATTACTCGTCAGGGGAATTCGATACCTTTTTTATCACAGTTCAGTTTCAGGTATTTGCTTTTTTATTTACTCTCGGTTGGTTAATTGGATGGGGCTATGTGAGGTATAGGTATTTTGCTGTGATTATCAGTTTGTTGGTTTTAACAGCCTCGGTAGTTTCCATTGCAAATTCTGATGTGCATACTGTGCGGGAGTTTCTGTTCAGTTATTTGCCGCCTTTGGCATTTGGGTTTTATAACATTTTTACCGCCGAACAAATTTATAATTACAAAGATAAATCGCGTCGCTTTTGGGGCTTTTTGTTACTGAGATTGTCGATTTTTAGCGCATTGTTGGCGGGCATTCTTATTGCAACTACATTTTTATTTGGTGTCGGAATGGCGAAGGCACTTGCAGAAAAGAATGGCGGCGGCGGTAAATCGGGCAAGAATTCCATGCTTAAAAAGAACAAGGATGGCACATTCGATTTGAACGATTATACCAAGTTGAGTAACTCGCTCGACAGGGATAAACAACTTCTATTTTGCGCGCACATTGACAATTATTTCCCCGGAACAAAAGTGCCAAACCCGCTTTACCTGACTGCCTATTATTTCACCAAATTCGATACGCTCACAGAGACATTTGAGCGCGATAAGGTGATTCCTTACAACGATTTGTTCTTACCCGACCCGTCGAAAATTCCGTTATTCAAGACCGTCTATGACACAAATGTTATAAAAAACAGTCTGGGTGATTTGGCGCGTGATATAGTTGACGTAGAGATTTATAATTGTAAGCTTTCGCCCGGCACATATATCGCACCTAATGTTGGTTTCTTCGTGCAGCCAATCACCATTGAAAAAGATTTCAGGGAGAAATTCATCTCGGCATACAGAACCAAGAGCTATGTATCGATGCTGAATAGTGCCTACTTCGTGTACAATTCTGATACTCCTGCAATTCGCAATTTTCAGGAGGAGCGATTTAAGGTACTGCGTTCTATTAAAGAGTACAAAAAGGTAGATACTTCGTTCATGAAGTATTACACCAAAATGCCTACTGACCCTAAGTTTGCGACCATCAGCGCATTGGCACACAAAATTACTGATACAGCAAAAACGCCGGTTGATAAAGTGCTGGCTATCAGAAACTACTTCCTATCAAAAGACGAAAACGGTCAGCCGTTGTATGTGTACACCGACAATCCTGGTGAGCCTGATATTCCGAGTGCATCGAAGCTGATGTACTTTCTGAATGAGAACCATAAAGGGTATTGCGCTTACTACGCAGGTGCTACGTTATTTATGTTGCGTGCGATTGGCATTCCAAGCCGTATTGCAGTGGGCTTTTTGACTGAAGACCGAAGTGATAAAAATAAGGGCTGGTACTGGTACTATGCCAATCAGGCGCACGCATGGAATCAGGTGTTTTTCCCCGGTTATGGATGGCTCGATTTTGATTTTACGGTAGGCAACACGAACGAAAACCGCCCCACACCACAGCCCGACGGCACCCCGCCAATGCAACCACCAAAAGCATGGCTGGCAATGGATGGAAGGGTAGCAAATGTTGATACAATCAAAAAAACACTACAGATAAAAACCCGCCATTTTGTATTCCACGACAAAGAATACAATTTAGATGATACTTCCGTTTGCGAAATAGACATGAAGGTGGCTACTGTTTATCGCGATAGTCAGTCGGTGGGTATAGGTGCTATTCACAACGGCGAAGAGGCAACTGTTGTTTCGTATGCCGAGGCGATGAAAAAACTCGCTGCAATTGACGGTGAAAAAGCGTCTAAATTGCTGAGTCGCTTCCCAAGCCTAGTGCCTGTTGATGAAGCTTACCTGAAAAGTAAGGAAGCAGCAAAACAAAAAGAAACGCCGCCACAGGAACAGCCGCCAAAACAAATTTCGCGTACAGCATTAATTTCGATCAGTGTTGGTGGTACTTTAGGCTTTATTCTATTACTGCTATCAACGCCTGAAATACTGCTGCTTTACTACAGATACAAACATAAAAAGTCGCCAAATGCTGAACAGAAAGCATATTGGGCTTACAAGCTCACTGGTTATTACCTTCACATGATTGGGTTTGCCAGAGGAGTGCTTACGCCGTTGCAATATGCCAATAGGGTAGTTGACCCTCAATTCAATCTCAGTTATGGTAATTTCATTGTCGTGTACCTAAAACTCAAATATGCTGGCCAGGCACTTAACGAGAAAGAAACACTATTAGTCGCTCAGTTTGCAGAGCCATTCCTGTTGGGTGTTAAGTCACGCACAACAGTGGGTGCAAGACTTAAAGGCTTCCTCAATATTTTCAGGATGATGTCATTTTTTGCACTGCCCGAAGATTTCGGAGAAGGGGATGAGGTGTAGATGTTTATTTGCTTTTAAAGAATTTTGAAGTTCGTTTTTTTTCGACGTTGCTTTCTATTGATTTAGAAAAATCATATCTCTCAAATTCAGCCAAAATGCACAATAGAAACATCAGACCGGAAAATAAAAGGTTTATAAAAATAACGTTGCTTTTTGAAAGGAAAACGTTCGAATAGAAAAATAACGTGATTACTGTGTTTAGTACACCAGCCCCGGCATAATTCCAACGCATAAAAATTAGGTTGTTATCTCTTTCAATGTAAAATTGATAGGCCTCTCGTGAGTTGATATAAATTTCAACATCTTTTGATGCATCCACATTCGGGAAGTTATTCTTAGATTCAACTTTTTTATTCTTTAATTCCTCTTTGCCATACATGCAGATGTAAAAAATCTTTTGAAATAGTTTTTGGATGCGAGTGACTTCGAAAAGCAATGAAAATACTGCCATGCAAACATGCCCAATTATATAGGTTATCACAATTGCCAGAATCCAAATTAAAGTGCTGTTTTCCTGTTTTTGAGTTAATAAACTCAGTTTGTTAGTAATAAATAGAGTATTTAATACTACAAGGATTCCACTAAAAATGTAAGCTTGTATTTCCCGCGCTAGGTGCTGAAACGTTTTCGAGAGTAGGTTAATTGCTGATTCCATTTTTATCGCATTTTGGCTGCGATGTAAAAATAGGAGTATTATCTATTTTTTCTTAATAATGGCAAATTAAATTTGTTTGCCAGGGATTCAGCTAATTTTGTGCCTTCTTCAGAGAATGGCCAATAAAATAGATATTTAATACTGTGGTCTTCTAAAATAGAACTTATAGCATTGATTGCTGCATTTTTAACGAGACCTTTTCTTCGGAATTCTGGTAAAATGAGTGCTGAACACAAATAAAGTGCATCATACTTAATGCCTACTTCTGTTTGGTGGAATAGTTGGTTTTCGTTGATTGTTCCGTTCAGAAATTGATACATCAGATCAGAAGTAGTAGGTACAAGCAAAATCCAAGAGTAGGGACCGTTTTCATTTCTAAGCTCAGTTCTAGCACCAGGATGCAAAGCCATTAATTTATTTCGCTCCTCATCACCAATAACAACCTGTTCGGGATCATCATTTTCACCGTAAACCTGACGTAACAGGTCAATCATTCTACTATGGTTGGAAAGTTGAACCATTTTATCTGTTGTAAAAATACAAATAAATTAAGTGCGTATGATAATTGGTTCCCTAAAAACACCATAAAATACTTACTTTGCCGAATAAACTGAATTCAATGCGCATCATTACATACAACGTTAACGGAATTAGAAGTGCTGCTAAAAAAGGCTTTATTGATTGGTTAGCCACCAACCCTGCTGATGTAGTTTGTTTGCAGGAGATTAAGGCAGCCCGTGAAGACGTTCCGGTTAAAGACATTGAAGCCGTGGGGTATACGCCGCTTTCTTTTTCTGCTGAGAAAAAAGGATATAGCGGAGTGGCTATGCTTACTCGCATTCAGCCCAATAATGTTGTGTATGGTAATGAGATGTTGCAAAGCAATCAGGAAGGCCGGGTAATAAGAGCCGATTTTGGCGATATTACTTTGATAAATGCGTACTTCCCTAGTGGTACTACGGGTGAAGAGCGTCAGACGTATAAATACCAATGGCTCGATGAGTTTTTCAATTTCCTCAATGAACTGAAAAAGGAGCGCCAGAAGTTGATAGTATGTGGCGACTATAACATTTGCCATAAAGCCATTGATATCCATAACCCAGCGGGTAACAAAAAATCATCGGGCTTTTTACCGGAAGAAAGGGCATGGATGGACAAGTTTTTTGAACACGGATTTGTTGATACGTTCAGGCATTTTAATAAAGATCCGCACCACTATAGCTGGTGGAGCAACTTTGCCGGTGCGCGGGCCAACAACAAAGGTTGGCGCATTGATTACATCAATGTAACCGAGAATTTAATGCCACACTTAAAGCACGCTCAAATTTACCCCGACGTGAAACATTCTGACCATTGCCCGGTGTTTTTGGAGCTGGCGTTGTAATTCAATATTGCGCAATTATAGTTGCTGAAACGTTAACCTTGAATCATTAGTCGGGGTGATGTAGTGAATATTTGTACATTCGTATTGAAACTACACTCTTGCCATTGAAAAGGTTCGTAGCAATATCGATATTATTATTTTTTGTTGCAGGCAGCACTCATGCTCAATTCTTTAACTATCATTCCGATTCTATCAGAGTTGATTTTGGTGGGTATTATGCTATTGCTGTTTCGCCTGACTTGATGGCAATTGCTAAACCCAATTTGAGCGATATTAGGCTGGTGGATGATTCAGGGTTTGCTGTGCCGTTTTTTGTGCGGTCGGGTAGCGGACATGGGAAAAATAAACAATCGCACCCTACAAAAATGCGCATTGCAGAAACCTATGAAATGGACTACGAAGCCAATGTTGAACTGGAAGCCCCTCAGGAGAAAGCCGCGGTGGCAATTGAGTTGAAGGTCAAAAACAACAATGTGCAACGTAAATGCAATATTTCCCAGAGTTCGGTTAAAAATGTATGGACTGCAGTTACTGATGCCAATCTTTTTACTGGTGGCGAGGGGAGCGACGGTACTTATTCACTTATGATATGGCTGCCTAAAACCGTTGCCAAAAGATACAGGATAACTACTAAACTCGACCATCAGCACCCAATGGGTATCACAGAGGCGTACATACATTATTACGAACCTGAACAGCCTTCCACCGACCCTTTAATCCAGGTAAACCCGCCCGGGAACATGATGGTGCATGACAGTAATAGACATACTTACGTAAAGGTTTTATATGATGCACCTTATCCAGTAAACAGGTTGCAGTTATCAATTATTGGCGGTGGCCCGTATGGGTTTGAGCGCATTGCGAGTGTGTTGGTGAAAACAGATTCTACATTCGAGCCTGCCGGAGAATTCCTGATGTCTTCAAGGTATGGTAGTGTGTTGGAAATGGATGGCAGAAAAGCAAAAGAATTGCTAATTGTCATTGATAATAAAGACGATAGACCGTTGCCCGTCAACAAAGTAACCACATGGTCGCAGGCAATGGAAATGGTTGCGAGCCTGCAAAAAGAACGCCATTATGTGGTGCTGGCAGGGTGCGACACAGCGTCAGCGCCAGAGTATGACATAGTACGTTTCAAGGATAGCATCAATGTGGCGCAAAGTGCCATAAACCTTGGTGCTTTTCATAAGAATAAAGTTGCAGTTCAAACCGTACATAAAGCACCCGAAACGGGTAAAGTCAGTTGGCTTTGGATAGGTATTGTGGGTGGGGTAGGTATGCTCATTTTTGCCACGTCACGAATGATGCGGGATGTAAAAAAAGCTTCATAATCAATTATTTTGAAGCAATAAATATCCGATTGATATCGTCGGAGATAACGTAGTGGTCGGGGAAGATTTCCTTGAACCTGGCTTGGGTTTCTTCCCAGTTGGCTTCGTTATTTATAATGTAGTTCATGGCGAGTTTTCCTCCTTCTTCAAGTGCATTTTTACAATGGTTCAGGAAGTCGGCCCCTGTGACAAACTCAGGCACTACGCGGCTGTCAAAAATGTCAATGAAAATAAAGTTCCACTTGCTAGTGGTTTTTTCCATGAACGTCTGTGCGTTTTCCCAAACAGGTTCGAATTTTACTTTAGGGAACGTTGATAAATATTCAGTCGCTAACCTAAGGATTGTTTTGTCGTATTCAACGAGCGTAAAATCGGGGTGCCAACCCAGCGAATCCATAATTTCAACTGTACTGCCCAAGCCTACGCCGCAAATAAGTGTTTTCTTGACGGTAGGTAAGAATTTTTTGAGCGAACGTACAATAGCGAGGGCAGGCGTATATTTAAACCCGTCAGAATATAAAGCATCGCTGGTGGCAAGCTGGAAGCGACCTTTATAAAATAAAACGTCGAGTTGTTTGTTCAACACACTTTTTTCGCTCCACAACCAAACCGGAGAAGCAAAGCTCATAGCTTTCTTGTAAAGTGGTATTTTGTCTTTATCGAAACGCATGAAAAATCAGGTATTGCCAAAAGTAAACAAAAAGCTGCGGTGTGAAAACGGTATTTCAGGAGAACTGACAAATTTGCAATAAGGAATTGAAAATCCTGAAATTTTGTCGAGCTTGTTAAAAAAGTTTTAAGAAAGGTTGTCGAAATCTGCAAAAATGACATGCCAATTTGATGAAAATAGCATTGGCACAAAACATGCAATGCCTTTTATACAAAATTGATTTAAAAACCTAAAATTGATATTGAAAATGGCGAAGGTAAAAATCACTCCATTGCACGACAGAGTAATCGTTAAATCAGCTCCGGCAGAAGAAAAAACAGCCGGTGGAATCATTATTCCTGACACAGCTAAAGAAAAACCTCAACGTGGTACAGTTGTAGCCGCAGGTCCGGGCAAGAAAGATGAGCCAATGACAGTTAAGTCGGGTGATACTGTACTTTACGGAAAGTATGCTGGTACTGAGATTTCAATCGAAGGTCAGGACTACTTGATTATGCGTGAAAGCGACATTCTCGCGATCGTTTAATTAAAACGGTGCTAGTGCCGGCACCAACTGTAATGGCACATCCAATTTTAAAACAACAAAACAAAAAAAAGTAAATACAATCATGGCAAAACAACTTTTCTTCAACATCGAAGCCCGCAACAGAATGAAACGCGGCGTTGACGTACTTGCAGATGCAGTTAAAGTTACATTGGGACCTAAAGGTCGTAACGTAGTTATTGAGAAAAAATTCGGTGCTCCTGCCGTAACTAAAGATGGTGTTTCAGTTGCTAAAGAAATTGAACTGGAAGACAGCATCGAGAATATGGGTGCACAAATGGTGAAAGAAGTAGCATCAAAAACTGCTGATTTGGCGGGTGATGGTACTACAACTGCAACAGTACTTGCTCAGGCAATTATTGGTGAAGGTTTGAAAAACGTTGCTGCGGGTGCAAACCCAATGGATTTGAAACGCGGTATTGACAAAGCTGTTGCTACTGTTGTTGCTGATCTCAAAAAACAATCTAAAAAAGTAGGTAACGACAATAAAATGATTGAGCAAGTTGCTTCAATCTCTGCTAATAACGATGCTGCTATCGGTAGCCTTATTGCTCAGGCAATGGCTAAAGTGGGTAACGAAGGCGTTATTACGGTTGAAGAAGCAAAAGGTACTGAAACTACAGTTGATGTAGTTGAAGGTATGCAGTTCGATCGTGGGTACCTGAGTGCTTACTTTGTAACCAACACTGAAAAAATGCAGGTGGAGTTGCAAAACCCATACATCCTGATTTACGACAAGAAAATCAGCACATTGAAAGACATTCTTCCAATTTTGGAAAGCGTAGTTCAAACTGGTCGTCCTTTGTTGATTATCGCTGAAGATGTTGACGGTGAAGCACTTTCAACATTGGTGGTGAACAAATTGCGTGGTTCTTTGAAAATCGCTGCTGTTAAAGCTCCGGGCTTCGGCGACCGTCGTAAAGAAATGTTGCAAGACATTGCTGTACTTACAGGTGGTACTGTTATCAGCGAAGAAATGGGTCACAAATTAGACGGTGCTACTATCGCTTCTTTGGGTCAGGCTGAAAGCATCACTATCGACAAAGACAATACGACTGTTGTTGGTGGTAAAGGCGGTAAAAAAGACATTACTGCCCGCGTTAACCAAATTAAAGCACAAATTGAAACTACAACCAGCGACTACGATCGCGAAAAATTGCAAGAGCGTCTTGCTAAATTGAGTGGTGGTGTAGCTGTACTTTATGTAGGTGCTGCAAGTGAGGTTGAAATGAAAGAGAAAAAAGACCGCGTTGACGATGCGCTTCATGCAACACGCGCTGCGGTTGAAGAAGGTATTGTACCGGGTGGTGGCGTAGCTTTCATTCGTGCTATCAAATCATTAGAAAAAGTAACTACCGATAACCACGACGAAAAAACAGGCGTTGCTATTGTTCGTCGCGCATTGGAAGAACCACTTCGTCAAATCGTTGCTAACGCTGGTTTGGAAGGTTCTATCATTGTACAAAAAGTACGCGAAGGTAAAGGTGACTATGGTTTCAATGCTCGTTCAGAAGAGTATGTGAATATGCTTGAAGCGGGTGTTATTGACCCTACTAAAGTGAGCCGTGTTGCTTTGGAAAATGCTGCATCAATTGCGAGCATGCTCCTTACTACCGAGTGCGTTATTGCCGACAAACCAGAACCAAAATCTGCAGCTCCTGCAGGTGGTGGTATGCCAGGCGGAATGGGCATGGACTACTAGTAGCCAACATTTACAAAAAATTGTACGCAGTCCCGACTTTCGTCGGGACTGTTTTTGTGTTGGGGGTAACCGTTCGTGAAGTTTTACGACCGTTCGTGAAGTTTTTATGTACTTAACGGTTTTGATAAGTATTTTTATCGGTTTATAAAATACTTGGTTTTGAAAAGGTTAGCCTGTCTTTTAGTTTACATTTTAGTTGCATTGTTCCCCTTTGGCAATAGCTCATTGGCTCAAATTGTCAACACATTTGCAGGTAGCGCCGACCCGAGAGGGACGAAGGCAACTAAAGTAGTTCTCGGTATTAATACTGGTTCCCTTGAAGCTGACAAATTCGGCAATTTGTACTTTTTTGATGTGAGGGTTTATAATCGCTATGATATTGAATACGGAAATAACACTTCTTCGGTAAATAAGATTAATACAAATGGCAATATGTTCAGGATTGCCTGTGGTTATCAAACAACTGAAAATTCAATGTATCTTTTCAGCTCCGATTCTGTTGCCCTTAACTGTATCAACAGTTCAGTTGTCGCTTATACTGAGACCGCTGATTTAGGTGTAATTAGAAATGCGATAGGCATTGATAGTAATGGAAAGTTAATTCAATTCAAAATTGGAGGCCCAGTGACAATTGATTCGTTAGGTAAATTTCAAATGAGAAATTATTGGGGATTGCCCGAAAGCGTAGATATTTCAGTTGTCAAGTTTGATAGTCGTGGAAATATTATTTGTTTAGTAAATGCTCAAAGCATTTTTAGGCTAAATGTCGGAACTCATACAATTGACACATTGGTAGGTTATGGTACTTCTTTTCTTACCTCCGAAGGAATGACAGGGCGCAGTGTTCGGCTTGGTGATGTTTTTGGGATGGCATTGGATGTAAATGATAACGTCTATTACGTAGATCAGACAACCAGTCTAATTATAAAGGTGGACATTGCTACTAACAGGCTGACAACTTTTGCGGGGTCGAGAACTGCTTCAACAAGAGGAGTCGATAGTGTTTCAGCCCGTTCTATATCAATCAAACCAATTGGATTAGCTTCTGATAGAAACGGAAATTTTTATTTTCATGATGAAGTAGATTCGAATGTCTTTGTTTTAAGAAAGATAGATTCAGCGGGGATAATAACAACCATTGCAGGTGGTGGGTCGATAGAGTTAATTGATAAAGTACCCAGGCGAAATTTGAAATATAATCCGGCATACAACTGGTCACACAGCCAAATCGCATGTGGACCGCACGGTGAAGTTTATTGGATATCTCAAAAAGGAGGCGTGTCCAGAATTTTCAAATATGATGGCAGGGATAGTGTTTCGCGATATGGAGGTGTCAATACATATGCAGATGTGGATGGCATTGATGCTTATTCTGCCAACTTTGACATAGCCCATCCTATTAATTTTAAAAAGAAAGGAAAAGAATTATTTATTATCCATGAAAATGGTTACCTGACTAAAGTTGATTCTTTGGGTAAGTTGCGTATTGTAATCAATGGCGATTCTTTGGGTTATTCTGGGGATGGAGATTCTTTAAGTAGGGCGAGATTCAATGGTGCATCTCAAATGTGTATAGACACTAAAGGCTCAATTTATGTATGGGATCGCAACAATGCACGAATAAGGAAAATATCCAATTCCCAAATTGCAAGTACCATTGCCGGCAATGGCACAACCGGGTATACCGGGGACAGCGGTGCTGCAACTGCGGCTCGAATTGAAAATATTGATGACATTCAGGTAGATAAGTATGGGAATGTTTTTCTTTTGACCGATGGCAAGCTGCGGAAAATTGATACTTTCGGTATCATAACTACAATTCTTGGAAATGGAAGTACACCGATACAAGATTGTTCAGATATTCGAGACTGTGCTCCTATTTATGCTGCTAGTTATTTAGGCCAATCAAGTTTTACAATAGATACAAATGCCTGCATTTATGTTTGCAATAGTACTTATTGGTCATACCCATCAGATGCATATGTTTATAAAATATTGCCTTCAGGGTTTGTATTTAAGTACGCTGGGTTTGTTGATACATTTGGAATGTTTGGTAGACCACATGGAGATGGGCTGATCAACGACGGTGCAAAAGCTTACTGGACTGAAATATTTTCCGGTCTTTATATTTCCATAAATTCATATAATGAGTTAGTGTATACAGATTTATTTCAAAACGTCGTCAGGAAGGTTAAATCAGATACAACCGTTGAAACTATATTGGGGACATCTGGCGAAATTTTATATTATGCTTATTTCGCTACTCTTTTGTATTCAGAATATGATGGATTTGACTGTATAATTTATGAAAATGATGGGGTTTTGGCGGCAAATGCTCGTTTTAGAATGCCTCAAACCAGTATTGCTGATGACTCTGATAATGTTTATGCCTGCGACTTTTTCACCCATCGCATTCGCAAACGCATCAACTGTTTTCCAGGTCGGTATTCAACGCCTGTAATAACGGGTAGAGATACTTTATGTTCAAGTGAAACCGATACATTTCAAATTGATTATACCGGAGGCAGGTGGTTCAGTGAAGATAGTTCTATTGCTACGGTTGATTCATTCGGCGTGGTACACTCTGTAAGAGCGGGTGTTACAAGAATTGGACATTCAACCACCGGAATATGTGGCGTATTTAATATTTTCAAACAGGTTACGGTCAACCTAGGCCATGCACTCTCACCGATAGTTGGCGTAGATACTATCTGCACGGGAACAACTACAGTTTTTAGAGATACGCTCGTAAATGGTCGATGGTCAACTACAAGTGGTCATGCAACCATTGATTCAATAGGCCGGTTAACCGCAATTACCACTGGTATCGATACCATTCATTATACTCTTGCTAGCAGATGTGGTTCTTATGTAGTTTCTAAACCCTTACATCTTATTACTACAGTAGTCCCTGGCGTGGTTCGTGGTGCAGATTCAATTTGTGTCGGGGCATACTATCGATACTCTGACAGCGTTGCAGGCGGAGTGTGGAGTTCAACCGATTCAAGTATTGCGTATTTCGATTCAACCAATCGATTAAGGGCAGTGAGCCTAGGAGTTGATACAATAAAATATGCTGTAACTAATAGATGCGGCACTCGCAGGGCTTTATTTACAGCGAGAGTAATTGACGTCAACATACCGAGAGCAATAACAGGAAATGATTCAATGTGTCAAGGTAGTCATTCGCTTTTTATTGATTCATCAAGTGGTGGTACTTGGAGTCTGAGTATACCATCAATTGCTACCGTAGACCTAGGAGGAAATGTGTATGGTGTCGGCTCGGGCAATGATACCTTGTATTATACACTTACTAACGTGTGCGGCTCTGCTCGAGTTAGTAAACCGATTTATGTAAAACCATTACCCGATACTGCCATCATCACCGGCGCTGATTCGTTGTGTGATGGTTCGACTTCTTCTTTTTCAAGCTCAATGACAATGGGAGTTTGGGGGCTTACTTCATCTACAATTGCAACAATCAGTTCAATTGGTTCTGTTCGTGCAACGGGTACGGGTTTCGATACTTTAATTTATACTACGACAAATGGTTGTGGTTCATCAGTGGCACGCCATGTGGTTAATCTTGTTCCAGTTCTTCATGTTTCACGAATCACAGGTATTGATTCTCTTTGCCAGTCTTCAAGTACTACTTTTTCTGACAGTGTCTCAGGCGGAACTTGGTCGTCATCTGCATTGCACAGAGTTACAGTTGATTCAAGCGGTGCAGTAACAGGCTTGGTGCCGGGTATTGATACAGTTTTTTACAGAATGTCAAACATGTGCGGCATAGCTTCAACAAGCAAGGTGATAAGAATAAAACCTTTGCCTAATGCCGGTGTAATTGCCGGATCAAGAAATGTATGCGAAGGTGCTCCAATCACGTTTTCAGATAGTGCTTCGGGGGGAGTATGGACTTCATCAGCAAGTCGTCACATCACTGTTGGTTCTTCAGGTCGTGTTACTTACGTAAGTGCTGGTGTTGATACCATTTTCTACACTGTTTCAAACGATTGCGGAACGGCAATTGCATCGTATGCAGTAAACGTTGTTTCTTTACCACATGCAGGAATTATTACAGGTGCAACAACAATTTGTATCGGGGGGATTTCGCGATATTCTGATAGCGCACATGGTGGTAACTGGTACTTAACTTCCACACGTGCTTCAATTGATACTACAGGTAGAGTTACTGCAACGGCTTTGGGATTTGATACCGTTTTGTATGTAAAATCAAATGTGTGTGCATCAGATACTGCAGTATATCCACTACATATTTTAGGGTTGCCAGATGCAGGTATAATTTCTGGTTTCGATAGCATTTGTCAGGGTAACCGCGGAGGTTTTACTGATACTGTTTCAGGCGGCACCTGGCGATTGACCAACATTTCTTTGGGAACATTGAGTTCAACCGGAGATTTTAGAGCAATTTCAGCAGGTGTAGACACTGTTGAATATATCGTTTCAAATTACTGTGGTTCCGACACGGCATCCAAACGGATTTTAATACTGACACCTCCGGTTTTAAGTTCGATCAATGGCCCTGATTCTTTGTGTCTTGGTGTTTACTATTCATTCACTGATTCAAGCATAGGTGGCAGGTGGAGTGTAAGCAATACTGCAATTGCAACGGTTGATTCTACTGGTCGCGTTTTGGCCAATAGAGTTGGAATAGACACCATTAGTTACACTAAAACCAATTTTTGCGGTACATCGTCCAGAACACGCATTGTTTACATTCATTCAATACCAAGTCCAAGTGTTATTACAGGTTCTGCTAATTTATGTTTAGGGGATTCCACGTTGTTGCATGATACTGCAACCAATGGAGTCTGGCTTACTCTCAGGGGTAATGCTACTGTTAATCGAATTGGAGAAGTGAGCGGGCTTCTTTGGGGGCTTGATTCAGTTTTTTATGTAGTCTCGAATTCATGTGGAGCCGATACTGCAATTTTTCGAGTTCGCGTTGATACCATTCCCGTTGTTGGTTTGATTAATGGAGTAGACTCAGTTTGTATCGACAGTTCGATAACTTTAAATAACCCTACCGCAGGTGGAGTGTGGGTTAGTCGTGGAGTTATCTTAAGAGTTTCATCGACTGGGGTTGTTACAGGCTTAGCTGTTGGAATAGATACAGTGAAATATGTTGCTATTTCAACCTGCGGTGCTGATTCAGCATATAAAGTAATAACTGTTTACGATTGCAGGCTGGGTATTGATGAGTTATCAGGAGGGGAATTAGTGAGTGTCTTCCCGAATCCCACAAGCAATTTACTGTATGTTGAAGTAGAACGCAATGTCGGGTTATTATCGGTATCGCTTTTAGATGTGGTTGGAAAGCAAGTGGCACAATTTAATGCCCATTCGCCTAAGTTATCAATCGATGTATCCGATTTGAGCCCCGGGGTTTACATGCTTCAGGTAAAGGTTGCAGGACACATTTATAACAAGAAAATAATAGTTGAGTAAAGAGTATTGGTTGGTATAGCGCAGCAGCAAGACCGAATCTTGCCACCGCGCTCAAAAAATTACACCACCCACGTACGGGCGGAAAATCTTCCGCCCTATATCTCCACCATATAAAATACAAGCCACCCGCAATTTTATATTCGGTTGCAAACCGTTGCAACTGCCCAGCGCAGGTTGCTGCGCACACGGCTTGCGCCCCAAACCTTCGGTAGCTGAGGGGCGTTTCAAACAAGTAACAGTGATGTATCACTTTGCTAACGACAAAGATGCCACCGGCATCTTTGCTCCTTTCACCGCTGGCGGAGATGGGCCGGGGTAGAGGTGGACAAAAAAATCCCCGACACTTTACAATGCCGGGGATCGAATGATGTATTGTTGTTTGGTTTATTCTATTACCACTTTCTGAGTGGTAGTAGTAGTCCCTGTTTTGAAAACAACCATATAGATGCCTTTGTTCAGTTGGCTGCAATCAAAAGATTGGTCGTTGGTTTGGCTGGCAATAATTCTTCCTGCAACGTCGCAAACTGATATTTCAAATTCACCTGAAATATTTTGGACATTGAAGTGCAACATCGACTGAGCAGGGTTAGGATATACCGCAAACTCAGGTTGTTGGTATGTTTGATTCACTGTTCCCAGTGGTATGCGCTTTGCATAAGATACGTCAATCATGTGTGTGCTGCCGGGTCCGCTAATTTGGTCAATGTAAGTGATGCTCATAAGTGGACTATGAACGTCTCTCTTAAACCATTGTACAGTTGTTAAATTGAAGCTTAAACCGATTGTGGTAGTTAGAATGGTTGCGCTGTCGGTAAACACCTGTGAACCTACCACTCGCAGAACGTTGGTGTCATTTACTCCACCAGGACGCCTTAAAATGCCCCAGCCATCGGCTTTTACATGCAAAGTGCCTTCCTGATGAGCAGTGATTGGAATTGAAGAGCCTGTTGGCATGTAAGTAACAGTACCTGAATAAAAATCAGAAAACGAATCGAGGTAAGTAAATGGATACCTCAAGGTTACCATTGGGTTTGCCAATATTACATTTTGGGTAGAGCTGAAATAATTACCTGTTTGGGCAACGCTATCGTTGTTGATGATAGAATACTGTGCAGCAGAATTTGATAAAGTCACTTCAGCCATGTTGGTGCTTGATAAAAACAACGAGCAATGGGCTGTCGATGAACACGCCATTGCTTTGGCGGTATCTGTTGAAATCGTCGTCAAACTAGAATAGTTCCAGGTATGATTGGCACCAGTGTTAGCCAATGTTGTAGCCAAGGTAGGGAAACCGGTTGTGTCGCAGTTAACTGCCACATAAGTTTCATTGATTACCGGGTTGCAACGAGGGCCGGTAAGTGTGTCTTGTGCATTGGCATTATACATCGCACATACCACAGTGAGGGTTGAAAGGATAAGTTTTTTCATGTTTTTATATTGTTATTTTGATTTAAAACACTCCAAATATAAGAAATCGAAAGATGCAGTGCAACAAATTTTAGCCGGCAAGTTCATCAACAGAATTTTTTGGTCATTTTTTTAGAATAATTAACATGTAACAACAATAAAATCACAAGCATTAACAGAATTTTATTCTTTATGAGAGTAGATTTGCAGGTTGTTGATGAGTCGCTTTCCTGCCATATTGTTAAGGTTATTGAGTATTGTAGTCATTTTGGCTGCATACTTCATCACCGATAAGCCAGATAGGCTGTCTGTGATGCACTTTAACTTAAATGAGCACAGCTACATTTCTTCTGCCAGTAGTTTGGGCTTTAAGAAAGAGGTAAAGCAAATTAAGCCAGGTGAAAGCAGGTCACACAGAAAAATTCAGGTGCAAAAACAAATGGTATCAAAGGCATTTCTGACCAAAGATATAAGTTGGCAAATGCATTATTTGGTATTAGATGTCCGGGAATTTGCAGGTTTTTTTAGAGAATCGTATTACTTCCTCTTTTTCAAAGAGATAAATCCTCCTCCCCCTAAAGAGTCGGCTTCGTTGGTATAAACGATGAAGAGTTGCGACTGACAATTATTATTTTTTATACCCGAAGCTGTTTCAAAGTCGCCCGTTATTTTTTTGAAACAATCAATTCGGAATATGTTCCAGACAAAAATTATTTTCGTTCTGGTACTTTTTGCGTTATTGGGTATAAAACCCAATGCTGATGCGCAACAAAGTGCCGACGTACTTTCAATAAATTTTCAACAAGCTGAGAAGCTATTTTTAGATAGCAACCTGCAAATTATTTCAGCATACTACAATATTCAATCGCAAAAAGCGCTGGTTGAACAAACCCGCAAATGGGATAATCCGGTGTTAAATACCGACCAGAATTTGTACAACAACGGCAAATTCTTCCAACACGGTGCGGATGGCCAGGGTAACCCGGTAGGGGAGTATTTTGTTCAGGTGCAACAGTTAATTAAAACCGCCGGCAAACGCCGTCATCAAATTGACTTGGCTAAGACCAATGTTTCTATTGCTGAATGGCAGTTCAAGACTGTGATGCGCAATCTTAAGCTTACGTTATACACCGATTTTTATACGATTGCTCAACTTGAAGGTTATAAAAAGTTGTATACTGACAACCTGAAAAGACTTACTCTGTTGCAACAAGCAATGGAGCGCCAGTTGAGTGCAGGCAATATTGCTAAGAAAGAATATTTAAGGGTTCAGGCGCTTGCTGTTTCTTTAAGGCAGGATATGGCTGATAACGAAAAAGCGTTGGCAGATGCGCAAGCAGAAATCAGAAATTTGCTGCACTTAAGCCCCGATGTTTATGTCCAGCCAATTTGCGAAGAGACTGAAAAACCGGTGATGCCCCAACAGTCGATCGTAGCTATTTATGATTCTGCTTTTCAGCATAACACTGATTACAATATTGAACTGAATCAGGTTTTGAGCAATAAACAAAACCTTGCGCTACAGCGTTCTTTGGCAGTGCCCGATTTAACTGTAGGTGCTGAATTTGACCAAAATGCCAACTATGCACCCAATTATTATGGTTTAGCTATCTCGTTACCGCTGCCCGTATGGGACATGAACAGGGGTAATATTAAAGCAGCCAAGTTTCAGGTGAAGGCAGAAGAAGCGACCATGAAAGACGTTGAAAATAAAACTAAAAACGAAGTAAAAGCTGCGTGGTTAAAACTTCAACAATCGGTAAACCTATGCGCTGATGCTAACGATAACTTTTACAAGGAATACAAAGAGCTATACGACAACATAGTTGACAGTTATAACAAACGCCTGATAAGCCTTATTGAGTTTTTAGACTATTACAACGACTACCAGGAAATCAAAAAAAATCGTTTACAACAAATACTCAATCTCCGTTTAGCTAAGGCAAACCTGAATGATGTAGTAGGAACAACAATAGTTGAGTAAAAAGAATCCAAATAATGAAAAACATAGCAGTAATATTTATACTAAGTGCGTTCGTGTTTACATCTTGCGAACAGAAAAAAGTAGCCGAAGTAAAGTCGACGAAATTTGTGCTAAGTGACACCATGAAGCACATGATATCAATTGATACAGTACAAATTTGCAACGTCACTGACGAACTTTCGTTGAGTGGTGTAGTCAGTTTTAACGATAATAATGTAGTAAAAGTGTTTCCGCGCAGCAGCGGACAAGTGGTTGAGACGAAGGTTTCGCTCGGTGATAAAATATCAAAAGGGCAAGTTTTGGCAGTCATTCATAGTGCTGACATAGCCGGAAATTACAGCGACCTGAATGCCGCAAACGCTGATTTGGCTATAGCTAAAAGGCAAATGGACAATACCGAGTCGTTATACAAAAATGGTATTGCCAGCGAAAAGGAATTCAACGAAGCAAAGCAGAACTATGAAAAAGCGATAGCTGCAAAAAGTAAAATTCAATCGGTGATTAGCATCAACGGAGGCGGAAAAACAAATTCGGGAGGACAATATGTTGTGACCGCGCCTATTGATGGTTATCTGGTTGAAAAGAAAATTACAGCGGGTGCCTTCATTCGTCCTGATATGGGTGATAATCTTTTTACCATCAGCAATCTTAAAAATGTATGGGTTTATGCAAATGTGTATGAAGCCGACATCGCAAAAATTAAAGAAGGCTACGAAGTTAAAGTGTGCCCGCTTTCATACCCTGATAAAGTGTTTTTAGGTAAAGTTGATAAGATTAGTCAGGTTTTAGATCCTCAAAGCAAGGCAATGAAGGTGCGCATTAACATCGATAATTCTGAGATGCTTTTGAAGCCTGACATGTTTGCTAAAGTAATTGTTGATAACAAAGAAGGGCAAACGGCACTGTGTATTCCTAAGTCTGCGCTCATTCCCCAGGAAGGGAAAAATTATGTTGTGGTATATAATAGCGATAGCGATTTGGTGATAAAGCAAGTGAATATTTTAAAGTCTGTAAATGATAAAACCTTTCTTTTAGGTGGGTTGAATTCAGGTGAAAAAGTAATTACTAATAACCAATTGCTGATTTTCAATCAATTAACTTCTCAGTAGTTTTTCAGTATTGAGGTTGCCGCATTGCATTCGGTAGGAGCATCTACGGGCGCCTCAGGAGGATTAACATTTTAAATTCATTCATTCAAACTACTGTTTATGAACAAGCTTATTAAGAATATTATATATTTCTCACTCAGGCATAGATATTTTGTCTTTTTTATGACTGCTGTGTTGGCAGTTATTGGCTATGCCAGCTATAAGAATACACCCATTGAAACCTTCCCCGATGTAACTAATACCCAAATCATTATTATTACTCAATGGCCGGGTAGGAGTGCCGAAGAGGTGGAGAAATTTGTAACTACACCACTTGAAACCGCTCTTAATTCGGTGCAGAGTAAGATCAATTTGCGCTCTACATCGTGCTTCGGGCTATCTTATGTAAGGCTTATTTTCGATGATAACGTCGATGATGCGTTCGCTCGCCAACAGGTATTTACTCGTATTGGCAATGCGGATTTACCCGATGGGGTGTCGCCGGAAGTAGAACCACCATACGGACCAACAGGTGAAATTTATCGTTACACACTTAAAAGTCATACAAAGAGCATCAGAGAACTTAATGAGATTCAGGAGTGGGTGCTAGACAGGCAGTTTAAGTCTGTTTCGGGAGTTGCTGACGTAAATACGTTCAGTGGTGGCGAAAAAATTTATGAGGTAAGAATTAATCCTAACGAAATTCAGAATTATGGTTTGACACCGCTTGATGTTTATACTGCTGTTGCAAAAAGTAATATCAATGTTGGAGGCGATGTGCTCGAGCAAAACGGGCAATCATTCATTGTACGCGGTATAGGTTTATTGAACGATATCAATGAAATAAACAACATTATTGTTGAAAAAGTAAATGGAGTTCCTATTCTGGTAAAGAATCTGGCAACAGTTGTAGAAACCGAAAAACCAAGACTTGGCACCGTTAAACTCGATAAAAACGACGATATGGTGGAGGGCATTATCGTGATGCGTAAGGGCGAAAATGCAGAACAGGTGCTTGAGGGGATTCATGCAAAGGTCGATGACCTGAACAATAATATTCTACCCAAGGATGTAAAAATTGTACCGTTCTACGATCGTACAAACCTCATGGAGTTTGCAACACATACGGTGCTCCACAACTTATTTGAGGGTATCATTCTGGTTACGCTAATCGTATTGATTTTCATGGCCGATTGGCGAACTACTTTAATCGTAGGTATCATCGTTCCGCTTGCCTTGTTGTTTGCATTTATGCTCATGCGCCTGAAGGGTATGACAGCTAACTTGCTTTCAATGGGTGCTGTTGACTTTGGTATCATCATCGATGGTGCAGTGGTAATGGTTGAAGGTATTTTCGTTGCACTCGATGCCCGATCGCGGGATGTGGGCATGGAGAAATTCAATAAACTGGCTAAACTGGGTTTATTCAAAAACGTGGGTGCGGAGATGGGTAAGGCTATATTCTTCTCCAAACTCATCATCCTTACATGCTTAATTCCAATTTTCGCATTCAAGAAAGTAGAAGGTAAAATGTTCTCGCCCTTGGCATTTACATTAGGATTTGCTTTGTTGGGGGCCTTGATTTATACGCTTACTTTGGTGCCTGCGCTTTCAAGTATTCTATTGCGTAAAAACGTCAAAGAAAAGCACAATTTTGTTGTAGAGTTCTTCGAGAAAAATATCATGAAAGCCTTTAGATGGGTGTACCATCATGGTAAACTCAGCCTTACAGTGGCTATCGGTTTCATGGTTATTTCGTTCGCGTCAGCTAAGTTTCTAGGGTCAGAATTCTTGCCTGAACTGGATGAGGGCGCCTTATGGGTGAAGGGGCAGTTGCCAATGAGTGCCAGTCTGGAAGAGTCGAGTAACATCTCTAAGAAAATGACGGAGATTATTTCGAAGTTCCCTGAAGTGAAACACACTCTTGCTCAAATTGGTAGAACCGTTGACGGCACTGACCCAAAAGGGTTTTTCAATGTAGAGATTGCCGTAGACCTTAAACCAAAAGATGAATGGCCTAAGGGAGTAACAACCGAGAGCCTGATTGATGATTTGGACAAGCAATTGAGTAAGATACCGGGTATTTTATACAACTATTCGCAACCTATTCGAGATAACGTAGAAGAGGCGGTAGCAGGTGTACCTGCGTCGCTTGCGGTTAAAATCTTTGGTTCCAATTTTGGTAAAATGGATACGCTCGCCAATGAAGTGATGGCTCAATTGCGCACTGTACAAGGTGTTGAAGATTTGGGGGTTTTAAGAAATCTGGGGCAACCTGAATTCAGGATTGAACTTGACCAACAGAAAATGGCATTGTACGGAGTGAGTATTTCTGATGCGAATGCTGTTATTGAAATGGCAGTGGGCGGTAAGGCAGCCACGCAATTGTACGAAGGCGCACGCAAGTTTGATATCCGTGTTCGTTACGATAAAGAGTTCAGGAATAGCCGCGAAAAAATTGAGCAGTTAATGGTGCCGACGATGGATGGTACCCGCATTCCGCTCAAAGAAATAAGTGACATTCATGTGCTTACAGGACCATCATTCGTTTACCGCGATAACAATGCAAGGTACATCCCGGTTAAATTCTCGGTTCGTGGTCGCGACCTGGGAAGCACCATCAAGGAAGCGCAGGCTAAAGTGAACAAAGCGGTAAAACTACCAAGAGGTTACTCACTCAGCTGGAATGGCGAGTTTGAAAATGCTGAACGTGCATCAAATACACTTGCCAACGTTGTTCCTCTTTGTTTGATAGGTATATTCCTCATTTTGTTCATCACTTATGGCAATGTGAAAGACGCATTACTGACCATTCTCAATGTGCCATTTGCGTTGATTGGTGGAATTTTGGCATTGCACGTTACACACATGAACTTCAGCATTAGTGCCGGTATTGGTTTCATTGCATTGTTTGGTGTATGTATTCAAAATGGTGTGATTCTAATTTCGGTATTCCGGAAGAACCTGGCAGAAAAAATGACCTTGCACGTTGCGGTTGAGCATGGCGTTCATTCACGCATTCGCCCGGTAGTAATGACTGCATTGATGGCGGCAATCGGTTTATTCCCTGCGGCTATTAGTACAGGTATTGGTAGTGAAACGCAAAAACCATTAGCTATTGTGGTTATTGGTGGACTCATAACTTCTACCTTCCTTACGTTACTCATTCTTCCTGTCATTTATTCAGGAGTGTACAACCTCACGCATAAACGCCAAAATCGTCGTTTGCTGAACAGGCTCGGTGCCATCAGCAAACCACCGGAGGACCATCCGGAAGATTTGGTTCCATAAACAACAAAACGGGCATGTTCGACTATCGCACATGCCCGTTTTTATTTGTATTTGCCCGTTATTTTTCTGATTGTTTTATTTGTTCCAGCAGCCGTTTTGCCTGACTATTCACAATTAATTTCATTTCATCGTCGGTAAGGAATTCATCGTATTTCTTCGAAGGCAGGCTTTCTTCCGGGCCATGTGTCATTTGTGGCGCATATTCGTAATAGAACTTCTTGAAATCAAATTGAATTAAAACGGTAAAACTTTCATCGAGCCTTGATTCATTTTTGTTGCCTTCCAATTTTAATAGAATAGCAATATCTGTTGTAGACTCGTTGGCAAAACTCATGACTGAAGACTCAATTTCGGTAGCACCTGTTATCAATGTGCTTTGATATTGATTGCCTATATGCCAACTATATTTTACAAACAAGTCAGTAAATCCTTTCAGTTTCTCAAAAACAAGTTTGAAAGTAGGGATAATACTTTTCCGTAAAACTTCTTTTACTGTTTCATCATTTTTGGCAGCTTTGAGCGTTTCCTTGCCTGCTGTAGTTGCTTTAATCAACTGTAGTTCTTTTTCCCAGTCTTCCAGTTCGTTGATGTCTTTACCGTTGATAGCATCTATTATTATGTTCAAAGACCGAATCAATTTTTCAGTCATGAAGTCATAGAAAAAATCGTGAGTGCTGCCATAGGTTAAAACGTCTGCCAGTAGTCTGCCGTATGAGTCTTTTTCATTCACTTTAATATACATGGGCGGGTAGCCAAACGATATCAAAATAAGATTAGTAAGAATGCGCACTATTCTGCCGTTACCATCAAAGAATGGGTGAATATCTATGAAACGCAAATGAAGCTCAAAAGCCAATTCAACAGGGTGTAACTTATTCGCGGCGTTTTTTTTGATTTTATCGGTTTCTACATTCAACCAATTGATGAGTTGATGCATCAATTCCGGTGTCTCGTGGTGAGACTTGAAATAATATTCCTCCCTGCGATAGTTGATGACTTTATTATCACTCGTTTTCCATTTCCCAATCTTATTTATCAAATCGGGATTATCTTCGTAAATGATGTTTTTGTGAATGTTCTTTATTCTGCTTTCAGATATGTTGAGTTCACCTGCACCCATTTTCAGGATATCTCGTACTACTTCATCATGTCCTTTGATATCTAAAATGTCCTTTACTGATTTACCCGACACTGTTACATTACCCACCATAACACTGCGGGTTTCGTCGAGTGTCAATGTGTTGCCTTCCATACTGTTGCTATGAAAGTTCCACTCCAATCTGAATTTGTAGTTGACCTTTTTCAATACATCGTCAGGTAGTTTCCCGTAATCGGAAATCTGCTTTTTGAGAGCATCTGCTTTTTTGAAAAGTTTGTTGTCCACTTTTACAAAGATATGTAATCGAATTTAAGTGCCATGGGTTCCCATTCCCGAGCGTCCATAAAATACACCACAGGTAGGGGCGGAAAACCTTCCGCCCTGCCTCTCAACCACATTAAATACAAGCCACCCGCAATTTTATATTCGGTTACAAACCACTGAAACAGCCCAATGCAAGTTGCGGCCCACCAGGCTCATGCCCCAAATCTGCAGTAGTTTACCCTTTCTGAAAATTCTGATTCAGCCCCAAAAAAATATCCACCCCCGCGAAGGAATTTTAAATTTATTCCGTCAAAAACCTAGTCAATAATTTGAATTCGTTTTTTATGCTACGTAAAATCATGTTGACCCTGACGGTCGTAATGTGTTTCTTTTCGCTTTCGCATGGGCAATATAACACACTTAGAATACCTGATACTATTGCGGGTACAGTTTTTAATTTGAACGTGCGCGATACGTTCCATCAGTTTTTACCCGGCAATCAAACCATTACAGGTGGTATCAATACCGACTTTTGGGGACCTACTTTGTTCATGAGAAAGGGAGATACTGTGCACATGAATGTACACAGCTACCTCAACGATTCAACAACAATGCACTGGCACGGTATGCACCTGCCGGCTGTTATGGATGGCGGTCCGCACCAAATTATACCACCGGGCACAGTGTGGCAACCTTATTGGCTGGTGACCAATCAAGCATCAACGCTTTGGTATCACCCGCATTTACACATGACCACTGAAGAACAAATTGCTAAGGGTATTGGTGGCTTTATCATCATCCGCGATTCTGAAGAAGCAACGTTACCAATTCCTCGCACTTATGGTGTTGATGATGTTCCGTTGGTGCTTACCAGCAGGCGTTTTGATGCGTCAAATGACTTCGTGATTGGTACTGACCCCTATGGCGATACGATGATTGTAAACGGAACATTGCACCCACAGTTTACCTTCCCTAAACAGTTCATCAGGTTGCGCATATTGAATGCAGAATTGGAGCGTGATTATAATCTGGGTTTCAGCGATAACAGGACTTTTTACCTTATTGGTAACGACGGTGGATTGCTCAATGCGCCGGTAGCTCTTACCCGATTGAAAATGGTGCCTGGCGAAAGAAATGAAATTCTGGTCAATCTTTCGGGTGATGCAATTGGTAGTAGCCTTGATTTGCGGGCTTATAATGCAGGTATGGAGTTTGGTTTTGGTGGTTCAGAGCCGGGCACGACTGCACCATTCGGTTCGCTGTTGAACAATAGGAACTTCGATATTTTACACATTGTGGTAGGTGCAGCTACATCTTCAGCAATTACAACTTTGCCTTCCTCGTTGATTTCAAATACTTATTATACAGCGGCTGATGCAACTGTGAGTCGTACATTATTGGTGACAGATGGTAACCCCGGCGGTGCTCCGTTTAGGTTTGATAGTCGCTCGTATGTTGAATCGTATATCAATTACAATGTTGGCCTTGGTGCTACTGAAAAGTGGACAGTGATTAATAACAATGTATTCGGACATAGTTTTCACATACACGATATACAGTTCAAAATGATTTCAAGAAGTTCGGGAGGATTGGCATCTTATGAACAAGGCTGGAAAGATACTTATTACCTGAAGGTCAATGATACCGTGACTTTTGTGACTCGATTCACTGACTATGCAGACGCTTCGCATCCGTTTATGTACCACTGCCATATCGCACCCCATGAAGATGCGGGTATGATGGGGCAATTTGTGGTAACAGACCGCACCGCAGTTACCGACCCTGAAGTTAAAGCACCAGAGTACAATGTTTATCCAAATCCGGCACAAAACCTGTTGTATGCATTTCCTAAAGACCCAACCGTTAAGGCTTACTATGCAACCATTACTGCATTGAATGGAAGAACAGTAATGATGCTGCCTCGCCCTGAAATGTTGAAAGGAATTGACATTAGCAACATAGCACCGGGTACCTACATGCTCAATATCACCGACGATGCCAGCAGGCTTATAAGTAGAATTTCATTTATAAAACAATAAGCGATGATAAAGCACATTGTTAAATTGATATTTCTTGGTTTCATTGCTTTATTGGGTATTTCAGCGGGAACGTTGAGCGATAAACAGGTTAAAGATTTTACACTACTGAATGTAGATGGGAAAATGGTGTCAACAAGAGACTATCCCAATGCCAAGGGTTTTATTGTTGTATTCACCTGCAATCATTGCCCCTTTGCTAAAAAGTACACATCCCGACTCAACGACCTTGCTCAAAAATATGCAGCGGTATGCGTACCATTATTGGCTGTTAACTCCACCGATACCGTGCAATATGAAGAGGAAGGCCTTGCCAACATGCGGACTAAGGCAACCACCGAACATTGGGCTTTCCCTTATTTATATGATGTGCAACAAACAGTAGTCAGGGACTTCGGAGCTAAGAAAACGCCACATGCTTATGTAGTTTGGAAAGAAAACGGCAACTGGATAATTAAATATAATGGCGCTGTCGATGACAATGGCGCTGAACCGACCAAGATAACCCACGCCTATGTTGCCGAAGCTGTTGATGCACTATTGGCAGGAAAAGAAGTACCGACAAAAGAAACCAAGTCGATTGGGTGCATGATAAATTTACGGCAGTAGGGACAATCACTAAATACACCACCCACGTACGGGAGGAAAACCTTCCGCCCTGCATCTCGACCATATAAAATACAAGCCACCTGCAATTTTATATTCGGTTGCAAACGATGAAACGCCAATGCAGGTTGCAGCGCACATGGCTTACGCCCCAAATCCGCCTGAGCTATAAAACAGGCGTTGAAAACGACCGTCCTCCCGGTACTCGTTTCAAACGAGTACCAGTGATACTAGAGATGTATCGCTATACCAACAACATAGATGTCACCGGCATCTTTGCTCCTTTCTCCGCTGGCGGAGATGGGCCGGGGATGCGGTGGACAAAAAATCAAATCCATAACATTCACCACAATTGACAAAAGTCAAAAACTACTTTGTCATGGTGCTCAATTCGGTATAACATGCCTTACTTCTGCTGATATTTATTAATATTGTGAGGTAAAGATTGAAACTGAATTTTATCATTTTACATGAAGAAAATAATGAACTTGAAAATCAGAGTCCCGTTTTTATTGATGTTCGTTTTGGTGCCGTTTTTTTCAATGGCGCAAATGATGCAAATAGTGAAGGGTAAAGTCACCGACAAAGAAACACACTTACCTGTAGTTAATGCAGTTATTCAACTGAATGATGCGCAAGATGTTAGAGGTACTGTTACTGATATGAACGGTGAGTTCATGATAGACAATGTAATTGTAGGTAAAAGGAATTTTACCATCTCTTTTACAGGTTACAACACAGTTGTTTTGCGCGATATTGATGTAACTACGGGTAAAGAAGTAGTGCTAACGGTTGAGATGGAAGAAAATGTGCGTAAGATGGAAGAAGTGGTTATTACTTCAAAGCGCGACCACCAGAACGATATGGCTATCGTAAGCACCAAGACATTTGATGTACACGAAACCAACCGTTATGCTGGCAGCAGGAGTGACCCGGCACGAATGGCATCTAACTTTGCGGGTGTACAAGGCGGCGACGATTCAAGGAATGACATCATCATCAGAGGTAATTCACCACAAGGGGTGTTGTGGAGGGTTGAGGGTATTGATATCCCAAATCCTAATCACTTTTCGATTCCGGGTACAAGTGGTGGCCCAGTAAGTATGCTCAATAACAAGACACTTGCGAATAGCGATTTCTTCATGAGTGCTTTTCCTGCCGACTATGGTAATGCAGTTGGTGGAGTGTTTGATGTGAGGCTGCGCAATGGTAACAACGACAAATTTGAGTTCAGCGGTCAGCTAGGCTTTTTAGGAACTGAATTAGCGGCAGAGGGACCAATCAGCAGGGCAAATGGATCTTCGTTCCTGGTTACTTACCGTTATTCAACACTTGATTTATTCAACGGTTTGCATATTAATATAGGTACGTCTTCGGTGCCTAAATATCAGGATGCAACATTTAAACTTAATTTCCCTTTTGGTAAAAAAGGTGAGTTTTCCATCTTTGGTATCGGTGGTTTGAGCTCTATTGACTTGGTTATGAGCAAGGTAACCGGTCAGTCGCAGGAATTGTATGGCGAATCAGACAGAGACCAATATTTCACTTCTAATACCGGAGTTTTGGGTGCATCATTGGGTTATTCGCTCACTAAGAAAACATACATGAAGTTTACTGTAGGTGTTTCTGGTAATAACATTTTTGCAAACCATAACTACATTAACCGCGATTCAACGACAGGGGAGGTGCAGGGCCTAAAGCCGATTTTGGGATATGACTTTAAGACAACAACTGCCAACATGCATTGGTATGTAAACAAAAAGGTGTCGCCTAAACACAACTTCCGTTTGGGTGTAATAGCCAATACGTACCTCGTTGATTTCATTGACAGCAGTCGCCAGTATCCGGTTACACAAACTGTTTGGCAACGACGCGAAAACTACAGCGGCAATACAAGCCTCATACAAGGTTATTTACAATACAAATACCGCCCTCGTGACAATATGACCATTACAGCGGGTGTGCATGCGCAAACTTTATCGCACAACAATGCGTTCTCTATTGAACCGAGAGTGGGGTATAGGTGGGCTTTGACCGCGAACGATTTCATTACTGCAGGTTATGGATTACACAGCCAAATTCAACCATTGTATCAATACTTTGCACAAGAACCATTCAGTACGCCATCTTATATGCAGAACTACAATGTGGGTTTTACCAAAAGTCACCATGGAGTTATTGGTTACGACCGCATAGTTACCGAGCGTTTGAGAATGAAACTTGAGGGGTATTATCAATACCTGTTCAACGTACCGGTTGAAACCAGAGCGGGTTCTTCGTATTCTGCGCTCGACCAAGGTACAGGCTATTCTCGTTATTTCCCTGATACGCTTAAAAACACCGGTACAGGTATCAATTACGGCGTGGAGCTGACACTTGATAAGGCATTTTACCATGGGTTTTATTACATGGCTAATGCATCGGTGTACAGTTCGAAAGCTGCGGGTAATGATGGCGTTTATCGCAGCACTGACTACGATACTAAGTATGCAGTCAATATTTTGGCAGGATACGAAAAGAAAGTATCAGACAAAGCAATACTTATTTTGGGTGGTAAAGTGACTATGATTGGAGGCAAATTGTATTCTCCGGTTGATACGGCCAGGTCATTGGCTTATGGCGATGCAATTGTAATTGATAGCCTTAGAAATACGCTCAGATTCAAAGACTACTTCCGCGCCGATTTGAAACTCGGTTTCAGAATCAATGCAAAGAAAATGTCGCACGAAGTAGGTATAGATTTAGTGAACGTATTGAACACAAAGAATGTACTGAGTGTTACTTATAGTCAGGGTTTAGCTGCACAAAAAGGAAATACCAATCCATTCTTCTATCAGTACCAACTCGGCTTCCTGCCTTTGTTCTACTATCGTGCTGACATCAGCCTGAAGAAAAAAGATAAAAACTACTACGAGGGCAAAAAAGAGAAACATTTTGTACCTGAAAAGGACTAGACCTCATCCCCGGCCTTTCTCCATGAATGGAGAAGGGTGTATTGATGCCGGTGGCATCAATATCTTTGATGTTGATTGTTAAGTCTTCTATGCATAATTAGGCGCAGGCATCTGAATTTTTAAGGGAACTCCACCCACGTACGGGCGGAAAATCTTCCCCCCAGCAGTGCGCGTTTCTCAGGCTTCAAAACTGCGTTAGCTTCAAACAAAGGCGTTGCAAACGCCATTCCTCCCGGCACTCGTTTCAAACGAGTACCAGTGGAGATGGATCAACACCAATATCCCCTTACAACTGGGCAAATGTTAGCACATCTGGTGGTACCACGAAGTTAATAACAGTTGTTTGGTATTCAGTCGATAGTCTTGGCGATACATGTGTTTCTTCTAGTCATATTTATTTGAATTGCGATGGCACTGGTCATGGCACATATTATTCTAAGCCGGGCAGAAACACAAGTACAAATACTATTGTTGGAACTGCCATTAAAGTTCTGCCTAATCCGAACAACGGTATGTTTACTTTGAATATTACTAATGACGGAATTAGAAACGTAGAGGTATATGACATGGTGGGACAGAAAGTGTTTGAAAATGTCTATAATTCTCCACAACAGGTAGCGATAGACCTGCGAAAATTAAATGCAGGAAACTATTTAGTGCGTGTTAATTCATCGCTTTCTGCCAGAATTATCAAGCAATAGTTCATTTGAAACTGAGGAGATTTTCAACTCAAAACAAAAAGCAGCTTCTGATTGGTGTACTTCAGAAGCTGCTTTTTTCATCAGTTAAATCTTCGCCATTGATGCGGATGCTCTTCTTGAAAAAAAGTTCTACTCATTCAGGTCGAATGCGCTTGCGGAACTTTACCAACTCTGTAGCCGAACAGAGGATTTTGGGCGTAAAAGTTTGCATCCCACTAAAATACTGGTAGTAAATATTTTCGCTCCGCTGCACTACAATACTTTCATCACTTAGGGTACGCAATTGTTTTAAAATCAATAGCGAACCCATCATCGGATAGGCTTCCCTGCCTTGCCCTGAGTTGCACTATAATGAACCGAAAATGCTCGTTCAAAACAGCGCCAATCTATCCTGTTTGCTAAAAAGTACAGGCTGTGTTATTAATCCAGTTGATCAGCTAAGCTTGTGAAAAATCCAAGCTGTGAAGTATTCGTTGGTTTTGCCAGCATATCAATTCTGCAAGATTTTGTAACCTAAATTTACAAATCTTGCAGAATAATTCACCTATCTTTTTTACTAATCCCTTTACAGGCGCACGTTTGCGCTTTTTTGAGGACCGACTAGTTAAGAAGCGTAGCTCTATGAAAACTAAATTGTCTCAGCCTATTCTTGGAAGTGATATTAATATATATTATCCAAATAATTACTCATCATGTACATATGGTAAAATCCATTTTAAACTATCTGGAAATGAATAACCATAAGCTTCAAAATCCCTTGGAGTTATCAAATAAGTTGACAAATCTCCAAACCAAAATTTTCTATATACCACAGGGAAAGATTTTCCAACGAGAAATCTCCCAATACCACAAGGCAATTCTTGTTTTTTTTGACTATTTTTAAAACTGATTCCGTTTACATAAAATTGGTAATAAATCTGTTGACCGTGGGTACTCCTTCCCCCACATCCTCTACTATAATCTATAACTACACCGGTAGTTAATAAGTGATCTTCCTTTAATTGTTCGCTATAATAGGCAGCTATTAAATAAAGAATAGCTAAAACCAATAAGACAATTGATAGCCTAATTATATTTGTCATTTCTGTTTAGAATTTGTCATATCATCAACAACGCCCGATGGAACATCTCCAGTCTGTTGACCGGCAAATTTAACAAATATCGACGAGTACGAATTGGCAGCACCTTTTGCCTCAAGTTTCATCATATACAAACTTTCAGCTTTATCGCCTAACATATTCCCAAGCGTGTTTAATGCAATACCCTTCCAAGTTTCAAAGGAGTTCGATTGTATTATAGTGCGATCTTTCAATGTTGCATTGTTGTAAGTAAGTTTGAAAAAACCACCAGGGAGACTTGCAGTAAAAGGATTCCCTGAAAATGTAGCACCTATGGTGTTCAAAACATTCCATTCTTTTAAATTTCCACTATTCGTATACATTTGCGCAGCAAAATCAGATGTCCCAGAAATTAAATTAAATTCAAATTTAGGATAGATAGCAGCTTTTGCAACTGACCATACCGCCGGAGCGTCGATAATCCCTACTCCGACTGCTACTGTAGCAGTAGTTCCAAAAACTAGATAGCCCATAGCAGCGTGCTGCAACATATCTGACCTTTGTCTCATTTCATCATTTCTGCCTATCTGCATATGTGCTGCAGCCATGAGATTATACTCACCATTCATATTTGGCATATCTTTTGAATAAACAATATCGTCATTTTCAATAAAAGGTTCAATATTAAAACTTCTGCCGTCACTATATTGTGCGGTCCCGTCCAACTCTGAATTATGGTGATAACCCCATTCACCTGTACTAACAGTATACTCAATGCCTGCTCCACCATTAACAAAATTCCTCCACCGTGCACCGAATTTTGTGTAATTTCCTAATGGGTCTGCTTTTACAATTGGATTATCATCGAACGTACAATAAGGAGATTGCGCCGGGAATTTTGATGCGAATGGATCTACATTTCCCCTTCTAGCACTCCTCGTATCATACTCCCAAAATAACGCGTTATTATGGTTTCCATTCCCGCTCCACTCATTGTCTTTTTGCTGCCCATTGTACCCATAGGCATAAACACCTTCATCACATACCTTGGTTATTACCAGCTCTGGAGTAAAGGAAATACTATCTTTAACAATGCTATCAATGACTATTGTTGTTGTTGCAAAAACTGAGGGTGCTGTGATTGACAGTTGTATCGCATTAAGATTGCATGGAGTAAAATAAATCGTATAGTTTTTGGTGCAAAAATAGACACGACATGTGTTTGCCCTGGCAACGGCATACCAGTTGGGTAATAATAGAAATTAGGCATAGTTGATGTATTTTCAACTGGTTGGGGCATTAACTGTCAGTTCCTGTTCCATAAAAGTAACGAAAACTATCCAAAACTGGCACAGGGGGACACCGGAGCAATATGCTAATTCCTGCGGCAGTGGCTGTTAACAACCATAAAACACACCACCCACGTACGGGCGGAAAATCTTCCCCCCAGCAGTGCGCGTTTCTCAGGCTTCAAAACTGCGTTAGCTTCAAACAAAGGCGTTGCAAACGCCATTCCTCCCGGCACTTCCCGAATAGAAAAGTTTCGGGACAGGCTGTTTCAAACGAGTGCCAGTGGAGATGGATCAACACCAATATCCCCTTACAACTGGGCAACAATTAGCACATCTGGCGGCACCACGAAATTAATAACAGTTGTTTGGTATGCAGTCGATAGTCTTGGTGATACATGTGTTTCATCTAGCCATATTTATTTGAATTGCGATGGCACTGGTCATGGAACATATCATTCAAAGCCGGGTAGAAACATAAGTACAAATTCTAGTGTTGGAAGTGCTATAAAAGTTCTGCCAAACCCGAACAACGGAATGTTTACATTGAACATTACCAATGACGACATAAGAAACGTAGAGGTATATGACATGGTGGGACAGAAAGTGTTTGAAAATGTCTATAATTCTCCACAACAGGTAGCGATAGACCTGCGAAAATTAAATGCAGGAAACTATTTAGTGCGTGTTAATTCATCGCTTTCTGCTAGAATTATCAAGCAATAGTCCATCTGAAATTGAGGTGATCCTAAACTTAAAATAAAAAGCAGCTTCTGATTGGTGTACTTCAGAAGCTGCTTTTTTAATGCAATCAGTTATTTCTTTGCAACTGATGTAGATGTTCTCTTTGAGATTAGTTCAATTCTTCGGCACAGTTCTGCTTTCAAAAATCTACCAACTCCATTGAAGAACACGGATGTTTTCGTATGAAATTTTGCATCCTACTGAAATACTTGTCATGCATTTTTTCACTCAAATGTCTTAACAATTCGCTTGCTGCTAAAGTTACGCATCGCTGTAAAATCAACAAGGTAACAATCAAACAATTGCATTAGTAGGTTTAACTTGTTTATCACATTAATGAACCCAAAATGTCAGTTCAAAAAGCATTCAATTCATCTGGATATATAACATGATTAAATTCAAAAAAACACTTTCAGAAAATATTTTGAGATATTTTTAAGGGACGCCTATATAGAATCTATTTTTCCTTTACTATTTTATTGACATTTCAATTAATGTTGAAGTAGCGATATCACTACACTACGAATATTGAACGGCTTAGAATTTTCAAATATAAAAAGTATGCCTATGTTATTTGTATCGCAATTCGCATATATAACAGGATTGTATTTATACTCTTCATAAAAACTGGCATTTGCGTAATTTTTCCAATAGTCGTCATGTATAAAACGGTCAAATGTTAAAGAATAATCGATTGTATGTTCCATCAAAACTAAACTAGACGTATTATTTTGCTTTTTGTTAAAATAATCAAATCGCATCTGCCAAATTCCGGTTTGCTCAAAAGGTTTTTCTATAAAATTTGAAGTTATAAAATCTACACCGATATCAGGGTAGTGTAATTTAAAATACATAACTCCTGACTTTCTTTTTTTATGTTTGAAGGGGACAAAATTAATGATATTCTTAACTTTCAATTGATTTTTACTAACTTCCTCCCAGTTTTTTCTGAGAATAGTATGGTTATAGATACATATCGAGTCATTATTAATGACAAAATTCTGAGCAACCGAAATTGTTGGTACCAAGAATAACAGTAGGGACAACGATGTACTTCTCATGTTTTTTTTATTTTCCGAAATCCAAATATTCAATTGGATGTTCAATTATTATTTGTGGAGAGGTTTCACCTGGTTCTTCACCAGATAACACCTTGTAATTTTCAGTCTTTTGATGCCACAAGTGCCTTCCGGATCTGCTTTTAGGTACTTTAACAATAATTGGTAGAGTTACCGCGCGTACATAAAATAGATATGTGCTATAACTGTATTTAGTTGTGTAATCTGTGTTTAGATCCTTATTGTAGTTATGAATATTTACGTTTAATTGACCGATAAAGCTATGAATGTCTGACATTGATGAATAGTTTTTTGTTGATTGATAGATTGGATCTTTTTGTAGTTCCTCGGCATTTTCAATGCTCCAAAATGAAAATTCAGATCGACTAATTCCAGGGGTGAAAGATTTTCTATACGTAAAAGTTGATCCAGGGGTTGTTGTTATCGAGAAGCCCCATTGCTCCGCCCGTCCCAGATTCAAAATTGAGTACATCCCTTGTTCTGACCCTTCAATAGCGGTGTAGTCAATGTGGTCCACATTGTCGTGCCCATCATTTCGTCCGCCGCGAACTACAGCGTCAGGCGTTGGCGATGCACCATTTAGTGTCCAAGGGGCATCTTGCGTTTTATGAAAATACAAATCTTTCCCTTTTCCGCCATATATTCTCCTCCATTCATTAAACTTTTTATTAAAAGCCGGATCGTGCCTCCTCAGATAATTGACATCGCGTTTTTCTTCCTTGGACTGATAACTAATTTTATTTCCCAGAGGATCGGGGAACAATATAGGATTTCCAGTAAACGTACTATAAGGGCTAACCCATATATCGCTTTCAGGATCTAAATTCCCTCTTCTTCCAATCCTCGTATCATACTCCCAAAACAAAGCTGTATTATGATTCCCATTCCCCGCCCACTCATTATCTTTTATTTGCCCGTTATATCCATACTCATAAACCCCCTCATCACACACTTTTGTTATTACCAGTTCGGGGGTGAAGGAAATGCTGTCTTTAACAATACTATCTATCACTATTGTAGTTGTTGCAAAAACTGAGGGTGCTGTGATTGACAGATGTATCTTATCAAAGTAGGAGGGAGTAAAATAAATGTGCATAGTTTTTGGTGCAAAAATAGACACGACATGTGTTTGCCCTGGCATTGGCATTCCAATTGGGTAATAATAGAAATTAGGCATAGTCGATGTATTTTCAACTGGCTGTGGCGTTAACCATCAGTTCTTGTTCCATAAAAGTAATGAAAACTATCCATAACAGGCACGGGGGGCAAAGGCGTTGCAAACGCCAGTCCTCCCAATACTCGTTTCAAACGAGTACCAGTGGCGTTTGGGAGTAAAAGTTTGCACCCCTCTAAAATACTGGTAGTGCATATTTCCGATCCATTTCTCAACAGTGCTTTCACCATTTATGTTACGCAATTGCTTTATTATCAAAAAGAAAAACACCAGCCAAATCGGCTTAGAGGGCTTACCTTGTGTTGCACTGTAGTGAGTGTTGCAGTAGCTCACAATTTTGCTCTGTTTAAAAATTTGGTTTTACGGAGTAGTATCCTCTATGTTTACTATTTTCGCAAAGGATATGTTGTTCAGACTTTTCAAAGACTTGATACTATATGTATGAGTGGCAACTATATTCTTGACACTTCCAGAATTACTGTCCCTGTGAGATTTTTGAATTAGGATACTGTCATTAAAGACGGGTTTATAAAACACAAGATCGTAGTATTCATCTGACCTTCCTGTATAAACCCTAAAGGTTGAAGAATCTGTTAAATATTCATCTATTAAATCACTCCCGAAGGCACCTTGGCTAAATCCTTTATATACCTCAACATACAAACCATTAGACAGTTTGATTGTCTGCCAATATTTACCCATTTCATTTCTAGATTGGCAACCAATCAATAGGAATGAAAATAAAAAAGCGGTTAACAGCCTATTTGAAAAAAATTGGTTTTGGTTTTGGTGCATTGTCAATTTCTTTTTGTGCGTCATTCATTCCTCTGCAATTAAACAGATAATCTGTTGGCATATCTCCATAATATTTATCCAACCACACTTTCTGAACATATTGAATTGGATTCCACATCGTACCATTGAAATCCTGTTTAAATTGTTCAACGTGCCCGGCTCCAATTTTCTGTATTATTGGCCATAGACCCACATAAGTACCAGTGTAGCCAGCATTATAGTTACCTACATCCGCAGCATTTAGCATACCATTAACACCAAGTCCCTTAAAGTAAAAATTTGTGTGCTTGTCAATTCCTGTCTTTTGTGTTTGGGCAAGATCGTAAGCCCATGCCACACCATAAATCGTCGACTGATTATTCTTATAATCCCACTTGCCATCTTTCTTCACCCTAATGAACCATCCTATTGGTGTCATTTTTATCCACCCATTATTTATCTCTTGTTTGTTTGCATCCAAAGCATTTCTTAATGAATTATTGACATCAATTGTACCTCCTAGCTCTCCAACCTTTCGACCGCCTGCACTGTGGTCGTTAGCAGTATATTTTTTATCTACATCGCTTGCCGTTGTGCCTGCTTGGTGTTCATATACACTATTATCTTTATCGTTATAATTTCTCAAGATATTACCTTGATCGTCTGTATGTACCGATTCAACATTTCCTAAAACATCACTTTTCAAGACTGGGTTATTTCCGAATGTCGCAAAAGGACTTACTGATGGATTTTTCACAGGGTCTAAATTCCCTCTCCTTCCAATCCTCGTATCATATTCCCAAAACAACGCCGTATTGTGGTTCCCATTCCCACTCCACTCATTATCTTTTAGCTGCCCATTATACCCATACTCATAAACTCCTTCATCACACACTTTTGTTATTACCAACTCTGGCGTAAAGGAAATACTGTCTTTTACAATACTGTCTATCACTATGGTAGTTGTCGCAAACACAGAAGGTGCTGTAATTAAAAGTTGTATCGCATTAAGATTGCAAGGAGTAAAATAAATCGTATAGTTTTTGGTGCCGGGTGGTATTGTGTTCATTGGTAATGAACATCCACTTTGAGCAACTTTGTAATTTAAAATAAACGGAGTAGGCGCATGGAAATAAATTTTAATCTGCTGCGCTAAGTTAGGCACAACAGGAGCTATATTGTATGAAAATCCCTGGTTAGGGGGTGTCGCTGTCACTTTGAACGCAAGCGGTGCTGTTGTGAGGCTAGCTCCTAAGATCGGTAAAAAGTCAGAATTCAAAACAGTGATTTCAACATAGTTGTGAATTGGCATCAACGCAGTCTGGGTCACATTCTGGCAATCACTTGTACTTGACTCCCAAGTTTGCCCCGGCATCGGCATACCAAATGGGTAATAGTCTTGAATGGAATGCAAAACAGGGGTGTAATAAGCGATGGTCGTAGTGTCAGCACCTGAACTCATCGGGAATCGTTTATCACTTACAGTTGCGAGCACATTACCCAAATGGTCGGTTAATTCAAACATCTTTTGCCCGGTAGTAGCACTGCCCGAACTGTTGTCAGTAAATGTATTTGCAATATAATCATGCGCCGTATCGATAATATTATCCTGATACTCAAGGCTGTACCACGGTTTGCGCTCCCAAAGCCTTACAGTATCAAATCTAAAATTGTGATAGTCCCAAGTATTGCCTATCTGCCCTGCATGCCAAACCGTATCAATGGTCACCGGTTCCCAGTATTTCCTTACTCCCAACCGGCTTGAGCCATAAATGTCATGTTCAGCAAGTGAGAAACTTTCATCCTTTAACCCTGCAAATCCACCGGGGTCATAGTTTTTGTTGTGGTGGTATACAGCCAATGTATGCCCTTGCGCGTCATGCACATAATAATCAGATTTCTCGTTACCGTCAGGTAAGGTATACTTCTTCCCTACTCTGTTGCCTTGCGCATCGTATTCATAAGCCAAACTGCTTCCATTTACATTTGCCACAGCATCAACTTTGTTGTAGAGATTCCAATTGATGGTATCTTGCCCATTAACCAAATCCTTGGTCAAATTTCCAATTAGGTCGTAATAGAAATTAGGCATGGTCGATGTGTTGTGTGCAATGTCCACAGTTCTGTCAATGGTTGCGCTGTCGTTGAGCATTTTCAACTGATTTTGGCGGTAACCATCAGTTCCTGTTCCATAAAAGTAATGAAAACTATCCATAACAGGTACAGGCGTTAAAAACACCCATCCTTCAGGTTCTCGTTTCAAACGAGTACCAGTGAGACAAAGATGCCATCGGCATCTTTGCTCCTTTCACCGCTGGCGGAGAAGGGCTGGGGAAGAGATGGACGAACAACTTCCCAAATTACCTAAAAACTCAATTTTGACTTGAACCATAAGGAATTTATCTTTGATTGAAAATCGATATAAAACGTGGGTACACCGGGCGGAGGTAAAAATCCAACTTTGAAATTTGTAGGCATTATCGCACTCGGTGCTTTCCTTATGTTTTTAGGGTTGGGCGATATGCTGGGGACACCTGATACTGCCATTGCCATGAAGCCAACCGAAAACGATGAGCCCACAAAGGCATACTTAGTATTGGGTGTGTTAATGGTGGCTATGGGTATTTTAATGATCATAAGACACAATCAAAACGAGCGCATTAAGCGCTACTAATTGTGTCAATTTCAATAGAAAATGAAAAAAATAATTTTGCTGGCTGCCTGTATTTCAAACGCAGCTTTTGGCGCAATTTCTGATTCTTCAAAGTCGAAAAAGCCTGCCATAAAAAAAGAAGTGCTTCCTGAATTGACCATATCATCGGCAATTCCCGATACTTCTTACCGTGCAACAACCACCAAATTTTGGGAAATAACACATACACGCCTGGCGATTAGCTTTAACCTTGAAGAAAGAACAGCACCAGTGAAGGAGTTGATTGATTTACACCCATACTGCTATGCTACAGATTCTTTGGTATTAGATGCAAAAAGTGTAGCCATCGATTCAGTAAGCATGGTAGAGGTAAAGAAAAATACACCTTTACGTTACGATTATAGGGACGATCAGCTTATTGTACATTTTCCACAGCCAATAAGGAGCGATAATAATATTAAGCTCTACTTGAAATATACAGCGCAACCTTATGCAAAGAAAACAGGGGGCAGTGCTGCCATAAGAGACGACAGGGGATTGTATTTCATTAATACCGATCACAAAGTCCCGAATAAACCTGTACAAATTTGGACACAGGGCGAAACCGAGGCTAATTCGCACTGGATGGTTACCATCGATAAACCCAATACGCGATTTACCACTGAACTTGAAATCACTGCGCCAGACTCGATGAAGACATTGAGTAATGGTGCACTGGTTAAAAAAGTACAATTCAAAAACGGTTTCCACACCGACTACTGGAAGATGGATCAACCCATTCAGGCGTATGTGGTGATGATGGCAGTGGGCAATTTTGCGATTGTTAAAGACAAGTGGCGCGGAAAAGATATGGACTACTACGTAGAGCCGGAATATGCGCCTTATGCAAGAACCATGTTTGAACACACCGGAGAAATGCTATCGTTTTTCAGCGACTATACCGGCGTTCCTTACCCGTGGAATAAGTACAGTCAGGTGGTGGTGCGCGATTATGTGTCAGGTGCCATGGAAAACACGAGTGCGACATTACATGGTGAGTTTCTCAATCAAAATTTTAGAGAGCACGCTGATAAAAACAGCGAAGATGTGGTTTCGCATGAACTGTTCCACCAGTGGTTTGGCGACTATGTGACCGCAGAATCATGGAGTAATCTGACCGTGAACGAATCATTCGCAAACTACGGCGAGCAATTGTGGCGCAGACATTTTTACGGAAAAGATTATGCCGAAGAGTTGGCGTACAACGACCTAAATAGGTTCTTAGGTGGTTTTTCGTGGGGCAAGAAAAAGCCGTTGGTGCGGTTCCATTATGGCAGCAGAGAAGAAATGTTTGATGGTATCACTTACAACAAAGGTGGCGCCATCTTACACTATATTCATGGGCTTATTGGCGACGAAGCTTTCAGGAAGTCGATAAAAATATACCTCACAAAAAATGCATTACAATCGGCAGAAGCGCACAACTGGCGCATGGCTGTGGAAGAAGCTACGGGACAAGATTGGACGGAATTCTTCAATGAGTTTTACTACAAGGGCGGTTTCCCTGAATTAAAAATCAAGTACAAAGCATTTGATACTGCAAGCAAGTTGAGGGTGATTGTAAGGCAAGTACACAGCGATAGTTCCTTCAACTACCACCTTAAATTGAATGCCGAGGTAATGAACGGTGGCAAATCGCAAATAGTACAATGGGTGGTCAACGACAAGTGCGACACCTTTTGGTACGATTACCAAAATGGTGTAGCTCCATTTATATTTCCTGACTTTGACCACATTTTCCCGGGCAAAATTGAGGAGAATAAGAAAGGTGCGCAATGGTTCGCCCAGCTCGAAAAAGGTAGGGGGTATGCCACCAAACACCGTGCGTTGGAGTTTTTCAGGAAGAACAAAGACGATGATTTTTATGAGAAGGCTTTGATGTTGGGTTTAAGCGACAATAACAAAGCCATTAGGCAATATGCTGTCGAGCTGGTTGCTGAAAACAACGAGGGCAAATTAGAAAATACCTTCAAAGGGCGCATTTTTGATATTGCGAAAAGCGATACAATCAAGGCCATTCGCGCTGAAGCGATCAGAACATTGGGCAACTGGAAGAGGAAGGAAGACGTGGCGCAATTTGAAAACTGTGTGTACGATAGCAGCTACAACCTTGCAGGAGCTACGCTCTCGGCAATAATGCAATGCGATACACCTAAGGCATATTCGTTGGCTCGTAAAATGGTGGCGACAGATATTCGCGGCGGTTTGAAGTATGCTGTCTGGCAAACACTGGCAATATCAGGTAAAGAGGAAGATGTTAATTTGTTTTACAATCAGGCAAAAAGTGAGGGTGTTACAAAGGGCGTTTATTTTGAAGTGCCATTAACTGAGTATATCAAAGCAGTGAAAAGCACTAGTGTTTATGCGAAGGGATTTTCGGCATTACTGTTGATGTACCAGCGCGAAGAAGGAGGTTTTGCAAAGCGTATGTGCGAGGCATCTTTATTGGGCCGCATGTTGGTGTTGAGGGACGGCTTGAAAAGCGAAAAACAAGAGGAAATGGCTAAGGCTAAAGAAAGAGCCGCTGCCATTAAAAGTTATGTACAACAACTGATTGACGGCAGCAAGGAAGAAGATGATAAGAAAAAATGGACTGAAGAATTTAAGAAGTTATACGAATAGAAATGAGATTATTTACATACTGCTTTTTTGTAATTGTATTGTTGCTGAATAGCAACTCAAATGCTCAGGTAACACAAAAGGCTGTCGATTCGACCGTTGGTGTGTTCAAGGGGTTGTACAACGATGGCAAAATGCCCGAGATATATAGTTTGCTTTCAGAAAGATCGCAAAAACTTTTGACCAAGGATGCGTTTTTGAAGGCGATGTACCAGCTTAACACAGGTGGTGGCAAACTAGGGAAACTTGAATTTGTGAAACAAGATGGCAACAGGTATTTCTACAGGGCAATTTTTGAGAAAATGCAATTGTGCCTGCTTGTGCGCCTCAACGAGCAAAATACATTTGAGACATTCCGTTTTGTGCCTGTTTCAAATGTTGACCTGGCTGCACCCATAAAACCCGAAATGAATGAAGGGGAGCGCGTGCTCGTAAAGTCGGATAGCAATGCATTAGTAGGTGTAATTACGATGCCTGCCAATACAACCAATCCGGTTCCGGTTGTGTTACTCATTGCAGGTTCTGGGCCTACCGACCACAATTGTAATAGTTTGTCGCAGGGCTTAAAAACGAACAGTTATAAAATGCTCGCCGATAGTCTGAAGGCTGCGGGTATTGCGTGTCTTCGGTACGACAAAAGAGGCACCGGTGCCAGTGCGCGAGCCTTGCCTGACGAGTCTACAGCTACGTTCGAGACCTATGTAAATGATGCAACACTTTTTATGGATTTCCTTAAAAAGGACGCACGATTTTCAAAAATCTACATTGCAGGGCATAGCGAGGGGGCGCTTACTGGATTGCTTCTGGCTGAAAAGTACCAGATTGCCGGTTATATTTCGATTGCCGGTGCGGGTGCTTCGGTTGATAAAGTGATTAAAACCCAATTGCTTTCCCGTTCGGTTGATTTGGCAAATGAGTTTTCGAAACTGGTAGAAAATGTAAAGGCTGACAAGGCTTTTAAAACGCCTGATGACGAAACACTTAAAACGCTTTTTCGCCCAAGTGTACTGCCGTTTTTGAAATCGTGGATGAACTACGATCCTGCTGTAGAAATTGCAAAATTGAAGGTTCCGGTATTGGTTATTCAAGGTGATAACGACTTGCAGGTAGCTGTTTCAAATGCCGAAAGTCTGAAAAGAGCGGTTCCTGCGGCCCATGTAGTTATTGTTCCCAAAATGAACCATATTTTGAAGAACGCACCGTACGACAGCGAAATGAATTATGCCACATACACCGACCCCGAACTTCCGCTCAACAGTACATTAGTGCGTGAAATCGTGAATTTTATTGCACCATAGATTTTTTTGAAACAAGCATCGCACACACATCCATATATTTGCGCAAAATTTTACTTCTTGGGTAATAAAATTAAGGTAGGGGCAGTGAGTTATTTAAATACCAAGCCACTACTTCATGGATTACAGAATAGCCCTATTTTCAACAGCATTGAATTAAGTGTTAATTATCCTTCTATGCTCGCGCGACAGTTGCGGGAGAATGAACTGGATATGGCATTGATGCCCGTAGCTGCTATGAAAGAGATTGAAGGTGCCCGGATTGTAAGTAATTATGGTATAGCTACCGATGGCAATGTTGTTTCAGTAGCATTGTTCAGCAGGGTGCCAATTGAAGAAATTAAGTCAATTTTTCTCGATTACCAGTCACGTACTTCAGTGAAACTAGCCCAGGTTTTGATGCAAAACTATTGGAAAAAAGACGTTGAGTGGTTGCAGGCAAATGAGCATTATATAGATTACATAACCGGAAACAAAGCAGGAGTAATTATTGGCGACAGAGCATTGGTGCAACTCAATAATTTCGAATACGTTTACGATCTTTCTGCCGCATGGAAGGCGTTTACAGGTCTTGATTTTGTGTTCGCTGCCTGGATTGCCAACAAAGACATCGATCCTACATTTTTAGCCCGGTTCGACCAGGCAAATGCTGCGGGATTAACGCATTTAGATGAAGTGATTGCCCAAAATCCTTTCCCGTACTACGATCTCAAGACATACTACACCGAAAACATTGTATTTGAGCTGGATGCACGTAAAAAGGCAGGTTTGGAAAAATTCCTTGAATACCTGTAACTAGTTTTGGTGGAGTGCAACAATAGGCACATGGCTGTTGTTGACTAAAAACTTAGTATGGCTTCGATGGAAAAACTGTTCTAAGAAAGAGTGTTTGCGCGGCATAATTACTAACCAGTCGACCATATACTTTGCTGCCAATTCTTGAATAGCAACATCCACATCAGCCTGATAGAAAACATGATAAAGTGGATTCAATTCTTTTAAGATTAAATCTGCTTTAGGGTTTATTTTCTCATCATTGTCAGTTTTTATCACAGTGGGCTGCCCGAAAAATACATGCAACTCGGCATCAAGTTTTTTACATAGCTCCCGCAGTTCAATCAAAGCAATATCACTGCCTTCAAACTGATTGTCGTAAGCAAAACCAATTTTTTTAGGGTGTGAGAAGTTGAAGTCATCGGGTACAGCGACTACAGGGTATGCCAGATTGCGGAACGCCTGCAAAAGAGCGCTCTCTCCCCAAACATGATTCTCTTCGTTGTACGAATTTCCTAAAACAACCATCCATGGCTCACTGTGTTCTTCTACATATTCGCTTATGGCACTCACAACATCGCCGTAAATAAGCAGGCTAGCGACCTTTAGTTGAGGAAAGTCAGTTTTAATTTGATCTATGATGATGGCCAACTCCCTTTTTGCCTCGCTTTCAATTTCTGCAATTGGGTAGGGTATTGGCACATCGGTAAATGTTATTGGGATTGAATAGCAGTGTATTACCAATAATTCAGAATCGGTTTCTAATGCCAGTTTGCTGGCATATTGTACAGCATTTGTAGCTGTTTTTGTAAAATCGGTAGCTGTAATAATGAGTGCCATTGCTTCGAGTGTTTTAACAAATATACGAAATCGGAAGGGCTGTTTCCCAATTTTAGTCAGCCCGAAAGGAATCTTTGGTCAATATTTACAGTGAAATTGTACCAAAGCAGAAATGATACCAACAAAAAGAGGCCACCGTTTCCGGCAGCCTCTTGGTATAACAAATTTAGAACTATATAAACTATTAAGCTCTGCGAACGCCAACAGCGTTCAAGCCTTTTTTGCCATTTTGTACTTCAAATGTTACTGTGTCTCCTTGACGGATTTCATCAACCAAACCTGAGATGTGAACGAATACATCAGCACCACCGTTAGATGGAGTGATAAAACCGAATCCTTTTGTCTCGTTGAAGAACTTTACTGTGCCTTGTTGCATAACCTTGCTTTTTTTTTGTTTTTATTAGGTAATATTAAATTTTAACTACATTGAAGGCGGTAAAGCCTTTCAAAGTTTTTTGTTTTTCGAATCTTACTTTACTGTTTTCTTTAATTACCGAACTAAGTTCGTTAACCGAAACGTGTACACTCTCACCGTTTTTATCATCGATAATAAAACCATAGCCTTTAGGGCGGTTGATGAAAGATACTGTTCCTTTTCTGATTGGGTTTTCTACTTCACGTTTTGCTGCGCCCAATTGAATATCTTCCAACTTTAATTCTGTAGGTTGAGATAAATCTGGTGGCGTTGCAGAAAGTGAACCGTCTTCGCCTACGTAAGCAAACATTTCTTCCAGCGATCTGCCTTTAGCGTTGTCTGATTTACGCATTGCCATTTTTTCGGCTTTGTCCTGTTTCTTTTTTAATTTCTTTTTTTCTTTCTCTTTTTTTGCAAAAGTTTCTGCCATATATCTTTAATTATTTTTTTGTTGTTGCTTCCATTTTTAGTTCCTGAATCTTGAATCCAAGCAATTTTTGAATGCCTTTCAGGTCGTCCATTTCGTCGGGTGCGCAAAAGGAGATGGCTAAACCGTCGTTGCCGGCTCTGCCTGTTCTTCCAATGCGGTGAACGTATGTTTCGGGTACTTCAGGAAGCTCAAAGTTGATAACTCTTGGCAAACCGTCGATATCAATACCTCTGGCTGCGATGTCTGTTGCGATGAGGGTTTGAATCCTCGCCTCTTTAAAATCAGAAAGAGCTCTCTGGCGTGCATTCTGCGATTTGTTGCCGTGAATAGCAGCAGCAGCAATGCCTTTTGCATTCAGTGTTTTGGAAAGCTTATCTGCACCGTGCTTTGTGCGGGTGAAAACAAGTGTTTGTAGTTGCTTGCCTGATGCCAACAACGATTCCAATTTTACTTTCTTTTCAGCTTTATCGGCAAAACATACGTATTGCTGAATCGGCTTTTCAATATTTTCGTCTTTTTCTGCTGTTACTTCAACTGGCTTATACAATATTTCGCGCGCCAGTTTCCTGATGTTATCAGGCATTGTCGCGGTGAAAAATAAAGTCTGCCTTCTTTTAGGCAACAAAGAAATAATTTTTTTGACTGCATTCAGAAACCCAAGGTCCAGCATTCTATCGGCCTCATCCAATATCAATGTTTCAACCATTGATATATCAGCATTGCCTTGCTGCAGGTGATCAATCAATCGGCCAGGTGTTGCCACCAAAAAATCGATATTGCCTTCGAGCGCAGTGCGTTGAGGACCATAAGAAACACCTCCTAATAAAAGTTGGATGTTTACTGGATTGTTGCGGCTATAAATTTTCGCGTTGTCGGCTATTTGAATGGCCAGTTCGCGGGTAGGAGTGAGCACCAGTGCGCGCACCTTCGATTTTAGATTGGGTTGCGCCAGTAAGCGCTGAATCACAGGTAATGCAAACGCAGCCGTTTTCCCTGTACCTGTACGGGCACACGCAATAATATCGCGTCCCTTTAGTACCTCGGGAATGGCTAATGTTTGTATTGGGGTGGGGGAATTGTACCCTTCTTTCTCTAAAACATCGAGCATCGAAGGGAGAATACCTAGTTCACTAAAATTCATTTACTCTTTTCACTGTTTAATAATTTCAAATGCTAATGCGTTAAATGCAAACTTGAAATATTAAACAACCGGAACGCCCTGCAGCAAACCGTAATGAAAAAAAATACTAAGTATGTAATAAAGCACTAAAAACAGACTTTAAAGGGACCTTGTTTACAAGTAAAAAAGACCTTTTCAGAACTCGTTTGTGCAAAGATAAGAATTTTTTTATTAGGAAAGTGTGGAAAGTTTTTTTCTGTTTATTTCCTAGTCGATAACCGGTTTGAAATTTGAAACATGATCATGCAAATTTTAACCCTTATCTTGTAATTAAGTTGATGATTTTGAGGGTCAATTGTTTGAAGTCTTTGTAAGCATTTTGCACAGCTTGTAAATGAGCACCAATAGCACCATCAGCGGGCTTGAGCGTAAAAATCGGCTTCCGTGTTTCCATGGCCATTGGAACCAGACTATGATAGTGTTTCAATAATGCAATGCAATACTCGTCTGTATCAACTTTTTCATCATTAATTTTAGGAATTTCAAGTACTGATTCTTTAAAAGTACCGGGTATTTTATTGGCCCATTTTAGATACGATTTTACAGGTCTGCTTTCTTTTATACTGTGTTGCATAACCACATAGCCCAAAGGTAAAACAATGCCACTTGGAAGCACTATATCAGTCGCACGATTTCTTGATAGCCTGTCTTGCCATTCTGATTGCCATATTTTTAAACGACCGCCCAAGTTTCGTAAACCTTGCAAAGAAAATAAGTCAGCAGCAACCGGCACTACGACATAGTCCGCCGCAATTAATATCGCACGGTTCAATGCACCGAAATTGGAACCAACGTCAATAACGCAATAATCTGCACAATGCCTTGCACCTTCATTTTGTATAATTCTATGAAAAGACGATATAATTCTGAATGCCGCTTCGTCTCCATCAATACATTTACTCCAGCTAGCACTCAATTTATCTTCGAACACAGAAAGATCCAAATCGCCTGCAAGCAAGCCAATACTTTCGCTGATTTTGTGTATCACAACCGGTGCTATGTCTCCCAAACCGCGGTCAAGTGGTTTAATACCACTTAATAAAGTTTCTCTTTCTGATAACACAGAATAAATGCGCTCTAGTTCTTCGTCAGGAAGAAACATAGAAGTGAGGTTTGATTGCGGGTCTAAATCAACTGCCAACACCCGCTCGCCAAGTTCTGACAGCATGTGCGCAAAGTGGTATGCAAGTGTGGTTTTTCCAACATCGCCTTTATTGTTAAAGAAGAGAATCGTTTTCATTTACTTTTTAAAAATAGTGACAGAAAATGATGTTGGTTGCTCTTTTAGAAAAATAGGCTCACGATTACCATTTTGTTTTAGTGCAGCCATGGCAGCTTTTACACCCACATTGAACCCATTTACAAACCCTAGGTTTTTCACTGCTTCTGCCAGTGCCGGATTTCTATAATCGTTTTCATTGGGAAAGTTCTCGGGGCGGGCCTTTCCATAAAGACCGCCTGCATTTGAAATTTCAATTCTATTTGAAAACTCATAAAACTTAACAGGAGCATTTGATTGATAGTCCCGGTGAATAACAGCATTAAAAAGCAGTTCTTTAAGTGCGCGTGCGGGGTAATTGAAAGCGTATTCACCGCCTAATTCAGATAGTACCATCTTCACAACATTGGCCTTTATAAATTCATCCATTTGTCCAAGTTGCGTAGTAAGGTCGCCATCAAAGCGATGTTCAAATTCAAAATCGCTCGCTTCATCGGTGCCCGAAAAACGCACATATTGAACATAGGCTCCTGGGACGTAGAATCTAGGGTTTGAGCCGAACATCAAAATCCCAGCAAAGGTTGGGCAGTCTCCTTTTAGGTCGTAAAACTTCAAAGAAGCCAGTTGAGCTTTTATTTCTCTGTGATTTTCTCGTAAAGTATCAACGTCAATCGCAGAAGGAAGATACCTGAGTTTGAAAATGTCAATACTCAAATCATCTAATGTACTTCCCTTACAAGGAATTACATCGAATGTACGGGCAAAAGCAGAGCGACGTTCTGATAAAATACGTTCCTCCGCTTCGTTGGCTGTGCCTTTTCTTGGACCAACCCGAACGCATAGTTTTCCGTTGAAACGAACCGGAGGTAAAAAATGTGGCTGTACTTCAACAACAACTACATCGCCATCTTCATATTTAAATACTTCAACCGCAATTGCAGGTGGAGGCACTATTCTTCCATCGGTTCTAAAATCCAGTAGACTCTGAATTAATCTGTCATCGGCTGTTAAACCAGACCTGCTTCCGTCGTCATTTACCCCAATTAACAGGTATCCGGGTTTGTTATGTCCAGACATATCATTAGCAAACGAACAAATTGCTTCTCCAAATTTCCTAGAGTCAGTGGTTGAAATGGTCTTTTCAACCCTGTCTTGTTCAATCTGAGGGAGTAATTTATCGAGTTCTACTTTGGAAATCATATGTAAAAATAGTGGTAATTTTTTTTGTGGCAAGAATTATGTCCAAGAGTTATTTTGCCGGTGTTTGTGCCAACAACATCTTATTTCTTCTTCACCAATCCGCTCAAAAACCAATGTACATCGTGCATGGTTTTTATTTTGTCGACAATCAGGAAAAAGTTTTTGCCGATTTGTTTCAGGCGAGCATTGCGGGTGTGTGTTTGAATGTAGGAGAGTATATGGTTAAACGTCTCCGATTCAAAATAAGGTGAGTCGGGGTTGCTAACGAAGTACAAGCGCATTTGCTCGTTCTTGATAATCATTTTCTCAAAGCCAAGTTCCTGGGCTATGGAACGGCAGCGAATGGTAGTGAACAAATCTTTTACCGGTGCAGGTATTGGCCCGAAACGATCTTTAAGTTGCAACTCAAATTTATCAAGTTCTTCGTCGCTTTCCATATCATCGAGCTGCGTATAAATGGAAAGCCTTTCCGTAATGTTCTCGATGTAGGTGTCAGGTATCAGTATTTCAAGGTCAGTGTCAATAGTACAATCATCAACAAAGTCTTGTTTACGGTTGATTTCTTCCTTGAATACATCTTTAAAGTCGGTGCTGCGTAGTTCGCGCATGGCTTCTGCCAGTACTTTCTGGTACATCTCAAAACCAATCTCGTTAATGAAACCACTTTGTTCGCCACCCAGCAAGTTGCCGGCACCGCGTATATCGAGGTCGCGCATCGATATCTGGAAGCCGCTACCTAATTCGTTGAACTGCTCAAGTGTTTGCAAACGTTTGCGGCTATCAGAAGGCAACAAACTCATCGGGGGAGCCAATAGGTAACAGAATGCTTTCTTATTGTTCCGTCCCACACGGCCGCGTAACTGGTGTAAGTCACTCAGCCCAAACTGGTGTGCGTTGTTCACAATAATAGTATTCGCATTACTAATGTCTACACCGCTTTCAACAATGTTGGTACAACACAACACATCAAACTTATGCTCAATGAAACCCAAAAGGGCTTCTTCGAGGTGGTGCCCTTCCATTTGTCCGTGCGCCATTCCTATTGTAAGGTCAGGGCACAGTTCGCGTAACATGGTTACCATTTCAGGCAAGCTCTGTACGCGGTTATGGATAAAGAATACCTGTCCGCCACGTTCTGTTTCAAAGTAAATGGCTTCTCTTATCGCAAACTCATTGAAAACCTGCACCTCGGTGTGTACCGGCTGGCGGTTGGGTGGGGGAGTATTAATAATGCTTAGGTCGCGGGCATTCATTAACGAGAACTGTAATGTTCTCGGAATTGGAGTTGCCGTAAGTGTTAGCGTATCAACATTGGCTTTCAATTCACGCAGGCGTTCTTTAGCGCCCACTCCAAATTTCTGCTCTTCGTCAATAATCAATAACCCAAGGTCTTTGAACTTTACGTCTTTACCAATTATGGCATGCGTACCAATAACTATATCAACTTTACCTTCTTCGAGGCGTTTTAAAACTTCTTTTTTCTCTTTCGTAGTCCTGAACCTGTTGATGTAGTCAACATTGGCCGGGAAGTCTTTCAATCGTTCACAGAACGTATTGAAGTGCTGGAACGCGAGAATGGTGGTAGGCACAAGTACTGCCACTTGTTTATTGTCGGCAACAGCTTTGAAGGCAGCCCGCACTGCAATCTCTGTTTTGCCAAAGCCCACATCGCCACACACAAGTCTATCCATTGGCGAAGGCGATTCCATGTCGCGTTTCACATCGGCGGTAGCCTTACTTTGGTCTGGGGTGTCTTCGTAGAAGAAAGATGCCTCCAGCTCAGTTTGCAGGTAGCTGTCAATTGAATACTGAAACCCTTCCGACGCTTTACGTTTGGCATACAACCTAATGAGGTCGGCGGCAATATCTTTAACTTGTTTCTTGGTTTTGTTTTTAAGCTTGGTCCATGCATCACTTCCCAGCTTATTCACCTTAGGTATCGAGCCTTCCTTGCCTGTGAATTTGGTAATTTTATGCAGTGAGTTGATGTTCACATACAGCACATCATTATCCTTATAAATGATTCTGATGGCTTCCTGCATATTACCGTTCACCTCAATTTTCTGCAAGCCACTATAGCGACCCACACCATGGTCAATGTGGGTAACGTAGTCGCCCGGTTGCAGTTCTTTGAGCGCCCTTAATGTAAGTGCCTTGCCCTTGGTATAGGCTTGTTTTACATTGTATTTATGGTAACGCTGAAAAATCTGGTGGTCGGTGTAAGCAACTACTTTTTTCTCATGGTCAATAAAACCCTTGCTTATAGCAGTAGGTATTGGTGTGAACTGTATGCCTGCATTCAGGTCTTCAAATATGCTCCTGAGGCGTTCAAGTTGCTTCGGGTTATCAGCAAAAATGAAGACCTCATATTTCAGATTGATGCGCTTTTGCAAATCATCAATCAGCATTTTAAATTGGCGGTTGAAAACAGGCTGTTCTTCAGTCGCAAACTGAAAATTAGCATCAACAGTTTTTCCGGTTATTTTTTCGAGTGAATGGTTGTACCACTCAATAATATGTCGTTTTTGTATTTTTTCTTTCCATGCCCCCGAGTCTTCAAAGTCAGCCCTTGAAATCTCGCGCAGCATTTCTTCTTCGTGGTCAATGGCTACTTGTCCCAGCTCCATTTTGTCGGGTAGGTCGCCCACCAACTTATCGATGCGCCCCAAAACAAACTGCATGTCCTTCGCCCAAATCAAAGTATTTTCAGGCAGAAAGTCGAGTAATGAGATTTTTTCCTTTGTGTCGAATTTAGTTTCAACGTTGGGAAGAATGGATACAGCCAATAATTTTCGCTCTGAAAGCTGCGATTCAGGATTGAAAATACGGATACTGTCTACCTCGGTGTCAAATAGTTCAATACGATAAGGGTGTTCGTTGCCAAATGAATAAATGTCTATAATACCCCCACGAATAGCAAACTGTCCGGGCTCGTACACAAAATCCTCGCGCTTAAAACCCAAATTCACAAACTGTTCCAGCATTCCCTCAATATCAAGGTTTTCACCCACCTTGATACTTATCATATCCCTGTTGAGCGAAGATGGGTTTACCACTTTTTCGAACAGTGCTTCAGGATAGGTGACAAGCACTTTTTTACGTGCCTTTGGTTGGCTGAACTTTGTCAGTGCTTCTGTTCGCAACATCACATGGCTTGAATTCAACTCGTTGAAGGAGCCTGTACGTTTAAAAGAATCCGGGAAAAAGCACACATCGAGTGCTTTTGTCAGGTGTTCGAAATCGTTAAGGAAGTAGGCTGCTTCTTCTTTGTCGTTAAGAATAAACACATGGTTATGGTCGCTTAGGTGCCATAAAGCCATTGCATAAAAACCAATTGAAGAGCCTCTGAGATTTTCAAAATAGAACCTGAGCTTGGTATCGGGCAATGAGAGTCCTGCCGCAATTTGTTTTATGCGTAGGTCGTTCCGGTAAAGCCCTTCCAGAAATTCAAGGTTCATGAGTGATGCAAAGGTAGGGAAAATGAATTTCGATAAATGGACTGAACAATAAAATAAAGTGACGTCTTTTAAAATAAATAATCAACATTTTACTGCTTTAACCAACCTGCGATTCCTTTCATGGTTATTAGCGTAGCACCGGTGTTTGAACGCACATAATCAGCTGCTTCTGCACACATTTTTTGGTAGCTGTCATCGGTAGCATATTTTTCAAAATGCTGTAGTAACTGCGCTGGTTGTGCAACCGAAAGCGCGCCGCCTGCGTCGATGAGCCCTTGTGCCTCTAAAAACTGGTGGTAGACGGGCCCAAAATAGACAGGCTTACCATAAACAGCCGCTTCTAGTACGTTGTGAACACCTTCTTTTCCAAATGCACCTCCTATCCAGGTGATGGTGGCGTACCGGTATAGCTTACTTAGCATACCAACGGTATCAATTACGAGTACCTTACTACTTGCATCAGGCGTTTTAGTATAAAAACTACAATCACCGAAAAGTGTTTTTATTTCGTGTAGGTGCGACTTGTCAATCTCATGTGGTATCAAAAGCAGTCGCCATTCGTCGCTCAGTCCTGCCATTAGTTTCTTTAAGAATTGCTCGTCTTCTCTCCATGTGCTACCTGCAACAATAACTTTGTGAGTGCCGCAAAACTTTTCTATAAAAGTGTTGGCAAAAGGTTCGTTCAAAAGGTCAGCAACCCTATCGAATCGAGTGTCGCCTGAAACAGAAACATGCTTGATGTGAATGGATTCCAGTAGTTTTTTTGAAGTAATATCTTGTACAAAGATGTGATCGAACCTTTTAAGCATTCTACGCTGCAAGCCCCCGTACCATTTGAAAAAGCCGTGCCTTTCGGTGAAAATCGCAGAAATCAACACGCATGGTATTTTTTTTCTTGAAATCTCTTTCAACAAGTAGAACCACAATTCATACTTTACAAAAAGGCAAAGAGTTGGATTGACATATTCAATGAATTGTTTAGCGTTGGCAGCATTGTCAACCGGTAGATAAAATACATAATCAGCACCACTGTAATTTTTCCTCGGTTCATAGCCCGAGGGCGAGAAAAAGGTGACAATGATGGCGTATTGCGGATATTCTTTTCTGATTGATTCTATAATAGGGCGCCCCTGCTCAAACTCTCCCAATGATGCACAATGAACCCAAATTCTTGGGCGCGCTTCATGCTCTAATTGTTTTTTGATATTGGGCAGTAGATTCTTCCGTCCTTCAAGAAATAGCCGCGCTTTTGGTTTGAATAGCGATGCTATTCTCACTGCCAGTAAATAGAGTGCAATGCCTATTTTGTACAGCGCAACTTCCATTACTCAAATAAAATATCTTCCGATTTGTGTCTGAATATTGGAATCATCCATCCGGCGCGAAGCCCCAAAAGAACATCGAGCCGTTGTTTGTCGTCGGCACGCATTACATCATACAAAAAGTCTCTACGGCATTTAGTTACAGCCAATGTAGCGTCAACGCCAATATTGAAATTGACGAACTTGTTTTTTGCGAAGTACGAATACCCAACAAATTCTCCCACAAACCAACCATTGGTAAGTCGGTCATAACCCTTTACGTAATCGCCCAACACGGCAGGTACATCACTATTGTTGTTGTAAATCGTAATCTTGTGTTGTATAAAACCTGCCGATGTAATGAGGGTGAGTCCATTGTCGGGGTTTTCTTTACTAAAAGAGAATATTTTTCCAAATTGAACACCTAGTAAGTAGCCACGCTCGTAAACCGGAAGCCCTACGCGTTCACCGCTATTGTTGATTGCTTCAACAAATTTGCCATTAAACGTATTGACACTGTATTTGTCGCGCACATTCATAAGCAATGAATCTTCTTTTATCAGGCTACCCGTAATGAAATCAGCTTTTACACCCCAGATGTAGTTTTTTCTGGTTTTATAAGTAATTGCAGGCCCGAAGCGCATACTGTTACCAAACCTCTTAGCCATATCTGCCAAAGGTAAATCACCGCCAACATTGCCGTTTAGTATAAAGCCGTACTTCGGTTTTCGGGTTGAATCAGTACCAAACAACGCATCTTGAGCGAAAGATTGACCGATTGAAGAAAGCAATAAGAAGACCAAAAGTATTTTTATCTTCATGTATTCGTTTTGATGCGGTGAAATTAACGGATTCAACTGAATTATTGATTCATAACGTTGAAATGAAGTTTTTATTGACTCCGCCATGGTACTTTAGCACAAATTTATTTTCCCATGAAAAAAGGTCTTTTTGTTGCGTTTTTAATTGGAAAGACATTGTTGTGTTCCAACGCATCTGCACAAGGAAACAATACAGGAAAATGGGTAACCAACGTTGCTCAAAAGCAGTTTTTGCACCATGAAAAACTACAACTCGAGTTCAAGCCTAGAAATACCGACGGGGGAGCAACAATTGTGGTTGATTCCTCAAAGAACTATCAGTTTGTCGACGGGTTTGGGTTTTGTCTTACAGGGTCATCTGCTTTCGTTATCAATCAATTACCCGATGAACAGCGAACTAAGTTATTGAAGGAGCTTTTTGGCAATGGAGCTGATGATATTGGAGTGTCCTATATTCGGCTTACGATCGGAGCTTCTGATTTGAGTCCATCTGTTTACACTTACGATGACATGCCTTCGGGAGAAACTGATAAAGCACTTTCGAAATTCAGTCTAGGTCCTGATCAGAAGTTGATTGTGCCGCTTGTGAAAGAAATTCTGAAAATCAATCCGCGCTTGAAAATTCTTGCCAGTCCTTGGTCTGCCCCCGCCTGGATGAAGGATAATTACTCACTCAAAGGAGGCTCATTGGCCCCTGCATACTACCCAAACTATACCGGTTACCTCCTTAAGTATATTCAGGCTATGGCAACAAACGGTATAAAAATTGATGCAATTACGTTGCAAAATGAGCCGTTGTGCACTACCAACAATCCGAGCATGAAAATGACTGCTGAAGAGCAGGCGAAACTGATAAAAAGCTATGTCGGTCCTACCTTTGCTCAGCAGAACATTACTACCAAAATTATTATTTACGATCACAATTGTGACAATGTAGAATATCCTAAAACCTTATTAAGCGACCCCGAAGCGCGCAAGTATGTTGCCGGAACAGCTTTTCATCTTTATGCCGGTCAAATCTCAGCTCTGAGCGATTTGCACTCTTTTGCACCCGACAAAAACGTTTATTTCACCGAACAATACACCGATGCAAAGGGCGACTTTACGGGTGATTTGAAGTGGCACACTAAAAATTTGATTATAGGTGCTATGCGTAATTTTAGCCGAAACGTCATTGAATGGAATTTGGCTAGTGATAGTAAATGGGGACCACACACCAACGACGGAGGTTGTAGTGTTTGTAAGGGTGCTTTAACTATCGAAGGTGCTAAAATAACACGCAATGTTCCTTACTACGTTATTGCACATGCATCAAAGTTTGTACCTGTGGGTTCAAAACGTTGTTGGTCGTCCAATTCAGGCGATATTAATACAGTTGCATTTAAGACTCCGGAAGGCAAAATGGTACTCATCGTTGAAAACGATGGGGGTAACAATCAAACCATCAAAATCCAGTTTGCAGGAAACGTAACACAAGAGAACATTCAACCAAACTCAGTAGCAACATTTGTTTGGTAACGAAGTCTATTTATAGATTTCGTCCCAACGAAGGTTGTGGATATAAAAGCGAGTAGGGCGTTCCCAATCGTTAGCCCAGAAACCGTTTTTATCTTTAAAGTTGAAGTAGTCGTTTTGCATGGTAACAACTTTGTTCAATCTGAATTCATTGTCAACATGTTGCTCATTTTCACCTTTTTCGTTGAATGCGTAAGTGATGTAGTTTCTGAAATTAATTTCCTGATTACTTGTACTTACGTACACTTTGCAGAAATTCACTGATTCTTCCTGGGTATTCCTGTCATTGATGTCGAAATAGATATTAGCAGTCAGGTTATAGAATGCCTGAGTGATGTAGGATTTTGGAGGAATGAAAGAAACGCGCTCGCCACGTACCAAAGTTTCTTTGCTCAGCTTCATGTCGGTAGAGCCTGATTTGGTGTAGTAGTCATTGAACACATCTAACCAATCGAGACCATAAGTTGTTCCAAACGATTTGTAGTTGTTCACATCACGATTGGTATAATAACTCAACCTTTTGCCATTGTTAATCAATGCCGATTTTTTCCAATCGATATAAAGAGGTTTATCTGTCTTGTTCCAGAAAAGAAAAGACATTACACCATGTTCAGCCCAAAACCAATAAACAATTTTAACGTCTTCATTTTCATATTGGTAAAAATGATTCACGCTTTGTATGTTATCTTCCTTAGGCGATACATAAACTACCTGCGTGAAACGCGAACAACTTGAAAGCATTACTACGCTGAAAACGAAAAGAAGCAGTTTTTTGGCAAACATGGGCTAAAATTTTTGAGTAAATATACAGCCTGAAAGTAGAAATAAAAAGTTGTTTGTGGTTGAACGTGTTTCAGTGGTCGCCGTAAGGACACCTTATATATTACCTTTGCAACCATGATGCACAGAGTGTTTTGTTCGTTAGGCAGCAATCAGGGCGATAGATTGGCATATATACAGAACGGAGTTAAGCTATTGCTTGGAATTGGATGTGAAAATGTAACTTCATCTGGTGTTTACGAAACCAAGGCATGGGGACTCAAAGAACAACCGGATTTTTTGAATATATGCTTAGGACTTGATACCGAATTAGAAGCCTATCAATTTTTAGATGCAATCATTCAAATAGAAAGACAATTGGGGCGTCAACGCGAAATAAAATGGGGACCCAGAACATTAGATATTGATATTCTGCTTTATGATGAGGTGGTGCTTAAAGAAGATATTTTGACTATACCGCACCCTTACATGCAGGTACGCAAGTTTGTAATCATGCCACTTGCTGAATTAGCACCAAATGTAATTCATCCAGTTCTGAACAAATCAATCGCTGTTTTAAACAATGTATGTCCCGACGAAGACTTGCCTGTTTTAATAGGTAAGTTGTTCAGTTAAGGCAATTTTTATCGTTTCATTTCGTTGAGGAATGGAAACAAGTTATCTTCGCAAGCAAAAACATACGCATACCCCAGCAGGATGAAAGTCAGTGTTATTATTGTTAACTATAATGTCAAGTATTTTCTGGAGGTATGTTTGCATTCTGTTTTCAGGGCTGCACACAAATTTGAAGTTGAAGTAATTGTCGTAGATAACAATTCAGTTGATGGGAGTATAGAGTTCATTCGGTCAAAATACCCTGAAGTAATACTCATACCCAATAGCGACAATAAAGGGTTTTCCAAAGCCAATAATCAGGCCGTTGCAATCGCAAAAGGGGAGTATATCCTCTTTCTGAATCCTGACACCGTAATGCCAGAAGATTTCTTTGAGAAAACGCTGGCTTACATGGATGTTCACCCCGAGGCGGGGTCTTTAGGTCCACGACTAATTGATGGCAAAGGACTATTTGCGCCTGATGGTAAAAAGTCTTTCCCAAAACTTTCGGTAGCATTATTTAAGACAATAGGAATCAATAAATTATTTCCAAAATCTACTTACTTCAATGCGTACTATGCCGTGCACGTAGGGGAGCGTGAGACTGCAGCAGTTGAAGTGCTTTCAGGGTGCTGTATGCTTATGCGGGCTTCAGCCATGGAAAAGGCAGGCGGCCCTTTTGATGAGGAGTATTTTATGTACTGCGAAGATGTTGATTTGTCGTACCGAATCATGAAAGCAGGCTTCAAAAACATCTATTACCCAGAGGTTGATTTAATACATTACAAGGGAGAAAGCACACGAAAAATGACATTGAGTTATGTGAAAATATTCAATGAAGCGCTTGTAACTTTTGTGAAAAAGCACTACGGTAAAACCGATGCGCGTATTTTTATTTTCTTCATCAACATAGGTATCATGCTCAGGGCCGTACTTGGCACTCTGAAGCGGGCAATGAAGATTCTGCATATGCCAATGGTTGATTTGTTGATTCTCGGCCTCACTCTTTGGGGAATGAAGGAGTTTTGGGTCAATCACATCAAGGGCATGTCAATCATTCCGTTACCGGCTATTTATGCCACATTCCCGGTTTACCTGGTACTCTGGGTGGCTTCTATGTTCTTTAGCGGTGTTTATGATAATCCTTACAGGGCTTTGAAAGTAGTTAGAGGTATGGTGCTTGGTACATTGGTAATTCTTGCATATTACGGCTTGCTGTCGCCGGAATACCGTAACTCGAGAGCAATTATCATATTTACTGGATTTTCAGGAACGGTCGCATTAATTGCCTTGTATGAAATATTGTTCAGGTTAGGGCTCATTAACTACATTCCTTACGATAAACTTCCAAAGAAGGCTGTTATAGTAGCGGAGCCATCGGATTTTGACCAAACCGCTAATGTGTTGCAAAAGGTGCACTATGCACCCGAAATCGCAGGTCGTGTGCACCCGGTTGCTGGTGATACGTCAGCACTCTCTGGTTTGTCAGATATGAAAAATATGCTCTACGCATCGGGTGTCAATGAAGTAATTTTCTGCACTGAAAACCTAAGCTACAAAGATGTATTTACAGCAATGCAGGCTTGTGGTGGTGAATATGAATATAAGATTCATATTAGTGGTAGTCAAAGTTTTGTGGGTAGCAATTCCAGCTCAACTTCAGGTGATTTGTACATGCTCGATAAGAGCTACAATCTATCAGATTTTGCCAGTTCCCGCAACAAGAGAATGGTTGATGTAGTTGCATCCTTATTATTTCTAATTGCCAGCCCAATGGTTATGTGGTTTATTTCAAGCCCTGTTCAGTTCATCTCAAACTGTTTTTCAGTATTGTTTGGTGTCAAAACCTGGGTGGGATACCCCGATCCAAAAAGTGCTTCATCCCTCCCTAAAATTAAAAAAGGCATAATAACCACCTATAATTTGGTAAACGGATACGAACCGGGTGATAACGTCAAAAGACAGTCTGCGTTTACGTATGCACAGCATTATAACCCCATGATTGATGTGGCATTGATCACTAAAAACTTTAAGCACCTGGGGAGGGCTTGTTAGGTTTCCTCTTGGGTTTGAATTTTTTCTTTTTATTAGCTCCTTCGTTATTGTTAATCCTTGGTTGAGGTGCTGGCCCCAGTTCTTCGGGGACTAGGCCGCATTCGACTTCCCGACCGAGTAGCTTCTCAATTTTCTGGAATTTCCACTGTTCTTTGTCGCACACTAAAGTAATTGCCGTACCTGTGCTGGCAGCACGTGCTGTCCGTCCAATCCTATGAATATAGTCTTCACCTTCATTAGGCACATCGTAGTTGATTACCAGTTCAATGTCTTCAATATCTATTCCTCTGCTTAAAATGTCAGTAGCTATTAAAATATTGATTTTTTTATTTTTGTAGTCAAGCAAAATCTGCTCCCGCGCACTTTGTTCAAGATCACTTTGAATCTGACCCACTTTATATTTATGTCTGGCTAACAACGCGTAAAGATTCTTAACGCTCTGTTTACTGCTGCAAAAAATAAGAATGTATCCCGAAGCATTATTTTTAAGAATATGCTGAATAAGACCAGGTTTTTGCGCGTCGTGAACGAGGTATTTTTGCTGCTTAATAGTTTCAGGTGGTTTTGATACGGCAATATTTACTTCTATTGGATTTTTTAGTAATGTATGTGCCAGTTTCCTGATTAATGGCGGCATAGTTGCAGAAAAAAGTAAGTTTTGCCTTTGAGCTGGAAGTGTAGCAACAATCCTCATAATGTCTTCCAAAAAGCCCATATCAAGCATTCTGTCAGCTTCGTCGAGTACCAGGTATTTCAATCCTGAGAACTTAACATACCCCATATTAAGGTGTGCAATCATTCGGCCCGGAGTGCAAACAATTATATCTGCACCTTGTGAAAGTGCTTTACGTTCATTCGCGAAAAGGGTACCATTGTTTCCTCCGTAAATAGCTATAAAACTAATATCAGTAAAGTAGGTAATTCCTTCTAAAATTTGCGAAATTTGTATGGCTAACTCCCTTGTCGGCACTATAATCATGGCATTCACTGAGTGATTGTCATGCGGCGTTGTCATCAGTTTTTGTAACAACGGAAGAAGAAATGCGGCTGTTTTTCCGGTGCCGGTTTGCGCGGCTGCAATGATGTCTTTGCCTTCTGTAACGGGGCCAAATACTTGTTCTTGGATTGGTGTTGCTTTGACATACCCCATTGAACTAATACCTTCCATAAGGTCGGGGTGAAATCCAAAATCTTCGAAATACAATATTGTAATTTTTTAGTAAAGGTAGTGTTTCAGTGCTTCAATACGCAATTTCAATTTTAAACAATAACGGCATAATTCAAAATAATTGAAATCATCAGTCTGTTTCGTTACTACAACGTACCTTTGCGCCTTCAATAACGAAATTACTGAAGATGGCTGCACATACTCTTGAAACAAGCGCTGTATTTACTAAAACACTTAGCAAAGACCTCTTAGCAATAGCTGAGAAAGTTAAAAACGGGGAGCGTATTACTCCTGAAGAGGGTCTGCTTTTATTTGAAAAAGGCGAGCTTTCATTTGTTGCATCTTTAGCCGATTTCATTTCAAGAAGACTGCACGACGGTAAGGTTTATTTCAATCGTAACTTTCATATTGAGCCTACTAATGTTTGTGTGTTTACGTGCAACTTTTGTAGCTATTCAAGGCTTTACAAACACCGCGACGATGGTTGGGAATTGAGCATGGAACAAATGCTTGATATGGTTAAAAAGTACGACGGTCAACCTGTTACCGAAGTTCATATTGTAGGTGGTGTTCACCCTAAAATGAACCTTGAATTTTTCTGTGAGCTCTTATCTAAAATAAAAGCTCATCGTCCTGATTTGCACTTAAAAGGTTTCACCGCGGTTGAGCTAGACTATATGTTCCGCAAGGCAAAATTGACAACCGAGGAGGGTATGACGAAAATGCGTGACGCTGGCTTACAATCATTGCCTGGTGGCGGTGCTGAAATATTTCACCCTGATGTTAGGGCTGAAATATGTCCTGATAAAGTGGATGGCGACGGCTGGCTTGATATTCATCGTACAGCACACAAGTTGGGAATGCACAGCAATGCTACCATGCTTTATGGTCATATAGAAACTTACGCGCATCGTATTGACCATATGACGCGCTTACGCGATTTGCAGGACGAAACCGGTGGTTTCAATTGTTTCATTCCATTGAAATTCAGGAATAAAGACAATGATATGTCGTATGTTAAGGAAGTTTCGATTGTTGAAGACATGCGTTTATATGCAATTGCACGCATATTTATGGATAATTTCAGGAACTTGAAAGCATATTGGCCAATGTTGGGTCGTGAGGCTGCACAACTGTCGTTGTCTTATGGTGTAAATGACCTTGATGGTACAATTGATGATACTACAAAAATTTACTCAATGGCTGGATCAGAAGAGCAAAATCCTTCATTATCAACTGAGCAGCTTTGTGATATTATTCTATCGGTTGGTCGTCGCCCGGTTGAACGTGATACGTTGTACAATGAAATCAAAGAATACAAAGCTGAATAGAGCTTGATTTTACTTTTTTACTGAGGTAAATACAAGAGTATAAAAAGTAGGCTATAATTTGAAAATCCTCCTATCAAACGGAAAGGGTTCGATTTCTATGATTTTGATTCTCGAGAAATCTCGGTGATAGGGATTTATCAAGATGTTGTAATCGCCTTTGGTTACTGCTGAAGGTGTTTGCAAAATGCAATGATTGTTTTCGTTTATAAACTTGTCTCCAATCAATTGTGTTGAATTGGAGTGCGGAAAAATGTTCCAGTTTAATGGCAGTGATGTAAAATCAACTTTTTGTAGGGAAATATCGTCTGGTATGTAAATGGTAGTCATCATGTAGTCGGGCGGAAGGGTAGCAAGGGTAAAGTGTACTGCGACTTCTGCCATTGCCAATGATCTGTTTGACGCGGTATAAATTATTTCCATCCCTTGCGAATTCCACCTGGCACCTTTGAGTGCAGCTCCCTTTCCTGAAAGATTCCGTGCAAATGCTTCCCTCGATAAACGAAATGTTTCCATTAGGCAAGTATCCCGTAGTTAATGCGTGTTAACTCCCCAAGAACTATTTCTTTGCCGTATGAATCTTTGATTAAATCTATTGGCTTAAGATTACTGAGCGCGAAACTGGGTGTCTCAAGCCAAAGCTTAAATTTTTCGGTGGAACCAAATACGTCAATGCCATAGGTAGTTACCTCGGCAATTTCTAATATTTTTTCAGACTGTAGAGATTTGAATGCTTTTGCGCTTTGTTTGTAGCGTTGCAATGACTTTGTTGATAAATCAAGTATTTCTGCCCAGTTTTCTTCTGTGAAGGGTGATATTTTTTGAATGAGTTTAAATAGCTTGTACGATACCCCGGCTTTTATGAGTTGTATCATCATGAGTTTATTATTGAGTACATTTCCGTAGGCTACTTCAGGCTCTTGTGCTATTGAAGGGTTTTTGTTAGATGAATGTGCAAGTGTTTCATAGACTTCTTGCCTTAGTGCATTTTCAATTTCTTGGATGGGCGCCAGTGTCGTTTTCATTTCTCTAGACTTTTGTCCCCAAAGTTACGACTTTTGTCTTGGTTTTCAATTTTTTCTTCCTTTTATTTTTATCCAACGTTTTTAAGGATATTGATGTCTTTATTCTAAACAAACCTTTCATCCTATGTCAAACAGATTTTTCAAATTGATTCCGCTTTTTGGTGCTGCAACTTTGTTGGGAGTTTCTTGTAAAAAGGAAAGTCAAAAAACTACAAGTTGTACAACATCTGTGCACGCATATCTGCTTCAACGTCCATCAATTTCAACAATGACAGGCACAGTTGGTAGTTTGAATACTGGTTTGTCTATGTTTACTGGAATCTCTTCGCCCATAACTGGCGATTTTACATTTGTGAATGGCGCATATAATTCCTCTGACAGTTGTTACTATTTATTCAGAGGGGGAAGTTCGGGTAGTTCTTCGTCAACTGACCTATGCAAAGTTGACCGAACTGGCACAATCACAACATATACAGGTTCATCGAGTTACTATGGCAGACAGTTGGTTTACGACCGTTTTACGCATCAACTCTATACTCTAGAATCTGGGTCTATTAAACAAGTGTCAATTTCGGGAAGTACTTATTCACTTTCAACAGTTTTTACTCCTTCGCATTTAGTTCGTTCCGGGGGTTATGAGTTTTCAAATTCCCTTACTGTAGATAGAGCTACCGGTGATTTATATACTATAACTGGCGATACTGCCAATTGTTATATCGAGAAATTCACGCGTTCGTCAGGTTCTGGTTCTATTGTTGCTACGTTTTCATCGACAAGTTATAAATGGCACTATTCGCTTTGTTACAATACCGCTGACAATAAACTGTACAGTTTAAAAGAAACATGGGCTCCACTGGCTTACAAAATCATTAAAACCGACCCTGCTTCAGGCTCCAGTACTGAATTGACAACTTTTGATACAACTGGAACTATTTTTAACCCCGATTTCCACTCAGCGTGTATTGACGAATGCAGTAATAAATATGTGCTTTCAACAGTTATGAGTACCAATTACCTGATTAAGTTCGATCTTAGTTCTTCTTCATTTACAATCGATACAACTCATCCAAATATACTTGGACTCTCAGCTGAATAATATATAAAAATAGTACCTAATAGAAAACGCGCGCTGGTTCATAATTCAGCGCGCGTTTTGTTTTTTAAATTTAGTTGCTTGTTATTTCTTTTTCGTTGGCGCATCCTTTCCAACACTCAACATATTCATAAGCAACCTGATGGCGCCTTTATTGCCTGCCGGCGATTGACGGAAAAATGAAAGTGAAGTATAGATATAATGCCCTTTGCCGTACTTGGTATAAAGGGTACAACCTTTAAGTGCTTCTTCGTTTTTGTCGTTCATTGAAAATAACGGTGTATATTTCTCGTCCCATTTCGACGCGAAGTATAAGCCACGCTCCTGTACCCAATCATTGAAATCGCTTTCTGTGATTTTGTTCGGTGTATTAAATATTTTGTGTTTTGAATCCAATAATTCTATTGAGGCATTTTCTTCAGTTACTCGTTTGTCTGATAACGAAAACGGATACGGCCCTAAGTTAGTCGTAGCCATATCTTGAAGCGTGTTGTATTGCATCAATAAAGTTCCACCATTTTCAGCATATTTCAGAAGTGACGGCATCTTGAAACTCATTTTTTTATCGACGTTTATTGCCCTGATACCGGTAATAATCACATCATACTTCTTGAGATTATCGGCATTTGAGAAATCAGCATCGGTGAGCATATCAACTTTTAAGCCCGCGTTTCTGAGGAGCGTAGGCATGTAGTCGCCTGCGCCTTCAACAAATCCTATTTTTGATACACTGCATTTCCAGTTCGCACGTAGCACTTTAGCGAAAGCCGGAGTAAAATATTGCAATGTAGGTAGATGCGAGTACTGAATTAAATGCATTGTCTTTGAACATTTCTGGTCGCCATTTGTTACTTCAGCATTCAGGTAAAAATCCCCTGTGCCTTGTTTGTCCGACATTTCTTTGTTCAAATGCACCGTAATTGATGTATCTGCTCCTAAATTCAAATTGAGACTGTTCACCTTTAATACATCTGTTTTGCTCCAAACATTGAGTGAACCATTGGTTATTTTTGTGTAAGCATGTACTGTTAATTCAGCATCTACACTTCCATCAGGTTTTGTTATCAACAATCCAGCATTAAATGAAACATTAGCATGGGGTACAATTCTAAGTTGTTCTATCAAATCGCCCTTTAGTGGGTCTAGTTTTTTAAAGGAAAGCGGAACCTGAATAGGGAAAGCAACGCCACCTATAGAAAACTGCATTGTAACGGTAAGGTGATTTGGTGCTTCGGGATACCCGATTAATGTGTCATTGGGCATTGAAAATAAATCTCCGGTTGAACGTGGCATTGATAACCAATAAGGCTCAGTTATGGGTGTATTTGCAGGGATGTTCAATAAATGGTCAATTGAAATAAGCGAATCTGTACTCAAAGCCAAATTAAGAGTCGAGTCAAATCCCGCTCCGGTCACTTTAACCAATTGAACCGGCGTACCCGAACGTGCAATGACTTTTAAATTGAAAGGCAGAGTGGTGCCTGCAACAGTTTGTGGTTGTTTTGTTGTTACTTCTGCCAAAATACCAGCACATTCAATAATAATCTGGTCAATTTCTCCCAATTTCTGCGTCCGCCAAAAATCATCTTTAACCGTTAAAATCTTTTTTCTTATTTCTAAAAGAGCAGGTATTGATGCATCGGGATGCCTAAAATCGAATGCTTTCAAAGCTATTTTTATATCATCACCAATGTCCTGTCGATTCACTCGGTTCCAGCTAATATCAATGCCGTCAAACAACGATGTTGAAAGCGAATCGCCATCAACCAATGAAAAATACTCGGTCTGTACACCCGGTACACTTGGCGTACCCGCACCCTGACTGCGATGAATACTCCTACTGATACCTGCCAATTCTCCCGCACCCATTCCGATACCCGGTTGGTATTGACCCACTTTCAGCTTAAACTGATTTTCCGCTGTGGTATTCTTGTCGCCAAATTTATATGTATTCCATAAAATTCTTTTAGGCTTCCATGGGTTACAAAACTGAAGTTGTTCGGTGTACTGGAGTTTGTCGCCTGCTTTTTTAAAGGCATCAGCAGCAATAATTGCCGATGCTGCGTGTTGCCCGTGCCCCGCGAGTGTATTAGGTGGGAACCGACATATAATTACATCCGGTCTGAATTTTCTGATCACCCAAACTGCATCGTAGTCCAGTATATATTGGTTCCAATGGGTAAATGTTTCAGAGTAGCTTTTAGAAAACCCAAAATCTACAGCACGTGAAAAGAACTGTCCTGCGCCATCTAGTTTGCGGGCTTCTATCAACTCATGCGTTCTAATTAGCCCCAGTGCATCGCCCTGCTCAGATCCAAGAATATTTTGTCCACCATCGCCACGAGTGAGCGACATGTAGGCAGTATTAATGTTTTTTTCATTTACCAGCCATGCCAGTAGGCGGGTATTCTCATCATCGGGGTGTGCAGCGAAGTAAAGTACATTCGTCAGGTGTTTCAACTTAGCTATCTCATGGTAAATTTTTTCAGAAGGTGCAGGTTTTATTTGTTGCGCATATAAGCCACAATTGGCAAAAATAAACGCGCCAAGAATTATGTGTTTTTTCATGTAGAAGCAATTTCTGTGCATCAAAAGTACACCAATAACACCACTCCCGAAAAATTGAAATTTTAATTGGAAAATAGTTGGTTTATGTATAGTAATTTTCACTGAAATTCAATGCTGGTAAAGCTTTCGGCTGATGAGGGACCTTGTGTTAACATCAGAATAACAAAAATTAATATTATTTTTAACATGTTGAACTATATCTTTGCTTCATTCAAATCATTTAGTCATGAAGTTTTTCAGGTACGTATTTATACCTGCTGTTATTGTCGCAATAGTGTTTTACATCACTGTTTTGCTTGGCGTGCGTTACAACGGTAATTACGACCATCAGTTAAACTCTCATGAGGCTGGTACAATAAACGGCTACACCTCAGGTGCTACTTACGGAAGTTCAGCGCGCAGAATGCCTTACTTTAATTAGTACCGAACAAACTCTCAATTTTAATTAGGTTCTTTTTCATCCGCCAATTTCAACTATATTTGGTGAGATGACCGTTCTATTTTTTAATCGCCCCCAGCTTCGAAATTTGTTGTGTGTCGGAGTGATTCTACTTCAATTTACTTCTTGTAAACAAAAGCAGGCTGCTGGAGACAGTGATGTTATTTCAATTAATGGTGTGGAGTGTGGCATGCACGGAAGCTCCAAGCCCGGTAAAAAAGAATATGTACTTAACGAGTATAAAAACCGGTATCATTTTCCGAAGCCAGAGGACTTTGTTTCGGGTGTAACAATGGATGCTTTATTAGCCGGTAAGGGTTCCTCTGATTTCCCTATTGAAAAAGCGGTGAGAGTAACCGGGTATGTGTACGATGTGAAAGTGGGTGGGGTAGAGTCGTGTAATTGTAAAACTAAGGATCTCGCATACCGCGATACACATATAGAGCTTACCCCAGATGCTGAACATACTGAGCCACGATACCGATTGATTGTTGAAGTGACGCCCAGAATGAGAGCATTGATGGGAGCAAAAGGTGTTGACTGGTCAACAGAGGAACTCAAACACACTTTACGTGGGCACAGGGTAGAAGTAGAAGGTTGGTTGTTTTTTGATGATGAACACACCAGCCAGGCAGTTGCCGATAACCCCGATAACGACAGAGATTGGCGGGCTTCATGTTGGGAAGTGCATCCGGTTACTTCTATAAAAATAATTGATTAGGTATAAAGTCAGTTACAAATGTAGTTGTTGGAGTTTTTTAAGTTTTAAAGCTCCCCATTTTAAATTGATTACAATAATGGGCAACGATTTGTATTAACTTTATATGCTGAAATCATTTTAAACTCATTTTAAGTTGGCAAGGAGAATAAAGGTTGAAGAATTTGTGGGACTACTAAACAATCGGATTATCATTGATGTTCGTAGTCCGGGTGAGTTTAGGCACGCCCATATTCCCGGTGCCCATAATATTCCTTTATTTGATGATGAAGAGCGCAAACTCGTTGGTACAACTTACAAGCAAGTCGGCAGGCAAGATGCAATCAAGGAAGGTCTGGATTTTTTCGGACCCAAAATGAGAAAAATGGTCGAAGCAGTTGAACAAATTAAAGCTACGAATCCAACTGCTGAAGAAGAAATTTTCATTCATTGCTGGAGAGGTGGCATGAGAAGTGGTGCAGTGGCGTGGTTGTTAGATATTTATGGTTTTAAAATTGCAACTTTAGTCGGAGGTTATAAAGCTTTTCGAAATTGGGTATTAGATACTTTTAAACAAGCATATAAATTTAGAGTAGTCGGGGGATATACTGGTTCGGGAAAAACCGTAATTCTTGAACAAATCAAGGGAAAAGGGCACCCTGTAATTGATTTAGAAGATCTTGCACAACACAAAGGGTCGGTTTATGGTGGTTTTGGCAAGGTGCAGCCATCCTCTGAGTTGTTTGAAAATAAGCTTGCACTAGAGTTGTTCAAAATTCAATCAACATCTCAAAGTCCAATTTGGATTGAAGATGAAAGCCCTAAAATAGGAGCAGTAAATGTGCCCTGGACAATATGGCAGCAAATGAGGGAGTCGCCGCTTTGGTTTTTAGACATCCCTTTCGATGAGCGCCTCAATTACATTTGTAAGGAATACGGCCAGATACCTGTCGATAGTTTAATTGAATCATCTCTTAGGATAAAAAAGCGCCTGGGAGGTTCAGTTTTAAACTCAGTCATTGAGTTTTTAACGCAGGGAAACATCAAGGATGCATTTGCTTTATTGCTTAAATATTACGACAAACAGTACGGCAAAGGAGTGAATTTGCGAACTCCCATTCCGAGGGATGTTCAAGTTGTTGCACTCCCTGATCTTGATTTTAAAAGGAATGTAGAAATTGTTTTAAAGGCAGCAGAAAATACACTTGCATGAATATAGCCACTCGAAAATCTGTTCTCAAATTAGCTATTACTTGCCTTAGCCTTTACTCAGGCTTTCGGGTTCAGGCAACTATTGTACCCGAGGTGGGTGTACATATGCCTATGTATTTCATTAATGGTTACAACATCATTAACAACGGAAACAATGACGGCACCATCAAAACCCAATATGGGTTAACTGGCGGATTTACTTATAATTCGTATATTATTAGTCCGTTTTATTGGCAACTAGGAGCATTTTACCAGCAAAATAATTTTTACGAAAATAGAAATGCGAGTGCCGGTACAAGCAAATCGTATGACCTACAGGTAAACTCTATTTTTGTTCCGGTCTATTTTATGGTTAAAACAGGCTTGCCTTGTAAACCACATTTTTTGGCAGGCGCTGGTATGTTCATTTCTTACAATTTAAATGCGCATCTGACAAAAGAGATTGAAGGTTCAGCAGGAACAACTGAAATTGATTTAAAAGTAGGCGGTAATGCCGGCGACGATTTAAAAGCGATTAATTATGGGGTTACAGCCTATGCCGGGTACGAAAGTCGTTCGGGGTATTCATTGAAATGCACCTATTCATCGGGCATGCAAAACCTATTAATGCAAACCTATTCTGATTCCTACTTCAAATTAAAGACAGTTTCTATTACGGTTGGTCGTTCATTTAAGAAGCGTAAACGGTGTGGATATTAATAAAAATGCCTTGGATCAAACTTTGTCCAAGGCATTTTTATTTGATTGAATTAGTGTCAAACTATTTTGCTACTTCAAACTTTATTTGACGAATCTCAGAACCAGACTGTAAAACAAGCATGTACAAACCGGTGTTTAATTTGTTACAGTCTATCAAACTTGAACCTTCGTTTTCAGTTACTTCAATTTGATTTTCAATTAACACCCTGCCTGTAACATCAACAATTTTGTATTTAAGCATCCCTAACTCAAAGTTTGAATACAATAAATTTAAATTGCCCGTCGTTGGGTTCGGATAAACTGAAGCTTGAGCATCAGATTCAGAAGGAATAGTTTCAACCCCTCTTGTGGCTGTTACATTTATTGTCTTGTAACGAAAATACGTATTGCCACAAACATCTGAAACAATGTAGTAAACTCTTGTTGTTCCCGTAGCCACACCCGTCATGGTTGTAGAAAGTCCATCGCCGCTGGTTCCTGAAAATGTTACTTTACCGTACGGGTCATACCAATCTCCACCAGTAGTACCTGAAACTGAAATAGTTTGCGTTGCTCCTAATGAAATATACGAACTAGCTGAACGTGGAGCGGTTGCATATAGAGAAGGGCATTGTACACGTACATTACCTACAACACTAAAGCTACCGCAACTATTTGAGCCAGAGTGTAATATTTGAGTAGTACCTGGAGAAATTGCAGTGACTAAGCCACCACTGTTGCTCGCAATAGTGGTACTTCCAACACTCCAGCTACCTCCGGTAAATCCTGTTGGGTCAGTGAATGTTTGAGTGCCTCCGGGATTCAAAGAAACACCTCCCGGTGAAAGTGATCTACCATTTAGATTTCTTTCAATGTATATATTCATGTAGGTTGATGCAGTCAACCCGCATGCATTTTCAGTAACTTTATAATTTAATATATCAGTTCCACTCTTGTTCTCCACTAAGTCAGTTGATGATCCATGCGTATTTAATAGCCCGTCTGCATTAGAGTTAGACCACTCTCCATTTGGTCTACTACTTGTGTAAGTACTAGTTGATCCGTTGCCACATATATAAGATGAACCGCTAATGGTTCCAGCGTCTGGCGCACCAGGAAACGTTATGGAAGTGTAATGCGAAGAGTGGTCTGTACCACAACCCGGAGTAGTTAGAGTAAGAGACAAAACGTCACTCGATGTCGTGCGAGACGCAGAATATCTTGAAAGTATTCCAGCGCCACTCAAATAGGCTTCAGTTGAGGTATGATTTATTACTGTTCTTCCTCCTAGACTTCCCCAAATGTCATAATAGCTATAGTCAATTGAACAGGTTAACGCTGCTCCTGGGCATAAACTTGAAGCTGATGTAACAACATTGCCTCGGTCATAACCGAAAGTTGCGTTAGCCAGGTGCCAGTCAATTTCTACAAGTTTTGAGCGGGTTCTGAATCCACAGGCATTGAATTTTGTATAGAAGATGGTTGCTGAGTCAGAAAAAATGTAATTGTAGAAACTATGCCCGTAACCGTTATAATAAGGTGTATCTACTACTCTGAACGTTCCGCCACCCGCATTGCGCAAGTTTTCATAATTGTGCGCCCATGGGTATGGATGTTCTCTGTTTTGAGGGTAGTTATATTGCCACACACCACCAGTTGAAGTATCGGCAAATGTAGTAGTTGAACCTGCACAAACTGCATTCGGGCCGGTAATTGGAGCCACAGTGCTTGGCAAAGAAAATGTTTGCACTGTAATTGTTCTTACTGTAGAATCAATGCCACAACTGTTGGAATAGATATGTTTAATTTGCGTAGTACCTGTTGATACACCTCTTACCAGACCAGAGTTGCTTACTGTTGCAACTGCTGTATTACTACTTGACCACCTATCAATTCCCATTGAAGTATCTCTTGTTGCTGCACGACCGTCATATTCAAAAGGGATCCAATGCGGCGAAAACCAATAGTTGCCGGCAAAAATTCTTGTTGCTTCATCATCACTTGTATAGTTTGTAGCATAAGAAAATAAATCTGAGCGTACATTGAAATTCAGTAATTGGATAGAATTGCCAACGCAAACTGTATTAGGAGCAGATTCATCCATATATGGATTACCACCCCACGTGTTGGCTTTTGTTCCAACCATTATTGGCGAAGTCTGACTTTTTAATACACAACCATAAATCGATTTTACTAAGTACGTTGCACCAACAATTGTGTCTCTCGTATCACTGGTTAATACGCCACTATTAATATCGATAGAGCTATAAACAGGCATAGTTGTATAGCTGCCATAAGTGCTACCGTATTCGTAATTAAAATAATTGTTGTTAATTAATGAAAGCCATTTGCCTTGGTAATACCCCTCTAGGACGTTTGAAACTGATTTATTGATTGTTGTAGGTGTACCAGGACAAACTACAGAAGGCCCTGTAACAACTACAGTTGGCTGAGGTAGTTCGGTAATTGTATATGTTTTAGTGTTTGTTCCGCAAGTATTTGTTTTATAATAAATAATAGTGCCATGGGTAATTGAATCACGACCCCTCCAGTAATTATTATCAGAGTATAGCCCCCATTTAAGTAGAGTAGAATCTTTTGTCGATGTTCCTATCTTGTATCCGGTACTTAATCTCCGACTAAAGTCAGAGGAGTAGGTATAATCGTGCCAATAATAGAAGTCAACATAGTTCCAGTGGCCGCCTGTATCATTGATGTTTAATTTATTTGACATTGATTCACCTATGCAGATGGTATCTCTTTCAACCGAGATATCACCACTAATAGTTGGAATGGTTGAATCATTAGAACACCAAACAACGTACTTACTGCTTTTCAAAATTCTATTGTTGAATTTTAGTATCATATCGCAAGTAACTGTATCGTAATTGTGGAAGTTGTTATAAACGAAAGTTGTACCTGAATCATTGACACCAACTGAAGCTAAATCGCGCCTGTTTATTTTCCATTTAAATTTTACTGCTGAATCGTATGTAGCATATACTGCAGTAAATGTTTGGTTTTCTGTCATACAGTGTTTTCGAGTACTTCTACCTAGGTAGCCAGTATAATAGTAACCAGCCGTTGTAAACGAGTCAAGAGAAATAACAGATATTGTATCAAATCTACGTGCAGCCGATTTTAATTGATAAGAGAATCTGTCTGTGTATTTGTATTGCACCGTTCCATTTGTATCTACATAAGGAATTAAGTTAGTTGCAGTATTTTCCAAAAGTAAGTTGTCAAAAAGGCTGTTTATACTTGATTTATAAACTCCAATTGTTTTTTTATTGAGGTATGAAAGGTAGAGATTTCCTTTATTGTCGAAGTTGATATAATTTACTCTAGTCGATGCAGACCACAAGCTTGAGAAATTTTTATAAACTGCAAAATTTGTTGTTCCGGAATCTAATTTACAAACCCTTCGATTGTCAAAATCTGAGACATAAACGTTGGAATGCTCATCAATGATAATCCCCGAAGGGTGGTTAAAGCTGTCACTTGACATCCGAATAGTATATATTCTACCAGCAGAGTCAATCATCCTGACTTTATTATTGTTTCTGTCGGTGAAGTAAACGTTGCCTCTTTTATCTAAAGCTACACCGAAAGGGCTGTTTAGTACAACGTTTCTGGCAAGCCCTGTGTCAGCCCCATTTCCAGCTGCACCCGTACCGCAAATCGTGTATATTTTACCGGTCGTTGTTATTTTCCTGATAGCATTGAAATTTAAATCAGCAATGTAAATATTTCCTGAAGTGTCTATTGCCATTGATTGCGGAGTCCCGAGCGTAGCACCAACTGCATTCACCGTATCGGTTGGTAAAGAGGTGATATTACCTCCCCCGGCGACTGTGTACAATCGTCCGGAACTATCTATTTTTCGGATGCAATTTTTGTCAATAAAATATGTTGTTCCGTTTTTATCATTAGTCAAAAATTGAGGACCACTCAAAGGAGAGCTTGTTGCAGCAGTTCCGTCAGTTACTGTTGCGCTGGATGATCCATTACCTGCCAAGACAGTAAATGTTTGTCCATTTGAAGGTTTGAAATGAAAGATTAATGCAATTAAAAACAAGAATGGTATTTTCCTACTGAGTCGCGAGACGGGAAAAGTTTGTTGAGAGTCGATTGTTTTGGTCATTGGAGATTTTATTTGACCCAAAATTATCTTGTTAACTTATGTGTCAAATCCCTAATATTAGGTTCTCAGGTTATTATATTGTTATTGTTTAATGAATCGACTCTTGGATCGATCTCCCTATGATCAAAAAAAGTTGAGCTAAACGACTTTCACTAAACTTTCTTCAAACCCTTTGCAAATATACCTTCAAGCTTACTTTATCAACTATTTTTCGATATAATGCCAATTCATAACAAATTCAAATGAAATAAAAAAAGCTGCCATTCTTTCGAACAGCAGCTCCAGTATTTTTGAAATTCTATTTAATTAAAGAGTCGCATCTCCTTTGTGCCAGTTACAAGGGCAAAGTTCGTCAGTTTGAAGAGCGTCAAGTACACGCAAAACTTCTTCAACATTGCGCCCTACACTAAGGTCGTTGATACATACCCAACGGATAGTTCCTTCGTTGTCAACAATGTAAGTTGCTCTATAAGCTACTTTTTCGTCTTCCGTCAAAATACCCAATTCCTCAGCGAGGCTTTTTGAAGTATCAGCAATCATTGGGAATTTAAGGTCAGTCAAATCTTTATGATTGTTTCTCCATGCAAGGTGAACGAATTCACTATCAGTAGAAGCACCCAAAAGAATGGTGTCACGGTCAGCGAAGTTGCCAAAATTTTTGTTGAATTCAGCAATTTCCGTAGGGCATACAAAAGTGAAATCTTTCGGCCACCAGAAAATTACAGCCCATTTACCTTCAATTGTTTGGTTGCTGATTGTATCAAATTCTTTTCCCTTCTCAATTGATACTACTGATTTTTTTGAAAACTGAGGGAATTTTGAACCCACTGAAACTTGATTGTTAGCCATTGTCGTTTTTATATTTTAGAGCACAAAGTTCTATTTTTTGCTCGTAAATCAACATGATTTTGGTTACGATTTGCCTATTTATAAATTTGAAAAAACTATGGTAGCAAGTTGATAGTGACTAGAGTCACACAAAATAAAGGTCAATTACCTTATGAGTGTAACGTCTCCTTTTTTCTCAATCGTTTTACCGTTGCAATCGTATTGCAATAAATAGTAGTAGACACCCGCATCTTGTGGCTCGCCATTAAATACGCCATCCCAGCCGTCAGTTGATCGGGTGCCAGAAAATACCAATTGACCCCAACGATTGAAAATAGTGAACATACTTAATTGCTTTTCAGCATTATCTACGAATAGAGGTCTGAAAGTGCGCAATAATGCATCATTTGACGCCGGCACAAATGCATTTGGGATGAAAATACCGCAACATTCTCCTGGTGTAAGCAACAACGAATCGGTAGCGGTGCAGCCCAGCGGCGATGTTACTTTCAATGAGACATACCCCGCACGCGAAACACGAGCCCATGCTGAAGGTAAATTCATATTGTAAAAGTCGCGCTCAGGGCTCCACAAATATTTATTGCCAAAACTCACTGAATCATCAGCGACAAAATGAAGACTATCTAACGTGCAAAAATTATTGGTATTCGACGTAACTGTAAAGTGGGAATTGGGTTTATCGAGTACGTATAATACCTCGCTGTAAGAATCGCCGGTACAGCCTTCAATACTCTTTGGTGTTACTGATACTGTATATAAACCAGGAGTTTGCCACGATACCATGAATGGACCGCTTACTGTGTTAGAATACCCAACTATACTTCCGCCATCAAAATTCCAGTTGTAATTAACTACATTAGTCGTAGATGAAGCCAACGCAAGTACCACTGTATCGCCGGGGCAAAAAGTCTGTTTCGCTGAACATGTGGCTGCCGGCTTTTGAACTACTCTAACCTTTAGGGTGTCAGACGCATGGCACATACCATTGAATTCGTCAACCCTTAATTTTATGTACTGCCCATAAGCAGTGTCAAATCTAATGGTCAACTGACTATCTCTAACACTGCCAGCCAGTACTGTATCGCCTAAAGCAGTAGTCCATGTAAAAATAGGATTGATGAGCTGCCCGCCAGAGTAGCAAAGTGTAAGTGTATCGAACTGGCAAACGTAATCGCGTGTAGCTCTGATGGTGAAATCTGGCTGGTCAAGCACAGTTACTCTTATCGGTTTACGAATGCTTTCACAACCATCTACCGATTGAGTGACGTACCATGTGTATGTGCCTGTTGTATCGGTTGAGGGAGTCGGGGCTGTTGAAAGCGCAATCGGGATGGTTGCATTGACGTACCAACGCAAATCACGCCCTATCGCAGTAAGTTGCACTGATGGTGCAAAACGACAATATGCGGTATCGCGTACAGCAGGAGTATCGGGCTGTGGTTTTACTATTACCCACGCAGTTGCGGGAAGACTTTCGCACCCCAACACTGTTTGAGTTACAGAATAACTGTCAATGGATGGCACGCTCGTGTTAGGAATAGGTGCTGTTGTTGAGCCTCCTGCACCATAACTGTACCACCTTAAGTTTGAGCCAACAGCCGTAACCGGGCCCGGCGTATCAAATTGGCAATAGAATGTAACTGCTGTTGTAGGAGGAGGCGGCGATGGTGGATTCTCCAACGAAACACTCCTGATTCGATTGAATTCACAGTTTGTGGTTACTACTGAAATATTGGAATATACACCTGCAGTAAGCCCTGAAATAGTAATGTTGCCGGATGCATCAGCAGTGTAAGGGAATTCATAATAAGTGGAACCAACTTCGTAATGTATGGTATCTGTTGAGCCGGGGGTAAATCCGCTAATTGTAAAAGATCCTGTAGGGGAAAGACATGCGGTAGGATTTACAGAATCGGAAATGAAAATTCTGTTCGGCGGAGGTTCAGTTATCGTAACGGTGTTCCACCCACGGCATCCTAGCGAATCAGTGAATACGACTGAATAAGTACCGGCTAATAAAGCCGTTGCAGTATCTCTTGTTTGGGGTGGGGTAGTGAACCAGTAGTAGTTAAAAGGAGGTATACTTCTTATGCCCGGAAAAATTGCTGCACGACCAACCGCATTGCCATGGCAAGGTTCGCTTTCAATCCAGGTAGTGGAAGGCATATTGTATTCTGTAATCCTGATTGAGTCAGTATGCAGACAGCCTGCTGGGTCTGTAACTGTGAAAGCAAAAGTGGTAGGACCTCCGGGATAAGCTATCGGGTCGGAACAACCTGTACAAGAAAGACCCATAGAAGGACTCCATGAATATGTGAGCGGGTAAATAATGTCATGGGCTTCGACAAAAAGAGGTACTTCAGCGCCACGGGTGAAGCAAATCGCAGTATCGTTGCTGTGTGCGGAAACTACAAGGCGCGATGGTACAACTCTTGTATACAGTGTATCAGGGCATCCAAAACCGGAATAAGGTGTCAACACCACCGCGAATGTCTTGGTAGTAGATGGTATAGACAAATGAGAGTCCATATTGGTGTCAAGTACAGTGGTGAAATCGGTAGAATCAAACCAAGTATAGTGCTCGAACCCAAACGGACCATGAAGGGTAATTGTAGTTGAGTCGCAAGCCATTGTGTTGATGGCAAACAAACCACAAGACATATCAATGTAGCCATAACCGAAGTGAGCACCATATCCGCATGAACCTGCTGCAAAGTCAATTGCGACAGTTCTACCTGCATACCCTGAAAGATCGATTGCTGCAGTAGCCCAGTTGCGACACATCACATTAGAATAGCCTGAAAGCGAAGATGTGTAAAAACCGGGAATTACAGAATTGGCAACGTATTCAAACTGTGCACAAGGCAATAAATTTCCTGTAAGTGAGTCGAAAGCGCCTACTTCAAATCGAGGTTGCCCGGGTGCAAGGTGCCCACCCGATTGCAATACCATTGCGTACCTGTAAATCAGACTGTAGTTGGTGGTGCCGGAAGGCACGTGAACATAATACCTTGCTTTTTCAGCGCAATAGTCTGAAGTATCGCTTCCCAATTTAAGAGAATAAGTACCGCCGCCAGGTGCAACTATCGGAAACAAGCCATACGGGTCAACATCTGCACCAACCGTCAATGAATGACGCCTCGGGAGTGCTAAAGTTTCTGTTGGAGTTGAAATAGGACAACAAGTGCCGGTGTAAAAATGCCAGATAGTTGTATTGCCGTACTCAAAATCAATATTAGGGGGATTAGTAACCTGCCCTCTGGATATAATAGCCCAGAGAATTATGGAAAAAGTAAGAAAAAGTATCTTCCTTATAGCCATAACTTTGAATCGGTTACTTGATTGTTTTTATTACGTTAAAAATGCTGCAATACGCAGCAAATTAAGAAAAAAAATTGACGGATTCAAATACGTTCATTGGCGGATTATTGGTTTATTTCACTGAAATTTGCCAAGCTGTTAATAAAGATGGCGATTATTGACTCAAACAGGGTGTTTTAAGGAGGTGTTTTGCAACAAATAGTTAATAAAAGGCAAGAAAATTGGTTGGCTTTTCTGGTTTCAGAAGGGTTAAAAGCTGTAAAAAAAATTTGCTGTTTGCCTGTGAATTTGTTGAATTCCATGCTTTTACTTGGTGTATCGTTTCATAGCCTTGCTCAAACTGATTCAACTGTTTGGGTAACAACACCGCCACCGCATTATTCTTTTGTTCGGTACAACGAGAATGTAATCAATGAGAAATCTGCTCTTGATTCGTTCTACTACAAACTCTCTCAATTAAAAAACTCAGGAAAGGGATCGATTTCAATTGTCCATATCGGCGACTCACATCTTCAGGCCGACATGATGACATCGGTGTTAAGGGATGGATTCCGTGAATATTTTGGGGATGCCGGCAGGGGAGTAATTTTCCCGTATCAGGTAGCCAATTCGAACGGCCCGAAAGACCTCACTTCACATTCAAATCAAAGTTGGAAAACCGGGAGAATTACCTCCAGCGATAAGGTGGCTAAATGCGGCATTATGGGCTATGTTTTAGAGGCTCCAAGCGACAAAGCATCAATAAATATTCATCTTAAAGATAAAGAAGGTAAGCAGGAGAAATTCAATAGGTTAGTGTTCTTTTTGTGCAACGATAGTGTGTGCTACAAAGTGTCAGATACGGGGTTGAATGCGCCTATTATTTTTAACACCAAATCGCAGAATAAACCCAATTGCGTTGCTGTCAATACCGATAGTTTTGTAAGTGGTTTTGAACTTGCTCGAATAACTCAGGGTAAGGGAAATTATGAATTTTATGGGGTGTCGCTTGAAAAGAAAGATGCCGCCGGCGTCATATACCATACCATTGGTGTTAATGGTGCGCGATACGACCAATATGCCGCCGATCCCATTTTTTGGGATCAGCTAAAGGAGTTAAAAGCAGATTTGGTAGTAGTATCAATGGGTACCAATGAGGCCCAGAATCCTTACATCAGCGAAGAGGCAATGCTTAGGGGGGTGGATTCTTTTTTTAGGCAGCTCGCAAAAGTTGCCCCAAATGTGCCTGTATTAATCACAACTCCCTGCGGTTCCTATTTCAGGCAAAAGTCACCCAACAAAGGTGTTGACAATGTTTCAAGGTACTTATACAGTTATGCTGTTAAGCATAAACACGCAGTTTGGGATATGTACAACATTGGTGGTGGCATGCAAGGAATACCATCTTTGAAAAAATTCAATCTCATTGCGCACGATTTAGTGCATTACAATCAGGCGGGCTATGAGTTGCAGGGCTTGTTGCTATTGAATGCTATGGCTGCCGGGTACAATATTTATCAGAAAGCGCACCCTTACAAGCCTAAGAAGGTTTTGGCACCTGCTCCGCCTCCGGTGAAAGTAGTTGCAGAAGTTGAAAAGCCAAAGGTGACAAAAGTGCAGGATGAAATTGTGAAACCTCATATTATTCAGGTTGGCGCAAACATTCCGGTAAAAAAAGATACCGTGAAACCTACAATCGGCTTAAACCCTCCGGTACCCACACCTCCACCGCCGCATAAGTCTAATATACAGGTGACTTACGAGAACTAAGTATTTTTAAAAAAATGTTGAAATTCTTACTACTGCGCTATTCTATCAATCGCTTTAGTATTTTTGTTTTATGTTCAGGTATTTCGCTGCTGCCTTATTATCGTTAGCAATCGTTTTTTCAGTCAGGTCTTCCGCTCAGGAAGTGCTTTATACGCCTTATGAAAAGTTTGATTTCAGAACCGATGATTATGCTGTGGTTGGTTTAGTGAATGGAAAGTTTATCGACTATAGGAACAATTCAGATGGCCCTATACTGGAGATTTATAATGATTCCATGAATAAAGAAGCGACCATTTTGCTCGACTTTATTCCGGGTAAAGTGTATCAGATTAAATTCATTACTTACACCGATCAAATCATTGTTTTGTATCAGTCGTTAGAAGGGAATAAAGTGACGCAATACGCCGCAATGCTCGATGCGGAAGGTAGGTTGAAATCAAAGCCAATAGAACTGGGCAGTGCTAAAACCAGCATTTTCGGTGCAATGAAAACCTACTTTTATACAGTAGTTTCTGAAGATAAAAAGAGGATTTTCGTTTACACTATTTCCAATAAAACTCACTCGTTTGCGATAGTTGGCAAATGGATTGACGAACAACTTGAGGTAATGAACCGCAGCGAGGTGGAATTCAAAACCGATGACGTTGTTTATGCTGCCGATTTAAATGTCGACAATTCAGGTACTGTTTATTTAGCAGCATTCACTACGCTCGGTGTTCAGAACTATGCCGATCAATATTGGTTGCTGTCGCTCAAGCAGGGAGATAGTAAACTTATGGTGCATACCATGGATTTTGGTGACCGATTTGGTACGAGCGGTTATTTGAAAATTGATAACATTCGCCACAAAGTATATTTCGGTGGCTTTTATTCTTCTAAAAAGAATGGAAAAAATGAAGGTGTTATTTACGCCATTTTTGATGGTGCCACTGAACAATTTGAAACCATTAAATTTCTTCCCTTCAGTAACGAATTGTTAGCACAACTTTCAAATGTTGGCGACGGGCATGCGTTCGATAATTTCAATGTACTCCAGGTAATTGTAAAGAACGATGGCGGATTTGTTGTGATAGCTGAAAGGCAGTTCGTTACTACAAGAACCAATTACTTACCAACTGTAGGGTATTATTCAATGTTCTACAGCCCAATGACTAGCTCGAGTGCAGTGCGAGAGTATCATTACGACGAGATAATTGCACTTGCGTACGACCAGGCTGGCAATAACTTATGGAATAAAGTAGTTCCTAAAAGACAATACAGTCAGGAAGACGAAGGACTCTTTTCGTCCTATCTCATGCTCAATTCCGGCAGTTCGCTGGTGTTCTTGTTCAACGACTTTAACGATTCGCACTCTAAAATTCAGATGGCTAATTTAAAACCTGAGGGCCTGATAGAATACAATTACTTTACATCAGATGCTGCCGACTATCCCGATTGGATTCCAAGAGCGGGTAAGCAAATTGCAGCGAGAGAATTGATTGTACCGTGCCTGCACAAGAAGCAGTTGTGTTTTGCCAGAGTTAGGTTTTAATAAAAAAGTATCTGATTAGAGTTTAGAAAAGTGCATGGATTGTAATGATTGTGCGCCACCAAAATGACCAAGCAGGAAATTAAATCCTATTCTTATTCCCCAATTGTCGTAAAATGGATTGGTGAGAGTGGCGCCTGCCGAAGTTTTATCTACCGATGAAGTAAAATGCTGTTTGTAGAACGGGCCTATATTTATATCAACAGGTCCGAGGTAGGCTCCTAAAACAGTGCCCACCGAATATTGCCATTCGTCGTACTTGATATTCTCAGTTTCGTATCCGCTGTTGTAGTGATTGTCTATTTTTCCATATCGGGCAAATGCAGAAAAGTAGGGGAGTATTGGCGCATTTAATTTCTCACCTAGTTTTAGAAGCGTCTTATTTTCCGGGTTAAAATACCTTCTGTACGATACCAAAACACCCCTATTAATGAAATGTGCGTTTGACCCAATAGAGTCTTTATTTTTAGAGGAGGTGTATTCGTGGTGTCTTACTTGATGGAAGTATTCGAGGTCAATTCCCAGACTCTGATGCTTTGTAAAAACATATTCTACCCCAACTGTTGTTGTAAAAATATAGTCTCCCATCGGGAACGGAAGTACCTTTCCTTTCAAGATAAATCCTTTCGATTTTTCTCCACTTATTGATGAATTGCCTGACGTTTGTGCATTTGATGAGATATTGGCTGCCAATGCGATGCAAAGAATTGTAATAATTTTCTTCATGTTTTTTGGGTTTTCTTAACAGTTGCAAAAAAGATGCCAGAAATTTGAAACAGGTTTTTTCAAAGAGAATTTATGTAGAAGAGTAAAGGAGTGCGTCCGTTCGTTCCACCTTCATGAAAAAGGCTTTCCACAATACACAGAGTATCTATTCTCAGGCTGTCCATTTCATCAAATTCTATTATCTTCGCATCCCGTTTTTAAACGCATTTGAATCAGAAAACCAATAAACTGAAGTACCAATGTTCGAAAATTTAAGCGAGAAGCTCGACTCAGCCCTCAAAACCCTCAAAGGCGAAGGGAGAATCAGCGAAATCAATGTGGCTACAACCATTAAAGAAATTCGCCGTGCACTCGTTGATGCCGATGTGAACTATAAAATTGCAAAGGAATTTACCGATAAGGTGAAGGATACTGCAATGGGTGAAAAAGTAATCACATCAGTATCTCCCGGACAGTTGATGGTTAAAATTGTGAAGGATGAACTCGCTCAGTTGATGGGCGGTAAAGCCACCGATATTGACCTTTCAGGCAAACCTTCGGTTATTTTGATTGCCGGTCTTCAAGGTTCGGGTAAAACCACGTTTTCGGGCAAGCTTGCGAACTACCTTAAGTCAAAGCGTTCTAAAAAACCATTATTGGTTGCTGCCGACATCTACCGCCCTGCTGCGATAGACCAGTTGAAAGTACTTGGTGAACAAATTAAAGTAGAGGTTTATAGCGAGCCTGAAAATAAAAATGCGGTTCAAATTGCACAAAACGCAATTGAACAAGCAAAACAAAATGGCAACAACGTTGTAATTATAGATACTGCGGGTCGTTTGGCAATTGACGAACTGATGATGGCGGAAGTGGCTAATGTAAAAGCTGCTGTTAACCCACATGAGATTTTATTCGTTGTTGACTCAATGACCGGTCAGGATGCGGTAAATACGGCAAAGGCGTTCAATGATCGCCTTAACTTCTCGGGTGTTGTACTAACAAAACTTGATGGTGATACCCGCGGTGGTGCTGCCCTTTCAATCTCATATGTGGTTGAAAAGCCGATTAAGTTTGTAAGTATGGGCGAAAAGCTCGATACGCTTGATGTGTTCCACCCTGAAAGGATGGCGCAACGTATCTTGGGTATGGGTGATATCACCACACTCGTTGAACGTGCGCAGGCTCAATACGATGAGGCGCAGGCTAAAAAACTAGAGAAGAAGATTCGTTCCAATAAATTTGATTTCGATGACTTTAAAGAGCAATTGAATCAAATCAAGAAGATGGGTAATATCAAAGACTTGTTAGCAATGATACCGGGTGTAGGTAAGGCTATTAAGGATATTGATATTTCTGACGATGCGTTCAAGGGCATTGAGGCTATGATTAATTCAATGACGCCATTCGAACGAGCTAACCCTGAAGTAATAGATGTAAGCCGTAGAAAGCGCATTGCAAAAGGTGCAGGTAAAGATGTGAACGAAGTAAATGCCTTCATGAAGCAATTTGAGCAAATGAAGCAGATGATGGCTCAAATGAACAAGTTCAAGGGTATGGGTCCTGGTATGCCGGGCATGCCTATGATGGGAAGGAGATAGGACTTTCTTGTACTTCTTTTAGTTCACTTTCAAACATTTTAATATGAATCAGTTCGGGAAAATCCTGAGGTCTTTTTGTGCAGCTTATGCACTGATAAGTATTGTTGGTTGTTCATCAGACAAAGAGGAGGCCACACCTGACGTATCAAAAATTGAAGTGAAACTGAACACCATCAGGTTCGATAAAGAGTATTTTGCAATTGACTCTAATCACCTTGTTGATGGGTTAAAACAACTAAAGGCAAAATATCCGTCATTCACCGATTTTTACCTTGATACTGTTCTTGGTTTGGGCGTATTGGGCAATTATACCGATACCGCAACATCTATTTCAAAAGGTGTTAGAGAATCCATTACGTATAAAGACTACGTGAATTTGAAGGACTCTGTGAATTTCTATTTCCCTGATACAAAGAGCATAGATGGTGAATTGACTATGGGCTTTAAGTATTTAAAAAGCTACTTACCCGAAATTAAAGTTCCTTCGGTTTATTATATCAATGGTTTGCTAAGGCTGAGTGGTTTCCCGGCTGTGATTGTAGATAGTGCTACATCTTTTCTATCATTAGATATGTTTCTTGGGCCTCAATTCCCTTTCTATAGGTCGGTGGGAGTGCCCGATTACTTGGGGACTCATTTGAAGAAATCATACATCCCGATTGAGTATTTCTCTGCTGTTTATGAGCGCATGAATCCATTTCAGCAATCAGAGCGTTCGTTGTTAGATCTCATGATTCAGCGTGGCAAGAAAATGTACTTCTTACATAAAATAATGCCACAAATGACCGATTCGATGTTATTTGGATTTACAGGCAGGCAAATTTCGTGGTGCGAGAAAAACGAAGGCAACCTCTTTAATTTCCTCGTTCAAAAGAATCTGATTTACAATAAAGAAGAGCGAATTGTTATGCCTTTCGTTGTTGATGGCCCGTTCGCAAAGGGAATTGGTTCAGCAGAAGATGGACAAGGTGTTACGCCGGGTAATTTTGGTAGCTGGATTGGGTACAAGATGGTTATCAACTACATAAAAACCCATCCTAAAACTACATTGCGCGAGCTCATTTTCTTGCGTGAAGAACCTAGCATGTTCCTTTCTCAGGCTAAGTATAAGCCTAAGGCATAGATTTCGTTTACAACAACTAATTTCAATAAAAGTCTATACCAACTCCAGTTCATGCAATTCAACTAGTTCGTGGCGGTTGATTTTGTCAAGTTCTAAGATGGTGTTTTTGCCGCTGGCAGCTCGCTCAAACATCGGTAAAAATCTCGCTCCGTAAATAATTTGATCGGTTAAGAAAGAAGTGCGTTGCTGACAAATATTCGAGAAGTGGTCGTCAAAAGCCTTGATATTCAATACAACTTCCATGCGGGTATTCTGAATTTGTTCCCTTGTCATTGAGTACAAAGGGCTTTCTTCGTTAATGGGATGTACAATTGTCCAGCTTAGGGCAAGAGAGTTGATTTTCGCCAGTTCTAAAGGTAGTGCATAGAATTTCGTTACCATCTTTTTGTGTTCTTCAACATGCATAGCAAGTGTTATCATTGCTTCGACATCGGTAAGGTGGTTGTTCTTATAACTTGCTACCCTTATCATCAGTGCTTTTCCATCTTTATATGGCGATATAAGCACATTTTCTGAAAATGTGAGGTAAGCCCTAGGCCTTGAAAAACGTCCATAAATAAGACCTGTTACCAATGCAAAAGAAAGAATGCCCAATAGTGATTCAAGCGATGCAATTGTATTCGTCAGAAAACCAAATGGCGAAACCCTGCCATAACCAACAGTTGTGAGCGTTTGAGAACTGAAGAAAAACGCCTCCATAAAGCGCTCAAAAAATGTAAGTTGCTTTTCGACGCCAACCAAATTTTCAACACCGATAATCATATACAAGATCGCAAAAGCGAAATTGACAACTGAATAGAAAAAAAAGATTGTGAAGAAGAATGCAGGCCTGCGCATGCGCAATAGGGTATGGTAAATACTAATGTGGTTCCAGGGAGACATACCTGTCTTAGTCACATTTGTACTGCCGTCCTGATTGACGAGTCGTGCACCTTCAACACTACTATTAGGGCCAAAGCCCGAATTCATAATGTTTTTAATTCTGTTTCGCGTGTGCGATGCCATGGCGATTCAGCAATTTAAATTCTGTGAACAATGAAACTGCTATCGAAACGATCAGCAAAACTGTCTGTACTGAAAATAGAATAAGCGGACCACAAAGCGGACGCAAAACATGATCAGTAACAAAAAACAGTGCTCCAAAAATAATGACTTTGACTATCCAATTTGCGAAAGGCAACAGCATAAAAATGTTAACTTTCAGAAGCTTTGACGTGAAATGTAGGTAAATAGCTACTTGCACTATTGTAGCCGCAACAAAGCTCAAAGCTAACCCCGGCAGCCCCCAAATTTTGTAAAATGGGTACATAAGGGCTATTGATAGTGAAAGCTCTATGATGGCACCGGCGTTTATAATGTTGCCCTTGTGGTATTTTTGGAGAATTGTAGTATAAGAATAAGCCTTAAATGGCAGCATCATTAGTGATGCAACGAAAATGGGTATTGATGCAGCATATTTATTGCTTTCACCCGATAAGAACCAAAATATTTCGTGGCGTGAAAATAGCAAAAAACACAGTATTGGAAACACAACGGCTCCCTGTGCCCGGGCACTCGCCTTGATGGTGAATAGTGCATGTTCTGGTTTGTCTTTTTCACCCTTTAGCTGCATCATAGTTGCGCCCGAAGCCGCACTTAATATGATGGAAAGGAATGGAATGTTTTGTGTTCCCGTAAAATATATAGCTGACGTTGCTGATGGTAGCAACAAGGAAACAATGAATTTATCGACATAGGTAGAATAGGTTTGAATGGTGTCATAGACCGACATGTGCACCCAAAGTGTTTTTACTTTCGATATTGCAATGTCTTCTACTCGTGATTTCGATTCAATTTTATAGGTGGTCAGTGCTTTTTGTGCTGCAAACAGATATGCAAAGAGCCGTATCGTTCCTATAACAGCAATGCCGCCAAAAATTAAACTTAAGTTGAGCGGAGAACTAAAGAAATAATAGTGAACACCAAGGTAAGCGACAGAATAGAGAATATTAGCCGCAATCAGGGCTTTGAATTGCCCAGCCACTATCAGGAACGATTCTAGTATAACCGAAAGCGGAAATATTACCATCAAAAAAAATGAAAGTGTAATATTGACAGGGTGTTCAGAGAACTGAATGTAGTGAAACACTATGCCCATACCAGCCAGCCAGGCTAGGTAACTCGTAAAATGCCTTGGTTTGAGTAAATTGAAAAAGTGAGTAAGCGTTTCGGGTTTATATGTGAGCAATAATTGGTGCAAGCCAAGGCATGCCAACGGGTATATCATATACGTATGAATCCAGAAATTCTGGTAGGCTCCATTGACGTCGGGTGTTAGGGTGCGGGAAAAAAATATCCAAACCAGCACATTCGCCAGATTGGGGAAGAAACGTGTAAGGAATATTGAAAATGTATTACTGTATAGCAAATTAACCTTTTTTAGCCGTAAAGGCGTCACATTCTTCTTTGTTCAGTTTTTTAATAACTCGTGCCGGGTTTCCGGCCAACACACAATATCCTTCATCGAAACTCTTTGTAACAACTGTGTTAGCACCACAAATGGTAAAATCACCTAGTTGCACACCAGGTAATATTACAGCACCCATGCCCAACCAGCAATACTTCCCTAATCGAACGGGTGGAGCAGTATTATGTTGTGTGTTGTCAATAAAGTTATGATTGGCAGTTATGATACCCACATTGGGGCCAATATTAGTATAATCGCCGATTATTAACCCATTGGTAGCATTGATGTAAACACCGGGGGAATCGCCGGGGTATACGCCTTTTCCTCTCACTATTTTCTCGGGGCAATGTATGGTAGCAGTATGATGCAATGCCCACGGGGTTTTTGCATTTTGCCTGAGCAACCGCCGGAAAATAAAATCCCGGAGGTAATACCCCAGACCCTTACTTTCTACATCACCCTGTACAAACGTGGATGCGTTCTGTTCCATACTATTGCAAGTTAGTGAATTTAAGGTTTTTCCAAAACTTTGGCACGTGACTACAAAAAGGAAAGCAGCGCATTTTGGTGATGCGCTGCTTCAAAAATATCAAATTCAATTAAGCTGCTTGTGGCTTTTTGAACGTTGCTGCAACTGCAGTGCCGCACAGCAACAAAATAAGAATGCTCGAAATCAATGCATATTTCTGACCATTGTAGAAACTATCAGGGTGGAACACAAACTCAATTTTGTGGTTGCCTGCCGGTACTTTCAATGCCCTTAAAATATAGTTTGCTTTAATGATTGGCGCATCTTTACCATCAATAGTAGCTTTCCAGCCCTTATCGTAATAAATATCAGAGAACACTGCAAAACCATCTTTCGAATTGTGCGACTCAAACGAAATTTCATCAAGTCCGTACTTGCTTAGCTTAACGCTTGCAGCACTGTCTTTACCAAAAGTATAATTACCTACAGCGTCTTTGAATGTGTTTCTGACAACTGCTGTTTTTGTTGCTTTAAAGCTTCCTGGAGTGCTTGCAGTATCGCCCAGACGAGGTGCATTCAATCCACTTATTTCTTCTTCCGCAGTAGCTGCCCATTTAATTTCATCAACAAACCAGGCATTACCACATGCGTTTTGGTTAGGCATTACCTGTGGCTCACTTCTTTGTCCGCCAACAATAATGTACTTAGTATTCAGCATGTTCAATACCTCACTGTTGAAGCCATTTTTACCCAAATGACGGTCAATCATATCTTGGTACGATTCCATTTTTGCAGGGGAGTAGCCACCTACGCATTTGTGGAAATAGCACTGGATCGCATCGTTATAAGTATCACGAGAAAGATCAAGTACCCTGTAGTAAGGGTCTTTATCCTGCATAATCATTTCGTCAACTTTCCTAGGTTTGAAAACGCTTTCATATGCATCTGCATCTTCGTATTTTTCTTCGTTTAAGTAGGAGAAAGAAACAGGAATAAGGTCAATTGCAACAATTAAACCGATACCGGCTAACATAGGTGTTGCCTTAATTTTATCTCTTAAATAAGCCCAGATTAAACCACCTGCGATAAGTATGTAAGCTGCACTTTTAAGCGCGCTGGTCATAGCCAAAGAAGCACGGTCTTCTTTTAAAAGTTTTACGAGTTCAGGTTGCATTTGCTCGTCGCCCGCACCCGTGAAGTTGAAGAAAATGCTTCCGCCAACACCCAATAACACACACAGGCCGGCAGTCATACCAACTGCCATTTTGAGTTTATCTTCAATTTTAGCAAGTTCGTTACGTTGTTCATAAATCTCATTCAATCCCCAAATACCCAGCATTGGGAACAAGAACTGAGGTATAACCAACGCCATAGATGGAGTTCTGAACTTGTTCAACATTGGTAAGTGATCGAACAGGAAGTAGTTGATGCCCGGCATATTCTTACCAAATGAAAGTATAATACCAAACAAACTTGCTCCTAAAATCCACCATTTATGTTGTGAACGAACCACCATTAGCCCCAAAACAAATAGGAAACATATAACAGCACCAAAGTAAACCGGACCACTCACAAATGGTTGAGATCCCCAATACAATGGTAAATGATCAGCACGATCGCCTACAGCTTCCTTTGTTTTTGGTGCTTTGTCAGCTGCTTCTGAAGAACCACCACCGTACAGGTACGGAATCATAAGTACAAACGTTTCACCAATGCCGTTACTCCATCTGAAAGCGTACTCTTTATCAAGCCCACCACTGGTTTTTTTGTCGTGTTCAGCCAGTTCGCTGGCACCACCCCGCATGGTTGCTTTTGAATATTCGGCAGTAGTAAGAATAGATGGCATAGCCGGACCAACACCTATAATACCGGTAACAACTGCTATAGCCGATGCAATTGCGAAGTTTTTGAAATCGGCTTCTTTGATTGCTTTTACAAGCATTACAATTCCAAAAGCGACGAATATGAACAGGTAATAGTAGATAACCTGAAAGTGGTTATTCATTGCCATCAGCGCCAACGAAGTGCTCCAAACTGCCGCTCCAACAATCCATCTATTCTGGTAAATGAGATAAAGACCGGCAATAGCAGCAGGGATATAGCCCATAGTCAGCATTTTAGTTTCATGACCTGCACCAATAATTACAGGGTTGTAGGTACTAAATGCGTATGCAACCGACCCTATGACCGCTAACCAATGGTTTACTTTAAGTACCCTCATGAGTAAATAAAAGCACACCATAGCAATCAGGAAGAAGTAAGCCGGTTTACCAACTGCTTGTAAAAACGATTGAATAGGAGCAACATAATTATGGTTATCAGCAAAACTGGCTATGGTGTAAGAAGGCATACCTCCAAACATAGCATTGGTCCACAATACGTCCGTGCCTGTGTTTTTGTGGTATTCCATGCCCTCATGTACCATTCCCTGCCAAGAAATGTTATCGTGCTGGCTGAGTTTTTTACCATTGAACTGAGGGAAGCAAAATGCGATTGATAAAACAATGAAGGTCGCAATTGCAATAAAGTCAAACTTATACTGCTTGATGTCGAAGGCCATAGTTGAAATTTGAGAAACAAAAATAATGGTTCCTTTTACTTTCCGCTGAAAATTTTAGCCATCAGGGCTACAAATCAGGTTAATAGATGTGAAATAGCCTGCTGTCGGTGCCACATTTCTACACAGTCATCAGGCTGCACCCCCTGAGTGCCGAGAAATCGAGCCTGCCTAGAATTTCAAAAGTGCCATTTTCATACACCCTTCCAATGTCTTCGGTGGCGAGGAACGAACATGAATTGATGTTGGCTAAGTCGATGATATTAACCGCACCAGTGCCGGCGGCTGATACTGAAAGCGGATCATTGATGTCACGTATTAATACGCGCATGGTGTTGGCTGGTGCATAAATGCCATCGTCGCCGGAATAACCTTGTGACAGCAACTCGGTCATGCCATATTCTGAATGAATTGCATCGAGGTGCCAGGCTGTTTTCAAAGCTTCGTGCAGTTCAGGGCGGGTTATCTCTTTCCTGCGCCCCTTCATGCCGCCAGTTTCAATGACGGTGAGTCCTGAAAAATCGCCTTTAAAATGTTCAGCGAAATCAAGCAATGCAAATGTGACGCCGATGAGTATAGTCTTCTGACCTTTCTTTAGGTTTCGAAGTATCACTTCGGTTAACTGGTCAAATTCATTCAGGTAAAATCCATTGTCGGGGTGGTGGCTTTGTTGCATTAATACATCAGCCATGTGCACCAGCGACGCGTTTTTACGTTCGAGGTAAGAGGGTAGTAGCCCCAGAAACAAATATTCTTCAGGTGGGCCAAAGTACCTTCTAAAACCATTCAACAAACTGTCGTTATAAAGTTGGATATCAGTTATAAGGTGCCGCGAATTCACTGAGCCTGTTGTTCCGCTGCTTTCAAATATTTTATCTGCTTGTTGCTTTTGCCCGGTGATAATTTCATGCGTTTTGAAAAAAGATATCGGCAGAAAAGGGATTGAAAGGCAATCGTGAATATTCCCAGGTACTTTTTTTACCAAGTCGCAGAATTGGCGATAAAGAGAGTTGTTTTTGTACTGGTATGCAAAAACCTGCAGTGCTAAGGTGTCAAAATTTTCCTCTGACACCGACAAAATACTATTGTGGTCTATATTTACGTTATTGTGATGCACAAGCTGTAACTTTGTTTCCTATGAACCGGTTTCTTATTTTGATATTTTCTGCCTTGGTTTTGGCTTCTTGTTCGAAGAATACCATGTCAAAGATACCGTCAATTTCCGGCTTGAAGCTCTATCCCGCCGATTCTTTCATAATAGGTGTTGATACAGCTATCATGAAATTCGATTTTGCCGATGGTGATGCCGATATTGCTAACGATCCTAAATCGATGGTTTATGTGAAAGATTCGCGCTACGATACCGGTTTTCAGGCTTACGAATTCCCAAGCATTACTTCAACTATTGAAGATCCCAATAAAGGACTGATAGGCACTGTGTACTTATTGCCCATTCAGCCTACACCACGTGATTCAGTGCATTATCACAAGGGCGATACCTTAACCTATGAGGTGTATATAACCGACAGGGCGGGCAATCAAAGTAACCATCTTATCTCTGCTCCGTTCTATTTACGCCCATAAAAAATCCCGATGTGCCGGGGCACATCGGGAAGGGACTGTACTTACAAACCCATCGTAAGGACGCGCAAATGTCAATAAAAGATTTGAAAATGAAAAATTTAGCTAAAAAATAATCCCAATTTTAAAAGTTAAAATTTTATTTGCAGTGAACCCGTAGCCGCAATTGTGTAAAAACATGTGTACAAAAAGAACTTGCGGCAGGTAGGGAGCCACGAACCGAAACACGAAATTTGTTGAAATTTCAGCCTGTGCGAATCTTCAGCAGTTTTCTGCTTTCCTTTCTTTTTTGTATATCAATCGGCTTTGCGCAAGATAAGCCTGCCGCAATGCCTGCGCTGCAAGGGCAGTACATCGGTCATACGATTTGCAAGTCGTGCCTGTACATCAATCAGCGGCTGGAAATTGAATCGCTCACCGATTCTGCCGGGAACTACGTACTTGTTGAGGAATACATGAGCAAGAAAAATGTTTCTGATACCTTAAACGTAGGCGATACTGCTATGTTTCAGAAAAACAGGGTGAGGCTCGGGCTTTCTTCAAGAGTAGCAGGGGAGTGGAAGCTGAAAACTATTGAGGGTGACTTTAAAAAGAAGTTTCTGATTCTGGTACTGGAGCCCGATAACACAGACAAGATAAAGTATTTCCAAATTCTTACATCAGGCAATCTGCGACCAATTGATGCCGATTTCAAACCAATACAAGGCGCGTTTGATATTGAACTCAAGAAAACAAATTAGTTTTGGGGTTAGTTAATTGTAGGAGCAACAAAATCTAATTCAATGAAAGTATTTATTTCCGGTGCATCGGGACTTGTGGGCGGTAATTGCCTGAAGCATTTTAAAGAACAAGGTTGGAACGTAGTGGGTTCTTATTTTTCATTCGAAACCGATGAAACTGTTTTCTACGATACCTTGATGCCCGACCATCCGATGAACTTCGATGTTGTGGATTTTAAGCCTGATGTAATAGTTCATTGCGGTGCATTGACACATGTTGACTACTGCGAGACGCACGAAGAAGAGAGCTATGAAAAAACAGTGATAAGCACCAAAAACCTGATTGAAGTAGCGAAAGAGTGCGGTGCGAAAATGGTGTACCTATCAACCGATTACGTATTTGATGGTAAAGACGGACCATACACTGAAGACGGACCATTGAACCCGCTGGGTGTTTATGCACGCCACAAGCTGGAAGCTGAGCAAATGGTGTTAAGGGAATTGCCTAATTCTTTAGTGATGAGGGTAACAAATGTGTATGGCGATGAATTGCGCGGTAAAAACTTTGTTGCTCGCATCGTTGACCAATGCAGGAATAAACAAAAACTGACTTTGAAGCTGCCTGTCGACCAGTATGCGACACCATCGGTGGCATGGGATATTGCACGGGCTATGTTCTTATTGCTGCGCGATGGTAAAACAGGTATTTACCACATTGGCGGCAGCGAATACCTGAATAGGGTAGAGTTGGCACAGATAATACTGAAATACTTCCCTGATGCTGAATATGAAATGATACCAATGACCACCGAAGAACTCAAACAGCCCGCCCTCAGGCCATTGAAGGGTGGGTTTATCAATAAGAAGTTTATGTCAGAATATCCCGATTTTGTGTTTTCGACAGTTGACGACTACATGAAAAAGGAAATGGCGAAGGAATACATTTAACCATGGAAATAAAGAAACTGACAACGGTGGCAGAAATGCTGCCCAACCTCGCTTTGATTCAACAACTATCGCCGAAAATAACAGCCGACGGCTACGAGCGTATGTTGCATGAAATGGTGCCGCACAATTATTTCCAGATGGCATTTTTTGAGGAAGGTAGGTGTATCGCCGTTTCGGGGTATTGGATTGCGACAAAATTGTACTGCGATAAATACCTGGAAATAGACAATTTTGTGGTCGATGAGCAGTACAGGGGAAGCGGCATTGGTGGAAAAATGGTTGATGTGCTGGTGCTGGAAGCCGAAGCCAACCAATGCAAAACGGTGATGCTCGATGCCTATGTTGAAAATTTTAAGGCACACGGCTTTTACTACCACAAGGGTTTTATAGCAAGGGGCTACCACTATCTTAAATTCCTGTAGCTACAATAATTAGGGGGCAATAATTTATTGTGGGTTCAATTTCCTGCAAAACATGTTAATGTTGCCATCAATGGGTAATGATAAATCTAAAAAAACAGTACCTTTGCACCCTGAAAAAAATGTTCTTTATCTAATCATTTCAAAATGAATAATGTAAAAGTAGCCATCAATGGCTTTGGCCGCATTGGCCGTCTCGCTTTCCGTCAAATTTATAACATGGAAGGTATAGAAGTGGTAGCGATTAACGACCTCACTAATCCTAAAGTGTTGGCGCACCTTCTTAAGTACGACACTGCACAAGGCCGTTTTAATCAGGAAGTTACTTATACTGATAACTCAATTACAGTTAACGGTAAAGTAATCACTATTTACGCACAAAAAGATCCTGCTCAAATTCCTTGGGGTCAGCATGGTGTTGATGTAGTGCTTGAGTGTACTGGTTTCTTTACTGATAGAGAAAAAGCAGAATCTCATATTAAAGCAGGTGCTAAGCGCGTAGTTATCAGCGCTCCGGCTACAGGCGACATGAAAACAGTTGTTTTCAACGTAAACCACCATATCCTTGACGGTAGCGAAACAGTTATTAGCTGCGCATCTTGCACAACTAACTGCCTTGCACCAATGGCTAAAGTATTAAGCGACAACTACGGTATCGTTACCGGTTTAATGCTTACTGTACATGCTTATACCAACGACCAAAATACACTTGACGCTCCGCACGCAAAAGGCGACCTTCGCCGTGCACGCGCTGCTGCTGAAAACATTGTACCTAACTCAACAGGTGCTGCAAAAGCAATTGGTCTTGTACTCCCTGAATTGAACGGTAAATTAGATGGTAGTGCACAACGCGTACCAACTGTTACGGGTTCATTGACTGAGTTGACAGTTATTCTTGGTAAAAAAGTAACTGCAGCAGAAGTAAACGCAGCTATGAAGGCAGCAGCTACCGACAGCTTCGGTTATACTGAAGACGAAATCGTGAGCAGCGACATCATCGGTACTTCTTACGGTTCTTTGTTCGATGCTACACAAACTAAAGTAATGACCCAAGGCGATACGCAATTGGTGAAAACTGTTAGTTGGTACGATAACGAAATGAGCTATGTAAGCCAACTCGTTCGCACAGTTAAATACTTCGCTGGTTTGATTAAATAATCATTCCCGCATCAAAACATACTAAGCCATCCTTCGGGGTGGCTTTTTTGGTTTTTGGGGGTAAATATCCGCTAATTCACCTAACTTTATTAAGTAGTTCGAAAATATACTTTCAGTGTTATGAAATACCTGTGGCAAAAAATATGGATGTTGTGTCTAATGGTTATAACTGCCAATTTTGATACTCATGCACAAACAAGTGATTCAAGTAAAACAGTCATAAAATGGAAACAGCATAATCAACTTTTGGCAGAGGATTTTAAAAAAGTATTTCCAGATAGTCTAAAAGATAGATATTATGCTCGCTCGTTTATATATTTAGAAAAAAAATTGAATTACTTCAAAACAGTATCCAATACAGAGTTGAGCCAGTTTTTTTTCGAATGAATCGTATTTTCAATCAACTGACACCTTTACAGACTCTTTAACGCTTGTACACGAAAGTCTACATTTTGCAATTTGCGAAATAGCAGCAAGAAGAATTCGAAAATACCTTCAAAGCTTTTCCGTGATGAATAGAAATCTAGTGAGCGAAGATGAAATATCAACTATGATTGAAAAAATATGCTTATTTTCTGAATATTTAGATGGCGATTTAGATATAGATAATGAAATGTATTTCAACGAAGCTGCAGTTAAAAAATGGAAGCCTATCATTGATGCCGAGCTGAACCGTTTAGCTGAGTTTTCGGAACCGAGTGGAACTGTTGAATTTTTTAAAAAATAGAAAAATTGAATTTATTTTGAAAAAGCAGTTTTTACTTTTAATAACTTTCACGTTATTTTGGGCTTTCATAATTTGCTTCACAAATTGCAATTTACAAACACCAAAATGCCAAACCAACACTGAGGCTTCATTTCCCGGAGGGGATGAGGCGCTCTTGGTATTTATCGATTCCCTTCATGACATAAACACTTTCATCGCTGAAGATTCGAGGTATTCTAGTGATAAAAAAATCACCAAATTGGTGGTATTTGAAATTGACACAAACGGGACAATTAAAAACTGGCACTGTGTTGATACACTTTATGATATGTATGTCAAAAAGGAAATCAGCTCAATTATTTCCAAAATGCCTAAATGGAAACCCAAGGTTTTTTTCGACTCTCAAACGCACTCCTGCAAACCCCAACCCGGCTACGGGTGGTTCTCTTTAGATTACTATTTCGCATGTTGTGTTCCCAAGACAAAGGATAGTTTATTGGTAAGAAATTGTAGTTTCCCGGGAGGGCTTTGGGCATTGCAAGAGTTTCTTCAGGCAAACCAAGATTCAAATTATAGGTTGCCTGATTCATTGAATCACTTCTGCGATTCAAGTATGATGCAGCTTTGTGAAGTTAGCATTGATACAAATGGAGATTTGCAATTCCTTGGTTACGCCAACAACTGTTATGATGCCTATTCGTACCATGAAATATTCACTATAGCGAACAAAATGCCAAAATTTACGCCCGCGCTCGTTTACAATAAAAAGACCCGAAAAAGCATGAAAATCAAACAGCACTACACTATCAATTTTTGTTTTAAGTACGAACAAACAGAAAGACTAAAAAAATGCAGGCAAGAACGCGAGCCTGAAATTGCAAATCCCCTTATTAAGGAGGAGGATTGAGACGACAGCCTGCGTTAACCATGCGTAGTCTCGGCTAGAACATTAAATGAAACTCCCTTATAAACGTTTAGGTTTCCCCTTCCCCAAACATTCAAAAAAAATCCTTGAAAATATTTGTTGATTTCAGTTATTTATGACTAATTTTCACAAATACAATGTACAGAAAAGGTGTCATACGTTTTCTTACTGAAAAATATGAAACTAAAAGAGCTCAGGTTGAATCAATGCAACAAGTCAAGCCCTATCCTATTAAAAATGTAATTAATCAAGGAGAATTAGATGTATTTAAAATGTATTTGAAAAGCCGCAATAATAAACGAGAGGGCCGTCCTTACTCGGTTCATGAATGCGCAAAAATAATTGAAGCTCAAATAATTTCCGAGATGACCGGAACCAAGCTAAAAATTAATGATCGAGAAGAAACAGGAAAATATTTAACTAAAAATGAAGAAGATGAAGATAATCATACGCCTAATGCAATTTGTTTGACCCCGAAAGTATATGGAAATACCGACAATGTTCAAATAGTTACATTTGATTTAATAAAATACTATATTGACGAATCTTTTGATAAAAAAGGGTCTAGATATCGGGGCGGAGATAATTTGGCAGCTAGAATGATTATTGTAAATTCTATTAAAAACAAGTCATGAAAAAGTATATTATTGTTGTAGCTATTTTATTGCCGTTTTTAGGATTTTCACAGAAACAATACAATATTTCACGTCTAAATCCCCAAAATGCGGAAGTTATAGAATATAATTTAGTGGAAAATCAATCTCAAAAAATTAAAAGAGACATCAGTTCTAAACAAGTACTAGTGATTAAATGTTATAAAAAGAAACCTGGAAGGTATATGGTAATTGCCGATGCTATGGCGGGTACATTGTTCTATTCATTCATTTTCGATGTTGATTCAAATGGAAAAGTGGTCGAATTATTTCAGTCCTGGGATTCTCAACCGCACATAGACTCAATCATTTTTGAAAAATAATACACTCATGGCGAAATTGTACTATATAGCTTTATGCATGGTTATGAGCTCATGTTCAACTCATAATTATACAAAATTCGATGTAAAGAGCGACCACCAATTATACAAACACAAATTTAACAAGAGGCAAATAGAAGACACTAATTTTAATTTTGTCCCTGTATTTCTTGTATTTGATAGGAATGATTCTTTTTCAATTAATGTGAATGTAACAAAATGCCTAAAAAACAGTTTATTCGATAGCATTATTGATAAAACTGAGTTTTTTGACGTTAAACAAACATTTTTGGATTGCGATAGCGAAGGTTCTATACTCGGCATTTATCTTTGTGAAAACGATGGATGTATTTATGATTCAAATAATCCTCATCCTGTTGGCAGAGTGCATATTTTTTCTTTGCCTAAATATATCTTCACGCCGCAATATGATTATTTGATTGAACTAGATGGCAGAAGTAAATTCTATCTCTATTCGATGGAAGCAAGAGAAATTCGCAAAAACCGTTATTTGAAAAATGTAGTAACAAGTCTTTACAGCTATCAAGTTAATGGACATAGATATCAGAATCCAGCAATCGTTCTAGCTGATTTACCTAATTATGAGCTAAAGTTCAAATATAAATTGATAAACTATAAATTGTATCTAGCAACTAACTACACACCTAAATTCTATTTCAAAAAAATGCGCACAAGAATCATATATAGTGCCGGCATTGATTAATATAAAACACATCTCATGAACGATCAATACAGGGTTTCAGACAACCCTAAAGACTGCTACGAAATTACACCTTGGATGGTCAAGGACTGGAATTTGGAATACAAAGGAAGGGACGACGAAGGGAACCGAATTTGGAAAGACGGAACTGGTGCGGAATATTACGCATACGAGATTTACCACGTAAGGCGAGAAAAAGAAGATAGCGGATCAATAGTTGCCGCACCTATGGCTAATTTTTCTTCTGCGATTAACCCCATAGATTTAAAATTACTACTTGGAAAAGAAATTAACGAAAAAGAAACAGAGCCAAATAATTTTCTGAATCAGGTAGTATTCAACGCATCACAACAACAAGGTACTAGGGTATTTCTTTGGGATGCGCGGGATTATAATAAATATAAATACATACACAAAGACGGCACTAGAAATGTGTTCATTTGCTATGGAACTAATACAAAAAGCAGTGAAAAAAATTTGAAAATTGTTGTTGATATTTTGAAAAAAAATCCTGGGACAGAAATTTTCAAAACAGATGTTCTCAAAAAATATGGTGCCTGGTATGACCTTGCCCTACTTGAAGACTTTGCAATAGAATATTTAGATTTATACGACGCAGAATACGATAATGATTCTGCTGGCTCAAATAAAAACCATTACATAAAGGAGGTAATGGATACACAGTTAAATGGAAGACCATGGATTCCAAGTGCAGAAGTAGTAATGAGACTGGCGAAAAGGGGTACGCAAGTATTCCCCTGCGGTAATGAAATTCACATTGATGACGTTCCTAATGGCTTGCCAAATGTATCGAAAACGTTTGGAGAACCTCTTTTTGACAATATAAGAAACCCAATGCCGATAACAGATGGAACAGAATGGCTTCCTAATACAATTCATATTCATCCAATAGGGCAGCGTAAAAGCACAGGTCCTCAAGATGAATTTACCTATGTTTATCGTGACAACCCTTCAATAGTTTATACTCACGGAATTAATAGCGGTCCTTCGATGCCGGATCTTCTAACTTGGCACCGGTACAATTCTGATGATTTAGATAAAGCAGTCAGGTCAGTTGTCGTTGATCGAAATTTTATTTACCTCTATCGTGTTAGTATGGACGTTAATGACGATAAGTATAAGACTGTTTTTTTTGCTGAGACAGACGCAAAAATATCTATGAGAATTATACGAATACACAAAGAAAAATATTATGTTTAAAATAATTAGAAAATTGATTGTTTTTCTGTATTTTTCTTTCTCGTTATTGATCTCGTGTAAAGGAAAGACGAATGTTAATCAAAACAAGCATCAATTGTCTTTTTACGAAACAAAAATTGATTCAAATTTACCTAATGCTGAACCTTTTAAACAAATTGTTTTAGATGCGAGGTGGCGGTACTATTGTATGACTAGTGGACTGAAATTTGCTCTAAGCGACGGAAGAAAGGTTGATTACAGCGAGCTTGAATTTCGTTTTGAAAACTTTGTTAATGATGAATACGTTGACCAAAACGGACGTAGAAAATTCTTTTTTCACAATACTGATTACCTTTTTCCTCTGTTCAAAGCTTACTACAAAGGCAAGGCTATTACGGAAATACCAAACATTCTTTCTAAATCTGACGACGACATGTACTACGAAGGAAAAATCGACAGCAGTCGCATTATAGGGTTGGTTTATTTTTTAGTAGACCCTTCAAAGCCCGTTGGTGAATTTGATTTATATTTCAATCGTTTTCTTTTTGACACAACCAATAAAAGACGTACAGCATTTTACAGCCGCAGGATTTCAATTAATCCTATACAACCTGAAGTGATTAGATATATTAGAAACAATCAATCAAAGTTGCACCCTTGGTTTTTTAATGAGGCCGTTAGTCATCGGGTATTCGACAGTTCTCAATTTCCGTCAAAAGAAATTGATTCAACAATTCTTCTACATCAAATTCAAGATTCAATTTTACGCCTACATTGCCCGACTTGTCCTATTGGTAGTATTGTCTTATCTGACTAATTAAGTTATATTTATTTGAGTTAATTTAATGAATCGTTAGTTTCCTTTTCATGCAACTCTAATCGATAAATGCTAACTGGTTCGGCGCATAATTTCGGTCGATATAAACACAGATAATAGGGTCTTCCGAATTAATAAGTAAACCCCCTCCCCAAACATTCAAAAAAAATCCTTGAAAATGTAGTTGAAGGTTCTAATTTGAAAAAAATAAAAAATAGCCAATGTTGCGACCACAAACTGTTATTATACTGCTATCATTTTGTTTTTTACTGCTTAGCGATTCGTTGATGGGGCAAACTGTGTCAATAGGTGGGGTAGGGAAAATACATTATCCCGATGCTGAGAAACTTTTCGAAGAAGTAACTAACTCCATTACCTTTAGGAAAAAGAAGAGAAACAGGCATTTGCTCGCCTTAATGAATAGTTTTAATTTTATACATTATGGTTACCTTTTGCTTTAATAGAAATTTGTTTTTAAAACTCCACGTATTGACAATTGGAATTATTCTGTT
>CANGIY010000012.1 GCA_947454235.1 Chitinophagaceae bacterium
CATCGCTCACCGTGTGGTGCGGACTCCTAAATGGTCTTTGCGCTACCAGCGAAGCGTTGGTTGGCAGCTTACCCGCCACCGAGTGAATCTTAGTAGTCTCTAACGCCTCATGGAGCGAAAGAGGTGGTAATATGGTTGGCAGACGCTTGGCAAGCATGGTTTTGCCTGCACCCGGCGGACCTATTAATATGGCATTGTGTCCACCGGCAGCAGCAATTTCGAGTGCTCGTTTTACATTCTCCTGCCCTTTTACATCGTTAAAGTCTATTTCAAAATGCGTTTGCGCGTCGAAGAATTCATCGCGGGTATTCACCTTAACAGGTTGTAGGTTGTTTTTGCCGCTGAAGAAGTCTATGACATCAGTAATCTTTTCTACTCCATACACCTCAATGTTATTCACAAGAGCCGCCTCTCGGGCATTTTCTTTTGGTACAATAAGCCCCTTGAACTTTTCGGCACGGGTTTGTATGGCTATTGGCAATGCGCCCTTAATACCCTTGATAGTGCCATCAAGCGACAACTCTCCCATCATCACATACTCATGAATATTTTCTGACGGTACCTGTCCGGTTGCCGCCAAAATGCCCATTGCAATAGGGAGGTCGTAGGCAGCACCTGCTTTTTTAATGTCGGCAGGCGCCATATTAATGACAATGCGACCACGCGGACGATCGTAATTGTTGTTCAGGATGGCAGAAATAACGCGCTCGGTACTTTCCTTTACGGCATTATCAGGTAAACCAACAATGAATACGCCAATCTGACCACCCGGAGTATCTACCTCAATGGTGATTGTAATCGCATCGACCCCATAAACTGCACTACCGAAAAGTTTGACTAACATGCCTGAACCGCTTTTGCCTGAAGCATTTGAACAATAAGCGTAAAAGTACACAATAACAAAAAGCCAATGCCGAAGTGTGGAAAATTGTTTTTGGGAGAGGGGGAATGAATCAAGGTTTTATGACTGTGTATCCGACAGCCAGACCAATTATTCCTCGCTCCCGCTCTCAGACTCGCTCAGATAATACCCCCCTCACGAATCCCAGTTCATACGGCTTTTTTTGAGTATATAGGGCAGGAAGGCGAAGTTGGAGAGCATCCAGAAAATATCAAAGAATGGTAGGAGGAATAGTAGCTTTCGCTCTTTGAGACGTGTGGCTATTGATGCCCAAAATGCCCAGTACACAACACACCTTGCAGCTAAAAGAATGAGTGTAAGTGCCCAGTAGGTGGTAAAAAACAAATAGATGCTATACACCCACACTGCTGCTTGCGAAATGCCATACATTGCCAGCCACAATTGCACCTTGCCATCGTAATTCTTCCCGTCTGATGTATGCCTTTGCTTTTGTTGCTTCCAGGTTTTATAGGTGTTTTTAGGGGTTGAGTATGTGTATAATGTGGGGTCGGCAAGTGCTATGAAATTGTTTTGTGTGGCATTGAGTTGGACTAGTAAATCGTCGTCACCAGTTGGTCCTTCAGTCCATGCCGCACTGGTAATTGTCTTTTGGTACAGCGTCTTTAATGTTGCCAAATTACGCCCTACAGCTAAGTAAGGTTTACCAGCAATGGCAAAGGTGGATAGTTGCAAAAATGTATGCACTGTTTCCCACCTGATGTATTTATTCAGCAGTCCCTGCCCCTCGCGGTAGGCGGGGTACCCTGCTACTATTTCTTTTCCCTCTGCAAGTGGTGCCACCATTTTCGAAATCCATTCGCTGCTGGCTGGCTGGCAATCGGTATCGGTTAATAAAAGCCACTCGTTTTGGGCATTTGTTATTCCCACCGAAAGTGCATACTTTTTACCTACCACATTTCGGTGCTCTTCGGGGGCAATCACTACCTCCCGTAAATTAGCATACTGTTTTTGGAACCCGGCAATAACATTATGCGTTCCATCGGTAGAACAATCATTGACTACAATAACTTCAAATAGAGGCACACCTTGTGCATCGGAGTAGTTTTGGTCGAGCACACTTTTTAAATGTTCAGAGAGATTTTTCTCTTCATTGTGGGCACAAATAACAATGCTCACTGGCTTGCGCCTGGGCATGAGCAATGGTGTGGTAAAATTGGGCACTTCAAAAAACCGCCTGAAAACAAATAACACAAAGAGTATTTGAATCGCAGCCCAGCCAACAAAAGCGTAAAAAATAACCGTATTTACCATGTATCAATTTCCCCGCTATTCTCTAAGGTATGCGAAAACAATTGTGTTAGTAGTGAAACATTGAGGTGCCAAAAATCGTGCGCCCTCAGCGTAAAAGTACACAATAACAAAAAACAATGTTTGAGTTCGCGAGAAACATTATATACGAATGTTTTTCGCCAACAGATTTGGATGAAGAACATAAACATGAAATTCATCCAAATCTGCGAAAAGCAATATAAGAAACTACGGTTTTTTCACTGGAGATTCCGGAGCTCTCTTCTTCGTTTTGAAATAGTAACCTGCAGTAAATCCGAAGTTTGTGTTTCTCTCGGTCACTGTAACACCATCAACTGTAGGATTTTTAGGAGCCAAATTTAAAAGACTTGTCTGTAAATGTACCTTTAAGAAAATTCCGTTATCGAACTGGTATCCTACATTTGCACCTAGCCCAATGTCAAGTTTTCTCAGTGAATTGGTGCTATCGGTTCCAAAACTTAACGACTTGGTATATGAAGTATCAGGCGAAGAAACGGTTCCCTTTCCACTCATATTGAACGCCATATAAGGACCAGCACCAATAAACCAATGTTTCATCTTGTAATTCAGGTTGATTGGCACTTCTATCGAATTGACATTCATATCCAATGAGACTGCATCGGTACCCGTACCAAATGTAAACTTAGTGCCATTTGTAACATAAGAAATTGATGGCTGCAATGATAAATTCTTCTTCAGTTCGAAATCAGCAACAACACCTACTCTAAATCCGGTTTTGTATTTAAAATCAGGCGAGAGGACAACACCGTTCATAGATTCTTTTTCAGTGTATTTTGATTCGTTCAAGCCAGCTTGAATACCGAATTTCATTTGTGCTTTTGTTTCGCCAATTAGTCCGAGTGTGGCGAATAAGAGAATCGATGCCTTTTTCATTTTTAGTTTCTTTTGATTTGTTTTTGAATCTGTTTTACAATGCAAAAGAAGAACTATAAAATGCACTTTCCATTGATATTTGTCAATTAAAACTCTCCGATAAAAAGCTCTTTAAAGAACGACGATACAAGACCTACAAACAAAGTCCGCTTAGACAAAATGATAAACTTGGCTGTTGATTATATTCAACATGCTCAACATTAGTTTGAAATTAATGAGAAATGACTAGTTCCTTCTGAACTTACTTTTAATAGCCTTAAATCGTTTTTTGTCAACGAAGCCAAAGTAACCGAGCGCAAGTAACAACAGCCATATTAGTCCCTTGATGAGGAAGAACCAAAAACCAATAATGCCTAGTTGCTTTAAAAAATCCATTTTTTCTTGAATGTTATGACGCGTCGACTTGCTTAGAAAGTCCGGTATCAAGTGCAATTTTAGTGCAAATTACACAAAAATCAAACATATTAGCAAAGTTAAAACATCTACATTCTTTTTTATTATTTGCTTGTCAAAGATTTGTCACGAATATTAGCTGAGCTGTTCAACAATCAGTCTAACCGATAAATAAACTCTGCTACTTCTTGTCCGCGGGCTTCGGCAAAACCGGAGTCGGTACCTACTTTAGAAAAACCGCAATGTTCGAGTACTTTTTGAGAGCCTATATTATCGAATGCCACCGCACCATAGATAGGGCGCATTGGCTCAATTTCTAGTAGTAGCTTTAAAGCCTTTGATGCGATTCCTTGCCCCCATCTCGAACGTTCTATCCAATAAGTGAGTTCAGCGTTGCCATGCATTTCAAATTTCGACACAGTGCCTACGACAATACCGTCAACGACAATTGTTTGCATATTTACGGTGGGCTCCATCAACAACTTCCCGAATTTCAGCAGGTATGCATCTTTTAGCTTGTAGGAGTTTGCAGAAAATGCAGCCATGTACCGCGCTTCTTCATTGAGCTGAAACTCATAAAAAAGCTCCAAATCTTCAACAATCGTTTTTCTAATTGTGATATCCATGCAATGCGCTTGACTTACTTTCCTTTTACCTGTGTCTTGTACAGCTTTTCGCGGTCATGCACTACCGGCAAACCTAAAGCCTCGTAAATGTAGTCTTGTGCAAGTGTGCGAACGCTCATTTTGTTGATTTTGCTATTTTCGGCTGATGGGTAAACACGATTTGACTGGAACACAAATACTATGCCTGTTTCAGGGTCGGCCCAAACGCAGGTTCCGGTAAAACCCTGATGACCAAATGCTTTACCACTGCAACGCACGCCCGCGGGTCCGCCATCATCGGCACTGGTGGCGGGTTTATCAAAACCTAGCCCACGATGATTGAGGGTACTTGAGTAGGCAGTGAACAAATCGACAGTTGACGATTTAAAATAACGCTTACCGCCGTAAGTGCCCTTGTTCAACAACATCTGAAATATTACAGCCGCATCATGCGCTGATGAAAATATGCCTGCATGACCCGCAACGCCACCCATCATGGCAGCACCTGGGTCGTGTACATATCCGTAAACAAGCTGGTTCCTGAATGCCATATCCATTTCTGTAGGTGCAATCTCATCGAGTCCGTGCGATTTCAACGGATTGAATGTGATGCGTTTTAACCCCATTGGTTTGTAAAACTGATCATTGACATACTGGTCAAGTGGCTTTCCGCTCAATTGTTCTACCACGGCACCAAGGAACATAAAATCGAGATCAGAATAAACGCTTTTGCCCTTGTTATCAAGCCCAGATGCCAGTATGCGTTTCCAAACTGTATCCTTGAAGTCGTTGCGCATAAATAGCTTTTCAGTTACCTGCACACTATACTTTTCCGATTGTTTTTTATGGAAAATGTCTTTATCAGGCTTACCTGAATTGTTCAATGTTTCTTTATAGAATGGAATCCATGCTTTTAAACCTGCCTGATGCAACAGAATATCCCTGATTTTGAGCGTCGATTTATCAGTGCCTTTTACTAGTGGCAGGTAATCGCCCAATGTCTTGTCGAGATCAAGTTTACCCTCGTCATAAAGTTTCATGACTGATATGTTTGTTGCCAGCATTTTGGTACATGAAGCCATATCATAAAGGGTTTCAGTATCAATCATTTGATTTTTCTCGAACGTTGTGTAACCGTAAGCTTTGTCAAAAAATATTTTACCGTCTCTGGCAGCCAGTATCCTGCACCCCGGAAACGCACCATCTACAATACACCGTTGCATAAACAGATTGAGTTTGTCAAGTGCTGTTGGGTCAACTACGCCCGCATCAACCGGAAACTCTATATGGTGCAGGTCGTAAGCGACTTCTTTAACAGGGGCTGCGACCGGTGTAGTAGCCTTAACAGGAACAACGCTTTTACCATCAACACATGTTGTTACGGGAAGGTGTCCATAAGCTTTGTGTTTCTTCAACAATATTTCAGCCGCCGAAACCTCGGTTATGCTATCGTCGTCATAAGTCACCATTACCGAAGGAGCGTCGCAGTAGTACTGCATTGCGTATGCGTTGCCCATGTTTATTATCATGGTATTTTTCTTTTGGGCTGCCTGCCTGATTACCGCCAGCGCTTCTTCGTTCAGCCCATAATTATTATTGGGTACGAAATTTATTTTGTGGATACCTACAATTATAGCATCGTAATTAGCGGCGTTGGCGAGTACGTTTCTGCACACTTCATTATCTCCGGTCTTTGGCAGCCATACCGCTTTCATGTTTGGGTATTCTTCTTTCAACGCCTCATAAAGTGGCGTTGTCTTATCGGCGTTTATACCCAGGTACGCGATGCTCATGTTCTGATTGATTTTCCTGAGCACCTGATTATCGTCGCGCACAACCGTAATTGCCTTTTCTGATGCTTGCTTTTTAAATGCCTCTACTGCTTTATTAAGGTCTTCAGTAGCATTAACTGTATCAATCTCTTTAAACTTAGTAAGCCCTACGTAATACTTGGTGTGTAATATCTTTTTTACACTTTTTTCAAGCGACTCCATGGGAATAATATTGCTATCGATTGCCGCTTTTATTTTGGCAATACCGGTAGGCACATCCTGCGAAAACAATAAAACATCGTTGCCGGCAATGAATGCACGCAAGTCAGCCTCTCCCGACGGGAAGTACTTTGTTACACCGCTCATACCCAGCGCATCGGTGAAAATAAGCCCGTTAAAACCAAGTTTCTCACGAAGCAAATTCTTCACTGCATTGGCCGACAGTGAAGTAGGCACGTGCGCAGTGGTATCAAGCGATGGTATGTTCAAGTGCGCCACCATGATGCTATTTACGCCTTCTGCTACCAGCTCTTTGAACGGATACAATTCCAGACTATCAAGTTGTTCGAGGCTTTTATTTACTACCGGAAGATCGAGATGCGAATCAGTATTTGTGTCGCCATGCCCCGGAAAGTGCTTACCACAGGCTACAACACCATTGTTTTGCAGTCCGTGCATATACGCTTTTCCTAAACGGGCAACGCGTGTCTTATCTTCACCAAACGAGCGGCTGTTAATTACCGGGTTTCCAGGGTTGTTGTTTACATCTATATCTGGCGCAAAATCAATGTGAACACCCATGCGTTTGCATTGTTCAGCTATTTTGGTGCCCATAGTGTAGACGAGCATTGAATCGTCGGCGGCCCCCAACATCATCTGGCGCGGGAAGCTTTTCACGCTATCAAGCCTCATACCCAAGCCCCACTCAGCGTCCATGCTTATGAGCAGTGGCACTTGCGCCATCTTTTGGTACTTATTAGTCAAGGCTGCCTGATGTGGTGCTGTACCCTGCATGAATGTGAGCCCACCCAACTGGTGCGCTTGTAACAATTTGGTGATTGCCTCTTCGTTGTAGCCCTTGCCCCCTGAATACGCTGCGACTGTGAAAAGTTGCCCAATTCGCTCCTCAAGTGTCAATGAATTATAGACACTATCTACCCAGTGTTTCTTCTCATTAATCAGCTCAGGCTTCTTCTTTTTTGCAAAAGTGGACGTGGACAAGCAACAAAGACTTGCACTCATTAAAACAGAAGTTACCAGACTGAATCGATTCATAAAACAAATATAGCTTTTCAACGAAATTCCCCTCAAAAAAATAAGACCGCCCTTTGTGCAAAGACGGTCTTATCAAAAATTTGTGCTACTCCTACATGCGTGTCCACCATCGCTGGTCGGTCTGATGTAATTTGTAGTATAGAACAATATTGAACGAAGAATAGTTGTCAGAACCTGTACCTGTACCCCTGTTTTCTCCATGAGTATGCGGATGATCTGTACGCCAAAATGGACTTTTGTCAGCAACTTGAAAAGCTGTCCAAGCATCTTCAGCAGACAAGTGTTTTTTGTACTCATCATACGTGATGTACTTGCCGCTAACACCATCGAGATGATCGGTAAAAGTTTTGCGGAAATTGAATTCAAACCCTAGGTTTATGTGTTTTCCTAAATCAAAACGATAACCTACGACCATTGGAATGGCAAAAGCCCACCTTGAATATTGTTTCGGAAAAGAGTCTCCAAAACCCTCGCCTTCGAGGTGATAATCGTAGGTATTTACAAATACACCCGACTGACCAACTGATGACTTTGGTATAAAGTAAAAATAGGAGATACCTAGCCCGAAATACAATTGTCCGGCAGCACCGGCACGGCGCTTTTCAGCGTTCAGCCTAAATGGTGTGAACTCTAGTAACAATGTATTTTCAAATACATCAGGTTTAGAATCCTGTTGGCGGGCCCACCTTTGATATGCGTCTCCTCCTATTAATTTATCCAGTTTCATCAATCGCTCATTCCAAGCGTCAGTTGCATACAAAGTACCGTAGCTAGCCCCCATTCTCACTGCCAATGCAGGGTGAATAGTGTAGCGCCCAAACATACCACCCATAGCAACCACTTTATCAAAGTACTTGCCATTGATGTAATGTTCAATAGGGTTTTTGGTACCTACATCGCCCCACATATCAGTGGTGCCAAGGTTCCAGCCAATAGACCAGCCAGTTTGTTCTACGAAAACGCGGGATGCGTCCTGAGCGAAGGTGTTTTTCCCAAGACTAAATAATAGGGTAATAAGTATAAGTTTACCTAGTGATTTGGCAGACATTTCTTGTCAATTTTGTTCATGAAGCAATTATTTACCTTGAAATGCAGCTTTACGCTTGTTCAAGAACGCAGAAACGCCTTCTTTAGTATCTTCAGTTGCAAAACAGGCTCCAAAACGCTCAATTTCATGGGCTAATCCGTCAGGGTGACAATTAGAAGCATCGTTCACCAGAGCAATTGAATGACCAACAGCGATAGGTGCTTTAGTTTGTATTTTCAGCAGAATATCTTTTGTTTTTGTAACCAAATCAGCAATTGGGAAAACGTGATTCACAAGGCCAAGGCTTTTTGCTTCTTCAGCACCAATCATATCAGCAGTCAAAATCAACTCCATAGCTTTTCCCTTACCAATAAGTTTAGTAAGCCTTTGAGTACCACCATAACCCGGAATAAGACCGAGGTTAACTTCAGGTTGTCCAAATTTTGCGTTTTCACTTGCAGTACGGAAGTGGCAAGACATAGCCAATTCGCAACCACCACCTAATGCAAAACCATTGATTGCAGCTACGATTGGTTTTGAGCAGTTTTCAATTCTGTTGAACACTAAATCAGCACCACGGCGGGCAAGCTCCATGCCACCATCTTTATCGAGGGTTGTAAATTCAGAAATGTCAGCGCCAGCAACGAATGCTTTTTCACCTGCACCTGTAAAAAGCGCAGTTTTAATTTCGGCGTTGTTGTAAATTTCGTCAACTACCTGACCCAATTCAGCAATAACGTCTTTGTTAAGCGCGTTCATTTTGTCAGGTCTGTTGATTGTTACTGTCAGTACTCCGTTTTCGAGCTGCGTAAGTAAAGTTGTGTACATGTATGTGTTTTTGAAAATTAATATTATTGTCTGTGCTCAGTTACCCAGTTGTTGATGTATTCAGCCACTTCGGAAGTAGGAGCGCCCGGTGCAAATAATTTGCCCACACCCATTTCATTGAGCGTTGCCATATCGTCAGCCGGAATGATACCACCACCTGTAAGCAATACATCATTAAGTCCTTTTTCTTTCATCAAAGCTGCGACTCTCGGGAACACTGTCATGTGCGCACCACTCAGAATTGAAATACCAATTGCATCAACATCTTCCTGTAAAGCAGCGTTCACAACCATTTCAGGGGTTTGACGAAGACCTGTGTAAATTACTTCCATTCCTGCGTCGCGCAATGCTGTTGCTATTACTCTGGCGCCTCTGTCATGACCATCAAGGCCTACTTTTGCGACAAGTACCCTGATAGGGCGATTTAATGAAGTGTTCATATTGATTATAAATCGGGCATAAAAGTACAGAACTCACCCCAATTGCCAAAGTTATAACTATTACTCCGACGTTCGTTTTACAAATATCAGTCCGTTATGGTTTAATATGGGCGGTTTTTGTCATAATTTGGACGAAACTACCTTTAACTATCAAATGCTTAGGTTAAACAATAGAAAATTCAACCCTAAGTTTATCGAAGTCAATATTTTTTATCTTTCCACGATGAACACCTTCAAAAGCCCTACCCCCAAATCTTTCATATTCACTTTCTGAACAAAAAGCATCAATTTTGGGTGTGTTCGGTATTACAATCGAAATTCTATAGCCCCCACAATCTGACCTTACCTTTCTTAATTGGACCTTTATTTCTCTACATTCGTTCAATGCTTTAACTTTTGTTACAAACTCAACCTTTACCTGTAGCTGAGGCGGAATCTGCCAACTGTTTTTAATATGCAAACACTTCTTGTAAATGGAAAAAACTCTATTTGATGACTTATTCAAATTCATCATTGAGATTTGCTGTAATTCAAATTCAAGTTGCTGATGCAATTGCTTTTCCAAACTCGCGCCTTTGGTTAATTGAGAAATATATCCGGTATGTTGACTCAACAATTCTTTTGGAGAAAAACAAACAAATTTCCCCTTAGTTCTTTTATTAGCATTTTTTATTTTTCTTGAGGATATATTTAAAACCTTGGATTTGGGGTTGATTTTTCCTTTTGCCCACGGACTGCTCTTTGGATCTCCTCTATTTTTCCCATTATCAATGTATTGAGTGTCCTTGCCCTCAGGATCAATCTTTGAAGTAGAGGAATCATTTAAGATCTCTTTTTTTGGGGTTGACGCACTCTCAATATTCTTAACCGACTTGATACCAGTTCCCTGACACCAAGAGCAATCCGTTCCACTTGAACCATTACAATGGCATTTATACTCAGACATTATGGTAAGAGAGCATTTTAATCAAATTTATTAATTAAAACGGTATTTTTTCAACTTTTATACCGAGCCGTAACTGGCGTTCAATGTTCAAAATGAGCGCTTCTTTTGTTTCAGTGTTTGAGTGAGTCAATATAAAATAATTTTTATCCTTAATCGCCTGCGAATATTTGTGTTTTTCATAGTTACCGACTTGACTTTTTTCAATAATTAATGGGAATTTTCCCTTGTTCTTGAACTCTCTCTTTATTTTCTCAATCCCGATCGCTTCAACAAGTTTAATTAGTGTATTTTTCACTATTTGCTCTTGGAAAACAATGTCACTAAAAGTTACCCGCAAAATAAAGTTTTTTGTCTTTTGCCCTGTAAAAGCTTCAATTGGAATGTTTTTATCAATTTCATTCGAAATATTTGGAATAGGTTTTCGTATAGGTTGACCAGTTGAATTATTTTCTAAATAGTTCATTATTTCAGATTCATCCAGCGAATAACCTTTGTTTACAACACATAGTTTAATTGCTTCAATTTTATTGGGAAACGGAAATACGTCCATCATTGAAGTAGCCTCTGCCAAAGAGTCCTGAATTGCTCGATCTTTTTTGCTTGAATCGAGATATTTCTTCGCAATTTTCTCTGATTCACCATTTTCGATATTCTCCTTTCCCAACAGCAAACGAAATTCATCTTCAACCAAATCGATATCTTGGGCACACAAATCTATAATTCGAAAACACTTACTTGAGAACTCACCAGCAGCAAATGCGTAATAGAAACGCCACTTTTGGCCATCGGTCAGCACGGTAAATTTTGCAGTATTATTCCTGTTATAATCTCGGAGTTGCCTTTCAATTACACCCAAATTTTGATCAAGTTTTTTCAATGCCTTAATCTCAATAAAAATTTCTGGAAATTTTGTTTTACTGAAAATAGCTATATCTACTTTTGTATTGTCTTCTTCTTTAGCAACTGGAAATTCAGTGTACACAATTTCTGGATTCCATATATCCCAACCTAGTTCAAAGAGAATTCTACCGACCAAAGAGAACCTGACTTGCTCTTCATTCTTATATCTTCCAACAGATAATTTATCAACAATATCTTGTAATACAACTTTCATTTAGTTGGCATTTATCCCAAAAATAGCAAATAGTTTTCAGTGCAAATACTTCAAAACAAATCAATACTTCTTTTCTAACTGCCTTTTATCGAATCAAAATCCCTAACTGTTTCAACAATCCAATTGCAAATTTCCCTTTGTTCAACTTTATTTTTCAAAAAATCAAAACTGCCTGTACTTCTGTTCTAAATACATGAACAATTCATCAATGCCTTCCTGCGCTATTTCCGATTGTACGTTGGCAAAAACCAACACCCCAAAATTGTTCTTACGGCTCAGGTAGACTGCGCACAAAAATGTACCTGGGTTACCAAGGTGCCATGAATATTCGATATTGCTTTGCTCGCTAGTAAACGACCGCCAACCGTAGTTCATTTCTTTGCCCTTGACATGTATATTTTGAAAGTCTGACTTACTCAGACCGGTCGCAGTACCATACATGCCGTTGAGATTAAGTTGCAAGAACTTTGTAAACTCGGAAGTAGTAGCAACCATGTTGCCTGCAGGTGCAAGCCAATTCAGCTTTGCATTTTCCCCGGGTGGCTCAGGGTGTGTATTTTCATCGTGCCCCCAAGGGTTGCTTATATTGAGATTATTGGGCTGCCCCAGTTCAAGGCGACAATGTAGTATTTGCTCCATTTCCGAAAGGAGTATTTCAAAGCTTTTTCCGGTCGCCCGTTCAAGCATCAAACCAACGGCTACGTAGGCAGGGTTTGACCAACAAACTTCTGTTTTACATTTTTGTGGTGCCTGCTGCAATACCCATTGCATGAATTTCAATCGTTGCTCTTTGTCGATACCTGTTATTGACGATGGCGCAGGACTTTCGAAAGTGTACGTCCACGATATTAATGGCGTTTTCATGTTCACCAAATCCAACAATGTCATATCGAGGTATGCGGCATTGCTAGTAGCTCTAAGTTCCGGGTACAATTCAAAAAATCGGGTATCCCATCTCATGAAGCCTTTGTTGACATAATAATACGCCATAAACGCTGTAATTGTCTTTGACACCGAGCCCAGGCGAAATTGATCGTCAATGCTACAAAGCGCACCTGTAGAAAAGTTTCTAGCCCCCTCGACTGATATTTCAAGTACAGAATCGGATGTAAAAACAGAATAACCTAGTTCGGGTATTTTATGGCATTTCCTAATAGTGTCAGCTTTTAAATCGTGTTGCTGCCCCACCGATTCCTTGGCAGAAAACAACAGAACAACTAACCCAAACAATAAATTGAAAACACCACTGCACTTCATGTGCCAAATGTATAAAACAAAACAGGGCAACCGCGTGGCTGCCCTGTCTGTAGATTATTAAAACTCAAATTATTTTTCGAGTGTGAACTTGTAAACTACTTTATTAGTACCATCGGTGATGTTAATGAGGTACATTCCGTTTGCAGTGCCGGCAGGTAATGCAAATTGTTTCCTGAATTTACCATTTTCAATAGCAACATTATCGTTGAATATTGAAGCACCAACCATATCACGTACTTGTACATTCACTGATTTACCTGAAATTGGGGCAATACCTTGAATAAGGAAAGAACCATTGTTCGGGTTAGGTGAAAGTGTAGCACCAAATGCTTCTTGTTCCATCACATCAACGCCCAATACTACAAGTACCCTGATAGAGTTACTGTTAAGTACGCGAGGTGTTGAACATGGATTGCTGCTGAATACTGTGCAGTAAACAACAGCGCTATCAGCCAAAGTATCAGTAATGTAAAGGCTATCGTGTGCACCAACAACCAACGCACCGTTAACATACCAAGCAAAAGTGGCTGCCGTACCGGCATTTGTCGCAGTAGCAACAAATGTGTCACGCGCACCAAGCAGTAATGTAATGCCGTGTAAAGACCTGATTGATACAGTAGTGGTATCGATGTGCAAAGTAGTCATGTGAATGACGTTACTCATTACAGAATCATTAGTAGCACAAGGTGCATCGCTGAATAACACGCATGAAATTGAGTCACCGTTCAATGGAGCAGTTGTATAAGTAGGACCAGTTGCTACTGCGATTCCGTTTTGGTACCACCTGTAGTTAGGGTACATGCCACGATAAGTTGTGTGCGACACAAAAGTTACGTTGTAACCATCGCAAGTAGTATCGTTAGGTTCTGCTGTAATGTAGATAGTCGGTGTTTCAGATGTATCAACAGTCATTCTAAGGCTGTCGCCTACCGTTGCAGGGACTGCACAACCAAAGCTCGATGTCATGTAGCAACTAACTGTATCGCCGTCTGCAGGTGCATAGTTGAAAGTTGCACCAGTACCCCCATAAGCGTGGTTCACATACCAAACGTAAGAAGGTGATGCACCACCATTGTAAGCGTGTGTGTAATAAGTAATGTACTGACCACGGCAAACTGAATCGCCAACAGTACTGTCAGTGATTTCAACGCGTGGAGTCAAGAGACTTACGACGTTCATGATAACGTAATTAGAAACAGTTGGCTCACTTGGACAAGGAACATCAGCGGTCATAACTACCGAAATAGAATCACGCATTGATGGAGTGTAAGTCAAAGAAGAACCACGACCAGCATAAATACCATTTACATACCATGCATAAGTAGGGTAAGTACCTCCATGAACCGGATTGGCAGTATAGATTACTGAAGTACCGCGACAAACTGAAGTACCTGTGTTGGTAGAAATAGAAACTGTAGGAGTTACAGTTGAATCAACGTGCACAATCAAACTCGCTGAAACTGTACCACACACGTTCGTAGCACTGTAAGTAATAGTATCGTAACCATCTGTTGTACCAGCTACCATAACACCAGTAACCGGGTCAATCGTAATCAAAGAATTTGAAGCACTCCATGTTCCCGTAGTAGCAGTATCAGTTGCAAGGTTTGTAGAACCAAAACAAACGTCTGAAGGGCCAAAAACAGGACCAACTACATACGGATGATCCACATGCAGAAAAACAGCCCTTGATGTATCGGCATTTCCGGAAGTAAGGCTCGTACAAGTTACAACGCATTTCAAATACATAGAGTTAGCCAGTGACGGAGCGTAGCCGTAAGAGTTAGCACCAGCCACAGCACTGTATGTAGAACCATCAGTTGAAGATAACCATTGGTAGCTGTAATAACAACCTGAAGGAGCACCATTCAATGTTGCAGTTGCAGCGTAGTAAGGGCAACCGGTAGTATCGGTTGCTACTGCTGTTCCGGCTGAAGGACGGCTCGTACATGGATAGCTGAATTTGCGAATTTTATTGTTTCCAAGATCCGTGAATATCATTTCGCCTGCACCGTTGAACGCCATTGTATTAGGTTGGTTCAACTTAGTGTAAGAAGGGGCAAGGCAGTTCAAAGAATCGCCTGCTGCACCTGTACCTGCGAAAGTATAAATCAATCCGCCGCTGATTTTTCTGATGGCATTGTTACCAGCATCAGCAACGTAGTAGTTACCCGAAGCATCAAATACGATACCTACCGGGCTGTTTAAACCTGTTACTGTAGAAGCGTAACCATCGCCTGCATAGGTTGTACCACCTGTACCGGCTACTGTATTAATAACACCCGAACCATTCACCATTCTTACACGGTTGTTACCGTTATCTACTATGTATAAATTGCCAGATGCATCAAATGCAAGACCTTCAGGGCGGTTCATGCGGGCAAGTGTTGCCGCGGCTCCGTCGCCTGAGAAACCTACAACTCCGCTACCTGCTACTGTTGAGATGTTACCTGATGTATTTACCTTTCTTACGCGGTCATTACTACGGTCGGCAATATACATATTGCCAGAACCATCGAAAATAACCTGATAAGGGCGATTGATAGATGCTGCAGTTGCTGCGCCGCCATCGCCGCCATAACCAAGAAATCCATTACCTACTACTGTAGAAATAACGCCTGTAGTGTGGTCGATTTTCCTGATACGTGCATTGAGCTGGTCGCAGATATAAACATCACCTGCACTGCTGACAGTAACACTTGAAGGTGTATTGAGTCGCGCAGCCGTAGCCGGGCCTGTATCACCCGTAAAACCTGCAGTACCGTCGCCTGCTATCGTTCTGATAATGTATGTGCTTGCGTCTATTTTACGAACACAATGGTTTGCTGCATCAGCAACATACATATTACCTGAACCATCTAAGGAAACTCCAATAGGTGCGTTTAAACGTGCACTAACAGCAAGCCCGCCATCACCTGAATATCCGGCTGAACCGGTACCAGCTGATGTGCTTATGCTTTGTGCATTGCCCCCCTGAGGTAGGGACAAAAGAAGAGCGATAAGGGTTGTAGAAAATAATCCTTTGATCATGATACAAATTATTTCATTGCGAAGTTATAATTGTTTGATTAGAATGTAAAGAAAAAGAAGGGCAATTTTGCGATTTACACCACAAGACGTGTTTTGCCAGCCTAAATTGGGTGATTCTCATTTTTCGGGAAACATTCTTATTTTGCAGAAAACAATTCCCCATGGAAGTCAATATTATACTGGAATTGCTAAAGGAAGCAGGGAGCGAACAAACCAAGAAAGTGCTTTTAAACCACGGCATTCCGGAACCGCTATACGGAGTAAAAATTGAAAACATGAAACAACTGATGAAACAAACAGGCAAAAGTCAGGATATGGCGTATGCACTGTACGATTCAGGAATTTATGACGCAATGTATATGGCGGGACTAATGGCAGACCCGAAAAAGTTTACAATTGAGAAATTGAACGAATGGGCAGCACAGTCGAATTGTGCATCCATTAGTGAATACACCGTGGCGTGGATGGCAGCAGAAAGTCCTTTTGGATGGCAGATCGGCTTACAATGGATTGAAAGTGACAATGACAGAATCAAATCATCGGGTTGGGCAGCTCTACTTAATGTTTTAGCACTCAAACAGGATACCGATTTAGATTTGGAGCAAATAAAGGTATTGATGCAACGAGTTCAAAATTCTATCAGGCAGCAAAGCGACAGAGTAGCCTATGCAATGAACAATTTCATTATATCGGTTGGCAGTTACGTTAAGCCTTTACATGAGCAAGCTATACAAATAGCAGAAAATATTGGAGAAGTAACCATCGATATGGGTAAAACATCTTGCAAAGTACCTTACGCTGTCACCTACATCGAAAAAGTGGCGGCACGAGGGAGCATAGGTAAAAAGAAGAAAACAGTTGTTTGTTGATACTATTTTGAAGAAACAAAAGTATATTTGAGTTGACTTTGAAAATATTCCCAATAGATAAAGCTAATGAGTAGTCAGATTACTTGTATGGTTCTCGATGATGAACCTATGGCCACCGCTCTTTTACTGAAACACCTCAGTTACTTGTTTCCAAATGTTGAAGTGCTCAATACATTTACGTCGTGGGAAGAAGCAGTGAGCGGCATTAAAAAATATCACCCAGACATTATATTCATGGATATATCAATGCCCGGCAAGTCGGGGCTTGATGTTTTGAATTTGATTCCCAATGTTGATGCTGAGGTAATATTTGTAACAGCCCATTCTGAACATGCATTGAGTGCATTTAAATTCTCTCCTTCCGGCTATGTACTCAAGCCAATTGACGATGCACAGCTGAATGTTGCGGTTTCAAAGGCCATTGAACGGGTGCAACACAAGCGTATTGCAAAGGCGAAAACAAGTTCGAACATAGAACCTAAGATAGGAATCGCTGATAAAAGAGGCACAGATTATGTAAAGGTGAAAGACATTGTTTACATAGAGGGTTTGAAAGGAACTACAAAAATCGTAACCACCGATAGATTACTTTCTTCCTCATCCACGTTACAGTCATTTGCTACTTCTTTAGCACCGTATTCATTTGTGCAGGTACATCGTTCATTTATAGTAAACTTAAATCATATCATCAGGTACACCAACGACGGCGGCATCGTGATGATGAACGGAGATAGCGTACCTCTTTCTCGCAATTCGAAAGAGGAGTTCCAGGAAAAATTTATCAAAATGACGAAAAATTCCGGCTCATAGCTAATTGTACCCTCTGATGAATAAAACAGTAAACATAATCGTTGCGTTTTTTTTATTCATTTGCGCCAATTGTTTCAAAAGTTTGGCGCAGGCTAATGTGTACAACTTGAATGAAACGAATGGTTTACCCGCCAATCATGTTTACGGCACCATAGAAGATCATTTCGGGTATTTATGGATAAGCACCGAAAATGGTGTTGTTAAATACAACGGTTATGAATGCAGGACTTTCAATGAAAATGACGGCATCGTTAAATCAGATATTTATCAAACGTTTGAAGATAGCACTGGCAAAATTTGGTTGGGATCAATGGCCAGTGAAATGGGTTACATTTTTCAGGATGAATATCATAAAGTCAAATTTTTTGATGATAACCGGAAGATAATTATTAACCCTCCAATGATATACCCAACCAACTTTGAGCATTGGGGTAAAAATGTAGCTTTTTTAACACCCTATGTTAGCAACAAGAAAATGCCAAATTTGTGTATCAATCGAAACGATACCGTATTTATTTACGAGTGCCCGGACTCAATTTTAAATAAACATACAGATTCAAAATCTGACATTCGTTGGAAAATAAGAAATAACAAAAGTGCATTCTTAATTGTCGACGGCATAGTGTATTCAGTTTTCTTTAATGCAGGAAAACCAGTTTTTAATAGACTGCTCAGGTTTCCAAATGGGTGGTCTTTTTTTAATTCGCTGGATTTCGGAAAGTACTTACTGCATTTAGACACTCACTTTGCACTTGATTCAATTGGTATTTTGAGTGTTGTTACTGGGAAATCAAAAAATATTCATTTGAATCTTAAAGACAAATCATTTGAAGAATTCTCCAATGTAGGCGATAGTATTGCCAGAATTATTGGTAAAAAGTATGTTTACGACTTCGATATTCGTAAAAATGCAATTGTGAATGTGGAGCTGAATTCCAAATCTTCGACGAAGGTTAAATATGATGTTTGGACCCACGAGCGGCTCACGGCAGGTGGCGGACTCAATCTCACCTCAAGTTCAGGCAACGAATTCATTCGACAAAACTTTAGCTTAGAAAATTATTCTTTTTTAAACTACGATTTAGACGGGAACATATATTGGGGGAAAATAGACAGTGTAGCCGTCTTTGACAAAAACAATAAACTTCTTTACAGTTTTTACTCCGGAATCAAACGTCCTTCAACACTTTACTGCCTAAATCAGGATTATTCAATAATCTCATCTAAAGCAAACGGAAGCTATTTATTTAATCGTCACACAAAACGAGTATACCCGTTTATACGTGATTTTTCTTCAGATATATTTGCATATGACCACAGTGGTTGCATTTGGGTGTCAACAGTTGTCGGTCTTTGCAAGATGTTTTTTAACTTAAGCACCTTGCAAAATTCGAAAAAATTGAATTTTGAATCTTCAAATAGTAGCTATACTAATCCTCTCATACAGGTAAACGAGACAAGGTATCACTCATTGCTTTTTGTTGATGAAGAACAAGTTGTTTACGCAGCCTCTTTGAACTCCATTGTTCGAATAAGACAAGCTTCATTCGATTCTTTACCACTTCCATTCATGAAAAGAGAAGGCATTCGGTATATAAAAAAACTCCTTTATGATTCAGCCTCGAGAACTTTTTTCCTTCAATCTTATAACAAGATTTTTATTTACAATACAATTCAGGCAACTTTAGAAGAAGTTTTCACAAATTACAAATTAGATAATGCCAAAATCGGGCTTCACAACAACACTATATATTGTTTGACAAAAGCTGGTATATTTTATAGTAAAATTATTGGCCACAACAAGTTAGGAAACTATGAGTCTATTATTAACCCTAAGGGCACGCTATACAATCGAGTTTTCGATTTTAGTATTGGTGATAGTAACATTTTACTAAGTACAGAAAAAGGCATTTACATTGTAAAATTGCAGAATGATTCAAACAAATTAACAGAATCCGCCAACAAATCACTTAGATTCTATCACATTTATAGGAACGAAACGATTCCTTTTAATGGACACGATACCATCGTTTTAGACCACAATGATTTAAACCTAAAATTTGACGTCATTAATCCTAATGGCATCGGACAATTAAGTCAAATCTGCCTTATTAATGGCAAAAAGATCATCTCAAAGAATTGTGAAATTAATTTAAATAGCTTGCTAACCCCGGGGAAATTCACCGATGTTGATATTGTGTTTTACGATAACGTATGGAAAAGTGAAACAATGCATATTACCCTTCTATTACATCCTTTTTGGTGGGAGAAAATTATTTACAGCAGGTTCAACTGGCTTTGGGCAATTATTCTTCTCCTTTTATTACTTATTCCCACTACACTGTTCACTAGAAAATGGGTGAATAAAATCAATGCCCGTCGTGTGCTTAATCAGGAAATTGAAATTAAGGCAATTTACTCGCAAATAAATCCGCATTTTATTTTCAACTCCTTAAATACCGCTTTATATTTAATTTCTGAACACAAAACGGACAGTGCATTCAACCATGTCAACAGATTTTCAAAGTTGTTGCGCGCTTACTTATCATCATCAAGAAATAAATTCATTACATTATCTGCTGAAATTGAAAATATTAACAACTACGTTCAACTTCAGCAAATAAGATTTACAGACCTTTTTGATTTCGAACTAAGGGTTGATGAGAAACTTTCACCTTCCAACATAAAAATACCATCGTTGATATTACAACCACTCGTTGAAAATGCTATTAACCACGGTTTGTTTCATCTAAAAGAGCGGAGAGGGCTTCTTCTTTGCGAATTCCAAAAAGATGAAACCAATGGCGGGCTCATTTGTATAATTGATGATAATGGAATAGGAAGAGAAGCTGCGAAATCGATTACCGAAAACAGATTGATAAAAAAAGAATCTTTTGGCAGCGTGCTCATTTCAGAACTAATTAGCATCTTTAACAAATATGAAAGAATGAAAATATCTATTGAATACTTTGATAAAACCCTACCGGAACGAGGAACAAAGGTGATTCTTAAAATTGGAAAACCGATTTCAAAACAGTAGATTTCCGATAATACATTCAAAGCACATAATACCCAAGACTGGAACAAATATCTTTAGAAATGGTAAAACACAAATTCAAACTAATTTCCCTAATGCGTAAATGGCCATTTTCATCAAATTTACATTGGTTTTTATTTTCTTGGTTTCCATTCTACAAACGGTGAAGGAGTAAAACTTAAATCGATGAAACCATTATTTTGTTCAATCTTCTTTCTTGTCATTGCACCTTTCTTATCATTTAGTCAAAAAAATGCCAAGAAATACCTGTTCAATTTAAATGAGTCAAATGGGCTGCCGTCTAACCATGTTTACGGAACCATTGAAGATCAACTGGGCTATTTATGGATCAGTACAGATAAAGGAGTAGTGAAATACAATGGCTATGAATGTCGTGTCTTTAATGAAAATGATGGTATTGCAAAATCTGATATTTTTCAAACATTTGAAGACAGCACCGGGAAAATATGGTTGGGCTCAATGTCGAGTGAAATGGGCTATATTTTTCAGGATGAATATCACAAAGTCAAATTTTTCGATGTAAAACAAAACAAGTCAATTTCCCCTAATATGGTCTTTCCTACAGAATTCAAATGTTGGGGAAAGAATGTTGCATTTACCTCACCTTACGTAGGAGACAAAGGTCAGCCTGCATTATGCATAACGAGCCTTGATACAGTTTTTGTCTACTCCCCACCCGACTCTATTTTTAAAAAGTACTTTCATGAATATTCAGTTTCAAAATGGAAAATAAATAACAACCAAACAGCTGTCTATATTCTTGATGAAAATTTCTTTTCGTTTTCCAGAAATTCAGTTGTACCAAAATTTCAATTTCTTTATACTGCGTCAGATATTGATCGAATTTCAAATTTGATTGACTTCGGAAGATATTGGCTTTGCTTTGAAGAACACTCCAGTTTAGGTTCCTTAGATGTTTTCGATGTAAAAACTGGGCTGAATAGAAAAATAAATTTAAAACTTGATGATCCACTTTTTGAAAGAATTGAAAAGTTGAACGATAGCGAGGCGCAAATATTTTCTAAAAAATTTGTTTACAAATTCAACATTAACTGTGGCAAAATTGTTCAAAAACATAACTTTTCTGACTTTGATTCTGTGCAAAAAACAAACTTATGGTCCTTCGAAGTGTTGAAAGGAGAAAAAGGGTTTAACCTGCGCCCTTATTTATCGAGTCAATTCAAACACCAAAATTTTGAACTTGAAAATTTCAATTTTGTTGGTAACGGTAAAAATGGAGCGATTTTATGGTCAAAAAATGACTCATTTGCTCTATTCGATAAAAATAACAAACTGATATACAAAATTTTCAACGGGATTAAAAAACCAGGTACTGTCACACACTTAAAGAGAGATAGTTTCCTTGTTTTATCGAAGTCAAAAGGCTGCTTTTTATGGGAAACTGACAAAAGAAAATTTTCAGTTTTCAATGCCACCCTATCTGGAGATGCAATTGTATTAGATTCCGCCAATAACTATTGGCTTACAACTGCGGTTGGCTTACGCAGGGGACACCTAAAAGCCAATCTTAAAAAAGATGCCGGCACAATTAAAGGGCTTTTAAACTTATCAACCGAAGAAATACCTGATAAAAAAATTGATGAGACCCGATTCCATTCTCTTATAATTGACAACCAGAAAAAAGAAGTCTATGCCGCATCCTTAAATTCAGTGGTAATTGTACACAACGACCGAGTTGAGCGCCTTCCACTGCAATTCATGGAAAAAGAGGGCATAAAATTTATAAAAAAACTCTTATTTGATTCACTGAGCAAAACATTCATTCTTCAAACTTTTAATAAACTTTTTTTATACAAACCTATAGAGGGCGAGGTAAAAGAGATATTCGCAGAATATAAACTTGATGATGCAGTTGTAAGAATAAATAAAAACAAGATTTTTTGCGCAATCCCTGGTGGTCTTGCATTTTGTACGATTGCTGGAGAAAACAAAGTTGAAAATTACCAATCAATCCCAAATCCAAAGGGAATCTTTTATCGCTCAGTTTTTGATTTTAGTGTAGGAGACAGCAATATCTTAATAAACACAGATCAAAGTATTTATTTAGTCAATTTCTTACAGTCGAATCAGGAAACAACTACTAAAGGTACTTTGAGATTCTACTACTTATATAAAAAAACACCTTTTGAGTTTAAAACGTCTGACACCACAATCTTTGATCATAAAGATTTAAACCTCAAATTCGACGTTGTAAACCCCAACGGTATCGGGCATTTAAGCCTCACTTACTTTCTGAAAGGGAAAAAGTATGTTTCAAAAAACTGCGAAGTAAATTTGAACGGTTTAATAACCCCGGGCGAGTACACCGATTTAAAAATCGTTTTTAACGACGATGCCTGGAAAAGTGAGCCAAAAGTACTTAAAGTATATTTGACGCCTCTTTGGTGGGAGGCCATCGTTTACAGTAAATTTGTTTGGGTGTGGCTGACACTATTACTGGTGATATTACTCATACCTACTGCATTATTAACCAGAAAATGGGTCAATAGAATTAATGCCAGAAAAACGCTGAATCAGGATATCGAAATAAAATCAATTTACTCACAAATTAACCCGCACTTTATCTTTAATTCGTTGAACACCGCCTTATATCTCATCTCTGAACGTAAAAACGAAAGTGCGTTCAACCATGTCAGCAGGTTCTCAAAACTGTTACGCGCTTACTTATCATCATCTAGAAATAAATTCATTTCACTCGCCGATGAAATTGAGAACATCACCAACTATGTGCAGCTTCAGCAAATAAGATTCACCGATTTGTTTGAATTCAAACTGATTGTAGATGACAACTTGTCAACATCAAACATAAAAATACCATCATTGATTCTGCAACCATTGGTTGAAAACGCCATCAATCACGGTTTATTCCACCTTAAAGATAGAAAGGGCACTCTCACTTGCGAGTTTAAAAGCGATGCTTCGGGCAAAGGACTGGTTTGCATCGTTGACGACGATGGCGTGGGCAGGGCTTTTGCCAAATCAATAGCTGAAAACAGCCTCATAAAGAAAGAATCATTTGGCAGTATGTTGATCAATGACCTCATAACCATTTTCAACAAGTACGAAAAAATGGGTATCTCAATTGCCTATTTTGATAAGGAAGCACCGGCACACGGTACAAAAGTGGTATTGACAATCGCACACCCAAAAACGAATTAAAGGTTTAGCGCGCTAAAATGCATTGAACACTAAACAAAATGGTAACTTTGCCCCCCGGTTGCACTAAAACCATTGTTTCAAAATGCTTATTCAGTTAAAGAATGTAAGGCTAATTCATCAAACGTCGCCTTTGCATAATCATCTGGTAAATATTACCGTTTCCGATGGCGTTGTTACTGAAATTGAGAAAAAAGGGAAAGCCGGCAAAACGGCAAAATCAGAAATTTTTCAGGATGGACTTTTAATAGAAAGTGCGAATGATGTTTGCGTTTCACTTGGATGGGTCGATGTACTTGCCGATTATTGTGAGCCGGGTTACGAGCATAAAGAAACGCTGGCAAGCGGCATAGCTACCGCTGCAGCGGCGGGGTTCACCGATGTGTTTGTAGCTCCTAATACCAAGCCTGCAACAGCCAACAAATCATCAGTTCAATTCATAAAAGAACAGGCAAACAGTGCTGCTATTCGCCTTCACCCACTAGGTGCGGTTACCCAGAATATAGAAGGTACGAGCCTGGCTGAAATGATGGACATGCGCTCGGCGGGTGCAATCGCTTTCTCTGACGGGTGGAAACCTGTTCAAAATGCCGGATTGTTGGCTAAAGCGCTTGAATACGTAAAAGCATTCAAGGGTTGCATTATTCAAATCCCGGTTGATCAGTCACTTTCTTCGGGAGGACTCATGAATGAGAGCGATGTTTCAACATCTATGGGTATGCCCGGCATTCCATATCTGGCAGAAACATTGATAGTTCACCGCGACTTGGAATTGCTCAAATACACCGATTCAAAATTGCATATAACGGGTATTTCGACAGCAGAATCGGTTGACATGGTGCGAAAAGCTAAAGCAAACGGACTGAATGTAACTTGTTCAGTAAGTCCTTACCACCTCATATTCACCGAAGAGATACTGCGTAAGTACGACGCCACCTACAAAGTGAACCCACCACTTCGCAGCGAAACAGATAGGGTTGCGCTTGCAGAAGGCGTTAAAGATGGTACAATTGATTGTATCGCCTCTCATCATCGTCCACAAGACTGGGATGCTAAGGTGAAGGAGTTTGAGTATGCACTTGAAGGCATTGCAATGCAAGAGAGCATGTTCCCGGCTTTATGGCATCACCTACATCAAAATTTGCCTGTTGAAACACTTGTAGCTACACTATCAACCAACCCTAATCGCATTTTCAATATTGAAAATCAAATTTCAGTGGGAAATGAGGCATGCCTGACTTTGTTCACTACTTCTGAAACAACGAATAAACAGTCAATTAAATCAAAAGCATTTAATAACCCGTGCAAAGGAATGGAACTGAAGGGAAAGGTTTTAGGAATCATCAACAAACACAAAATAGTATTGAATGGCAGATAATATCGCACCAGTTCAAAGTCAACACATTAAGGTGGGTATTGTTACCGGTCTGGCGGTTTGCCTGTGTTTTCTGGCGGTTTACAAATCAGGTATTGACACTAAATACCCCGCTTCGCAGTTTTTATTTGCCTTTGTTTTTGCATTAGGTTTAGCTGTAAACGGCTTTATTTTCGGTAAAATAAACGGCTATCAGGTTTCCTTCGGGCAGGCTTTCTCCAACAGTTTCAAAGCCGGGCTTATCATTACACTGTTTTGGGTGGCTTACGATGTCATCTCTCTTTATGCTTTTCCTGAAATAAAACAAAGTCAGATTGACAGAATGGAAGCTGAGAAAGTCATTCATTCAACTAAAATGACGAATCAGGAGATAGACAAAAGCATCGCTGACTTTAAGGCGCACTATCACACTATGCTATTGCAGGTCACTGTCTTTTGGTCGTTGATCATCAATGCTTCCAGCTCAGTGATGGGCGGAATGATGGCTACCATGCGCAAACGCATTGCCTAGTTGAGCCATTGCACCTCGCTTTAATCGTTTTGGTGCCTGTACATTTCCCAAGGATCTTTGCTGATAAAGATTTTGCGTTCTTGTTTAACATGGTGGTTTTCATCGTATAACTGTACAGTGTAGCTACCTGCAGGGTCTTTATTGGGGTCGAATTCAATGGTCGCTGAAATTTCGTCGTTGTTCATCTCCCAGCCACTTTCAATTTTGCGATATACCGACCCGTCAGCCTTGCGTATTACAAGGTACATGTGGCGATACCCTTCGTAACCCCACGTAAAGAGCAATACTATTTTTGCGTTCTTTGCATTTACTGGTGGACCACCAGCGCGCCCTTCCAGTTTGTTTTCGACGTAGTATTTTGGGTCGGCTATCTTTTTGTTTTTGGCTATATAACCCGATAGCTGTTTTGATTGTACGTAGTAATCATGATGATAAACTGTGTTTACGCAGTTGTTATCGGTATAGCACCAAGTGCCGTATTGTATAAGTGGATGGGGTATTTTGTTCTTCCTTGCAAATTTGAGCATGCCTGTCAAAGATGAATCTGCCTTCTTCCAGAAAGTGAACTTCAGCCCTTTTGTGGGCGCATGTCGGGTTAGGTTGGCGCAATATGTCTGTACGGTAGTGTCCTTCTTTTCACCTGCGTTCAACGTCAATGACTCCCCACCAAGGCACAAAAGATTCTGATAGGCTTCATCTTGAGCCTGAAATAGAGTACCCGCATCAACATCTATAGTCAATTTATTTGTAGAATTGTTAGTGATGGAAAGATTAAGCACTTTACCACAAAAACCACCCAGACCTGTTGCCTCGACTTTTACCAAATTAGATTTTATGGCTGCCGAAATGGGTATGTGTCTTGTACTATCCTGCGCATTGGCTGCAGTAAAAGCGAATAACAAGATGAAAACAAAGAGCTGTTTCATATTTTACGATTGGTAGTTACTTGAATAACACTCAAATTGTTACGAATTTATTGTTTTTCCTTCATAAAAAAATGAATGTCGATATGCAGCTAATAGACTCCAATGAAATTTTACCGGGCTCCCCTTTAAAATGTATGTAAAAACACAAATATTGGGGGTGTTCTAATTTCCTTTCCCTCGCTGTACAATTCAGATTATCTTTGCGTCAAATCCGTACCCATGCTACAGATACACATGTTCAGGCACGAGAAGGAATTGATTCTGGCCGGTTTAAAGAAAAAGAATTTTAAAGATCTGCATATAGTAGATGAGATTATTGCTGTGGACGAGCGTCGCAGGCAGGTGCAAACCGAAAACGATAATCTCGCAGCTTCGTTGAATACCGCATCGAAAAATATTGGCATGCACATGGCCAAAGGCGAAAAAGCTGAAGCTGAAAAATTGAAAGAAATGGTTTCTCTGCACAAAGAGAAAGCCAAAGAACTCAATAAAAGCCTTTCAGATCTGGAAACAGAGATGATGGATTTATTGATCAAGCTACCTAACCTGCCGCATGCTTCAGTACCTTTCGGAAAGACTCCTGAAGAGAACGAAATTGTGCGCACAGGTGGTGTTATGCCCGATTTAAAAGAGCACAAACAACCACACTGGGAGCTTGCCGATAAGTACAAACTCATTGACTTTGAACTCGGTAACAAAATTACAGGTAGCGGCTTCCCAGTGTTTACGGGACAAGGTGCAAGGTTACAGCGTGCCCTCATCAACTACTTCCTCAATTACAATATTGATGGCGGTTATCAGGAGTTTTGCCCGCCGTTCATGGTAAACGAAGCATCGGCTTACGGTACGGGTCAGTTGCCTGATAAAGAAGGGCAGATGTACCATGCAGTTGAAGACAATTTATACTTGATTCCAACCGCTGAAGTGCCTGTAACTAATATTTATCGCGATACTATTGTGCCTGAGGCTGAACTACCTGTAAAAATGACGGCTTACTCTCCTTGTTTCAGGCGCGAAGCTGGTTCTTACGGTAAAGATGTAAGAGGCTTGAACAGGGTTCACCAGTTTGATAAAGTAGAAATCGTTCAATTGGCTCACCCAAGCAAAAGCTACGAGCAACTGGAAGGTATGGTACACCACGTTGAAAAACTTTTGCAAAGCCTAGAGTTACCATATCGCATTCTGCGCTTATGTGGTGGCGATATGAGTTTTACTTCGGCACTTACTTACGACTTTGAAGTATATAGTGCTGCGCAAGAACGCTGGCTTGAAGTAAGTTCTGTTTCTAACTTCGAAGCGTTTCAGGCGAATAGGGCAAAAATCAGGTACCGTGATACAAATGGTAAAACGCAATTGCTTCATACGTTAAATGGCAGCTCGCTGGCATTACCACGTATAGTTGCTTGCCTGCTTGAAAACAATCAAGGTGCTGATGGAATTCATGTTCCATTTGCATTGCAACCATTCTTCGGTAAAAATAAAATCACACTGTAACAGGAAATCACTGAACGAAGATGATTCAAAGAAAACAAACGATTTGGTTGCTGCTGGCAGTAGTGCTGAATGTATTTGCAGTGTTTACAGATATTTATCGCTGGACTGAAAAAACAGCAAGCGGTGATGTGCAACACGAATTAAAGGTAAATAATCATTACCCATCATTAATATTACTGATTGCAGCTATCAGCTTGCCATCAGTTGCTATTTTCATGTTTGCAAACAGGAAAAAACAACTTGGTGTAACTGCAATGGCTATGGTTGCCTGCATGTCGGCAATATCTATGAACCTTGCCAGAGTGTCCTCGACAACAAAAGATATAGCGGCAGCAGCAAATGGTACTTACTGGATAGGAGCTATTTTGCCTCTTGTGGCAGTAGTTTTTCTGGTACTTGCAATCATTGGTATTAAAAGCGATGACAAGCTTGTAAAATCAATGGACCGACTGAGGTAGACCAGCCTGATACGGAACGCTGAACGTTGGTTTGGTGGTGTGGTATAAAAAACGATTCAAAAACTGAGTGCATCAATATGGGTATTGCGCTTTTAGATGCCCCGTTGAAAAGCAACACAATTACAAAATTTAAACCTATTTTTGGACTTTATTTCCGAAGCACGTTTGAATAATGAGCATTAAACTTTTATTGAAATACGACCATATTCCGGGTGTACGCAATTACGATGTGTATAGGGCTAACGGCGGCTACAATGTTGCTGCTAAGGCTTTAAAAATGACAACAGACGAAATTGTTGAGGAAGTGAAAAAAAGCGGCCTCAGGGGTCGTGGCGGTGCGGGTTTCCCTACCGGTATGAAGTGGAGCTTTCTTGCAAAGCCTGAAGGTATTCCGCGTCACCTTGTGTGCAATGCCGATGAATCAGAGCCGGGCACCTTCAAAGACAGGTACCTGATGGAGTTCCATCCTCACCTGTTCATTGAAGGATTGCTTATTTCGAGCTATGCACTCGGTAGCAACCTTACGTTCGTTTATATACGTGGTGAATATTCATGGATTCCTGATATTTTGAATCAAGCGATTGATGAAGCTAAAGCCAATGGCTGGTTGGGTAAAAACATCCAGGGCACAGGCTTCGATTGCGATATCGTTGTTCAACGTGGTGGTGGTGCCTACATCTGTGGTGAAGAAACTGCATTGATTGAGTCGTTAGAAGGAAAACGTGGTAACCCAAGGTTGAAACCGCCATTCCCGGCTATTCAAGGTTTGTGGATGCGCCCTACGGTGGTGAACAACGTTGAAACGATTACAGCGGTAGTACCTATTATCGAAATGGGTGGCGATGAGTACGTGAAAATTGGTATGGGTCGCAGCACTGGTACTAAACTCATTTCAGCGTGCGGTAACATCAACAAACCGGGTGTTTACGAAATTGATATGACTTGTTCTGTAGAAGAATTCATCTACAGTGACGAATATTGCGGAGGCATTCCTAACGGCAAACGCCTGAAGGCTTGTATCCCTGGCGGTTCTTCTGTTCCTATTGTACCAGCTAACCTGTTATTCAAGACGGCAAAAGGCGAAACAAGGATGATGAACTACGAAAGCCTTTCTGACGGTGGTTTTGCTACCGGTACTATGATGGGTTCGGGTGGTTTCATTGTGTTGGACGAAGACCAATGCGTTGTGCGCCATACCATGACATTGGCTCGTTTCTATAATCACGAAAGCTGCGGACAGTGTTCTCCTTGTCGTGAAGGAACCGGCTGGATGTACAAGATTCTTAAAAACATTGAATACGGTAAGGGTAAAATGAGTGACATCGATTTGTTGTGGGATATCCAACGCAAAATTGAGGGCAATACAATATGTCCTTTGGGTGATGCTGCTGCATGGCCTGTTGCCGCTGCCATCCGCCATTTCCGCGATGAATTTGAGTGGCACGTAACAAACCCCGAAGAAGCACAAACCCGCAACTACGGTCTGGCACACTATGCCGACCCTAGACCAGTGGTAGCGTAAACAAATACGACTTTTTAGTATTGTAGGGGATTTCGTCAAGGAATCCCCTATTTCTTTTTCGCATACAGCTTAAACGCACCGCCACCGCAATACTCACCAACTTTTTCATAGCAGGGCGCAACATTTGGAATGTCTTCCGGGCGAATGTAAAGGAACTGGAATGAGGTGTCGCCGATAGGGAGGGTACGGGAATTATCAATGATCGAAAACCTATTGGGATAGAAGTGAATGACGTCGTATGTAAATGCCGGTACAAACTGCCAATCGAGCCAAATGCGCTGCTTACCTGAATTGGGTGGAGTGAGTGACGCCATTTTCTCAAGTACCTTTAAATCGTCTTCTTCATACCACCATAAGAAGGTGCGATTGAGATTGACATGAGAAAAAAAGAAGCCCCCCAACAATAAAGTTACCACGCCAATGGCCCATTGAATATTTTTCGAGTATGCAAGATGCAGGAAATAGAAAAAGTAAACCAACTGAATGACATACAACAATAAAAAGAACATCGCGGCTCTGTCAATAAGATAATTGATGTGTAACAAATGAAACTGTGCCACCTGCGCCAGAAATGGCATTATGAGCAACAAATGAAGAAACACACCGGTTCTCAATTCAGTGAGTAAATAGGTGAACTTTTGTCGTTGCACAAGTGCATAGATCCAAAACAAGGAGAAAACCAACGTACCATAATACGTAAGCCGCACTACCCAAGGAAAAATGCCTGATTCATTGCTTTTATATAAAGCGCATTTCAATACCGATGTTACTGTGTCGTTTTTAAACCCCTTTGCACCCAAGAAATTGAGTTCTCCCCCGCTTTGTACCATCATCAGCGGCTTAACAATTAATAGTGCCAACACCGCTGTGGGTAAAGCAATGGCTAGTAACTGTTTGATTATGCCTGGACGCTTTGTTTCATTGGTACTCAACAAAATGCAAACAATAAGAAATGATGCTATGATGCCCCCATACACATTAAGAAAACTAAAGTTGCTGTACACACTCAGTGCCGCCAGCGAAATGCTCAACATGAGTGTCCGGAGCTTTGCCTGCTCAAAATAGCGTACCATCAGGTAAATGCTGCCCACCATGGACATGAGTCCCCAGCCATAGCCCCGACTCAAGCCCCAGAATTCGAATACCCACGGACTTACCAATGCAAGGCTGGCAAACCCCGCAAATACCATCCAACCGCTTTTAAATAGCTGTTGCATGAGTTTGTAACTGAAGACATAGAACGCGAGTTGAGCGATTAACAAATCAATCCGGTAAAAGAAAACACCATCGTTAAAAGTCTCAATGAAAAACTTGCGGAAAAGAGAATGCAGGATGTGGTTGTTGGCACTTGGGTATTTCTTATACATCGTCTCCCAATATCCTTCCGTGGGCACATAACCCGTTTCGTCGATGGTAATGGGGATCCTGATAATCCTCAAGACGTTGAGCACTATCAAAACAACGCTTAATGCCACCGATGGCACTAAATCATATATCCTTTTACCTTTTCCCATTTGGGTGTTATCGTTCGCAAATTATGAAATTATCTTCCGAGCCTTTTTCATTTTTTCGAAGCTAAATACTGAGTGCATCTAATATTGTATAATTTTACAGCAAAAGTGTCTGTATGAAAAAGTTATTCTTCGTTTTGGCTGTATTGTTTTGTACCACAGGCGTTATGGCGCAGGGTAACCTCAGCAAATATTTGCCCGTAGAACCGAAAAAAAGCAAGTTCGACGATAACATGCAGGGCATTTATAAACTCACCGAAGACACTGACTCGCACAATTACTTCGTGATAGAAAAAATTACTGAATACGAATACAGCATCAGCTACATGAACCGCAGTGGCAACAATCGCGGACTTGAACACTTCAGGATGGTGATTCGTGAGTTTGACGGCATGAAATTTCTCTGCGTTCAAAACTGGTTGGCAGGCAGCGACAACTGGACTTTTTTCAGAATCAGAGACAAAGCTGAAAACTACTGGAACATTACCATGGATATTGTAATGGAAGAAACATTACAAAATGCCAAGGATGGAAAAGAACTAACCGCAATGATGCTTAAACATGTTAACGACCCTTCCTTTTTTGGTAAAGAATACCACTTCATGAAAAAACTGACACTAGGTGGCTTACGACCTGTGATTACGCAGTAAAGCGGACAGGTGCATTTTACTTTCATTAATGTTAATTAACCTTAAAACCTTTTTCTCAACGGCCAATACATGATATTTTTGTATGAATGAAAAAGCTGTCACTTTCAACCATACGAAGTCTGATGATATTCTGCCAGGCACTACTCGTAGTGTTTGCAGTACAATGGCTTATCAGTCAGTATAAAATTCATGAAGTTGAGTTAAAAAGCGACCTTGCCCGATTATTCACCGACGTGCAAGATCAGGTGTCTGATTCCCTTTTATTAAACAAGGTTTACAACGGAAAAATTGCCGGTACTGCTCCAGCGGTTTCCCCTAAACAACTGCAACAAGGCGAAAACAATTTATCAGCTACAGGGCTTCATTCAGTGCTTTCGGGCACTAACAAGTTGACTAAGGAAGATGAACTAAAATTGTTTCATATCGATACCATAGCATTCAATGAAATGTTTGTGGAAGAAATGAAACGCAATGGCTGGAATTTCAATTCAGAATGGATTAATAACCGCGACAGTAATGTGTACGGACAATCTATTTTCATTAAAAGCGATTTCTTTACTAAAGACCATGGTGTAATTGTAAGTAATTACAAAGGTTATATTATCAGGGCGTTATTACCTCAGTTTCTGTTCATTATTGTATTGCTATCGCTCACTGCATTCGCATTCTTTGTGGCATTTGGTTCGTTGAAGTCGCAAATGAAGTTGGGTAAAATGAAAGACGACTTCATCAGCAATATGTCGCACGAACTTAAAACACCTATTTCAACCGTTAAATTGGTGCTTGAAGCAATGTGCAATTACGGCGTTCTTGACGACCCGGAAAAAAGCAGGGAGTACATAGGTATGGCAACATCAGAAATGGATAGGCTTGAGCTGCTTGCCACCCGTGTGTTGAATACTGCTGTTGCTGAAAACGGTACGCTATCGCTGAATAAAGAGAATGTTGACTTATTAAGTTTGGTACAGGAAACCATAGCGAATATGACTATGAAAATCCAAAAATCAAATGGCAGTATCGCGCTCAACTACACTGGTACCAACTTCACTGTTCCGGTTGATAAGCTGCATATTCAGGGTGTATTGGTCAATCTGATTGATAACAGTCTAAAATATTCTAACGGCACACCACATATTGCGGTGGCACTTACCAGCGATGGCGATCGTATTACTTTAAGTCTTGCCGACGACGGACCTGGTATTCCGGAAGAGTATAAAGAGAAAATATTTGAGAAGTTTTTCAGGGTGCCAAATGGTTCATTGCACAACACAAAGGGCTATGGACTGGGCCTAAGCTATGCAGCGCAGGTAATGCGTTGCCACAATGGGTCAATTGGTGTCAATAACTTACAACAAGGTGGCTGTAGCTTCACTTTGTCATTCTAAAATCCGGCTGATGGGCGAAATCTACGTTTAATCTGTACCTCAAAAACAACAGTTTTATTTATGGCCCTCGTTGGAAAGAAAATCCTGTACATCGAAGATGAACCTTATTTGGCGCGCATTGTCATTGATACTTTAAAGCTCAAAGGCTACAACGTCAATCACCGAAGAGACGGGAACAAAATTGGCGACCTTGTGGGCGAATTTGCCCCCGACTTATGTATTTTAGACGTGATGCTGCCTGACATTGATGGATACACGCTCGCAAAACACATCCACAATATTGATGGCAGAATGCCTATTATCTTCCTGACAGCCAAGACCCAGACGGACGACATTTTAAAGGGCTTCTCTTCCGGCGGCACCGACTATCTGAAAAAGCCGTTCAGCATGGAAGAATTGCTGGTGCGGATTGAGACTCAGCTCAAAATGAGCGGTCGGGATACAGAAGCTGCCCAGTCTTTACCTGATGAAATTGTGCTTAATAAGTACAAGTTCTATCCTGTTCGCTACGAATTACAGACACCGACTGAGTCTATTAAGTTAACCAACCGCGAAGCGCAAATCATTTGCTTGCTGTGCACCCACCTCAACAAGCCGTTGGACAGGCGCATATTGCTGCAGGAAGTTTGGGGCGATGATTCATTCTTCAATTCCCGCAACCTCGATGTCTATATGCGTAAAATTCGCAACTACTTCGCTGCCGATTCAGGCATTGAGATTATAACTCTCAAGGGAAAAGGTTATCAGTTTGTGGTGAGTTGATATTTCTCAATACCTTTGCTTGGTAACTGACTCATGCCGGGAGAAATAAATACATGGAAAGACGTAGAAGCTAAACTGCGTCAGCAATTTGGGAAGCGTCCCGATTTACAAAGCATACTTTTTTTAATTGGAATGCAGGAAATAGGAGCTCCTGTCAATTCTTATTCAAAAGAAGAGAAACAAGATTTGATGCACGTAGCAGTGTGTAAACTGTTGGAACCAAAAGGATATTTCAAATTCCTGGGGCATGACAACGACGGCTGGCCGCACTGGGAAGCGCTTTCTAATATTGATGTGTTTGGTTTAAAAAGCCAGGAAGAGTTAATTAAACAAGCTATTGTCGAGTATTTCGATGCCATATATTAAATGAAAAAAATAGTCATTTTCGCTTCCGGGGGCGGTTCAAATGCCCAGGCAATCATCAATCATTTTGCAGAATCTGCAACTGTTGCTATCACAAAAGTGTACTGCAACAAACAAGAAGCGGGAGTATTGGGAATAGCTGCAAAGGCGAACATACCAACAATTGTATTTACAAAACAGGAAATGGAAAGTGGCTTGGTTGAAGCTTCTTTGGCTACCGAAATGCCCGACTTAATTGTACTCGCAGGCTTTTTACTGAAAATACCTTCTGCAATTGTTCAACGTTTCTCCGGAAAAATAGTCAATATTCATCCGGCACTACTGCCTAAGTACGGTGGCAAAGGTATGCACGGCATGCATGTTCATGAAGCGGTGGTTGCCGCCAAAGAAGAATTTTCAGGCATAACGATTCATTATGTTAATGAACACTACGATGAGGGTGCGCCTTTGCTACAGTCGACATATAAACTTGTAAAAGAAGAAACAGCACATTCGCTTGCGGCAAATGTGCTGAAACTGGAACATTTTTATTTCCCGAGAGTTATCGAGTTTTTGATGCGCTAAGCGAAATACGCTTTTAGTTCGGCATCGAAATATTGTAGTGCATTTTTAATTGGTAAAGGCAATCCGCCTCCCAATGCGCATAACGAACCCACCTCCATTGTCTCCAATAAATCATTGAGCAATGTGCGATCCATTTTATAGTCGGTTTCAAGTGCTTTTGTAACCATTTCAGCACCACGCGTGCTACCCAGGCGACATGGGAAACATTTACCACAGCTTTCGTGTGCGGTAAACTCAAACAAATGCCTTACGTATTCTATAATTGGGAACTCTTCAGGGATACAAACCACTGAAGCGTGTCCTAATAAAAATCCATTTTGCGCAAAGCTCTCAAAGTCAATAGACAGGTCATTGATTTTTGCCACCGGCACCAGCCCACCCAATGGGCCTCCTATGTGCATTGCTTTAACCGCTTGGCGAAAACCACCGCCTAGCTCGTTAATTACAGTTGAGAGCGGCGTACCCATATCGACCTCATAAATACCCGGTTTTTTGAAGAACCCATCTAACGATACCAACTTAGTACCGGTAGACCGCCCCTTACCAAATGACGCGTATTGAGCACCTGTATTTTTGATGATGTAAGGTATTGAAGCCAATGTTTCTACGTTGTTGACAACGGTAGGTTTGTTGAACAAACCAATTTGTGTTGGGTATGGCGGGCGCACCCTTACTTCCGGGCGTTGCCCCTCGATGCTCGACAGCAATGCTGTTTCTTCACCACATATATAAGCACCTTGTGCTTTAATTACTTTGAACTGGTAATTGAAGCCACTGCCCAAAATATTTTCTCCTAAATAGCCTGCTGCATGAATATCGTTGATTGCCTGCTGCGTTATTTCAACAGCTTCAGGGTATTCACCCCTTATGTAAACGACACCTGCTGTTGCGCCGGTAATATAACCTGCTATTATCATGCCCAACAATACCGAATGCGGCTGTTGTTCTAACAAATAACGGTCGGAATAAGCACCCGGGTCTCCTTCATCGGCATTACACACAATGAATTTTTGTGTGTCGTTGGTGTTTTTACAGCTTTCCAGTTTGAATGCAATCGGGAAGCCTGCACCACCCCTGCCCCTGAGACCTGATGTTTTTAATTCGTTCAAAAGGTCGTCAGGCGATGATTTTAAAACGTCCTTTAGCAGAGAATAGTAGGCATCAATACCCGGAAAGACACCTGTAAGTACCTGATTACCAAGGCAAGCTACGTTGTATTTATCCTGCGGATTTTGTGTACCCGCAACAATATCAGCAACCTGATTAATTGCATCGCCCGAATAGTTGTGACCACCAATATGAAACGATTTGTTTTCGTGACAACGACCAAGGCAACACATTTCACCAATCTCTTCATCCTTAAAGTGCTTGCCAAGTTCAGCTTTTACAGCACCTTGAGTACCCGCACTCAGGCAGCTACTACCATTACACACGTATGCTTTCTTGCCTTGATTTTGAGGACGTAAAAAATCATAAAATGTTACAGAGCCATAAATATTGGCCTTGCCCATCAGAAATTCATCAGCGATTCGGTCAACCTCAGCAGCATCAACAGTACCTGTTTGTGAAGCAGAAATCCCCAATTGTTCGAACAGATTATTTTCCAGTCCTTTACGACGCGATAAATCCCCTAAATTCTTTGACATATACCTTTTCTATTTTGTGTCGGGTAACAATTGGGTAAATGTACTAAAACGCGTGCTATTTTCAATTGTATGGTATTAGGAACGATGAATAAATAAAGTATACCATCTTACTTGTTCTTTCCCATTTTTGCTTTGTTGAAAAAGTCTTTAATTGGCCCACTATAGGCAGATTTTTCGCCTTGCAAAAAAGAAGAATAACTGCGTAATTTGATACACTTTATTGATTCAACGTTCCTTATGTGTTTCTTGTTGGCTGCTACAATTTTTGAATACTTAAAAACGTTATTTTTGTTGCATCATTTAACCGCGTATTGCTGTGAAATCGTCGCTAGTAGTTTTATCATTAGTACTTGCCATAACAACTGTGTTGTCGTGCAATAAAACTGAAAATGGCGGAGGCGTTACAGGGCTTGAACGCACCTGGAAGCTTACGCAAATTGCCACCGACGACAATAAAAACGGCGCAATAGACGACTACGAAAAGCACAACGTAGCTACCGATGTAAACGACCAATTGAAATTCAACAGCGATGGGTCAGGCTATCAAACAGTTGTAGAAGCTGGTTCACCCGTTGTATACAATTTCACATGGACTTACGAAGCACCTACTATTAACCGCGTGAGCTTTAAACACGACACCATCCACTATACTGTTATTTCTGTTTCTGATTCCCGGTTAGAAATACACTCTACAATTGACACTGTTTTAGCAGGTTATGTATATAGGGCTTTATAGTGCCTTATTGCCAGCAAAACAGGTAATAAATTAATCAAACTGATAAAAATCATTATTCAATGGAACAATTGTTCCTGTTCGTTTGCCGTGAATTTGCAAATTTTACATCGGAAATTAAAACGAAATTTTTATGAAACAGAATGTAGGTGGTGCAGATAAAATAATCAGGATTATCGTTGCACTTGTTTTTGCAGTTCTTTATTTCACACACAAAGTTGATGGTACACTCGGACTGGTACTATTGGTGTTGGCTGCGGTTTTCGCACTCACAAGCTTTGTAGGTTTCTGCCCATTGTATTTGCCATTCGGCATCAATACCAAGGGGAAAAAATAATTCAATTAGAGTTTGATAATATCTTCGTTGGTATTGTCGTAAAAGTGGTATTCGGTGAGGGCGGCATTTGTTTCTGCAACCACATCGAATTTCACTTTTGTTTCTTTAGCCCACTTTTTGGCAATTGAAGGCTTTAAAAGTGTGCCTTTTGTAAGATAACCCTCAACAATTGGGTGTACACGAAGTGTTAGGTTTTTATGACCCTGATTCACCAGATACCTGAAATCTTTCTCGATATCGTCAGCCAGCAAAATACTTGGTCCAATTTTGCCTGTGCCTTTGCAAGAAGGACAAATTTCAGCGGTAGAAATATTCAATTCAGGGCGTAGGCGCTGGCGGGTAATCTGCATTAACCCGAACTTGGTAAGCGGTAAAACAGTATGGCGCGCTCGGTCTGTGGCCATAAGTTTTTCCATGTGTTCAAATAACAGGCGCTTGTTATCAGGCAACTTCATATCAATGAAGTCAACAATCACTATACCACCCAGGTCACGCAAACGAATTTGTCGAACAATTTCTTCCGCTGCTTCCAGATTAGTTGAAAGTGCATTTTGTTCCTGCCCACCGTCAACATGGCGCGTCCCGCTGTTTACGTCGATTACGTGCAATGCCTCGGTGTGTTCGATAATTAAGTATGCACCGCTGGAAAGATTTACTGTTTTACCAAAAGACGCTTTTACCTGCTTTGTGATACCGAATGTGTCGAAAATAGGTTGTGTGGCGGAGTGGAATTGTACAATATCCTGTTGATCGGGCGCAATTCGCGTAACGTAGTTCTGCGTTTCCGTCATAATGCGCTTGTCGTTGATAACCACCTTTTGGAAATTATCATTGAGCAGATCACGGAGAATTGATGTGGTTTTATCTTGTTCATTCATCACCATGTGCGGAGGTTTCGCTCCTTTCAGGTTGCGCTGAATGATTTTCCACATTTGCTCCAGTTCCAGCATGTCGGCATGTAGCTCGGCAGTGTTCTTTCCCTCTGCAGCAGTACGCACAATCACACCAAAATTCTTAGGCTTGATGCTTTCTACTATTCTTTGAAGGCGCTTGCGCTCATCAGCAGAGTGTATTTTTCGCGAAATGGCAACCACATCATTAAATGGTGTCATAACGATGAAACGCCCGGGCAGTGAAATTTCACAACTTAGGCGCGGCCCTTTTGACGATATTGGTTCCTTAAGGATTTGAACAAGCACTTCAGGTTTTCCCTGAACTACTTCAGTTATTTTGCCGTTCTTGACTATTTCAGCTTCATTCTGGAATGCAGAGAACACCTCGCCCCATTGCGTATTGCCATCCATTGATTGTTTTGTAAACTTAACCAATGAGCGGAAGTACGGACTTAGGTCGGTATAGTGGAGGAATGCGTCTTTTTCATAGCCTACGTCAATGAAAACAGCGTTGAGCCCAGGCATCAATTTCTTGATTTTACCAAGGTACAAGTCGCCTACAGCAAACTGATCTTGCGCACGTTCAAAGTGCAACTCTACCAGTTTTTTGTCTTCTAGTAATGCTATTTCAACGCCCTCGCCTGTAGCGTTGACAATGAGTTCTCTAACCATAAATGGAGCTTTCCCTGAGTTCCGGTGAGTTATGTGCATGAGTATGCAGCTATGGAAATAAAATGATGGTAAATACCAATGCGTCAGGCGAATCACAGCAAAGTTAAGCATAGCGTAACTTTGTCATGCCGCCTGGCGCAGAGTTAAAATATCAGATTGTTTCGCGGAAGGAAAACAGGAAAATAATCTTAGATTATTTTTTCTTATGGCGATTTTTTCTCAAGCGTTTTTTACGTTTGTGAGTAGCGATTTTATGTCTTTTTCTTTTTTTACCGCAAGGCATGTTTAATAAATTTAAAAAGTTTACTTTAATGTGTTTATCTTTTCGTCAATCTCCCTGCTAAACTCCGGTTTGTTAACCAGCTTTTTGCATTGCGTCAGCAGTTCAATTGCTTTACTTTTATTTCCAAGTGCTTCATAAGCCTGTGCAAGGAAGAACATCGCTTCAGAATTCTGAGGATCTTTTTTCAGCACGGTTTCGAATCTCTTAATTGCTTTATCGTTTTGTCCCGATTGAATTGACATACGTCCCAGCAACATATTAGCCGGCACATCGTCAGGATTTTTTTCAGTAATGCCTCTTAACAGCATTACACCCTTCATCGGTTCTCCGCCACCCTGAACATAAATTGTTGCTAAAGCAAGTTTAGTTTCGTTGTTGTTGGAGTCAATCTTCAAAGAAGCTTCAAGAAAGCCTGTTGCCTGGCTTATTTCCCAGCTTTGAACTGATTCGGAAGTTGCCTTCTCTATTTCGTTCAAAAATAATTGGGCGGCAAAGGTAAGTTGTTTAGCCGAATTTTCCAATTTTCCTGATTGGGCAGAATAATAAGCATACATAAGACCGTTATTATTCTTTTTCCAGAGGTCGGCAATAGCTGCACAAGCCTTCGCTCCGTCAGCACCTTCGGTATGTTTTGTAGCCTCACTTTCAAGCTTTTTAAGGGCTTCCTGCTCGGCCTTAGGTAACTGTACTTTTGATGCCAGTAAAATAGAGTCAAATGATGCCTCACTTACCTTTTGATGCATAGCACCTTCAGCCGGGCGTGCCGGTTTAGCATTCGCATTTACCTTTGGAGGGGGAACCCTGTTTGTACCAAAATAGATGCCCGCTGTTAATACAACAGCAGCGCCAATGGCGGTTAGTTGAGCTGGCTTCACTTATCAGATTTTCGGCAAAGGTAAGAATACCTTCAACATTACTTATTCTGAATCGTTATTGTCTTCGCCAGCGTGCTCTTTCAAATCGTATTTTGAATCTTTCACTGCCTGCATGAATTCTTTTGCAGGTTTGAACGCAGGGATAAAATGTTCAGGGATTTCAACAGCAACATTCTTTTTAATGTTCCTTCCCACTTTTGCAGCCCTTTTTTTCAGAATGAAGCTACCAAAGCCACGAACGTACACAGGCTCGCCTTTTTCAAGCGATTCTTTCACTTCTTTAAAAAATGTTTCAAGTGAAACTAAAATATCAACTTTGGGAATTCCTGTTTTTTCAGCTATGGTATTTACAACATCTGCTTTTCTCATCTTTACGAGTAGTTTAACTGTGGTTCAACAATAAAGTAATATAACACACGATATGCAAATACCGTTCCGGCAAACATAGTCAGGTTATTTTCCTTAATTTGCTGCAAAAATACACAAAAATATAAGGCATAAAATCAACATTAACAATTTGTTATACGCAAAATAAAAATCGGCACATTACGATATAAAACGGTCGTTTTTGTTTGCAGTTGTGGAAAAACAAACTTAGATGTGGAATGCTGTAGAAAATATTCCCCAAACATATGTTGAACCATGTACCAACAGGCATTATTTATGTTACAATCAGCCTCATTGATTTAAATCAAGTTTAAGTAACGAACAGCCACTAATTTTGCACAAAATATTTTGTCGATTGGAACAAAAGAAAAAAAATGCGGTTGCCATTTGGTTAATAGCCGGGGTAGTGATGATTATCGTTCAAACGCTGTTGGGTGGTGTGACACGCCTCACCGGTTCCGGTCTTTCAATTACAGAATGGAAACCGATTATGGGTGCTATTCCTCCGATGACTGAAGCTGAATGGAACCATGCATTTGATGGTTACAAGCAAATCGGACAATACAAATACCTCAATAGTGCCTTCACGCTTTCTGATTTCAAATTTATTTTTTTCTGGGAGTGGTTTCATAGGTTGTGGGCTCGTTCACTGGGTGTAGTTTTTGCTATTGGATTTGTATGGTTTTTGTACAAAAAATGCTTTGACAAAAGCATGATTAAACCATTTATAGTGCTGTTTATTTTGGGCGGATTACAAGGACTTATAGGCTGGATAATGGTTTCGAGCGGCGTAAACGGCACAAGCCTTTATGTCAATCACGTTAAACTGGCAATCCACTTTATCGCTGCCATGATATTGGCAGTGTACACTCTTTGGTTTGCCCTGAAATTGTTGATCCCTGAAACCAAACGCGTCGCCAACAAAGGTTTGGCAACAATAACCGGGTCACTTATTTTGTTGTTGTTCGTTCAGCTTACTTATGGTGCATTCATGGCAGGTTTGAAAGGGGCACTCGTAGCACCCACATGGCCTTCTATTGACGGGTACTATGTGCCCGACCAGCTCAAGTATGCAAGCTGGATAAGCGACCCCATCAATGTCCATTTCTTCCATAGAAATCTGGCTTATTTATTGTTGATTTTACTGGCAGCGTGGTTCTTTAAAGTTGTTAAAGCGAGCAACGCTGTTAACTCAGGACTCATTAAAAAAGCTGCTGTGTGGCCTGTTGTTTTGGTGTTTGTGCAAGTTTTGTTGGGCATTTTCACTGTACTCAACGCAACCCATATTGTCTACGGCAAATTTGGGGTTTTTGAGGCCTTTGCAGAAACCCATCAACTGGTGGCTATGTTTTTATTGATGAGCCTGGTAGTGAACTACTACATTGTTTCGAAGCGGGTGTAATAGAATTTTGTGAAGAGTACCCAAGGTTTTATTCATAACACTCGTTTATAATTGTAAACAAACAAAGGTTTATGAAAAAGCTCCTCCCCCTCCTTCTGGTTCTTGCTTCCCTCCAATCAAAAGCCCAGGCTCCTTTTCACACTAAAGAATTTATCAATGCCAACAACATCAATGCGCTGATGGCGGTGCACGGAGACTTGTGGCTAGACCCTGATTCGACAAGAAGCGTTTGCGAATTCCCTAATTTTTCAGGACTCAATATCGGTTTTTCAGGTTCTATTTGGTTTGGAGGATACGATGTATTGAATTCACTTCACGTTTCCGGACAGATGTACAGAAGAGGCACTACTGACTACTGGCCCGGACCCATTGATTCTATCGGGCACACCGTTAGTTATGCTACATCTAGCGACTGGGCTAAAATTTGGAAAGTGAACAGAACAGACTTAAATGACTTTCTATCATACGCACATCACGACACAACTAATACACCACCTTCAATACTTACGTGGCCGGGAAAAGGAAACATTTATGCAAGGGGTAATGCAAATGTACCGCTACACATTACGCAAGACATGGCACCATTTGCTGACCTTAACGGTAATGGCAACTATGAGCCGCTTGAGGGCGAATACCCGCTTTTCTATGGAGCACAAACGCTATGGACAGTTTTCAACGATGTAGGACCAACACACTCATACAGCCACGGAGCTCCTGTAGGTGTTGAAGTAAAATCAACCGCTTTCGCATTTTACAGAGGTTCATTGATAGATAACGTCGTTTACTACGACTACGAAATCACCAATAAATCGGTGTATAACTACCACGACTTTAAAATAGGATTGTGGGAAGATCTTGATATTGGTTACTATGGCGATGACTATCTGGGCTTTGACTCTTTCTGGCGTATGGGTTTTATGTACAATGGAGATTATTCTGATGGAAGAGTTGCAGGGTACCCAATTACCTCTTATGGCGACAGCACACCAATTGTTGGTGTTACAGTAATTAAGGCGCCTGGTGACAGCAGCACAGGCCCGGTTCCTTTGGGTAGTTGTATGTCTTTTACATTGGATTCCGCAGCAATAGGTTACCCTATTTACGATTCAGACTATTACAATACGATGCAATCTCGGTTTAGAGACGGTCGTCATTTACGAAACGACTTTAGAGGCAGAGGAATATATGCAAGTGGCTTTTCCCCTTATGGGCCTGAAACCAATTATATATTCACCGGGGAAATAGGTGATACTACTTTATGGTCGGAATGTAATGCCAGAAATATAATTGGTGAACGGCACTTTGTACTATCAACCGGGAGTTTATCGCTCAATGTTGGTGAAACTAAACATATACTGATGGCACTGGTTACAACCAATGTATTGCCACACAACACCTGCGCCGACCTCACCTCATTCAACGGCATAAGAACTGTTGCCGATACCGCATGGCGTTTCTATCAATCTTTGCCTCCATTGGGCGTATTGCACGATGGCGAATCTTCGGACCTGAGTTTCCGTTTGTACCCTAACCCGGCGGGTGATGCAATATCTCTGAAAACAGATTTTACAAGAATCGCTGATGCTGAAATTCAAGTTTTTAATAGCCTTGGGCAACAACAAAATTTGGAAGTGACACATCAACAGGGCGAGGTGAAAATAAATACAGCTAACCTCACTATTGGTAGCTACTTCCTACGCGTTACCAGCAAAGGATTTCAGAAAACAATGGTGTTTGAGAAGCAGTAAAAGTTGGCGTGCATTAATTTTTATGATGTTCTTATTGGTTTAATTCAGTCGTTATTTCCTACTTTTAGCCATGATTTCAATGGATTTGACAGGAAAAAATGCCCTTGTAGGCGGTAGTACTCAAGGTATCGGACTTGCAACTGCAAAGGCACTTTCTGACCTCGGTGCGACTTGTTTTCTGGTTTCGAGAAATGAAGAAAAACTCAAAGCAGCAGTAGCGACACTCAGCACTGCCCATGGGCAAAAACATGGCTATGTAGTTGCCGATTACAGCCAGCCTGAACAACTTGAAACAGCAGTAAAAGCATTTGCAGCAACCACAACTGTCCACATTTTAGTGAACAATACCGGTGGTCCGGCAGGCGGCCCAATTACTGCAGCAAAAACCACGGAATTTTTGGCGGCATTCAATCAGCACCTTATATGTAACCACATATTAGTAGGGCTGGTGGCTAACGGAATGAAGCAAGCAGGCTATGGCAGAATCATCAATATCATCTCAACTTCAGTGAAAATTCCATTGAAGGGATTGGGTGTTTCGAATACCATCAGAGGGGCAGTTGCTTCTTGGGCTAAGACAATGGCGAATGAACTGGGTGCATTTGGAATCACAGTAAACAATGTGCTTCCGGGTGCCACATCAACCGAAAGATTAGAGACTATTGTCAATAATAAAGCCTCTAAAACAGGTATGGAAAAAGATGAAGTAGAAAAAGAAATGCTCGCTGAAATTCCTGCCGGCAGATTTGGCAAACCTGAAGAGATCGCGGCTGTGGCTTCGTTCCTGGCATCGCCGGCTGCTGCCTATGTAAATGGTACTTCAATACCTGTTGACGGAGGTAGAACCGGTAGTATTTAACAGATACTTAAAAATAAACACAGTTCTCTTTTCGTTCTTCACAAAAGCAGTTGACAGAGTGCGTGTTTTGACAATTAAATAACCCTATAGCCTTTGAAATTGCCCTGAAATAGCTTATTTTTGAGATAAAGGTTTTTGTATATGTTTGACGATGATTATAACGAGGATGAATGGGAGCCTATTGAGGAGTTACTGCGCCGTTATGAACTGGTGAAAAACGGAGAAGGTGCATCAACTCTTGACGAAGAAGAATTTGAGGCGGTAATAGAATATTATTTCCAAAACAATAATGAAGAACAGGCATTGCTTGCCTGCGATATAGCACGTACCTATTTCCCTTTTTCTGGTTCAATACTGCTGTTGAAAGCAGAAATTTTAACCCAAGCTCAAAAGCTGGGACAGGCACACCGTGCGCTCGACGAAATGGAGCAATACGATGCAAATAACTTAGATGCAACAATACTGCGTTCCGATATTTATCTAGCTCAGTTCAGACCCGACAAGTCGATAGAACACCTTGAAGAAAAATCAAAGGATTTTGAAGGTGAAGAGAAATCAGAATTGCTACTCGAACTTTCGGACCTGTATGATGAGGTTGAAGACTTTGAGATGGTGTTCAAAACGCTGTTACGTGTCATTAAAATAGATGTGCGCAACGAAGAGGCTCTACAGAAAATATGTTTCTGGGCTGAATTTACGGGGCACATGGAAGAGAGTGTAAAGCTGCACACCGAAATTACTGACGAAGACCCATATAATGCACTTGCCTGGTTTAACTTAGGTGCTGCCTATCAGGGCATGAAGAATTACAGCGAAGCCATTGATGCTTATGAATATTGCATAGCTATCGACGAGAAATTTGAATTTGCTTACCGTAACATCGCCGATGCCTACATGCGCATTAAAGAGTATGAAAAGGCTCTGGAGGCACTGGCAAAACACTTAGAGATTGGCAAGCCCGAAGATGTGATTTTCGAAGCAATGGGTTATTGCTGGGAAAAACGTAAAAACTATCCTCAGGCGCGTTACTACTACAGGCAAGCATCGCAGCTCAGTCCGCAAGACGATACTATATTTTACAAAATAGGTGAGACCTATGCCCGCGAGAAAAAATGGGATAAAGCAGTTAAATCTTTTTCAACTGCCCTGCACCTCGATAAAGAAAATGCATCGTACTGCATGGCAATAGGCAATTGCCTGATGGAAATGGATGTAAAAAGTGAGGCATTGGTATGTTTTCTGAATGCTGTACGCCTTAAACCGGGAACCAAATCAACATGGCTTGCGCTCGTGCGGGGATTGTACCTTTCCGGGTACTTCGAAGAGGTGATTTTACAACTTGATGTAGCGCGCGACCATTGCGGCGATAAAGGTGAGTTTTATTACTACCATGCTGCTGCGTTAATAGAACTGGGTAAAGTAAAAGAAGGCGCCATTCAACTGGAAAACGGATTGCGTGAAGCCCCTAAAAAGCTTAAAACATTTACCGACCTCAATCCTGAATACATACTTCGTACTGCAGTAGCTGAGCTTATAAGCCGGTACAAGAAAAAGTAATTACTGACCATTAATATCGGCTTCCTTCAGGCTAATGACATTCATGGCATTGCTTTTGAACCCTGTGATATTGTTTTGCAGAAAATGAATCCGCATATCGTAATACAACGGTATTAATGGGGCATAGCTCATAGCCAGGCTATCCATCTTTGCATACATTTCATATCGCGCTGAATCGGGTAAACTGATTGCAGCATCATACCAACGGTCGTACAACTCGTTTTTAAATCGAGTGTAGTTGGGTGGTGCTGGCTGGCTGCCTAAAAACACCACCAAAAATGTTTCGGCATCAGGATAGTCAGCCATCCAGTTGCCTCTGAAAACAGGCACTTTCCCTGCCGACATTTGCTGTTTCAAAATATTGGGTTGTATGGTCTCAATCTTTGCCGGTATGCCCACGGCTTTTAAATCGGTGGTTATGTAGTTGACGATATCAACCAGATTGTCAGGCACCTGAAAAGTGATTGGTTTCAACCCTTTACCCTTGGGGTAACCTGCCTGTTGCAACAATTCAGCTGCTTTCGCCTGATTGTATTTATAACCATAGTCGGCAGATGGCTTATAGCCCTGTATTCCCTTTGGAATGAACCCATGAGTTGCAGGAATACACATGTTGTTTTTGAAAAACAATACAATCTTTTCACGGTCAATGGCATAGTTAATTGCCTGCCTTACCAGCCGATCTTTGATCGGACTATTTTTCACTAACTCATTTGTGGTGTCCGTATTAAAGCCAATATATTCTGTGTTCAGGTAGGTATTTTTCTCCACCTTTAATTTTCCTTTAAAGTCGGGCTTCAGGTTGCCATTTTTGTCAAATATGAGGTCTTTAAACGAGCCATCGATGTTGTTCATAAAGTCAATGCGACCTTGCCTGAGCATCATAAATTCTGAGGCCTTGCTATCTATGAAAGAAATCTGTACACCGTCGAGGTAGGGCAATTGCTTGCCTTGCGCGTCTTTTTCCCAGTAGTGGTTGTTTTTTACCAATGCGAGGTTGTTGCCCTCATCCCAATAATTGAAAGAAAACGGACCTGTACCGCAAGGGTGGCTCCTGTAATCTTTACCCCATTTCTCCACCACTTCTTTCGCTACTATGTTGCAGTAGGCTACGCCAAGCAGTTGTAAAATGGGGCGAAAATTGTGCTTTAAGTTGAGCTGAAATGTGGTGTCGTTAATGGCCTCAAAAGGCTTCGATGAATCTACATGGCTGTTGAAAATCCATGCACCGGGGCTGGCGACCTTTGGATTAATGACCCTCGAAAAACTATACACTATATCGCCTGCGGTCATTCTCCTGCCCTTACCACTCGGAAAAACTTCATTATCGTGAAAAAAAACATCGCCCCTAAGGTGAAAAATAAAATGGAGCCCATCAGGAGAAACGTCCCAGCTTTTGGCAAGCGAAGGTGTAATGTTCAAGTTGCTGTCGGTCTCTACCAACGTGTTGTACACCATGTGACAAGTCCATATTTGGTATATGTCTTTTGCAAATGCCGGGTCAATGGCTTCAAGCGCACCACTCGAGTAGTTCAGGCGGAATACCTTCTTGTTACCTACAGTATTCTTCTGACCGCAAGAAGCGATAAAAAACACCATGAGCACCAGTAAAGCTTTAAACCATGACGTTACTTTCATACCAACTACAAGATTAACGATAAACCCTGAAAATGCGTAACATACCCCGTTTTTGACACCAAAACAGAAAAAACAAATTGATACACATATTTCTACTAGTAGAAATAAATTAAATACATTACAATTGCATGACAAATTTATGAACCTTCTTAATTTTGCAGACTCTATTACTCTAAATCACTATGTCCCTAAAACCTAATAAACGAAGACAGTTTATTAACTTGTTTTCAATAATTTTTGGTTGCACATCCATTGCGTTCCTATTTTTTAATTTTTCAATACTCACAGTTTCTTCGTCATGTTGTAACACTCCGTCAAAAACAAAACAGGAAGATAAAGATACCTTGACTAATTTATTTCGGTACACCCATGCCCAACTAATGGGTTTACAACCAACAGACACTAGCTATTTTGGAACTATCAGAAAGGTTATTTCATCTACCTTAAGCGAAGCCAATCAGGATTCAATAGACGCATCTATTTATTTTCGTCCCGTTAATGGCGAGCATATAGTTGCATTCCACTCCGAAAAAACTTTTGACTATTACAGTAATGGAGTACTACCTGTTATGATGGCTACATTAAGAGCTGATGATGCCGATTCGACAATTCTACAGAAGAAAGTCGTTTATCGAGGTATTGACATTGAAGATAACAGTGGTAAGATGGCACTCAAAAACGGCACATCCACAACCCTCAACAACTTGCTCAATGTGATGGTGCAAACCCAAAGTAAGGATGCTGCCGAAGCGATAGCCAATGAAGTAGGTATCGAAAAATGTAAAGATGCGCTAAAAAGTATTGAAGGTGAAAATGCTGACAACCTATTTGGAGCAACTTCAATAAACGCCGGAGATTTTTCAAAATACCTTTGGGTGCTATACAATAATTTATACCTCACTAAGAAAAATTCAGAACTTGCATGCAGGTTGATTTCTGCCAGCAATAAAACTACTACTACAGATTTCAAAGGCACTCAGACACTCCAGTGGCTGCAACAATCGAAAAATCTGATGACCCATCAGGAAACTGTAGTACTTACGGAGATAGTGTACGTTGAAGGTGTTCAATACATGTGCACGGTAGTGGCGCAAGGCAACAATGGAGAGAAATTACACCATGGTCTTGAAAAGATAGAATCAAAGATATTTGAGACTTTGTCAGGCTCAGGGAAGCACTCTTAGCGGAGACTAATGGTGTTTTTTAGGTTCATCTTCTGAGATAGTAACACCACCACTTACTGCAAACTTCATGGCCTCTGCGGCAGTCATATCTTCAATCTTGCGCACGTTTTCCATATCAACTACAATTACCCAGCCTGAGATGGCATAAGAATGGGGCATGTAAACTGCCACTTTCCCATCCATGTGTTCGAAATTGATTTCTTTTTGCGTAAGGAAACCTATGCGCCATATTTCGGGACTGGTATTCACCCGTACCCAAACCGGACGATTGAATTTCTTTTTATCACCCACAAACGACCCTAAAATGTCGCGAATGGATGAATAAATGAATTTTACCCCTGGTGTATGCTCAAAAATGTACTCAAAAGCATCAAATAACCAACGCCCAATGAAGATACGAGTACCGAGGTAGCCAATGATAGTAATAACCGTAATAATGGAAATGAAACCAACGCCTCGGGGTACAAATGGAATGAGGCTATCAATTTTATCGAACACCATGAAAATGATGTAGGCGGTAAGCGCAATAGGGCTTAATAGCAATAGCCCTTGAAAGAATGACCGTAACAGAATTGCCGCAAACCGACGCATGGGGCAAAATTATACCTATTGTTTGAATCGCCCCACTTTTAAAATCTATTTAAGGATTTATTATCCACCTTTGTCGTGTACAACAGCCTCATTCTATGCACGAATACGCAATCAGCCCTACATTTCGTACAATTACCCCTGCCGATATTGACACGTTTGTATCCATAAGCAGGTCAACATTTTACGATGCATTTGCTTATTGCAACAATGCCCATGATATGGACTTGTACATGGAAAAGCATTTAACCCACCCACCGCTGGCGGCAGAACTGGCTGACGCCTCAAATGTATTTATGTATTGCATGGTGGGTTCAGAAATTGCCGGGTATTTTAAACTCAAATCAGGTGCCAGCAATGATGCACCAAAGGGTGTAGAAAGCATTGAATTATGCCGGTTGTACGTAATAAAGGAGCACCAAAACAAGGGTTTAGGGCAGGCGATGCTGGACTATTGTTTCAGTTTTGCGCAACAAAGGGGTATTAATACTATGTGGCTGGGTGTATGGGAACACAACGAAGGCGCAAAAAGACTTTATACACGCAACAGCTTTATGCAATACGGCAGTCACGACTTTGTTTTAGGTACCGATGTACAAACCGACTATTTGATGATGAAACAGCTTAAGTAAAAGCAAAAATTACTGACCAGGGCACTAACTTCCAGATAAAAGTGTCTGACAGACAGTTGAACATTATAACCCATTGAATGTTTTAATGAAATGTAAACGTTTCGTTCCGTATTTGTTAAATGTGCAAAACTGGATAAAAAAAGTGAAATAAAACTTGACAAACGGTTGTTATAAATCGTATCTTTCATTTATCGATTTTTAACCTCCAATTTTTGTCTATGTTTTTTACCAGAGTTCATTTGTTTCATTCGCCCCATTCAAGGGACGTGCTTATGAGCAAGCTCATAGGCGACCGGTTCAAGATCAACAATACTGATTTTGAAACCGTTGAGGACAATCAGGTTTTGTGCATTCAACCCGATGAGGATTCAGCCAACAAGAAAACCGTTCCATTCACTTCAGTTGCTTTCCATGAAAGCAATAGCGGAGTTGATGTAGTGGTGACTTCAAGGCTGAGGCAAATTGACTTGGGTGCCACTCAACTTATGTTTATTTTTTGCGGCTTGTTATTTGTGGCTTCCGGCGTGTTACTTACCTTGTTTAGAAATGAAGAGTCTGTTATTGGTTTCGCTGTATTTGCACTGGCTTCACTTGTACTTGGTTCTATTATCTACCGGCTTTACACCGGCTATTTCGATTACATCAGGCAAACAAAAAATCACCTGAACTCGCTGATTAATTGATTTCAAACAAAACAATCATCTTGGTAAAGCTTTCCTTTTTGGGAGAGCTTTTTTTATACATCATTTTTTCCTAAGTAAGTACTGCGTTTGCACCATTGCCCCTAAAAATACTTCTGTATGAATGTGCTCAAACCATTGCACTGTCCCCTCATTGGCAAAAAGTGGAATACCCTCACCCAGCACCACCGGAATTCGGGTGATAATCATCTCATCAATCAACCCGGCCGCCAAAAAGCGTTGTATAGTCTTACCTCCGTCTATATACAGTCTTTTATGGCCTTTTGCATTCAAAAAGCTAACAATCTCTTGTGGTGTGCCTGAAATAAATTCAACCTTGCCTTTAAGGTGTTCCGGTACTTCAGTCAGAGTCGTGGTTGGCACAAAAACGGGCTTGCCGTAAGGCCATGCCTCGAAACCTAAAACTGTTTCATAAGTACTTCTACCCATAACCAGGGCATCAATGCGTGCCATAAACGCCGAATAACCTGCATCTTCACTATTTACATTCGGCACCTCGTCTAGCCACGAAAGCCCGCCGTCGGGTGTTGCAATATAACCATCGATGCTGGTAGCAATAAAAACACTGTTCATACCAATGACCTGAGTATTTATTTATTCAAAGGTGCGAAAATAGTACAATCGAAGAGACACGATTGCGACTTTCATTCCACAATTCTTACTTTTGATTCATGAGTCCTGTTTTACTGAGTAGCATTGTAATTATCTACTTCCTTGTGTTGCTGGGGATTGCATTTTACACGTCTCGCCATTCAGGTAATGAAGATTTTTTCATTGGCAACCGTAACAGCAAGTGGTGGGTCGTAGCCTTCGGCATGGTGGGTACCTCTCTGTCGGGTATGACGTTTATCTCGGTACCCGGCTATGTAGGCACATCAGGTTTCGACTACTTTCAGGTGGTTATTGGCTATTGGCTTGGGTATTTTGCAGTGGCCTACATTCTGCTGCCGCTTTATTACAAACTCAATCTTACCTCCATTTACACCTACTTGGAGCAACGACTTGGTGAAGTATCCTATAAAACGGGAGCACTGTTCTTCATCATTTCCCGAACCATGGGCGCAACTTTGCGTTTGTACCTCGTTATCAAGGTATTGGAGAACTTTATTCTCAACGATCTTGGTGTGCCTTTTGAAGTAACAACGGTGGCAATATTGGTGTTGATTTTGTTATATACCTACCGTGGTGGCGTAAAAACCATTGTATGGACCGATACGCTGCAAACAACCTTTATGTTGCTGGCATTGATTACCTGTTTCGTTTTCATCCTGAAAGCACTGCCTTACAGCCCGGCTGAGGCGTTCAGTCGTATGCAAAGTGGTGGTTTCCTGAAGTTCATCAATACTGCACCATTGCATAAATCATTCTTCTTAAAGCAGTTTTTGGGTGGTGCTTTCATCACCATTTCTATGACCGGACTTGACCAGGAGATGATGCAGAAAAACATCAGTGTGAGCAATGTACACGACTCAAGAAAGAACATGATTACTTTGAGTTTCCTGCAGGGTATGGTGGTGTTGATTTTCTTATTGCTGGGTGGTTTGCTGTATTTGTATGCTATGAACAGCGGTGCGGTGTTCCAGAAAGTAATGGTGAATGGTGCCATGCAGACACAGTTTTTATATCAAGGTAAAAACATTATAGGCGATGATCTATTTCCTTTCTTGGCACTGAAAGTAATGCCGCCATTCATTGGGCTCATTTTCATCATCGGGCTTATCTCTGCTTTGTTTCCGAGTGCCGATGGAGCCCTTACAGCACTCACATCGTCGTTTTGTATCGATATTCTTGGCATCAGAAAGCGCAAAGGGCTAAGCGAGCAACAGCAAAAACGCATTCGTATGATGGTGCACTATTCGTTCTCGGTGCTTTTTCTCATTTGTGTGTTCTTCTTCCGGTCGGTTGATAATGGAAGCCTCATTCAGCTTTTGCTTAAAATAGCGGGCTATACATACGGTCCATTATTAGCCTTGTTCGCTTTTGGGATTCTTACCAAACGCAGTGTCAACAATACTCTTGTACCGCTTATTTGTCTGGCAGCACCAGTTTTGTGTTATATGCTGAAAGAAAACGATAAGAAGTTGCTTGGCGGCTACGAAATTGGCGTTGAACTGCTTATCATCAACGCGGGCATCACATTTTTGTTTCTGTGGGTTACGAGTAAAAAAGGCGCAAACCAGTAGCAATCCACTATTTGTTTTCAAACCCTCAAAAACATTCGGTAGATATTTACAACTTCCCTACTTTTATCTTCAAATAACGATATGAAGTACTTACCAATACCATCAAAATTATACGAGCAAAACAGGCAGCGTTTCATAGCCAAAATGAAGCCTAATTCACTTGCTATTTTCCCATGCAGTCCCGTTTTCCCGAAAAGCGGCGACGGCACTTATGGTTACAAACCTGATGCTGACGTGCTCTGGCTTTCAGGCATTACGCAGGAAAAAACGATTGTGGTGCTATACCCCGATAATCCTGATAAAAATGCGCGCGAAGTGTTGGTGCTTTTACGCCCTAACGAATTGCTTGAAAAATGGGTGGGTCATAAATTCCGCAAAGACGAAGCAACAGCTATTTCCGGCATTAAGAATGTACAATGGCTCGATGGCTTCGATACTATGATTCAGGTGATGATGAACAATGCTGAAACTGTTTATCTGAACACCAACGAACACAACAGGTTAGATACTGAATTGCCACGCACCGACTTGTTATTCGTTCGTGAGTTCATGGCCAAGTTCCCTGTACATACTTACGACCGTGCTGCAAGACTTATGCGCGACATACGTGCCGTGAAAACAGCCGAAGAAGTTGAAGTGGTGAAACAAGCAATTGATATCACTCATAAGGCCTTTAATCGCACTTTGAAGTTTGTAAAACCGGGTGTGATGGAATATGAAATTGAAGCTGAAATTACACACGAGTTTTTAAGAAACCGTGCTACAGGTCATGCTTATGGCTGCATTATTGCTTCGGGCGACAGGGCGCGAACATTGCACTATGAAGAAAACAATGCTGAGTGTAAAGCCGGTGAACTATTACTTATGGATTTTGGTGCTGAATACGGCAACTACAATGCTGACCTTACCCGCACCATACCAGTAAGCGGAAAATTTACTGAGCGCCAGAAAGAAGTGTACAACGCTTGCCTTGCCGTGCACAATCATGGTAAAAACATTCTGAAACCGGGCATTCGCTTCCCTGACTATGTGAAAAGCATCAATGAGGAAATGGAACGCCAGTTGTTGAAAATTGGTCTTATCACACAAGAGGACATCAAAAATCAAGATCCTGAAAATCCGGCATTCAGAAAGTACTTCTACCACGGTGTATCACACCATTTAGGTCTGGTGGTACATGATGTTGGTTCTTATGTTGATGAGGTACAAGAAGGCATGTTGTTCACCATTGAGCCGGGCATCTACATTGAAGAAGAGCAAATGGGCATCCGTATTGAAAACAACATCTGGATTACTAAAGACGGCAATCAGGATTTGTTTGCTAATATCCCAATTACAGTAGAAGAAATTGAAGCAGCTATGGCTCGCTAAAATGGCAACTATTCCAAATACTTTAAACAGGGGCGTGCGCGTCCCTGTTTTCATTTAAGAAAGCCTTGTAGGCCTCAGGCCACCCGACCCATTCAGCATCGGTACCCAATGAGAAATTGTGGAAAATAGTAATCAGATTGCTGTTACATTTAACGAGTAGTTTCTTCATCGCGTTCAACCTATTGAAGGCTTCATCAACCGACAATTTGAGCTCAAAATGCGCCGTAGTATCCATGAAGCAGAATGGATAAACCCTTAATTGAGTGGGCTTTTCTTTTTCTAAATCATACCACAAAAACGAAGCACCTGTACCCGCCCTAAAGCCCAAATGAGCCCCATAGCCCATACTGTAGTCTTCAGTTATATTGTTATCGAGTAACATGTGGTAGGTCGCAGGCAAATGCAATTTGATATAGTGCTGGCGCGAGCGTGTGATATCGTGCCCGCTAATGGCTTTAAGCTTATTCAGTTCCTTCGCCATTACTTCGTACTTCGTAGCATAATATGAAGGGTGAATACCAAGTTCGCCTTCTTTATTCAAATTCTTAATCACCCGCATCATAGCCGGGCGATTAGGGTGAATGTTTTTATCGAAATCGGTGGTTTTAAGCGCACATAATATGAAGTACAAAGGTTTGTAGTCATATTCCTGATGCATGTCTTTAATGAAACCGAAAGAATCCCACGGGTCTTGTTTTTTCTTTTTAAGCACCTGGGTGCGTTCGCTTACCTGTGCCATATCGCCCTTAAGCAAAGCCCTTATATATGCGCCCACCATGCGTTTAAAGCCCTTGTGAATGTGGGAATACGCTATATCAATATCATACGTTGGCAGATAGCTGAACTTCGATGGTTTGAAAATAAGTAGTGTCCTGGAAACGATTGTACCCAGAAATGTGTACAGCCACTCATCAACAATGGGTCGTTGTAATATGCCCTTCCTGAACAATACGCTATGCTCGGCAGGAAAACGACCGTGCTTATCGGGTTCAAAAGGCATGTATTCTTCATACCTGCTCAAAAGAAAGAACACCGCTGCAAACAAATCAAACGGTAGCGTATGAATATTATCGGGGTGATGAAAAATAGTGGGAATAGTCAGCCATTCGCCCGACTCAAACTCAATTTCAGCAATGATAGTTGAAGATAAAAAACCGCTTACGGGAATAGATACCGGTGCATTTACACCGCCATAGCCAATGTAAAAGCCATGTTGCGCCGCCTGCGATTCGTTAGTGTATAACTGATATCCGCAGCCCAGTCGCTCGATAAAAATCCAGCCCAGGACGTACTTGAGCCTTGGTGTTACAAATGTGCTATAAACTGCGATTGGCTGCATCACAGGAATTTCTGCTAAGGTAACGCTTTTTAGCGGCAATGAATTGCTCAAACCTTTCATTTCCTGAAACTTAAGCCCCAAAAGAGTTTCAGACGATTTCGCCAACTATTTTGTCCATTAGACCAAAGTTGAAATTAATGCCTAAAACGAGTTAGGCTGCCCTTTTCGAGCAGCCTAACCAAATCCTTTACATATATCTTAGAGATATTTCTCTCCTTTGTTTCTCTTTACTTCGGCAACGTATTCTTTAATTTGTTGCTCATGATCGCGTTCGCAAACAAGTAGTACGTCTTCGGTATCAATCAAAATAAAATTTTCTAAGCCCTGAAGTACTACTAGCTTATCATTTGGCGCCTTTACCATACAGCCTGCAGCATCTATAATTACTACGTTGTTGCCCAGCACAGCATTACCCAAGTAGTCTTTTGCTGAGTTATCGTAGGCTGACTGCCATGTACCTAAATCGCTCCAGCCAAAATTGGCAGGCATTACATAAACATTCTGCGCTTTTTCCATGATACCATAGTCGATAGAAATATTAGTGCAGTGTGGGTATAGCTTAGCTACAGCCTCAGTTTCGCCCGGTTTATTGTAGATAGTGGTTGCCTGATTAAACACCTCGTTCATTTCAGGTAAGTACATTGCTATGGCTTCCATTATTGTTTTTACATTCCAAACAAATATGCCCGAATTCCAGAGGAAATCGCCGCTTTGAAGGAATGTTTTTGCAAGCTCCAGATTTGGCTTTTCGGTGAATGTCTTTACTTTATAAGCTTTGCCCAATGCACCATCAGTATCGTATTGGATGTAACCGTAACCAGTATCGGGGCGCATAGGCGTAATACCCATTGTAAGCAGGCATGAATGTGTGCTTACAAACTCAAGCGCATCTAGTGTAGTTTTGATAAACGCCTCCTCGTCCATTATCAGGTGGTCGGCTGGCGACATAATAATATTGGCATTGGGGTTAAGCGCCATCAATTTATGCGCAAAATAAGTGGCACAAGGCGCGGTGTTTTTTCTTGAAGGCTCGCTGATGATGTTTTCATACGGCGACTCAGGAATCTGCGACTTTAGCGTTTCAATATATTGTTCGTTGGTGATAAAGTAAATGTTTTCAGCCGGAACAATTTTTTTAAAACGTTCGTATGTCCATTGAATGAGCGATTTACCAGTGCCCAACAAATCAAGGAATTGCTTAGGAAAGTGGGTTCTGCTTTCAGGCCAAAACCTGCTACCTATGCCGCCTGACATAATGCAGACGTAGTTATTCTTGTTCATATCTCTTCAAAATTGGTTCGCCCGAACCTTGATAAAACACCCTTGCAAAGAGCTCTTATTACTGTTCAGTTGATAAGCGTGTAAAATTAGCGTATTCAACTTTAAATTTTTATCACTAATAGGTGCGAATTAACCGTTAATATTTCACTGTGTACTCGTAGTAGTCCTTACCCTTGCGTGCATAAAAAATGAGTTTACTATTCAGCAGGTAGCTTTGGTCGCCCAAAAACTCATCAATACCGGTCAGTTCCTCATAATGGGTATTATTTATATCCAACAGGTATTTTCCTTTATCAAGGCAAACAATCATGAAAAAGCCATGCGCATTGAGAGCTCCTGCGACAATTGCGCCCCGCTTTGGCTCATCAAACTTACCCGACTGCAAATCGAGCAATGGCAAAGCCCTGCTCAAAGAGTTGTTGTAAACAAGGTACGTTTCATTGTTGATGTTCAACCCCCTGAAATATTCAAGCCCTTGCGAGAAATATTGCGGAAACACATCTGCACCATCCCAGCTTTGAAATTTATCTTTTGAAGCAGGGGGGCATAACAACTTGTCGTTGCAATAAATAAATACGGAATCCTTGGTTTCGTTGTAGTATACCGAAGTTCCATCAGGCGCCACTGTTAAGCCATGCGCAATAAAACGCCCTCTTTTGTAGGGAACCATTTTTTGCTCTTTCCCATTTACACTCTTGTACACGCGACTCATTCCGGCAATGTCGTAGTGTGTTCCGTAAAATGCAAAGTCATTGTTGTTTCCGGGAAAAATGTAACCAGCCTGTAAATAATCAAATCGACTAATTTTACCATTGAAATTGATGAAATACCCGGTGTCGCCCTGCTGGTTGTAACTCATCAAAAAATTATCGGGTCCAAATGGCTCCACAGATATTTGTTCATCGCTTCGGTATGCCGGTGCTTCTGTTGCAGCGTCTTCTATGTAATAATGCGATTCGGGAATTGAAAAGGTATGCCCGTTTACCAATACATAGCAACTACTATCATGGCACCCCCTGAAGTAATACGCACCATTGCTCCAAACATCTGCGTAATCAATAGCACCAAATGGTCCAAATACTTTCGCACCTGCTTTTACATAATAATTTCCCTCCATCTGAGTTCCATATGCGTAAAAGCCATTGTCTGATACCCCGATTTCAATAAACGGCTCTTTCGATGAATCGATGCATTTATAGTTTACAAAAAGCAGGTGTTGCCCGTTTTTGTAAAATGAATAAATGACATTCCCGTTGTCGCTGAACGAGCATTGCCAACGTTGCTGAGTGCTATCTATTGTATTTACTGCCGAATCGTTGATATAAAGTGTACTCTGCGAACCATGTACTAGCTCAAATGCAATGTTGTCTTTCCCAAACTCCAGTACTTCTCTTACCCTTCCATTAAATGGCCCACGAACAATGGTGCTCAACTTGTTTTTAATGATGATTTTCTTCCCTGAAGTATCGGAAAAATAAGCATCGGTAATAGTAGCTTTGTAACGCGTTGTTGCCACGTTGGGCGACCAGTGCGCATCTTTAAATTGATGCTTAGGGGTAACAATAGAAAACTTGCTTTTTTTAAAGCTAACAGGTGTCTCAAAATAGTAGTTCCCTAAAGTATCGAATGCACATCGGAATGACTTTATATACACAGAGTCGCCTTTGTCAGAAACAATGTGTTTCTCAACAACATTTTGTGCATACAAACCGATGCAGAAACACATGAGCAGCAGTAAGCTAATAAGTTTTTTTGTTTGACCCATCATGTGAACGAAGCGATAAAAACCAAAATTAGTTAATTGTTACTGTCGGAAAATGAATAAAGGTTGCACCATACAGTACAACCTTTATTATTATGATTTTTTTAAGTCTTATTCAGCGTTAGCGGCAACTTCGCCTTCTTCACCTTCAACAACAGGTGCATCGAAATTCAACAAGTCGTTCGATTTAAGAATTTCATACCACTTAACCATTTTCTTCATGTCGCTTTGGTACACCCTTTCTTCGTCGAATTCAGGGAAAACAACCCTGAAATATTTCAGGATATCGTTTTTACCGGCACTTTTAACGTCGAGTACAGGTGTTGTAGCCTCGTTCTCTTTCATTTTCAAGAACACCTCATGAAGTCGCACATTTTCACCGGTTGTATATACCTCAATACTATCAAGTGGAGTCACATTATGGTTTCTAGCTGAGATGAACTTTGTTGTTTTGTCAGCCAGGTTGCGCACAATAGCACCATCACTTTTTGTTGTCACTAATTGATAAAGCCCGCTCAGTCCGGTTACTGAAACTATTTGTCTGTATTCCATGTTAGAAAAGTAAGGGCGACAAAAATAGTTTTTTTAAACTAATTAATCAGTTCGCGAAAAAAAAATTGAACACAGCTCTGATACGAGCGTTTGACACAGTTAAAAATCCAAAATTTTTGAATTTGAGAAATTGTAGTTATTTTTCGCTCGTTAAAGAAAATTTGCGCTTCAAAAAATAGGCCGTCCTTGGAATTGCCTGGCTGCATAATGAGTAAAGTGTTGTGAATGGCAACTGAAAAAAGAATAACCAGAAATATAACAACCATACTGACTGCGATATGCATCGGTAATGGTGTGTTGGCATTTCTTTCGTATATTCTCGACTCTTTCTATCATTTCACTTTTACCGAATTTGTTCGTATAAATCCTATTACAGCGCTCGCTTTTACAATGAACGGTCTATGGCTTTTATTGTACCAAAAAAACCCGAGGCAAGCGAAGTTGTACCAATACTATGTTGCGGGGTTATTATTGGTAAGTACCGGTTTCAAACTGCTGGAATTGGTTGGGGTTTCAACATTGGCATTTGATCGCATACTTTTTTGGGGTATAATCAATAAAACAACCTACTTCAAGCCTTTAGGCCCATATTCTACTATTCTGCTTGGCATTTCAGGAATGGTTGTTCTATTCGCAAACAAAAAAAATGAGAAACTGCTTTATGTGAGTGACATATTAAAGGTATGCGGTTTTTTAATCTCATACCTGGCAGTAATTGGCTACATTTTTCGAATAGAAGTCGTTTTTCAGGTAGGTGAGTTTTTACCATTGGCATTTAATTCCGCTGCCGGATATTTGTCATTTTTTATCGTTTCCATACTACTGCTACCCTATGGCGAAATATTGCGTGTGATCAATTCACGCCACATAGGTAGTAAAATGGTACGTAACGCAATTCCTGTTATTTTAATCATTCCAATTGTATTCGGTTCTATTAAAATACTCATTGAGGAATTCATGCTTTCCTATTTCAATTTTGGCAACAATTTACTCTTTGACTCGGTTTATGGTACTGCTCTTGAATCGGTTATAATGGTACTAATGGTGCTCATTTTCTTGTTTTTTTATGCCAAACGACTCAATCAGCAAGACAAAAAAAGAACCATTGCTGAGTTGCAAACTTTGGCGAGTGAACGCAGGTACAGAACACTGGTTTCGGCGCTTAGGGAAGGCGTTGTCTATTTTAATATTAACGGCATTGTATCGTTTTGTAACCCAAGCTTCTTAAAAATTACCGGTTATGAAGAACCCGAAGTGATGGGTAAAAACTTCTTCGATTTCTTTGTTGATACTTCAATCAAGGAAAAATATCTGAGGCTTATTGCTGATGTGAAATTTGATTTGGCTGAAGTTTTTGAAGAGCAACTTCGCACAACCAACGGTGATGCTATTTGGGTTTCCATGTCAGTAAGTCCTGTTTATAGTGAGGAAGGTAGCCCTGTTGCTGCGCTGGCGACATTAGTAGACATTACCGAAAAAAGAAAGCAACTGGAAGATATTGAAGCCTACAGCGCATCGGCGGCCCACGATTTGAATGCTCCGTTGGCACGTATTGAAATGATTGCACTATTATTGCTCGACAGTGTGGGTGAAACACTTGATACTGAAAACAAAGAGCTTCTTGAGGCTATTGCGGGAATTTCAGCGAATATGCGTGCATTGTTGAAAGACCTGTTGCAATTCTCTAAACTTGGTGTTTCGGGAGTTGTTAAAAACGAAGTTGATACTGCTTTATTGGTGAAAGAAGTGTTAGAAGCAAACATGCACATTAATCCTATTGCTAAAGTCTCAATTGGGCAATTACCGATGGTACGGGCTGATAGAGCAATGCTGAAACAAGTTTTAACCAATCTTGTGTCAAATGCGCTCAAGTATTCAGGGCAGAAAGAAAAGCCACAGGTTGAGATAGGCAGCTATGAAGAAGCAGGCAAAACAGTGATATATGTACGTGACAATGGTGCAGGATTTGATATGGCGCAGGCGCACAAATTATTTGCAGCATTCCAACGATTGCATGTAGAATTTGAAGGCAATGGGCTGGGGCTACCAATTGTAAAACGCATCATTGAAAAGCACGGCGGTAAAATTTGGGCCAATGCGAAACCGGGAGAAGGTGCCGTATTCTACTTCACGCTTTCTTAATCTCTATTGAAATCTATCAAATCGGGGGCGTTGATATAACTACTTTGGTACCTGAAATTCAGGTTGGAGGAAAGCACCACTTTAAAATCGTTGTAACCTACGGGTGCCACAGGATAATAGTAAGCCCTTAATTCGATGGTTCTGAAAATAAGGTGTTCGTTTCTGGCCCTCATCCCTCCGCCAAGGCCTGCAAACAGATTGTAGTTGTTGCGATTGTAGTCGCGTAACAACGAAACATCGGCAAATGGGAAGGGAGCAAAACTGAAGCCAAAAATTTTGCCCTTTAGATAGAAAACAGTTTCGCTTTGTAACGAAATTCTTCGATCACCAAAAATACTGTCAGACATAAAGCCGCGTAATCCGAGGCTATTGTTGATGCGTAATGGCGTACTGGTGACCGGCGAAAACACAGCGGCTGCATTCAGCGAAATCAATTGCCTTATTTTCACCTTTCCCGGCCTATAGATGCGACTATATGCCATTACGCCAACCATTATACCGGCATCTTCCATATTACCATTGTGAAAATACGTGCCCCCTTTTGCAAACAGCCTGCAAAATTCACCGTCTTCGGTAACCAAGTATTTTGACACATTGAGACCGGCATAGGGACGCGCAAGTTCAAGTTGTTTTGTCCACCCTGCTACCAAAGACGTATTCAAACCAATTGGCACGTCTTCGGTGGTTCCAAAGCCGTATATGTAGTGAGTCTTGTAAAACTCCTGATTGAAAAACGTGATTTGACCCAATATACCCGTCGTATTGTTATAAAATGGATCATACCGGTTTCCGGTTTGGAATGGCAGCTCATTGAAGGTGCGGTTAAAATACCTGACGCTACCAAAGTGGCGGTTTCTGAGTTTTCCCTCAGTTTCCTTGATCTGACAATGGTTGAAGTTATAACCCAGCCACGCGTCGCATGAAACGTAGTTATATTTGTAAAACTTAGACTCGGGTAACTGATAAAAATTGATTGATTCGTTCTTGCTCAAACTCAAGGCGCCTGCAAACAAATCATACGGAGAATGAAGCGACTTCTCAAACAGAAAACGATAACTCAGCTCTTCCTCGTTGGTGGCACCATTAACACCTATGTTGCCTGCAGTAATAGTTAGGTCACAAAATGAATGAAACAGATTCGTTTTTTTGTATGCCCCCTGAAAACCCCACGGTCCTTCACGCTTTGCATCAAAAAGGGTCATAAAATCAAGACGCTGTGCGAGCCCACCAAAGTTCGATTCATAAACGTTAAGCTTGCTTCTTTGAGGGCCTCCAATGTCTAAGCCACCTGCAATACTGATTTCGTCTTTCGTGTAAACCACGATATCTACCGAATCTTTGCTGTGGGGCACTTTCTTTAGCACAATACGAGCATCCTGAATGTATTCGCGGCTCCTTAGCCAGCGTTCATTGTCTGCCATTTGATAGGCATTTACTTTATCGCCGAGCTTGAAAAACAAATCGTTCTTAACCACCGAATTTTTAGTTACTGTGTGCAATTTTTTGCCTACAACAGCCCAAAAGCTTTGATCGGTTTTAGCTGTATCCTTGAAGTTGCGGTCGAAATTGAGGGGTATAATTGTGATGTTGCGAATAATTTTTCCTTCAAACTTTCTATATGGCTTTTCGGCTTTTCCGTTTATAAATCCTATCGCGTCATCGGGGTTTTGGCGTGCTGCATTAAGCGCATCTTGAAAAACATTATTGATAAATTTGTTGTGCGAAATTCTGATCGCGCTCAAATTCAGGCTGTCGGGGAGGTGAAAATGCGTTTGCCCCGAAGCAGTATTGCTCAGGAAAAAACTAAAAACGATATAGATAGAAGCGCGCAAATATGTCTTTGCTTTGATTTTCTTGTGTTTGAAAAACGACTAAAACTAAGGTTTAACGGCGACAAAGATCTTTTGAACTCCGCTTTTACCTTGCCCCCCTTCATAAACAATATCAAACGTTTTTTTTATTTCAAAACCGCAGTCTGAAAGAACCTCATTAATAAACGCAGGTTCATAATAGTAAACAAACATTCTCAAATTGTTGACAGAACTAGTTGACCAACCCGATGTTTCATATGAACCCACTATAAAACTCAGGTACAACAAACCACCCGCTTCCATTAAAACGAAACAATCTTTTAAAAGTTGTGCCACTTCGGCTTGATTAATGTAAGGGATACAGAACCCGCAAACAACCACGTCAAACCTTTCATTGATTTCGCTGATGTTTCTGCAATCAATCTCCTTAAAATTGCCATCAGGAATATAACGGGCTGCAATTGTAAGCATATCGGTTGCCACATCGATACCAGTATACTTAATACCGGGCATCCGCGATGCGATATAAGCTCCAATGTTACCGGGGCCACACCCAATTTCTAACACCCTTGCGTTATCAACCTTAGTGTTTGCGATGAGATAATCGTAGCTTTCATTATAGTCTTTCAGGTGCATAAATTTAGCCTCATAGGCACCGGCAACCAAATTCCATGATTGTTGCGTTTCGATGTATTGATTCATAGTTCACTTTTGAGTCAAAATTATTTTTTTCTTAAGAGTAGATAAAAAATGTGTGAATCAAAGTCCAATTCACGGAAAGTTGTCTTTTACTTGTCATTTTGAGGCAAAAAACACCAAAATGAGGTGATTTTTATAAAAAAATTAAGGGTTTTTGCTGACTGCATTTGATAATATGTTACATTTGTTTCCCAAAAAATCAATTAAAACCTTTTTTAAAATCCAAAGAGATGAAGAAATTATTACTATGTTTTGCGGCGGCAACACTCGGTATTGCGACGCAGGGTAGTGCACAGTATTTGACACAAGATTTCGAGGGAGTTACTCCTCCAGCGTTGCCTTCTTCTTATACTAACACTGTAACTGGTCTTGGTAACGGTTGGCAAACAGCTAACGCTGCGCACACAATTTACGCGTCTGCAGGCATTGGAATTCCGGCACACACTAAGTATGCTTTTGTTGATGACCAAGCTGCACACAGCAACGCACCAGCAAAATTGAAAACCAGCACATTTGACCTTTCATCTGCGACTGGTACTGTCTTTTTGAAATATGATTACTGGTTCCCTCAGTACAGCCTTACTTCAACAGGCAGAAGGGAAATTGCATGGGTTGAATTTTCTACTGATAACGGTTCTACTTGGTCTACAGTTGACTCTTTCGAGGCAATGGGTGGATGGACTACTCGTGGTATCGCACTTCCTTCAACATCTTCTTCTACTTGTAACCTCCGTTTTTGCTACAGCGATAACAGGAACACCTCTAGTACTGACTCTGCTGGTATCATTGGTGTAGGTCTTGACAACATCCAAGTTCTCACTCCTCCTACTGCTGAAATCGCATTGACAGCAATGTCTCCGGTTGATGGTGACCCTAGCAGCGACTATGCTATCGTTTCTTCAGGTAGCTTTACTTTCACTGGTCAAGTTTACAACAACGGTGCTTCTACTGTTTCTAGCTTCGATTGGGGTTATAAAATGGGTTCTGGTGCTTGGGTTACTGGTACAGCTTCTGGCTTGTCAATTGCTCCATTCAATTCTGGCACATTCGCTTGTACTGCTGCTCCTTGTACTACTGCAGGTCAATCAGCAGTTTCAATGTATGTTAGACTTACTGGTGATGCTGATTACTCAAACGATACATTAGGTACTAATGTTTATGGTGTTGCTAGCTTCCCTACTAAAGTTCCTTTGTTTGAAGAACCAACTGGTACATGGTGCGGTTTCTGCGTTCGCGGTATCGTTTACATGGACTCAATATGGAGAGCTCATTCAGGTGCTGTAAGCGTTATCTCTGTTCACAACAGCGACCCAATGCAAGCTGCTAACTCTTCTACTGTTGCTTATGACAACCTTATCAGCTCAAAAGTTGGTGGTTATCCTGGTCTTGTACTTGACCGTATGATCGACGCTCAAGATCCTGCTAATGCTTTCTCAGCTTATAACGCTGCTTCTACTTGGTATGGTTTTGCTGGTATGACTCAAACTCACGTAACTACATCTTCTACAATCACAATCAATACTACAGTAACTCCTACAATGAACCTTTCTGGCGACTACCGTCTTGAATTGGTTTTGACTGAAGACAGGGTTCACGGTACAACTTCTGGCTACGACCAACATAACTATTATAACTCACATAGCTACGGTCACCTCCAAAACACTGAGTATGACTTCTGGACTTTACCTGCAACTATTCCTGCTGCTTCAATGTATTATGACTTCGTAGCTCGTACTACTATTCCTGCTGATTTGGAAACTAACCCTAACGGTGTTGCTGGTAGCTTGCCTGCAACTATGACTGCTGGTACTCCTTATACTTATTCTTTCGCTCCTGTAACTTATACTTCAGCTTGGAATTGTAACAAAATGCGTGCAGTTGTTATTTTGATTGATAACAATTCTTCTAGCGCTACTTATGGTTATGCATTGAACTCAGTTAACTCTGTAACTTACTTGGGTGTATCTGACGTTAAAGCTGGTCTTATGGGTCTTCGCATTTTCCCTAACCCTGCTCAAAACAATGCAGAAATCATGTTCGATAACCAAGACGCCGGTAACATCACTGTAAGTGTTGTTGACGTTGCTGGTCGTACTTTGTTCACTCAATCTCAAAACATGAACGCTGGCGAACAACACGTTAACGTTAATGTTGCTGATTTGAACACTGGCATCTACAATGTAATTATCTCTAACGAAAAAGGTTCAATCACTGAACGTCTTTCTATTGCTAAATAATTACTAAGTAATAAATACTTTTAAAAGGGTTGCTTCGAAAGAGGCAACCCTTTTTGCTTGGCACTAATTGAAATGAGTCCTTTGGAATAAGGGCCCCATCAAGATGGTGAGAACCTCAATATTAGATCAGCGTCAAGTGCCTTAGGACGCACTTAATACCAACAAAAAAGCCACCTGACGTTACATCAAGTGGCTCTATTTAAGTAAATTTTGACTTGTTTATATTCCTACCATCAATGGCATAAGAAGCGTAAGGATTTTCTCTCCATCAACTTCCTCAGTTGGTTTGAAAATTCCTGCGCGTGTAGGGCTGCTTAATTCAACGACTACCTCATCTCCTTCAAGGTTATTAATCAGCTCAACCATTAGCTTAGCATTGAAAGCAATCTTCATGTCATCACCAGTGTATTGGCAACTTAAAGCTTCCTTACCCTCGTAAGAGAAATCAATATCCTGTGCGCTAATCTCAAGGGCATTGCCGTTGATTTCTAAAACTACTTGATTGGTTGTTTTGTTTGCGAAAATACTAACCCTTCTAAGTGCTGAAATAAAATCAGACCTGTTGATTACCAATTTGTAAGGATTTTCAGCCGGTATTACAGCTCTATAGTCAGGGAAACGAGCATCAATCAAGCGACAGCTCATTGTAAAATGACCGCCCGATACGAACATGTGGCTGTTGTTGTAAGCAACCTGTAGTTCGGTATTATCAGATGGTAAAATGCTTTTTAATTGTTGTAAAGGTTTTTTAGGCACCACAAAACCCGACTCCTCAGGGCATTCAATGTCAGTGCGAGTAAATTGAACCAAACGATGCGCATCGGTAGATACAAACGTCAGCGAGTCTTTTTTCATTTCGAAATAAACACCCGTCATTGCCGGACGTAAGGTATCAGAACTTACAGCAAATAGCGTTTTATTGATGCTTTCAAGCAATGCAATTGATGGCATATTAAATACTGAAGTATCTACAGGAGCCGGTTCTTTAGGGAAATCGTCAGCACGTTCACCACCTATTCTGTAAGCACCTACGTCACTCGACATCATAACAGTGAGTTCGTTCTCGTTTACCGTAAACACAACCGGTTGCTCCGGTAAGTTCTTTAGGTAATCAATCAAGATTTTTGAAGGAATGCAAATACTGCCTCTTCCTTCAGCGTCGTTGATGTTCAACTGAACCTTCATCATTGTTTCGAGGTCGGTTGCAGTTATGGTAAGTGTATTGCCTTCAAGTTCAAAAAGGAAATCTTCAAGCACAGAGAGCACAGCATTAGAACTAATGACACCACTCACCTGTTGAAGGCTTTTAAGTAAAGATGTAGAAGAAACGATAAAACGCATGAAAATACTAGTTTCCAACAAAGATAGTCATCTTAAATCAGTGCGTATTTTCAAGGTGCCAAATGTGGAAAAATCGGGCTTTTTCGCAACTTTTACCTCTTTTTTGTGAATAAGGCGTACAAAAACAAACTGGTTTTACACAAAAGGACAAAACAAATTTTAAGTTGTAGTTGTTACTTCATTGCCCCTGTTGAAATAAAGTTTAAGTACTCTGGTGACTACCAACATAATTAGGTAATTAGAGAACAACGTAATGACGATTTGAAGATCAGCCCCAATATTAAGTACTACGGTGAATATGAAGCCTCCAAAAAGGATACCGATGATATTTGTAGCGCCTGAATAGAACTCTACTGCATTCCAGAACAGGGAAAGAATGCAACCATAAAGTGTACAAAGTAAAATTACACCAAACCATCCAAAGTCAACATATCCTTCTCCCGGAATTGTGATATTGATTGAATTTGAAGAACGACCACCACCCAAATCTTCACCCATTCCTATAGAACCTGCAAACCACTGACCGATGACAATTTGTGGCTTGTCGGGCCAAAAGACCCTTGGAATCAACGCCACCAAAAGTGGTGCCGAAACTGCACCATCGTAAAAACCGTGTAGCTTGGTTAGATTAATTGCATTCGTGAGCTGTACAAGGTTTGACGATCTTTCCAATACCCCTTGGTTCTCTTCTTTTTCAGCGAACACGTCAACAGCTTCTTCCTTGTCGTCAAAGTACTTCTTCTCAATGATATTGATAAAGGTCACATTACCTTTCTCACCACGCGCTCTATTTTTACCCAATATCCCGAAAATCGTGAAAAATATTCCAAACAACAAAACAGCAGGTATCACACGGTAACTAAAAACAAACTTGATATGTCCCTTACCCACGAAATAACCCACGAAAAAGATTACTGAGGGCAAGATAAGCTCTGCACGAAGAAAGGAATGATATAGTGAGTTAATTGTTTGGACAATACCCAAAATAACTCCGTATGTAAGGAAGCGTCTGCTGTTTTCTGCAGCACCCAACCGCGAGTAAAACAAAATTCCAATGATACCAAGTACCTGAACAACTCGCGCAATAGACCCAAGCGAATAAAGTAAAGTAAGAATCAATTCGTTAAAAACCGCCAAGAACAAAACATAGTAGAACAGTTTATTTGCCGTATCGTGGGAAATCTCATACTTAATAGACGGCAGATATTGCTTCTTAGAGAACATTTGAAAGCCTATAAACATAAATGCACTTCCAATAGCCATGATATTTACTGCCTCGTCAATATGTCTTGTAACTAAATACCTTCCCAGTCTGAAATCAATCGAAGCCATTTTTAATTGCACTTCGGCATTACCTATGGAGGCAATAATAACGGCAATGTAAAGAATGAAAATCGGAGTAATAAAATTCTTGGCTTTATTGAACTCAACCAAAATACCAAGCACACAATGTACCACCAATGCAGCATCTATTGCAATGGCACCTGCATCGAAAATATTACCTAACGCGAGGTAAATAATAATGAAAATAATGTGAAGTACCATTCGCTGCGCTACCTTCCGAAATTATGCTTCAAATATAAGACTAAATTTGCGGAGTAAGGAGATTCGTCCTGAACGGACAATTCCAACCGACCCTCAACCAACAGTTTTCAATTTATTAACAGAGGAATACTTACTTTTACCTCGTTCTTTCCCGCAACAGGACAGGTAAAAATGGCAATCTTAGGCAATTTAATCGCGAGATCACTCAAACTCAGAAAAAAGTTCCGTTTACCGGTAGCCGCTCCCGAAACATACCAAAAAAACACGCTCAGGCAATTGCTTGACCGCGGACAGTACACAGCTTTCGGTAAGCACTACGGGTTTGCCAATAACCTTTTAAGTCAGCAATTTGATCTTGTTGCCGCGTTCAGAAAAACTGTTCCCGTACATACTTACAACGACATGTACAACCAGTGGTGGCACAGATGCATGCAAGGTGAAGAGAATGTATGCTGGCCCGGAAAAGTGAAATATTTTGCGCTAAGCTCAGGAACTTCAGAGGCTGCGAGCAAACACATACCTGTAACTCAGGATATGATCAAAAGCATTAAGAAAGTGGGCTTCAAGCAGTTGTACAGTATGGCCAACTACAAAATACCACCTGTGGTGTTTGAAAAGGGTATATTGATGCTAGGTGGCACTACTTCACTTTTTGAAAAAGGAGAATACTACGAAGGCGATATGAGCGGCATAAGTGCCAAGAACATGCCAAGGTGGGTTTCTTCTTTGCTGTACAAACCAGGCAAAAAAATATCAAAACGCCCAAGATGGGAAGACCGCATTAAACTTATAGTTGAAAAAGCCCCTCACTGGGATGTGGGAATAGTATGTGGCGTACCTGCATGGGTACAAATTGTACTTGAACGTGTGGTTGAATACCACAAGCTCGATAACATTCACCAGATATGGCCTAACTTGGGTGTATATATTCACGGTGGCGTGGCAATGGAACCCTACAGAGAAAGTTTCAAGAAACTTCTTGGTCCAAAAATGACTTACATTGAAACTTACATGGCTTCAGAAGGGTCGTTTGGATTTCAGGCGAGACCTGGTGGGGGTATCAAATTGGTACTGAATGTCGGCGTTTTCTTTGAGTTTGTTCCTTTCACTTCTGAAAACTTTGATGACGAAGGAAACATAAAACCAAACCCTCAAACAGTATTGGTGCATGAAGTAAAGGCGAACACTGAATATGCTGTTTTGCTGAGCACTTGTTCGGGCGCATGGCGGTACCTGATTGGCGATGTCATTAAGTTTACCAATGCTGCTGAATACGAAATCATTATTGTTGGCAGAACGAAACAGTTCCTGAGTATGTGCGGTGAACACCTTTCTGTTGACAACATGAACAAAGCTGTGCAGGTAGTTAGTGAAAAAATGAATATTGCTATTCGCGAGTTTACTGTTTGTGGCGAAATGTTGGAAAGCGGTAGGTTTGCACACCGCTGGTATGTTGGCTGCGACGAGCCCAATGTTGACGAACAACAAATTCGTTCTTTGCTTGACAAAACGTTGTGTTCGCTCAACGACGACTACGAGGTTGAACGTACATCAGCACTCACCGAAGTTTCGGTGACGGTTTTGAAAGGCGCTACATTTATAGACTACCTGAAGCACATGGGTAAGTATGGAGCAATGAACAAATTCCCTCGTGTTATGAAAGGGAAAGCCATGCAAGACTGGAAGGACTATATTGCTCAAAAACAGTAGCAAATAATATTATCGAGGTATTCCCCTGCCAACAGCCAATGTACCTAGCAAGTCGGTTTTAGAGAGTGTTGTTGCGATAGGCTTAACGTACAGCAATACAAAGTTTTCGTTGAACTGAAACCCAACGGGTGCGCCATTCATATCGGTAATCACCAATACTGTGCCCCTGCCTACACCAGTGGCTCCGTTCACTCGGGTATCCTGATAATGCAATACGTTGGATGAATCATACACCGTTACTGCAAAAAAGCGATTGCTGCCTGTAAACTCATTAAGATGAGTGGGCCATGCCTGCGACTGCTGTCCACGAGTAAGCTCCTCAATACTATACACCGTCATTACATGCCCTGTATCGGTATTACCCGGAGGAAGGCTGTAAGCCAATATATCGCCCGGCTGAACATTGGACAAGCTACCTGATGCTGCGCTTGATGACTGATAAGCAATTGGCTGCCAAAGTGAATTAGTACGGTTCATTCCGGTGTCAGCGCCGGTAAAGTAGTTGGCAAAATCCATCGCACTTGGAAATGGCTGAGGGTGCGTAGGTGTTTTAAAGCTCACCAATTGCCCATCTACCATCACCAGATTTGCGTAGAGGCTTTGATGACCTTGCACCCTAACACAACTCAGTACGCGGGCTGTAAACCCTGAGCAGTCGGTAGCGGCATTGTACGGACCATTTGGTGAGTTGTAACCAACTATTGGACCGCCGGCAGCCCAAACATCATCGACCACACCATATTCATTTTGAAGTTGCGTTGCTGAGTACAACGAATAAGCGTATTCGTTTTGTGCACCGCCCGTTGTAGTTATAAAAGGGGCAGCAATGGCATTAGCAGCATCAAGTATTGTGTTGTATTGAGTGGTATTGTAACTGGCAGACATAGTCAATTTTTAGCGACATAAAACTATTCAAACTTTGAATATCGCTATAGATTTTTTTTGTTATTATCCAAGTGTACTACAACTTGCAGCAATTTCATTTACAATGGCTTATGGCATTATCACTATTGGAGTGCCCACCTTGCAATGGATGTACAATTCGTCTACTTCATCGTTTTTAAGGGCAATGCAACCCAATGTCCAGTCGGCGGCGATTCTTGCCAGCTTTTCCTTGGCCCAGTTATTAGGCAAGCCATGAATTTTCACGTCGCCGCCAGTATGCTTACCTGCCTTGCGGGCAAACTCAATATCGCGCTTTGAAGGGTATGAGATTCCCAGCGACTTGTGATAGCCGCTACCCGGGTTTTTACCGTCAATATGGTAGGTACCTTCGGGTGTTTTGTTATCGCCCTCAAAATGTTTTGGACCAACAGGGTGCCCACCCAGACTTATATGATAGGTTTTCAGTAGCCTGCGGTGGCTAAACACTGCCATTTTGCGTTCCTTTTTCCAAACAGCTATGCTGTCGATATCGGTTTGTAGGGGTGGCTGTTTGACGATTTTTACGCCCGTACGCGGCCACAACCTACCCCACGATGCCATTGCAACACAAAGAACTACAATGATGGAGGCGCTTAAAATCACATACTTTTTTTTCATGATGGCTGTTGAAGTAACCGCTACGGTTTTTTAGGAATTGCTTTGCATAAAAATACTGAATTTTGATTGGCTGAATATTTAAAATATTGATAAAAAGCTAAGTGAAGATGACAAAATAAATGTCACCATTTCAACCATTCTGTTCCATTTCTGCGTCGTTGCAAAAGTCCTTATTCCGAATACTTTCGGAACTCGGATTTTGCGCCTAGTAAAAAAGAAACATAATAATTAAACTAGATGAAATTTATTTTGTCAACTTCATTAACCTATGGAACGCCGCGATTACGTACAAAGACAAATTGACCTGCTGGGGCTTGTATTGGCAAAAATGCTGGCGAAACTCACAGGGGCGCCCGATAACTTTGACATCAATGAAGTATTCAATCAGCAGGCACCGTTACCCACCGGCACTACCTTGCCGCCGCTCGATGAAATCGTAAACACTCCTACTCACTTGCTCGCATCAATGTTAGAATCAAAGTACGGCTTCAAAAATGAACATTTGTGGCAGAATGCCGATATCTTGTTTGCATGTGCCTCAAAAATAGAGCGCAGTGATGTAGACCGAAGCCAGCTTTTGTATCTGAGAAGCCTGAGCATTTACGAGCACTTACTCACGAGTTCAAAAACATTTGACCTTGGGTTGCTAAAAAAGGTCAATAACCTGAAAGCAACGCTGATTAATAACTAAACACTATTTCAGTTTCCTGAACCATTGCGCCATAGGTATAGGCACTTGAGAAGTACCGTTGATTGTTGATACAGCCATGTAACCAAACTGAAACGCTGACCTATTGGAACTTTGAATGCGTAAACCGGGAAGGAATAAACCTGCATAGTCGTTGTCGCTTTTGTTGCCCGGCAAAATGAACGAGTCGAAAACAATGCTCACTTTTTTGCTGAGGTGTAACATACCTGCGGCAGAGTAAATCATTCTGCCACCACTGTTTGTTCCGGTATTTACATATCCGTAACCACCTGAAAAGGTAATGTTGTTGCGCCTGTCGCCATAAGTAAGCGCGCCAAACGGAAGTGCAAGTTTAAATTCGGGGAAGACCCATAACCCTGTTCCGGCAACTACGCCTACGCCCAGGTTAAGGTCTTTAGCCAGCGGGATACTCACTTTGATATCTCCCAAAAGAGGCGCACCAATCCACGTTGCCATTAAACCGATGGTCAATTGGTCGGAAACAGCATACTGCACATCAGGACCAAACCAGTTCCAGCGAATGTATGTTTGTCCTGCCTCAGCCGGCAAACCATTGGTTGACATAAAATAACGGGTTGCAAAAGCGTTGTCTTCAAGGTGGGCTGAATCAATTTCCTCCTGATTTGATGGCACCTCATTAATTGTCTGAATTTGAAGTTTTGGAATAGTAATATCTCCAAGCGCCTTTGTGTGAATAATGATATCTCCACCAGCCAGTCTAATCATTTTCCCTGTGTATGTGGAATTGTCTTTTAATATCACTTCAAATGTTTTGCCTAATGAAGAACTGTCGATTCTTGCCTGAGCGCCGGCTTTTAAGCCCGTAAACATGAGTAGAAAAGTTGCTACTGCTAAAAGAATGTGTTTCATATCGCTTGTTTTATTTCGATGATGAAACAAAACTAGAACGCCCCCACCTCATTGTTCTTGACATAAGTCAATTAGCATTTTTAGCCTCTTGGAATGGGGTATTACTTGACTTTTGTCAATTGGGGGGCTGATTGCACCAATATCATTGCAAACTTCATATTAATTGATTATTATTGCTTATTGATACTATTCTCGCACTTTCAAAGAGATTTATATGAGTGAATTAGCAATAAAATTGGTAAAAGAACATTTAGTGTATTTATACCTAAGAATTTCAACTACATCGTCTAATCAAACACCATCAATATGACTTACTGCGATAGATCTATTTTGTACTTTCTTCGTTGTAAGCTTACTACAACTAGAATATTTCCAGTTTTGTCGGTTAGTCAAATAAATATTTATGTTGCTTTTTAATGTGAACATGATTATGTTTGCTACAATTATTTATATATTATGAACGAGGTGGAACCAAAGAAAAAACTTCAAAATGTAAAAAGAACTTTTGAAAATTTGTCAGACGAAGAAAAAAAAACGCTGCAATCGATTATTGATGGGATTGAGAGCCATACTGTAATTCCTGTTATTGGATATGAATTGTTTGATGACTGTCTTGATTCGACATGCTTTGATACATACTACTCTCCTGATTTACAAAAGTTAAATTATAAAAATAACTCGACCAATAAGGCATCTTTTCTTAAATCGTTTGCAGAGAAGTTTATTCTTTCGCACCCTGAAAGGTACTCGAAAAATATTATTGATGAGTTTGCGCAATTAGATTGTTCGTGTAGTATTGATTATATTAATTTTTGCTACAGGCATTTTGAAAGTGATCAAAAATTTGTGCTGTTCAACAAAAATGTGAATGAAACATTAGAAACGCATTTCAATCTTAGTCGTATCCCTTCATCGATTATTAAGCTTGCAAGAATTGAACTTTTTCGATTTTATATCGATACAACCGTTTTCAGAACTCTAGAAGCTGCATTAACTTCATATAGATTAAAAAGGGAAGGCGGGAACATAGTTTATGAAGTGCTTAGTCCTAATCAGATGAAATTTGCTAATGAAAAAATCATTGATCCTAACTCTAATTCATATGATCCCAGTAAACCAATAAAGAATATAATTCATCCAATAGTTTGGTGTTTTTTTGGTTGTTACGGGTCGGAGTCCGGGCTAAGCATATCAGACATACACATGCAGGAAGTCTTATACGGATACATTAATAAGCAGCATCAGAAATACTCCGATTTTTTTAATATGCTGGCGGGAACTTTCAAAGACTGCAATTTTTTGTTTATTGGCTGTTCATTTAAAGACTGGATATTTCGATTCATTTTGCGTTTATTGGCTACTGAAAAATTGGAGGAAAAGAACCTGAAACGTAAGATAGTTATTGATGATTTACTTCTATTGGATGCTGACAAATCAAGAAATGTCTACATCACAAAAGAGGGATTGCAAAGTCTTAACTTGTCAGCCAATGATTTTGTCGACATTTTGTATAAACAGCTTGGTCAAAGGCATACTACAAAAGGGAGTTCTTGTCAGATTTTCATTAGTTTTTTTAGTGAAGATAGAGATATAGCGAGAGAAATACACAGATACATCAGCGTGTCGCTGGGTCTTGACTGTTTTCTGGATGAAAGTGACATTAAAGGAGGAGAGCCGTTAAACAAATCTATAATGGACGGGATAAATGATTCAATTGTTTTTATTCCTTTGGTATCTGAAAATATTGATATTGCTTTTAGCAGGAAGAGTATTGCATTTGCAGAATGGGATTACGCCTTAAAAAGGAGTGAAGAAAATCCCGGCAGCCTTTGCATAATGCCTCTTTTTACCAAAAAATATAATAATAATAAGTTGTCACTAAATCAGTATCTGCCAGAGTCTGTAGAAAAAAGTTCAAAATTTACCGTGGGGCAAATCGCAAACCCTGGTGGGCCTCTTGGTAGTGTTATTCAGGATGAACCATTGCTATTAACAGAATTTTATGCAAATGAACTAAGAATGTATCAAAATAACTGCAGGTTAAAAAATGGAAATTCATAGCAATCCCTTTAAGGGCCCGGAGTCGTATTCCGTTCAGGATCAAGCCAGTTTTCATGGTAGGGAAAATGATGTATTGAAACTATATAACCTGATTTCAGGAAATACACTAACATTATTGTATTCCCAATCGGGGTATGGTAAAAGTTCTGTAATTCAAGCTGGTTTAATAAATACTTTGTCTCAATCATACAATTTTCTACCAATTGTATACACACTCCCAGCGCCCGATTGCCAGTTTAGTACTTATCTGGAAAATGATATTATTGGTGCTTTAGATAAGGCAATTGACCAATTGGTTGCGAAGAGCGGAATAACCAAAAGAGTGGAAGATGTTAATGCGACAGGTGACGATAATGGTTATACTAATACTTATACCTTTTCAAAGAACATTGAGCCTTGCTTTGATAAGCGGCAGAAGTCACTATTTGAGTTTTTATACAGCACATCGCTAACCTGTAATATATCAAGGTCAGTTATTAAGGATGGAATAACACGAGACGAGATGACTTCGTTTCCAATCATTCCTGTAATTATTTTTGATCAGTTTGAGGAATTATTCACTACCCGGTTTTCAGATATCGAATTTTACAATCAAATAACCAATGAGCTGAAATATGTTATTGAAGACGAGATACCTTCGGTAACTATAGCTGATTATAAAAGTAAGAAGAATGCAAATGATGGAACTACGAACCATAGCCTGGACTATTATTTAGAGATGCAGAATGCTCTTACCTCTTCCCGGAAAAACTTTAGATTTCTATTTTCATTCAGGGAGGAGTATCTTACCAAATTTGAATCGTTAAAAAACAAAATACCGTCAATTCTTAACGGACATAACCGTTTTTGCCTTGAACCGTTTAATAAGGTTGACGCTGCCAAAGTAATAAAGAAAATATCTCCGGAAATTAGCAATGTACCAGAGTTTGCAGAGTTAATTGTTGATAAGCTGGCGAATATACCTGACAATAAGGGAAATGTAGAAGTAGAACCATTTGTTTTAAGCCTATTTTGTTTTTTTATATATGAAGATATAATTTTAAAATATGAGGTAAGAAGAGGAAATTCAACAGAAGAAAACGTACTGATTTGGAAACAATTATTTATTGATGAATACCAACTATTGCTAACCAAAGTAGGCGGAAAAGACGATATTATTGAAGATATTTCGAATAAATATTTCCTGAGCGTATTTAATCATTTTTCAAATGAGGTAAAGGATGCCATTGCAGATCACCTTATTTCAAAAGATTATGATACAGGTATATATGGGAGAAAACTCGCTTTAAAGAAAGAGCTACTTGCTGACAGAAGGCTTGGAAGTAATATTATCGAGAAACTTCTGGGGCAAAAACAAATTTTTGAAAATAAGAAACTCCGATATCTTAAGCCTGAGTCATTTGTGAATGATGAATACATTCGGGTAATTCATGATAAGTTGGTGGATCCGTTAATAGTTGTAAAAAAGGAAAGAGAAGAAGCGGTTAAAAGAGATGCAACCAATAAGATTCTAGATCAAGAAAAAGCAAAAAGAGTTAAACGAAGATATAAACTTATTCTTTCACTTTTTATAGTATTCGTTGTCTTTTTTTCAGGGGCTTTTTATCTTCAGGCGCTACTAAATATTCAGTATAACGCGATTGGCGGCGCAGAAATCACGAGGGGGTATAATCCTACGTTAGCATATACCTTGGTTAAGGATGCAAAGAGTATCTTTCCGTTTAATCAAAATATTAACAATGTTCTTTTTTCATTCGACACATCGGACGATGCGTTTATTGTTTCGCGAATTAGCCTGCCAGATGAAATTTGTGCGGTTTCGCTATCTGCTACAGGAGATAGCATTACAACTTATGGATTTTCAGGAATTTATGACTGGGACAGTGGAGGAAATTTAATTAGCTGGAAACCATCGCCAATGGGGACTCTTCGTAACTACGGAAAGGTAAATGGAAAACTCTGCTACCTTCTCGATAGAAATGGATCCGACACCTGCGAAATGCTCAATATTAATGGGGAAGTAATCAGGAAATTTAAGGAGTACAAAGAAACTGATCATATGTCCTTTTCCCCGGATGGCAAAAATGTGTTAGTAGGAAATTTGCTTTATCACCTGGGTGATACGACAAATAAACCGGATACACTAATACCGCCAAATGCCGATAAGGGTTGGCTGTGTTCTGGTTTTTGCCCCGACAATATGCACTGCTATGCCGGATTTTGGGACGGCTCTTTGCTTATGTACAATTCCAAAAATGGTAAAGTAATTAAGTGGTTTAAGGGCATAGAAAATTCTGTTGTATCGGCTGTAACTTTTACTAATGACATGAAATTTTTGATAACAGGAGATCATGAAAATAATGTCAAAATATGGGAAATTGGAACGTTGGCAGATTCTCTCTGTAGTCAAAAGGATGAAAAAAGATTACAGTGTGTACAGGACAATGCAACGTATCTGCCAAAAGTATATTTGCATGGGCATAACGGCTATGTTACAAGTCTCGCCACAATTGGTGATTCCGTTATTTTAAGCGGCAGTGATGATAAAAATGTTGTATTGTGGAATTTTAAAGGAGACAAGTTAGTGAACTTTAAAGGCAGTGATTGCGAAATAAAGTCTGTCGGTTTTTCTCCTGACAAAAAGACGGTTTATGCTGTAAATGCTGACAATAAATTATTCCTCTGGAAGACAGGGGCGGCATCAAAGATATTTGCTGACAGGCCCGCCTTTCGTTTTTCTCCATTGGATTATACATATGTTGGCCTTTCTCCTAATAAGGAGCCCGATAATATAGATACTTCCTCGTTGACATCACAAGTAAATGGGATATTGCATTTGCAATCAAGCCTACCTGCAATCAATCGTCAATTGTTGAATAACCATTATTCTGCTGAATTAAAAAAGGAGATTTCTCATTTAAAGCAACTGTATCAACGCCTTTTTCGTGATCAGAAATTAGGCAAAAATGGCAATGTTTCTCTTAGCACAAATTTGCTTCTCAGGCGACTATACGGAAAACTGATAGAGGATGAGCCTGAATTAATATCAGAAAAATATGGTTATAATGATTCCATTCCTCATACAAATTTGGTTAACCATTTGTACAAAAAACTATATTACCAAATTTCGCGTAAAGATTCTTTGACAGCTGAAATCTTATTCAAAGATACTTTGGATATCTACGATGTTTTGCGGTATTGTGACGAAATGGAAACTATGGCTGCGTTTTACAGTGATACCGGGTATTCAACAATTGCCATTAATTACATAAAGAAGAGTTTGCAATTAAAAGAAAAGTTTGCACACAAATATCCCAATCATGCAAAAATAAGGTCTACTATTGGAGACTCGTATCTAAAGTTATTTCTTCTTTATATTGAAACTGACAGCATTGCCGCAGCTACCAGGTGTTCAGCAAATTATATAAAATATAAGCATAATTCTTTGCGCGAGCAAGATGCTGATTTTTTAGAGAACTACTTCAGGATATTTTTTGCACTATTTGAAGAAGGAGAGGGTACTGCCAAAGCTGAATTCTTAAAAGTAAAAGATCAAAAACTTCGAAAAAGTGTTTTGTCGATTTGTTATAAAGACTACATTATTGATATGTTAACGACAAAAGCAAATAGCCGCAAGCATTTTCCGGCTTATCAAAAGAAAAGGGTTGAAAACTTTATTTCGTTTTTAAAGCGGCAACCTTGCGCAACGTGGCAACAAAAATCGATCTATGACCGATAATGCTGTTGTGACACATCGCTTAATGAAGTGCAATATTTTTCAATAACAGAATGTACTCTTCAAGGCCAGACTTTAAGAGTACTAGTTCGTTGCGAAGTACTTTTGCTTCGTTCCAATTTGCTTCATGCTCAGCTTGAGAAATATCTGCTGGCTTCTTTGCCTCGTATTTTTGAAGCTTTGGATGCCATTCTTCGAGGACTGGGCGGATTTTTTGATTTAATATTTCAAGCATCAGGTCTGCAACTGATTTGGCTACCTTGTCTGTATGTTCACCCAGTTCCGGGCCGGCCTGAACAATGATTTGTCTGCTGATTTTAAAGCATTCATATAAAGAGGTCAAAGATTCGCGGAGGATACCGTTATTTTCCCCTAATTCAATACCGCTAACACGGCTTGCAAGTTCTACATACATTTTCCATGCTGCAGTATTCGTTTCAGAATAGCTAAAGAGTTTTCCACTAATTTTAAAAATCTTCAAATCAAAAGACACTTCTTTACCTCTTAATTTCTTCCTTAGTTGCTTAATCCACTTTGCATTATTGAAGAAAATCCTGATAAACAGAAGTAATAGTATTAATAAAATCATTATTTTGATGGTGATATTAACTCCACACTGGATACTTCCTTTTTGGCTAATATCAAAATAGAAAAAAGCAGTAGAATCGTTCATAAATCAGGTTTTATAGAGTAAAAATACTAAATCGGAATTATATTTAACTACTATCAGGTAGTTAACCAAGTAAAAGTTACATTAGAAATTAGCAATAAGAATAGAAATACAAAAATTTAAAAACGACAACCTGTTGCCAACTGCCTTTTGTTCTATACGCTCTGCTGTATCTATTAGTATGTGCTTGAACGTTAAGAAATGGTGATATTATAACTATCGATAACCCAAAATGAAATGTGTCCTTTATTTGAATTGGAGGATTTAGAATTAGTTATGAGGCATGGCTATTACTTCATCTATTTTAAAAGCACTTACAAATGTCGCCCATCATAATCAAGCAGAAAATGTCACTTTTTCAGTCTTTTTTCTTCTGGCGTGTGCAGAAGTATTACACACTAACCTCTACTTCCCCTCAATCAACAACCTTATCAACCCATCAACCTGGTTGTGGGTGACGACTTGTGGGTTGGGAATTTGGGTGGTGAGGGCATGGAGGACGGCGTTGGCGATTGATTTTTTGTCCATGGCATTGAAGGTGTAGCTCGGTTTTATGACGTCGTACACGTAAGGCAGGTCGGGGGCGAGTACTTTCATGCCGCTGTCAACTGCTTCAATGAGGGGTAAACCAAAGCTTTCCATAATAGACGGACACACGAGGTAACGGTACTTAAAGTACAACGTGGCGGGGTCTATGTAGCTGTAATTATGAATCTTAATACCGCGCTCCTGCATGTTTTTTATGCGTGCCAGCAGGTCGGGGGCTGTTTCATCGATAGTGATGTGTAAACCGGGGTGGTGCCCTTGTTCGTGCAGGTACTCCCACGCATCAAGCAGGGTAGGATAGTTTTTCTGTGGCGATGGTGTGCTCACAAAAGCAAAATCGTCGGTGGGGCGTTGCTCAAACGGAGTATGCGCACCCTTGTATTTTTCAGTATTGTAAAACGGATAAGAAAGGCAGTGTGCTGCATCTTTCAAACCCACACCCAGTAGCTCTTTTACCATGTGGGGCGTTTGTACAATGTAGTAATCGGTATTTTTATTGTACCACTTTATCACCAGGTATTTGAGGTACAACCGCCTGAATTTCGGGTCGAATTTCTTGCGGGGTGCTTCCAGTAATTTCTGGTTGTGGGAATAGGTGTACACCGGCACTTTCATGCGCACAGGCGGCGGCGTATTGGCAAAGCAAAACACCGATTCGTAGTCGTTCTTGTGCTTTTTATAAAATTTGATTCTATCGCTCAGCTTGTTGGGTATCACCTCGTACTGCGATTTCAGCACCTTGGGAATTTCAAAACGCGGGTCAAGCAAGAAGTAAAATCTGCTGCTTTCGGGGTGCGCCATTATTTTCTCAATCAGGTATTGCAACAATACCGCACCTCCCCCCTTGTTTATAAACAGCGCATCAACTAGAATCATAGTACAAAGGTAGAGATGTAAATCAACTAAACCACTACTATAACTTAGCCACAATCCCCAATCCAGTCCGGCCTTCAAGGGTGGTTGGAATGTAATCAGGGTAGGTGAGTCCGGTGGCAGCATCTTCTTTGAGCAGTAACGGCCCATCGGCATCCACATAGTCAACTGCAGGTAATAGATGGGCTATAGCTGCTGTGCCTATCGAAGTTTCGTTCATACTGCCTACCATTACCTTCATGCCCAGCGTGCGGGCTTCTTTTATCATGCGGGTGGCAGGAGTTAGCCCTCCGCACTTGGTAAGTTTGATATTAATGCCCGTAAAACTCCCGAAGCATTTTTTTACATCGTCTTCCGTTACGCAACTTTCATCAGCAATTAATGGAATATCGGTGAGCGTGAGTAGTTCCTTCATGGCGTCCCACTCTGTTTTTTGGAGGGGTTGCTCTATGAGGGTTACACCCAGCTTTTTGAGTTCGGGCAGTAATTTTTTGGCATCGTCAAAATTCCAACCCTCGTTGGCATCTATCCTGAAATCGGCAGTGGTGTGTTGGCGCAATGCTTCTATAATGCCTATGTCATCGGGTTGCCCCACTTTTATTTTATAAATAGGCCACGGGTGTTGCTGCATTTTAGCCATCATTTCTTCAACCGGGGCAATGCCTATGGTGTAGTCGGTAACAGGCAGTGCGCCTTTTTCGTAACCCAGCAATTTGTAAACAGGTTGGCGGCGCATTTTGCCAAATAAATCCCACCCCGCAATATCGAGGGCGGCAGTGAGAAAATGTTGCCCCGGAATAAGGTGGTGCAGGAAGTGCCAAAAACGTTGCGGGTCTATCATGGCATAGCGTTCTATCATTTGCTTCTTAGAAAGCAAGAGTTCGGTCATGCCCTCAACGGTCACATTGTAGTAACTTATGGCAGGTGCTTCGCCATACCCTACCATAGGTCCTAGCCCCAGCGAAACCACCAATGAAGGCTGATGTGTTTTGGCACCCTTGTGTGTCACAAACGGATATTCGAATGCAGAATTGAGCTGATTATATTTTAATGACAACATTGGTTAAAAATGCAACTATTTTTGCAACCCGAAAACTATTTTATGTCGAAAGCGCCATTCTGGATTTTCATATTGCTGCTCGTTGTGTATTTCACGGGCATAAGAGTGAACACCATGGATATCGATGCGTCGCAATATGCCGATATCAGTCTGGAAATGTCGCGCAGCCACGACTGGCTACAGGTCTATGACCAAGGTCGAGACTACCTCGATAAACCGCCGTTCCTGTTCTGGGTATCGGCTGCGAGCATAAAAGTATTCGGTGCCAATAATTTAGGGTTCAAATTCCCGTCTATTTTGTTTGGCATATGGGCTATCTATGCCACTTACCGACTGGCAAAAAAGCTGTACAACGAAAATACTGCGCGGGTATCGGCACTTGTTTTAGCCACATGTCAGGGTATGTTCCTGATGGAAAACGATATTCGAACCGATACCATACTCATGAGCTGGGTGGTTACCGCCATCTGGCTGCTGAAAGAATGGGACGACAGCGGCAAAATCAAATACCTGTTGGGGGGTAGTGCCGCTATTGGTTTTGGTATGATGACCAAGGGGCCCATTGCGTTATTTGTACCGGCATTCAGCTTTGTATCGCAATGGGTATTGAAGCGGGAATGGAAGAAATTCCTGCGCCCTGCGTTGTTGTTGGGCATTGTAGTAATCGGTATTTTACTCATACCCATGAGCATAGGTTTGTACCAACAATTCGACCTGCACCCTGAAAAAACCGTCAATGAACTTAAAAATGTTTCCGGACTGCGTTTCTTTTACTGGAGCCAGAGTTTCGGGCGTATAACAGGCGAAAGCCCCTGGAAAAATGAAGTTGATATCACGTTCCTGCTTTCTAATATGCTGTGGTCGTTCCTGCCGTGGATATTTGTTTTCCTGCCGGCAGTTGTCATCAATATCATCCGTTTGTTCAAAGAGCGTTTTTCACTCTCGGGTTCGCGCGAATGGTTGACTATGGGTGGGTTCTGGCTCAGTTATATGGCACTGGGTTCTTCGGCATATCAGTTACCCCACTACATATTTGTGGCTTTTCCGCTGGCATCAATTGTTGTTGGCGCCTTCCTTACCGAAGCCTATTACCAAAAGCAATATGCTGTTGTGTTCAAAGTACTTAGACCTGCATTGACGGTTGTATCATTTCTGGTTTTTGTACTCGCATTTGTGATGTGCCTATGGGTGTTCCCTGCTTCAATTTTCATGATAGCGTTGTTGTTTGTAGGTGTAATAGTGTGGTTCTACCTTGTCTTTAAAACCGAAAAGTCAGAAAAACTGATTGTTGTTCCTGCATCGGCAATGGCAATAGCCAACATATTTTTGATGAATTGCACCTACCCTTCCCTGCTCAATTACCAACTGGGTAATACTATGGGCGACTACCTGAAAGAACACCACATTGCTGCCAAAGAATTAGCGATCTACAAACCGCAGGATGCGATGAATTCTATCTATTTCTATTCGGGCGAAAAACAAACTTTTACCGAAGCGCTATCGCAGGTTGCAGGAAAAAAATATATACTTACCATGCAAAAAGGATACCCCGATATTGCCCAATTGCCCGATAAATATAAGGTACTCAAAGAAGGGGAATACTTCAAGGTAACAGAGCTCACTCCGGAGTTCCTGAACCCTAAAACAAGACACAACGTGTGCGGGCATTACTACTTGCTCGAAAAACAATAAAAGGGGGCTTCGCATCAGCAAAAAATAAGTCCCTAACATGACCAAAATCATGTTTTTACACATTCCGTTGAAATATTTTCGCGCTTTTATGTCGTAAAACCGATGAAAGACCGAAATCATGGCATTGTAAAACACGAAAAAGACCTACTTTTAGGTATGCCTTTTACAACGTTGAATAGTCAGACCTTTCAGGCACTGTTTTACTACGCAAGCATTGGCATTCTCATTACCGATTCCAAGGGCGTCATCCAGATGGCGAACAAGTATGTTGTTCAGCAATTTGGGTATGAAGAGCAGGAGTTGGTTGGTGAAACGGTGGAATTATTGATTCCTGACAGATATAGGAGTTCTCACCACCATCACAGAGATAAATTCAATGCTAATCCGCACAGCCGCCCAATGGGGTTGGGTATGGAGCTGACCGGGAAAAAGAAAACAGGCGAAGAAGTACCTGTCGAAATTAGCCTTGGACATTATTCTATTGGTGAAGACCGTTATACGCTTGCCTTCATTAACGACATTACTCAAAGAAAAGAAACTGAACAGGCGATTAAAAAGCTCAATGTTCACCTTGAACAGAAAGTAAAAGAAGAGTCACTATCGCTGGCACTCACAGTTGAGCAACTTGGACACCAAATAAAGGAAACTGAACGCAAGGACGTAGAGTTGCAACGCGTCAACAATTTCCTGAACAATATTTACAACCACGCCGGAGCCATTATTGTAGTGTGCGACCGTGATGGTATTATTCAGTTTTTTAACCCTGCTGCCGAAAAATCGCTGGGTTATGCCGCCCATGAAGTACTTGGCGTGCATTCGCCAATCATCTTCCACCGCAAGGGCGAACTGGAAGAAAAAGCAAAAGAACTTTCAGAACTTTCGGGGCTGCCGGTACAAACCGACTTTTCGCTCTTCAAGCTCATGTGTCTTTCCGACTATAACAAGAACATGGAATGTCACTACGTGCGTAAAGACGAATCAGCATTTTATGTATCGCTTGACGTAACTCCGCTTAAAGACGACAAAGGCAAAACAACGGGCTACCTCGCCATTGCAATAGATATTTCAGAAAAGAAAAAGGCGGAAACCGAGTTACGCTCTGCGCTTGAAAAAGAAAAAGAACTCAACGAACTGAAATCGCGCTTTGTATCAATGGCATCGCACGAGTTCAGAACACCGCTAAGTGCTATACTCTCATCGGCATACTTGCTTTCGCAATATGCCAGCCCCGACGACCCGCCACAGAAGAAAAAACACATTCAACGCATCGTTTCATCGGTAACATCGCTCACCGAAATACTCAATGATTTCCTTTCGGTAGGTAAAATTGAAGAAGGTAAGCTAGCACCGCGATTTGCTGAATACGACATCCAGAAACAGATGATGGATGTAATACAAGATGTGCAACACATGCTCAAAAACGGACAACATGTTGATTATACGCATGTTGGGGCCGATGCAATGGTATATCTCGACCCTTCGACCATGAAACACATTGTAACCAACCTGCTTTCTAACGCCATTAAATTTTCGGGAGAGAACACAACAATTGAGTTGGTGACTGAAAATAATGGCAATAATTTTATACTTTCGGTGAAAGATTACGGTATTGGTATTCCTAAGGAAGAGCAGGAACATTTGTTCAAGCGTTTCTTCAGGTCTTCAAATGTGACCAACATTCAAGGCACCGGTCTTGGGTTGCACATTGTAGCCAAGTATTCTGAGCTACTGAACGGGGCTATAGAATGCGAGAGCGATTTGGGGAAAGGCACAAAGTTTACCATTACCTTCAACAAAATTGAAGCAGCTAATGAAAACAATTCTGGTAATTGAGGACAATGAAGACATCAGGGATAATGTCGCTGAGATATTGATGTTATCTCAGTTTAGGGTGCATACTGCAGCGAATGGCAAGGAGGGTATTGAAATGGCACAAAAACTAATGCCCGATCTTATTATTTGCGACATTATGATGCCGGGTATTGACGGGTATGGCGTATTGCACATTTTACACAACGACCCCGAAACAGAAAGCATTCCATTCATCTTCCTGACAGCAAAAAGTGAAAGAAGCGACTTCAGGGCTGCTATGGAAATGGGTGCCGATGACTACATCACAAAACCATTTGCAGGTAACGAATTGCTGAATGCAGTTACCAGCCGCCTCAAAAAGGCAGACATCGTGAAGAAAAACCTTCCCGGTGATATCAATGGCTTTAATGAACTGATGGCCGCTTTCAGCCGCACTTCGCTCGAAGACCTTGCCAAAAACGGCAACGTAAACGACTACAAAAAGCGTCAGGTTATTTATAAAGAAGGTAGCCACCCGCACTATTTATACTTCATACTCAAGGGAAAAGTAAAAACGTACAAAACGCACGAAGACGGTAAAGACCTGGTGATGGATTTGTACAACGAGGGCGATTTCTTTGGCTATGTTTCATTGCTGGAAGGCAGTGCATACAAAGAGAATGCTGAAACCATTGAGGAGACCGAACTGGCACTTATTGCACGTAAAGACTTTGAACAATTGTTGAACAACAGTCCGGCGACTGCTCAAAAACTCATTGGGTTATTGGCTAAAAACCTGGTAGAGAAAAAAGAACAATTGTTGGGTATCGCCTACAATACATTGCGTAAAAAAGTGGCTGAGGCTTTGATAAGCCTTGAGCGCAAGTACCACGAAAATAAAAAAGAGCCGTTTGTCATTGACATCAGCCGCGACGACCTTGCAACCATTGCTGGTACCGCAACCGAATCGCTGATTCGTACACTCAGCGACTTCAAAACAGAGAAACTTTTAGATATCAAAAGCGGTAAGGTAATCATCAGCGATTACCGGAAACTGGAGAACTTAATCAGATAATATTTAAAACGGGCTTCGGCCCGTTTTTTTGTGATATAAATCAGCATGATAAGCACCTGGTTTTAGTTTATTTGTACTTTACATTCAGTATTATTCTGAATTATAGTTTTCATTGAAATGCTTTGACTCATGCGCTCTGTTATACTCACTTTTATACTGTGCCTGTTAGGCGTTTATGCCTATTGCTGTTCGGGTACTATAACCGCAGGTACTTGTACCCCATCGAAGCGGGAGGTATTCTTTGATTCTTCGTTTGTGTTGAGATTGTCGGGTGCTACCACAGGTACAGGCATTACCTATCAATGGCAGTCTTCACCCAACCATGTAATGTGGACCAACATAACCGGTGCCACTGATAGCACCTATTTTGTGACTAGCATTACATCAACATTGTTTTACCGTTGTTTCATGGTATGTACAGCCGGCAGCAGCAGCGATACTTCAGGTATTGCTGCGGTGGCGTTTGTAAACGATGGCTATTGTAACCCTATGATTGATTTCGCATCGAATGATTGCGATTCGGGCAGAGGATTCAATAATTTTGGTTTTACAGGGTATCGGGCCACTTCGCTCAACGATTCAACACCATGCAGCTCAATGGTATATGGATTTAAAGACATAAGTGAAAAAACAGTCGTTGTCCAGCAAAATGAATGGTACAGCACATGGGGAGACCGTTCTATAAGTACCATCTGGATTGACCTAAACAATGACGGATATTATGCTGCCGATGAAATTGTGGGTGGTGGTTCTTTTCGTGCGCCGTTCAGCCCGTTTTCCGATTCACTTATACCCCACCGAATGAGGGTAATGACCTCATATTTGCCTACAGATGAAGCCGGAATGGGTATTGAACCTTTGTTTCCCGATGCTTGTGCCAAAGGTTTTTGGGAAAGTACTATGACTGCAAGTATTTATGAGATGAACTATGCACATGGTGCTGCCCATGATTATACTGTATTTTTATCGCCTGCACGTTCCTGTACAGGAAGTGTTACTGCGGGCAGAGCTATTGCGAACACTGCATTCACAACGGGAAGTTTTTCTCTTACCCTAAAAAATACCACTGAACAATCAGGTATCGGGTATCAATGGCAATCTTCTACCGACGACTCAACCTGGACAAATATCACCGGGGCAACTACTATACCATACATTGCTTCCCCCATCACTGTAAAAACGTTTTTTCGTTGTTACACGACATGCGTCAGTTCGGGCTCGGTTGATACTTCGTCACCTTTTTGTGTGCACCCACTTTGGTATGACCATTCTGATGAGAATATACATTATTGCGGTGGATGGGGTAATATGGTTCGCTTCGTCTGGGGCAGTATTTATGACAGGGACTCAAACTACCGTGTGAATTGGGCCGACCGCTCAGCCACTATGGAAACAACAGTTATTCAAGGCGATACTATTGAATTAACGGTTGAGTCTTTTCTTCCTTACTGCTGCGGAGGTGTGGCTATAGTCTGTATATTGATTACAACGACAATGGTCGCTTTTCTGATAGTGGGGAGATGGTAGCCGAAGGTGGAGATATGGGTTCAGGCTTTACTTTGATGTATGGCTCCATAAGCACAAGTGCAACCATAGGAACACATATGTTGATGCTAGAAGGTAGTGATGGGGGAACGACAGAAGCCCGAATGTATACAATACATGTCATTTCACCCTATTGCGTGGGGCGACCGGCCGCTGGGTATGCTGCATCTACATTAGCAACGGCGTGTACTCCTACATCATTCACGCTCAATGTTTACGGTGAAACCACGTTGATTGGCACCAGGTATCAATGGCAATACTCGCTCGACAGCACGACATGGGTCGATATTTCAGGTGCCACCAGCACTTCTTACAGCACAGTTGATACACTCACCACTTACTACCGTTGTGTGGTGTCATGTTCTTATTCTGGTCTATCGTCTAATTCAGTTCCGGTAAGGGTGTTTTATGTACCGGGCGCATCGGCTCCTGTGGCTGGCACGCTCAGCGGCGCATCTTATGTGTGTGTTGGCTCAACTACAACGTTCACAACCACTGGTTCTGCAGGAGGTGTGTGGAGCATCGGAAACCCTTGGTTAGGAACCATTTCATCTTCTGGTGTTATTACAGCAACTTCTGGTGGGTCTGATTATGTTTACTATACCGTAACCACAGGCTGCGGCACCGATGTTGCACGGCTAGCCCTTGAATTCAGAGACCGCCCGGCAATTGAAAGATATTATGGCGATGACTTTGTTTGTGCAGGTACTACCACTACACTCACCACCTTAACATCAGGAACGTGGTCGTCGGTGCATACTTCTATTGCTACCGTTACAACGGGTGGTGTCGTTACTGGTGTGTCGGTGGGTTTAGATACCATCGTTCACGTCATTTCAAATACATGTGGTACCACCCGCACAGCCAGACCATTTTGGGTAATTGGTCCGCCTGTTGTTCGAGACATAATTGGGCCTGACACTTTGTGCGTAGGCAGTACCGCTACTTACACCGACAGTACCGAAGGTGGTTTCTGGTACTCGTCGTGTTTTTCATGCGGTTTAATTAGCTCTTCTTCTTATGTCACTACCGAGGCTTCAATAACCGCCTATCTACCAGGCACTGATACCCTTATTTATTTTGTGACTAATACTTGCGGTTCAAGTGAAGTACATCACCCAATTACAATTTTAGCTATTCCTGAAATTGCACCCATTACAGGCCCAACTACTGTTTGTGAAGGTGGGTCAATGACACTATCTGATTCAATCTCAGGCGGCACATGGCGCTCTTCAAGCCCAGGTACTGCCACTATTACTACAGGAGGTACCGTTTATGGAGTAAGCCCCGGCCTTGATACTGTGAGTTACAATACGAGTAATTATTGCACAACAAGGGTAGCAACCTACGTTATTCGGGTAGCACCGCTTCCTATTCCAGGTATCATTTCCGGCAGTGATAGTATGTGCATCGGCGACGCGGTTGCATTTAGTGATACCGCTACCGGAGGCACGTGGTCTTCGGTCAATACATCGATTGCCAGTGTTTCATCTTCAGGCATGGTGTATGGTCTGGCAGCAGGCATTGATACCATTAAGTACGCTATCACTAATGCTTGTGGTACACGAGTTGCGTCGAAACCGGTAAAAGTGCTAACTGTACCTCTTCCGGGAACTATTACAGGGCTTTCGACTGTCTGCGAACACGATTCAACTTTTTTGTCTGAGTCAGTATCCGGGGGAGTTTGGACTACAGCTTCGTCCTTCCCTGCAACTATCTCTGCAATTGGTGTTGTACACGCCCTGCATGCAGGAACTGATACTGTCTACTATACTAGGTCAAACATGTGTGGTTCCCGAAGTTCGAGTTATGAGGTTACTATAGCACCCCTCCCCAATGCAGGCAGTATTGCAGGTGCCGACTCGGTGTGCCTGGGAACAACCACAACCTTGTCTGTTAGTTCAGGAACCGGTACATGGTACACAACCGGGCACCATACAGCAATTACCACTACAGGTGTAGTTAGTGGTACAACACCCGGACTAGATTCTATTTATTATGTGGTGATTAACTCATGTGGCATTGACACAGCAAGGCATTTGATTTTCGCCCTCGATACACCCCATGCCGGTTCAATTACCGGTGCCGATTCACTTTGTGTGAATAGGACAACTGTATTTTCTGACACAGCAGGAGGCGGTGTATGGCGCACTACAGGGCACCATAGTTTTGTCACCGTGATTGGTGTAGTAAGGGGAACATCACCGGGGCGTGACTCAGTGTTTTATGTGGTGCCTAACTCCTGCGGTATTGATACTGCCACACGTGTGATTACTATGCTTGATACTCCTCACGCAGCAGCAATTACCGGTATTGATTCTATTTGTCGCGGCACAACTACCACGCTTTCCGATACCTCACGCAGTGGTACATGGTATGCAACGAGCCATCATAGCACTACTTCTTCTGGCGGTGTTGTTAGTGGTTCAACACCCGGCCGCGACTCTGTTTATTATGTTGTAACCAATTCATGTGGTACCGATACTGCTGTTCGCTTCATTTATGTACTTGACACCGCTTTTGCGGGCGCTGTGACAGGCACCGATTCGCTTTGTGCCGGTACAAATTCTACATTTTCAAGCACTTCAACAAGTGGGTTTTGGCGCACAACTGGCAGGCATAGTTCTATCTCCTCAACTGGTGTAGTTAGAAGCTTAACAGCCGGGCGCGATTCTGTTTATTATATAGTGGCAAACGCCTGTGGCATTGATACCGCCTGGCACGTTATATTATTGCTTGATACGCCACATGCGGACATTATTACTGGTTCCGATTCGCTTTGTTTGGGCACTGCGACTACGCTGAGTGATACTTCACACAGTGGCGCATGGCACTCGACGGGTCATCATATTTCCATTTCAACAGCGGGCAGGGTTACCAGCATTTCACCGGGATCCGACTCGGTTTACTATGTAGTTTCAAACTCCTGCGGCTTCGATTCAGCAATTCTTGTATTAACCGTGCTTGACACTCCTTTTGCAGGCTATATATTGGGCTCTGATTCGCTTTGTTTAGGCATGACCACCACCTTCTCTGATACTTCACGAGGTGGCACATGGCACTCAACCAGCCATCATAGTACTATTACAGCAACCGGGGTAGTTCGTACAACTACGCCCGGGCGCGATTCAGTTTACTATATAGTGCCCAATTCTTGTGGCATTGATACTGCGGTGCTTTATGTTACTGTTATGGATACCACAAGTGCAGGCACAATTATGGGTGTAGATTCATTTTGCGTAGGTACAACCGCTACTCTTACCGACTCTATTGGTGGTGGAACGTGGTTTTCAACAAGCCATCACAGCACAATCACATCAGCAGGCAGTATAAACGGCACATCACCGGGGCGCGATTCGGTTTATTATGTAGTTTCAAATGTTTGTGGCATAGACAGCACAGAACACCTTATTACCATGCTCGATACTCCGCATGCAGGAACCATAACCGGAGCCGATAGTGTTTGCCTCACCCTCACTGTTTCAATGACTGATGCAGCTTCGGGTGGCACATGGGCTACTGCGACAGGTAATACTTCTGTTTCTACAACAGGGGTGGTAACGGGCGTCGCTGTTGGGCATGATACTATTTTGTACAGTGTTACGAATACTTGCGGAACAGCGATTGCCAGAAAAGTCATTTATGCCCATGACTGTCATCTGGGTATCAACGAATATGAAACCAATCAAATTTACGTTTACCCTAACCCGGCTACAAACGCCATCCAGATTCAGATAGACAACTACAAAACACCTAAAAACCTTGTACTGACAGATGTGCAGGGACAGGTGTTGTTTAATAAAGCGGCTACGGGCACTGTTACAACAATAGATGTTTCGGGTGTTGCCTCAGGAATCTATTTGTTGAAAGTGAGCGACGGCAGCCAAACGCGCATTTTCAAATTGGTAATCGCTCAATAAAAAACTGGTTATTATTGGCAATTCTGCGGTGTCCTTTGTAACAGGGTGAGGTCAAAACCATTTTGTTTCAGGCGCGTTAAAATGCCCTGATAAACCGACTCCTCGATTTTCGGTGTGCGGGAAAGAATCCAAAGGTATTTCCTGCTGGGGTGGCTCACAACCGCATAAGAATAATCGGGGGCAAGGTCTATAATCCAGTATTTTGCCCGGAACGGGAAGAAAAACTGCACCCACAACTGCGCATTGCCTGTATTGGGTTGCACAAACGCCTTGCCCTTGATGTACGATTGTTTACCATTAATGGCATCGCGGTTGCACCTGTTTTCTACAATCAGGTAGCCTTTCTCGGTGAGGGTGTATTCGGCAGTGGTGCAGTGACACCCTTTTTGAAACCGCTGCGGGAACGAGGCTACATCATACCATTTACCGGCATAACGCTGCACATCAACAAAGGGTACTGTTTTCAATTCAGGCACCTGAGCATGGGCACCCAACCCTAAAAAGCTAAATATCGACATCAGCAGAACAAGTTTTTTCACTTAGTAAAGTTACTCGATCTAAACACGCTCACAACGCAAGATAAGATTTGATGATTCTATGAGGGTATTGTGGCGGCGAGGTTAGGATTCCCTCATTTCAATGTGCTCATTCTCCTTCGCCAAAAAGATTTTGTTAGCCCTACAAACGGTCTGATAACTAGTAACCACCAGGGTTTGAAGCTGCGCTTTCTGCTGGTAAGCAAATTCGCAACTACCATTGCAACGTGGTCGGGGTGCATGGCTGGTGCATTTTTGTAGGCTTCCGTAGGTGCAATCATACGTGTGCGCACCAGTGGTAAATAAACTATAGATGATACAATGCCTTTTTGTTCCAGTTCTTCACTGGTGCTTTCCACCCATTCCTTCATTGCCACCTTCGATGCCTGATACGCTGCCCACCCCGGCGCAGCGGGCAAAAGTGTATTAATAGCTGAAATATGAATGATTTGCCCCTTCTTTTCAGCCAATGCTGGCACAAGGGCCATCGCAAGTGCTACAGGTGATAGATAATTGAGTTGTATGGTGCGTGTAAAATCGTGGTGGCGGTCAAGCGACTCCCAAATACTACGGTGAATTGACTTTCCTGCATTGTTGATGAAAACGTCCACGCCGCCTTCTACTTCTGCCAGTTTCTTGCTCAATTGTCCAACAGCTTCAGGGTCATATAAGTCGCAGGGAATACATGTGATGGTACTGCCGTCTTTGCTGAGTTCTGCTGAGAGCAAGTGGAGCCTTTCTTCAGTTCTTGCAATTAAAATGAGGTGGGCTCCATGTTTTGCCAAGGTTCTGGCAATTGATTCGCCTATTCCAAATGTTGCACCGGTTATCACAACTGTTTTACCGGCCATGCGCTGTTTCAACAGTTCTGGTTGAATTTCATAAAAAGGAAACAGGAAACGCTCCAGCAATGAATACCCGAATCGGTTCATCAATCGGCAGTTGCAACAGTGAAGGTAATTTCGTTCAACGTCTTGTTCATAGAAAATTGCAAACCAAGGCGGTCGCACATTGATTTGCATATACACAGCCCCAGTCCCAACCCATTTCTCGACAGGTCGTCGTGGAATTTTCGAAATGGCTTTACGTCAGAAATCTTGAAAGCCAATGGCTTTACAAGCGAATTGGTAACCACCAGTTCAAACTTATCGCCCATGGCTGTAAGGCTTATGTGCGGCGAACTTCCATTTGAAGAGAACTTAATGGCATTGTCCACCAGTTCGGTGAAAATAATTTTGATAGCCTCTATATTGCCGTGCCACATACCGTCTTGCACTATGCGGGTTTCTACATGCCTGAAGTCATAAATGAGCAGGTTATCGAAACTCTTCACAATGGTTTTCAGCACTTCTTCAAGATTTGCGCCTTCCCCATTGGTAGCACCGTGCGCCCAGGCGTCGCTGTTCAAACTTGCAAATCGTGTCAGGTTTTGAGCCGAACGTTGTAGCCTGAAACCCGATGAATAGATGACTTGTATTAACTCTCCCAGTCCATCTACCTTCTCGTAGCCTGGTAAATCGGTGAAAAGCATTGAGCAGTTGAGTATACCATTGATAGGTGTCAGAAACTCCTGATTAAAACTCTTATTCATTAGTGCTGCCAAATGGTCGTTGACCTCATTTCTGATGCTCCATTGCACTTTTCGGGCTATGTCAAGCCTTGACTTTATAGTTGTCGCCAGTTGTTTACCGGCATAAGGTTTCCTGATAAAATCATCGGCACCGGCATGCATGCAGTGCCTCAAAATTTCTTCTTCGGTGTCTGATACCTGAACAATCAACGGCTTTTTATAATAGCCACCCACCGACTTAATTTGCACAACAAAATCTTCTGCTTCCTCAAGGCACGTGTCGGCGTCGCAAACAATAAGATCGTAGCTATTTTTTTCGATTAACTTGATGGCTGTAGAAAATGACTCCACCGACTGAATTCCGATTTTATTCAGCTCCAGGATAATAGTAATGGCCTGGCGGTTTCGGCGATCCCGATCGATAACAAGCACCAAGTCATTTTTCATATCTTCACATTCATTGTAACTGTTCGCACCTGTTGGAATTCAAGGTTGTTGGCGCACAAAGAAACAAAAATAAAATTATAATAATTCTGCAGGTTTCGAAATTATTCGACAACCATGTCGCATGCCCGAATTGCTCCAAAAGAATTATTGGTATTTTGAAAAAATACCTTTGTCAAAAATAGTCCACAAGCACGCCTTTTGGTCGCAGCTTTTTAGGGCAGCATTAGCCCATGTGTTGCAAGTATGAAAGAGACTGTAACTACCATTTGCCTCATAAAAGGCATCATTCATTCCGTAGTTGGCATTGGTAACAATAGGTATAAAATGCGCATTCTGATTTTTTTGAAAGCTAGAGGTGATAAACTGCACGAGTTGAGCATATTGTTGCTCGGTGATCACAATTTTCCTGCAACTCTCGTTTTCAGTAAGGGCATGGTAATAAGTAGCATGAATAGCTGTTGTGCTTAAACCGGTAACTGCCTTAAAAGCAACCGAGAATTTCAGATCAGCCCAAGTAGGTGTCTCCAGGTAAAACCCTTTGTCGCCCCATCCCATTCCTAGGTATGAGAAAGTCGTATCCTGACCTTTTGTGTTGGCGAACTGCACCTCTTTTGCCCAGTCTATTTCCTTATAACGCACCGGAACTACAATATCAGTATGCACGCCGTTGGTTTTTATGTAAATAGCCACACCGTTGCTCACTTGCACGGTGTGGCTGTTTACAGTAATTTTTGTACAAATCACCTCGACAATTACAAAAGCTATTAGGAACAACAACAGTGCGCCAATCGCTTTTAAAGTAATACGAAGAGCCGTCTTTACATTTTTCATAGATTCAATACGAAATTACTTTCGTCCTATTGCATTATAAATCAAGGATGTAAAAGCGGTATCCTTACATAACGTGCGGCAAAAATCGCTAGCACCTTTGTCATTTAAATGGTTAGGGTCATAATACCTTTTGGCGTCAGCACAAAATTCAAGGAGCGCCTTGTCGAAAAATGGAATATTCAACTCCCTGCAAATTTGCCCTGTAACTGCAAATGATTTTGCATCAAATAAATCTTTATAAACAGGTCCCTGAACGCAAATAAATTGGATATTTTTCGACTTACAAAATGAATCCAAAAATTGCACTTCTAATTTTATACTATCTTTTTTCGAGCGAAAATAACGGAAATTATTTCCATTGCGTTCATCTGCAAGAATTGGTGCTGAGACAGAGTCCCAGACATAACTGAATGTCAAATAACGATTTTTATCCCACAATTTTCCATTTTTTCGTAGAATGCAATCCATAAATATCTTATATTTCAATACTGCGTAACAAGGTAAATATTGTTCTGCCCAATTGTAGTTGAAATAATTCACGATTTCTTCTCTGTCTTCCTGTGCGAAAAAAGCATATCTTGAAAAACTGTGCTTTTCATTATAATTGGTATTGCCTACTAAGTTGAGAGGACCAGGCGAGACATAAGGGTCAAAACTAAGAATCACTACTTTTGGTGCTTTGCTATGTTTGAGATATTGTTTTAACTGCATATAGGCAAATGATATTTCGCCATGCCCAAGAATCCCCATGTTTAGAAATTTTATGTTCATCGAGTCTTGAAAAATTCGGGGAACAAAATGGTTGGCACATCTTGAATTCCCAAAAGCGATTACATCATAGTCAAGGTTTTTTCCAATAGTATAAATGTCATGCCCGTTTACTGTCTTATCTTTTAACCTGTAAACTATGCCTATCTGCAAGACCGTTGCGATAGCCAAAATCAAAATTCCAAGAATGGCGAGCTTTTTGATGAATATCTTCATTGGCTAGAACTGAAAATAGATAAAACTTGAATTGTCATTTGAATAATACACAAGCACGAAGAACATGATAATATAAACTGAATACCTGATCAACTTATTTTTAGGAAATGCAAGCGCACGTTCATCTTTTCTAAAATTCCAGTCAATGAGAAGTAGAGGCAAACAATAAATTGGGAAGAAACTTCTTAGTTTGGGTAATTGGTTAAGATTATGCCCCATTTGCTTTATAAACTCGATTGCTACATTAAGATTTGGCGCTCTAAAGAATACCCATGCTAATGTTACGAATAAGAAAGTCGTCAGCATACCTGCTATTTCCCTGAAGTTGGGAAAAGCACTGTTTTCAGCAACAACTCCGGTTGAAAACTGCCTGTTTTTATTTGAAAGCAACAAGGGAATGAATAAAAGGGCGTGTATTAAACCCCAAATAATAAAAGTCCAATTGGCACCATGCCAAAAGCCACTCACTAAGAATATAACAAATGTGTTCCTGATTACTTTTGGTCTGCTTACCCTCGCACCTCCAAGCGGGATATACAAGTAATCTCTAAACCAAGAAGAAAGGGAAATGTGCCATCTACGCCAAAATTCGGCTATATTTCTAGAGAAGTAAGGGAATTTAAAATTTGACAATAGCTCAAATCCAAACAATTTGGCGGTACCCAATGCAATGTCAGAATACCCCGAAAAGTCACAATAAATTTGGAAAGAAAAATATACAGCACCCAACATTATGGTTGCCCCATTGTAAAAATGGTAATTTTTATAGACATCATCTACAATAGGTGCAAGATTGTCTGCTATTACTATTTTTTTAAAAAAGCCCCACAACATTAGCCTAAGCCCTTGTACAGACTGCTGATAATTGAATGTGCGTGGTTTTTGAACTTGAGGTACTAAATGCGATGCTCGTTCGATAGGACCTGCTACCAAGAGCGGGAAGAAACAAACGAACATCGCATAGTCTACAAAATTCTTCGTTGGTTTAAACTGGCCCCTGTATATGTCAATTACATAACTCATGCCATGAAAGGTGTAAAATGATATACCTAATGGCAGTGCAACATTGATAAGATAAGGATGTACATTAAAGCCTGTATGACTAAAGAAAGTAGCGGCTTCATTGACAAAGAAATTATAATACTTGAATATCGCCAGTATTATTAGATTATTGAAGATGCTTAGGTATAAATAAGTCTTTTTTCGCCGCTCATTACAGGTATGCACCCACAACCCAAAAAAGTAGTCGATAAGCGTCGATAATATAAGCAGGCTTACAAAACGCCAATCGAACCAACCATAAAAAAAATAACTCGCCAATAATACCAGAATGTTCTGAACCTTTAATGATTTGTTGAAAACAAACCAATAAAGTACAAACATTACAGGTAAGAATACGAAAAAAGCAAACGAGTTAAATAGCATCTATTAGATTTAAAACTGCACCCGTTATAAATCGGACTTTAAATTTAGCGGGTGAAATTACCAAACTATGATGAAAATTCGCACATATTGTGTTATTTAGGCTAAAATCCGTTTGCTTTATCACTATCCTTTCACCATATACAATAGGTTCCAGCGGTGCCCATCAATGTCTTGAAAAACACAGCCATACATGGGGCCATTCATAGGGTATGGTTTATGGCCTGATGTGCCTCCGGCTGCAATCACTTTCTCAACCATTTCATCTACTTCTTCTTTGCTTTGCGCATCTACCGAAAGCAAAACATTGCAACCGGCAACCGGTGTGCTGTCGTTCGTAAAGCCATTAAAAACGCTTCTTTCAAACAACATTACGACTACTTTTTTGTCGCCAACACGCAAAGGTGCTGAAGTTGGTGTGCGACCCGGGCCATCGCCAATCGTAAAACCTATGTTACTGTAAAACGCAATAGATTTTTCAATGTTTGTTACCGGCAACGAGAGCCAAAATTCCTTCATCATAATTGTATTGTTAGTTTTTAAGTGATTCTAAAACATTATCCAATCGTTCGTGCCCTTCAACCACACCGCGTTCCATGCCGCTCATTATCATACCATCACGGTCTTGCAACGAACGGAAAATAGCCTGGATTGTTACTTTCGTTCTGCCGCCCGGAAGCTCTTCCAAAGTTAGAAATTCAAGTGACACATGCCCTTTTTCAGGCAAACCCTCAAATTCAAAAGTCCTGATTACGCGCTCAGGCGGGCAAACCTCATGTATGACGCCATTGAAAGCAAACTCAAAGCCATCACGGCGTGTGTGTACAAACCTCCACGAACCATGAGTGCGATTATCGAGCTTTTCAATTTTAGTCTGTAGGTCCTTTGGTCCCATCCATTGAGTAATTAATTCCGGCTCTGAGAATGCACGGAACACCAGATCGCGTGTTGCCTCAAATTCTCTGATGATGAAAACCTCTTGCTTGCCGGGTTCGGCGATTACTTGCGTTTTGTTACCTGAGCTCATAATTCTTTATTTTTAATTTGTTCCAATAAATCGTCGATTCTGTTGAAATTGTCTTCCCACATTTGCCTGAAAGGTTCCAGCCAGTCTGCTACCTCTTTGAGTTTCATAGGCACTATTTTATAATAGATTTCTCGCCCCAATTGTTCACCCGCCACCAGTCCACATTCCTGCAACACCTTGATGTGTTTCGAAACAGCTTGTCGGGTGGTGTCAAACCGCTCTGCAAGCGTATTGGGTGTCAATGCCTGTGTCATTAACAGCGTTACAATGGCCCTGCGAGTTGGGTCGGCAATGGCCTGGAAAATATCTCTTCTCATAATTTGCAACCGATCAGTTGCAAATATACGCAACTAATCGGTTGCGCAAAATTTGTTTCATTATTTTTTCAGGAAAGATTAGGCTACGCAATAGATTAAGCAAACCCCAGTTGGCGGTACGCAAGAAATTTGACTATAGAAAACAGCAAGAAATTAGTGCTTTTCTTTTTTAGCGGGAGCCCTATTGATGGTGATTTTTACGCGTTGGATGCGCATTTTCTCAAGGCTAAGTACAGTAAACTCGAAGCGGTCGAATTTCACTACCTCGTTCACTGCCGGGAATTTACCACGCAACTCCAGTATGAGTCCACCCAAGGAATCACTTTCTCCGCGGGCTACATCAAATGTATCAGACGGTTCACCAATTAAACGGCAAACGTCGTTGATTGATGTCTTGCCCTCAAATACGTAGTTATCAGCGTCAAGCTTTTTATAGTTGATATCGTCTTCATCAAACTCGTCTCTGATGTCGCCAATAATCTCTTCCATAATGTCTTCAAGTGTAATGATACCAGAAGTGCCGCCAAACTCATCGACCACCATGGCAAAGTGAATGCGTTTTGACTGGAATTCTTTAAGTAAGTCTTCAATTAGTTTACCCTCATGTACAAAATAAGCAGGACGGATGAGCTTATGCCAATCGTAATCGTTTTCGTTCAGGAAAGGCAAAAAGTCTTTGGTATGAATCATACCTGCCACCTTGTCAAGTGTTTCTTTAAACACCGGAAGTCTTGAGTATCCTGCTTCAAGGCACAATGCTCTTACTTCGTTGAAATCTAAATCGTAATCAAGGGCTGTAACATCGAGGCGCGCCTTCATTACCTGACGGGCGGTGATGTTACCAAACTTCAAAATACCCTTAAATATGTTCACTTCCTCTTTAGATGCGGAGTGACCAACGGTAAGTTCAATAGCGTGTTCAAAGTCTTCGCTGCTGATGTTATTGGCTGGCTTCGAACCTATTTTGTCTTCAATAAATTTGGTAGAGCTTACCAGCATTAAACTTATTGGGCGGAACAGTTCTGTAAGCACCCTGATGTAAGACGCTGAAAACAACGCCATACGCATGTTGTTTTGCGTGGCATAAACCTTCGGTAGTACCTCACCAAACAATACGAGCAGGAATGTAACACCCACCACCTGTATCGCAAATGCCAGCCATTCGCTTACACCCGGAGGCATAATTGAAGCAATAAGCATGTTGGTAGTGATAACGATTGCGATGTTGATGAAGTTATTGGCAACAAGAATGGTGGCTAATAACAGCTTTGGTTGGTCAAGCAACTGGGCTGCCTGCCTTGCACCGCCGCGCTCCTTGGTTTTCAAATAGTTAATGTCTTTCGCTGATAGCGAAAAGAATGCAGTTTCAGCACCGGCAATAACCGCACTCATCAGTAACAGTATGAAAACTGTTATGATTAGGATTGTGGTATTAGAAGTAGAAAATCCTTCAGCGGCCTGAAGGAGCAAGGGATGAAAATTCGAATATGTTCGCGGTATGTCTTCCAAAACTTTCCGTTTATGTGAACAAAATCAAAAGTAGCAGTTTCAAATGAAACCAGCGAACTTTTGGGCAATCGTAAGCCTCCTTTTTTATGTTAAGGCTCTCAATTTTTTGTTGAATGGCAATATTACAAAAAAATGAGCAATAAAATTAATCAGATGCCCATTCTGCAAATTTTGGGCTAATTTTATGCCCTCAAACCGACTTGAATGAAAGTTTATCACGATTTACTGGAGCATATTCTGAACACAGGCGTCACTAAGAGCGATAGAACAGGTACTGGAACTATCAGTTGCTTTGGCTACCAGATGCGGTTTAACCTCAACGATGGTTTCCCGCTGGTGACTACCAAGAAATTGCACCTTAAATCAATCATTCATGAACTTTTGTGGTTTATAAAAGGCGATACCAATGTCAAGTACCTCAACGATAATGGTGTTACGATTTGGGATGAGTGGGCTGATAAAGACGGCAATCTGGGCCCTGTTTACGGGCACCAATGGCGCAGTTGGGCCGGTGCCGATGGTACAGTGTACGACCAATTGTTAGATGCCATAAAACAAATAAAAACAAACCCCGACAGCAGAAGAATTATTGTAAATGCATGGAATGTAGCCGATTTGCCTAAAATGGCTTTAAGCCCGTGCCACGCTTTGTTTCAGTTTTATGTTGCCGATGGAAAATTGAGCTGCCAGCTCTACCAGCGTAGTGCCGATGTGTTTTTGGGTGTTCCGTTCAACATTGCCTCCTATGCATTGCTCACAATGATGATAGCGCAAGTATGCGGACTAGGTTATGGTGATTTTATACACACATTTGGTGATGTTCACCTGTATCTCAATCACGTTGAGCAGGCTAGGTTACAGCTTTCCCGCACTCCTTATGCTCTACCAACCATGAAGTTGAACCCTGACATAAAAAACATTGAAGATTTCAAGTTTGAAGATTTCACGCTCGAAAACTATCAATGCCATCCGGGTATCAAGGCACCCATTGCTGTTTAGTTTTTCCAGTTTCATCAAGAATCTAAAAGTAAACTATAATATTCCTTAGTTTACTTTCGTAAGTTTCTGGATTTGTGTTTGTCTATAAATATTCCCTTCTGAGTTTGCAGTATATGCATATCTTTAATTTCCAAACTCAAACCAATGAAAACAAAACTAATAGCCCTGCTGCTTTGCATTACAGCTACGTCTATTTGGGGCAAGTTCACAAACTATGAAATCAGAACAGTCGACAAAGGTTTGTACTTTGTCTATTTCGATACATCTGCCATCAAACACACTGTTTCAAAAGCGGCTATAGTAGAATTTAAAGACTTTGTTGTGTTGCTTGAAATGCCGATAGCGTATAGAAACACCGGGCTCACCGACCATAAAACAGAAGGCACTGAATTGCTTACTGCAATCAAGCAGAAATTCCCGAAGAAGCCACTCAAGTACATGGTGAGTAGTCATTGGCACCCACATAGTATTTCAAGTGTGTTACCGTTACTTGAAAACGGTACTACTATTTATACTACCTCTAGCAATTTTCTGAAATTCGGACAGATTCTGGACACGGCGGTGGCGAGGAAATACATGAAAAGCTTCAGGTTTGTTGACAAAGACACCGTTGAAATAAAGGACAAAACAAACCAGCTAATCGCTTATCGCCTGCGCCAGACAGAATTCTCTTACCTTCCTACTGATGACTTCCTGTTTACTTACCTGCCTAAGTACCAATGCCTGCAAACTTCTTGCATGTATCAACGCCTGCCGGGTGCAAAGTCAAGGGGAAAAGAAATGGTGAGTGGCAGAACAGACCAGCTTAATGCCTTCATTAACAATCGAAATTTGGCAGTAAAACGCTTATTGTGTACTGAAATTACTGATGATAATGATTCAGGTTTTATAGCCATGGATACACTGAATGCGGTTGTAAAGAATGGAACAGGTATGGCGATGATGGAAAACGAGTTGCTGGCAATACCTGAAATAATTTGGCAAACTCAATTTGATAGCCTGAGTGAAACCATCATGAACAACGGAACATTTCCACTTTCAGTTATAACTAAGGCGGTTTATACTGCGCTTGGGAAAAACAAGATAGTTACCGCACTTCACATTGCGAAGCTTGCGGCATTGCTCAATCCATCAGACCCGAACTCGTGGGATACCTATGGTGAAGTGTACTACTTTATGGGTGAACAAAAGATTGCAAAACGATATGAACTACAGTCCAAAAAAATAGACAAAAACTTCAATGGCGGTGAGGAATCATGGAAAAAAGACCTCGAAGATTTTGAAAAGAAATGGCGCAATAGTAAGCAGTAATAGAAATTTTCTAAGTATCTATCAAGGTCGAAGCCATGCACACATAGCAGGGAAGTTTTGGCCATTATCATCGGTCATGCGTAACCAACGCAAAATAGGATAACCAACGCCACTACCAATGCGGAAAGATGAGACTAACGACTCTGAACCGCCTTTATAGCCATTTTCATGGAACACTACCTCTTCAGGTAAATCGAGGTGTTTAAGAGCAGCCCAAGACCATGCTATGGCTCCCATCTCTGCGGCACCGGCGTCCAGGTCACCGTTTATTTTATCAGGACCACTAACGGTTTTTCTGTCTTCGGCATTCAATACAGCTATGTGACCCGCCTCGTGCAGCAGGTCACCGGGGTATTTCATTTTAGCAGCATCATAATACAGCACTCCATCACTAATATCTAGACCCGGCAGAAAAGTGTCGTCACTCAAATTGTTTTCCTTACACGGAATCCCAATTTCATTGATGAAACTGACCATTTTTTCTGTCAGTGCCTCGATATTGCTGGTTGTTGCCATTACTTCCTGTTTTTGAGGTTAAATGTAATAGGAAGCTTGAATAACTATGCTATCTTCTAAAATATATTTAAGTGTATAATAAATATTCTATGTGCAATCTCGCCAAGCGTATAGATTGATTTTAAAGAAACTCATCTTAACAGGGGATCATTTTACCGAACCAGAGCTTACTTCAATCCTTGCAAATCAGCCATTTACCGATATAAAAACCGAAATCACCGATTTTGTTATGAATTCAATCAACTTTCAGGTAATTTTGAAAGGTATTGTTGACCACTCATAAATCATCTCTTAAATATGAAATTAGAAAAACTGGTTTCAGGCCTAATTGTAGCATCAACCGTATTAGGAGGAGCTAACAGTTTCGCACAAAACAAAACTGAAACAAAGAAAGAAGCTAAAAAGCCGGCTGAGGTTAAGAAACCTTCTGTTAATCCGGCTAAGCCAGCCGCCAAGCCAACAACTCCTGCACAAAAGGCACCAGCCAACAAGCCTGAAGCACCTAAAAAGGATGCTAAAACAGATTTGAAAAAGCCACCTGCATCAACTGCTGTTAAGCCGGTAGCCAAACCAACGACACCAACAACGAAGCCAACCGCTTCAACAGGTGCGGCACAGGGCAAAATGTTTGAGAAAGTGACAGAAGTTGAAGGCATTACTGAGTATAGAATGCCCAACGGACTGAAGGTGCTTATTTTCCCTGACCCTTCTAAACCAACAGTAACAGTAAATATCACGTACTTGGTAGGTTCACGTATGGAAGGCTATGGCGAAACAGGCATGGCGCACTTGCTGGAACACATGATGTTCAAAGGATCTAAGGGGCATCCGCATGTACCTGATGAACTTACAGAGCATGGCGCTAACCCGAACGGTACAACCTCTTACGACCGTACCAACTATTTTGAAACATTCTCGGCTACTGAAGAAAACCTGAACTGGGCTTTAAGTCTGGAATCAGACAGGATGATCAATTCGTTTATAGCTGATAAAGACTTGAAAAGTGAATTTTCGGTAGTGCGTAACGAATTTGAATCAGGTGAAAACAGCCCATCGGCAATTCTTGAGGAAAGGGTTTTAAGCACCATGTACTTGTGGCACAACTATGGTAAATCAACCATTGGTTCGAAAGAAGACATTGAAAAAGTGCCAATTAAAAACCTCCAGGATTTTTACAAAAAATACTATCAGCCAGATAATGCTGTTTTACTAGTAGCAGGTAAAATAGACGAAAAACATACGCTCGATTTGATTGCTAAATACTTCGGCAGCATTCCTCGCCCTACACGCGCATTGCAGCCTACTTATACCATTGAACCAGTACAAGATGGTGAAAGAGCAGTGAAACTCAACCGAGGCGGCGATGTGCAGGAAGTTTCGGTGAGTTACCACATTGTTGCAGGTAGCGATAAAGACTATGCAGCATTTGATGTGATTAACGAAGCATTGGTGAATAAGCCAAATGGTCGCTTGTATAAGTCAATGGTTAAAACAGGGCTTGCTACCAATGTGTGGGCTGATGACCCGATGATGAAAGACCCGGGCTATTTCTATTTGTGCGCTGATGTGCTTAAAGAAAAATCGTTGGATAGCGCTAAAGAAGAACTTTTACATACTATATCTGCTGTAAAATCGAATCCTATAACTATGGAAGAGGTTGAAAAAGCAAGGGCGAGACTCACTAAGTACTTTGAAGAGAACTACAGAAATTCTGAAAACATCGGCTTGTTACTCAGCGAATATATCGCTCAGGGCGACTGGCGTTTGGCATTCATTTACCGCGATGCAGTTGAAAAAGTAAGTGCTGATGACGCAAACCGTGTTTTCAAAGCATACTTTGTAAAATCGAACAGAACTGTTGGTGAATTTATACCTACTGCCAACCCGGTGCGCGCAGTTGCGGCTGCTAACCCGAATGTGGAAGAAATAGTGAAGGGCTATAAAGGCAAAGCAGCATTGGCACAAGCTGAAGCATTTGACCCATCGCCTGATAACATTGAAAAAAGAACAGAAAAGGGCTCACTGCCTGGTGGAGCTAAATACGCTTTGCTCGCTAAAACAACACGCGGCAACAACGTAGATATGCTTATTACATTGCACTTAGGCAATGAAAATACAATGACGAACAAAGCAACTGTTGCCCAATTGACCGCTCAAATGCTCAAAAGAGGCACAAAAACGAAAACAATGGCTCAAATCAATGAGTCGCTTGATCGTATAGCTTCTTCGGTGAACATTTATGCAAATGGTCAGTCGGTTGTAGCGCGTATCAAGTCAACCCACAAGAATTTGGGTGAAGCATTGGGTATTGTTCGTGAAATATTCCGTGAGCCGGTTTTCCCTGCTGATGAATTCCGCCTGGTGAAAGACGAGAATATGACCGGTCTTGAACAAGAAAAAGGTGAACCTCAAAGTATCGCATTCAGGCAGTTCAGCAAAGTGACTTCTCCTTACCCTAAGGGACACATCAATTATGTAATGAGTGTTGAGGAGGAAGAAGAAGCACTGAAAGCTGCTACAATTGATGATGTGAAAGCATTCTATAACGATTATTTCAACGGAGGCAGTGCCAATGTTGCTGTGGTGGGTGATTTTGATGTTGCTGACACTAAATCTAATCTCAATAAAATTTTAGGCAACTGGTCTTCGAAATATTCATTTACACGAGTTGATAACCATTATAAAGACGTTACTCCTGTAAACACCGAGTTCAAAACACCTGATAAGAAAAACGCCATGTTTGTTGCCGGTATGCCTTTCAAAATGAAAGACGACGATGGTGACTATGCAGCTATGGAAATGGGCAACTTCATTTTTGGTGGTGGATTCCTGAACTCAAGACTGGCTACTCGTATCCGTCAGAAAGAAGGTATCAGCTATGGAGTTGGTTCATTCACTGAAGTGAATCCTAAAGATGACATGGCGATGTTCGCATCTTATGCTATCTATAACCCTGACAACAAAGCTAAACTTGAAGCTGCGTGGAACGACGAGTTGAACAAACTGGTAACTCAAGGACTTACCGAAGACGAATTGAAACAAGCACGTTCAGGTTTCTTGCAATACCGTGAAACTGGCAGGGCATCTGATGATGCACTTTGCGCGCAACTCAACAAATGCCTGTACTACAACAGAACTATGATGTGGGACAAGCAATTTGAAGACAAAATCAAAAAGATCAGCGTTACTGAAATCAACAATGTGATGAAGAAATACCTTTCAAAAGGTAAAATGTCTTACATAAAGGCTGGCGATTTTAAATAATGCTCATTTACTTTTTTAAAACGACGATGGCTACCATTTGGTAGCCATTGCTGTTTTTATGAGGTTGCTTATAGTAAAATAGTAGAGTCTACACCTTTACGCTCTGGCGTGAAAGCAAAACCCAGTGTCCCTTTTGTTTCACCCAAACCTGCAGTACTTTAAGTGTAAAAGTGAGTGGTTTACCGCCCATCTCAACATCAACATTGGTTGTAAACCGTACAGACATGGTTTTGCCCGATTGTACGCACACCATATTTTCAGACTTAATTGATTTATAGGTGAGCTTTCCCGATGTTAGGTCGTTGGTGACATCTGACTTATACTCAATCCACCCGTTTGAGTGTCCATAACTTACAGCAGGGTGTAGTAGCGATCTAATGGTATTTGAGTCTTTAGCCACCAGTGCATTATCAAGCGTCAATATGGCTGCCTTTACATTGACAGAATCGCTACTCTTTCCCCACGCATGTGTAACAGATACAAAAAGCGCAAGCAATAAGATTACCTTTTTCATGCCTGTAAAGATACTTCGTTACCCTCAGAACGAGGAAGGTGTTCATGGCGATAACGAAAAACGACGAGCATGTGCCTGATCTCTTCGACAGAATACTCCAGGTAGTCAATCAAAAACAGGCAATAAATATCTTTGGCATAAAACGAAAGGTAGTAATTGTATTTCTTCATCCCCATTCGTTTGCACTCAACTTGTTCGAGTGAAATATCGCTCCACGGAACAAACTCACCACCACCCATAGTTATGCCAAATTCGTTGATGACCACTTTCACCTTTTGGTCTAATAGCATCAGTACGTTGCCTAAAATAAACAGGCATAGACAGAGTAAAGCGGTAAGTCCGCGAAGGTCAAAAAAGTCTGACTGAAGAAAAATAAGAAATATTGGAACCGATGCGATGATATAAAACTTGGAACGCCTGTGCCGCCTTATTTTATACTCCTTGTGCAGTCTCGGGTCGTCATAGCTGACCGGGTCATTTTCAAAACGATCCTTGATGTACCGGGCTGCCTCGGGGTCTGAAGTTTCAAGCAACGACAATTGTTGCCCTACGTTAATCAAAAGCCTTTGAGCAGTTGCAATGTTGAGTTCGTGTACGCTATCAACATGTGTAAATGCCCATTTGAACCATTCTTTTTGGGCAGGAACCACAAACACTACATAGGCTATGATTCCCAACAGCGTATAGACACCAAGAAAAGGCAGAATGAGAGAACCTCCAACATGAATAATAAATGCTAATACTGCAAAAATCCCGGGCCCTATTGCCACAAAGAAAGTCCCGAATTCGATACCCAGAATGTCGAAGTTATACTTTCTGATGGCTTCAGAAGCACTCATTTTAGTGTTTAAATCTTTATGGGTAACAGTGGGCATAACGCATGATATTCAATACAAATTAACTGAATTTAAGGCACCCGTCTGACTTTTACAATTACAAAGTGTGGAGATGGGATAAAGAGCAATCATTATAGCGAGGCTAAGTACAACCGACATTTGCTAAAAACAGCAGAAAATACATTATAAGTATGCGTTAAACATTCCACCCTTAGTAAAAACAACGTAAGTTTACAGCCTCAAGTTATTTTCAGTAAAGACCAATATTTTCATGGATCTGGAGTTCAATAAAAACGAAGACGGAATGAGGCTCGCAGTGAGCCTGATGAAGCAACGCTTTGGCGTTATTAGTTTAGGTGGTGGCAAAAAAGCCATAGAAAAAGCCCGCGAAAAAGGCAAAATGTCGCCTCGTGAGCGCATTGAATATCTGATAGACAAAGGAAGTGTTTTTACTGAAATTGGCGCATTTGTAGGCTACGACATGTACAAAGAGCATGGTGGTTGCCCTGCAGGCGGTACAGTGGCAGGTCTTGGTTATGTGCAAGGTCGCATGTGTGTTATTGTAGCCAACGACAACACGGTTAAGGCTGGTGCGTGGTTCCCAATTACAGGCAAGAAAAATCTTCGCCTGCAGGAAATAGCGATGGAAAACCACCTTCCGGTTATTTACATCGTTGACAGTGCCGGTGTTTACCTGCCAATGCAGGATGAGATTTTCCCTGATAAAGAACACTTTGGACGTATATTCCGTAACAATGCCCAAATGAGCGCCATGGGTATCACCCAGATTGCTGCCGTAATGGGTAGTTGCGTTGCGGGTGGTGCTTACCTGCCTATCATGAGTGATGAAACGTTGATGGTAGAAGGAAATGGCTCTATCTTCCTCGCTGGCCCTTACCTTGTAAAGGCTGCGATTGGCGAAGACGTTGATATACAAACTCTGGGTGGCGCAAAAACGCACACTGAGGTGAGTGGTATTGCCGACTACAGCTTTAAAACTGAAGCTGAGTGCCTTGACCAGGTAAAACGCATCATGAGTAAAGTAGGCTCGCAACCTAAAATGGGCTTCGATAGGGTAAAACCTGAAATGCCTGCACGCCCTATTACCGATGTGTACGGACTGGTTTCAGCACAAAACAATAAAAACTTTGATGTAGTTGATGTAATCAAGTGCATTGTCGATAATTCAGAATTTGACCAATTTAAAGGCACTTATGGCAAAACAATAGTGTGCGGTTATGCACGCATTGACGGTTGGGCTGTAGGTATTGTTGCTAACCAACGCAAGATTGTGAAAAGCGGAAAGGGCGAAATGCAAATGGGCGGTGTTATATACAATGACAGTGCCGATAAAGCTGCCCGTTTTATTATGAATTGCAACCAGAAGAAAATACCATTGGTGTTCCTGCAAGACGTTACCGGTTTCATGGTAGGCAGTCGTTCTGAACATTCGGGTATTATTAAAGACGGGGCAAAACTGGTGAATGCAGTTGCCAATTCGGTGGTGCCAAAAATTACAATCATCATAGGCAACTCGTATGGTGCAGGTAACTATGCAATGTGCGGTAAGGCTTACGACCCGCGTTTTATATATGCATGGCCTAATGCTAAGATTGCTGTAATGGGTGGAGAACAGGCTGCAAAAACTTTGTTGCAAATTCAGGTGGCATCATTGAAAGCTAAAGGCGAAGTGATAGACCCTGAGAAAGAAAAAGAGATGCTCAAAACCATCATTGACCGCTATGAAAGTCAAACCAGCAGCTATTACGCTGCGGCACGCCTTTGGGTCGATGAAATTATTGACCCTGCTGAAACACGTAAAGTGATTTCAGAAGGTATCAATGCTGCCAACCATGCCCAGGACAACCGAGAGTTCAAAATGGGTGTGTTTCAGGTGTAAAATATTTAGTTTACTGTCTTGCTAAGGATTGATGAATAAATAATGAATGAACTTTGAAGAGCTCATCATATCGTTATCCAGGGTAAATCACGACCTCAGGGAACAAAGTATAAGTGCAGTAAACATGTCACTTACTTTGAGGAACTGGTATTTTGGCTACTATATTTTTGAGTTTGAGCAAAACGGGAAAGATCGGGCAGAATATGGGAAAGGACTCCTCGCATTTTTTGCAAAAGAAATGCGAGGTCAGAACATAGCAAATTGCGATGAGCGTGAATTGCGCAGGTGTCGTCAGTTTTACCTTACCTACCCTTTTATGGCTAAAGTAATAGTTTCCGATAGCCAGACCAGAGCTTTATTACCCTCCATTTCCGTAGCACAACACATAGAAATAACTTCCAACCAAATTCGGGGGTCACTGTCCCCCGAATTCAACATACTAGATAGTCTTTATGTTCATCGGTTTAACAACGAGAACTTAATGATAGTGCGTTCTAACACACAAGATTTAACTACCGCCAATTAAGTACCAGATGATTGAAGTAAAAAATGTCCGCAAAAGTTTTGGTGACAAAGTGGTGTTACAGGATGTTTCCGCGAATATGGAAGCCGGTAAAACCAACCTCATTATTGGTTCCAGCGGTAGCGGAAAGACGGTACTCATGAAAATCATGATTGGGCTGTACCCGGTCGATTCGGGGCAGGTGCTCTATGAGGGTGCCGACCTAACCCGCATGAACGAGCGCGAGCTCAAGAGCCTGCGCATGTCTATTGGTATGTTGTTTCAGGGCAGCGCGTTGTTTGATAGTAAATCGGTAGAGGCAAATGTGATGTTCCCACTCGATATGTTTACCACTGATAGTTACGCTGTCAAGAAAAAACGGGTGAACGAAGTACTGGATCGAGTGAACCTTGTTGACGCCAACCGCAAGTACCCTGCCGAGCTGAGCGGAGGCATGAAAAAGCGTGTGGCGTTAGCGCGAGCCATTGTCCAAAACCCAAAGTACCTGTTTTGCGATGAGCCTAACTCGGGACTTGACCCACAAACCTCGCTGGTAATCGACAAACTGGTAAAAGAGATAACCACCGACTTCAACATTACCACCGTTATAAATACCCACGACATGAATACCGTAATGGAAAGCGGCGATCATATTGTGTACATGTATCAGGGCTTGAAACAGTGGGAGGGCAGCAATAAAGATATCATCTTCAGTAAAGACGAAAAGCTCAATTCATTCATTTTTGCGTCTGACTTTTTAGCCAAGGCCAAGGAAATGAGCATGATGGAAGCACTGAGAAAGCAAGAATCCAATCGTTAAATACAGTACATTTGCACACTTGCAATGCGGTACCGGGGCCGACCGGTTTTGACAGCATAGGGCAGGGTATGTAAGCATGTAGTGCGTTGTGTAATTAGCACTTAAATCAGAATACTCAAACTATAACAGGCGAATATTCTTACGCCATGGCTGCCTAATCAGAGATTAGACAACCTTTATAGCCGCCGGGAAGGCCACCTGTTGCCGTCCCCGCCGCCGAATCGAACAATAGCAGGATAAGCAGGTGATCGCTGTGCCCACCTGACGAAAAATGAAGCAGATACGGTGTTGGTTGGTTTGTCCCGCCCCGTTCCACACCCGACAATTAATGCAGGAATAAACATGTAGAAAGCCTATTGGGCATATGTTTGGACGCGGGTTCGACTCCCGCCGGCTCCACA